>JAOARM010000021.1 GCA_025210515.1 Vallitalea sp. | reverse complement strand
TTTTATTCATGATGACCTCATTCCTGCACAGGCAGGCAATCAACTGTTACTTCCCATTATACAGGAATATGTGTGCAAAAGTAATTTCGTGTTAACTAGAATTTTCTTTTGCAATCTAGAATTTAGTTTTTCATTCAACCTATATCATGTTAGGATATTATTTCTAGTTAGTAAAACAAACATATGTTTGCATTTTTTTTGCGATATGATATAATGATTTAAGAGTAAATTGTGTTATAAAATACAATTGAAAAGTATAGAAATTGAGGTGATTATATGTCATTATTTGAATTAAATTCAAAATTTCAACCAACAGGTGATCAACCACAAGCTATTAAAAAATTATCTGATGGTTTCAAAGACGGAAATAAATTTGAGACATTACTAGGGGTAACTGGATCTGGAAAAACATTCTCTATGGCACATATTATTAAGGAATTAGACAAACCAACATTAGTAATGGCTCATAACAAAACATTAGCTGCTCAATTATATAGTGAATTTAAAGAATTTTTCCCAAATAATGCAGTTGAATACTTTGTGAGTTATTATGACTATTATCAACCAGAAGCATATGTCCCTCATACTGATACATTTATTGAGAAAGATTCATCAATAAACGAAGAAATTGATAAATTAAGACACTCTGCAACAGCTGCTTTAGCAGAAAGAAAAGATGTTATTATCGTTGCAAGTGTATCATGTATATATGGTCTTGGTAGCCCTATAGATTATAACAATATGGTGTTATCATTAAGACCAGGAATGATTAAAGAGAGAGATGAGATATTAAAAAAGTTAGTAGATATACAATATATGAGAAATGATATGAACTTCGTTAGGGGTACATTTAGAGTTAGAGGAGATGTTATAGAAATATTTCCTGCAACATCTTCTGATAAAGCTATTAGAGTTGAGCTTTTTGGCGATGAAATAGATAGAATTACAGAAATTAATGTAATTACAGGAGAAATATTAGGATATATGGATCATACTGCTATATTTCCTGCATCTCATTATGTTATTGCTGAAGAAAAAATAGAAAGAGCTATTAAATCAATAGAAAAAGAAAAAAACCAAGTTGTAAAAGAATTTAGAGAACAAGATAAATTATTAGAAGCTCAGAGGATAGCTCAGAGAACTAATTATGATGTTGAAATGATAAAAGAAACAGGATTTTGCTCAGGTATAGAGAATTATTCTAGGCATTTAACTGGATTGCCAGAAGGTGCTCCGCCACATACACTATTTGATTATTTTCCAGATGATTTTTTACTTATGATTGATGAATCTCATATGACAGTTCCCCAAGTTAGAGGAATGTATGCAGGAGATCAATCAAGAAAATCTACTCTTGTAGAATTTGGATTTAGAATGCCTTCGGCAAAAGATAATAGACCACTTAATTTTACAGAATTTGAAACAAAATTAAATCAAGTATTATTTGTTTCTGCTACACCAGGTCCTTATGAAAGAGAACAGGAAGAAATAATGGCTGAGCAAATTATTAGACCAACAGGTTTACTTGATCCAGAAATTTTTGTAAAACCAGTAAAAGGTCAAATTGACGATTTAATATCTAATGTTCATAAAGAAATAGAGAGTAAGAACAAAGTATTAATTACTACCTTGACAAAACGTATGGCAGAAGATTTAACAGATTACATGAAAGAGTCTGGAATACGTGTTAGATATCTACATTCTGATATTGATACTTTAGAAAGAATTGAGATAGTACGTGATCTTAGAATGGATGTATTTGATGTACTTGTTGGAATTAACTTGCTAAGAGAAGGATTAGATATACCAGAGATTACGTTAGTAGCTATTTTAGATGCCGATAAAGAAGGATTTTTACGTTCTGAAACAGCTCTTATTCAGACTATAGGTCGTGCAGCAAGAAATGCAGAAGGTAAAGTAATAATGTACGCTGATAAAATTACTGATAGTATGAATAGAGCAATAACAGAAACTAATAGAAGAAGAGATTTGCAACAACAGTATAATTTAGAACATAACATAATACCCGCCACAATTAACAAACCAGTTAGGGATATTATACGAATAACTAAAGTGGCTGAATCAGAAGCTACTTATGAATTAGATAAAGACCCAGAATCAATGAGTAAAGAAGAATTAGAAAAACTTATAAAAAAATGTTCAAAAGATATGAAACAAGCTGCTGCTGATTTACAATTTGAAAGAGCAGCCAGCTTACGTGACGAACTATACTTATTAAAGAAACAGTTAGAGATATTGGATTAAGGTAATAATTATTACTATCAATAAAGCTAATAATAGATTAATTATTTATATTATTATATTGAAATAAATGATTGGATAAATGAGGTGAATATATGTCAAAAAATGTAATTACAATAAAAGGTGCAAGAGAACATAATCTTAAAAATGTAGACTTAACAATACCAAGAGATGCTTTTGTTGTTTTCACAGGGCTTAGTGGATCAGGAAAGTCTTCATTAGCTTTTGATACAATATATGCAGAAGGACAACGTAGATATGTAGAATCTTTGTCTGCATATGCTAGACAATTTCTAGGGCAGATGGAAAAGCCAGATGTAGACAATATAGAAGGATTGTCTCCAGCAATTTCAATTGATCAAAAAACAACAAGTAGAAACCCACGATCTACAGTTGGAACAGTTACAGAAATATATGATTACCTAAGACTTTTATTTGCAAGAGCTGGAATTCCACACTGCCCAAAATGTGGAAAAGAGATAAATAGGCAAACTATTGACCAGATGGTTGATGTTATTATGGAATTACCACAAAGAACTAAAATTCAGCTGCTTGCACCTGTAGTAAGAGGGAGAAAAGGGCAACATATTAAATTACTAGAACAAGCTAAAAAAAGTGGTTATGTTAGGGTTAAGATTGATGGTAATATGTACGAGTTATCAGAAGAAATTATACTAGATAAAAATAAGAAGCATACAGTTGAAATTGTTATTGATAGATTAGTAGTTAGAGAAGGTATTGAAAAAAGGTTGACAGATTCTATTGAAACTGTGATGAAACTAACAGGGGGATTATTAGTAGTTGACGTAATTGATAAAGAACCAATTACTTTTAGTCAAAATTTTTCTTGTCCCGACTGTAATATTAGTATCGATGAGATTGAACCAAGATTATTTTCATTTAACAATCCTTTTGGTGCTTGTGAAGAATGTCATGGATTAGGTTACAAAATGAAGTTTGATGAAGAGCTCATAATTCCTAATACAAAATTAAGTATTAGTGAAGGAGCTATAGTTGTTCCAGGTTGGGCATCAGCGTCAAATGATGATAGTCATGTTAGAAGTATGTTTGAAGCATTAGGTAAGAAATATGGATTTAAACTTACTACACCTTATGAAAAATATTCAAGAGAAATAAAAGATATTATTATGTATGGAACTAAAGGTGAAAAATTTATTGTAAAATATAAAGGTGAAAGAGGATCTGGACAATACGAAACTGCTTTTGAAGGACTAGTTGAGAGTCTATATAGACGTTATAAAGATACGTCATCTGATTATATGAAGCAAGAATACGAATCATATATGACAAACACACCTTGCCATGTATGTAATGGTGCAAGATTAAATCCTATAGCATTAGCAGTTACAATAGATGACAAAAATATATCTGAAATAACAGAGATGTCTATTAGAGATATTAAAACATTTTTTGATAATATAAAATTAAATGATAGACAGATGATGATAGGTGAACAGATATTAAAAGAAGTAAATGCTAGAGTAGGATTTTTAGTAAATGTAGGACTTGATTATTTGTCTCTTTCACGTTCAGCAGGTACACTATCTGGCGGAGAGGCTCAGCGAATAAGACTAGCTACTCAAATAGGCTCAGGATTAGTTGGTGTAGTATATATATTAGATGAGCCTAGTATAGGACTTCATCAAAGAGACAATGAAAAGCTATTAAAAACTTTAAAAAACCTTCAAAATCTAGGAAATACACTTATTGTTGTAGAACATGATGAAGATACTATGTTTGAAGCCGATTACATAGTTGATATAGGACCAAGAGCAGGTGCTCACGGTGGAGAAGTTGTTGCACAAGGAACAGCAAAAGAAATTATGGAAATTGAAGATTCAATTACAGGAGCATATTTAAGTGGTAGGAAAAAAATAGAAGTGCCATCAATTAGAAGATGTACTAACGGAAAATGGATTAATATAATTGGAGCATCACAGAATAATCTAAGAGATATTAATATTGATATTCCACTTGGAATATTTACATGTGTTACAGGAGTATCCGGTTCTGGCAAAAGCTCTTTTGTTAATGAAATATTATATAAAAGATTAGCAAGAGATCTAAATAGAGCTAAGATGAAACCTGGAAAACATAAAGATATGTTAGGACTTGAACACCTAGATAAAGTAATTGATATTGATCAATCACCAATTGGCAGAACTCCTAGATCTAACCCTGCTACATATACGGGCTTATTCGATCATATTAGGGATATATTCGCAAGTACAGCTGAAGCCAAAATGAGAGGATATCAAAAAGGAAGATTTAGCTTCAATGTTAAAGGCGGTCGCTGTGAAGCTTGTAGAGGTGACGGAATTATTAAGATTGAAATGCATTTCTTACCAGATATATATGTTCCATGTGAAGTTTGTCATGGTAAAAGATATAATAGAGAAACACTAGAAGTCAAGTACAAAGATAAAAATATATCAGATGTACTTAACATGACAGTAGAAGAAGCTCTTGAGTTTTTTGAAAATATACCTAGAATTAAGAAAAAACTACAGACATTATATGATGTTGGATTATCTTATGTAAAATTAGGGCAACCATCAACTACATTATCTGGTGGAGAAGCACAGAGAGTAAAACTAGCCACTGAGTTAAGTAAAAGAAGTACAGGAAAAACTATGTATATATTAGATGAACCAACAACTGGACTTCATTTTGAAGATGTTAATAAACTTATTGTAATATTACAGCGTTTAGTAGAAGCAGGAAATACAGTATTAGTTATTGAGCATAATTTGGATGTTATTAAAACGGCTGATTATATTATAGATTTAGGTCCAGAAGGTGGTGACCAAGGAGGGATGGTCATAGCTCAGGGAACTCCAGAACAAATTGTTAAATCTAAACAATCTCATACAGGACAGTTTCTTAAAAAAGTACTATCCTAACTATAATTGTTATTATAAGTATTAATAGAAAATATGCGGGTTGACTCTCATTTTCATTATGATTTTTGTATACAATTATTTATTTTATCAGTTATTATCAATATTGAAATAATATTGAAAAATACTAAAATATGTAATATAATTGAATACATTAATATAAGTAGAGGTGTAATGAGGATGGGGATAAATAATATAACACATGAACAAAAAAGGTACAAGTATTATTCGTATATCGTATGTGGTATCGAATCATTAATGATATTACAAACTTTTTTAGGTTACACGATGGGAAATCGCACATTAAAAGAATTAATTTTTATGTTATTAGTACTTGTTCCAACAATAACTATTACTTTTATAATTAACAAAAAAGGCGTAAAACCAGATATTACTATTTATTTAACTTTAATTCCTATGATAATTGGTTGGGCTTATATATATTATACAAGCCAAAGCTTAACTACTTTTACTGGAATGTTTCCTATGATAGCTTTGTTAGTGTTCTTAGGAAGATATAAATCAATAGTAGCAGCAGGTACTACTATTTTTGTAATAACAATGTATAAAGTAATAGAGCTTATGAAATATGATAATATTTCAAGTTTAGATAAGTCAATATATTTATATATAGTATTAATAATAATTGTATTTACACTTAGTAGTTACATTGGTGCTAAGATTTTACATAGTATGATGAAAAGAAATAGAATTATGATTGATAATCTGGAGAAATCCAAAGAAGAACAAAATGAGATGGTAAACAAATTAATTAAAACAAGTAAAGTTATTTATAGTAATTCTAGTGACCTTAATGACATTATGGAAGATATGAGTATTATGTCAAAAGATATGGAACAATCTGTAGAACAAATAAAAGAAGGTGCTAGAGAAGGAGCAGAAAACACTGAGCGTCAGCTTGAGTCAACAACTAATATTCAACAAATGATAAAAGAAGCTTCTGATACATCAGTATCAATAAGTAATACATCAAAAGAGATGGAATCAATAATTAATAATGGAATGGAAATTGTTAAAACATTATATAATAATAATGATGTTTCTAACAAGAATAATTCTCAAACATATAAAATAATGCAAGAGTTAAAACAAAAATCAGATAATATAGTTGCTATAATTGAATCAATCAACAGTTTTGCGGATCAAACTAATCTTCTAGCATTAAATGCAGCTATAGAAGCGGCGAGAGTAGGAGAAGCAGGAAAAGGTTTTGCGGTTGTTGCAGATGAAATAAGACAGTTAGCAGAACAATCATCAAAATCAGTAAATAATATTACATCAATTATATCTGAACTACAAAGGCAAACAGATAAATCAATAAATTCTTATGAAAAATTAAATGAAATAAGCAAAGAGCAAAATACATTAGTTCAAGATACTAAGAATATATTTGAAACTGTTAAAAATAGTACTATAGACAATAGCAAAAATATTGATTTACTATCAAAGAAGATTATTGATATTGTTGAAGAAAATAAAAATATCGTAGGTTCAGCTAATAATCTCTCAGCAATTACACAAGAAAATTATAGTACTTCAGAAAGTGCAGTATCTCTTACATATCAATATATATCTTTGTCAGAAAAAGGAAATAAAATACTAGAAAGTTTAAATAAAACTTCTGAAGAACTTGTGACTAAGTAAATAATGTAATGACATATTTAATTAATAAAAATAGCATTCTAATATTTAACAATATCGTTATATTAAGAATGTTATTTTTTATTATAGCAAATGATTATAGTTATAGGTATTGATTAAAATAGATAAGTAAAAGTAATATTACATAAAATATATGCCCAATTCCATATATTACTTAGTATATATGGTTATAATTTACACAGAAGATTGTGTTTTTTTCTTGAAAAATGTAGCTTTCATGGTATAATAAAAGAGTCAAAATAAATTAGACATTCTTTACTTATAATAGGACTTTTGTTATAATATTTATTGTGGTTTTATTTAATATTGATAAAATATTAACAATATTAGTAATAGGATATGGAGCGATTTTATGAAAATATACTATGATTTCCATATTCATACTGCACTATCACCTTGCGGTGATGAAAGTATGACCCCTAATAATATAGTAAATATGGCTTTGTTGAATGAGTTAGATGCTATTGCTATTACAGATCATAATACTTGTGAAAATGTTAAAGCGGTGATGAAAGTAGCTGAAGACAAAGACATTATTGTTATTCCAGGAATTGAAATAGAAACAAAAGAAGAAATACACGTGGTTGGATTATTTCTAGACTTAGAAAGCGTATACAATATCCAAACCGAAATATTTAAAGGATTACCAAATATTAAAAATAAAGCTGATATATTTGGTTCTCAACTTATATTAAATGAAAATGACGATGTAGTAGAAGAACTAGATAAATTTCTAATGACTGCATGCGCATTATCATTAAATAAAGTTATAGACATAATACATGAATACAATGGTATCGCCATTTTGGCACATATTGACAGACCAAGTTATAGCGTTATATCAAATTTAGGGATGATACCAGACGACCTTAATACTTCTATATTAGAAATTTCTAGATTTTCTCAGTTAGATAAATATATAAAATTATACACAAACTATAAAATTATTCAGTCCTCAGATGCACATGAACTAGGGTACATTGGTATTAGTCATAATTTTTTAGAAGTAGATGCTAAAAATATAAAATCAATTTTTAATGCTCTTATAAATTGAATTGAATTGTATTGAGATGATTAATAGTTTTATATAATAACAGAATATAATTTGTAATCTATAACAGTAGGTTCAATTTATATATATATATTATAAAGTAATTTGTTTAATAAATTCAAAATAATTTGTTAATAATTTACACTGTATAATAAGGAGGTAAGCAAATGGCAGTCAATGCAGGTTTAACAGAAGAAAAGTTTCAAGAATTGGAACAGTATATTGATGCAATGCCAACTACAAAAGGAGAACTTATTCGTGTGTTACACAAAGCACAAGAGATTTTTGGTTTCTTACCAGAAGAAGTTCAGAAATTTGTAGGTAAAAAACTTAAGGTTTCAACAGCAAAAGTATTTGGTGTAGTAAGTTTCTATTCTTACTTTACAATGGTACCAAAAGGTGAACATGATGTTGCAATTTGTATGGGTACAGCTTGTTATGTTCGAGGTGCTGATGAAGTATTAACTGAGCTTAAAAAAGAACTTGGTATTGAAGTTGGTGAAACAACACCAGATGGTAAGTTTTCTATTACATCACTTCGTTGTGTAGGAGCTTGTGGACTTGCTCCAGTAGTAATGGTTGGAGAAAAAGTTTATGGCCGTGTAACACCTGATATGGTCAAAGATATTCTTGCAGAATACAAATAACCAATATTAAATTGTGTCCTTAATATAAGTTTATAATAATAGTATTACCACTAATAATTAAACTTATATAATTAATTAATATATTGAACTATTGTTGGGTACAATGTTATGTTCAATATATACTAAAGGAGGAAGAAAAATGGCAAAAATCAAATCTTTCGAAGAGCTTAAAAAGATTAAAGAACAAGTTCAATCTAAAGTAGAATTAAGAGAAAAAGGCGATAATATTGATGAACTAATTCAAATAAAAGTTGCTATGGCAACTTGTGGAATTGCTTCAGGTGCTAGAGAAGTAATGAATTATATGATAGATGAATTAGCAAAAGAAGGTATTGATAACGTAGTTGTTACACAAACAGGTTGTATGGGATACTGTTATGCAGAACCAACAATAGAAGTAACTATGCCAAACAGTGAGCCAGTTGTATATGGTGATGTTACATTAGAAAAAGCTAAAAATGTTATTGACAAACACATTAAAAATGGTGAGTTAATTGATGGAATTATTCCTGTAACTCATAAAACTATTGAATAATAAAGTTAGGAGGATTAAAAAGATGTCTAACTATAAAATGCATATATTAGTGTGCGGAGGTACTGGATGTAAATCCGCAGAGTCTGACAGAATAGTTGATAATCTAAAAGAACATTTAAAAAGCAACAGCATGGACAGCGAGGTTCAAGTATTAAAAACAGGTTGTTTCGGTTTCTGTGAAAAAGGTCCAGTTGTGAAAATATTACCTGATAATACATTCTATGTTCAAGTTACACCGGAAGATGCTGAAGAGATTATAAAAGAGCATATAGTAAAAGGAAGAAAAGTAGAAAGATTATTATTTGAAGATCCAGAAACAGCCAAAAAAGTTGCTGATTCAAAAGATATGGACTTCTATAAGAAGCAAATGCGTATTGCACTTAGAAACTGTGGTTTTATTGATCCAAATAACATTGATGAATATATTGCTCGTGATGGATATCATGCATTAGGTAAAGCATTAACTGAAATGACACCACAAGAAGTAATATCTGTTATAAAAGAATCTGGTCTTAGAGGTCGTGGAGGCGGAGGATTCCCAACAGGATTAAAATGGGAGTTTGCAAGTAAATACGATGCAGATCAAAAATACGTTGTATGTAATGCTGATGAGGGAGACCCAGGAGCATTCATGGATCGTTCAATATTAGAAGGAGATCCACATAGTGTAGTAGAAGCTATGGCTATATGTGGTTATTCTATTGGAGCAACAAAAGGTAAAGTATATATTCGTGCTGAGTACCCACTTGCTATTAAAAGATTACAAAGAGCAATTGATGATGCAAGAGAAGCTGGATTATTAGGAAAAGACATAATGGGTACAGGATTTGAATTTGATATAGAACTTACATATGGTGCTGGAGCATTCGTATGTGGGGAAGAAACTGCACTTATCCATTCAATGGAAGGTGAACGTGGAGAACCAACTACTAAGCCACCATTCCCAGCTGAATCTGGATATTGGGGCAAACCAACTAATGTAAATAACGTAGAAACATTTGCTAACATACCTGTTATCTTATTAAAAGGAGCACAGTGGTATAGCAAGATTGGAACAGATAAATCAAAAGGAACTAAAGTTTTTGCATTAGCAGGTAAAATTAATAATGTTGGACTTATTGAAGTACCAATGGGTACAACTCTTAGAGAAGTTATCTATGATATTGGTGGCGGTATTAAAAACGGTAAGAAATTTAAAGCTGTTCAAACAGGTGGACCATCTGGTGGATGCTTAACTGACAAAGATTTAGATACACCAATTGACTTTGATAACTTGATTGCAAAAGGTTCTATGATGGGCTCAGGCGGAATGATAGTAATGGACGAAGATGATTGTATGCCAGCAGTTGCAAAGTTCTATTTAGAGTTTACAGAAGAAGAATCATGTGGTAAATGTACTCCATGTCGTATAGGTACTAAGCGTTTAGCTGAATTATTAGAACTAATAACTTCTGGAAAAGGAACTATGGAACACTTAGACGAGCTTAAAAGATTAAGTCGTGTTATTAAAGATACAGCACTTTGTGGTTTAGGTCAAACTGCACCAAACCCAATTCTATCTACAATGGACGCTTTTTGGGATGAGTACGTAGCCCATGTTGAGGAAAAAACATGTCCAGCAGGTAAATGTCAAGACTTATTAAAATATACTATTATAGAAGATAAGTGTATTGGATGTACAGCATGTTCAAGAGTCTGTCCAGTTAATGCAATTGAAGGGACTGTTAAGAAACCACATGTTATAGATCAAGAAAAATGTATTAAATGTGGAGCTTGTATGGACAAATGTAAATTCGGTGCTATTATAAGAAAATAATAACATATTTATTAATGATTATAAAAACGTTTAATATAGAATTTAATAGAATCTAGAAAAGGAGTGTAACCTAATGTCAGAAGTAAAGATTACTATTGATGGTAAAGAAGTACAAGTACCAAAAGGTAGTACTATACTAGATGCCGCTAAAAAATTAGGCATTGATATTCCAACATTATGTCATTTAGACTTACATGATACAAAAATGGTAAATAAAGCGGCTTCATGTCGTATTTGTGTTGTTGAAGTTGAAGGTAGAAGAAACTTAGCACCATCATGTGCAACTCCAGTTGTTGATGGAATGGTAGTTAAAACAAATACAATTAGAGTATTAGATGCTAGAAAAACAGTATTAGAATTATTATTATCAGATCATCCAAAAGAGTGTTTAACATGTGCTAAGTCAGGTCAATGTGATTTACAAGATTTAGCTGAGAAATTTGGTGTTAGAGAAATAAGAGTTACAGGTGATTCACAATCTACTTATAAAGAAGACTATTCACCTTCTATTATTAGAGATATGGATAAATGTATTATGTGTAGAAGATGTGAAACAATGTGTAATGAAGTTCAATCAGTAGGTGCATTATCTGGTATTAATAGAGGATTTGATGCAGTTGTTTCCCCAGCATTTGAATCCCCATTAGCAGAAACAGTATGTACTCATTGTGGACAATGTGTTGCTGTCTGTCCAGTAGGTGCATTAACTGAAAATGACCATACATGGAAAGTAGTAGAAGCATTAGCAGATCCAGAAAAAGTAGTTGTTGTACAAACTGCACCAGCAGTAAGAGTTGCTATTGGAGAAGAATTTGGTAAAAAGCCTGGAACTATTGCTACAGGTCAGATGGTAACAGCACTTAGAAATCTTGGGTTTAATCATGTATTTGATACAGATTTTGCAGCAGATTTAACAATTATGGAAGAAGGAACAGAATTACTTGGAAGACTTAATAAATTCTTAGCAGGAGATAAAGATGTTGCATTACCAATACTAACATCATGTTGTCCAGCTTGGGTTAACTTCGTTGAAAGTCAATTCCCAGAGTTAATAGATATTCCTTCAACAGCTAAATCACCACAACAAATGTTTGGAGCAGTTGCTAAATCATTCTTTGCAGAAAAACTAGAAATTCCTAGAGAGAAAATGGTAGTTGTATCTGTTATGCCATGTCTTGCTAAGAAATACGAAGCTTCAAGAGATGAATTTAAAGTGGATGGTAATCCAGATGTTGATATATCTATTTCAACAAGAGAGTTAGCACACTTAATTAAAAGAGCTAATATTAATTTATTTGATTTAGAAGAATCTGAATTTGATAATCCATTAGGAGAATCTACAGGTGCAGGTGTTATATTTGGTACTACTGGTGGTGTTATTGAAGCTGCTACTCGTACAGCTTATGAACTTCACACTGGAGAAACTCTAGAAAAAGTTGACTTTGAAGCATTAAGAGGTCTTGACGGTGTAAAAGTTGCATCTGTACAAATGGGTGAATTTACTTTGAATATTGGTATTGCACATGGTTTATCTAATGCAAGACAATTACTAGAAGAAGTAAAAAATGGAAACCCAAGAAATCTACATGCAATTGAAATTATGGCATGTCCTGGCGGATGTATTGGTGGTGGGGGACAACCTTATCATCATGGAAATTCTGATATTATTAAAAAGCGTATGCAAGCGATTTATGAAATTGATAAGAATAAGCCAATTAGAAAATCTCACGAAAATCCATCTATTATTGCATTATACGAGCAATACCTTGGAGAGCCAATGAGTGAGTTATCACATAAATTACTTCATACTCATTATAATGTGAAAGATAAAGTTTAATTATAAAATAAGCGAAACAGTAATATTATTAAATTAAGATAATAAAATAGAACAGGGTATTTATACTCTGTTCTATTTTTATGTTTTCTAATGGCGCTTTATATGATATTTTAAATTAAAAATTAATATCTTTTAAATATGATATCAGTTTATATTTATCATTGTCATTAATGAGTTTCAACTTGATTGTCTTTTGAGTATTATTATAATATATTTTAATAACATCATCACAAATAATTAAATCATTTATATCATCTAATTTAATTCGTTTCCAAAAAAACATATCAGATAGAATAGTTAATGTTCCTTTATTGATGACTATGTAATTACGTAAATATATAAAATAATTAAAGCAACCTATTAATATTAGAAGCAGTGCAATAAAAAAGTAATAATGCAAAAAAATATTAGTTAAAATACAAATTAAAACTTGTAGAAGCCCAAGAGTTATAAGAGTAATTCCGCATAAGGAATAATAAATATTTTTCTTAAATTTTATTTTCATAGAAACGAGTATTGCTTTCTAAAGTTTTTAATTTAACACTATTATTTAATTTATCATATTTAACAATAGTTGTTTCACAATCATTTATAGTTTTTACAATTCTTTGTTCGTTATTGTCTAATATGGTTTCAACAACTATAGTAGTATCATCTACAACAACATTTGTTATGTTATTATCTTTAGCCTGTACAATTAAAGTGTTACAAATAATGATTAAAGTTAAAAAAGTTGAAATAAATTTTATTTTTTTCATATTATCCTCCTGAATTTTATAAAAGATTTTTGCTAAATAGAAAATTCGCGAATTATGGTTTATATAATAACATATTGGAAGAATATATGTCAATAGTTAGCATAAAGTAGCTTCGATAAGCAATATAAGAAATATACATTTATATACATATTCACAATGTTATAAACCCCATTACTTCGTTAGCATAGTCATAATGAAATTCTAAATTACTTATTTAAGATAAATAACAAAAAACATATTTTAATTATCAATGATATAATTATGCAGTAATAAAAAGTATTCCTACTTTGATTGAAATCGTCTATGCAGAAGGTTTAATCTTTTTCAAAAAAATGTCAGAAAATTATAGTTAACATAAAATTACATTGTTGACAAGTATCCACATAATATTAATAAAAAATAATGGGAAATTAGGTTATTCACAGAGTTATACACATTATCCACAGATTTTTTGTTTACGAAACATATAAATTATATAAATATCCACATAAAAAAACCATTATATTCAATAAACAACAGAAAATTAAGAATAAGAGTAAATATAAAATTATTGAAGTAAAAAAGGATTTATTAAGTGAATATCGAATATACTAGTATAGACAAATATTTAATAATATAACTTACAAGATTTATGTACAATTGGAAGGAGTTGGTAGTATGCGCTACATTATAAGCGGTAAAAATATTGAAATAACTAAAGCATTGAAAGAAGCAACTATCGATAAACTAAGTAAGATGGAGAAATATTTCACTCCAGATAACGAAGTTCATGTTACTATGAGTGTTCAGAAACTAAGACAGATTATAGAGGTAACTATACCTATAAAAGGAAGCATAATTCGTGCTGAAGAGTCAGCAGAAAGTATGTATACTGCTATAGATAATGTAGTTGATGTATTAGAAAGACAACTACTTAGATATAAGAATAAGCTAATTACTAAACATCGCAATATTGGAACTTTCAAGAATGAATTTATCAGCGAAACTATAGAAGATAATAAAGATGATAACAAAATAGAAATAGTAAGATCAAAAAGATTTGCTATTAAACCAATGGATGAAGAAGAAGCTTGTATGGAAATGGATTTATTAGGACATGATTTCTTCGTATTTAGAAATAGCGAAACTGATGAAGTTAATGTAGTATACAAAAGAAAAAAAGGTGATTATGGATTAATTGAACCAGAATTCTAGAAAGAATAATTAAATAAATATATTCATAAATATAAACCCCGTTATGTAGATATAATATATAACGGGGTAAATTTATGAAATATAATAGATTATACAATAAGATAACATTAAAAATATATAAAGATACTTGGGTTAAAGTTGAATAATGTTATGAATAGTGGTAAAATATTGAGGACTTATAATTTATACTAAGTACTATAAAGATAGGAGGACGCACAATGAATAAAGCATGCAAAAAATATATAACTATAGCGGGTATAGTTCTTATATATGCATTATATATGCCTGTAGCATTTGTCTCACAAGCTAAAAATATTCAAGAGCAAAATGAAACAGTTATTCCAATGCGTACTATTTATCTTAATAATACTGTTCTTCGTGAATTAGACAATAATGAACACCTTAATAATAAAGATAGATTTATTTGTTTATACTCTTATATACAACAAGTAATAAATGCAAAGATAAAGAGTTATACCTTAAATACTACAAATATATCTTTATATAATACATTTGTAAACGAAGATTATCAAAAAAGTATGCTAAGTAAAGTTTTAATTAATAATAAGGTTGAGATTATTAGTATTAAAAGAAATCAGCCAATGAGTTCAGACTGGACATATGTTGTTTATAAAACAATACTTAATAAAATGAATAATAAGTATATTTAGATATTAAATGCATATTATACATTTACTTGATAATGAACGTTAATTTGAAAATAATAGAACAATATATAAATCGGAAGGTGAAAATATGAAGTTATTGAAGAAAATATTTGGAACACATAGTGATAAAGAAATAAAAAGGATATTACCATTAGTTGATAAAATAGAAGCTTTAGAACCAGAAATGGAAAAGTTAACAGATGATCAGCTTAAAATGAAAACACCAGAATTTAGAGAAAGATTAAACAAGGGAGAAACTCTTGATGATATATTAGTTGAAGCATTTGCTGTTGTTAGAGAAGCTTCTAAACGTACAATTAATATAAGACAATATAGAGTACAATTAATAGGTGGAATAATTTTGCATCAAGGTAGAATTGCTGAGATGAAAACTGGGGAAGGTAAAACATATGTTGCTCCTTTAACAGCTTATCTAAATGCATTAGAAGGAAAAGGTGTACATGTTGTTACAGTTAATGATTATCTTGCAAAACGTGATGCTGAAAACGTTGGTAAAATACATGAATTTTTAGGATTAACAGTAGGTATCATTGTTAATGGTATTGATAATGATGAAAGAAGAGATGCGTATAACTGTGATATTACATACGGTACTAATAATGAATTTGGATTTGATTATCTAAGAGATAATATGGTTATATACCAAAAAGAAATGGTACAAAGAGATTTGAACTATGTTGTAATTGATGAAGTTGACTCTGTTCTTATTGACGAAGCAAGGACTCCACTAATTATATCTGGAAGCAGTAGTAAATCAACTCATCTATATCAACAAGCAGATATGATATCAAAAAGATTAGTAAAAGGAAAAGTTATTGGTGAAATATCCAAAATGAGTGCTTTATTAAATGAAGAAATAAAAGAAGAAGGAGATTTTGTAGTAGATGAAAAGGCAAAATCTGTATCTCTTACAGCTGATGGTATCAAAAGAGTGGAAGAATTTTTCCAAATAGATAACTTAGCAGATCCAGAAAATATGGAAATACAACATCACGTTATTTTAGCTCTTAGAGCGCATAACACTATGTATAAAGATAAAGATTATGTAATTAAAGACGACGAAATAATAATTGTAGATGAATTTACAGGTCGTTTAATGCCAGGTAGAAGATATTCTAATGGATTACATCAAGCAATAGAAGCAAAAGAAAATGTAAAAGTAAGAAGAGAAAGTAAAACACTTGCAACAATTACTTTCCAAAACTATTTTAACAAATACACAAAAAAATCAGGTATGACAGGAACAGCACTAACAGAAGAAGAAGAATTTAGACAAATATATGGAATGGATGTTGTTGTTATTCCAACAAATGAACCTGTTATAAGAAAAGACCAACCAGATCAAGTATACAAGTCTCATGAAGAAAAAGTAAATGCAATAATTGGTGATATTGCAGAGTGTTATGAAAAGGGACAACCTGTTTTAGTTGGTACAATAACAATTGAATTCTCAGAAGAATTAAGTAATAGACTTAGAAAGAAAGGTATTAAACATAAAGTTCTTAATGCTAAGTACCATGAAAAAGAAGCTGATATTGTAGCTATGGCGGGACAAAAAGGGGCAGTTACTATTGCAACTAATATGGCAGGTCGTGGTACAGATATTAAGCTTGGTGAAGAAGTTGTAGAAGTAGGCGGGCTCAAGATTATTGGTACAGAACGTCATGAATCTAGACGTATAGATAATCAGTTAAGAGGTCGTTCAGGACGTCAAGGTGATCCAGGGGAATCTAAATTCTATATTTCACTAGATGATGATTTAATGCGTTTATTTGGTTCAGATAGAATGAAAAACACTGTAACCAAATTAGGACTTCCAGAAGGAGAGCCAATAGCAGCAGGAATATTATCTAACGCAATAGAAAATGCACAGAAAAAAGTAGAAGGAAATAACTTCTCAATAAGAAAGCATTTACTAGATTATGACCAAGTTATGAATGAACAAAGAGAAATAATATATGGAGAGAGAAAAAAAGTTCTTGAAGGGGACAATATGTATGATTTTATCTTGAGTATGATAAAAGAAATCATAGATAGACATGTAGAAGCTCATACAGGACAAGAACAATATTTCGATGAGTGGGATGTTCCAGGACTTATTGAATCTCTTGGTAAGATAGTTCCAATTAACTCAATAAATATAACAGAAGAAGAAAGAGAATCAATAACAATAGAAAAATTCAAAGATAAAATATATGATATAGCAGTAAAAATGTACCAAGAAAAAGAAAAAGAATTTGAAGAAGAAGAAATGATGCGTGAAGCTGAACGTGTTATTTTACTAAGAGCAATAGATCAAAAATGGATGGATCATATTGACAATATGGATCAAATGAGACAAGGTATAGGATTACGTGCATATGGTCAGAGAGACCCATTAGTTGAGTACAAATTTATCGGATTTGACATGTTTGAAGAAATGTCAAATAACATTCAAGAAGCAACAATAAGAGCTTTATATAGTATAAGAACAGCAAGAAAGATAGAAAGAGAAAGAGTGGCAAAAGTTACTTCTACTAATAGAGGTGAACAAACTGCTAAAGAACCTGTTAGAAGAAAAGAAAGAAAAGTAGGAAGAAATGAACCTTGCCCATGTGGAAGTGGTAAGAAGTATAAGCATTGTTGTGGTAGAAATTAGTAACCACTATTATAATAATTTGAGGTGATAAAATGGTAGAACTAGAACAGAGTAAGATAGAGCTACAATCATATAAGGAAAAATTAGACGAAATGAGTGTTTCACTTTGACTTATCTAATGTGAAAAATAAATTAGAAGAACTGGAAGCTCAAGTTGCTACAGAAGAATTTTGGAATGATGCTGAGAATTCAGGTAAAGTCCTAAAAGAAATAAAAGGATTAAAAGATAAAATCCAAGAATATGAAAATCTAGTACAAGAGTATGAAGATATAGAAACACTTATTGATATGGGATTAGAAGAAGCTGAAGAAGATATAATATTGGAAGTAGTTTCTTCTTTGAAGTTGTTTATAAAAAATTATGAAGAACTTAGAACAAAAACATTATTATCTGGAGAATATGATAATAATAATGCAATTGTGTCATTACATGCAGGAGCTGGAGGAACTGAGTCTTGTGATTGGGTAAGTATGTTACTTAGAATGTATACTAGATGGGCTGATAATAAAGGATATAAAATAGAAATATTAGACTATTTAGATGGTGAAGAAGCAGGTACCAAATCTGTAACAATTCAAATAAATGGTGATAATGCTTACGGTTACTTGAAATCTGAGAAAGGTGTTCATCGATTAGTAAGAATATCTCCTTTTGATTCATCAGGAAGAAGACATACATCTTTTGCTTCATTAGATGTTATTCCAGAACTAAATGATGATATTAAAATGGAAATTAATACAGATGAATTAAAAATTGACACATATCGTGCAAGTGGTGCAGGAGGCCAGCATATTAATAAAACTGATTCGGCAGTAAGGATTACACACATACCTACAGGGGTAGTAGTCCAATGTCAGAATGAACGTTCTCAACATAAAAATAAAGATAGAGCTTTAAAAATGCTGAAAGCTAAATTGTATGAATTAAAAAGACAAGAACAAATGGAAAAGATGGAAGGAATAAGAGGCGAAGTTAAAGAAATTGGCTGGGGTAGTCAAATACGCTCATATGTTATGCATCCATATAGTATGGTTAAAGATCATAGAACAAATGAAGAATCTGGTAATGTGCAAAGTATTATGGATGGTAAAATAGATTCGTTTATTAATTCTTACCTACAATGGTTGGCAGCTAAATAAAATTATTATATATTTTAAATTACTAACTATAAGATATCTACAATACATTAAGAAGGAGTGGAGAATATGTCTACAATGCAACAGGTTATATTTAAACTTGATAAAGAGGAATATGGGTTAGATATAATGAAGGTTATAACAATTGAGAAATATCAAGAGGTAGTGAAAGTACCTAATACTCCTGAATACATAACAGGAATTATTAATTTAAGAGGTGGCGTGCTTCCTATATATTGTTTAAGGAAAAAATTCAATTTGCAAGAAAAAGAGCCAGATGATAATACAAAAATAATAGTAACAGTAACAAATGGAATGAAAATAGGTTTTATAGTTGACTCAGTACAAGAAATATTAAATATTGATGAAGCAAATATTGAAGAGACACCTAAAATAGTAACAGGAATTAATAGAAAATATATTAAAAGTATAGCTAAAATTGACAATAGAATGGTTATTATTGTTGATATTGATTTAATTATATCAGAAGAAGAACAAATTGAGCTAGGTAAAATAATAGAAGAATAATACCGTATCTAATATAATTATAAAAAACTTAGAAAACTAAATTTATAGAAATGAGAAATCTTACATTTTAACAAATGTAAGATTTTTTTATTATTAATTGTATTATGGATATACTAATAGCATAATAATATTAAAAAAAAATTAAATATTATGGTTATATGTGCTAAAAACAATTAATCAAATCATTTGAATAATGGTTGACACTACTAAAGAAAGGTGTTATAATTCATTTAATCAAATGATTTGATTAATGTGCAATGGAGGTTAGAACCGTGAAAAAAAATAGTAATATAGCTTACGCATTAATAGCACCAACTTACATCTTATTCGGAATATTTTTCTTATTTCCGTTACTATTTTCTGTGTATTTGACATTTTTCAAATGGAATGGATTTGCACCAAATATGGATTTTGTAGGTATGAAAAACTACGTGAGAATATTTAGTGATCCAAACTTTTTAAATGCTTTGAAAAATACTTGTATATACACAGTTATTACAGTACCTCTTAGTATTTGTATTTCATTAGTTCTTAGTTACATACTAGATAATAAGATATTTGGATATGAAGTACTAAAAGGTATTTATTTTCTTCCACATATTGTATCGCTAGTAGCTGTAGGTGTTGTTTGGCTTTGGATTTTCTTACCTGGAAAATATGGTTTAGTTAACTCCATGTTGAGTGTATTTTCAATAAAACCTCAAAATTGGATGGCAGACCCTAAGTTAGCAATGGGAACTCTTGTTGTAATAGGAGTATGGAAAAGTGTTGGTTATAATATGGTAATTTTTATTGCTGGACTGTTATCAATACCAAAATCACTTTATGAAGCTGCTGATATTGATGGAGCTAATAGCATTCAAAAATTCTTACGAATTACTTTACCTCAGTTAAAAGGAACAATATTTTTTGTAACTGTTTCATCTACAATATATGCTTTATTCCAAGTGTTTGATATTGTAAAAGTTACAACAAATGGGGGACCTATTGGTAAGACTGAAATGATAGTTACTTACCTATACAAGGTAGGTATTAAACAGTTTGAATTAGGATATGCTTCTGTAATAGCTTTTGTGTTGTTTTTAATGACTGCTTTAATTACAGTTATCCAGAGAAAGTTCTTAGAAGAAAGGTAGGTATTGATAATGATTAAAAAAGTTACTAAACATATAGTGTTGTATCTGTGCGCAATAATTATGATATTACCTTTTCTTTGGATGATATCAACATCTCTTAAAACTCCAGAAGAGATATTTGCAATTCCAATTCGATGGATACCAAGTAAAATATATGTAGAAAATTTTCATAAAGCTGTTACGTCATTTCCGTTTTTTACATTCTTTCGTAATAGTGTAACTGTAACAGTATGTATCATTATTGGACAATTGTTTACATCAATTTTAACTGCTTATGCATTTGCTAGACTTGAGTTTAGAGGTAAAAAAATTCTATTTGTACTTCTTCTATCAGGACTAATGTTACCAGCTCAAACAATTATGATACCTATGATAGTTATATTAAAAAATCTAAAATTATTAAATACGATATATGGGCTTATTATTCCATTTTCATGGAGTGCTCTTATTGTATTTTTACTTAGACAATTTTTTATGCAAATACCAAATAGTATTGAAGAAGCAGCTCAGATTGATGGCTGTAGTACTATGAAGATAATATGGAAAATTATACTTCCAATATCTAAACCAATTATATCAACATCTATTATTTTAATATTTATATATGGATGGAATCAATATTTCTGGCCATTACTTATTGTAAGTGACTCAAAATTATATACTCTACAATTAGGATTAGCTTATTTTAAAGAGCAAAATGTTATTGAAACTGATTGGGGAGCATTAATGGCTGGAACAACGTTAACAATGTTACCTGTTATTTTAGTATTCTTAGTATTCCAGAAAAAAGTAATTCAAAGTATAGCTTTCTCTGGAAGTAAAGAATAGATTTAAACAAAAAATTAAAAGGAGATGTTAAAGTGAAAAAATTAATATCTATTATGCTAATATTATCATTAGCAATGACAGTATTTATTGGGTGTGGTACTAAAAACGAAGATGACAAAAAAACTGATACTAACAATACGCAAGAAAATGATACAGCTGCAGATGAAAAAGTAACATTTGAATTCTGGCATGGTTATTCAGCAGATAAAGCTGAAGTATTAGATGAATTCATTACTGAATACGAAAAAGCTAACCCTAATGTTAAGGTTAATGCAAAATTCGTAGCAGCTGGTGGAGAAATGCTTCAAAAAGTTCAAGCGGCTATTATCTCTGATACTTTACCAGATATGTTATGGGGTTACCCAACTTGGACAGGTGTTCTTGAAAGTTCAGGAAAACTTGTTGAAATAGAAACATTAATGGATGAAGAGTACAAAAAAGATATTCCAGAAGGATTACTTAATGCTGGAAAATATGATGAAAAAATCTATTCAGTACCAATTGAAGCAGGAACTTTATACATGATTTATAACAAAGACATGTTTGATGAAGCAGGAATTACTGAAGTTCCAACTACATGGGATGAATTATATGATGTTGCTAAGAAACTTACAAATGACGAACATAAAGGAATTTGGCTTCCAATAGCTCTTAACGAAAGAACAACTTGGACATGGGAATGTTTCTTATGGCAAAATGGACAAGATTTATTATCACCAGATTATAAAGAAATTACTTTTAATAACGAAAAAGGTTTAGAAGCTTTACAAACATATACTAAATTCATTACTGATGGTGTTGCACCATTAACAGTAGGACAAGATCCATTTATTGATAAAGATGTAGCAATTATCTATGGTACTCAAGGAGCTGCTAATGCATACATTAAAAAATATAACATGAATGTTGGAGTAGCAATGTTACCAGGAAAAGAAAAATTAGCTACAGGTCTTGGATCAAACCATTACTTCTTATTCAATAATGATGAAAAGAAAGAAAAAGCAGCATTTGATTTCATTAAATGGATGACTACAGGTGATACAAACGCTAGCTGGGCTATGAAATCTGGATACTTACCTGTATCAGTATCAGGTAGAGAAAGCGAAAAATATCAAGAATTTGGTATTGAAAATCCACATTACATTGAAGCAGCTAAAGCATTAGCTTATGGTGTTGCACGTCCACCAATTGAAGAATATCCAAAGTTATCTGATTTAATTGCTGCAACAATTGAAAAAATAGCTTACGGTTCATTAACTCCAGAAGAAGGAATGGACGAAATAGTTAAAGGAGCTAAAAATATATTTAGCAACTAATTATAATAATAGAAGGTGAAGAAATGGCAAAGCTGACAAGTCCTGATATCATGAAGCAGAAAAACAAAAAAAAGGTGTTAAAAATAATATACACCGAAAAAAACATATATCGTGCTAAAATTGCAGAAATGACACATATGTCTACTCAGACAGTAACTAATATTACAAAAGAATTATTAAGTGAAGAACTGATTTATGAAGTTACATTAGAAAAAAAGGCTTTAGGCAGAAATCCTATGGCATTATCCATTAATGAATCTGGAATGTTTGTTATAGGAGTAGAGATATCAGTTCGTTCCATTAGGACAATTCTAACAGATTTTTCTGGTAAAGTTATATTATCAACAAAGAAAGATATAGAAAAAGACATAAATGTAATTGATATACTAAAAGAAAGTATTGAACATATGCTAAATGGCTTTGATTATGTAGATAATATAAAAGGTATAGGTATTACTGTTGAAGGTATTGTTAATGCAGATGAAGGAATTGTTGTTAAAGCCGTTGATCTTAATCTTTATAATGTTAATATTAAAGAAGAATTGGAGTACTTAGGTATTCCAATTCTTCTAGAAAATGATGTAAATGGAACAGCAATTGTAGAAAAGTATAGATACAATAAAACAAAGAATTTTATGCTAGTAAAATTAGATAGTGGTATTGGTGCATCATTCGTACTTAATGATGAATTGTTATCTAGTACTAATAATGTATCAGGAGAGTTTGGACATACACGAATATACAGAAACACAGATATTAAAAAATGTAAATGCGGTAGATTAGGTTGTTTAACTACTGAAGCTTCTATTGGAGCATTGAAAGAAAAGTACCAGTTAGATTATGAAACAATTAAAAAAGAAGTTGAAAATGGTAATGCAGAAATAAGGAAGCACTTAATAGAAATAGCTAAGTTAACAGGGCAATTATTATCTAATGTTATAGTATTACTTGATTTAGATGAAATAATTTTAACAGGTAGACTTATTAATGATTTCAACAGTATATTATATGATGAAATAAAAACAGAAATACAAGATAATATACCAGGTTGGGTATCGTTTAGAAGATTAAGCGTATTAGATATTAATGATATAAAAAACGTAAGTACTCAATTAGCAATTGAAAATTATTTTAGATAAAATATGAACTAATAATTTAAAAATGAATATAAAAAACATAAAGGATAGATAACTATGTGTTTCAATAAATTAGTAAATACGAACTATAAATATGGTAGTATAAAAAGAAAATTAAATAAAGGTTATAACAGTTATTATCATCTAATGTTTTCTGATATATATATTGACGTAACTAATGAAAATAGAATTGTTATAGATCACTGGATGAAAGAGCAATTAAATTCATCTAACAGAGATACATATGAGACTTATATAAAAGAAATTGATTCTTATATATATGAGATGGAAAAGCATGATGATAAATCAGATGAAGAACTTTACAATGATATTATTAGTTTAAGAGCCAAATATCTAGAAAATAGTTCTTATACAACAGATATAAATGAAGAGATTAAGTATATTAATGAAAATAATAAAGATGTAAACCATATAACAGACTTAATTTTTTATGATGATAATAATATAGAGAAAAACACTTTGATTGATGAAAGTGATAAATATATTCAGCTTCTTCAAGAAAAAGAGGCTTTACTGATAGTACCAGAAAGCTATAAGCAATTACCAGTACTAATAAACTATATAAAAGATTTATGTTTAAATGGCAAGAAAATCTTCATCCTATTAAAAAAAGAGCCAAATCTTAATATAGCGTCATATGAACATTTTATTAATATTAAAGACGACGCTTTCAATCAATTGATTGATGATAGTAAAATACAAATATTAATTGATTCTAGCTCAAAATATGGATTTGATTATGAAAAATTAGACTGTAAATATGTTGATGAAATTGAAAAGTTGATTAATGAAAATAAAATCTTTGCTTTAGGTTTTGGAGAACATGCATTAATGGGTATAAAAGATTTTAATATTGAAAGTATTGTTATGACTAAGATAGAATCTTTTAGAGTAAGAGAAATAACATTATTATTAGACGGAATATATAATTATGCTATTGTATATATTCCTAAGAATTTTAATATATACAATTATATTATCCATAATGAAAGAAGCAAATTAACTTTTTATCAATTAAGTCAAATATGTAAGAAAAATAATTATGATAACGACGAATTAACGGATATAGACTTGCTTTACAGAAAATATCCACAGTATTTCTTTAATATATATTCTACAGAAGATACTAATCAAGACTTGAAAAAAATGCCTTGTTATGATGTTGTTAATTATTCAGATTTTATCAATAAAAAAGATAAAAGATTAGTAGAATACATTAATAAAAAATCAGATAAAGTTAATTATTTCAAAAGATATTATGATTTAGATAATATGAAAGTAACTTCATTTGATCCTATTCCAGAAGAAAATAAAAACTGTGTTACTATTGATGGTATTATTTTAGATGGAAAGGCACAAGCAGAAGTTATAATCAAAAAAAATAAAAGTGATTCTAATGATATTAGAAGTATAGCCAAAACAAACAATCTAGATAATAACTACTTATTATTTAACTTTATGTTCTTCTTAACACCAAAAGTTAGTATACTTTATAACAATATAAGAAAAGATCGTAAAGAAGAACAGATTAAGTTTAATAGTGGGCATATGGATTATAAATACTACAAAAGTGATGACCATATAAATGAAACGTTTCCTCTGTATAATAAAGCATGTATAGGTCTTACGGAGGATGGGAAATTCCAATTTTTTAATAAACAATTAAAAGGTGGAAAAATCAATGTTAATGATTTCACTTTTAATTGGCAAGAAGATTGTGTTAATACAGAAGCTAATAAAGATGTAAAAGTTTTTACTCCATATTTGTCAAATGGAACTACATGTGATAATTATAGTGATTACCAGAAAGAAGTTGGACATGATAGATATAATATAGTTATTGTAAATGAATATATTATTTCTATGAGAAGAGGAAATGTCATTGTACCTCCTGTTGGAGTAGTTGTATCAATTAATGAAAAGTTAGGAAACGATTTTGTTAAATCACAACATCTAGTAGAAAATGAAAATGGTTATTATGATGTAGATAAATTATCATATTCCCTAGAGCTTGATAAAGATATGAACGAAGATTATAAATGGATATTTGGCGGAGGATTAACTATAGTTAAAGATAACATTAACTTATTTAAGAATAAAGAAATAGGAAATGAGATTTTACAAGAAGAAGGTTGGTTAAGTCCTTTATCCATGCAGACTCAAGAAAGTAATATCCATGAGTTATCAAGACATCCAAGAACAGCTTTTGGAATGACTTCTGATAATAAATTCTTCGGAGTTGTTTATTCTGGAAGAACAAGAGAGAATGCAGGTGTTAACTATGTTGAGATGGCTGACATTGCATTAAAAGAATTTAAAGATATTAAATTTATGGTTAATGTAGACGGAGGAGCATCATCTTTACTTGCACTAATAATGAACAAAGAATTAATAGAACTTAATTATCCAGGGTCGTCCCCATCTTCTACGGCAGGAATGGCTAGACCAGTTAACTCTATGTTAATAATGGAAATATAAAAAAGAGAAATTTTGTGTTTTTTAACACAAGATTTCTTTTTTTTTGCTAGTTGTCAATAGCTGGGGGTGGAATTATTGGAGTTTCATTCATTTAAAACATAAGTCTATTATGATAGAATTTTTATTAAGGTCTTGAATTTTCCAATAAAACATGTTATAATCTTCCTAACAAATACAAATGTTTTTAAAGGAAAAACAATAAAGGTGATGATTATATGCCAGATACAGCTAATTATTATATAATTAAAAGAAAGGCATTACCAGAAGTCTTTTTAAAAGTTGTACAAGCAAAAAAACTAATTGAAAAAGAAAAAGCTATAACAATTCAACAAGCTGTAGATACAGTTGGAATTAGTAGAAGCTCTTTTTATAAATATAAAGATACAATATTTCCATTCTATGATAATTCAAGAGGAAGAGCAATAACTGTAGCTCTGAAACTTGATGATGAACCGGGACTATTGTCAAGAGTATTAAATATTATTGCCGATTACAAGGCAAATATACTAACGATACATCAAACTATACCAATTAATGGTGTTGCCAATATAACCTTGAGTATGGAGATACTTCCTACGTCAGGAGATATTCGACAAATGATTACAAATATGGAAGGATATGAGGGCATACATCAAGTTAAAATATTAGCTAGGGAGTGAAATTAAATGGTAGATGTTGCAATATTAGGATATGGAACTGTTGGTTCAGGAGTTGTAGAGGTTCTTACAACTAACAAAGAAAGTATTAATAAAAAAGCTGGGAAAAAAATTAATTTAAAATACGTTTTAGATTTAAAAGATTTTAAAGGAGATCCAATTGAAGAAATACTAACTAAGGATTATGACGTAATTCTTAATGATCCTGATGTGAAAGTAATTGCTGAAGTAATGGGAGGAGTAGAACCTGCTTATACTTTTGTGAAAAAAGCATTACTAAAAAACAAAAGTGTCGTAACTTCTAATAAAGAATTAGTGGCAAGACACGGAGCAGAACTTCTACAGATTGCAAAAGATAGAAATATTAACTTTTTATTTGAAGCAAGTGTAGGTGGAGGTATACCAATTATTAGACCTCTTAATCAATCGTTAACTGCTGATGAAATATATGAGATTACTGGAATCCTTAACGGTACAACTAACTTTATATTAAGTAAGATGGCAGATGAAGGACTAGATTTTGAAACAGTTCTAAAAGAAGCTCAAGATAAAGGATATGCTGAGAGAAACCCAGAAGCAGATGTAGAAGGATATGACGCTTGTAGAAAAATAGCTATATTATCATCTCTTGCATTCGGTATGCATGTTGATTTTGAAGATATATATACAGAAGGAATAACAAAAATTACAGATATAGATATGGCATATGCAAAAGAATTAGGTTACGATATTAAACTATTAGCAACAAGTAAAAAACAAGATGATAAAGTATACGCAATGGTATCTCCCATAATGATAGGAAAAGAACATCCTCTATCTAATGTAAATGGAGTATTTAATGCTATATTCGTTAAAGGTAATGTTATTGGTGATGTTATGTTCTATGGAAAAGGAGCAGGTAAGTTACCTACAGCAAGTGCAGTTGTAGCAGATATGGTAGACGCTGTGAAGCATCTGGAAACTAATATTGTATCATTCTGGAGCACTAAGAAAATGAAATTGACTAGTGTTGAAAACATTTCATCAAGATACTTTATTAGAGTAGCATCACATAGTGATAGAAAAGTAAAAGATACTATTAATAATATATTTGGAGATGTGGAATATATTAAAGGAAATAATAAAATGCAGGAAGTGGCATTTATTACACAAGCAGATACAGAAAAAACATTATCAGAAAAGGTAAATCAGATTAAAAATATGGAGTCTATTTCACAAGTAAACAGTATTATTCGTATAGAAAAATAATAGTAATAGATTGAAGGGATGAGAAATAGTATGAAATATGTTGTAATACTTGGAGATGGTATGGCTGATGAACCTATTGAAGAATTAGGATATAAAACTCCGTTACAAGTTGCTAGAAAAGAACATATGGATAATTTAGCTAGAATGGGCGAAGTTGGACTTGTAAATACAATACCTAATGGATTATCTCCAGGAAGTGATACTGCTAATTTATCAGTGTTAGGATATGATCCTAATAAATACTATACAGGACGTTCTCCATTAGAAGCTCTAAGTATTGGAGTAAATATGAAAGATAGTGATGTAAGCTTTAGATGTAATTTTGTAACATTATCAGAAGATGAATTATATGATGAAAAAACAATTATAGATCATAGTGCTGATGAAATATCTTCTGAAGAAGCACAAGAACTTTTACACTATCTAGAAAAACATTTAGCAAGTGAAGTAATTAGATTTTACCCTGGAACTAGCTATAGACATGCTATAATATGGGATAATGGTAGTATGAATGTAAAACTTACTCCTCCTCATGATATTCTGGGAAAAGTTATAAAAGATCATTTGCCTAATGGAGACAAT
Organism: Vallitalea sp.; assembly: GCA_025210515.1. Taxonomy (GTDB): domain Bacteria; phylum Bacillota; class Clostridia; order Lachnospirales; family Vallitaleaceae; genus Vallitalea. The sequence continues at coordinate 22,678 of JAOARM010000021.1, read as the reverse complement.
TCTAATAAAATAAAAGAGATGATGACATTAAGTTATGAATTATTAAAAGATCATCCAATAAATATTAAGAGAAGAGAACAAGGTTTATTACCAGCTAACTCCATTTGGATATGGGGAGAGGGAACAAAACCAATACTTAAATCTTTTTATGAAAAATATGGTAAGAAAGGTGCTATGATATCTGCTGTTGATTTATTAAAAGGTATAGCAATAGCTTCTGATATGAAAAATATTAATGTAGATGGAGCAACTGGAAATATTCATACCAATTTTGAAGGAAAAGCAGAAGCGGCTATTAATACGTTAAAATCTGGAGATGACTTTGTATATGTTCATATAGAAGCTCCAGATGAATGTGGTCATAGAGGAGAAATGGATAATAAAATAAAATCCATTGAATTAATTGATACTAAAGTAGTAAAGTATATAAAAGAAGAACTTGATAATATAGGTGAAGATTATAAGATAATGATTTTACCAGACCATCCTACACCACTTTCTATTAGAACACATACTAATAAGCCTGTACCATATTTAATATATTCAAGTAATAATAAAATACAATCAAATTTATGTTATGATGAAATATCAGGTAAAGAAAGTGGTAAAGTTATTTTAGAAGGACATAAACTAATGGATTATTTTTTTAGCTAGATATAATAAACGTTATAATATTTAACTTTAATTTATTTTCATAAGATTAATAGAGGAGGAAGCATCTTGTTAATAGTAAAGAAATTTGGAGGAAGTTCTGTAGCTAACAAAGAAAGAGTTTATAACGTTGCAGAAAGAATATTAGAAGACTATAAAAAAGGTCACAAAGTAGTTGTAGTGTTATCAGCTCAGGGAGATACAACAGATGAGTTAATCGCAAAAGCAAAAGAAATTAATCCTAATCCATCAAGAAGAGAAATGGATATGCTTTTGACAACTGGAGAACAACAATCAGTTTCTCTTATGGCTATGGCTCTTGAGAATTTGGGTTATCCAGCTATATCATTAAACGCATTCCAAGTTAAGATGGAAACAACGTCTGTATATAGCAACGCAAGACTTAAAAGAATTGATTCAGAGAGAATTAACTCAGAGCTTGAAAGACGTAATATAGTTCTTGTTACAGGATTTCAAGGTGTTAATAGATATGATGATATAACTACACTTGGACGTGGAGGTTCAGACACTACAGCAGTTGCAATAGCGGCGGCGTTAAATGCTGATAAATGTGAGATATATACAGATGTAGAGGGCGTATATACGGCTGATCCTAGAGTAGTGAAAGATGCAAAGAAAATAGATGAGATTACTTACGATGAGATGTTAGAATTAGCATCACTTGGTGCAAAAGTGCTCCATAATCGTTCAGTAGAAGTGGCAAAAAAATATGGTGTAGAATTAGTTGTGCGTTCAAGTTTGACAAGTGCCGAAGGAACTATAGTTAGGGAGGAATGTAAAGTGGAAAAAATGTTAGTTAGTGGTGTAGCAGGTGATAAAAATGTAGCAAGAATAGCTGTTGTTGGAATTAAAGATGAGCCAGGAAAGGCTTTTGAGCTGTTTTCATTACTTGCTAAAAATAATATAAATGTAGATATCATTCTACAATCAATAGGAAGAGATGGAACAAAAGATATTTCATTTACAGTACCTAGAGATGTACTTGAAGATGCGAAGAAAGTTATTGAAGATAATCTAGGTAGACTTTGTGCTCAGAAAGTGGAGTATGATGATCAAGTAGCAAAAGTATCTGTAGTTGGAGCAGGAATGGCATCTAATCCTGGTGTTGCTTCTCTAATGTTCGAGAGTTTATATGATTCAGGTATTAATATTAAGATGATTTCAACTTCTGAGATTAAGATTTCTGTACTTCTTGATGAGAAGGATACGGAGAGAGCAATGAATGCTATTCATGAAGGGTTTAAGGATAGATTTTAGATGAATTGATATAAAATGATATGTGTTATTGTGTATATTACAGATTGTAATTTATACTTTAATGCATATTTTTTTGTTAGTTAGGGTATTGATGTATGAGTATTGGATTGTAGTATGGTATTGGTCAGGGTATATGGTATTAGAATAACTTGCCTTACCCTGGGAAGCGGTCGGTCTGCGTTATTATAATACCATATACCCTTCTGTAATTTTATATTGGAAAAAGATATTCTAAAAGATAAAAGATGACTTTGTGTAGATTGCTTTGTTGTCTTTTTGTTTGTATTAATGGAGGTTATTTAAAACTGGATAATAATATATTAATAGCTATTTATTTGTAGGGAAAGCTTGTACCATAACTTCTAATACTATATAATAATTATTAGAGTTTATAGTAAAGGAGCAAGTAATTAATGGATATTTTGAAAGCATTGGAGAAAGAGTTTGATATACAGAAGTGGCAGGTGGAAGCGACTGTTGGATTAATTGATGAGGGTAATACAATTCCCTTTATAGCTAGATATAGAAAAGAAATGACAGGATCTCTTAACGATGAGATTTTACGTGATTTTTATGATAGACTAACGTACTTGCGTAATCTAGAAGGTAAAAAAGAGCAAGTTATTGCTAGCATTATGGAACAAGGTAAATTAACAGATGAATTAAAAACTAATATTTTATCCGCTAAGACATTAGTCGAAGTAGATGATTTATATAGACCTTACAGACCTAAGAGAAGAACAAGAGCTACTATTGCCAAAGAAAAGGGATTAGAGCCATTAGCTATGAAAATATGGATGCAGAATCTTAATAATCCAGTGGAAGATGTAGCAAAAGAGCATATTAATGAGGAAAAAGGTGTTAATACAGTTAAAGATGCTATAGATGGTGCAAAAGATATATTAGCTGAGATTATTTCTGATGAAGCTGATTATAGAAAAGAGATTAGGAGAAAATCTTTTACAAAAGGAAAATTAATAGTAAAAGCCAAAGATGATAAGGTAGAGTCAGTTTTTGAAATGTACTATGAATATGAAGAAGAAATAAGAAAAATTGCTCCACATAGAATATTAGCTATTAACAGAGGTGAAAAAGAGAAGATATTATCAGTGAAAATAGACGCACCTATAGAAGAGATAACAATATATCTTAGAAATAAAATTATAAGAGGAAATAATGTCTATACTTCACCAATACTTGAAGATGTAATTGATGATAGTTACAAAAGATTAATTGCTCCAGCTATAGAAAGAGAAATTAGAAGTGATTTAACTGAAAAAGCTGAAGAAGGAGCTATTAAAGTATTTGGTAAGAATCTAGAACAATTACTTATGCAACCACCAATTATGGATAAAGTTGTGCTTGCTCTTGATCCTGCATTTAGAACAGGATGTAAAATAGCTGTTATTGATGGAATAGGTAAAGTATTAGCTACTACAGTAGTTTATCCTACACCTCCACAGAGTAAAGTAGAAGAGGCGAAAGTTAAATTAAAAGCGCTTATCCAAAAGCATAATGTAGATATTATTGCAATTGGTAATGGAACTGCTTCTAGAGAATCAGAGCTATTTGTAGCTGATATGCTAAAAGAAATTGATAAAAATATCCATTATATTATTGTAAATGAAGCAGGAGCTTCTGTATATTCGGCATCTAAACTTGGAACAGAAGAGTTCCCAGAGTTTGATGTTGCTCTAAGAAGTGCAGTTTCTATTGGTAGAAGATTACAAGATCCATTAGCAGAATTAGTAAAAATAGATCCGAAATCAATAGGCGTAGGACAATATCAACATGACATGAACCAAAAGAAATTAGGTGAAACGTTAACAGGTGTAGTTGAAGATAGTGTTAATAAAGTAGGTATAGACTTAAATACAGCTTCTCCATCATTATTACAATATATATCAGGAGTTAGTAAAACTATTGCTAAGAATATAGTATCTTATAGAGAAGAACAAGGTAAATTTAGTAATAGAAAGCAACTTCTAAAAGTTGCAAAACTTGGTCCAAAAGCATATGAACAATGTGCAGGTTTCCTTAGAATAACAGATGGAGATAACCCTTTTGATAATACAGGGGTTCATCCAGAAACATATAATGCAAGTAAAAAATTAATTAATGAAATAGGTAGTAATATAGAAGAACTTAAAGATAATAAAATTAAAAATATTAAATCTAACATTAATATGGAAAATATGTCTAATAAATTAGAAATAGGAGTTCCTACTCTTGAAGATATTATAAAAGAGTTAGAGAAACCAGGGCGTGATCCTAGAGAAGAGATGCCAAAGCCAATACTTAGAACAGATGTACTTGAAATGGAAGATTTACAAGAAGGAATGATATTAAAAGGAACTGTTAGAAATGTTATCGATTTCGGAGCATTCATTGATATTGGAGTACATCAAGATGGATTAGTTCACATATCTCAAATGGCAGACAAATATATTAAACATCCATTAGAAGTTGTTGCAGTAGGTGACGTTATTGATGTAAAAGTAATGAGTGTAGATACTAAAAAGAAAAGAATAGCTTTAACAATGAAAATTTAATAGTAAAGCAGTCTGAATGGGGCTGTCTTATAATACATTTTTCTGTGGGCTACAGGTTTTGAAAGATAAACTAGGTTTAGCTATGCATACCCTTAAACGTCCTGTTTAAAGGGTATGCACTACGCCGTCCTGGCTTCGTTTACCGCTAAACCTAGTCTATCTTTCTATTGACATAAAAAATGTATTATAAGACAGCCTCATTTTATATTATGGTGTAATTGCAATATGAGCTATGAATAAATAATTTTACAAACCCCAAAGTAAATATACTTACTAATAATATGAAACGATAATAATGATATTGATAATATTAATAATAAAATTAATATTATCAATATCATTATTAATTTTATTAAATATATTATTGACAAAATCAATCATATATAATATATTATTAATATAAAGAAATGATTACTAAATTAGAAGGTGAAAGAAAATGAAATATAAAGCACCAGGTAAATGTCCCGTTTGTGGGGAAAAGTTAGCTATAACAAAATTAAACTGTCCAAAATGTTCAACAGCTATAGAAGGACAATTTCAACCTTGTCACTTTTGTAGACTTCCAAAAGATGAATTAGAATTTATTAACACTTTTATTATGTGTAGAGGAAACATAAAAGATGTAGAGAAAGAGTTAGGAATTTCATATCCAACTGTAAGAAGTAAACTTGATTCTGTCATTAAGTCATTAGGATTACAGGGGCAAAATAAAAAAATAAGCGAAACTAGAGAATTAGAAGAAGTTAAAAAAGAAGCAGTAGAAGAAATTAAGCAAGTTAAACAAACAATACTAGATGCTTTAGCAGAAGGCAAACTAACAACAAAAGAAGCAATGGAAAAAATAAAAAAATTAAAAATAAAATAGGGAGGTATTTATTATGAGTGAAGAAAAGAAGATATTAGAAATGATTGAAAAAGGTCAGATATCATCACAAGAAGGAATGGAATTATTAGAAGCACTAAGAGGTGTAGAAGAAGAAGTAAAATCTTATGAAAAAACAATTACAGAAGAACCTAAGTTAGAACCTAAGTTTCTAAAAATTAGAGTAGTCACAGAGAAAGGTGAAACAAAAGTAAATGTAAATATTCCTCTAAAAATAATTAAAGCTCTAGGTGGAATTTTACCACATGCTAATAATTTAATACCTGAAAATGTGCAAGATAAAATGGAGGATAAAGGCATTAATCTTAATAAAATAGATTTTGACCAAATTCTACAAGCTTTGGAATTGGGAGAATTAGAAGAAACTACATTGTTAGATGTTGAAGTTAATGATGAAAAGGATGGAAATACACAGGTAAAAATATATGTTGAATAGTAGAAAACTACTAAAGATTAAAATTAAATCTAAAAAAACTAGAATAGTCATACCAATACCATTAATTGTTTTCTGGGGGTTATTGGAGTGTATTGAAGATTTATTAGCTGTGTTAAGTTTTATATTACCAAATAAAAATATAAAAATTAATAAAAAGTCATATAAATTAAAAGAATCATTTAATCTATTTAGATATATTGTTTTTATGCTTGAAGAGGTAAAATATTGCGAGCCTTTTGATTTAGTAGATATTGTAACAGATGAAGATATGGTTAAAATTAGTATTAGATAAATAGAGTTTATTGATTAAGGAGTGGTAATATGTATAAGAGAGATAATATTTATTATAATATATTTGGTCAAATAGAGATAAACAGTATTATAGAACAGAAAGAAACTATATTAAGAGAAGAATATATTAATTTGAATAAAAATGCAAATGTGAGCAAAACAAATAAAAGCATAAAAAGGAGAAGGTGAAGTGAATAAATTATCTTATAAGTATCTAATTTATGTTTTAGTATTATTTTTAAGTCAATATATATTTGAGGGTGTAGAACTTAAACATATATCAAGCGCATTTATTGCAGGTTTAGTATTAGTAATAGTTAATATTATAATAAAACCAATATTATGGTTAATTACGCTTCCAATAAATTTGATTACATTTGGATTATTTAGTTTTGTTGTGAATGCATGGATGATTATGTTAATGGATAAGTTGGTAGGTGGAATTACTATAGCAGGATTTTGGCTTTGTGTACTTATAGCACTTATGATAACAGTATTTAATGAGCTATTACTTGATAATAAACATAATTATAAGAAAGAGTTTCACTGGGAAACTAATAATTAAGTAATAAAAGGTGCTGTCTCATAATATGATAGCACCTTCCATCTGTTATATTAAGTAATGTGAAAAACTTTTTATTAATAATGATAAAGCTCTTCGGCAGCTTCAGCATCAGCTTTTGTTTCGTGAACAGTATCACGTGGATGCTCAGGCGGAGCATATATTGCATATAACTTTAGAGGACTATTTCCTGTATTAGTAACGTTATGCCATTTGCCAGCAGGTACCATAATAGCAAAATCGTCATATACTTCTTGTTGAAAACTTAACTCATCTTTATTATTACCCATTTCTACCAGTCCTTGACCTTCTTCAATACGGATAAATTGATCCACAGTTGGATGAATCTCTAAACCTATATCATCACCAGGTTCAATACTCATTAGAGTAACTTGAAAATTTTCACCTGTCCATAAAGCAGTACGGAAAGTATTGTTTTCTTTTGTAGCCTCTTCGATATTTACAACAAAAGGTTCTGGACCATAATCTCTTAAATCAGTAACTAGCCGCTCAAATTGTGATATATGCATTTGCGTATTAGCAACATAAGGATATGGTTCATATACATTATACATCTGTGGCGAAGGATACATTGGTTCGTCAACCCAATAAGGATAAGGATATGGTTCATATTCGTTATATATAATACTCATTCCTTTATTATAGACTTTATAATAGAATATGAATTATATCTCATGAAGGTGATAAAATACAAACGAAAGGTTATGTAGTGATTTTATGAGAAATATGATATAATATATTTCATGATAAAACATATAAGGAGGAGACTATGAAAAAAGCAAAACATTTTATTCTAGGGTTTATTTCAGCTACACTATTATTAACTTGTATAATTAGTGTATCAGCTAATGATTTATTTAAAGAAATAACAGCACAAGTATCTTATGAAATTAAGATGATGTTAAATGGAAAAGAGTTTAATCCAAAAGAAGATGATGGTACAGAACTAAAACCTATTGTATATAATGATAGAACTTATTTGCCGGTACGAACATTATGTGATGCTATTGGAGTAGATGTTAAATGGGAAGGAAAAACTAAAACAGTATTATTAATGTCTACAAAAGATGAATCATCAAATAATGAAAATGAAAAAATAGTAGGAAGTATTGCTGGTAAAACTATTAGTCTTGGTGAAGTTAACTTTTATTTAAGACAAATGGAAAACTATTATGAAAGGTCTTTTGGACCAGATGTATGGGATAAAGTAGTAGATGAAAAAGGAAAAACAGTCCTAGAGTTTGTAAAGGAAGATGCATTAAATAACATAGAAAAACAGATAATTATATGTTCAATAGCTGATAAAAGAGGTATTAAGTTATCAGATGAACAATCCAAAATAATTGATGATTATGCACAACAATTCATTAAACAACTAGGAGAAGAACTAGCCAATAAAGATGGCATTACTAAAGAAATAGTAAAAAAAATATTAACACGTCAAGAATTAGTTCAAGCAGTATTTAATAATGAAATGGCAGACTTTAAAGCAGATGTTAATGAACTTAATTCATTATTAGAGCAAAGTGATGAATATAAAGGATATAAAGATAATGGATATGATTACTATGGTAAAAAAGTAAGAGCAAGACATATATTATTTATGACAAGAGACAGCAATAATGAACCTTTATCAGATGATAAAAAAGCTGAGGTAAAAGCAAAAGCGGAGGAAGTATTAGCTAAAGCAAATAAAGGAGAAGACTTTGTCACATTAGTTAAAAATTATAGTGAAGATATTGGTTCAAAAGATAAAGGTGGAGAATATACATTTGGTAGAGGTTTGATGGTGGCTGAATTTGAGAATGCATGCTTTAGTATGAAGCCAGGTGAAATAAGTAAGCTTGTTGAAACAGTTTATGGATATCATATAATTAAATTAGAAGAAATTATTGAGGCAACAGAAGAGGATATTAATGCAATTAAAGATAATGAAAAAAGAATCATAGATTCTGTAACACAACAATTAGAGAAACAAGCTTTTGATAAGAAATTAGAAGAATGGAAAAAAAGCTATAAATTAGAAATTAATAATGAAGTTTGGGATGCAGTTGAAGTTAGACAATCAAGAAATAAATAATATAATGGATTTAAAGTATATTATTAAAATTGGTAGGTATTTTCTATGAAAAATATATCATGTGAAAAATGTCTTGAAGATATAATTGATAAAGATGATTTAGTAGTTATTAATAAAGGATTATTTTCAATAGTACCATATCATTATAAGTGTTATGTAGAAGAAATGAAATCTTTTTATAGTTCATTACTTAGTAAACCTATTAACACTAGAGTAAGTACAATTGAAACTATCATGTTATTTTGTATAATGACCATAGTTAGATTTTTCTATAGTGATAGTTATCTAGTTATTATATTTTGGATTTTATCTATTCTGGGTATTATCATTAGATTATATAGTTTTTTTAAATATGAAAAATGAAGGAAACTCTATAATACATATTTGACAACATATGAATAATGAAATATAATATACTTAACAAGTACATTGTAATTAAAAATTAAATATAGGAAATTCTTCAGGGCAGGGTGTAATTCCCGACCGGCGGTTATAGTCCGCGAGCCAATTGGCTGACTTGGTGAAACTCCAAGACCGACAGTAAAGTCTGGATGAGAGAAGAAATAATATAATTTAACAAGTAACGCCTTGAATACTATTTTCAAGGCGTTTTTTATTTTCTTAGAAAAAATATATCACTTACATGAATGAATTTCCTTTTAATGTAGATAATTTGTATTTAATTACTTACTGTACAATTATTTCATTCAAAAAAAGGAGAATAATAATGGAAAAAACTCAAAAGTATAATCAAAATAAACTTATAAACTCAAGACAAAACGATAATACAAGTTATTTAATAAAAGTAGCTTTACTATCAGCGATTGCATATATTGTATTTTTATTTGAATTTCCCATACCATTTTTCCCACCTTTCTTGGAAATTGATTTAAGTGATGTAGTTGCTGTGTTAGGTGGAATTATTCTAGGACCTATTGCGGCAGGACTTATTGAAGTTATTAAGAATTTATTAAGATATTTTCTTATGAATTCAGGTACAGGTGGAATAGGAGAAATGGCAAATTTATTTGTTGGAGTAGCATTTGTTTTACCATTTTGTTTAATATATAGAGCTAACAACATTAAGTTAATAATATTAGGTTGCTTAACAGGGATAGTAAGTATGACGCTTACTGCTGTAACTATTAATTATCTTATAATGATTCCATTATATACAGGGATTAATTCTCATATAGAAAAAATGAATATGATATATTCTATATATATACCATTTAACATTGTAAAAGGTGTTATAGTATCAGTAGTAAGCTTTATTACAGTATTTTCTTTTAAAGAAGTAATTCATAGATTACGTCAATAATTAATATATAATAACCTACATTATGTTAGGTTATTTTTTTATGCCTACTAAACACTAGAAAATAATTAATAAAAATGCTATAATACCTATCAAAAGATATAATTGAATTCTCATCAATTATAGTTACATAAAATGTTGGAGGTAGATTATGGGAAAAAATAAAGATATTAATTTGAGTATAAAAATTGATGAAAATGATCTGTTTTTCTTTATGTTATCACATGTATATAAGAAGCTAAGTAGTAAAATAACATTAGTATTTAGTATTATATGTTTAATACTATTTCCAGTATCTTTTGCATGGAACGATATATTTATGAGTATAGTATTGTTTTTTGGTGCAATTATTTATTTAGTTGTTACTCCACTAACGCTATTATTACAGTCAAAGAAACAAATGGCATCAAATCCAGTATTTCAAAACCCAATATTGTTTAAAATAAATAATGTAGGGTTTTATGTTTCCAAAGAAAGCGAATGGGTAGAATTTAGATGGGAAAATCTATATAAAGTAATTGAAACGAAACGAAGTTTTTTATTTTATATTAGCAGAGATCAATCATTCATTATACCAAAAAGATTAATAGAAGATAATCAAAACGATAAGATAAGAGATTTGATCAGCACCAAAGCAAATAAATCAAAAAACAAAGTGCAAAAAGAACAAAAAGCTAATAAGAGTAATTGAAGGGAAGATTAAGTTGATTTACGAATCATTTTCAGCAGAAGATACTAAAAAAGTGGGTAATGAATTAGGAAATAATGCTAGAAAAGGACAAATTTATTGTTTGATTGGAGATTTAGGTGTAGGAAAAACAGTATTTACAAAAGGATTTGCAGAAGGGCTTGAAATAGATGAACATATTACAAGTCCCACATTTACTATTGTAAATGAATATAATTGTGGAAGGTTACCATTTAATCACTTTGATGTATATAGAATAGAAGATGCAGATGAAATGTATGAAATTGGATATGAAGAATATTTCTATGATGAAGGTGTTTGTCTAGTTGAATGGGCTAATTTAATAGAAGAATTATTACCAGATGATGCAATATGGATAAAAATAGAAAAAGATTTAGATAAAGGACTAGACTATAGAAAAATAACAGTAAGTTAACTGTATGGATATATTGTTTTAGGAGGATAACAAATGAAGGTTTTAGCTATTGAGAGTTCTGCGATTACAGCATCTGTAGCAATTGCAGAAGAAAATAGGTTGATTTGCGAATATACTAGTAATTATAAAAAAACACATTCACAAACACTTATGCCTATGATTGAAGAAATCACTAATATGGTAGAATTAGATTTAGATGAGTTGGATTTAATAGCTGTAGCTAATGGACCTGGATCATTTACTGGATTAAGGATAGGTGTAGCTACTGCAAAAGGATTAGCTCATACTTTAGACATTCCGATTATTTCAGTACCTACACTAGATGCTTTAGCATATAACATTGGATTTACTGATAAACTAATATGCCCACTAATGGATGCTAGAAGAAATCAAGTATATACAGCATTGTATAGTTATAAAAATAATAAATTTAACAAAATTCAAGAAGATATAGCTGTTCCTATAGAAGAAATAATTACTAAAATAAAAGAACTAGGAAAACAAGTAATATTTCTAGGTGATGGTATTTCTCCTAACTTAGAATATATACAAAATAATTTGACTAAGGATGAATATGTATTAGCTCCTATTAATAATAATATACAAAGAGGAGCTTCCGTAGCTGCCTTGGGACTAATATATGCTAAAGAAGGAAAATCAGAGAGCTATATGAAATGTAAACCAGTATATTTAAGAAAGTCTCAAGCTGAGAGGGAGTACGAAAGGAAACACAATAAATGTATCTAGCTAGGAGAATGACATTAGATGATGTGGAGCAGGTACACTCTATAGAACAAAACACATTTTCCACACCATGGTCAAAAGAATCTTTAGAAAAAGAATTAACTAGCAATACACAAGCAATATATATGGTATTAGAAGAGAAGAATGAGATATTAGCTTATTCAGGATTATGGAACATAGTTTCAGAAGGACATATTACTAATATAGCTGTTAAAAAAGATAAAAGAGGATTAGGACTGGGAGAGAAAGTAACTAAGGCAATATTGAATGAAGGAAATAAATTAGGCATTAAGTCCTTCACTTTAGAAGTAAGGAAAAGTAATATTGTTGCTATTAGATTATACACTAAACTTGGATTTACAGTTGCAGGAATAAGAAAAAACTTCTATGATAGTCCAAAAGAAGATGCTTATATAATGTGGAAATTAGATTAATAATAACTTAATTATGGGAGTGCCAATTAACTGTTTCTTATAAAAGGAACAGTTTTTTTGTAAATTAAATTATTTATTAACAAGACACCTTCTTAATGTATAAGATAAAGTATATGAAACTTTAAAGGGCTAAGTGTATAGGGAGGAGCTGCTTAATGAAAGAATGTTACGAACTTTCCCATGAAGAGTTAGACTTAAATTCATTCATTCTAGATAAATCAGAAAATGTAGAAGACGAAGAAGATATATTTGTTGGGAATGGTAGGGTCAGGGAAATACTTGATTTTGGTCTTTCGCTAGATGGATCTGGCTATAATATATATTTATCAACTGAAGAAGGATTAAATACTATAGAATTTCTCAAAAAGTTTCTAAAAAGCAAAAATAAAAATAATCCTCCAGATGATTGGTGTTATGTCTATAATTTTAAAAATGAAGATAAACCAAAAGCTTTACGTCTTTCATGTGGAAAAGGAAAGAAATTTAAGAGGATGATAGAGAGTTCAGTAAAAGAAGTCATATTGCAAGCAAAAGCAAAATTTGAAAGTGCTGAATTCAAGAAAATAGAAAGTTGCCTTAAAGATGAATTTTTATCCAAGGGAGAATTGAAGTTAGAAGAATTAAAAGATGATGCTAAGGGCTTTGGATTTTCTACTAACATCACTGATAAAGGCATATTTTTTATACCTATTATAGATGGGAAAAAAATAAGTGAAGAAAAATATGATGATTTAACTGTTGAAGAACAAGAAATAATTCTTGAAAATCTCAATATTATGGAAGATAAATCTGAAGACATAATGAGGCAAGTAAAGAGATTAAAACAAATTTCAGAAGCAAAAGTAAATAAACTTCAAAATAAAATTCTTAAAAATATTATAGATAATGTATATGAAACCATGGAAAAAGAGTTTGAAATAAATAAAAAAGTAATGGCTTATATAAGAGAATTAAAAGATCATCTATTTCAAAACATAAAAGATATATTAACAGAGTCAACCTGTGATGAGACGTTAAAAGCTTTACTTGGTGATGAGGAAAGTGACAAACTAGAAAAATATAAAGTTAATCTTTTTGTAGATAATTCCAATGTAAAAGGTGCTCCAATTATATATTGTGAAAATCCATCATACTATGAAATGTTTGGTAAAATAGAGTATGAAAATGAATTAGGAGTATATACAACAGATTATAGTATGATAAAAAAAGGTGTTTTTCATAATGCTAATAGTGGATATCTAATTATTAACGTAGAAAATATTTTTAAAAGTCCTTTAACATGGGAAACTTTGAAAAAAGTATTAATTAGTAAGAAATTAGTATTTGAAAATATTAGAGAGCAATTGGGGGCTCTCCCTATTAAGACTATTAAACCAGAACCAATTCCTATAGATCTAAAAGTTGTTTTAGTGGGAAGTGAATATATATATAGATTATTATATGCTTATGATACTGAGTTTAAAGAGTTATTTAAACTTCATGTTCAACTAAACACCGAAGTAAAAAAGAATAAAATGACAATAAAAAAATACGATAATTACTTTGATGATATATGTGATAAAAATGGATTTAGAAGACTTACGAAAGATGGTAAGAAAGCTGTTTTAAAATATGCCTCATATATTGCAAAAGACAGAAGTAAATTAACAACAAAATTTGCAATCTTAATTGATTTAATAGCTGAGGCGAATTTATCTTCTGAATATGCAAAAATAGATGTAATTAATTCGGATATGATAAAAGAAGCTTTATTCCAAAAAAATAAAAGAACATCAATGCTAAGAGAAAGTATTAGTGAGTTATATGAAAAAGATAAACTTATAATAGATTATACAGATAAGAAAATAGGGCAAATGAACGGAGTAGCAGTAAGTGATTATAGTGAATGTACTATTGGTAGGATAATGAGAATAACGGCTGTAACTTACATGGGGAAATTAGGCGTTATTAATATAGAAAAAGAAAATAAATTAAGTGGAAATATTTTTGATAAAGGTATTGGAATCTTATCTGGATATATTGGTAATAGATATTCTCAAGATTATCCATTAATGTTAAACTGTCAATTATGTTTTGAGCAAGTATATAATACAATTGATGGAGATAGTGCTTCTTGTGCAGAATTATATGCTATTTTATCTAGTCTTGCGGAGATACCATTTGATCAAAGTATTGCTATAACAGGATCTATTGACCAGTTTGGTAATGTTCAGCCGATTGGTGCAGTTTCAAATAAAATAGAAGGTTGCTATGAACTATACAAAGCTAAAGGCTTTACTGGAAAACAAGGCATAGTTGTTCCAATACAGAACGTAGATGAAATAGTACTAAATGACGAAATTCTGGAAGATGTGAAAAAAGGCTTGTTTCATATATATGCCATTAAAAATATAGAAGAAGGAATAGAAATATTTACGGATGTAAAAATGAATGATATTGACAATGCAATAAAGCTCAAATTAGAAAACTATTATAAGAGATTTAATAAAATTAATAAATGATTATTAAAATCAATCCACCAAAAGTAATATAGTATGTTTTAATACTTATTACTAATGGTGGATTAATTTATTTATAACAGCGAAATTTGTTTTTCTTATAGCCTTAAAATTTAACAAGTTTTCACTTGATATTATTTTGAAATATGATACAATGCATATGTGAAGAGTTAAATTATAAAAAATGTATGTAGAATCAGAATCATATTTGTTAATTATGTATATATAAATATATATCTATCTAATAAAAGGAGGAACTTATAAAATGCAAAACATTGATACTACCATTGTTAATACTATTAGAATTTTATCAGCTGAAGGTATCCAAAAAGCAAACTCTGGACATCCGGGATTACCTATGGGTGCAGCCCCTATGGCTTATGAGTTATGGGCAAATCATATGAAACATAATCCAGATGATCCTAACTGGATTAATAGAGACAGATTTATATTATCTGCTGGACATGGTTCCATGTTATTATACTCATTACTTCATCTTTTTGGATATGGGCTAGAAATAGAAGACTTACAAAACTTTAGACAATGGGGAAGTAAAACTCCAGGACACCCAGAATATGGACATACAGTAGGAGTAGATACAACAACTGGACCATTAGGAGCAGGATTTGCAACAGGTATAGGTATGGCGATGGCTGAAGCTAATTTAGCAGCCAAATTTAACAAAGATGGATATAAGATTGTAGATCATTACACATATGCTATTGCTGGAGATGGATGTATGATGGAAGGAATTACATCAGAAGCTGCATCATTAGCAGGAACTCTAAAACTTGGTAAATTTATATCTTTCTATGATTCTAATAAAATAACAATAGAAGGTAGCACAGATATAGCATTCACTGAAGATGTTGGAAAAAGATTTGAGTCATACGGATGGCAAGTATTAACAGTTGAAGATGGTAATGATTTAGTTGCTATTGGAAAAGCAATAGAAGAAGCTAAAGCAGACCTTAATCATCCTTCACTTATTATTGTGAAAACTCAAATTGGATATGGATGCCCTGCAAAACAAGGAAAATCATCAGCACATGGTGAGCCACTAGGAGCAGATAATTTAGTTGAAACTAAGAAAAATTTAGGATTACCAGTTGAAAAAGAATTCCATGTAGCAGAAGAAGTATATGAACATATGAAAGCTTTACAAGAAAAAGGTAAAAAAGAACAACAAAAATGGGAAGAATTATTTAATGAATATGCATCAAAATATAGTGAATTAGCAAAAGAATGGGAAGTATGGACAAGCAAAGAACTTCCAGTTGATTTATTAAATGACGAAGATTTTTGGACTTTTGATAAAAAACCTTCTGCAACAAGAGTTATTTCAGGACAAGTTATTAATAAATTAACAAAACGTATACCAAACTTATTTGGAGGAGCTGCAGACCTTGCACCTTCAACTAAGACATATATGAATGATAAAGGTGATTTTTCAGCAGAAGATTACTCTGGCATGAACTTACATTTTGGTGTTAGAGAGTTAGCTATGTCAGCTATGGGTAATGGTATAGCATTACATGGTGCTCATAAGCCATTTATATCTACATTCTTTGTATTTAGTGATTATATTAAGCCAAGTGTAAGATTATCTGCACTTATGAAACTACCTGTAACATTTGTATTAACACATGATAGTATTGGTGTTGGTGAAGATGGACCAACACATCAACCTATAGAACAATTAGCTTCACTAAGAAGTATACCTAATGTTGTTACATTTAGACCTGCTGATCCTAGAGAAACAGCAGCAGCTTGGTACTATGCAGTAAGTTCAAAAGAAACTCCTACAGCAATTGTATTAACAAGACAAAATGTACCTTATTATGAAGAATCAGAGAAGAAAGCGCTAAAAGGTGGATACGTTTTAGTAGACTCAGAAAAAGAAACTCCTGATATGATTCTAATGGCAAGTGGTTCTGAAGTAGAGTTTATCTACGAATCAGCTAAAAAACTAAAAGAAGAAGGAATTGATGTAAGAGTTGTAAGTATGCCTTCTATGGATATATTTGATATGCAATCAGAAGAATACAAAGAAAGTGTGTTACCACTTAATGTAAGAAAAAGAGTAGCTGTTGAAGCTGGTGCAACATTTGGATGGCACAAATATGTAGGACTTGATGGTGAAGTGATTGGACTTGATCATTTTGGAGCTTCTGCACCTGGAGCTAGAGTATTCAAAGAGTTTGGATTAACTACTGAAAATGTTTATGAAGTAGCCAAAAAAATATATAATAAGTAATTATAAAATAGTATTATGTTTTAAGTTTTTTCTAGAAAAATTACAAATTGATATATGATTGATAAGGACTGCCATATAATGCATTAATATATGTATTATAGGACAGTCTTTTTCATTATATAAATAAACTTCCTATAATGTTAGCTTCTAATAGTTCAATGAATTTTTAATGAAGAAATTACCTATATACATATCATATTGATAAAGTTATAATAATGATAAGTATTATTCTTGAATTCAAAAATATTAATAGGCTACTTAGTGAGGGGATAAGACAATGGAAAAATTTGAGAAAAAAATAATTAAAGATAATGTTTTAACAGAAGTATATTGCAATAAATGTGGTAAGCTGATATACAATGAAGAAACAAACTCAAAAGTAGATTATATTAACATTACTAAGGAATGGGGATATTTTTCAAATAAAGACATGCAAGTTCACAGTTTTGATTTATGTGAAAAATGCTACGATAGCTTAATAGCAACCTTTAAACATGAGCCTACTAAAATTAAAAAGTAAAGGTTAAAAAAGAATGCAGATGTTTGCATTCTTTTTTCTATAAATGGGATTAATAGTTCATATTAACTTTTTATGGTTATAAATTATAATTTGTGTTACAATTAAAAAAAATAAGGAAGAGGATGAAGAATGTTAGATGTATGTTTATTAGGAACAGGCGGAATGATGCCATTACCAAATAGATGGTTAACTTCTCTTATGTTAAGACATAATGGAAGTAATATGCTAATAGATTGTGGAGAAGGAACTCAGATTTCTATTAGACAACAAGGATGGAGCTTTAAGCCTATTGATATTATTTGTTTTACCCATTATCATGGAGACCATATTGGTGGATTACCTGGTTTACTACTTACTATAGGTAACTCTGATAGAAGAAAGCCTATAACTTTGATTGGGCCCAAAGGTCTTGAGAGAGTGGTAAGAGGATTACGAGTTATTGCACCTGAATTACCATTTGAATTAAAATTTATTGAGTTAACGAAAGAGTATTCAAGTATTGAAGTAGAAGGATATGAAATTGAAGCATATAAACTAAACCATAATGTTACTTGTTATGGTTATAATATAAATATTAAACGACAAGGAAAATTCCTAATTGAAAAAGCAAAAGAACTAGGATTACCTGTACAGTACTGGAATCTTCTTCAAAAAGGAGAAACTGTTAATTATGAGGGGAAAGAGTACTCTCCAGAATTAGTACTAGGCGCACCTAGAAAAGGTATCAAATTAGCTTATTGTACAGACTCAAGACCAGTAGCTAACATTGAAAAATATGCTAAAAATGCTGATTTATTTATATGTGAAGGTATGTATGCAGATGTAGAGAAAGATAATAAAGCTAACGAATATAAGCATATGACTTTTGAAGAAGCGGCTTATTTAGCTAAAAATGCTCAAGTGAAAGAACTATGGTTAACACATTTTAGCCCTTCATTAGTACGACCTAAAGATTTCTTATATGTAGCAAAAGATATATTTGATAATACTAGAGTTGGTAAAGATAGACTTAATAAAACATTAAAATTTGATGACTAAACCTTTTATGCCTTTTTTTCGATATTAATAGTATAGAATAAAAAGACTATATAAAAAACACTTAAATGGAGTGTGATAATATGAGAAAATATTTTGTGATTCTTATAATGATATGTTTTGGAATATTATTTTTTGTTAATTTTAGTAATACTACAAGTAAAGATAAATTTGACATTAGTTTATCTAATGCAGATAAACTACTAAAAGATTTACAGAAAGACTATCAAAAAGCTATAATTAATATAAGAAAATTGCAAAGTGATCCTAAACAAACTATGGAAGTTAATAATTTGATTATGGAAATGCTATATAGCAATGAAGTATCTGAGAAAGATATAGAACTATTATTAAATGCTCAACGAGAATTATACGATGAAAAATTATTAGAAGTTAATCCGAAAGATGTTCATTTTAAAAAAGCTAAAGAGGAAATAGAAGCTTATAACAAAACTGATACTAAAATTCTTGAGTATCATATACAAGAAGATAATTCAAATAGTTCAGAAGAAATGAAGATTATGAAAGTAGTATATTATCTAAATAAAATTGGACCTAAAGGACAAGTTTATGAGGAATTTTTGTTAGTAAAAGATAATGAATTATGGAAAATTAAAGGATGGCAAAAGACAGACGAATTTATTATAGTAGGTGATTAGATGAAAAAAGATATAACAATTATGGCTATAGAGACTTCTTGTGATGAAACATCTGTAGCTGTAGTGAAAAATGGGAAAGATATTTTATCTAATTTTATATCTTCTCAAATAGATTTACACGAAAAATTTGGAGGAGTTGTTCCAGAAATTGCTTCTAGAAAACATATAGAGAACATTGATTATGTTATAAGTGAAGCTTTGGAAGAATCTAATATGACAATTAAAGATATGGATGCAATAGCTGTTACTTATGGTCCCGGTCTAGTTGGAGCATTGTTAGTTGGATTAGCTGAAGCAAAAGCAATTGCGTTTGCGGCAAAAAAACCACTAATAGGGGTACATCATATAGAAGGACACATAAGTGCAAACTATATCGAGAATGATTTAGAACCACCATTTATAAGCATGGTTGTATCTGGAGGGCATACTCATTTAGTTCATGTCAAAGATTATGGGGTATATGAAATTTTAGGGAAAACTAGAGATGATGCTGTTGGAGAAGCTTTTGATAAAGTTGCTAGATCAATTGGGCTTGGTTATCCGGGAGGGCCTAAAATAGATAAGTTAGCAAAAGAAGGGCAAAATGATGCTATAGATTTTCCAAGGTCATATTTGGAAGATGACTCATATGACTTTAGCTTTAGTGGTGTTAAATCAGCCGTATTAAATTATATCAATAAATGTAAGATGAAAGAAGAAAAGATTAACAAAGCTAATATTGCCGCCAGTTTCCAGAGTGCTGTTGTAGATGTAATTGTTGATAAAACAATAAAAGCAGCTAAAAAACTAGGGTTAAATAAAGTTGCATTAGCAGGAGGAGTAGCAGCGAATAGTAGACTTAGGGAAGAGATGAAAAAAGCATGTGAAAAAGAGCAAATATCTATTTATTATCCTTCAATAGTCTATTGTACAGATAATGCAGCAATGATAGGTGTAGCAGCCTATTATGAGTATATAAAAGGCGTAAAACATAATATGGATCTAAACGCTATACCTAATCTTAAATTAGGTAATAGAATCTAGAATAGAAAAATGGGCTGTCCTAATACACTTAGTCAAGTATTCTTCACAGTGACTAATAAGTGCATTATGAGACTAGCCCATATTTAGAATATAATACTATGCTGTTGGTGGAGTAAATACACGTTTACCCATTTCAGTATCTAGAGAATATATTAATGAAACATCTCCATTTGCTCTTTTTAATTTTTGAAGAATGCCTTTTACTGTTGACTCTTCTTCAACTTGTTCATCAATAAACCATTTTAAGAAGCTGATAGTAGCATGTTCTCTTTCTTCCATAGCGATATCCATTAATTTGTATATTCTACTAGTTACAAATTTTTCATGCTCAAGAGTTTTTTCATAAATATCTATTATACCATCATAATTGTTTTCTGGCGTATCAAGTCCTTTTATCTCTACAGTTTCATCCATTTCATTTACAAAATTAAAGAATTTCATAGCATGAAATTTTTCTTCCTCTGCTTGAACCATGAAGAAGTTAGCAAATCCATCTAAGTCGATTGAATAACAATATGAAGCCATTGCAAGATATAGATGAGAAGAGTAGAATTCGTACTTTATTTGTTCGTTGATTTCTTCTAATAATTTTTTGCTTAACATAAATTTATCCTCCTATATAATGTATTAAGAGATTATTATAACTAATTTAGTTCTTTATCTATATGATTTATTATAGCCTTGCTGACATAAAAGAATCTATAATCAGTAATTAAACTCTATACATTTAATTATAACAAGAAAGTTATACTAATAAAAGAAAAATTAGCTATATTAGCCATCTTTTTAATTTAATTAATATTAATTACTGCATGATATAAAAGTATGCTATAAAAAACAAGAAGTTATTCAGAAAATATGTTAGAATGTATTTAAAAATAATAGGAGAATTAAAAAATGAATAATTTACAATGTACAGTTATAATACCAGCAGCAGGTCAAGGAAAAAGAATGAATAGCTCTATTAGTAAACAGTATCTAGCCCTAAATGATAAACCTATTTTAGTTCATACATTAGAATGCTTTGAAAAATGTCCAGATATATCTAATATTATATTAGTAGTTGGAAAAGGAGAAATACCTCATTGTCAAAAAGAGATTATAGAAAAATACTCATTTAAAAAGATAATAAATATAATAGAAGGAGGTAAAGAAAGACAGAATTCTGTATATGAAGGAATAAAAATAGTTCCAGAAGAAACTGATATCGTACTAATACATGATGCGGCAAGACCATTAGTGAGTACTAATGATATTAAAAAAACTATTATATGTGCTATAGAATATGAAGCATGTGTTTTAGGTGTGAAAGTAAAAGATACTATTAAAGTTGTGGATAATAACAAAAATATTATAGATACACCCAATAGAATTGCGTTATGGTCTATTCAAACCCCACAAGTATTTAAGAAAGAATTAATTAGTTTGGTTCATCATTTAGCAGCAAAAGATAAATATATAGGAACAGATGATTCTATGCTTGTAGAAAAATATTCAAATAAAAAGGTTAGAATTGTGGAAGGTTCTTATTCGAATATAAAGATTACTACAAGAGAAGATCTTATTTTCGCCAAAAACTTTATAAAGGATATTTCGGTATAAACCCAGTAAATTCAATGTTTGCAGCTGTTTGAATCAAAATAAACATTAATCAGAAAATAAAAAAAATGAATTAATCTATTGACACTTATATTTATATGTGGTACTATATCGCTTGTCGTTAAGTAATGACGAAAAAACAACTCAAAAAAAGTTGAAAAAAGTTTTAAAAAATACTTGACACATGAACAAAGATATGGTAAATTATTAAAGCGCTCAACAATGAGTTGCAAATACGGAGAGGTGTCCGAGTGGCTTAAGGAGCTGGTCTTGAAAACCAGTGACTCCGAAAGGGGCCGTGGGTTCAAATCCCACCTTCTCCGCTTGATAATCAAAACCACGTTGAGTGGTTTTAATTATCCTTTAAAAGAAAAACAATTGCGAAGTGTTCATACTGCTTGGAGAAGTACCCAAGCGGCTGAAGGGGCTCCCCTGGAAAGGGAGTAGGTCGTTAACGCGGCGCGAGGGTTCAAATCCCTCCTTCTCCGTTTAAAGATGATAAAACATCATCTGAAAAAACTTTGAAAAAGTTGTTGACAAACATCATAACATATGATAACATATTCTTCGCTAACAAAACAAAGAACCTTGAAAACTGAACAGTGAAACAAACAACCAAAAACTTTGAAAAAAGTTTTACCCAAGAAAATTCCTTGGTAAATTAATGGATACAGACGATAGTCTATAAAATATAAGCCAGAGCAATCTGGTCA
>JAOARM010000020.1 GCA_025210515.1 Vallitalea sp. | reverse complement strand
TATAATTCTGAAGATCCTCTTCAAAACCATTGACATTAGGTCCAAGAGGAGCAATCCAATTTTGATCAAAAGCTTCTTTAACAAAAGCTTGCTCATCCCCTCCCATATGAGGAGAAGAAAGCCATATTTTAGTTTTCATATTTTCTAAGAAATTAACATCGCAGGATTACCAAAATAAGTTCCCACTTTCTTAAGATTACGTATTACTACTGCACCAATACCAACCGTAATATTGTCACCGATCTTCTTCCTAGGAATAAGACATGAATGAGTACCCATAAAACATCCCTCACCTACTTTTGCACCACCTCCAATATCTACTCCTGCCATCAATGAGCTATAAGGACCGATTTCAGCATCATGCCCTACTTGACTACCAATATTAATCAAAGAGAAATCATTAATAACAGTATTGGTCGAAATTATAACATGAGGACAAACAACGACACCTAAACCTAAAACAGCATCTTGTGAAACAAGCGATTTATCAGAAATATATGAAAGAAATTGAACACGTTCTTTAAGATCATCAACAATATTTTTTTTGCCTTCTGCATTAGCAATAGCCAAAATCACATATTCGTCTCGTTTAAAAGGATATGATAAATTCCCCAAAACCTTATATTTACTTGGAAAACTTTCTAATGCGTTACAATTATCATCAATATAACCTTTTATCTCATAATTTTGATTAAAAGAACTATCTTGTTCAATCCATGTCTCAATCTCACGACCAAGACCACCTGCACCAATTATATAGACATTTTTCATATTAATTCTATTGAATACTATAGCCCCCATCAATAACTAGATTTGAACCTGTAATCCACCGAGATTTATTACTAATTAAAAATTCTATCGCATTGGCAATATCTTCAGGTGTTCCCAATCCTAATGGATGTTTAGATTTTATCCTAGCGATAGCATTTTCATCTAAAGCTTCAAACAGTTTCTGACTCATTGGAGTCTCAACCACACCAGGAGAGACGGTGTTAACTCGAATTCCTTTAGGAGCTAACTCAACCGCCATTGCTTTTGCAGCTCCTTGTAAAGCAGCTTTTGTTGAACAATAAGATATCTTACCTGGTTCCCCTAGCTGTCCCATTACAGAAGATAAAAAGACTACAGAAAATCCATTATTATAGTGTTTCTTTTTTGCACAAACACGTGTAAATTCAATTGCTCCAAAAAGATTAGTTTTATGAATACGTTCAACACTATCAGGTTTCATCCGGCCTAAAGGTAGTGTTTCTTCATACCCAGCAGCATATATCAACCCAGACAATTTTCCATTATTGGTAACAATATGTTCTACAAAGGGTAAGATCTCAGAAGTATTACAAACATCAAAAGATTGAACCAATAAGTTTGGACTATCTATGTATTTTATAGCATTATCAAGTTTGTCTTCGGAACGACCTATAATCATGACTCTATGGCCACTTTCAATTAACAGTTTTGTTGTTGCTAGACCAATACCTGAAGTACCACCAACTATCAAATAAAACTTTTCGTTACTGTTCATATAAAATAATACAAGATCTTATTAGTTATACTAATTTAACAATTGGTACAAATCATTGATAGATACAGCTGTTTTAATGTCTGAAGCATTTAACTTCTTTCCAAAATGTTCATCAGCTATTGATATAACAGTCATCACTGCAAGTGAATCCCACTCTTCAATATCACTTAAAGGAGTATCTAATGAAACATCTGTATCTTCTACTTCTACTTCCTCAATAAACAATTCTAAGAATTCCTTAGCTTCCATAATATCTATATATTTTTTATAATTCAACAATCACTCCAGCCCAAGAAAGGCCAACACCAAAACCAACAAGAGAAACTTTATCTCCTACTTTAACAACATCTTTATCCAATGCTCTCTTGAGCGCAATAGGAATGGTATTAGAAACAGTATTTCCAACATCATTCATATCAATATAGAAATGATCTTTAGAGATCTTTATTTTCTTCCTCAAATAATTAAGCATATACTTATTTGCTTGATGAAAGATATTCATTTGAACATTCTCTAGTTCTAGATCATTCTTTCTTAATAATTCACTATATGCAAATGGCACTTTTTCTATTGTAAAATTAAAGATTCCTGGACCATCCATATAAATATGGTTATCGTCTGTTATATTGCCTGTACCATACTCAACAGCCGGAGTATCTTCATTAAATGGAGCATAAGAGCAACCATTACGAACAATAAGTTTTTCTGCACCTGATCCATCAGTTCCTAGAACAAATTCTCCAATATGTTCTTTTTCACTTTCAGCAACAATCGTTGCAGTTGCGGCATCACCAAAGATACCCCTATTGGCTTTATCTTTAGGATGTAAATGCTTTGAATAAGTTTCCGAAGTGACAAACAAAATTCTTTTTGCTACACCACTTGAGATTAAACCTTTACAGAGAGACAAACCATAAACAAAACCTGAACAACCTAAATTAAAATCTAATGCACCACAAGAAGAAGATAAACCTAACCTATTTTGTAGTAAACATGCTCCTGAAGGCAAGAAATATTCAGGACTTTGTGTACAATAAAGAACAAAGTCAATTGTTTCTTTATTCTCATCAAGTAGAACCTCAGTAGCAGCTTTAAACGCAATATCTAAGGCAGTCTCATTATCACCAGTAATATGTCTTGAAGAGATTCCAATCTTTTTAGAGAATTTAGCCGAATCAAAATCGCTAAACTCTTTTTGAAGATCATCATTTGAAGTAATCTTTTCAGGCAAATAATAAGAAATCTTTTCTATTTTTGAACCCATAACTTAATTTTTTCCATTAAAAGGATACATTGTAGCATTTCCTTCAGCACTAATTCCTTCTTTAATTAGTACTTTTTTTAAAGTTAAAAAAAGGATCTTAATATCCATTGCTAAGCTACAATGCTCAACATACGTTACATCCAATTTAAATTTTTCTTCCCAAGAAATAGCATTTCGCCCATTGACTTGTGCCCAACCTGTAATACCAGGTTTAACCTCATGACGTCTAGCTTGTGTTTGATTATATAATGGAAGATATTCCATCAATAAAGGACGAGGTCCAACAAGACTAATGTCTCCTTTTAATACATTGATTAATTGAGGAAGTTCATCAATACTTGTTTTACGAACAAAAGATCCAATTGAAGTAAGCCGATCAGCATCAGGTAAAAGTTTCCCATCTACATCACACTCATCTGTCATCGTCTTAAATTTGATAATACGAAAAGGCTTTTCATTTAAACCAGGACGAGTTTGAAAGAAAAATGGTTTTCCTTTATTAGCAAGATATAACGCAATCGTAAAGAACAACAATATTGGACTAACAACAATTAACCCTAAGAAAGCCGCAATAAAATCAAACAGTGGTTTAATTATTTTTCTATACATTATTCAATAATCAGATTTATCAATTTCTTTTGAAAAAGGGCTATTGCATTTTTATCCTGCACATTAGGCCCCCACGGAGCCAGATTATCTTTACCTAATGGCTGATAAGGTCCCTCTTTAATTTCATAAATTACCGTATCTTCTTCTAAAACCACTAAACTATGCCATGTACATGGAGGAATCTCGACACCATAACACTTATATTTTGGAGAAACAATTTGAGAAGTTAAAACCTCTCCAAGTTCATCAAACGTATAAACAGCAATTTTACCTCTTAAGACAAGAAAAATTTCTGCCTTATCAGGATTATGATGTCTATGAGGTGGTAAATATGTACCTACTTCCAAAGCATTCAACATCCTATTTACAGGATCTTCTATATCTTCATGAAAATTATAATTCATTCGCTTTCGAGGAGAAGATTTAGCTTCTATTGATACCTCATCCAACAATTTTTCGTCAATTATTTTCATTAAACTCTATTAATTGATTTAAAAATAAAGTTGTTATTATATTTGAGTTATATACTTCTTGTATAGCAATACGTCCATTTACACCCATTCGAATAGCCTCTTCTCTATTATTAAACAAATACAATAGATTTTTCTTATATGAAGCTAAATCACCAGCAATAGAAAATAAACCACCATTATGCTTTTCAATAATCTCACCCATATCTGTATTTTCATCAATACAAGCCAATACAGGCAAAGCACAATTCCAATAAGCAAGTGTTCTTGAAGGAATATTCGGAATAGTAAACTTCTCACTTAGATTAACCAATCCCACATTACACAAAGGAACAAGCTTAAGAAAATCCTCTCTGGGAATACGATTTTGAATAACAACATTATCCAAATTAAGATCTGTAACCAAAGATTTAATTCTATTAAATTCAGTTCCTGTTCCAATCATAAGAAATACGATATCAGATATGTGCTTAACACTCACAGCAAGATCAATAATATGCTCTATTGCTTGAGGCTTTCCAAAATTACCTCCAAAAAGACATATAAATTTATCTTGTAATCCATAATCATCCAATATCGATAAATCAGGAATATCCTCTTCTTGATATTTTATCCAGTTTGGAAGAAGAACCAATTTTGAAGAATCCATGATATTATGCTGTAACACATAATCAATATTCCCTTGAGACATACAACCTATTATATCCGAATTCTGATATAGATCTATCTCTTTTTTTCTAAAATATGAATGTAGAAATCGATTTCTTATCAAACCTAAGTCCACGGCATTTTGAGGAAATATATCTCTTAGTATAAGATAAGATTTTGCATTAAACCATTTTTTACAAGAGCACACCACTGAAGAAAGGGTTATCGGAGGTGTAGGAGATACAATCCAATCAAAAGTTTCATCTAATAAAAACCTTTTGATTGCTTTTTTATAATAAAAGGGCAACAGAACATTATTTATCCCTTTTTGTATTGGACCCACATTTAATAGTGTTCCTGATTTAACTCTTAAAACCTTTATTCCTCTTTCCTTGGAAAGAACCGTTTCTTTTTGGTGTGGGGCAACAACAGTCACATTATGTCCCTGACTCGCAACTTCTGAAACAATATCATTATATAAATTACTACCTTCTTCCTCCTTAGGAAATGCAAGCATCAAAAATAGTATATTCATATTTTGTTATTTAGACCAAACAACCCTATTAATATAATCTGTATAAGACAAAATAATACGAACGACTTTATCTGACACATTAGGCATCGAATAGTCATAAACAGAGCGTAAAATTCTCTTATCTCCACGTTCTTGTGTTTCTAAGACAGCCAACCCCTGCATTATACGCTCAGGATTCACTCCAACCATCATCACAGAAGCCTCTTCCATTGCTTCAGGTCGTTCATGTGCTTCACGGATATTTAATGCAGGAAAATTCATAATAGAAGACTCTTCTGATATCGTTCCACTATCAGATAATACAGCCTTAGCATTCATCTGAAGATGATTGTAGTCATGAAATCCCATAGGTTTCATCAGTTGTACTAGAGGATGAAAAGAAACGCCACTTTCTTTTATTCGATTACGTGTACGTGGATGCGTTGAAACAATCACAGGTAACTGGTACTTTTCCGCCACACTATTAAGTGCTTCAACCAATTTAATAAAATTATCAGAATTAATATTTTCCTCACGATGAGCAGAAACCAAGAAGTAGTTCTCCTTCTGTAATTCTAGGCGTGAAAGAACATCTGAACTCTCAATCTGCGTTTTATAAGCATGAACCACTTCATAAATAGGGGAACCTGTTTTAATAATACGATCTGCAGACAATCCTTCACGAAGAAGATATTCTCTGGCGATACTACTATAAGTCAAGTTTATGTCTGAAATATGATCCACTATTTTACGATTTGTCTCTTCTGGAACACGTTGATCAAAACAACGATTCCCTGCTTCCATATGAAATATAGGAATATGACGTTTCTTTGCAGCAATAGCACACAAACAACTATTAGTATCACCAAGAACAAGAAAGGCATCAGGATTAACTTCATCTAAAACTGGATCAATATTAATTAATATCTGTCCAGCTGTAGTTGTAGCATTACCACCTGCAGCATTAAGGAAAAAATCTGGCTTTCGTAAACCTAAATCTTTAAAAAACACCTCATTTAACTCATAATCATAATTTTGTCCTGTATGGACCAATATATGTTTGATGGAAGGAGTAGCATCTAGCTTTAATAACACCTGAGACAAGCGAATAATCTCAGGCCTTGTTCCGACCACTGTTAATACTTTCAATTTTTTCATAAACAAAAATTAATTACAATCTGCAATAACCAACTGTCAATACAAAAATATATGATAGACACTTAAAACAACGCTCCACCCCAAACTTTATTTTAAAAATTCAAGTTATTTATTTAGAACCATTCTTTTAAACTCTGCATCTTCTCCAAAATTAAACAACAAGCCTACTTCAAAAGAAGTAGCTTTAAGATAGTTTAGTAATTGTGCAGAATGTTGATCTAATAACTTTCTTACAACTTTTAATTCAATAATAATACAATCTTCAACAACCCTGTCAGCAAAATACTCACCAACACATTGAGACTTATAGAATACATGAATTTTTTTCTGTGTTTCTACAAAGAGACCATTCTGTTGAAGTTCATAACAGAATGCATTCTCATATACCTTTTCAAGGAAACCAGAACCTAACTCATTATATACAGAATAAAAGCACTTAATGATTGTTGCAGTAAGATCCCTATATTTTAAATTAGCCATGTATTATTATCTTATACTCTGGATGGATATATATAATTGGGCAGATACGCGGATCTACACCCTACGACATTGAAAATCAACAATAAAATCCGCGTAATCCGTGTTCTATTCCCCATCACGCAGTATCAAACAAAATCCGTGTCAATCCTTTTTGATTCGCGAAAATCCTTTATAATCCGCGAGATCCGTGTACTATTCTCCATCACGCAATACAAAATACAACTTAGCAGTTTTTTTTACACCTCTTCGAAGTATGTATCAGGATCACTCTCATCATAAAACTCATTTATCCAGAACATCGTATACAACTCCTCATCCCCAATATTCTTGATATTATGAGTATACCAAATAGGCATATCGACATAAGAAGGATTTTCTCCATCAAGGTAAAAATCCAGTACCTCATCTGTTCCAATACGACGCAACTGTATTAAAGCTTTACCTTTAATAACACAAAATCTTTCAATCTTTCTTGTATGAAAATGATTTCCCCTCGTAATACTAGGTACAGTAGTAGAGAAAGAAACTTGTCCACCAACACCAAGACGAATTGTTTCGACAAACGAACCTCTAGGATCAGTATGTTTAGTTAGCATCACAGGATAGTGATCAGCAATATCCATAGCACAACGGAATGTATTAAACAGTTGAACCTCCACAGAACTATTTAAAGAAGGGATGACACCTTTCTCAAGATATTCAGACTTGCACCCTTCTAAGAACCTTAATATTTCTGTCACCTTTAAGGTAGAAGTAGCTTTAACCTCCATTTCATCAGATACATTATCTTCCAACGAAAGACGGTGGATCTCTTCAACTAACTCTCCAACATAAATAAGATTGAGAGTACCATCTTGCAATACCTTTGGTTCTTCACCATGTGTCAATTTATGGCAGAAAGTAGCAACAACAGAATTGTAGTTAGGGCGACCAAAAGGACCAAACACATTAGGAATAAGCATACCTCCGAAAGAACCATCAGATCTCTGAGCCCACTCCTTTAGTAGACGTCTCCCTTCTTTCTTTGAATCTCCATAAAGATTTCCTCGAGACTCTTGAATAGACGAAGAAAAAAGTACCCTTGCTTTAGAAGAAACTCTCTCCAAACTATCAACCAAGTCTGAGACTAGTCTAACATTCGTATCATAAAGGAACTGAAGATCCTCATGTCTATTCATTGCAGCAAGATGAACAATCACATCACAAGAAGAGACAAACTCATCTAATATATTCTTATCATTCCAAAACTCATCATCAAAAAGAACAGTCTGCACATCGTCTTTTAAATTCAACAAATTAAAAAGATGGGTACCAACAAAACCAGCCTGACCAGTAATACCTATTTTAATCATTCTCTATCCCTCCTTATGATCTAAAGCATCTTGAATAAATTTCAATGAAAGAAGTTTTTCTTTTACCCCTTCAATATCCAAACGATCAGTGTTATGTGAATTATAATCTTCTAAAGAAGAAGTTTTATGATCTCCATCAGCAAAGAATTTACTATAGTTCAAATCTCTATTATCAGCTGGTATTCTAAAGAAATCCCCCATATCCTCAGCTTTAGCCATCTCTTCACGAGTACATAATGTCTCATAAAGCTTTTCACCATGACGTGTACCAATCACTTTGATTTCTTTAGTATAGCCAAAAAGCTCCTTAATTGCTTGAGCTAAATCACCAACAGTAGAAGCTGGGGCTTTTTGTACAAAAAGATCTCCTTGTTTTCCATTTTTAAATGCAAACAACACCAAATCAACGGCTTCATCCAAACTCATCAAATAGCGAGTCATTTCTGGATCAGTAACAGTCAAAGCCTCTTTTTGATTCATTAAATCAACAAAAAGAGGAATTACAGAACCTCTAGAAGCCATCACATTACCATACCTAGTTAAACACACAGTAGTGCCTCCTTCTGGAATATTACGAGAAGCAGCAACAGCAACCTTTTCCATTAATGCTTTAGATATCCCCATCGCATTGATCGGATAGGCAGCTTTATCAGTACTCAAACATATCACACGTTTCACCTTATTGGCAACAGCACAACGGATCACATTATCGGTTCCTATTACATTGGTTTCTGTAGCTTCTAATGGAAAAAATTCACACGAAGGAACTTGCTTTAACGCCGCAGCATGAAAAACATAATCCACCCCCTGCATAGCCAATTCTATACTTCGATAATCTCGAACATTACCAATATAGAATTTAACTTTTGAATTATTTAATGCAACACGCATATCGTGTTGTTTCTTTTCATCTCGTGAGAATATACGAATCTCTTTAATTCCCGTATTAAGAAATCTTCTTAGTACCGCATTACCAAAAGAACCTGTTCCTCCAGTAATCAATAAGGTTTTATCTTTAAACATTATTATTTTGTTTAACTATTTTTTCACAAATATTCAATATCAGCTTAGCTCGTTCTACTGCAGATGGGAAATTCTTAACCCTTCTTAATCCATTTATCTGCAATTCTCTATATAAATTGTTGTCTGATGCTAGTTTCATTATTTTTTCTGCAATATCTTTAGCATCAAGAGGATCAAAATATAATGCTGCATCTTGGCAAATATCATGTGCAAAATCTAAATCAGATGTCAAAATAGGCTTTCTCATAATCATAGCCTCTGGATAATTGGCAGAAAAAGTCTCTAATAAAGTAGGAAGAAACATCGCATCCGAAGTAGCATATATCTCAGGACATTTTTTTGATGGGATAGGTCCTATATTTACTATTTCAGGAAAATCACTACCATATATTCTTGAATATATTTGTTTTGGTAATGTCACTGTAAATTCAAAATTTAATCTTCCCCTTAGATACTTTACAACCTCTTTAATAATCTTATGATTCTTATTTGGATAAAAAGCTGCAATCATGACCAATCTAAAGGTTTCTTCTTCTTTCATAGTAGAGGAAGGTCCAAGATCATTATAAAAAGATTGGTATGTATTAGATACTACAGAGATATTATCCATAGGAATTGAATATCTACTTGCGAATCTAGTTTTAGCAACTTCTGTTTCGAGAAAAAAGTATTGTGCTGTTTTTTTTAACCAAACACCTTTATATCGATTTAATAATAGGCGCTTAACTCTTGCAAGAAAGCCTAACTGGGAATAAGTAATTGAATCTTCATTATAACACCATCCATCAGCAAAACCACATAAGTGAGGTACACTTCTAGGTTTCCAATAAGAAGGTCCAAATACAGAAATAACAATATCTGGATTAAATCTTAAACATTCTTCATCTAAAATATTAGCAATAGTAGCTCTAGTTCGAATACGAGATGGGCTAAATGCAATAGTCTTAAATTCAAAGTTGTCACTAAAAGAATTACGCTTAATTTGCTCCTCTACTTGTTTAGACAAAAAAATTAAATACCTATTCTCTTTATGTGATCTTATCTCATTAAGAAAAGAAATTGCAACTTGGATACCGCCACCAATAACCAAATTAGAACAATTAACGACAATTCTCATCTAAAAACTTTATTAAAACTCAGGAAATATTTCATATGTGAGATAGGCCAAAAAGGTTCAATATGCCTACGATTTATTACACTTCCATGGAAACTTGAATAACTCTTAAAATTTGTCCCACTATAAATATATTTAAAATGGTTTTGAGCACAACTTAAAGACTTTTCATTTAAGTGTTGTAATTGTCCAAAAGGATATGCAAAATGATTACATTCGTTACCAACTTTTTGCTCAATAACCCTCTTACACTCGCCTAGTTGATATTCCAACTCTTCAATCGAAAAAGATTGACCTAAATCAACATGGTCCATAGTATGTGCGCCAATAATATGACCATTATTAGATAATTCTTTAAGTTGCCCCCAGGTCATAGGTTTTTTATTACTCACACAAACCTTGTCCATAAAAGAGCTCTGATAGTTTGAATCTCCATCAATAAAGTTAGGGTTAATAAAAAATGCAGCCTTAATTTCATATTTGTCAAGAACAGGAACAATATGCTCATAACATTCACAAAAACCATCATCATATGTGAATGTTATATAAGGTTTATCAACTATAACCTTATTTTCAATTAAACTTACAGCCTCATCTAAGGAACAAAAAACAACTTTATCGGATAGGTATTTCAACTGACTCTCAAATCGATTAATAGAGTAAGGTATATTATCACTGAAAAAATGACTATTAATGATATGCACGTCATTAGAAAGACTCTTAAAATGACCATTAAATGTCAGAAACAATGAACGAAGAATTTCTCTCATAAATTCTAATAAGTATGAAAGTCCCCTGCTTGAATAATAAATTTCGAAAGATCTATATTTTTAGAGGACAATTTTTTATAAACTATATTTGTACTATTCGGCACTTTAAAAAACAATTTCTTTTTTAAAGTCGAAATATAAGGAGCATTAGAACTAGTAGGGAAACTAATAAAATCTACATTTCTCATTTTTAGTTCTTGCTTTAACGGCTTTATTAATTTACCATATTCATTTACACCAAATATTTTTAATATTTGGGCTTCTTTTAGACATCCTCTACATCCGTATCGAATTAATACATGCGATCCATTAATTGAAAATAAATCATATGTGGATTGTGGAATCAAATTAAATCGCCATGAGAAATATTCATCATTCCAAGATGATAAATATTGATCTGAAGAATTCTCAAAATTAACTTCCTCACTAACAGATAGAGGTTTCTTTTTTAAAGGAATAAATCCTTTTCTAAGATCTACAAGTTTGATAAAAAAGTTCAAAGTAATTGGCTTAATATAATAAGAAAGATCTGATGCAAAATCTTCAAATTTATTACTTATAAAGCCCCTGTAACTATTAGAGTTCGGAAAGTTTAACATCAAATCCGCACCTCGTTGTCTCAACAATTCTTCACATTTTACTAACAGCTTCTTAAATATTGCTTTTCCTCTATAATCAGGATTTACAAAAACATCATATGGTTCATATATAACAAGATTCTTATATTCTGATTTAAAATCGTATCTTCCAAAAGCAACAAAACCGACAACTCTGTCACAAGAATCGTCATACGCTAAAAGATTTAAACCTTCACCTAACGGAGAACACAAAAATTTTGACCGAAACCATTCTTTTGTATCACTTCCACTATTTTCTCTAGATTCCCTCGAAGACCTAATTAAAGCATCAATATACTTCTCAAAAGTCTCGTTGTTTAACTCAAAAAAACTCAGTTTATTTAAATTCATATCACAGGAATTTTATTTATCAATCTAAAAATAGAAAATATTAATTATTAAGAAGCTCCAGAATATTCATCACATATTCCCTAATACATTTTTCAGATGAAAAAGTCGACATGTAACGTTTTTTTGAATTTTGCGAAAAATTATGATATTCTTCTTTACTTAAATTAAGCATTTGCTCAATTGCCAACCTAATGGATCCTGAATCTGAAATGTCAAAACCATATCCATTATCTCCATTACTCAAAACATCTTCATAATTACCAATTCTATCAGAAACAAGTAATGGAAGCCCAGATGCACAAGCCTCAATTGGTGATAAAGGAGAAGGATCTTCCCAACTAGGTAAAACAAAAGAATCAGCAATACTATAATATTTCAACATAACTTCCTGACTAACATATCCAATACAAGTAACACTTAACTCATTTCTTTTCGCATAAGAAGTAATTGAATCTTTTAATTCACCTTCGCCTAAAACATATAGATGAAAATCATCTTCTTTTTTTATACAAGAGATAAATTCAAGAATACCTTTTATCTTTATGAGTCTAGCAGGTAATATCCACACTTTCTCGTTTGTATCAATATTTAATTCTTTTTTAACTAAACATTTATTTAATCTTAAATTGGCAACCTTTTCAACATATAAGGAAGACTCTATTAAATTAGGAAGTACTATTCGAGGTATATTACCTCCATCCTTATAAAAATGATTTATATATTTATCCTGTCTAGTTCCAGTTATTTGAAAAACTTCTGCTGTTTTTAATAGCTTATATTTTATCCATGCACCAATACCACTATTTCGTTTTGATGAATCTAAATTTGACTCTATAGACATAATCTTTAATGCATGTTCTTGAACAAAGAATGGTGATAACCATAAAGTCGGATTAGCCATTCCTCCAATAACTACAATGTCATAATCTGGTCTCATTAATCTTCTTAGAAGACCTGGATTAAAATGAGCAAAAAAGCCTTTAATTGTAGGATGAATTCCTTTATATACAGTATAATTATATTTAAACGTATCTTCACCAACAACCCAAGATCTATTTGGTTCAGACTGTGACATATATAACACTTCTAAAGAAATATCATGCTCTTTAAGTATCCGAGACAATAAATTAAATCTGCTTTGACGATAAGGAGTTGGAATATTGGTTATATAAAGGAATTTTCTCATAATACGATAAATTTGATTACTGATTTTACAACCTTAATTTAAAGAAACACTATAATAAAAGTAATGATAGGTCTTAAAAATATTATTGTTCAGAATTTAAACTATTATTATATATCAAAGATAGGACTAATACAAACAAAAATGACATTCTGAATGAAAAGATTATTGTAGAAGAAATTGCCCATAACAAAAAGATAAAAAATGGACGATATTTCATGTTTACAGTGAAAAAACATTTAATTAAAAAAAACAAATAAGCAGTACACCCAATAAATCCAATATTAAAGAAGAATTCACCCCATTCAGAATCTAACATTATAGAATCATCATAAAGAGATAACAACTCACTACTACCATGCCCAAAACAAATTCTAAACCAATTTGATAAATGATCAAAAAACATACAGAACCATATAATTTTTTGTGACAAGCTCCCTTCTACAGCAGTATCAAGCTCAAATGCACGATATTTAAATTCAAAAAATTGTGCACCCAGAATAATCAAAAGAGGACAAAATAAGATAAAAGGTAGCATTCTCAAAAAACCCAAACGACCAATAAAAAAGAATAAACAAAAGGCAAGAAATACCACAAAACCAGTTCTACTTCCACATAATAACAGAGATACTAACGATACTAAAATACAAGTCAGAGAGCCACGATCAATACTCCTCTTATTAATCATATATGTCATAAATAGAAACGAAACATATCTTGAGCATTGATTAGGGTTACGATATATTCCTCCAAATCGACTAGCACTAGTTGTTATAAATTTAGTAGTATAGTATACTTCGGTTCCTGTATAAGGATAAAAAGTATCAATTATTTCCAAAAACGATTTGAAATTAAATACAAAAGATAACTGAGAAAACAAAATGAATAATATCGAACATAAAAGAACTTTATTTGACAACCTAAAAGTATTTAAAGGGAAAAGACTAAATAATAATACAAGATTTACACCTCTAGCAATTGATTTAAAGTTATAATGATAATGTAGAAACAAATAATTTCCTAAAAAAGAAATAATTAATACTAACACTATAATTTTTGATATTAGTTCAAATCTATACTTATCAAACAAAGGAGTTCCAAACAATAATATTATAGGTAATAAGGCATTTAACAACAATGACACAGTATTATTTGCTGGCAAAAATAGTCCTAATATTAATACTAAATTTGTTAAATTTTTTGAAATATTTTCCATTAAATTCGGTATAACAAAACAATATTACTGTAATGCATATTTTAAACTAGCTCTAATCGAACAGAATAATTTTACAGTCGCAATCAAAGAAGTCCCAATTAAAAATCCAACACCTGCACCAACAGAATCTGATCGCCAATAAAATAATAATAACATTGTGAATAAAACAACAAGAATTTGACGAATAGTGTTAAGAGTTTGAGTTAATTTAATCATATCATAATGGAATAATACTTTTTCTGAAAAGACACCAATAACTTGAAATAGTATTGATAATAATATTACAAACATTGTTCTTTCAAAAAAAGGATATTCTAGCCCAAGTAAATCGATTATTAAATTCATATTTAGGGATAAAAAAATAAATGGAATTCCTAATAAAAGAAGATTGAGAAATAAATTCTTTAAGAAAAACTTTAGAATATTATCTTTTAATGCAAGATGCGAAAAAAAGACATTTGACATAGATGAAACAAGGAACAGTAAGATATTAGACAATAGCATGCATAATGCAAAAGTTCCAACATTCTCATAATTAGAAAATGTTTTTAAAATCCATATTGAAACAAACTGAGTTATTGAATAAAATATTTCACCAATAAAGACAATGAATGAATTCTTCTTTACCATGTTTAAAGAAGTTGATTTAACTAATAGAGACAGTTCAATCTTATGAAGACCAGTGATTTTAAAAACATATTTTGAATATATAATTAAAAATCTGAATGCCAAGATAATCGCTATAACCAACAAAGCTATCTCAAAACCAAACAATTTAACGGATAAAGAAACAACTATCACATAAACCAACGCTGAAATTATATTTAATTTCAAGAAAATATCATATTTTCTGTAACCTTGAAGAAAAGCAACAGCTAATCTATCTAAAGAAAAACCTAAAGCATAAATAAAAATTATCCACCAGTAATTAAGGACAAAATCAGAAGATGTAGATTCATAATAAATGTACATAAATACCAAGGGAGTTAAAGATAAAAGTAGTACACAGAAAACACTCCAATTAAGAAATAACTCTTTACTTCGTGAAGTATTATTTGTTGAACTCAAATACGATATCCATGTAACATGAAAGCCAAAACACAAGACAGCCGAAAAGACAGCCGAAAAGGATTTAATTGTAGAAAATATACCATAATCAGAAGCACCAACTATCTTTGATATATAGATAGATACAATAAATGATACAGCCCTAAAAACGAATGTTCCTACTAAAGATTTAAATACATCATTTAAATAGGTATTAGATAAACACTTTTTAACAAACTTCATATACAAATATAAATCCAACAAAGTTGGTACTACCCATTTTTATAACGACATTATCTGGATAGAAACAGTTTAACAACTGTTATGAAAATATTTTTTTCCAAGATCTTTTTTTCTTTTTCTCTCCATAACCGTAGCCATAACCATAACCATAACCGTAACCATGTTTATGGTATGTTACGTCATTTACGATAAAGGAGAGTTTATCTTCTGAGATAAATTTCTTTATTTTTTCAAGGATCATCTTTATTCCACTTTTTGGGGTCTTTCGTGATCGTGTCACAATAAATAGTTGATCAGACAATTCCAATAGATTATCCGTATCAAAAGAGAGCCCCAAAGGGGAAGAATCTAGGATGATATAATCATAACGTAATTTTAATTCTTTTA
>JAOARM010000019.1 GCA_025210515.1 Vallitalea sp. | reverse complement strand
TCGTCTGTATCCATTAATTTACCAAGGAATTTTCTTGGGTAAAACTTTTTTCAAAGTTTTTGGTTGTTTGTTTCACTGTTCAGTTTTCAAGGTTCTTTGTTTTGTTGTTTTTGTGAGACAACGAAATATATCTTATCATGTATCTCGACATTTGTCAACAACTTTTTTTATTTTTTTTAATCATTTATTTTAAACAATTAAAATTGGCGGAGAAGGAGGGATTTGAACCCTCGCGCCGCGTAAACGACCTATACCCTTAGCAGGGGCACCTCTTCAGCCACTTGAGTACTTCTCCAAACTGAAATTTGTTTAAAATATTTAATTTTGTATTTGCTCTAACGAGTAGTGCAAAAGTTATTATACTAGAGGAATCTAGTCTTGTCAATATCTTTTTCATTTTTTTATTGTTTTTGTACTATTTTGTTTAGATTTCTATAATTAGTACATATATTTAAAACGTGAAAAAGAGTAGTTTACATATTATTTTATATAATCTACCCTTTTTTTATAATATTTATGTATGCATTTAATAAAATCTGTATCATAACTTAACAATTAGATAATTTAAGTTTATCTTTAATTAGGTTAATTAGATTTTGAGAAGGCTGAATTTCTAAGAAATTAATTTTATCATCTTCTTCATAGATACAGTAATAAATTTCTTGTTTTTTTAATTTTTTATTCATTTTTCTTTTAGTAAAGTATTTCTGCTTTTTATCTATTATATATTCATCTGTTGTAATTGGCTGTAGTTTTGTTATTTGATTTATATTTATGTTTAGTAATATTTTTTCTTTAGATCCTGTGATCTCTTGAATTATAAATTCATCTCCTATTAGCATATATTTATATGACGTTATAAATTTCTTAATAACAGCATATGCTAATATAGTTGCTATCAATAATGTAGTGCCATCAATAATGCTTGTATTAAGGCTTAACCTATTAGCAAAAAAATTGAATATAGTTAAAAATATAGCACATAATATTATAAAAATTAATACTTTTATTGGTGACATTTTCTCTCTTTTCGTTATTTCTTGATGCACAAATTACATCCCCTAACCTTATATTATTTTCTTAACTTATAACTTAATGGGATTTCCATATTTAATGGTTTTTATATTTTTCTTTTTCACTTTCATATAGATTATTGCCTTCTGAATCTATTACCACAATTACTGGTAAATCTTCTACTTCTAATCGTCTTA
This sequence comes from Vallitalea sp., assembly GCA_025210515.1. GTDB lineage: Bacteria > Bacillota > Clostridia > Lachnospirales > Vallitaleaceae > Vallitalea. Next base: position 77,649 of record JAOARM010000019.1, on the reverse strand, counting down.
CAGCTTCTGTTCCTAAATCTTCATAAGCAATTATTTCAACTTTTTTAATTTTATCTGCTAATAATGCAGCCGCTCCTCCTACTGCGGCAAAATATACAGCACAGTTTTTTTTCATACTATCTATAACATTTTCATCTCTATTACCTTTACCAATCATACCTTTTAACCCTATATCAATTAATAATGGGGCATATGGATCCATTCTATAGCTTGTAGTAGGACCAGCAGAACCGATAATATGTCCATCCTTCGCAGGTGATGGTCCAACATAATATATTACGTTATCTTTAACATCAAATGGTAATTTTTCTCCTTTTTTTAGCTGTTCTATCATTCTTTTGTGAGCGGCATCACGGGCAGTATATAAAACTCCAGATAATAATACTTTATCTCCAGTTTTTAGATTCTTAATTTTTTCATTTGTTAAAGGTGTAGTTAATTGTATTGTCATAATCTACCTCCCATCAATCAATATTAATGTACCTAAATTTAAACTTAACTATATATATCCATTAACTATTGTAACCTAGAAATATTTCTAAATAGTTCTTGTTACATGTCTAGTGGCATGACAACTAATATTTACTGCAACTGGTAACCCAGCTATATGAGTAGGATATGTTTCAATATTAACAGCTAATGCTGTAGTAATACCTCCTAAACCTCCTGGACCAATTCCTAATTTATTAATTTTATATAATAATTCTTCTTCCATATCTTTTACATACTCGCTGCTAGAACGCTCATTAATAGGTCTTATTAATGCTTTTTTAGATAATAAGGCGGCTTTTTCAAATGTTCCACCTATACCGACTCCAACCACCATTGGTGGACATGCATTACCTCCAGCTTGCTCTACAGCAGTTATTATAGCTTGTTTTGCTCCATCTATTCCATCAGCAGGTTTTAACATAGTAATTTTACTCATATTTTCACTACCAAATCCTTTTGGAGCTACAGTTATTTTTATTTTATCTCCTTCAACTATATCATAATGTATTATAGCTGGAGTATTATCATTTGTATTTTCTCTATTAAATGGATCTTTAACTACTGATTTTCTTAAAAACCCATCTTTGTAACCTCTTCTTACTCCTTCATTAATTGCATTTGTAATATTATCACCAATTACATGAACTTCTTGACCTATTTCACAAAAGACTACTGCCATTCCAGTGTCTTGGCACATTGGCATTTTTTTTTCTTTTGCAATTGATGCATTTTCTTGTATTTGACTTAATATTTCTTTACCAATTGGTGATTTTTCTTTTATTGTACTTTCTTGTATAGCACTTATAATATCATTACTTACAAAATAATTAGCTTCAATACACATTTCTTTTATATTGCTTATTATCTCATCAACTAATATTTCTCTCATAGTTCCTCCTTATATAGTTGCTTCTTTTTGTATTTTAATAAATTGAAACATATTAGTCAAGCAACAATACAATTAAGTTAATGTTATAGTTTAACTTTACATTAATATAATATTGTTTTATAAATAATAATAAATAAAAATAAAGATAAAGATTTTATAGCATCTTTATCTTTATTAAAAATTATAATATCATAAATTATTTATATTCTTTTTCAACTATTTTTTTGTATAGTTTAATTATGTCTTGATACTGAGAGTATGTTATTTGATCCTGATAATTTACCTCTTTCTTATTAGTAATCAATTCTAATTTTTCTGCTTTCATAATGTATTCTATTGCCCATTTACTAATACCTTCGTTATTATAATAATTAATTTTTTTATCTAACTTAATTTCACCATTATTTTTTTCATAGGCTCGTACTAATATTGTTAATACTTGCTCTTTTGTTATATCTAAATCAGCTCTAAAAGTATTATCTCCATATCCACTAATCAAATTATTTTTATATGCTGTATATATATATTTAGCATTATTTAATTCAATATCTATATCTTTAAATATTTTCTTTGGATTTAATATTTCAAGATCTAATGATTTTACAAGGTATTCAGTGAATTTTCCTCTGTTTAAAGTGATTTCTTTTCTCTGTGTAGAAAAATTAACCTTATAATCAAGTTTCTTCCTTGTTATATTATTTTCAAATTTATAATCCACATTAATTCTTACTTCATATGTGGTATTATATTCTAGTGATTCAAGAGGTAAAATAATAAGGCTATTATCTAAATTTTTATCATCTTGAGGTAAAATAATTTTTGTTTCAACAGGTTCTTTGGTATCTAAGTTAATTAATTCTATTTCATTTGAATATATAGCTTTTATTTTATATTTATCTGAATAGTAACTTAGAGTAATAGGTAATGCATTACTACTATGGTCACCTTTTAATTCTTTATATGGATCTATTTTATAATGATTTTCCCATTTTACTGGTACGTTTTCCATATTGTCATAAGGATATATAGCTATTTTTTCATATTTATTTAAAACTCTTGATTTACCTCCTAAATCAAAAGTATACATTTCTTCATATTGTCCGATACCAATGTGATTATATAGAGGATCTAAAAATACTATTCTTGAATATGGATTATTAATAAAATCAATAATTCCTTCTTTTTTTGTTTTTACTGTATTACTTATAAATTCAGCAATATATGGATTAAAGTATTTGTTATATGATGCTCTATCCCAACTATATCTGCCTTTGTAATATTTATTTCCACTTTCTTCAATGGTGGAAAAGTTGTCATTAATAGACATATATTTGCTATGGTATTCAGCTGATTGTGTTAATTCTTTATTGAAATTAATTGTCCTTATTTCTAATTCTTCTCTAATATTATTTATATAATTAATTGCTTCATCAGTGCTATCTTCTGAAGCATATATATTTATATTTAGTAATAGGCATATAACTACTATTAAACTTAATATTTTCTTTATTTTACTAACATACATTATTTCACCTCCATAAACAAGCTATTTACTCTATTATAACAGATATATTAATAATTACTGTTACATGTATATTACAACTTCAAGACAAAAAAATAAGATATAAACAACTACTATATTTTGAGTCTTTATTGTTATAACAAAAAAGATAGACTAGATTTAGCAATAACCCTAGCCATTAATGGCATAGCACATACCTTTTAAACGATACGTTTATAGGTATTATTATTAGCTAAATCTAGTCAAATAACAAAACTTACAAATTATATAATTAATACAATGTTTAATTATTCTTCTTCTGTTACTTCTTCTTCATGAATAACTTCTTCTTTTATTCTTGCTAAGCCAGCAATCATAATGTCATCATCAAAATTCATTAATTTAACTCCAGAAGTAACTCTACCAAATCTTGAAATATCACTTACTCTTATTCTAATTACAATACCTGCAGTTGTTATTAGCATAAGTTCGTTATCTATATTAACTGCTTTTATTCCTACTACGTTACCAGTCTTTTCTGTGATTTTGTAGAATTTAACACCTTTTCCTCCACGTCTTTGAGTAGAGAATTCTTCTATTTTAGTTCTCTTTCCTAATCCGTTTTCCGATACAACTAGAAGATCTGTACCTTGAGATGTTAATTGCATACCAATTACTTCGTCATCTTCATTAAGATTCATTCCTCTAACACCCATAGATGTTCTACCAATAACTCGAACGTCTTTTTCGTTAAACCTTATACATTGTCCATATTTTGTACCTAGTATAACATCTTGGTCATTATCAGTTAATTTAACTTCTATTAAGTCATCTTCTTCTTTTAATACTATAGCTTGTAATCCACTAATTCTAATATTAACATATTCCATAATATTAGTTTTCTTAATTATACCTTTCTTTGTTGCCATTAATAAATATCTATCTTCTCGGTATTCTCTAAGAGGTATAACTGCTGTTATTTGTTCATCTGAATCTAATTGAAGTAAATTAACTAAAGCTGTACCTCTAGCAGTTCTACTTGATTCAGGTATTTCATATGCTTTTAATCTATATACTTTACCTTTATTTGTAAAGAATAATATAAAATGATGAGTAGACGTTATAAATAAGTTTTGTATAAAGTCTTCTTCTCTTGTTTGCATACCTTTAATACCTTTTCCACCTCTGTTTTGGCTTTTATAAGTATTAATTGGCATTCTCTTAATATATCCAAGATGAGTCATTGTAATTACTGTAGGCTCTTTTTTAATAAGATCTTCAAGTGAAATTTCTCCTTCATCATAAGAAATTTCTGTTCTTCTTGGATCACCATATTTTTCTCTTATTATAAGAATTTCTTCTTTGATTACTCCATATAATAATTTTTCGTCTGCTAATATGGCTTTTAATTCCTTAATTTTTTCTTGAAGTTCTCTAAATTCATTCTCTATTTTTTCTCTTTCTAAACCTGTTAAAGCTCTAAGTCTCATATCAACTATAGCTTGTGATTGAATTTCACTAAACCCAAAACGCTCCATTAAGTTTAGTTTTGCCTCAGCTGTACTTTTTGAAGCTCTAATAATTTTAATAACTTCATCAATAAAGTCAAGTGCCTTTAATAATCCTTCTAAAATATGAGCTCTATCCTCTGCTTTTTTCAATTCATATTTTGTTCTTCTTGTAACAACTTCTTTTTGATGATTTAGATAATGAACTAACATATCTTTTAGATTTAATATCTTTGGCTCATTATTAACAAGAGCTAGCATGTTAATACCAAAAGTATCTTGTAGCTGTGTATGTTTATATAATTGATTTAGTATAACATTAGCATTAGCATCTCTTTTAAGTTCAATGACAATACGCATACCTTTTCTATCTGATTCATCTCTAAGGTCTGATATACCTTCTATCTTCTTTAACTTAACTAAGTCTGCTATTTTTTCAATTAATCTTGCTTTATTTACTTGATATGGTAGCTCTGTTACGATAATTCTCTGCTTATTACCTGGCATAGGTTCTATATCTACAGCAGCTCTTACTTTTACTTTTCCTTTACCAGTTCTATAGGCTTGTTTTATTCCACTTTTTCCTAATATCTTAGCATAAGTAGGAAAATCAGGCCCTTTAATTATTTCAATTAATTCTTCTATATCAGTTTCTCTATCTTCAACTACAATATTATCAATAATTTTTACAACACCATCAATTACTTCATTCAAGTTATGTGGTGGTATATTAGTAGCCATACCAACTGCTATTCCAGATGTTCCGTTAACAAGTAAGTTAGGATATCTAGCTGGTAATACTTCAGGTTCTTTCAATGATTCGTCAAAGTTAGGCTTATAGTCAACAGTATCTTTTCCGATATCAGCTAGTAATTCCATTGACATTTTACTCATTCTTGCTTCTGTGTAACGCATAGCGGCCGCACTATCACCATCAACTGAACCAAAGTTACCATGTCCATCTACTAGCATATATCTTGTTGAGAAAGGTTGTGCCATACGAACCATAGCATCATATATGGAACTATCACCGTGTGGGTGATATTTACCCATTGTATCCCCTACGATACGTGCAGACTTACGATATGGTTTATCTGGTGATAGATTTAACTCACTCATAGCATAGAGTATTTTTCTGTGAACAGGCTTTAGACCATCTCTTACATCTGGCAATGCTCTTGAAGCAATAACACTCATGGCATAATCAATATATGATTTTTTCATTTCGTCCTGCAAGTCAACAGATATTATTTTATCGTATTCTTGTCTTTCATCCATTTAATAATCCTCCCTAATTAACAGTAAGCCTGTTAATTATTTTATAACTTTTTATTTTAAAGATTTAACTCTATAGAATCTTATCTATATATCTAAATTTCTTACTTTTTTTGCATGAGATTGAATAAATTCTCTTCTAGGCTCTACTTTATCACCCATTAATGTTGTAAATATTTCATCTGCACTTGCCGCATCATCAATAGTAACTTTTAATAGAATTCTTTTATCAGGATCCATTGTTGTATCCCATAATTGTTCCGCATCCATTTCTCCAAGACCTTTGTAACGTTGAAGATTAATTCCGTCTCTACCAATTTCGTTTAACAAACTCTCAAGTGCTCTATCATTGTATACATATTGTGATTTTTTACTTTTTGTGACTTTATATAGTGGTGGCTGAGCTATATATACTTTTCCTTGTTTTATAAGCTCTGGCATATATCTATAGAAAAATGTTAATAATAAAGTTCTAATGTGTGCACCATCAACGTCGGCATCTGTCATAACAATAATCTTATGATATCTTAATTTTTCAATATCAAAATCATCTGATATTCCTGTTCCAAATGCTGTAATCATTGCACGTATTTCTTTATTACTTAAAATTTTATCAAGTCTTGCCTTTTCTACATTAATAATTTTTCCTCTTAGAGGTAAGATTGCTTGGGTTTGTCTTGATCTTGCTGATTTTGCTGATCCTCCGGCTGAATCTCCCTCAACTATATATATTTCACAATTTTGTGGGTCTTTATCTGAACAATCTGCAAGTTTTCCTGGTAAACTTGTACTTTCTAATGCACTTTTTCTTCTTGTAAGATCTCTTGCTTTTCTTGCTGCATCTCTCGCACGACTTGCCATAACAGCTTTTTCAAGAATAACTTTTGCCACATTTGGGTTTTGCTCTAAGAAATATGTTAATTGCTCAGATACAATAGAATCTACAGCTCCTCTTGCTTCACTGTTACCCAATTTTTGCTTAGTTTGTCCTTCAAATTGTGGATCTTCGATTTTAATACTAATTACTGCTGTAATACCTTCTCTTACATCTTCACCAGATAAATTTTTCTCGTTATCTTTTAATATTTTATTTTTTCGTGCATAATCATTTAATGTTTTAGTAAAAGCTGTTCTAAATCCACTTAAATGTGTTCCGCCTTCAGGAGTGTTAATGTTATTTACAAATGTAAATATGTTTTCTACATAAGAATCATTATGTTGGAAAGATACTTCAACATATACACCGTCTTTTTCTCCTTCAGCATATGCTATTTGATTATATAACGTATCTTTATTTCTATTTCTATATTTTACAAACTCTTTTATTCCACCTTCATAATGGAATATAAGCTCTTTATCTTCTTCTTCTCTTGTATCAATGAACTTGATTTTTAGACCTTTTGTTAAGAAAGCCATTTCTTGAAGTCTTTGTCTTAGTACATCATAATCATAAACAACATCTTCAAATATTTCTGGATCTGGCTTAAAATGTATGTATGTCCCAGATATATCTGTATCACCAACAACTTTTAATGGATTAAGTACTTCACCTCTAGAATAATTTTGCTCATGGATTTTACCATCAGTATAGACTTTTACTTGTAACCACTCTGATAAAGCATTTACTACAGAAGCTCCAACTCCATGTAAACCTCCAGATACTTTATAACTTCCTCCACCAAATTTTCCTCCGGCATGTAGTATTGTAAATACAACTTCAACTGCTGGTATTCCTTTTTGATGATGAATACCTACTGGTATTCCGTGACCATTATCAAGGACAGATATAGAATTATCAGGATGAATCTTAACTTCTATATAATCACATCTGCCTGCTAATGCTTCATCTACAGCATTATTAACTATTTCATAAACTAAATGATGTAATCCTCTTGAAGATGTACTTCCAATATACATACCAGGTCTTTTCCTAACAGCCTCTAGTCCTTCTAACACCTGAATATGACTTTCATTATATTCATTGATATTACTCATAATAAACCTCCTGCTATATGTTAGATTATTACCCAAAGCAATAATGACTAAAACTAGCCATGTTATATTACTTTTGTGATCTAATCATGCTAAAAATAGCTCGAATATTATTAATTATCCAAACTACTTATTAATACTTAAATTAAACTTATATATTAAATCAAGATTTGAAATGCTTGTCTCATCATTATAGAATATTTTTTATATTTATAACGTAAGTCCCTATCCCAATTATTATATATTAGTATATAAATTAATGCAAATTTTGTTATATCAACTTTAATATCACCAATATAATATTGATGATAAAACTTATTTATTTTCCATTACTCAATGTTACTTGCCCTTCACTTACTTCATATAATTTTCCTATAGTGATTTTATTATTAATATAGTCCTCCACACCTGTACAAGTAATAATAGTTTGTATATCATGTAAAGAATTAATTAAATAACGTTGTCTATTATAGTCCAATTCAGATAATACATCATCTAATAATAAAATAGGAGTATCATCTATCTTATCTTTTACTAATTCAATTTCTGATAATTTTAAAGATAAAGCAGCAGTTCGTTGCTGACCTTGAGATCCGTACTTTCTTATGTCTATTCCATTAACCAAAAACATTATATCATCTCTATGAGGCCCCACGCTAGTTGAGCCAAATTTAATGTCTTTATTAATATTATCTAGTAATTTTTGTTCAAATAAATCAATCGTTACATTTTTCTCGTATTTAATTTCTAAGTTTTCAGTATTACCAGATATATCGTAATGAATTTTTTTCATTATTTCATTGAGATTTTGTATAAATTCCTGTCTTCTATTGATAATTGCTTTCCCATATTTAACTAATTGAGCATCCCATATATTTATAGTATCGTCAATTTTATGTAATGTTTTCACTTTTTTTAATAAATTATTTCTTTGTTTCAAAATTTTATGGTATTGTTGTAAATTATAATAATATATATTATCTAGTTGGCATAATTCTATATTAATAAAACGTCTTCTTTCTTTTGGTCCATTTTTAATTAATCCTAGATCTTCTGGAGAGAAAATAATAACATTAATAATTCCTAGTAGTTCATTTAGTTTTTTTATTGGATTTTTATTAATAGCTATTCCTTTTCTATTATTTTTTCTTATGTGGATATCTATACTTTCATCAATGTCATGTTTATTCACGGCTAAATGTATATGAGTTTCATTTTTATTAAGATTAATTAATTCTTTATCATTACTTGTTCTATGAGATTTAGAAGTGGCACACAAATATATTGCTTCAAGTATATTAGTTTTTCCTTGAGCATTTTTGCCATATAAAATATTAACTCCATTAGTAAAATTAACTACAGCCTGTGTATAATTTCTATAATCTTTTAACGATAATGTTTTTATATACATAAATAAACACTCCAAACTTTTCCACATGACGATTAACCCAACAATATATACATATTGAGAATTAATTTGAAAAAATATCCACATATTCTTTTATATAAGAGTTGTTATATTATATTCTATATTTTATTCACATACAAGTATATCTTCATAACCTTCTATAGAAACAATATCTTTAGGATATATTTTCTTTCCTCTTTGAATCTCAACATTACCATTAACACATACTTCTTCATTAGCTATTATTATTTTGGCATGTACACCAGAATCAGCAATACCAGCTAATTTAAGAAGTTGTCCAAGTTTAATATACTCTGTATCAATTTTTATATTTTCCACTATAAGTTACCTCCTATTGTATTTAACTAAGATCTTATTCTAATTGGAACTATTAGATATTTATATTCATCTCCATCAACTTGCTTAATAATACAAGGATTATGGGAATTAGTGAATTGTAAATGAATATAGTCATCATCAATAACTTTTAATGCATCAATAAAATACTTAGGATTAAAAGCAATTTCTAATTCATTTCCTTCTTTTTCAATATCAATTTCCTCATAAACATCGCCAAGTTCTGTATTAGAAGTAATAACCATACTATTATCTCTTATAGTCATCTTAATAGGATTTTTCTTACTTTCTCTTGATATTAAAGCTGCTCTATCAATACTCATTAATAGCTCTTTTTTATTAATTTTAACTAATGTATCATAGTCTTTTGAGAAAAATTGTTCGTATTTTGGAAAATCTCCTTCTAATAATCTTGATACAATAATACTGTTTTCTAATTCAAATAAAATGTGTTTATTAGTAAAATATATAGTTACATCTTTTTCTTCATCTGTATCTAGAATCTTACTTATTTCATTTAATGTTTTTCCTGGTACTACTACCATCATGTTATCAAATTCTGAATTAAAATCAGTTTTTCTAATAGCAACTCGATGTACATCTATTGATACTATATTTAATGTGTTATTTTTAATTTCTAATAATTCACCAGTTAATATAGGGCGAATTTCTTCAAGTGCTATAGAAAAAATAGTTTGTCTAATCATTTCTCTTAAATTAAATTGAGATATTTTAATTGATTGATCTTTTGATACTTTTGGTAATTGTAAAAACTCTTCTCCAGATTGTCCAGATATATTAAACTTAGATTTTTCACATTTAATAGTTGTATAATAATTATTATCAACGGTTATTTCAACTTCATTATCAGGTAACTTCTTAACGATTTCAGAAAAAATCTTAGCTTTTAATGCTACGGTTCCTGTTTCTAATATATTTGCTTTAACATTACTTTCGATACCAAGTTCTAAGTCATTACTAATTAACTTAAACCCTTCAGGTGTAGCTTGTAATAAAATACATTCAAGTATTGGTAAAGTTGTTCTTGTTGATACAGCTTTTAATACTGTATTAACTGCATTTAATAAATCTAATTTATCACATGTTAATCTCATGATGTTAATAACTCCTTTCACACGAATATATAGATAATATATATTTTTTTTTAGTAATTATAGTAATAAGGCTTGTTAATATGTTAATAAGTATTGTTAAGCCCCATTTTTATTAATTGTTAATAAGTTTAATAAGTATGTTAATTAATTATTTTTTTTTAGAAAGATATCCACAGCCATAAGGGGTCTAGATTTATCATAAATGTTTTACACAGGTTATACCCTATATTTTAACAGCCCCATGTTGATAACTTAATAGCCTTAAAAAAAAACTATAATGTATTAGAATTAAAAGTTAATATCTTAATATATACATTATAATTTATTTTATAATAAGTTAATAAATGGCTTTATGTAGTATTTATTTACCTGTAATCTTTTTTGTAAGTATATCAATTGTATTTTTCAATGTACTATCTTTCGCAATATCTTTCCTTATTTTGTCATAGCCATGAATAATAGTGGTATGATCTCTTTTCCCTAGAATTTGTCCAATTTTTGGTAATGATAAGTCAGTTAATGTTCTAGATAAATACATTACTATTTGTCTAGGATATGCTATTTCTCTAGGTCTTTTTTTAGATATTATGTCTGCTGGATTTAAGTTATAGTGTTCTGCAACAATTTCTAATATAAATTCTGGAGTAATCTCTTTATCATCTTCTGGAGTAATTAAGTCCTTTAATGCATCTTCTGCTAATTCTATTGTTAAATCTTGATGAACTAATGTTGAATATGCAATTATTTTATTAATAGCTCCTTCTAACTCCCTAATATTAGATTTTATATTAGTAGCAACATATTGAATTACATCATTAGGTAGATTAAGGTTCTCAAGCTCACCTCGTTTTTGAAGTATGGCTACTCTAGTTTCAAAGTCTGGAGCTTGAATATCAGCTATAAGACCCCATTCGAATCTTGATCTTAATCGTTCTTCTAAAGTCTCGATTTCTTTTGGAGGTCTATCACTTGATATAATAATTTGTTTCTTAGCTTCATATAAAGTATTAAATGTATGGAAAAATTCTTCTTGTGTTCGTTCTTTACCAGCAATAAATTGAATATCATCTACTAGTAGTACATCAATATTACGGTATTTTTGTCTAAATTCTTCATTTTTATCTTCTCTGATTGAGTTAATTAACTCATTAGTAAACTTCTCTGAAGATACGTATAGTACTTTAGATTGTTTATTTTCTGATAGTATAAAATGAGCAATTGAATGCATTAAGTGAGTTTTTCCAAGTCCAACACCTCCATAAATAAATAGAGGGTTATATGCTTCTGCTGGAGATTCTGCCACTGCGAGAGCTGCTGCATGTGCTAATTTATTGTTATTCCCTACTACGAATGTATCAAAAGTATATCTTGAATTAAGATTATTGAATTCATTATTGTTAGATAATGGTTGTTTGTTTATTTGTTTTTTATTTGATTCTTTTTTTAGTTCGTTTGGTAATATAAACTTTATTTCATATATTTCTCCTACCACTTCTTTTATTGCTATTATGATAGATCTACTATATTTCCGTTCAATATAATCTCTGCCGATTTCATCATCAGTTTTTATTATAATTGTGTCATCTTCTACTGAAATAGGTTGTAAATTTTCTAGAAAAGTTTTATACGATATTTTTGAGATATCTGATTCATCCCTTAGTAATGCTTGTACTTTATCCCAATTTTCTATGACGGAATGAGTCATTATATGTCCTCCTTTACATTTTCCTGTGTATATTTTTTTTATTTTTATCAATCACTATTTTAAATAAAAATATACTTCAAATAAACAGGTTTTATACAAATTAGCCTAGTTATCTACAGTATATATTACTCTATAAAACATAAATTTTCAATTAAATATTAACAATATGGATGTAGAAAATGTTGATAACTTTATATAGAATTTTTGTTAATAATGTGGATAACTTGAATTTGTCAAATTTTATCCACATTATGTTGATTAAAATAATGTACAGGCTGTTAATAGGTTGTAATGTGCATAAATATAAATAATTATCTAGTTGTAAATATTTGTAAAAACACAACTTTTTTCTGACTTATCCCCAAAAATATTTGCAGTTGTGGATAAAAAGTTTTACACATGTTATCCACAAAATGTGGAAAAATTGGTTGAAATTTGTGGGTAACATTTTTGGTATAATAATGTAAGATAATCATTATAATTAGCCTTTTGCTTATAATCTAAAAATATCTATATTATTTAATTGAAGCTTTAATATTTTTTTCTTGACTATAAAGGAATTTTTTAATATAATTGAAATAGTGCTTTAATGTTCTGACGACTTTAAGCACTAATATTTTCATTAGTATTATGTAAATTGTATTGTATTTCATTTATGTTCTTGGAGCATTAATAAAGTACAAGTTATTTATATTAATATACTAGTTCTAAAGGAGGTGCTTTTAGTGAAAAGAACATACCAACCAAAAACGAGACAAAGAAGTAGAGAACATGGATTTAGAAAAAGAATGAGTTCTAAAAGTGGAAGATGCGTTTTAGCAAGAAGAAGAGCAAAAGGTAGAAAGAAATTGTCAGCTTAAGGCCTCGTATTGTGGCCTTTTATACTATCCTCCAAAGTCTAAGATTAGTAATACTAAACAAGGTATTGGATGTTTGAAATGGAAAATTCTTGTTAAGTATAGTATAAGAAATGGTCTTTTCAAGATTTTGAATAGGACGCTTAATATCTTGTTAAGTATGGGAGGAAGTTTTTATGAATTGTACTGAATCGTTAAGAAGAAAAGAAGATTTTAAAATTGTATATAATAAGGGAAAATCTCTTGCAAATAAGTATTTAGTTATGTATATTATTACTAATGGAGATTCTATTAATAGAATAGGAATTCCTGTTAGTAAAAAAGTTGGAAACAGTGTAGTAAGACATAGAGTTACTAGATTGGTTCGAGAAAATTATAGACTTAATGAGAATAGAATAAAGACTGGTTATAATATTGTAATTATAGGAAGAGTTAGGTCTTCCAGTGCTAATTTTAGAGATATAGAAAGATCTTTACTTGATTTACTAAGAAGGCATAAATTATTAGTTGAAAATGAAAAGAAGTGATATTTTATGAATATCTTTAAAAATATTTCTTTAAAATTAATTATTTTTTATAGAAAGTATATTTCACCTCTAAAAAAACCTTGTTGTATATATACTCCTACATGTTCTATGTATGCATATGAAGCCATAATTAAACATGGTTTTTTAAAGGGGTCATGGTTAAGTATTAAAAGAATATTAAGGTGTCATCCATTTCACAAAGGTGGATATGACCCAGTACCTTAAATAATATAGGAGGAATTAATTTAATGTTATTTTCTAATATTGTTATTTTAACACAGAGTACTTCATTTCTAACGGGGCCTATAGCTAAAGCGTTTGGTGTAATCATGAATACTATATATGATTTGTTTAGCTCTATTGGTATGGGGTCACTTGGATATAGTATCATTTTATTTACTATTATCATTAGATTATTGATGTTACCATTAGCTATTAAACAACAAAAATCTATGATAGGTATGCAAAAAATTCAACCGCAATTAAAGAAAATTCAAGATAAATATAAAAATAAAAAAGATGCAGAATCTCAAAATAAAATGAGAATGGAAATGAGTCAATTATATCAACAACACAACGTAAGTCCTTTTGGAGGATGTTTACCTCTGTTAATTCAATTTCCTATCATTATGTCATTATTCGCTGTACTTAGAAATATTCCAGCATATATCGAGAGTATAAAAGCATTGTATATATCAATAATTGCTAGTATCAAAACGGTTCCAGGATTTGAGAATATTTTAGATGGCATGAATAATGTTGCTAAAACACCAAAAGTTAATAATTTTGATCCTACAATAGATAATAAAATCGTAGACTTATTAGGTAAGTTATCTACATCTGAATGGAATACTTTTAAAGAACATTTTGTTTCAGTTGGAGAGAAGATAACTCCAGTAATTGATAAAATAACAGAAGTTAATTATTTCTTAGGAATCAATTTAGCAGATAAGCCTAATTTAATGTCAATAGCAATATTGATACCAGTACTTAATGTTATTGTTCAATTTCTAGTTTCTAAGACAACAATGAGTGCTAATAGTAAAAACATGGATGAAAAACAAGCAGCTACTAATAAAACAATGATGTACACTATGCCACTAATTACTGTATTTTTTGTAATTACTATGCCTGCTGGTTTAGGACTTTATTGGTTAACAAGTAGTACATTCCAATTAGTACAGCAAATCGTGATTAATAAACATTTAAAAAAAGACGCTAAATAGTATATAGGTTTTTAGATAAAGGGAAGTTCTTATTATATATATACAACTATTTAGGGTATTATATTGTAATTGTTATATGTTGTATATATTAAATTACAAGGAGGGAAGTTCTAAAATGGATTTTGTTGAAAAGACAGCAAAAACTGTCGATGATGCTATTACCGAGGCTTTAATTGAATTAGGGACAACTAGTGATAAAGTAGAGATAGAAGTAATTAATAAAGGAGCAACTGGGCTACTTGGACTTTTTAGTTCTAAGATGGCTAAAGTTAAAGTTACAAAAAAAATTAACTTAACAGATGTAGCAACTAAATTTTTAGAAGATATATTTAAAGTAATGGATTTAAAAGTTAATATTGAAATTAATATTAAAGATCAAAATATGGATATTGAACTAAGTGGTTCAAGTATGGGTGTTTTAATTGGTAAAAGAGGACAAACACTGGATTCCTTACAATACTTAGTAAGTTTGGTTGTTAATAAAGAATCTGATAAATACGTAAGAGTTAAGCTTGATACAGAAAACTATCGTGAACGAAGAAAAGAGACTCTAGAAAATTTAGCTAAAAATTTAGCATATAAGGTTAGAAAGACACATAGAAAATTCAGTTTAGAACCTATGAATCCTTACGAAAGAAGAATAATTCATTCAACTTTGCAGAATGATAAGTATGTGGAAACACATAGCGAGGGAGAAGAACCTTACAGAAAAGTTGTTATTACTCCTAATAATTTTAAAAAGTAATAAATGGGGTTTAATCTCCATATTGAAAAAGACCCATGCTTATAAGCTTGGGTTTTCTTATCTTATTGGAAATTATAATGTAATCATGTATAAAGTATAATGAAAATTTTTACTAGCCTAGAGTAGAATAATATAGGGCAAAATATAACACTAGTTCATTATTAGTAGGAAAGTTTTCAATAACATTGTATATGGGTAATCATTAATATCATAATCATATGAAAAAGGAGTTTTATTATGTTAAACAATACTATAGCGGCAATATCTACTTCTTTATCTGCATCTGGGATAGGTATAGTAAGAATTAGTGGAGAAGATGCCATTATAATAGCAGATAAACTTTTTGTTTCGAAAAAAAATAAAAAATTAGTTGATCAAAAGTCTCACACATTGCATTACGGAAATATTATTAATCCAGATACAAAAGAGGTAGTTGATGAAGTTCTTGTATCCATTATGAAAGAGCCTAATACTTATACAAAAGAAAATATTGTTGAGATTAATTGTCATGGTGGAGTTATAGTCATGCAAAAAATTCTTCAATTAATATTATTAAATGGAGCAAGAATAGCTGAACCAGGAGAATTTACTAAAAGAGCTTTTTTAAATGGGCGTATTGATTTATCAGGTGCAGAAGCAGTTATTGATATAATTAATGCCAAAACAAATTTACACTTAGAAAGTTCCGTTAATCAGTTAAACGGAGTTATTTATAGAGAAATAGAAGAAGTTAGAAATAAAGTATTAGAATTAATTGCTCATATAGAAGCATCTATCGATTATCCAGAGTATGATGTTGAAGAGTTGACTAATGACACTGTTTTAAATAATCTAGAAGATATTCAGAATATGGTAGAGGCGTTATTAAAATCAGCAGATGATGGGAAAATAATTAGAGAAGGAATTAAGACTGTTATTGTTGGAAAACCAAATGTAGGAAAATCTTCTCTCATGAATGCCTTATTGAATGAAGAAAGAGCTATTGTAACAGATGTTGCGGGAACTACTCGAGATGTATTAGAGGAATATATGAATATAAAAGGTATTCCGCTTAGAATTATTGATACAGCTGGTATAAGAGAGACAGAAGACGTTGTAGAGAAAATTGGAGTTAATAAATCAAAAGAATTAGTGGAACAAGCTGACTTAGTTATTATGATGTTAGATGCTTCTAGCAAAATAACAGATGAAGATATTTATATATTTAAGCTAATAGAAAATAAAAAATCTATAATATTATTAAATAAAATGGACTTAGATATAATAACGACAGAAGAACGAATTAATTATTATATAAGTGATATTAAAGTAATCCCTACATCAATTAAGAATAACAGTGGATTAAAAGATATTGAGAAAGTTATAAAAGATATGTTTTTGTTAGGTAATATTAATTTTAATGATAATGTTTATATTACTAATGTAAGGCATAAAGTTTCTTTGGAAAATGCAATTGATAGTATTATAGCTGTGAAAGAATCTATCAATATAGGTATGCCAGAAGATTGTTGGTCTATTGACCTTAAAAATACTTATGATTATTTAGGGGAAATTACAGGTGATAGTGTGGGAGATGATTTGATTAATCAAATATTTAGTCAGTTTTGTTTAGGAAAATAATCATGATTATATATTCTATAGAAGGAGTTAATAGAAAATGAGTTATGTAGAAGATAAATACGATATAGCCATTATTGGTGCAGGACATGCAGGATGTGAAGCTGCTCTTGCTGCTGCTAGATTAGGTATGAAAACAGTTATTTTCTCAGTTAGTTTAGATAGTATTGCTATGATGCCTTGTAATCCTAGTATCGGTGGAACTTCAAAAGGTCATCTTGTTCGTGAAATAGATGCTCTTGGTGGAGAGATGGGAAAAAATATTGATAAAACATATTTGCAATCTAGAATGCTTAATATGGGTAAAGGGCCTGCGGTTCATTCACTAAGAGCCCAAGCTGATAAATTCACTTATTCAAAAACTATGAAAATAGTATTAGAAAATACCCCTAATTTAACAATTAAGCAATCAGAAGTTACAGAGATTATAAGTGAAAATAATATAATTAAAGGTGTTAAAACTATTTCAGGTGCTATTTATGAAAGTAAAGCAGTTATTATTGCAAGTGGAACTTACTTAAAAGCTCGTTGTATTTATGGAGATGTAAGTATTAATAGTGGTCCTAATGGGCTTCTTGCTGCAAATCATCTTACTGATTCATTAAAAAACCTTGGAATAGAAATATATAGATTTAAAACTGGTACACCTGCACGTATTGATAAAAATACAGTTGATTTTTCTAAAATGGAAGAGCAAAGAGGAGATGACAAAATTGTGCCGTTTTCTTTTCTTAATAAAGAGCAAGATATAAAAAGAGATCAAATATCTTGTTGGTTAACTTATACTAATGCAGATACTCATAATATTATTAATGATAATCTTAATAGATCTCCATTATATAGTGGCGTCATTGAAGGTACAGGTCCAAGATATTGTCCTTCTATTGAAGATAAAGTTGTAAGATTCAAAGATAAAGAAAGACATCAAGTATTTCTGGAACCTGAGGGAGAAGAAACTAATGAAATGTATGTACAAGGTATGTCAAGTTCTCTTCCAGAAGATGTTCAAAGAGATATGTTAAGAACTTTACCAGGGCTTGAGAATTGTAATATAATGAGAACAGGATACGCTATAGAATATGATTGTATTAATCCATTGCAATTAAATTCTACACTTGAATTTAAGAATATTTCTGGGTTATTTAGTGCAGGACAATTTAATGGTAGTTCTGGATATGAAGAGGCGGCTGCACAAGGTCTTATAGCAGGTATTAATGCAAGTATGAAAATACTTTCAAAAGAGCAGATAGTACTTGATAGATCAGATGCTTATATTGGTGTATTAATTGATGATTTGGTTACTAAGGGAACTAGAGAGCCCTATAGAATGATGACTTCTAGAGCAGAATATCGCTTATTGCTTAGACAGGATAATGCAGATCTTAGATTATCATCAATAGGTAATAAAGTTGGATTAATTTCTGACGAAAGATATAATAAAATATTAGATAAAAAAGAGCAAATAGATGAAGAAGTTAAGAGATTAAGAAAAACTACAGTAGGAGCTACTAAAAAAGTAAATTCATTTCTTGAAAAACATAATAGTTCTATATTAAGATCTGGGAGCACTTTATCAGATTTGCTAAGAAGACCTGAGCTTAATTATGATATGTTAGAGGAGATAGATGATAACAGAATATCATTAGATGATTCAGTTGTTGAACAAGTTAATATTTCTTTAAAATATGAAGGTTATATTGGTAGACAACTAAAACAAGTGGCTCAATTTAAAAAAATGGAGAAAAAATATTTATCTAGTGATTTAAACTACAAAGATATAAAAGGACTTAGAATAGAAGCAATGCAAAAGCTTGATAGCATTAAGCCAAGATCTATTGGACAGGCTTCTAGAATATCTGGGGTATCACCAGCTGATATTTCTGTTTTATTAGTATATCTAGAGCAATTAAGAAGAAGAAAATAATACACAAATATGTAAGTACATATTGAGCATAATATAATTACTATTGTGTATTAAATATCATAGGATATAGGTGATAGTATTGAAGAATAAACAAATATTAATAGATGGTGCAGAAAAATTAGGTTTTAATTTAAGTGATAATCAGATTAATCAATTTGAAAAATATTATGAATTACTTATAGAATGGAATAATAAGTTAAATCTTACATCTATTACTGAGGAGAAGGAAGTTATAATAAAGCATTTTCTAGACAGTATAGCTATTAATAAGGTTATAGATGTGAATAAAAGTAGTAGTTTAATTGATTTGGGGACTGGTGCTGGTTTTCCAGGTATACCACTTAAAATAGTTTATCCTGAGTTGGAAGTTACATTAGTAGATTCTTTGAATAAGAGAATTAATTTTCTTTTACATGTAATTGATGAATTGGATCTTGAAAAAGTTAATTGTATTCATTCTAGAGCTGAAGATTTAGGAAACAATGAGGAATATAGAGAAAAGTTTGATTTGTGTGTATCTAGAGCAGTTGCTGATTTATCTGTATTAAGCGAATATTGTATTCCTTTTGTTAAAATAAATGGTAGTTTTATTTCTTACAAAGCCATAAAATCACAACAGGAAGTAGAAGACTCAAATAATGCTATTAATACATTAGGCGGTAAGTTAGAAGGAGCACATTTTGTTGATATTCCTTTCTCAGAGATTAATAGAGCTTTTATTGTTATAAAAAAACATCAAGATACTCCAAGTAAATATCCTAGAAAAGCAGGTAAACCTAGGAAGAGTCCATTGAAGTAATTAATATTTCCTAGGAAATATTAATGTATAATGTGTAAGATAGTAGATTTTACTTATTATAATAATTAATTAGATGAGTAGTTATATGAAAAGTTAAATTATATAAGTATGTAAAGCTTAAACAATTTAACATAAGTTACGGTAATAAACTTGAATATTTACCTATAAAATAAGCTTATATTATTTGATTTTACACTAATATTTGATATAATAATAAGTAATTCAACTTTTATTATAAATACTAGCAAGTATTTAATAAAGTAATTACTATTAAAGTTTTATATAATAATGCATTCCTTGATTATGATGTAAAAGGTGTACTGGCTTTATAGTGATTTTTGGAAGTACGCCTATATGATATATTAAAATAACAAAAGAAAAGAGGAATTGGTTTTGAGCATGATTAATAAGTATAATGTGACTTTTATCTCTGTTAATAATATTAGACCTAATCCGTATCAACCAAGAAAAGTATTTGATAAATTGATGTTAGATGAATTAGCTAATTCTATTAAAGAATTTGGTATTATGCAGCCTATTAGTGTAAGAAGAATTAATGAAGAATACTATGAACTTATAGCTGGAGAAAGAAGATTAAGAGCAACTAAGTTAGCAGGTCTTACAGAAATTCCTGCCATAATCATTGAAGTAAATGATAAAGATAGTGCGGTTATTGCATTAATTGAGAATCTCCAAAGAGAAAATCTTAATTATATAGAAGAAGCTGAAGGATATTATAATTTAATTAATGATTATGATCTGACTCAAGAAGAAGTAGCTAAACAAGTAGGTAAAAGTCAGTCAACTATTGCTAATAAATTAAGGATTTTAAAATTAAGCAAAGAAGTTAAGAAAGTATTACTTGATAATAATTTATCTGAACGTCATGCAAGAGCCTTACTTAAATTACCTAGTGAAGAATTACAACTTAGTATACTTAATAAAGTAATTGAACAATCTTTGAACGTGAAGAAAACGGAAGAATTAATAGATAGAACATTAAATAGGATATTTGAACAAGAAAATAAAAAAGATAAACCAGTAATCAAGAGATATTTGAAAGATATAAGAATCTTTACTAATACAATTAAGCAAGCTGTAGATATGATGGAAAGTTCAGGTATAGAAGTAGATTATAAAGTAAAAGAAGTAGATGATTCTTATGAAATAAGTATTGTGATACCTATGGGATAGAATTTCTTTTGTGAAAGTGGGTGTATTTATATGATTACGGCAATATATATAGATGGTAATAGTGATTGTAAAGATGCATTTTATGTTAGAGAAGAGGTCTTTGTAAAAGGACAAAATATTGATAAAAATCTTGTTTTTGATGATTTAGATGAACATGCAATACATGTAGTAGTTTATGAAGATAGTAAACCAGTTGGTTGCGGAAGATTGATTAATAGTAGTGATGAATATTTAATCGGGAGAATTGGCGTTTTAGAACATAAAAGAGGTAATTATTATGGTGATTTGATTGTAAGAATGTTAATACAAAAAGCTTTTGATATAGGTGCACAAGAGATAAGCGTACATTCTCAATTACCAGCTGTTAAGTTTTATAATAAAATAGGTTTCAAAGAATATGGAGATATTTATAAAGAAGCATCAATGGATCATATAAATATGAAACTTATAAAAGAGAATTTAAGAAAAAATTGCAATAAAAAATGAAACGATATATAATATATTGTTTCATTTTTTTTATTTAATTATGAGATAATTTAATTAAACCATAAACTAGTTTGCTAACTGATTAGAAAGTTCAAATAACCAATACCATTAGCAAAAATACATATTGCAAATATTAAGTACTTCAGAAGGTTTTTCTAACTGAGGTAATAGATTTGCATTATCTATATAAGAATACTCTATAGCTGGATTTAGCTCAGTATAATTATTAACTATATCTTCTGCATTTTTATTATTACCCATAAGTAAGTAAATACTGTTATTGATGTTTAATAAAGCCTTATCTATAGAAACATTCAAGTATTTATTACATTTTGAAGCATACACATATTTGTTATTTACACCTTGTAAATGAGCTGACTCATGATATATGTTGATGAACTTTCTTTTTACTAATCTTTTTTTCAAATATTTTCTTTTAAAATTTTTATTTATAATATATTTAGAAGAAGCTATATTATAAATAGTAGTACCTAGAATAGGCATTTCTAATAAATATTTTAATAGTTTACCTTTTTTGGTTGGATTTCTTTGTAATGTAGTAGTATTAATAGGATTAATATATAATAATCTATTAAATAAGTCAGGATTTTGATAACATGCCATAGTAACAAATGAAGAGCTAGTTGAACAGGCAACTACGTCTGTTTTATCTTTTATAACTTCAGTAATAAAATCATTTATTAATTGAACATATAAAAAGGCTGTATAAGTTATCTTAGGCTTATCAGAACGTCCATATCCAATTAAATCTATAGTATATACTGTATGATTAGAAGATAAAGTTTTTACTAGCTTATTAAACTCATATTCTGAGCTTCCCATATATAGACTATGGATTAATAGTATTGGTTTACCAGTACCTTGTACTGTATAGAATATTTTTCCAAACTTCCATTGGTAATAGTAACTATTACTTGAATAAAGGTTATTTTTAATAGTAGAAGTTATGAAGATGATTTTGTTAATCAATGTAATTGTGCATAATGATATTAAAAAGTAAAATAGATTTTTAGTATGTTTTTTCAACTGGTAATCTCCTTTCTTATTGTTAGTGTTCTTTCACAAATCCAACAATGATATATTTCATTATAAAAAATAATCCTACTATCTATTATGTATTAAATTGAATAAAAATTCAATAGTATTAATTAGAAATTAATAAACCTATAGTAATAATTTTATTTATAATATATATATTAAGCAATATAGTTCGCGTTTTCATGTATTACATATTTATTGTACTCATCTATTATCACATAATAAATACTAATGCTTATTCCAAATATATTCATATTAGTTTGTAAAAAAACCAAAATTGAATTATGTAAACTGATTAATTGATAGAAATAGGTAACATGTTGTAAAATATGTTTTATATGCTAGTCTAATATGCTTAATTCTCTTGTGTTATGATGTATTTTAATGATATAATAATATGACTGAAAGACTGTGTTATATTTTGTCAATAAGGTGATTGATAATATGTTTGAAAATGAAATGAAAAAACTTAATATTATTATAAATGATACGAAACAAATTATAAGAGAAAGAAACAAAGAAGTATTTGAAATTACTTCCATTATTAATAATCAATATATGGAGTTAGAAGATAAATTCTCAGTTCTAAAAGACGAAGCACATGAAGTTATTAATACTGTAAAATTAATAAATAATAAGTTAAGTCGAAATAAGAAAAAGCTTAAAACGATCAAAAGTAATTTGCAATTATATTCTGATGAAGAAATTCAATCTGTTTATGATGAAGCAGAACAATTGGATAAACAATTATTAATTGCTAATGAAAAAGAACTTAATATCGTTAATAAGAGAACTTCTTTAGAAAATCAATTAAAGTTAATTAGGCAGATTTCTGAAAAGGCGGATTTTATTAGTAACAATTTTGATTTTGCATATGGTATTTTATCTGGTGACTTAAATGAAATTAATGGTGAAGTTAATAACATTAATTCAAAAGAAATCTGGGGACTAAAACTAATTAAAGCTCAAGAAGAAGAACGACAAAGAATTTCTAGAGAAATGCATGATGGTCCATCACAGAATTTATCTAATCTTATACTTAAAACAGAACTTTGTATTAAATTACTTGATAAAGATATAGATAGAACTAGATTGGAACTTCAATCACTTAAATCTATTATTAGAACAACTATTGATGAAACTAGAAGAATGATATATAATCTAAGACCTATGGCATTAGATGATTTAGGACTTGTTCCAACTTTGGAGAGATATATTGACAAATTAAGAACCGAAGTCGATTTTGATATTAAGTTTGAAGTTCTTAATTTAGAAAATGATGTTAATTCAATTATCTCATTAACACTATATAGAATAGCTCAAGAAGCATTGAATAATGCTAATAAATATTCAAAAGCCAGTAATGTTTATATTAAATTAATATATCATATAGATTACATTGAATTGATTATAGAAGATGATGGTAATGGATTCGATGTTAATAAAGTAAGGTTAAATATGGATAATAATAGAGGATTTGGTATCTCAATGATGAGAGAACGATCAAATTTATTAATGGGCCAGTATAAATTAAAATCAGAGGTGGGAATAGGTACAAAAATCTATGTTAAGATACCTATTTTAGATAGCTAGGAGGATATCAATGGAAAAGATTAAAATACTTATTGCAGACGATCATTCAATGGTAAGAGAGGGATTAAAGCAGCTTATCGAGCTAGAAGATGATATTGAAGTTATAGGTCAAGCAGGAAATGGATTAGAAGCTATTGAAAAAATAAAGGAATGTGATCCAGATATTTTATTACTTGATATTAATATGCCTACTATGAATGGATTGGAAGTAATAGAACACTTAAATGAAAATAATATATTAACAAAAACTATATTATTAACTATTCATAATGAGGTAGAATATCTGTACAAAGCTTTTGAGATAGGTATACA
This sequence comes from Vallitalea sp., assembly GCA_025210515.1. GTDB lineage: Bacteria > Bacillota > Clostridia > Lachnospirales > Vallitaleaceae > Vallitalea. Next base: position 53,068 of record JAOARM010000019.1, on the reverse strand, counting down.
AGGTTATGTACTGAAAGATTCAGAATCAGATGTTCTAATAAAAGCTATAAGGACTATATATAATGGTGAATCTTATATTCAACCTAATATGGCTTCATTACTTTTTAAGAGAATGAATAATGCAAAAGAAGAAAAAGAAGTAGGACTTAATAAATTAACTAAAAGAGAAATTGAAGTGTTAAAATTAATAACAGAAGGTATGTTAAATAAAGAAATAGCACATAATCTATGTATAAGTGAGAAAACTGTTAAAAACCATGTTTCGAATATTTTCAAGAAAATAAATGTATCTGATAGAACTCAAGCAGCTGTATATGCTATCAAAAATAATTTGGTAGATATATTCTGATACTAGCTAATATATTTACTTGTATACTGGACAAAAACAATAAATTAATGTATAATTTTGTTTAATTCATTGAAATACACTCTCGTCTTTTATGGCGAGAGTTTTTAAATAATTAAAAAATGGTGTAATAGAAATATTGTGTATTATTAATAATATTTATCTTGGTTTTTATTGAAAAGATATTATTAATTAAGTAATACTTAATTTCGTTTATGAAATTAAATATATGAACTATAAAAATTAATATAAGAAAGGAAGTATATTGATGGATTTTAAAAATGAGATAGTAACTTTATTATCTAAAGTAATAAATGATTTATCTGTAGAAGAAATTAATGATTTAATAGAAGTACCATCTAATCCACAAATGGGTGATTTTGCTTTTCCATGTTTTAAATTAGCTAAGGTTTTTAGAAAAGCTCCTAATATGATTGCAAGTGATATTGTTGAAGCCATAGAAGAATCTAATATGTTCTCAGAAATAAAGCAAGTTGGAGCTTATGTTAACTTCTATGTAAATAAGCAAAAATTTATTGAAAATGTATTAAGTACTGGACAATTAAGTGAAAAATTAAGTGATGGTAATGGAAAGACAATTGTTCTTGATTATTCTTCACCTAATATTGCAAAACCATTTCATATTGGTCACCTTAGAACGACTATTATTGGTAACTCCTTATACAATATATATGAACATTTAGGCTATAAGTGTGTAGGAGTCAATCATCTAGGTGATTGGGGAACTCAATTCGGAAAATTAATAGTAGCTTATAAAAAATGGGGTTCAAAAGAAGAAATAGAGAAAAATGGTATCAATGAATTAATTAAGATATATGTAAAATTCCATGATGAAGCTGAAAAAGATTCTGAGTTAGATGATGAAGCAAGAGCATGGTTTACTAAAATGGAAAATGGTAACGAAGAAGCATTAGACTTATGGCAATGGTTTAAAGATATAAGTTTAAAAGAGTTCAAAAAAGTATACAATATGCTAGATATTGAATTTGACTCATATGCAGGTGAAAGCTTCTATAATGATAAAATGGAAGATGTTATTAATGAGTTAGAGGACAAAGACTTAATAAAAATCAGTGAGGGTGCTAAAATTGTTCTTCTAGAAGAAGAAAATATGCCACCATGTCTGATCACTAAAAAAGATGGTAGTACATTATATGCTACTAGAGATATAACAGCGGCTATATATAGAAAGAATACTTATGATTTTGAAAAATGTATATATGTGACAGCTTTCGATCAGAATCTTCATTTTGCTCAATGGTTTAAAGTAATAGAAAAAATGGGTTATGATTGGTCAGATAAACTAATTCATGTACCTTATGGTCTTGTTAGTATGGAGTCAGGAAAATTATCTTCAAGAAAAGGTAAAGTAATATATTTAGATGATTTACTTAATGAATCTATAGAAAAGACTAAAAAAATAATTGAAGAAAAAAATCCTAATCTTGAAAACAAAGATAAAATTGCTAAAGATGTTGGAATAGGTGCCATATTGTTTAACGACTTATATAATAATAGAATTAAAGATGTAGTTTTTTCATGGGATAAAGTACTTAATTTCGATGGTGAAACAGGTCCATATGTTCAGTATACTCATGCAAGAGCATCTAGTGTTTTAAGAAAAGCTAATTATGATATGAATGAAAGCAAAGATATTGATTATAGTCTATTAACAGATGATCTAGCTTTTGCGGTTGTTAAAACTCTTGAGAGATTCTCTAATGTAGTGAGAGATTCAGCGAATAAATTAGAACCATCATTCATTTCTAGATATGTTGTTGATTTAGCGCAAGATTTTAATAGATTTTATCATAATTGCCCAATATTAGTTGATGATGTTAAATTAAGAGATGCTAGATTGAAGCTAGTATATAATGTTAAGGTAATTATAAAAGAATCATTGAATCTACTTGGAATAAAAGCTCCAGAGCAAATGTAACAAATAATATATAAACTATATTATGAATCTATTTATAGTGACTTTATGGTAAAATAAAGTATAAGATTTATGAGATAGTTTTTTGCTTTATAGAAAATGCTAGATTTAATATATTTTATTTGCATAAAGTTAATTAGTTTTGTGATTAATAATATTAAATTGTATAATTAAAATTATATATCCATCAAATTAAAAAAGCTATATAATGTTTCACGTGAAACATTATATAGCTTTTTTTGATGATATTATAATAAAATGTTTCACATGAAACATTTTTATTATAATAATTATTAGTATAGTTAAAAAAACATAGATTACAAAAATATATTGTGATATAATTAATTTAATCACATATATACAAAAGGGGGATAATAATGGGCAGAATAATTGCTATAGCAAATCAGAAAGGTGGAGTAGGGAAAACTACTACAACAGTTAACTTGTCTTCGTGCTTAGCAGAGAAAGGTAAAAAAGTACTTACTATAGATATTGATCCACAAGGTAATACAACTCGTGGACTGGGTATAGATAAGAGAAAGTTAAAAAATACTGTATATGAATTAATGCTAGGACAGGCAATCACTAAAAAATGCATTATTAAAAACGTGTTCAAAAACTTATCCCTTATTCCTGCTGATGTGGATTTAGCAGGTGCAGAGATTGAATTATTAGCTCTTGATGATAATAATTTTATATTAAAAAAATACATACATGAAATTAGAGATAAATACGATTATATTATTATAGATTGTCCGCCATCATTAAGTACACTTACTGTAAATGCATTAACTACTGCAGATACTGTGTTAGTTCCTATTCAATGTGAATTTTTTGCTTTAGAAGGATTATCACAATTAATGTATACTATTAATTTAGTTAACAAAAGATTAAATCCTAATTTGGAGATAGAAGGTGTCGTGTTTACAATGTATGATGCCAGAACTAATCTATCATTACAAGTAGTAGAAGAAGTAAAAAAAGAATTAAAGAGAACAAATATATATAAAACAATAATTCCAAGAAATGTTAGACTTGGAGAGGCACCTAGTCATGGTTTACCTATTAATATATATGACTCTAATTCAAAAGGAGCTACAAGTTATAGATTATTGGCAGATGAAGTTATTAATAGGGAGGAATAGAAATAATGGCAGTAAAAAGAGGATTAGGAAAAGGGCTATCTGCATTAATAACTGATGATTTAGAACAAGAAATCAGTAATAAAAAACAAGGTATAGTGACACTTAATATAAATAAGGTTGAGCCTAATAGAGAACAACCTAGAAGACAATTTGATGAAGATTTATTACAAGAATTAGCAGATTCTATTAAACAGTATGGAATCATTCAACCTTTATTAGTTACTAAAAAAGATAATTATTATGAATTAGTGGCAGGCGAAAGAAGATGGAGAGCAGCAAAACTCGCTGGATTACAAGAAGTACCTGTTATAATCAAAGGCTATAGTTCACAAGAAATACTTGAAGTATCTTTGATTGAAAATATTCAAAGAGAGAATTTGAATCCTATTGAAGAGGCATTTGCATATCAGAAATTGATTGACTGCTTTAAACTAAAACAAGATGAAGTAGCTGAAAAAGTTTCTAAAAGCCGTTCCACAATAGCCAACTCAATGCGATTATTAAATTTGGATAAAAGAGTTCAAGCTATGATTGTAGATGAGATGATTTCAAGTGGACATGCAAGAGCATTATTGGCAATAAAAGATAATGAATTGCAATATAATATTGCCAATAAAATATTTGATGAGAAATTAAATGTTAGAGAAACAGAAAAATTAATAAAACAGATATTAAATCCAAAAAAATTAAAAGAGAAAAAGTCTCAAGATGAATTAGAGCCAGTATATAGAGAAGTAGAAGAAAAATTTCAAGAGATTCTGGGAACTAAAGTTATGATTAATCGCAAGAACAATAAAAAAGGAAGAATAGAAATCGAATATTATTCAGATGATGAGCTTGAAAGAATAATAGAATTAATAAGCTCAATTAAATAACAAAAAACATAGATTATACAAAACAAAGTTATTATATATAACAATTATATTATGTTTTTATAAAATATTTTATGATAACTATAGTAAATATAGAGAGGTTAACTTATAATAAATAAGTTGTATATATAGCTATCAATTATAAGAATGTAAGTCGAAAGGATTATGAAATGGAAATATTAGACTTTATTGAAAATAATACAAATATTATAATAATGATATTGGCAATAATTGCTTTAATTACATTGTTATTACAAGTTATTAATAGTTTTAGAATTAGAAAGTGGAAAAATAAATACTATAATTTCGTAAAATCAAATGATGATTTTAATATAGAAGACGTATTAAATGAAAACATAAAAAATATAGAGATGCTAAGAGAATTATATTACAAACAAACTCTTGATATTAATAATATAAAACAACATGTGAGAATATCTTTTCAAAAGCATGCTTTATTAAAATATAATGCATTTGAAGAAATGGGGGGAGAACTTAGTTTTGTATTAGTTCTTCTTAATCAAAATAATACAGGGGTATTATTAAATGGCGTACATAGTAGAGAAGGTTGTTATATGTATATAAAAGAAGTGAATGAAGGAAAGTGTGACAAGACATTATCTAATGAAGAAAAAAATACATTACAAAAAGCTGTAAAATCATAATAATTTCTATACTCTTGGTAATACTAATACTGATAATAATATTACTTGGAGGAGATTTGATGATTATATTAGTACAAAATGGATTAGATAATATAGAAGAATATCTTAAACAAAGAGGATATAATGTTATAAAAGATAATAATACTACTGTTATTCATGATATATATATATATTCTAGTTCTTCTTATACAGGGTTGTATAATGAGATATTGAATAATAATATTGACAATAATATAATGACTAAAAAAGTTTTGATGATTAATGCCAATAATAAATCTTATTCAGAAATAGAACAGATTATCAATGGGAAAAAATATAGTAATTTATTTGAAAGTGAGGGCTTATTTTGAAATACCGTATGGTAGCATTAGATATGGATGATACATTATTAGGAGATAAACTAACTATATCTAATGAAAACATTAAAGCACTACAAGAAGCTAATAAAAGAGGAGTTATTATCACTATTTGCTCAGGTAGAGCAAGTAAATCAATAAAAAGTATTGTTAAAGAAATAGAACTTATATCAAAAGATGACTATTTTATATCTTATAATGGTGCGGTTATAGAAGATTTTAATGGAAATAATATATTCTATAAACCTATACAGGGAGATATACTTAAAGATATAATACATACAGGTAGAGATTTTGGTGTAGATGTTCAATTATATAACAAAGAAGATATTATAGTTGAAAAATACACGCCCAGAGTAAAGAGCTATGAAGAATCAAATAAATATCCAGTAATAATCACAGATGATTTAACTAGATATAATGAATCTATCAAAATATTATTTAATTATAGTGATATAGATAAGCTAGAAAAGTTACAATCATATATAAAACAAAATTACAATGATAAAGTTAATGTGTTTTTTTCTAAGCCCACTTACTTAGAAGTGATAAATAAAGATGCAAATAAGGGAGTGGCATTAGAGTATCTAGCGGATCATCTAAATATTCATAGAAACGAAATAATAGCTGTTGGAGATAGTTTTAACGATATATATATGATTGAATATGCAGGTATGGGTGTAGCAATAAATAATGCACGTAATGAAATAAAAAATATAGCAAATTATGTAACAAAATATAATAATAATGAAGATGGAGTAGCGGAAGTAATTAATAAATTTATATTAGATAATTAGATAAGTGTGCCAAGGCATACTTTTCTTGTCTCATGAAAATTCTATAAAGGTTATAAAACTTAATCAGTAAACATATGAGTTGTATATAAAAAATAACCTGCGTTTCAGGGGGGGAATAAAACGCAGGTTGAGGGGGGTATTAGATGATGTACCATATACTGAGGCTAATTAACCAAACATAATTCCTCAAAACACAATAATGTAATTAAATGGTACATTATAATCATTACCATTATAAGTCTTTTTATTCATTTGTTAGAAATTTAATTGAAGATGATAAAAAAAAATGATATTATAAAGCATAGTGGATTATTATGAGCTGACTTATAAGTGTTATAAAACCTTATCTATAGGGATATATTAATTATACGAAAAATATTTCATTTATATATTTTGGACATTAAAATTGGTTAAGAATTAATAGGTGGGATTAGATGCGAAGAGTATTAATAGATAATTTAAAAGGAAATGAAATTGTGGCTCGCCCAGTTTATTCAGTCAATGGTAGCTTTCTCTTATCTAAGGGTATACATATAAAAATGTCATATGTGAACAGATTAGCGGAATTAGGAGTAGATTATATATACATAGAAGATGAACTTTCAAAAGGTGTTGAACTAAAAGATTTCATTGAAGAAAACACTAGAGAAAGTTGTAAAAAAGAAGTGAAAAAAGTATTAGAAAACTTTAGCACCCAAGGCAATCTAGAATTATCTAGTATAGTTACAGCTGCACAAGATATCGTTGAAAGTGTTTTGGGTCAAAGAGATATAATAGTAAATTTAATTGATATTAGGCGTAAAGATGAGTATACGTATGCTCATTCAGTTAATGTATGTGCTTTGGCTGTGCTATTATCTATAAAGCTTGGATATAATAAAAACAAAGTTAGAGATATAGCAGTAGGAGCTTTATTACATGATTTGGGAAAGGTTTTAGTTCCAGAGGAGATTCTTAATAAAACTACTGAGTTGACTGATAAAGAAAAAGAGATTGTAAAACAGCACGTGATTTATGGATATGAAGCTATATCAGATGCTTCTTGGATAAGTTCCATATCAAAAGTTATTATACTAACTCATCATGAAAATATAGATGGTTCTGGTTATCCATTTGGATGGCGTGGAGACAAAATAAATAATGCAACAAAAATTATATCAATATGTAATGTATTTGATTCAATGGTATCAAAAAAACCTTATCGTGAAGCTTATAAAATATATGAAGTTATTGAGTATCTTGTTGCTAATAAAGGAAAATTATTTGATTCAGATTTGGTAGATGTTTTTATTAAATATATTGCTGTATATCCTTCTGGCATGGGAATAATTACTGATTCAGGCGAAAGAGGTATTGTGTTAAAACAAAACAATGGTTTTCCAGCTAGACCTGTAATTAGAATAATAGGAAATGAAGAAGAAGACTACGAAGAATGGATAGAAGTTGATTTATTAGAAAATAAAAAAATGTTCATTATAGATACATATGAAATATAATATTAGGGTTGTTATATAATATATTTTATGTTTGATGGCAACATCAATATATATTATTATACAACCCTTTAATATTTATCAGTAGTTCACTATTGATCACCGAATAAAGATGTAACGATTTCAATTACCTTCTTATTAACTACTTTATAAGTAATTTCTAGACCTTTTCTATCACCTTCAATAATTCCGGCTGATTTTAGCTTAGAAAGATGTTGAGAAACGGTTGATTGAGGTATATTCAAACAGCTTTGCATAAAAGATACATTGCAACCTTTATTTCTAATTAAGCCATTTACAATACATAGTCTGGTAGGATGTCCTAATACTTTTAATATATCAGCTGCTTCGTAATACTTGTTGATTTCTTCCATATAATGTTTCCCCCTATAAGAGTCATTACTTTTATTTTTTCTATTAGTAACCCATATGTATTATTTTATCAAACATAATGGAAACTGTAAATATATACATTATAAAATGTATACTTTATACATATTATGAAGTAATAACTAGACATATTTCATTGTATTTGATACCATTATATTATTATAATATATAAATTATAATTAAGTTAGATATGTATATAATTGTTTCTAAATGTATTTTAATTAATATATAATTATTTATAAGATTAATATCAGCACCTGTACAATATTATTAATTAATGATAAGGATGATAAAAATGAATAATGCAAACAAAATTACAGATGCAGAATGGAAAGTTATGGAAATAGTATGGGAAAATGGGCAATTAAAGGCTTCTAAAATAATTGAGGAGTTAAGTTCTAAGACTTCATGGAATGATAAAACTATTCGTACTTTGATAAGAAGACTTGTAGAGAAAAACATACTTGGAGTTAAAAAAGTAAGAGTAAATGAATTTTATGCATTAGCTTCAAAAGAAGAGTGTGTAAAAGAAGTGACACAAACATTTATTAAGAAAATTTATAAAGGCTCTGTTGGACTTCTCATTTCAAATTTTGTTAAAGAAGATAAACTAACAAATGAAGATATTGATATGCTAAAACAAATTCTTAAAAATAGAGAAGAAGATGATAAAAATAAAAAAGTGTAGGCTATTATCAATATTAATAGAAGTATGTATATTACATGTTAAAGATGGAATCACTTTCCTAAATTAGTTTAATAAATTAATTGAATTTTTATACATAATAATTTATAATAAGATAATTACATAATTACATAAAGTTGATTATTCTAAAATGGTTTTGTGGAATAATAAAGTGATGAGTATAATATTTTATATATAGCTTATTGGTATTGAATTATAAGAGATACTTCGTAATATTTAGTAGAGAATTAATTTTATTAATTATGCAATTAATTTTTTAGTATAAAAAAATGATGATATGGAGGTAATGATATGGATGGAAAATGGAAGATAGAAACAACGGCAGTTCAAGCCGGTTATAATCCAGGTAATTCAGAACCTAGAGTTTTACCTATTTATCAAAGTACAACTTATAAATATAATACATGTGAAGAGGTTGCAAAATTATTTGATTTGCAAGCAGCAGGGCATATGTATACAAGGATTAGTAATCCAACTGTAGAAGCATTAGAGAAAAAAATGGCTTTACTAGAAGGTGGTATTGGAGCAATGGCTACATCTTCTGGACAAGCTGCTACACTTATATCAGTTATGACTATATGTACAGCAGGAGAGCATTTATTAGCTTCTAACACGTTATATGGTGGCTCTTTTTCATTATTAAAAACTACGTTAAAGAAATTTGGTATAGATGTGACATTTGTAGATCCAGAGCTTACATTAGAACAATTAGAATCATATATTAAACCAAACACAAAAGCAGTTTTTGCTGAGACGATGGGTAATCCAGGATTAAACATTCTTGATTTTGATAAATTTCATGCATTAGCTTATAATAATAATATTCCACTAATTGTTGATAATACATTCCCAACTCCTTATCTATGTAGACCTATTGAGCATGGTGCAGATATTGTTATACATTCATGTACAAAATATATTGATGGACATGCAACTAGCGTAGGTGGCATGATTATTGATAGTGGTAAATTTAATTGGGATAACGGAAAATTCCCTGAGATGACTACACCAGATGAAAGTTATCATGGAGTTGTATATACAAAAGATTTTAAAGAAGCAGCTTATATAACTAAAGCACGAGTACAGTTACTTAGAGATATAGGTGCTACTATGAGTCCATTTAACGCATTTTTAATGAATATGGGACTTGAGACATTACCTATTAGAATGGAAAGACATAGCGAGAACGCAATGGCTATAGCTAAATGGTTACAAAACCATGAAAAAATTGAATGGGTAGTTTATCCTGGGCTTAGTTCACATGATAGTTATAATTTGGCTAAAAAATATTTGCCTAATGGATGTAGCGGCGTTTTGACATTTGGAGTAAAAGGTGGAAAAGAAGCTGCTGAAAAAGTAATTGATAGCCTTAATATGATTGCATTAGTTGTTCATGTTGCAGATATAAGATCATGTGTTTTACATCCAGCAAGTACAACTCATAGACAGTTATCAGAAGAGGAGCAGATAGCATCTGGGGTTAAACCTGATTTAATAAGATTTTCTGTAGGAATCGAAAATATAGAAGATATAATTAATGATTTAGAGCAAGCATTAGAAAAGATATAGGTGAATAATATGGAACAATTTTTAAGTGCAGTAGGATTTAAAGATATTGTAGATAAAGAAGAAGTTGACAATATCATACAAAACATCTTGACTGCTCCTACTGAAAAGTATATATCTAATTTTGGTGAGAATACAATTAAAGTTGAATATTGTAAATGGTTTGGTAGTAAGTTAGGTATTATAATAAGAGGAGAGCTAGATGAAAATGAAGAAGTAAAAATACATTCTATTATCCCTTATAAAAAAGGCAATAATCTAATGGAAATTAGAGAAGTTGATATAATGGATTTTGAGGATAAAGATGATTTTTATGTTTATTTTGAAGATAGAAAAACTGGTACTCCAATTACTTTTTGCCTTCAAAATGCTATTGACTATTTAGATATAGGTGAAGAACAGAATGCCTATATCAATCATGTTTCGTTAGTGGCTATGTCAATAGAAGGAACTATAATATTACCAATAAACAAAGAAGAAATTGATATAATGGTGGAAGAAGAGGAAGAAAAGTGGAGAGCTTCACTATTAGAACTAGCAAGAGAAGGCGATGAAGAAGCAATTCAACTTCTTGAAATAGACGCAGATCAAAATGCAGAAATTTTTCAAATGAGATTTAAAAATGAAGATTTGTTAAGTATTTTAGAAGGATATTTTATTCCGTATGGATTAGAGGATGAACAATATTCATTGATGGGAACAATAGAGAACTTTTCACTAGAGGTTAATTCATATACTAGTGAAGAGGTATATATACTTGATATACTATGTCTGAATTTTAGATTAGAAGTATGCATTAATAAAAAAGATTTGATAGGTGTTCCATCAAAAGGAATGAGATTTAAGGGAATATGTAAAGTATATGGACAAGTTGAGTTTATTCAATAGATTCTATATGAGCACAAACATATTATTAATAAGAAAGAAGAAGCTGGTATTGTAAGGATATATTAACGTATATAATTACACAGCTTCTTCTTTATTTATCAAACTAATAGTAATTATCAACTTAGTTGTTACATAAAACTTATTATAGATATATTTTAGTATGAGTATGTGTATTATACTATAGCAGTATATTCATTATTAATGCTATCCATAGGTATGAAATATGGACAATTATTATATTCGTCATGCAGTATTTTTACATTAATATTGAATACTTCACTTAGAACTTCTTGAGTAATAATTTCTTTTGGAGTACCTTTTTTGTATATTGTGCCATCTTTTAATACGATAATATTATCAGAATATCTGGCTGCTTGGTTTAAGTCGTGTAACACCATTATTATTGTTATTCCCATTTCTTTATTAAGATGCTTAATTAGCTCTAAAACTTCAAATTGATGGCTAATATCTAAGTAAGTGGTAGGTTCATCTAACAAAAGTATTTTGGGTCGCTGAGCTAAAGCCATTGCAATCCATGCACGTTGTCTTTCACCACCTGAAAGAGTTGTTACTTGTCTATTTTCAAAAGCAGCAGTTTTAGTTATTTTAATAGCCCAGTCAACTATATCTATATCTTCTTTACTTAATTTTCCTGTCCAATTCAAGTGAGGATATCTTCCAAAGCTAACAAGATCACGGGTAGTAAAATCATCTGGTAATTTTGGAGATTGGGGTAAAATCGCCATTTTTTTTGCTAGTATTTTAGTATCAACTAAAAATATTGATTTATTATCAAGATATATATTACCATCTTTTGGTTTCATATTTCTAGATATAGCTTTTAATACTGTAGATTTTCCACATCCATTTGAACCAATTAGGGTGGTTATAGTACCTTCTTGTATGTTAAGACTTAGATTATTAATTATATTTGTTTTGTTATAGCTCAGTGTAATATTTTTAGTTTCTAACACGATTTTTCATACCGCCTCTCAGTAAATAAATAAAAAAAGGTGCTCCAAGGAGTGCCATGACAATGCCTACTGGTATTTCTATTGGATCCATAAGTATTCTTGCAATAGTATCACAAAACATCATTAAAGATGCTCCAAGCAATGCACTAGCAGGAAATAAATAGCGATAATCAGAACCAATTATTATTCGGGTAATATGGGGAACAATTAGACCCACAAAACCTAGTAATCCAACTATACTAGCTGAACTAGCAGCTAAGAGAGAAGCTAGAGCAATGAATATCATGCGAACTCTTTCAATATTTAATCCAAGACCAGTTGCGATCTCATCTCCAAGCATTAATATATTAAGTTTTTTTGATAATATGAAAGTAGCTATAAGCCCAAAAAGAGCATATGGCCACAATAAATGAAAATGTGACCATGTTTTGGCGGCTAAGCTACCAACCATAAAGCCTAGCGCATTTTGAACTCTATCTGGAAAGAAAATAAGTATGGCGTTAATCCAAGCACTCAAAAATGAGGAAACAGCAATACCAGCTAGTATTAATCTAAGAGGTTTAATACCGTCTTTCCAAGATAAGAAGTAAATAATAATTGTAGTTGATAATGCCCCAATAAAAGCTATAGGTGTAATTAAGTAATCCATATTTGGAAAAACAACTAATACAAATATAGCTGATAATCCTGCACCAGATGAAACACCAATTGTATTAGGCGATGCTAATGGATTTCTCATAACACCTTGTAGTATACCTCCAGATAGAGACAGACAAATTCCTACTGTTCCAGCAACAAGAGATCTTGGAACTCTAACTTTCCATATAATACTTCTATTAACTCCAGATCTTTCTACAAAAATTGCTTTCAATACATCAATAACAGAGATCTTGAGTGCACCTAAACTAATGCTAAAAAGAAAACTTATAAGTGTTATTAGTAAAAGGATTATAATAACAAGAATTTTGTAGTTTCGTCTGTTTGTTAACTCATTTTTCATTTTTTAAATACCTGAGGATATAATAGTTCACCTAAATATTGAAAAGCTTCTGGATATCTAGCATTTGGTTTATAATGGAATAATTCGTTTGGTAAATAAAATACTCTTTTATTTTTTACAGCTGATAGAGTTGCCCATGCTTCATTGGATTCAATATCACTGTTAAGTCTTTCTTTTACTTTATCAATATCACCCATTGTAACAATCAGTACAACATCTGGGTCTTCTTTAATTATTGTTTCTAAACTAAAATCAATTTTGCTACTACCTTCAATAGGGGAACCTTGAATAATATTTTTGGCTCCAAATAATTCAACCATATTACCAACAAGTCCACAAGGTAATTCAGCTTTTACATACTTAGTTGAACCAAATAGAATAACTACGCTTGGTTGTTTTTCTTCTTGAACTTTACTACAGATTTCATCTACTTTTGTTTGTATTTCATTTATTCTAGTATTATAGATGTCATCTCTATCGGTAATCATAGTGAATAATTTTAATGTATCATTAAATCTTTTATAAGGATCATTGCTTATATCTACATAAGCAAGTTCTATATCATTATCTGCAAGTATTTCTTTCATTTCTACATGTTGGCTTCTAGTTGAACTTAAAATAACTAAATCTGGTTGTAATTCTAAGATTTTTTCTATACTTGGACCATTAACTTTACCAACTTGTGCTATATCAATAGCTGCTTCTGGAACATTAGTTGTACCACTAACACGGGCAATAGCTTCACCACCAGCTAAGTACCAAATATCAAGTATTGAATTCATAAGTACAATTACTTTCTTAGGATTTTTTGTAATTGTTACTTCTTCATCCAGAGGATTCACGTATGTAACGGATGTATCTGTTTCATTAATAATAAAGTCTGGTAATTTTTCTGTTTCATCATTGATATCTGCAGGTTGATTTTCAATGTTTGAATCACTATTAGTAGTTGTATTTTCTGTAGAAGATACTTGTTTTTGACCACATCCTATTATGGATGTAGTTAATAGTAGTGTAACTAAAAACATGGCGATAATTCTAGATTTTTTCATTTTAATTCCTCCATAGTATTATAATATTAGGTGTTATTATAATTTCCAGAGTTTATATATAGAGATAGTAATATTCTATTATAGAGTGCTTATTATTGTATGTTAAATAGTTTTTAAACTAAAAAAACTTACAACAGCGTTGTAAGCGTAATCACACAATTATGCTAAGAGTAAATTAGTGTTTCTTATCTCAGAATAAATACTGTAAACTATACTTCCCACCGAAGTTGTTACTAAACTTTTTAGGCAGGTTTCCTGACTCGCAAATCCCTTTACTCTCTTTACCTTCCTAGTATACTAGTGGTTGTTAAAGATTTCATCCTTACTTACAGTAGCGGGGGCTGTAGAGGTTTTACACCTCTTTCCCTATTATCTTTTAATAAAAGCACCTAAAAAGTGATATTAATTTTGAACAAATAGTAACATAAAAAAATTATAATGTCAATGTAGGTAAGTAAAATGAACTATATATCAAATAATGATTTAATTTCTTCTTCGTTTAATTTAGTTATAAGAGTTTCACCCGGTTTTATTACTGAATCAATTATTGATTTCTTTTTTTGTTGTAACTGGTAAATGCGTTCTTCAATTGTTCCAGTTGTTATTAGTTTAAATACTTGAACAGATTTATTTTGTCCTATTCTGTAAGCTCTATCAGTTGCTTGGTCTTCAACTGCTGGATTCCACCATGGGTCATAATGTATTACCATGTCCGCACCAGTTAAATTAAGCCCTGTACCACCAGCTTTTAATGAAATAAGAAAAACACTAGTATTATCCGTATTAAAAGAATGTACAAGATTTCTTCTATCTTCAGGCTTAGTATGACCATCTAAATAATAATTGGATATATTATTAGAATCAAGCATATTTTTAATAATATTAAGCATACTTGTAAATCCAGAAAAAATTAATATTCTATGTCCACTTGCTACCCCATCAGTCACAAGCTCGTTAAGTAATTGCAATTTGCCACTATCACCACTATAATCTTCAATAAATGTAGATGGATGACAACATATTTGTCTTAATCTAGTTAGTGCGGCTAGTATTTTAATAGTACTTTTATTAAAGCCTTTTGTTGCTATTTCTTGTGCAATCTCCTTCTTAGTTTTTTGTAAGTAACCTAAATATATTTTTTTCTGACTTTCGGATAATTCAGATGACATTTTAGTTTCTATCTTAGGAGGAAGCTCTGTTAGAACATCACTTTTTAATCGTCTAAGTATAAATGGTGATATTTGTAGTGTTAACTGCTTCAATGCTTCTTGGTCGTTATGTTTAATAATAGGTCGTTCATAATTAGCAGTAAACTTTGTATGACTAAGTAAATAGCTAGGCATTATAAAGTCAAATATTGACCAGAGCTCTGTTAAGGAATTTTCTATAGGTGTACCTGTAAGGGCATATCTAACTTTGGCATTAATTAGTTTTACAGATTTAGCATTAAGTGAGTTAGGATTTTTAATATGCTGAGCTTCATCAATAAAACAATACTCAAATAAATAATTAGCATATATTTCTATATCTCTTTTTAACAGACCATATGATGTAAGAACAACATTGCTATTAGTAATGTGCTTATATTTCTGTTGACGTTCTAATTTAGTGCCCATAATAACTAAAACTTTCATGTCGGGAGCAAATTTATTAATTTCATCTTCCCAGTTATATACTAAAGATGTTGGAGCAATAACTATAGAAGGATTGTTTGTGTCTATTGATTTAATAAGTGCTATTGATTGAAGAGTTTTTCCTAATCCCATATCATCAGCTAATATGCCACCAAAACCATAGTAGCTTAGAGTTTTTAACCACATAAATCCAAATTTTTGATAATCTCTTAGTATATTTTCCAAATTTTCAGGAGGGGCAAAATTCATAGTACTTGGTTTTTTGATATCGTCTACCAATTCTTTAAAATTTAGTCTTTTATTAATCGCTGTTATATTCTTATCTTCTAACAATGAATCAATATATAATGCTTTGTATTTAGGTATTTTTATTACATTATTTCTAAAGTCTTTTGAAGATAAATTCAAGTTATTAATTATTGTAGATATATTCTGGTTTTCTTCATTATCAAGAGATAAGAATCCACCGTTTTTAAGCTTATAATAACGTTTTTTTTCTTTGATAGAATTCATAATTAAGGATAGTTCATCATTATCAATTCCATCTATGTTAAATGTAAAATCAAGCATATTCGAGTTCTTTTCACTAAGGCTTATACTACCTTGCATATTATATTCTTTTATATGAATGTTTTTGAAATTATCAGAATAATACACAGTAGCAAGTTGTTGAAGTTTAGGTAGATAATAATATATAAAATCATACAAATTATGTTCATCTTCTATAGTAAAAAATTCATTATCTTCATATTGGAAACAAGATGCTTCATCTAATAGGTTAAGTATATTAGCTTCTTTTTTAATATCTTGGACTAATATTATATCATGAGGTAAATCTGGCTTAACTGTAGGGATTACGCCAATTTTATAGTCACCATATATAAAATCTACAGTACATTTTATAGTATCATAATATTTATCTAAATATATTTCACATATAAGATCTTTGGAGTATAGTTTTTTGGATATATTCTCAGCTATTTCTACTGAACCTAATTCTTTTAGAACTGGTAATATAGATGATACAAATTTGTGTTTGTAATTATTACTAAGCTCTATTGATTTTGTAGTATTATTAAATGTTTTATCAATGACATGAAAAAGTTGTTGCTTTTCTGGTGATAATTTATATATATCATTATTATAAAAAATATACATGCAGTCTTTTGTTAAACTAAAAAAATTAGCATTATCTTTAATATATACAAATATATTTTTATCTGACTCGCTTACTTCAAATTGCATTTCTAGGTTAGTTTGTATTGAACAATTTGAATATATAATATCATTATAACTAATCTTAAAATGTCTATTTTCTAATAAGGCTAAAGTTTTTTTGATATAGATTTCTGGTAGAGGAATAGTATTTTTGTATGTGTCATATGAGTAGTTAGAGTTGTTTTCTTTTTTAATAAATTCCTTGGTTTCATAATAATCACCAATAACAGATAGTATGTCACTATCTGTTTTATTAAAGTAATGATATGAGGAATCATAAGTAAATTCTTTACCGAAAGTTATAGTACCTCCGATTTTGTGTTTATTATATAGTTCATTAAAGTCTTTTAGGGTATAGAGTCTTTTTTCTCCTATTTTAAAGTTGTATGAAGATGAAAATATTTTATTATATATATTAACTGGAAAAAAAGTAATATCCATGTTAACTAATTTCTTTTTACTATTTTTATTAGTATTATGAGTTAAAGCTTTAGAAAAATTATTTATTAAGTTATCATAAGATACTGTAATATAATTTTTATTATATTCATCTTGCTTGTATAATATTGTAAGTAAAGAAGCGATAATATGTTTACAAGCACCACTGTATTTGTGATATGCTTTACAAGTACATTCCGTATAGTTAATTGAACCAGTTATATGATTAAACTCTATTAAGACATTGTATAGATCTTGACCTTCTACTTGAATTTCAAAGAAATCTGAATAAAAATCAACATTAATAACATGACCTTTATTATAGTATTTTACACCTCTCATAAAAGTCCTATCATTGCACAATTTTCTAATGTCAGAAAGAGAAAAAGAAATCATAGATATCACCTAATTTATTTATATTTTATAATTAGTTATTAGTAATTTGGGTTATCTATGATTATAACAAATAAAACCAATTGACAAAAGGCTTTTTATAATTTTTAATGATACTCTTCCAGTATTAATAGTAATTTTATTAGATTTACTTGACTATATGAAAAAAAATGATAAAATATAGAATGCAACAATATTTATGTATTAAATGTTTCCGTAGCTCAGCAGGATAGAGCGACCGCCTCCTAAGCGGTAGGCCGTGGGTTCGACTCCCGCCGGGAACACTAATATTTAAAAATATGAAATATCTGTATATGGATAATATATTAATTTAATTAATCAGTAGTGTAGAAGATCTTTCCTATGGAAAGGTCTTTGTTGATTTCATAAATAAAATATATCGTTATTCTAAAGCATAAAAAAAGGGGCTATTTTTTAGCCCCTAATTGTTTAGCCACAAACCATATTATCTAATGTTCAATTAAATCATTTAATGATACTTCCTGGCTACTTTGTGGATTGTTAAGGAAGTGGATACTAGCTGAGTTTTTATAATCATTTACTTGCTCGATATAAATATTAGATCCATTATATGTTACATTAGCCATTTTAAGAGATGTTGATATCTCTTTAGCACGTTGTGTGTCCATACAAAAACCCTCCTTATATAATCTAAACAATTATATTATGTACATTAAGATAATATAATATTCTTATATGAAGGATTAACTTATATTGAATACTTGATCTAATCTAGTTAAGTTAAATAGTTTCATTACTTTATTATTAATTGAACAAAGTTCTAGTTCACCATTTAACTCACCACATTTCTTATGAATGCTTACTAATACACCTAAGCCTGTACTATCTACAAACTCACATCTACTAAAATCTAGTTTAAAATATTTCTCTCCGTTATTAATTAAATGATACACTTTTTCTCTAAAATCAGTAGCTTCATCTACAGAAAAATCTTTTGATATAGCAATCTTCTTTTTATCCATTATTCATCACCTCATGTTCGTGTAATAAAATTCTTTACTAAATCATTTAAGTTACTTGCCATTGCACTTGTTTCTTCCGAACTTGAAGCAAGATTTTGTATAATTGAAGCTTGCTCCTCAGAAGCGGCAGCCACTTCTTGACTATTTAAACTAGTAGTTTCTGTTATAGTTGCTACGGTATCTATTAATTTAATAATTTGATCTGAACTTGCAACTTCATCTTCTGTTACGTTAACAATTTGAGCGATATCTTTGTTAATTTGCATAACTGCATCTATAATACTTACAAAAGCTGAATCTGTTTCTTTAGCTATAAGAACACCATCTTCAACAGCGTTTTTATTAGAGCTCATAGATTGAACAGCTTTATCTATTTGAATAACCATTTCATTAACTAAACTGGCTATTTCATTTGCCTCAATATTCGTTTGTTCTGAAAGGGTTCTTACTTCATCAGCAACAACTGTGAATCCTTTTCCATGTTCACCAGCTCTTGCGGCTTCTATAGCTGCATTTAATGCAAGTAAATTAGTCTGACTAGATATATTATTAATTGTAACTATAATACCTTTTACTTTTTTCGATAAATTATTTAGCGTCATGAGAACTTGTTCAGTTTCTGATGAAGTTTTATTAATATTTTCGATTGCGTCAACGGTTTCATTGACTTTAGCTCTACCTTCTTTAGCGGTATTAAGTGTATTTTCTGAGTTGTCTTTAGCAGTCATTGCTTTATTTTGTGCTATTTGTACTAAGCTTGAAAGTTGAACTAGTACTTTGGATGTTTCTACTATTGAATTGTTTTGATGCTGTGCATTTGATGAAACTTCTTGTATATTATTGGTTATTTCTTCTGTGGAAGAACTTATCTCTTCTGTAGAAGCACTTATTTCTTCTGATGCTCTCGCAAGCTCAAATGAACCATTTTTAATATACTTGATAATATTAGACTGAGATTCTATCATATTATTAAAATAATCTCCTAGATTCTCAATTTCATCACCTGTATTAATATTTGATTTAACAGTTAGGTCACCATCACCAGCTTTTATCATTAATTTTTCAAGTTTGCGAATTGGATTAGCCATCTTTCTAGATGCTAGAGTATAAGATAATGAAGTTGCTAGTAATAATGAAATCAAAGTAATCAGTACAGTCTGTGTTCTAATTTTATGTGCGGAACTCATATACTCGTCATAATTAGCTGTAATAATTAACGTATAGTTACCAATTGGTGTAAATCTAATGAATTTCTTAATACCTTGATATGTATAATACCCACTGCCTTTTTCGCCAGCTTTCATTTTCTTTGATAACTTAATTAAATCTTCGTCAGCATTGTTTTCAATATTTGTATTAATTTCTTCCGCTATAGGATGATATAAAATCAATCCGGTTCTATCAATTAAATAAGCATATCCATTTTTACCTACTTGTATTGTAGACATATGAGACGTTAAAGTTTCAAACTTAATACAACCAATTAAAGTACCAACTATCTTGTCTTTTATTTTAAGAGGATATGCAATAGAAACTATTGGATTGTTAGATGTTTTGGATATTATAACGTCACTATATGTTGGAGATCCTTGTAATGCTTTCTTGATATATTCTCTATCACTTAAATCATAGCTTTTATATCTAGTTTCATTATTTACAACTACTTTACCTGTAGAATCAGTAATAATTAAATTTTCTATTTGATCACTATGATTTTTTTGAACTCTTTCTAGATAATGTAGCGAATCAGCATATGTACTTTTATCTTCATTAGCCGTTTCTGCTAATAGTTTATTATGGCTTATTATTTCTACATAATTATTAACAGAATCTAAAGTCTGATTAATAATCTTAGAAGAACTAGTTATAATTTTTTCTAATTCTTCTTCTTTTGCATTTTGCATTGAAGTTGAACTCATATTTACTGATAACGTCCCTAAAGTTATTAATGGGACTGAAATAAATATGAGTAGTAATAAAACTAATTTCATTTTGAGACTCATTTTTATTTTCATGTCATTACTCCTAAGTTAATTTTTACCTTAAATTCAACAAGGTATTAAGCTTTTATTAGATAAATTTTTTTTAATTACTAAACATTTGTTTTTAAATTCCATTTCATCTGCAATACAATTAATTAAAAATAGCCCTCTACCTTGTGTATCTAATATAGTGTCCTCCGATATAGTATCTTCTATAGTAATATTGTCTAATTCATCATTAGATCTATCACCAGAAGCTTCTACCTCTATGATAATCTGATTTTTATTTAATAGATATCTAAGAAATATAGGTTTATCTTTTGATTTTTTATTTCCGTGATTGAATGCATTAGTTAAAGCTTCTGTAAGAATTAAACGAATATCAAAATCATCAATTAAACTATCTATTTGTTTTAATTCATTAATAATTTTATTGATTACTATTTTATAATTATCTAATCCATATAATATTAATTCTTTTTTTCCCATATAACCACCTTACTTAATTTCTATTGCAAGTAATGTACTATCATCTTTAATGCCATCTATATTTACTTGCAATTTCTGAAAATAATCATATAAATAATTTTTGTAATCTGTTAAAGTGGAGTGTTTGAGTTTTTCAATTAATAATTTGTTATCATAGATAAAATCTAATCCATCGGATAAAAAGTAGAATTTATCACCTGATTCAAAATTAATAGTTAATTGCCCAAAACTACTTTCGTCAAACATTCCTAAAAAAGGCCCTTTAATAATTTGTTCACAATATGGTTCATCTTTTGTTCTTGTAATAAATTGATTAATACCTGCACCAATTACTTTTGCTGTATTAGTTTTAAAATCTAGACTAAAACAACAAGCAGCAATATAATGGTCATCTATATAATCCACAATCTTATGATTTAATATATTGATTATTTTTTCTGGATCTTCACTTTTTAAAGTAGCTTCATGAAATAAAACATTAAATGCCGAAATGCTAAGGGCGGAACTAACACCTTTACCACTTACATCTCCAAGAATACCAATTATTAAGTCATCTCTTACTTTATGAAAAGAAAAGAAATCTCCACTTACAGTTTTGGCAGGTAAGTATAGAGTTTCAATTTCTATTCTATTACTAAAATCAGGAATTTTATTAAGCATATTTTGTTGATGTATAGCTGCTGTATTAAGTTCTTTTTTTCTTTTCGTTACATCTCGTAATAGTGATAATACTGCTGGTTTTCCGTTGTAGTTTATATAACTTGAACTTGCTTCTAAATCTATTATAGATTTATCTTTAACAATCTTATAATCAAATATAGTTTTTGAAATTTTATGCTTTACAATCTGATCAAGTCTATTTTTAATTATTTCTTCGTAACCAGGAGTAAAATCATATATTTTTTTATTTAGACCATAATTATCGTATTTTAATGCAGTCTTATTAGCACATACTATTGTACCATTAACACTAATAATTACTGCATCTGGTAAAAGATTGACTATCTGATTGTAGTTTTCTGCATTTTCATTAACTATAGTTTCTAAACGCTTTCTTTCTGTAATATCTCTTATTTGTTCAATAACAAACATTACTTCTCCAGATTCATCTAATACAGGATTCCAACAACAATCTACATAAGCGTTAATTTCAGTAACATATCTTTGACTTTTAATAATTTTTTTATGTTGTATAGCTTTATTCATTTTACAGTCATCACATATAGATGTTCTACATAACATTTCATAACATTTCTTACCTTTTACTTGTGAACTTGTTTTATTATAAAACTTGTATCCGGCTTCGTTATAAAATATAATTGTATGATCAGTGTCATATACACCTATAATATCAGGAATACCAATCAAAATTCGTTCTAATAGTTTTGAATGATTAATAGCTTTCTCTTTTTGAATAATGCTATTGGAAATATCTCTTCCAATTGCTAAATAGAACTTTTCATTGTTAAGTTCATATACACGTATATTTACTTCCATAGGGATGGGGGCTCCATCTTTGGATTTAATTATTACTTGAACTTTGCTTTTTTTTGTACGGTAATAATCTATTAGTTCTCTTAATCCTTTAGTAGGAAATTTTTTATCATATATTAAGTCTGGTGAAGTTTGTAATAGTTCTTTTTGAGTATAACCTAATAAGTCACAAACAGCTTTATTTACATGTATAAAATTTTTAGGAAATCCTAACTTGTCACTAAATCCAAAAAAAATTGCATCGTTAGCATCATCAAATAATTGTTTGACCATTAAAGTTCTTTCTTGTAATTCATGTATAGATAGATTATTTATGTAATAATCTGCAATTGTATAATTTTTATTCACACCTAAGGTCACTCCTATTTAGTCAAGTGATTATAAACATCATAACATTATAACATAAATTTCCATATAGTTACCATATTAAATTATAGATTTTTTGTTATTATAACTTCTTTAAAAGTTTTTTAAGAAATTTTTAAGAAATATAGTAGTAAAACTTTAAAAATTATATGTTAATATATGAATATAAGATATCTTAATAATAGATAGCAGTATAATTAAATGCGTAATTGTGTAACGTAAATATGATTATACCATTTATCTATAATTGCAAGAGGAGAAATATGCATATGTATAATATTTTAGTTGTTGATGATGAAAAAGAAATAGCAGATGCTATTGAAATCTACCTAAAAAATCAAAATTATAATGTATTAAAGGCTTATAATGGAAAAGAAGCACTTGAGGTTTTTGAAAGAGAAGAAATCCATTTAATTTTAATGGATATTATGATGCCATTACTTGATGGTACTAGTGCAACTATAAAAATCAGAGAAAATAGTACAGTCCCAATAATATTCCTATCTGCTAAATCTGAAAGTACTGATAAAATTCTAGGGCTTAACGTTGGAGCAGATGATTATATTACTAAGCCTTTTGATCCATTAGAATTATTAGCTAGAGTTAACTCTAATATAAGAAGATATACTAACTATAGTGATATGAAAGAGAATAAAAATATTATTAAAATAGGAGGAATTGAGTTAAATGACGAATGTAAAATATTATCAGTAGATGGAGAGAATGTTAAAATTACTCCATTAGAATACAAGATTCTATATCTACTAATGTGTCATCCAAACAGAGTATTTTCAATAGATGAAATATATGAAAAGGTTTGGAAAGAGCCAGCTTATAATTCAGACACTGTTACTGTGCATATAAGAAGAATACGTGAAAAAATAGAAATCAATCCAAAAGAGCCAAAATATTTGAAGGTGGTGTGGGGAATTGGATACAAATTCCAAAAATAATACTGAAGAAATAGATAATATTGCAGCTATTAAAGATAAAGATATAAACGAGTATAATGTAATAGGAGATAATGAGAACCAACTATATAATGAAGATAATAACTATGAAAGTGGTAACGATAATAATAACTTACCAACAAAAAAGAGAATAAGTATATCTAAAGCACTAGTTACTTTTTCAATAATTTTATTATTAGCTATACTATCAGTTAGTAGTTATGTTCCTATTAAAGAAAATGTAATAAGTAATGATGATACTATTAGAAATTATGTAGAGAGTACTGAGTTCACTGATTATTTAGCTAGATATACACAATATCTAATCAAATCAGAGATAGAAGAGAAAGTAAATTATTATATAAGGTTTAGAGATGTAACAAGTATTAACTATTATATTAGTAATGACAATATTAATAAAAGCAATGTAACTGGTGGAATTAATTTTTCTGATATGGTACATGAGAAAATGCATATTAAAGTTACTATAGATGAAGATAGGGATTATAAAATAGAAAATAAAACTAATTATAAAATTGATGAAAACAGATTTATCAGTGATTTAAATAATTGGCTTAATGAAGAGTATAATAATATCAGTATAATATTCATTATTAATAATGACATAGAAAATTATAATGATAGTTTTACTCATGAGATTAATCATTATAATGCGGAAATATATGCAGAAATAATATTAGTTATTGGTATAGTGACTATTTTATTATTGATAATAATAGCATTTTCCATAAAGTTCTCATATCAAAAACAAACATCTATATGTAAAATATTTAATTCTATGTATTTGGAAATTAAAATATTGTTATGGGCTATAGTTTTTAATGGTTTCGTTTTTGGTTTAATTAGATATGACATATCATATTTAATAGATTTGATAAGTGAAACTAGTTTTAATTACTATTTGATAGGTATTTCATTTGTATTTACTTTACTTACACTTATATATCTAAGTATAGTTTACATTAAATATATATATTACAATGGTATCATAGAAGGAGTTATTAAAAACAGTCTAATAGGTAAAGTAAGTATTTATATAGTAAAGAAAATAAATAGGGTATATAATAACATGATAAATATTGACGTTAGAGAAAAGGACAATAGAAAAATCTTTTTATTAATAGGAATACATTCTATTGTAATATTAATTATTACAGTAACGGATGTTGGACTATTATCATTAGCATTAGCTCTAACATATACAGTTATTATATTTAAGTATTTATTTCAACTCATTAATAATGTAAGAGTATTAAATGAAGGAAGTAGTCAATTATCACAAGGGAATTTTGATATCAGAGTAGAAGAAGAGATAGGAATACTGACCCCTATTGCGAAGAATATTAACAATATTAATTCAGGATTTAGAGTTGCTGTAGATAATGCAACAAAAAGTCAGAAAATGAAAACAGAGCTTATTTCAAATGTTTCTCATGATTTAAAAACTCCGCTAACATCTATTATCACATATATAGATTTACTTAAATCAGGAGAAATTAATAAAAAGACTCAAAATGAGTATATTGATATACTTGATAAGAAAGCAAAGCGATTGAATGTTCTTATAGAAGATTTATTTGAAGCTAGTAAAGCAAGTAGCGGAAATATTGATTTACAAATGAAAGAGATTGATGTTATTGCATTGTTTAAACAAACGCTAGGGGAGTTAGAAGAAAAAATAAATAATAGCTCACTTATTATGAAAATATCAATGCCAGAAGATAAGATTATGTGTCTTCTTGATGGTAGAAGAACTTATAGAGTGTTTGATAATATAGTCAGTAATATAGTTAAATATTCTATGAATAAGTCAAGAGTATATATAGATATACAGCAACATGAAAAAGAAGTAAAATTCATATTCAAAAATATAGCATCTTATGAGATGAATTTTGATGCAAGTGAAATAACTGAGAGATTTACTCGTGGAGATAAGGCTAGAAATACAGAAGGGTCAGGACTTGGGTTATCTATAGCCAAAAGTCTAGTAGAATTACAAAATGGAAAACTCTCAATTTCTATTGATGGTGATTTATTCAAATTAATTGTTTCATTTCCAACTATTGAAGAAAACTAAATAGTATATAGGTTCTATAGAAGCTATCAGAAATGCATTTTCTATATAGATTACAAGTTATGGGATAAATATTTCCTAAGTAGAAAAATGTATTAACTGATAGCTTTTTTTATTATGTAAGGATTGCTACTTAGTATTTTTTTTGTTGAATAATAACGAAGATTATGGTATTATGAATGCAGAATTTTTTGAAAGAGGTTTAGTTATGAAGATAAAAATAGGAAAGAAAACACAAGTGTTTTTATACCTAATGCTTATAATTATTTCTGTATGTCTATACTATAATATTAATAAATCCAATAAACATGTCAATACAACAGATATAAGTTGTCTTAACTTTCAATTATCTATGAAGGATATAGAAGAATTCAATTGTTTTTATGATGAGTTTACTAATAAAAATATTAAGTTTTCATCTAATTTAACATGGAATAATAATGATATATCAGTAGATATTTCACCAATTAATTATTATTCAAAAGGTATATTATCTCAAGATAATCTAGCATTCACCATTAAAACAAATAAGAGAAATACTATATATGGAAGAAGACAATATGAAATGTTCCCTATGGATAGTAATAAATCTCATACATATAGCAAAGTAATTGATATGGCAAAAAAACTTAGCTTATTTATATCTGAGAATAAGTATTATTCTATAAGTATCAATAATGTTTCTTATGGATTATATGCCATGAGACAACAATATAATCAACAATTTCTAGAAGAAAATCATCTTAATAATTCATTAATATTCAAATTAAATAGAATTAAAAATAACGATAATGAGATTATTATATTAGCATCTAATCTAGAAAAAGAAATAGATACTAATATTAAGTTAGCAATGAATAATGGACTTAATAAAGACATGGATATCTCAATGTATACTGATATGGATTATATTGCAAGATTAAAAGCCATAGCCAATATGAACAGTCTTAATGAGGATTTCTATATATCAGAAAATACAATATATATCTATAACAACAATAATAATAAAATATATCCTGTTATAGATGAAGTATATCTTTCATTATTAGATTCAAGTAAGGCAAATAAATCAAATAAGGTAAGCTTCCATGGGCAATTTACTGAACTAATGAAAGAACAGAAGTTGTTAAGTAAATCACAACAATATATAGCTAAACTTATTGAGAGTGAAGATAAAGATATATTATACACAGAAGTAAGTAAAGATATTAAGATGCAGTATGGAATTAATACAATAGAAAAGTTTATGGTAGGAAATAAAGAAGCTATTATTGATAATAAAAATAAGCTTATATTTGTAAACTTAGATAGTAATGCATTACCAGTACAGAATATCAAATACGAATTTTCCTTAGAAAATATTCCTATAACTATTAAGAGTTATAAAGATGATAAAGAGACAATATTACATAACGATAAAATCTATGATTTTAATAAATATATATATAGAGGACAAATATCTTTTGAAGATAATGAAGAGAGTAGTTATGACTTAATTGTTACTACAGGACAAGCACCAGTAATAGTAGTTGATACAAAAGATAATAAAGGTAATATGTTAGAAATCATGGAAGATGATAAACAGCCTTGTTTGTTTCAATTGTTATCAAGTACGGAAATAGTTAATATATATGGAGACATAGAATATAAGGGAGATATAACTAATAAAAGTAGTTATAGTGTTAAACTTAATAAATCACTTAATTTATCACAAGAAAGAAATGTTCGAAATTACATACTAGATTCTAATTATTATGATCCATCATTCATAAGAAAAAAACTAAGTTATGATTTGCTAACAGAAATTAATAATAGTTGTAATCATAATATCAATACTCCTAGATGTAGTTTTGCTGAACTAATTGTAAATGGTCAGTATAAAGGGGTATATAATTTAATGGAGGAGATTGATAATCAATTACTAGGACTAGCAGATTATGATATAAACTTAACATATAACTCATTACTTTATAAAGCTCATAATGTTAATGCTAATTTTACAGCTAATAATACTAAGCTTAATAATAATGATTTATATAAAAGCTTTCCAGATGAGCTACAACCTATTAATAAAGAAAAAGATCCACTATTAGGATGGCACAGTGGCTACAAGCAGAAATATCCAAAAGTAAAAGAGTTCGGAGAGCAGTATAGTGAAATAGAGAAACTAATTAATTATATAGTAACTGCTGAAGATGAAGATTTCAATAAAAATATATTTAATATAATTGATAGTGAAAACTTAGTTAATCTTAATATACTGATGCAGTTACAGAACAATATAAATGGAAGTTATGATAATCTATATATTGGCAAAGACAAAGGAGAAAAGTCCAAATGGTTTTTCATTACTTGTAATGAAGCTGTTTTTGGTAGAGATAGTATTGGAACTAAAACAAGTGAAGTAGAGATTGTAACTAATAACTTACTAAATCGATGTATGAATATATATAAAAATCAATTAATAGATAGATGGAATGTATTATCTAAGAATATTATAACAGAAGATAATATAATAAAAATGATACAAAGTTATGATGAGATTATTAAGGATGCGAGTAAGAGAGATATTAATAATCTGGATACTAATTTTCAAGATGAATTAACATATATGAAGGATTGGATAATAAAAAGAATAGATTTTCTTAATAATTATTATGGAAACTTGAGGTGAATAAGGTGTCACAGAAAAAATATATTATTATACTAAGCATATTATTAATAAGTGTATTACTTACAGGTAAAATAAGAGCTAATAATTGTTATGATTTTACATCAGTCTATACGTATACATTTGATAATAGTAAGAATAATGACATTATGGAAGATTGCAGAAAATCATATAATAATTATATGTTTGATAAACAAAGTGATAAAGATATAATTATAGAAGCAACGAAAGTATTTCAACTTAGTGATTATGTACTGTATAAAGGTAAGATAAGTTCAGCAGTATATTATGATATTATGATTACAATGCTATTTCCTAATGAAAGAGAAACGTTAAAAGAAAAAAATATATATGTAAATGAACTTAATACTTATATGATAAGAAAGAAAAAGTTAGGATTATTAATAAGCAGTTATGAAATGTCAACACCAGTTATTAAGGATAGTAATAAAGAAGCGTATATTTTAGTAATGAATAAGTATGCTGACGATAATGAAGAGTACATAAAATATAATTTTTGTAAAGATAATGAGAAATGGTATTATGTAGACAAACAAACTGTAAGAGCTAAGAGGGAGAAAGATAATGAGTAGTGTAGCTTCTAATACATTCTTTGATAAAGTATATAGAAATGAATTGAAATATTATATTAATTTTCATGATTATGAATATCTAACTTCTGTATTCAAACAACTAATGCATACTGATGTTAACGCTAATGAAAATAACGAGTATTTTATTAGGAGTTTGTATTTTGATTCTATAATTAACTGTGATTTCTATGATAAAGTTATAGGCGTTCAAGATAGAAAAAAAATAAGGCTAAGAATATATGACTATAATCAACAAACTGTTAAGCTAGAAATAAAGAATAAGTATAGCCAGTATATGCTAAAAGAAACTTCAACTATAACTAGGGAGAATTGCATTAAGCTTATTTATGGAGATACAACTATACTTCAAGATAAAAACGACGAAGTACTTACTAAGGCGTATTACTATATGATTAAGGATTATTATAAGCCAGCGGTAATAGTTGATTATGAAAGAGAAGCTTATACATATGATATTCAAAATATAAGAATTACTTTTGATAAAAATATAAGAAGCAGTATTACTGATTTTGATATATTTAATCCACATATTAATATGGTTTCTGTATTTGATGAACCAACTATAGTGTTAGAGGTAAAATATAATAGAATATTACCTTCGTGGATAAAAGAAACATTGGCAAAAGTAAGTAGTAATAGCTCATCTATAAGCAAATATTGTAAAGGCAGATTACTATTTTAATATAATATGAAAGGAAGATAAAAGATGAATAAATTAGATTTAGCAGAATTTCTTAGTTCAACAAGTAAAGGACTATCATATGAAAGAATAACTTTTAATATGTTAATGACTTTAGTCTTAGTAATATTTATATACTGGGTATATAAGAAAACTTATTCTGGAGTTATGTACTCTAAGAATTTTAATATTACAATTATGCTTATATCAACAGTAACAGCTATGGTAATGATGGTAATTGGAAGTAACTTAGCGTTATCACTAGGGATGGTTGGTGCACTTTCTATCATTCGTTTTAGAGCTGCTATAAAAGATCCAAAAGATATTGGCTTTTTATTTTGGGGGATTGCAGTAGGGCTTTCAGCTGGGACAGGCTCTTATGGAATAGCATTAATTGGTTCAATTATAATAGCAATAATTTTATTTGTATTTAATATACCTTCTAATGAGGAGGCTTCTTATTTATTAATAATTAAAGGTAATGATATTAAGATTGATAAAGTAACAGAAATTATTAAGAAAAATGTTCCAAAATATAAGCTGAGAATGAAAAGTACTAACCCAGTGTCACAAGAGATAATATATGAAGTTAATCTTAGAAAAGTATCAGAAGACGAATTAATGAAAGAGCTAAAAAAAATAAAACAAATATCAACATTAAATATAGTTTCTCATAATGGCGAAGTAGCAGGAAACTAATTAAGATAGCTGTAACTTAGACAACTTAGGCTAATGAAAAAAGGAAGGAATGTAATTATGAATCCAAAAAGTATAATAAAACCTGTAAAGATTAGCTTATTTTTAATACTTATTGTAATTACTTTTGTATTGTATAAAAGTATAATTTCACAGGAAAGTATATATACCAATAATGATATGCATTCAGATTCCTTATATGAAGACAATAACCCTAATTCATTTAGTATGAAGCTTTCATCAGATGACTTATCATTGTTATATAAAACTAATGATTGGATAAGTATAGAGATGTTAGATGGAACTAAATCTTATAGTGTATTGATGAAACAAAGTTCAAAAGGATATGAAGCTTATAAGCTAAAAATGGGTAATGAATTGTATACACTATATAATATTAATAATGACATAATCAATAAGTTAGCATTAATAGATATGTTTGATAAGTATAATATAGAAGTATCAAAGCCTAATGTAATTACTCTATCTTTTAATGAAGTAGATATGGGAAAATATATATTAGAAAAATGCATAACTATACAAAAAAGAGAGAATAACGGTAACTATTATATATCATTAGATAATGATACTATGTTAACTAGACAGATACAATATAATATAGATAGTGAATTTGCTATTGCTAGTGATTTTTTTGAAGTAAATAGTTTATCTAGATATTTAGCTATTAATAAACTTCTTGGGAATAATAATTGTGATAGTACTCTTTTTAGATATAATAATAATGAGAAGAAATTAAGCCCTTATATTAATATTGACACTTGTCCTAGTTATGTTGATAACCAATCTATAGATAATGAAGAAAATAAACTTGCCGAATTATATAATTTTCATGAAAAGATAAGAGAAAAAGTAGATAATAATATTATAGAAATGATGAATAAGGATAAGTTAATTAATATAATAGAAGAAGGATTTAATAAATATGAAGATGTAGCTAAGCCAAATAGTATAATACAACAACTACGAGATATATATAATGAAACTACACTAGTACTAACTACTAGTATAGAAAAATATAGAGAAGAACAGAAGAATGAAACAGGTTGTAGATATAAATTCTTCTATAATAATCAGTGGGAATATTTAGATGTTTCTCATTCTGGAGGGTTTTATACTCAAGAATTTCAATTAAGGCTTAGTACATTGAATGATTGTAAAATCTATTATACTCTTGATGGTTCTTATCCGACTAATAGAAGTAATCTATATGATAAGCCAATTACAATTAAAAATAGATCAATAGAACAAGACAAGCTTACACAAATAAGTGATACTTCTGTAGCATGGAAAAAACCAAAAACCAATAGTTTCAAAGGTACAGTTGTAAGAAGTATAGTTTATCACAATGATAAACCGATTAGCGATGTAATGACTAACACATATTTTGTTGATAAAGATATATATAATCGTTATTCATTACCTGTAGTTAGTCTTGTAACTGATAAAGATAATCTATTTGATTATAATAATGGTATATATGTATTAGGTAGAAGACGTAATTATTGGTTAAGAAATAACGCAGGAAAACCAATTAATAAGGGTACTTCTGCAAATTATACTGCAAGAGGGAAGGATTGGGAAAGACCAATTCATATTGAGTGGTATGAACAAGATGGGAAGCTAGGCTTTTCACAGAATCTTGGTGTAAGGATGAATGGTGGCTGGAGCAGGAGTTATCCTATGAAGCCTATGAAGTTATATGCTAGAAGCGAGTATGATGATAATAAAAAAATAAAATATAATATATTTGATGATTTGCAAGATGCTAAGGGAAATAATATAGAAGAATTTAAGACATTTTTACTTAGGAATTCAGGACATGACTTTTTATTTACTATGTTTGAAGATGCTATGATACATAGATTAGCGAAAGGTACCAATGTTAATGCTCAAGCTTATAAACCAGTTATTGTATTTATTAATGGAGAATATTGGGGTATACATAATGCTAGAGAAAGACAGGACAAAGACTATATTAAAAATCATTATAATATAGAAGAAGAGGATATAATACTGTTTGAAAATAGATATAACTTGTTACATGGTAAAGAAAATGATGAGAATAGATATTTGGATATTATTAATTATCTAAAGACACATAATATTAAAGATGATGAGACTTATAGTTATATTAAAACCAAAATTGATATAGATAATTATATAGATTATTATATAATAGAAACTTATATTGTTAATCTTGATTGGCAAACTAATAATGTGAAGTTTTGGTGTAAAAGAAATGATGAATATGTAGAAAATGCAGAATATGGGCATGATGGAAGATTCAGATGGCTACTATTTGATACTGAAAGTGGTTTTAAATACTATGATTATAATATGATTGCTTATACCATAGAAACAGGAAAACCTAATGCTAAGTGGGCTACAGTTATATTTAGAACACTTCTTAAAAATACCGAGTTTAGAAATAAATTTATAACTAGATATGCTGATTTATTAAATACTAATTTCAAAGAAGATAGAGTTGTTAATATAATAGATGAAATGAAAGCAACTATTCAACCTATGATTAATGAGCATATTAACAGGTGGACATATCCAAGTTCAATAGATAAATGGAGTAATAATGTTGAGGTATTACGAGAATTCGCCCAAAAGAGACCAAGGGTTGTAAGACGTAATTTATCTAATTATTATGGAATTAAAATTATTGAGGGAGAATTTAGTTTATCAGATAGTAATGGAGGATATATTGAGGTTAATGGTATTAAGATAGATATTAGTGATAGTAAATCATTTAAGGGATATTATTTTGAAGGACTTCCAATTAGTATAAAA
Source organism: Vallitalea sp. (assembly GCA_025210515.1). Lineage (GTDB taxonomy): Bacteria > Bacillota > Clostridia > Lachnospirales > Vallitaleaceae > Vallitalea. The sequence goes on along the minus strand of JAOARM010000019.1, from coordinate 19,318 downwards.
GTGGTTGTTAATGATGGATATGAGTTTACTGGTTTTGAAGGTATAGAAGAAAATGGACATGAGATTACCATTACACCAAGTGAAAATTTTATATTGAATGGAGAAATAAATAAAAAAAAATTAAAATAATAGTTATAATTATAAATAAAAGAGTTATTGTAAAATATTACAATAGCTTTTTTTGCATTAATTTTCATAGGTTACAAATACTACTAATGAAAATTTATAAATTAACATATAGATATAGGAACAAACTTCATGTAATATACGTTTAATAATATGAGGAGTAAATAATTAATTTTTTAATAAATAACTTGATTAACACGGGCATAATGATGAGGTGAGTATAGTGAACAATAAAATGAAAGCGTTAATGCTAGGTACAGGATTAACGCTATCATTACTACTAGTAGGATGTAAAAGTGAACAAACATATCCTGATAATCCAACAGCTCCTATTAATGGCAATAATATCATTGATGATGATAGGAATATTGATGGAAATGTTGGGTTTAATATTATTTAGATTGATGTTTAATAAGGATAACCTAATTGATATGGAGGGTTATCCTTGTTTTTGGTATTTAATAGTTTATTGAATTGATTTAGTTATTGAGATATGGAAATTTACCTCTAGGAGTATAAGTTGTGTGTAAATATTTTTTTGCAGTATCTGATAAAGGCTCTTCTAAAAATTCGTTATATATTTGTTTCATGATTGGGTTTTCATAAGATTTTCGTATCTTGCTATTTTTATCAATATTATATAGAGTATCTGCACGATTATGACGATAGTCTAAGGAAATTTTCTTATGATCTTTTCCGCCTAATATAGGCTGACCTCCTCCGCCAACACAGCCACCAGGACATGCCATTACTTCCATATAATCAAAAGTCTTCTCACCACTTAGATGTCTGTTAAGAGCTTTTTTTGCATTGCCAGCTCCATGGGCTATTGCTATTTTTAGTGTTTGGTTACCAAAAGTAACTTTACCGTATTTTATACCACTTTGTCCTCTTGCATCTTCATAATCTGGCACATCCATTTCTTCTCCTGTCATAAAGTAATGTGCTGTACGAACTGCGGCTTCAAGAACTCCTCCAGTAGCACCAAATATAGTTCCAGCACTACTAAATTGATCAAAAGGTTCATCATATTTACTATCTGGTAAATTAACAAAATCTATACCAACAGAACGTATCATTCTAGCTAATTCTCTAGTAGTTAATACATAATCTACATTTCTAAATCCATCGGAAGTCATCTCTGGACGAGCAGCTTCAAATTTTTTGGCTGTACAAGGCATGATTGCTACATTGACAATGCTACTTGGATCAATATTATATTTCTTAGCATACCATGTTTTCGTTAATGCTCCACACATTTCATGAGGTGATTTACAACTGGATAGGTTGGAAAGCATATTAGGATAGAAATGTTCAGCGTATTTTACCCAAGCAGGACAACAAGATGAAAGAAGAGGTAATTTCTCTGGATGCTCAGTTACTCTTTCTTTTAACTCACTTGCTTCTTCCATAATAGTAAGGTCTGCTGTAACATCTGTAGCGAATACTTTGTCAAAGTGTAGTTTTCTAAGAGAACTAACTAACTTACCTCTTACCATTGTGCCTATTGGAAGATTAAATTCTTCTCCAATGGTAACTTGAATAGATGGAGCTGTTTGTGCAATTACGTGCTTAGTTGGATCATTAAGCACTGCCCATACATCATCAATACATTCTTTTTCTGTAAGTGATGCAGTTGGGCAAGCTATAACACATTGTCCACATGTGATACAAGTGACTTCGCTTAAATCTTTTTTGAAAGCTGGTGCAATTACTGTATTAAGTCCTCTATTAATAGGTGAGTATACATTACATTCTTGTATTTTATTACATATAGCTAAACAACGTCTACAGTTAATACATTTATTATAATCTCGTTGAATGAATATATTGTTATCATGAAAACCATAGTCTGGCATTTCACCTGTATAAGGAATATCTCTTATACCTAATTTATCTGCTAGATTTTGTAATTCGCAGTTAAGGTTACGGACACATGTTAGACATTCACGATGATGATTAGATAATAGTAGAGTTACAGCGGTTTTTCTTGTGTCACGAACTCTTTTGGTATTAGTTTTTACTTTTAATCCATCACGTACAGGATAGACACATGAAGGTTGTAGAGCTCTTATACCTTCTATCTCAACTACACAAACTCTACATGCACCAATTTCATTAATATCTTTTAAGTAACATAAGCTTGGTATATCTATATGAACTAGTCTTGCAGCTTCTAATACACTCATTCCCATTGGGACTTCATATGGTGTTCCATCAAAATATACAGTAACTAATTCGTCTTTCACTCTCTGTTCTTCTTCTTCACGAATATTTTCCATATAATCACTCCTCTCATTATCTATCGTTTGTAGATGGCATCAACAGGACATTTTGGTATACATGCACCGCATTTTATACAAATATCTTGGTGAATTACATAAGGTGGTTTTTTCCGTTCTCCTGTAATCGCATCAACTGGACAGACTTTTGCACATATACCACATGCAATGCATTTCTCATCAGATATAACGATTTGAAGTAGAGAGTTACATACTCCAGAAGGACAACGTTTTTCTTTTATATGAGCCATATATTCATCTTCAAAATAGTTAAGTGAGCTAATTATTGGATTTGGAGCAGTTTGTCCAAGACCACAGAGAGAGCCATCTTTTATATTATTACATAAATCTTTTAATATATTGATGTCTTCTAGTTCGCCTTTTCCTTCGGTGATTCTTTCGAGTATTTCTAATAGTCTTTTTGTTCCTATTCTACAAGGAACGCATTTACCACAGGATTCATCCGTTGCAAATTCTAAGTAGAATCTTGCTATATCAACCATACAGTCAGTTTCGTCCATGACAATCATACCGCCAGAACCCATCATAGACCCAATATCTGTTAATGATTTAAAATCTATTTTGGTATCTAGAAGTGTATCTGGTATACATCCACCTGATGGTCCACCTGTCTGAACTGCTTTAAATTTCCTATTAGCAGGAATGCCACCACCTATTTCATATATGATAGTTCTTAGAGATGTCCCCATTGGTACTTCAATTAATCCTGTGTTATTAATTTGACCTGCTAGTGCAAATACTTTAGTTCCTTTGCTATCTTCTGTACCTATACTTGAATACCAATCAGAGCCTTTTAGAAGAATTATAGGAACGTTGGCATAGGTTTCAACATTATTGTTAAGAGTTGGTTTTTCCCATAGTCCAACCTCAGCAGGAAATGGAGGTCTTGGGCGTGGTTCTCCCCTAAGCCCCATAACTGAGGAAATAAGAGCAGTTTCTTCACCACATACAAAAGCTCCTGCACCAAGACGAATATCAACGTCAAATTCAAAACCTGTTCCTAATATATTGCTTCCAAGCAGCCCAACTTTCTTAGCTTGGTCTATAGCTATTTTGAGACGATCAACAGCTATAGGGTATTCTGCTCTAACATATATAAAACCTTGATTTGCTCCTATACAATAACCTGCAATCATCATTGCTTCTATAATAGAGTGAGGGTCACCTTCAAGTATTGAACGATCCATAAATGCACCCGGGTCGCCTTCGTCAGCATTACAAAGTATATATTTTTTTTCATTATTATATGAACGAGCATATTCCCATTTTTGACCTGTAGGGAAACCGCCTCCACCGCGACCTCTTAGACCAGATTCTTTAATTTGATTAATAATTGAATCTGGGGTTGTTTGATTATCTAGTATATTTGCTATCGCTTTGTAACCATCCATAGCTATATATTCATATATATTTTCAGGATCTATTACACCACAATTACGAAGTGCAATACGTTGTTGATAATTGAAGAAGTCAAGGTTATCAATTTTCTCCTGTACTTCTTGTGTAAGAGGGTTTTTATATAATAGTTTTTCCACTACTTTATGATTAACAATATGTTCTTCTAATATATCATCGACATCATCAAGTTCAACTTGACAATAAAAGGTGCGATCAGGATGTACAACTATAATTGGTCCTAATTTACAAAAACCAAAGCAACCAGTTTTGAATACTTTTACTTTATCTTCTAGGTGATGTTTTTTAATTTCTTTTTCAAGTTTTCTTAGTATTAGTTGGCTTTTGGAAGAGGTGCAACCAGTACCAGAGCATACTAACAGGTGATATTTACTAATTTCATCTTGTATAGAAGGTTCTTTTAATCTTATAGATAGCTCTTGGTAATGTTGTTGTTGCAATTGTTTTAACTGAGTGATTGAACTAATTGGCTCATAGTTCATTGATTTTCCTCCTTTACATGTTTTTAGTGTATTTATGAATAATAGACGGGATATCGGATGGGGATAGTCGACCATAGACATCATCGTTAATTGTGATAACTGGTGCAAGTCCACAAGCTCCTATACATCTTGTAGCTTTTAGTGTGAACATACCGTTAGAGGTAGTCTCACCTACATCAAGACCTAATTCTTCTTTGATTGCTTCCATTATATCGGAAGCTCCTTTTACATAGCAGGCTGTTCCTAGGCACACGCCTATTGTATATTTACCCGTTGGTTCTTCTGAGAACAGAGAATAGAAGCTAACTACGCCATTAATAGTAGATATGGGAATATCTAGTTTCTGAGAGATATAGGATTGAACTTTCATTGGTAAGTAGCCGAAGATGTCTTGAGCGTCTTTTAATATAGTGATTAGCATACCATTTGTATCTTTGTATTTTTGTATGATGGCATCAAGTTTTTTATATTGATTAGTTTCAGTGTTATCTATAGGTATTTCCATAAAACGTACCTCCTTTAGCTAAAGTTGTTGTTAATATGTTAGTTAGAGGATTTACATATATAGGGGAGTTTATACTAGAAGGAGTGGTGCATAAAATATAATAGTAATATTAATTTCAGAGTTTGGAGGTGTTTGTGTGTAAGATGAGTGTGTAGAAACTACCCCTACTTTTATTTATATAATGATTAGCCTATCCTTTTTGGGATATTTTTGGTTAGGTGAAAGCTCTTATTTTGATATAATTGAAATTATATTAAGATTAGAACTTTTTTGTTGTATTTTATCCTTTATATTTCTAAATAATAATATAGGACTAAAGAATTATAATGACTAAAAACATATTTGTATTGCACAAATTTAAAAAATATAGTAAAATGTCGATACGTGTTTTTGTATGTTATATTATAGAGTATTATAAAATATTAAAAACATTATATAGTAAAGTATAAAGTATAGCTAATTTTGGAGTATTGACTAATAATAATTTAGGAGGTGGATTGAATTATTAGATTATATTATTAAGGTTGCTATGCTTGAGATAAAATTAGGAGGTAATTATGAAGAAAAGATTAGGTTTAGTGATAATATTTGCTGTATTGCTTAATATAAATATTTATTTTAATGTATATGCACAAGAGGATTTAGAGTCAGAATTTGTGGATTATTCTATTGGATACAAGCATACTATAGCATTAAAGAAAGATGGAACAGTATGGGCATGGGGAAGTAATGAATGGGGACAATTAGGAGATGGAACACAAACAGATAGTCTAGTTCCAGTTAAAGTTAAAGGGTTAACAAATATCATAAATATTTCTGCTGGTTTTCAGCATAATTTAGCAATAAAAGATGATGGGACAGTGTGGGCATGGGGAAGTAATGAACAAGGAGAATCAGGAGGAGAATCTCCATATTGTAGAGTATTTCCAGCACAAATAAAAGGATTAACAGATATAAAAATGGCAGTAGCTGCTAGGTCTTGTAGTATTGTTGTAAAAAATGATGGAACAGCGTGGGCATGGGGAAATAATATTTATGGATTACTAGGAGATGGAACAACAATAGATAGATTAACACCAGTACAAGTAAAAGGATTAACAGATGTGAAAACTATAGTCGCTGATAATTATCATAGTAAAGCTCTGAAAAATGATGGAACAGTATGGGCATGGGGAAATAATGATTATGGACAATTAGGAAATGGAACAACAACAGGTGGTTTAACACCAGTAGAAGTAAAAGGGTTAACAGATGTAAAAACTATTGATGTTGGTGGATCTTATTGTAGAGTCATAAAAAATGATGGAACAATATGGGTATGGGGCGCTAATCATAAAGGACAATTTGGGAATGGTGAAGTAAACTTAAAAAATTTGACCCCCATACAGATAACAGGATTAAAAGATTATAAAACTATTATTGCCAGTGGTAGTCATAGTATAGCTCTAAAAAACGATGGAACAGTATGGGCGTGGGGAGACAATACTCATGGACAATTGGGAGATGGAACAAACGCATCCAATGTATCAACGCCACTGCAAGTACCAGGATTAAAAAATGTAAATAAGATTTTTTCTAATTATTATCAAAATATAATAGTAAAGAACGATGGAACAGTATGGGCGTGGGGAGATAATGCTTATGGGCAATTAGGAGATGGAGCAAAGGAGAATAAATCAATGCCAGTAGAAGTAATATATCTAACTCCACCATCAAATTTAATAGCTCTAGGAGAGAATAAACAAGTAAGCCTTAGTTGGGATAAAACAGATGATATTCAATATACAATAAAAAGAGCAACAACTCACAATGGACCATACAAAGAAATTGCTACAGGTATTACAGATGAATCGTATATAGATACAAATGTTACTAATAATACCACATACTATTATGTAGTTGTTTCGATAGTCAATGATAGTAAGAGTTCTAACTCAAATGAAGTATCAGCAACTCCATTAGAAATTCAGCCACCAACTAATATTATAGCAACAGAAAAAGATAAAAGTGTAGTATTAAACTGGGCTAAAGTAACAAACGCAAATAATTATATAATAAAAAGAAGTACAACAACAGGAAGTGGTTATAATATAGTAGCAGAAAATGTAATAGAAACAACATATTCAGATACAGACGTTATAAATGGGACAACATATTATTATATAGTAAAAGCTAAAAATGATGCAGGTGAGAGTGAAGATTCAGTAGAAGTGACAGCAACCCCAAAAGAACCAATAGACGTGCCAACAGCTCCAACCAGTGTTAATACAACAAGTGGGAATAAAAGAGTACAATTAAATTGGAGTGGTGTATCAGGGGCAGATAGTTACATAATAAAAAGAAGTACAACAGCAGGAAGTGGATATAATATTATTGCTGAAAACGTAACAGAAACAACATATGTAGACACAGAAGTAAGTAATGGAATAACTTATTATTATGTAGTAATAGCGAAAAATGAAATAGGACAGACTGACAACTCCGCAGAAGTAACAGCAACACCTAATTTAATACTTCCAACTATGCCAACTAATGTGAGAGTAATAGGCAATAATTTAAAAGTAAATTTGAGTTGGGATTGGGTATTAGGAGCTAACGGCTATATTATAAAAAGAAGTACAAGTAAAGATGGTAATTATTCAACTATAATATCAGACATAACAGCTACAACTTATGAAGATACTTCATTAACTAATGGAACAATTTATTACTATATGATTATAGCAAAAAATGAAGCAGGAGAAAGTCCTAATTCAGCTATAATATCCGCTATGCCATTAAACGAACCACCAGCAATCCCAACTAATTTATCAATAGAAAATGGAAATAAATCTGTCAATATAACATGGTCAAGTGCAAAAGGTGCTTTTACATACAAAGTAAAAAGAGCAACAACATCAGCAGGACCATATACATTAGTAGCTGATAATATAACAGGAACTACGTATACAGATACTAATTTAACTAACGGAATAAGTTACTACTATGTAATATCAGCAGTTAATAGTAAAGGAGAAAGTAATAATTCACCAGAAGTTATTGCTTTACCAGATATAACTAAACCTAATTCTCCAACAGGTATTAATGTATCAACGTCAGATAAAAGGATTACTATTACATGGAATAAAGCAGATAATGCAGATAGTTATATTGTAAAAAAATCAACAACAGCAGGCGGTCCTTATTCTGTAGTAGCTAATGATTTAACAAAAACGATGTATACCGAATCAGGATTAACAAATGGAACATCATATTACTACATTATAATAGCAAAAAATAAAAAAGGTGAAAGTAAGCCATCTAGCGAAATAGAAGCAATACCTGGTATTAGTAAGCCTAAGAATATAATAATACAAGTAGTAGACAAACAAATAAAATTATCATGGGATCCAGTAGCTAATGCAGAAGTATATAAAATAAAACGTGCAGAAAATATTGATGGACCATACACTATAATAAGTGATGGTGTATCAGGAACAAATTATGTTGATAAGAGTATCAAAGAAAATAAATTATACTACTATGTAATATCAGCAGTTAATAGTCTCGGGGAAAGCCCAGATACAGAACCAGTATCAGCACTTGTAAAAGATTCTATAGATAAAAGATATATTCTACTTGTAGTCCTTAATAATGGTATGCAAAAAGAATATGACATAGACACATCTACAGCAGATAGATTTATTAACTGGTACTTTAATAGAGCTAATGGAATTGGTAGTCCTATTTTTACATTATTTAATCATGAAAAAGATGATGTATTTGAAAATAGTAAAGACTATATAGGATTTAATACTATATTATATTATCAAGTTAATGAATATAAAGTTAATATACATAATTAAGATGATGAGGTGAACATACAATGAATGTAAAGAAAATAATTGGGCAAATGATTATTCTAGTGATACTTATAAACAATTTAGGCATTGATATTGATATACATGCTAGCGTACCTTCAAAGCTTAGAATCTATGAAACAAAATCTTTTGATGGAAGTATCAAACTTACATGGTATATAAATCATGATGCCACTAGTTATGTAGTAAAAAGATCAGAATCTAGACTAGGAAAATATACTGTTATTGCAGATAATTTATTAGTCAATACATTTGAAGATACAGGATTAATAAATGCTAAAACTTATTATTATAAAATAGCTGCTAAAAATTCAGAAGGACTAGGAATAGATTCCGATATAATAGAAGGAATACCAAGTAAAACCAATTATATATGGTTTGAGACATATGGGCTTAGATCTGTTTTAAGAGGAATAGATATATATGATGAAGATAATAATTTAATAAATTATTCATCTCATTTTATAGGAGATGAAACAGATTATATTTCATCTTCTTGTGATTATGCAAGAAATTTAGCGAGAGATTTAATAAACCATAACAATGTTATTTTCAATATTAATGATAGATGGGATAAAGATAGAGCTCCAAAATCACGTGCAGGATTTAAGCTAAATTCTCATAAGGGAATAAAGAAGATAGTTATACATGCAGGCGCATATTCACCTATGAAAACATGTATTTATGAATCAATAGATAGCGGAGGTTATAACCTAGTAGGAGAAAAATTAGTATTGAATTACGAAATAATAGGTAAAACAAAAGAGTATGAAATATTTAGGTCAGGGTTAAAGGCAGAGGGACAAGATAAACAAGTATATCTAAAATGGAATAGTGTAGAAGATGCGAATACATATACAATCAAGCGATCAGAAAGTAAAGAAGGACCATTTATAATTATAGCTAAAAACATTAATACATTGAAGTATACAGATGATAATTTAGAGAATAAAAAGGTATACTACTATAAAGTAGAGGCAATTAATAAATTTAATAAGAGTATTGACTTAGGTACAGTATATGCAAAGACTACTAAAGACAGATATATAATATTTGATTTGTTTGAATCATACAATAAAGACATTTATATTAATGAACTTCAAATGTATGATAAAAAGAATAATAAAATTAATTATTCATATGTAGTTGATGCAGACTTTAAGACACCGACAACTTATATTCCTAATATTAAAGGACGACTAGGGGCATCAAGTAGTTGGTTTGATAAAGCACAAGACAATAATTTAGAAAATTCTGTTTACTTGCTCAATTATAATTTTGATGGTCAATGGATTAGATTTGTATTAAGACTGGATGAAAATACAGGAATAGAAAATATTAATTTATGGACGAATTCAGAGTATGAACCTAAAAAAGTAACATTTTTTAAATCATTATCATACGACTATAAAAACAATCTAGTATTAAGAAGAAATGATAACCTCTCATTTTTTGCTGAAAAAAATATAGCAGATAATGATGTAGTTACAAAATATGAATTTACCCAAACAGCTCCAAACACACCACAAGGAGTTAATGCAAATTCACAAGATACAAAAGCAACTATCAAGTGGAACAAAGTAGATAATGCAGACAGTTATACAATAAAACGTTCTACTTCTTCTGGTGGACCATACACAGTTATACAAGAAAATATAGTAGATTTACAGTATACAGATATGGGATTAGCTAATGGAACAGAATATTACTATGTTGTATCAGCAGTTAATAAAGGTGGGGAAAGTAATAATTCATTAGAAGCTAGTGTAATACCAAGTGCCAAATTACCACAAGCCCCTATTGGATTAACGATAGAAGCGCAACAAAATGTACTTAATCTATCATGGAATCCAGTATATAATGCCACAAGTTACGCAATAAAACGTTCAGAAACAGCAGGTGGACCATATGAAACAATATTAGAAGATACAACAGCAACATCATATAACGACTCAGGATTAACATTTGGAACAACTTACTATTATGTAGTTACAGCCAAGAATACTATAGGTACGAGTAATAATAGTGAAGAAGTACAAGGTACACCAGGACAAGTATTACCAGGAAAACCAACAAACTTAATAACTAAAGTAAAAGAAAATAAAGTATATCTAACATGGGATACTGCCAGTCATGCAGTGAGTTATAATGTTTTACGCTCTGAAAGTGAAGAAGGTATATACAATATACTTGATAATGTAAAAGGTTTATCATATAAAGATGCTACAGTCGAAGCTGATAAAACATACTTTTATAAAATAATAGCTAAAAATGAGGAAGGCGAAAGTGAAGAGTCAGAGAAAATCAGAGTTATAGTAAAAGATAATATAGAACAAAAAATACTACTATCACTAATAATGAAAAATGGTTCAACAAAAGAGTATATTATTACTCATAGTCAATTAATGAAATTCATGAACTGGTACCAATGTAATACTATGAAACAAGGATTACCATATTTTACTTTAATGGCTAATAATAAATATGGTGCATATAAGAGTAGTAAAAAGTATATTTTATTTGACTCAATAATGGCAATGGATGTAAAAGAAGTACAAGCTAATTAAAAACTAGGATAGAGTCATTAACATCTTATCTATGTGTTAATGACATCTATCTTTAATAACGTTTTACTAGACTGAATTAGTAGGAGGAAAATAAATGAAAAAAGTAAAATATCTTATGCTATTAAGCATATTGATAGTTTTAAACTCTTGTCTATTTGCAAAAGCCGCTTCTGTTCCATCAATTCCAACAAACATTCAAGCAACCTCCAATGATAATAAGATAGTAATATCATGGAATCAAATAGAAGACTGTGTATATGAGATAGAAGTAGATGGAGTAATAATAGACAATAGTCAATACAATATATATGAACACGAGAATCTAATGCCTCTTACAATTCATAATTACAGAGTAAGAGCAATAAAAGAAAATAATAGAAGTGAATGGAGTTCAATTATAACTCAAAAAACAGCTAATCCAAAATTACAACAAATAAATATTATGAAAAATAGTAGAGAAATAATACAACCTAGATATGGTTTTGGAACAGTAACACTTAATAATAAAATATATATTATAGGTGGATATGGTAATGGCTATACAAACACTATAGAAGAATATGACCCACAACAAGAAATATGGGAAATAAAAAGTATTATGCCAACTAATAGAATACATCCAAGTGTTGTAGCTTATGATAACAAAATATATATTATAGGTGGTTATAATAACGAAAAAAAAGAATTAAATACTATAGATGTTTATAATATAGAATCTGATTCATGGGAACAAATAAAACCTATGCCAACTAAAAGAAGCGGTGCGGCTACAGTACAATACAATAATAAAATATATGTAATAGGTGGTTATGATAGTAATCAAAAAGCATCAAATATAGTAGAAGTATATGATACTAATACTAATTCATGGACATCTGTAAAATCTATGCCAACAAAAAGAAGTTTAATGGAAGCCATTGTATATAATAACAAAATATATGTAATGGGAGGATATAATGGTTTTGTATTAGGAGATATAGAAACATATAATATAGCTACTGATACATGGGAACAAAAAGGGCAGATGCCTATACCAAGATATTCTTTTAACGCAAATTTACTTGATGATAGAATAATGATAGTTGGAGGATATAATACAACACCATTTAATACTATTGAACTATATAATCCAAGTAACAATAGATTTATTCATCAGACAAGTTTAAAAAATGAAAGATATGCTTCAGGAGTTGCTGTTATAGAAGATAATCTATATGTTATAGGTGGAACTAATGAAGCAACACCCCTTAATATTGTTGAAAAAGCATATGTGAAAAAGGATGAAGCACCTAGTAATTTCAGTGTACAAAAAGTATCTAATGATATAAAACTTACATGGGATAAAGTAGAAAATGACACATTATATGAAGTTGAAATAAATGGAGTAAAGATAAATAATGGATTTAACAATTTCTATACACAAAAAGATATTAAAAATTACAAGAAATATTATTTTAGAGTAAGATCAATTACTAAAAAAGGTGTATCTAAGTGGAGTGAGTATAAAACATATATTGAATATAATGATAAACCTTCTGCATATGCCTATATAGCTGAAAGAATCAAAGATGAAGATAATTATGAATCTATTGATTTATACATAATGACGAAAAATATTAATGACATATATTCAGCAGAAATAGACTGCAATTATAAGATAGAAGATGTAGATATAACAACAGGGGATATTAACCAGATTATTTTTTCTGGTAAAAGCCCATATCAATATATTAATATAGACAAAACAACAGGAAAAATCTATATTAATATATCGCTAATAGGAAGTCAAATTCAGAATAATAATTTGAATAATGTATATAAAATTACACTTAATCTAAGAACGCTAGATACAACAAATATAAATATTAACAAAATCAATTTAGTTGATTCAATAGGACATATAATTGACATAACACAAATATACGACTTAGACATCCCATCATTATACTAAATACGTGAGGTAAACTCTATGAAAAAACAAATAATAATAAAATTAAAATTTATAGCTATATTAATATTGATAACTAATATATTAATAATTAATCATAATGGTATATTTGCATACCAAGTAGATTCTGATAATTGTAAAATAATTGAAAAAAGAATAACCAAGATAGTAAAAGGTAAAGATAAAGATGCAATAAAAAAAGAGATAAAATATAAGGAGGGTGATTTAGAAGGAATTGGTTTATTATATGATTCAAAAGTTAAAGAGGATATAGTAACAGAAAATAAATTAACAAAAAGTAATTATAAAATTAATTTTGGTACTGATAAGCCTATGGATAATTATCCTTATTATGTAGAAAAAGATGGTGATATATATTCGGGAATACTAAAATTAGAACGTAGTGAAACTATATTTCATTCTGGACCTCATTCAATAGGTCAGCATAAACGAATGTATGAATACAAAAGTAATATTTCTACTAGAGAATTTGATGCAAAAGGTAAATTATTAAGTATTTCTTATTCTTGGGGTTATACTAACAATCATGATACATATAAAGATGAAGATACCAAAATATTGTATGTAAAAATAGGTGCAAAAAAATTGGATTCAAAGAGGACTGATAACCCAGATGGGAGCTATTGTATAGTAGATGAATGGGAAGGAAAATATGTCGCAGTTGAAAAAAAAATGGAAGAATTTGATTATGAAGGTGATGTGAATTATGGATATTATAATGGTGAAATAAAATCAATCACACATGAATATACTTTTTATGTACAATATGATGTCCAACTAAAATCAAAAGAAATGAAGGAATCAAACTATGGAAATGATTCCAAAGAGAAATTTGTTAATGATCCTGTTAATATTGTCAATGGTAGTTTGTTCTCAACAGATACTGACTTAGAATTAATGGATCTAGGAATGATTATTAATGCAACTAGACATTATAATTCCCAAGATAAAAGACAAGGAATACTAGGTACATCTTGGAGATTCTATTATGAAAGCTTTATTGAAGATATAACAAAAAGTGATAATGTAAAGGTTATATACCCTAATGGTAGAACAGGTGTATATATGTATGATAAAGAAAAAAATGAATATTTACCTTTACCAGGATTTCATGATAAGTTGACTAAAGCAGTAGATGGAACATATACATTAGCATTACTTAATGGGACTAAATATATATATAACAATAATAAAAAGCTATCTACTATTAAAAACACTCAAGGTGATGAAGTTAATCTAATATATAATTCACAAAACCAATTAATAAAGGTAAACGGCACCCTTGGTAAATATATTAATATAACGTATGAGCAAGGTAAAATCAAGACAATCTCAGATTCTCTAGGAAGAAACATATCATACACTTATAATAATAATATGCTAGAAAAAGTCATAGATAATACTGGTGCATATACAAAGTATACATACGAAGATAATAGAATAAAAACAATCACAGATAAAAATGGTATAGTTTATATAACTAATGATTATGATGAATTTGGACGTGTTATAAAACAAATTGATGGTAACGGTGGAGAATTTAACTATACTTATGATATAAGAACGAAAGAAAATTGTTATCATAATGTAAAAACAGGAGAAAAGATAAGATATCAATATAATAAAAGGTTATATATAACAAAGAAAATATATGAAGATGGTACATATGAAGAATATACTTATGATGATAGAGGTAATAAAAAAACTATCAAAAATAGAAATGGATATATTACCACTTTTAAATACGATAATAGAGATAATATTATATCTACTATATCACCAGAACCTTATAATTATGAAACTAAGTTAATATATGATGAAAATAACAATATAACTAAAATAACTAAGCCAGATGGTGTAGAAGAAAATTATATTTATGACGAGAATAATAACTTAATAAAAATTGAAAAGCAAATAGATGCAAGCACAAAAGCAGTTACTACGTTTACATACGATGAAAAAGGAAGAAAGCTATCAAGTACCAATCCACTAGGATATACAACTTCATATGAGTATAATGATTATAATTCTTTACCAATAAAAATAATTGATCCAGAAGGTAATATTACATATTATACATATGATAATGGAAATAGAGTAAAAACAGTAACAAAGAATAATAGTACAATAACATATGAATATGATTATCTAAATAATATTACTAAAATAATTGACCAAAATGGCAATGTTACAAGAATGAAATATGACAAGATGGGTAATCTTATTAAATCAATAAAACCTAATCAATACAATAGTTCAACAGATGATGGGATAGGAACAACATATAAGTATAATGATATGGATAAGCTAACCAAAACTATCGATCCATTAGGAAATATTTATGCAAACAAATATGATAATGCAGGAAACTTAATTAAGGTAATTAATCCAAACACTTATAATGAAGTAACAGATGAGGGCATAGGGCAAAATTTCATATACGATACAAACAAAAAATTAATAAAAACAATTAATCCTTTTGGGGCACAAGCAAGAATTAAATATGATCCATTAGGAAATATTTTAAAATCCATCACAGCTAATAACTATAATGAGTCAACTGATGATGGTGAAGGCATAGCGTATACTTATGATTCATTAAATAGATTAGAACTTATTAAAGATAAAGATGGAAATATAATAAGTAAAAATGTATATGATGAAGTTGGCAATATTATAAAAACTATTGATAGTGAAGGCTATGAAACACATTTTAAATACAATGACGCAGGATGGTTATTGGAAAAACAAGAACCTATTAAGAAAGAAAAAAACATTATATACTATAGACAAACTAAATATAAGTATGATTTATTAGGTAGAGTATCAAGAGAATATAAATCAAAAGATTATGTTGTAAAAGATGGTAATCCAAAAGAATATAATATTATAAATTATAATTACAACAAAAACAATCAAGTTATTAAAGTAACAGATTCAACGGGATCCAATATACAGTACCAATACAATAATCAATCACAATTGATAGAGCAAAAAACAAAAATAAGTGATAATATATTTGGTATTAAAAGATATATATATGATAAGCTTGGACGAATAACAAGTGAAATTCAAGTTATCAATGGGGAAGATATTGGTAGTAATAATGAGAAAGAAGAAGCAATAACATATTATTCATATGATAAAAATGGTAACTTAACACAAATGAAAAGCCCATTAGGATATAAAACTATATTTACATATGATGATAATAATAGAATTATAAAAAAAGAAGAAGAAGTAGAAGAAGATTGGATAAACGAAACACATGTAAAAGCCAACATTTATTCACCTAAAGATAAAATATATGAGAATAATATTTATACCTACACTGTAGACATAGATACTACCGAGAATCTATCAAATATTAACCTTAATATTAAATACGATTCTAGAGTATTTGAACTAGAAGACATAGAAAAGCTTAATGAAAATATAGTAATTAATACGAATACAATAGGCAAGATATCTATAACTAGTAATGAAGGATATGATATTGGCAAAACGGACATTTTAAAAATTAAGTTAAAAGCCAAGAATAACATTATGGGTATAGGGTATGTTACATTTGCCGATGATAGCACTTATAAAAATCAACAAGGACAAGTAAAACCTTTTTCAGAGTTAACTGGGCAACGATTAGATATAACGGGACCTGATTTTAATCAAAATCAAAAAGTTGAAATTAATGATTTAACTTTAACAGCATTACAAATAAATCAAGATGGAGTAAATACAAAGTTTAATTATAAATATGATACCAATAACGATGAAAAAATTGATGAATCTGATTTAACGTATATAAGTAAGTGGTTAGACGAAGATAAAAGTAATAGTTACAAAAAAATAGGAATAAGTCAGATAGAAAATAAAATAATAAATCCTACATACACTAAAGGATCTAACAAGGTAATAAGAGAAACATCATATGAATATGATAAGGCAGGCAATTTAATTAAAGAAATAGACTCAGAAGGCTTTATTGAATATACTTATGACTTACAAAATAATTTAATAAAACAAATAGATAAAGAAGGTAATATATATAGGTTTAAGTATGATGAAGAAGGCAATATTATTAAAGAAATTAAACCTGAAAATTATAAGACAGAATTAGACGATGGAAAAGCTGTATCTTATTCTTATGATTATCTAGGAAGACTTACAACTATTGCAGATGAAGAAAATAATATTGTACAAAAAAATATATATAATACTAAAGGTAAACTTATAAAACAAATGGATCAAAAGGGATATCAATCAGGAGCTAATGATGAATCAAGATATAATACAGAATATTCATATGACATTGGTGGTAGATTAATATCCATTATGACTCCAGAATTAAAACTAAAAGGTAAACATAATACTAGTTATACCTATGATGCTCAAGATAATATTATAACTATAAAGGATGCAGAAGGAAATACAACTACATATATTAGAGATTTATGGGGAAGAGCAGAAGCAATAATTGATGCAAAAGGAAATCAATCAACATATACATATGATTATGCAGGAAATGTAACATCTAGCATTGATCCAAAAGGAAATAAGACAATATATGTATATAATTCTCAAAATAAAGTAAAGAAAATAATTGATCCCCAAGGTAAAGAGATTGAATATGTACATGACCTTGAAGGAAGAGTAATAAAGCAATCAGATAGATTAGGACAAGTATTACATTATCAATATAATAGAGATAATAATTTAACACAAAAAAGTATTGAAGGAAAAGATCAAGAACAATACTATTTATATAATCAGCTAGGAAGATTACAAGCTACTATCTCTAATAATGGTATAGAAAAATATAATTATAATAAGAATGGTTTGATTACAGATAAGACAATAAATAATAAAATTATGTTAAGATATAATTATAATAAAAATAATCAAATAAAATCTTTAACAGATTTACAGGGAAATATTATTAATTACACATATGACAACCAATCTAGGTTAGCTGAAGTAAAAGATAATAACAATATATTAGCAACATATAATTACTCAGATAACCAACTTAATGGTGTTACCTATAATAATGGGATAAGTATTAATTATAATTATAATAAAGATAACCAAATAACGAAGATGACTCACAAAGATAATAATGATAAAGCTATAAATACTTATAATTATATATACGACTTAAATGGTAATATCATAGAAAAATTAGAAAATCAACAACCAACAAAATATCAATATGATGAACTATATCAACTTACAAAGGTGATTTATCCAGACTCTACACAAGAAAGTTATACATATGATATCTCAGGGAATAGACAAAGGAAAACATTAAAGAAAACTATACTAGATAATGATTATTCACCACAAGTAAAAGAAACAACTACTAGATATCAGTATAATAAATTAAATCAGTTAACAAAGACTATAGATAATGATATAATAACTACGTACAATTATGATGATAACGGTAACTTAATAAAGGAAAGTAACCCAAATTCAGGAACAATTTACTATAATTACGATGGTTATAATAGGTTGATCAATGTTACAAAACCAGATGGACAATTTCAAAACAACTATTACACAGTAGGGAATCTAAGAACAGCAATCGAAGAAAATGGCATATATACTGGATTTACATATAACAGTGGACAAGTAGTTAGTGAACATAATTCATATGGTGAAATCAAAAAGAATATTATAAGAGGATACCAAACAATAGCTACAAAAGATGATAGTAACAAAATCAATTATTATCTACATAATGTTCATGGTGATATAACTAGCATTACCAATAGTCAAGGAAATATGTTAAACAGATATAATTATGACGCGTTCGGTAACATTACTTCAAAAGAAGCATTAGTTCCTAATAGATATAATTATGCGGGAGAACAATATGATAGTATAACAGGGCAATATTATCTGAGAGCAAGATATTATAATCCTAAAATTGGTAGGTTTTCACAAGAAGATAGTTATAGAGGCGACGGGCTTAATCTTTATGCGTACGTATCAAATAATCCAGTAAACTTCATAGACCCAACAGGTTATTGTGGTGAAAAATCGGGCAAAAAGATATTACAAATAGACCAAATAAAAAATCTACCAAGG
>JAOARM010000018.1 GCA_025210515.1 Vallitalea sp. | reverse complement strand
TTATTTAACAAGTGTAATGGACCTATTTTCTAGGAAAATAATTGGCTGGCATTTATCCGATAATTTATCAACAGAAGGAGTTTTAAAAGCAATAAACAAAGCCAAATTTAATAGAAAACTAAGTAAACCAGTTATTATACAAAGTGATCGTGGTTGCCAATATGTATCAAAAAGTTATATAGAAGCAACTCCGACAGCTAACTTTATAAGAAGTTATTCAAAAAAAGGAACTCCTTGGGATAATGCATGTATTGAATCATTTCAGGCACTAATAAAAAGAGAGTGGTTAAATAGATTTGTAATTAAAAACATAAAACATGCAAATCAATTAATATTTGAATATATAGAAACTTTTTATAATACAATAAGAATTCATAACCATTGTAATATGACGTCACCATATGATTTCGAAAACACTTTTGTAAGTTAAACCGTTAAACGAAGAATTAACCTATTATCATTAAATATATTAATAGACCAACTGTAATGAAACTTATTGGGTTTTATAAGCTTCATGGAAGGCGGTAGGCCGCTAGGCAAATAAATTCTAAAGTAACACGTTTTTTTGAAAACCAATAACTAAATACAATTTTTACGAATTTAACTTCTCCTTTTTCTTGACATAAGACCATGATTTATAATGTAATATAAACACAGGGACAAGGAATAACTGTATTTTAAAGAAAAAGGACAACCAATATATAAGGCAAACTAAATAAACACTACTCGTAAAAGATATAATAACTTTTACGAGTAGCAAAAAAGGTGATGAAATGAAAAAAATATTATTAATACTAATTGCGATTTTAATGTTAACTAGTTGTAATAATGATCATAATGATAAATTAAATAATGACAAAAGTATAAGTAACCAGAAAGACAATAACGATAGTTTACTAACAGAAGCTGATACTACGCATAGAAATATTGCAGATAACCCAACAATAAATGACAAACCTATAGATAAATCTATTCAAGAGAATATAACACTTAACATTGAGATTTTACGTCAAAATCAATTCTATGAAAATAAATTATATTCTCCAAATAAAGAAAATTATATACTTGTTTCATCAGAAGATTATAGAGAAGAAGAATATTTATTCTATGATGTTTTTTCTAATGATAGGAAAAATCGTTTAGGTAGCATAGATGAATTAAATCCAAATACTATTAAATGGCTGAATAATAATCTTATATTAATTAATGGTGAATTTATATATGATATTCAAAAAACAATACAAAAGAAGTGATTGATTATTCAACTCTAAATAAAAATAGTGATATTGTATTTTATAACATGAATAATAGTATTAACTATTATAAAAATAAGATAGCATATGTTTTTTTGAAAGAGTCAGACGAATACATCTACATATATGATATTCCAACAAAAAATTGGAATTATGTATGGAATGAATTAAAACTAACAGATGACTATACATTTAATGCTTTATGGGATAAAAATGATAATCTATATTTTGATTCGTGGGGGTTAGTACTTGATGAGAATAAACAAATAGCTTCGCCAAGAGAGCACTATCACAATACATACAAATATACACTAGATGATAAAAGCCTTCATTTGTATCTAGATAATTATAACATACATAGTTCTTCTAGGGATTTAGAAAATATATTATTGAAAAAGAGAAGTATTCATGATGAGTATTATATTTATAATTTAGAACAAGAAAAATTTGTACATGAATTTGAAGCTGATATCTACCATATATGTTGGTCAAATGATGGTAAGTACGTAGCATATTATTCTGACTCGTCAGATTCAATTTGTATTTATTCATTAGCATCAAACAAAACTTATGAACAGAAAATTGATTATTTAAACGATACTCGTTATTTAGTAGAATTAAGTCCAGAAGATGATTATTTTATATTCTTTATACAAGGTGAAAATTCAAAAGGAGACTTATAAGGTTACTATTAAGAAAGAATGATATATATCTAGTTATGTGCATTAATATAAAGAAACATGTAAATAGGTTTCACTTATGAATTTGACAGAGATCACGAGAATTTATATGATAGAAACGATTTTTCCATTATGGACTGAGAATCTTTATATCATTTGTAATAACATTCATATCCCTTTGAGTTACAAATATGATGTTAGCATTATGATAATAGATATACTTGATATTATAGAAAAAGTAAAATCGAAAACAGTAGGTGATATTAAGATAAGATGGTCTTCAGATACTTTTAATTGTGAATGGAGTATACAGTGGAGTAATGAAGAACTTAAAGTTAGTTCTGAATCGGAGAATGTTGTTGGCAATGTTGATAAAGTACTTACTGATTAAGGTGATATTATAGTAACTATAAAGGAATTTCTATCTGAATGGAGGAAAGTCATTGCAAATGTGGTCAAAGGACTTTATGAATGTAAGTATGTGGTAAGTTTACAGAGTCAGCAAATTATTGTATAGTTGTAGATGATTCAAACATAATAATTGATTACTGGTTTGATATTAAGAAAAAAGGAATTTAAATAAATTTATGAAAGGATATGAGATTGTTGGAATATAAAATTAATATGTATTCAGATGGTAATGACCCATTTGAAAGAGAGAGCGATAATGTTGGAGTACTTCAGGTCTATGATAAAGATGGGAATAATATTAGTTCTTCGGTGAAAGTTCAGCTGTTTCTTAATAAAAATGCTATGATAGGTCTAGGAACGGAATTAATAAGGATGGCTAATAATAGCTTTAGAAAATATAATCACACTCATTTAGAACCGGCACAAAAGGATTTTTTATGCCAAAGAATGGGTATTTTTTTGACACCAGATAGTTCGGAATTAATTATTTCATGCGATGAATTAGGCATTATTGATGATTACTTAAATGAGGAATAATATTTAATAGAAAATAAAATAATTGTATTAATAATATGTTTAGTTTGTAGTATAGTATGCTCGTGTGATTATGTAAATGAAACGGATAACATGGTTATTGAAGATATAAATATTAATGAAAATATTAATATAGTTACGGAAAAAAATTCTCATGATATTACACAAATAAAAAAGTTTTTGTTGAAGGCTACAGAAGAAAAGCATAAATTAATTAAAGCTATTCACAATCAATTATCAAAAGATAACTCTATTATAGGAAAAACAGAAGAAGGTTTAATTATAATGGAAAGTGATATAGATTATGCAAGGATATCTGCTATAACTCCCTATTATTCTAAAAAAATGATCGTAGATGAATTGAGAAAATATGATATAATAGTCGATAATAATAACATTGAAATAATTGTTGGGGCAGATGGGGAAATAATTAATGAAATTAAGGATAAATCAAAAGTTGTAGTGAATCAAATAATGAAGTGTTAATTGAAGTACAACTATTTGAAGAGTCTGAAGAAGAGTACTGGATATTTCAAATTGTAATGAATGCTTGAATGCTTGATATCAAAAATAATCCTAATATAAAGCTATTAATAAATAATACTTACAAAACCAATAGTAGTAGTTCCAATACAAGTATACATAGAAATATATCATCATAACGCCGAAACTACCAAGAAAAAATACGGACTTTATGATTATGATGAATTTTTTGGTAATTAAAGGAGGATTAAATTAAAGGAGAAAAATATTATGTAGCATATTTATGCTTTTAGTAGCTGTAGGGTGCAATGCAAGACCAACTATAATATCTATTATGTCCATAGACAGAAGGATGGTAAGTATAAAGTACTTTATGATGAAGAAGAGCTAGATGAATTGCTCTAATAAAGACACCTATAAGTGCTAACAAACCCAAATTATTATTACTTAGATTTGAAACTCAATTTTTATTATACTAAGCCGCTCATATTTATAGCTGACTTAAGAAACCATTGCAAATAGATTTATTCAACGAATGATATATTAAATATAAAAATAATTATCTAGGTAAAATGAACATATATATTTTATAGTTATATCTTATTAGTGAGGATTAAGTTAATGAGTCAATCATATAATGAACAACTAATTAATGAAAGAAAAATTAAAGCAGCTTACGATGTAATTTTGATATTGTATAGATTATGGACGTGAGCAATATAATACTTAGAACATTCACTATTAAGAGCTTAACCAAACGTCATGTGAGACGAATCAGTCAATACATCATATAAGGGAATTAGTTCTGGTGGGTAGTAAAAACAGGAATTTAAAGTTCATATACACATGGGGTAATTAAATGGAAAAAATTATAGTAAGGAAGAAGCTAACAGAAAAAAGTCATGCATCATCTTATTTCATAAGGTTAACTGCTGATTTTGATTTCAACTCAATTGATGACTTTATAAAAAAATATGGTTTAAGTTATATAATGAGAGAACTATTCGATGAAAATATTAAATCAGAGTCATTGAATGATACGAATATTTATAAGAAAAATATTAAAATTCTTGATGATGAGAAAGAAAACGATTATTTTGAAGTTATGTATAAGATACAAGATGAATTTTGTGTTTCTTTAATGAATAATATCTATATCTATCATTTGGTACCTGCATTAAAAATAGACAAAGGTCAAGTGGTACCTTGGAATTATGTTGACAGTAAGTTATATGCTGGAGATACATGGTGGGAAGAAGATGAAGAAATTCTTAACGATTTAAA
Source organism: Vallitalea sp. (assembly GCA_025210515.1). GTDB lineage: Bacteria > Bacillota > Clostridia > Lachnospirales > Vallitaleaceae > Vallitalea. The sequence goes on along the minus strand of JAOARM010000018.1, from coordinate 150,193 downwards.
AAGTTTATCTATTATAGACTTTATCAAGAAGTATAAAGCATATTAGTAAACTTGTGAAGGCTTACATACGCAACATACTATTATTTACACACAATAACGATGAAACAAAAATAGACGCAGTAGCAGTAAAAGAAAAATAAAAATAAATGAGCTACTACTATATAACGGACACAGAGACGTAATCCACAGTAGACGAGCAAGGAAACATACAAAAAACAATACACTTATGATGCATTGGAAACACGAGCAAGATATTACTACCCAAGTATAGGATGACTTATAAGTGAGACATCTACTGGTCAGAACAAGAAACCTAGGCAAGTCTAAATCTACATACATACTGATTAAATGACTCAGTAAACTATATATATGCAAGTGGACATTGTAGATATGGAACACCTGAATTAACAATAAATGAAGATATTGATATAATAAATCGCAAAAGTTAAAACGACGATAACAATATAAAAAAAGGAGTTATTAACATTAATGATCAAAGAGAATGAAGAGATAATATTGAGTGGTAATCGACTTATAGATGCATTAAAAGAAATAGAAATTATATTAATATCTCTCCACAAGATGGGTTCATACTATGGCGATAAATTAGTTGAGGATGAATCAAAAGTTAGGATAGAATATGAGAAAGAGACCACTAAATTTATTGATGAATGGGGAGTTACACAGCGATTAGCAAAAGTTAGAACTATTCTATCAGAAAAATTTAATAATACTTTAGGTGAAGATGATATGGATGATTTGGAGAGAGCTTTGGAATATCTTAAGTATTGGACTAAACCAGGTGATAAACCTTATAATGAATAAAAAAATGCTAATCTATAAAAGTTAAATAAAAAAGTATAGAATATGATAAAAAATTGAATGAATTCAAAAATACAATTAGAACAATAAAATAAAGTAGGTGTAATTATAATGATTAAATTATATAGACCAGTTGGTCTAAAAGAAATGGAATTAATACTGAATAAAGAATGCAAAGGCTTTCCATCAAGATTACCTACTCAACCATACTTTTATCCTGTATTGAATTGCGATTATGCAAAACAGATTGCTTCTAAGTGGAATACGGTAGATAAGGGCTCAGGATTTGTCGGATATGTTACTGAGTTTAGTGTTGATGAAAAATATATTGAAAAATATCAAATACATACTGTTGGTGCAGCTTTACATAACGAATTGTGGGTTCCAGCAGATGAACTAGTTATTTTTAATCAAAACATAATAGGTGATATTATGATTTCACAGGCATACTATGGAAAAGACTATGTGGGGTTAACTCCATTACCAACAATATTGAGAGATAAGGGAATTAATGAACAACTCTTAACCTTGAAATCATTAATGAATTATAATATTATGGACTTTAGATGTGAAGTAGCTTTACAGTGGAAAATAATAATATTAAATATAATCTTATGGTTTAAAAAAGATATGTCTAGTAGTGGTTTATGTACACAAGAAAAAAAAGAATTGCTTAATAGAATATACAGCGTATTAGTTGATGATAAAAAGAATTATGTAAGTTTTTCTAAACACAAATTAACATCAGAAAATAGTCTAAATCAACTATAAAGTAAAGAAGTAACTTCACAATTTATAAATTACTTACAACACAACTCAAACAAAATGTAATGGTAATGAAAAAAATAGTTGACTATAGCTTTCTTTCGCTCTCTATTTCAATAGTTGGGGTTAAATTCTTTAGGTTTTTGTATTCTTGAGATTAGATTTCAGGGGGATTAAAAATTTGACTAAAAATGAAATTATTAATTATATTAAGGTAGGAAGAGCTAAATCAGTATGTGTTGACATACGATTAGTAGATAATTATCCTGGATATGTAAGAGAAATAGTCATTATGGAAGAATCAATATTAAAAATTGAATTTAATATATATGATTTTGATGAAGGTGGTTTAGTTATTGAGATAATTTATGATGATTTTGATAAGATGATTTGTAAAATAGAGGAATATATAGGACTTTACATTGAAGATTGGAAGAATGTTAACAAAACAGGTTGGTATCCGGAACTGAAAGAAAAAGTTGATTTTAAGCAATCGGGATTGATATTAAAACAAGATTTAGTCACTAAAAATCTTTTGTTACCATTAGGAGGAGTCCAATATGAAATACGTTGTGGATATTGGAGAGATTTAGCTGATGGTAAGATAACCATTTAGAGATAAGATTATATTCTTTTAGCGATTAAGCAACAATGTATCAAACACAATTTGGGTAACCCTATAGAGCAATATGTCAAAAACCAAACTATATTAAAGAAGGAATTAATATGATAAATGTTTTTATAGAAGAAGTAGATGTGAGAGAATCCAGCACATAGTCGAAGAACGAGATATGTTCTTATAACTCAATAAAGAACTGCATAATATGAATGTACTAATACCACAACATCATTTAGATAGTGAATTTGACGGAGCTTTGACAAATAAATGCAATAACAATAAAAAAGTAAAAAGTATAGAATATAATATGGACATTCAACAGAAGGAGATATATGATAACTCATGTGTTATACACAATTATATTTAATAAAAAATTAATCCTAAATTAGTCCTAAATGGTTCGATGAATTAAAAATAAAACACTATGCTATCTATCTAGAGAGTTGATCTACATAAATAGTTGCTAGTGATTATAAAATATTAACAATGAAACGAGGTAGTAAAGATGGTCAATTATAAAGTGTTGAGCAAAGAAATATCTTATGCTCTAAGACATGTACCAGAGGAGTATGGATTAACTCTGGATTTGGAAGGGTGGGTAGCCGTTGAGAAATTGCTATCTGCTTTACAAAAAAATGAGAAATGGAAGAAGTTAAAAATTTCTGATATTATAACGATGATACAACTATCGGATAAGAAAAGACATGAAATCAAAGATGATATGATTCGTGCTTTATATGGTCACTCTACAAAAACAAAAATTTCTAAAGAAGTTGCTGAACCACCAGAGTTTCTTTATCATGGGACTGCAAAAAAGTTTATGAAGTCAATTAATAATATAGGATTAATTCCGAAAGATAGACAATATGTACATATGTCAGTTAATGAGTATACTGCAATTGATGTTGGTAAAAGAAGAGATGATGAACCTGTTATTATCAGAATCAGAGCAAAAGAAGCATATGATGATGGAATATTATTCTATATAGGTCATGATGAAATATGGCTTGCTGATTCAATACCTGTAATGTATATTAATTAAAATGAAAAGGTGAATTATATTGTTTGAGAATATTGAATTTGGAGAAGGAATACATAGTAAATATGATGATTTTTATGTATATAAAGAAATAACTTGAGAAGAGCAAGTTGATTTATTGAAAGAAGATTTATTTCAAATATCTTATGAAAATGACTATATAATTGATGTGGGATGGTATCCAGAATTCTCTGTAAAAGGGAATTTTAGAATTGTTGTAGTTAAAGATTATAATTGGGATACTTTTATCATTGAAAAGAAGTGTAAAGATCTTAATACTTTGGATCAATTAATGAAAAAATGCGTAGGATAGTACAGGAAAATGGAAAAAGACAAGTGTTACGTAGTATATGATTATTACTTCTTTTCATTATCTATTAGCATTTTTAGGAACAAAATAATAAAGTATATCGAGGCAATGGTATAACTTTATAATAAAACTGAGTGGTGAATTGAATACATTACTGTAGTCAGAATAACATCTTGATTTGGAGTGATAATTTATAGATTAAAGGAGATGGAATATGTTAGAAGAACTAAAGTCAGTATTATCTTCTAGTAACTTAGAGTATATTGTTTTAACAGGAGTTACATCAATTGAAAATGGGTTTACAGTACAAGCATATAACGAATTATTTTTGTTAATTCAACAGATAGTAACAAAGTAATATCCATGGCGTTAATAAATTTGAAAGTACATGGTGAAAACTTAGAATGTGATATTGTTGAGTTTGAATTAGAAAGTGGACAAGTTTTATTCTTAGACCTCATGTTCTTCGGATTAAATATTGGTGGGCTTGAGCAAAAGGAGTTATGGGAAGAAAACAGAAATGTAGATGAAAAATATGACGAAAATTGATGATTATAGATAAGACGATTATTAGAACTGATAACATTTACAACCCATTGATTTGACAATTCTTGTCAAATCAATGGTTGTTTTTGCTTTCTCATTTCTACTTCCTTATAAAATGTGAAATAATTATTCCTTTATTAAATGAATAAGCAAGACATGAATTAGTTTATTTTTTTATCTATCATTGTTGTTACTTCTGTTACAGTATCCTCCATTTTTACTGTTATGCTGAATTTGTATTGATTATCTTCAGCATCAATGGAGATATAATTTTCATCTAGTGAAGTAATGTCTAAATTTTCAATATTTTCTTTGTAATAAGCAACTGTATCTTCAATAGATTTCTCAGTACGATATATGTACATATAGTTAATCACTTGATTGTTTTTATCTAATACTTCTTGTAACATGTAAGGCTTTACGGCTCCAATTGGTTTTACCCATTCTTTTGCATAATATTTTGTCCAGGTGACATGTTTGCTAACAGTAGTAGATTTTGTAGTTGTTTTACCACCAAATTGATTATCAATACGTTGAATGGAAACACGGTTAATTAAATCATGTATATTGAAAAATCCACCAATTGTGCCTGCTACTGTAATAATTACGATTAAGATAAGAGCAAGGATTAATCTTCTCATAGGTTTTGTCATATTTAATACCTCCTATTTTGCTGACTTAAGTTTATTAATAAATGAACTATGTGCATTTACTTGGTTAACTTCTAGTTGTTTCATGCCTAAGCGTGAAGGCATTATACCTGGTACTTCTAACTTAATTTTACTATTTTCATTGGATAGTGTTACTACACCACTTAAAGATACTTTTGTTTCTTTCCCCATTACGAAAATTTGAGGTTTATTAGTCTTTTCACCATCACTTGACATTGGAATTGCAATGACCTGTGTATCATTAAATCCAATAGCATAGTGTGTTATCGTTTTGATGATAATAAAATCTTTTTGTTTGTAAGCATATAGATGATTATATTCTTTATCACCAACAGCTTGCTTAACTAATTTTAAACTTTTGCTAAGTTTTTTTGACTTTTTTGTTCGTTTGCTTTTAACATATTATGATCTCCTTTTTACTTCCTTATAGAAACTTGTTTTTGTTATGATTTGCCTTATAGCAAAGTCATGACTCAGATTATGATAACAACAAGTTTTTACCCCCCTAGGTAACAGCTTCAAAATTTACTAAGTTTTTTTGATTTATTATGACTGTAACAATAAATAAAAAAAGAGTAGTATTATACTTGTTACCAAGGGGGGTAAAAACTAGTTGGTATAATGTAATAATTGTATGGTCTAGCAAAACAATATTAATTTTGGAAATATGTTAGATATTTAAGATGTTTGCACAGGTTGAATTATAATTTTGGCAAAAACTTAACGGCAGATTATGCAGAACATCACATACTTGATAAAACTATACCACTTTTTTATAATGAAAATAGTTTGTTCAAAGAGATAATCTGAAGTGAGATAAATACTTAATGACCAATTATAATGAGAGGAATGAAATAAGTGATGTTACCATTATGGATTAAATATAGTTATCTATCAAGATATAGCATAGGTTGGAGAATGGGTTATGGTGAAGACTATTCAATAAAATTTTCTTCATGGTTTGATGAATTAAGTGAAGATCAGAGAGAAGCATATATTAAGAAATATCCTGAGCCAATAGAGTGGACAGGTTGGTATAATGGTGAAATTCCAGATAATCTATCTGATGATACTGTTCTAGCATGGGATTAGTGTGAAGAGCTAAAATACAATAATGATTATATGAAAAATAAATGTATGGATGGAGGAAGATAAAAAACTCCAAATGATAACATTCTGGAAAGATACAGATATTTCAAGAGGGTGTTTTAGAAAAGATTGGATAGATACATTTCAAGTTAATGGTGATCATTGTTTTGGTATAGATCATTACATGATAGCTGAAAAAGCAGTTTTATTTGATGATTTTGATACAATGGAGAATATTATAGATAGCACAGATATGATAGAAGTGTATGCCTTAGATAAAAAAATAAAAAACTATGATGAAGCTATGTGGTTAAAACATCAATATAGAATTGCATTACAAGGTAATTATTATAAATTTGCTCAAGATAGTCAATTAAGACAAGCACTTCTAAATACAGGGGATAAAGTTATTGTATATGCAAGTCCTAATGATAGTACATGGGGAATAGGCATGTCTATAGAAGAACTACCTAATATAAACAATCCCTTCCTATGGAAAGGAGAGAATTTATTAGGTTATGCATTAATGGAAGTGCGTGATGAGATAAGAAGAGTCTATAAGAATCATGAAGAGGAAGAAGAAAAATATATAGTAGGAAAAACAACCACGTATTATCAAGTGAATGATTTAGAGACGTATTACATGGAAAAAATAGATAAGTGGTATAAGGAAGGTGAACACTACAAAATTATATCAGCTATACTTAATTATTTGCCAGAGGAAAAATATACTGATGAAATAATGGGCGATTTGGCTGTGGCATACAACAATGTTGGACAATATGAAAAAGCCATTGATGTTTTAGAGAAGTTACGGTCTAATCAAGAAGATACGCCAATGTGGCAATATAGATTAGGCTATGCTTTCTACTGTAAAAAAGAGTATACGAAGGCGAAAGAAGCTTTTAACAAAGCCTTATCACTAAATCCACGGAAGGATATACAAGTAGATTGTCATTTGTTCATAAAATGGATTGGAGAATATGGGAAAGAAAAGGTCATTTATTATGACAATGAGTTGGGTAAATTTACATTATACAATAAAGCAGCTTTGTATACTGCTACTATAGATTGGTGTGGTAATGAAGTTGAATTATATATGTATACAGAAGATGAATCAGAGCTTAAGCAGTTAATAAAACAATATAAAAAGTCTTTCTCTAATTATCCAGAATGGGATGCAAGAGCTAAACAATATGCTTGTGAACTTTTAACTTTAAAAAATGATGTTTGGCTTGATGAAGAAAATGATGAAGCAGAATTAACTGAGGCTGAATTTAAAAAACGAATGAGTTTATTGGTTATAGAATTATATATAGATAATACATATACACTTTGGTATAACGATGGCGATATGTTTTTCGGGCACGTTATTGTCATTCAAGGTGATTTTGAGAATGGATTTACCAGTGCTCAGATTGAAGGGTAAGTGGTAATGGTAAGGAGTTATTAAAATGAATTTATATGAGCAAGAAATAATTGAATTAACAAATTTATTATTGAACGATGAAGAAAATAATGACATAAAAAATATATTGATTAATAGTGGTTTTCGCATTAACAAAATAGTATTAGTATCATTTCTTGAAGATGAGGAAGAAAATGAATATGGAGTTATTGTTACAGAGGATAAAAGGATTATAGAATATAAAAGGTCAACTATAGTAGGACAAAATAATAAAAAATATTTTACTAGTAAAGATATAACTGATAACGAAGAAACTATTACATTATATCCACAAGTGCAGGTAGCATTGGAAATGATAGATAATAGAGATATTCTATGGTAATGAACTCATGGAGAGTTATCAGCCTAGATGAAGGAGGTATATATAATGAACGCAACAAAAGAATGGCTATCAAAATGGGAAGTAAAAAGGGACAAATTAAGTTCGCCAGTAGATTATAATGAATATTATAGTGCATCTAGTATCTATAACAGAGAAATAGATATACTTAATATAGGATACTGCTCTATTCCATCAGGTGAGATTTTAGTCCGTGATCCACTATGTTTCTTAGCTAGTCCACACGAAAAGCCGTATTTTCAAACAGTACCTAAAGGTGAATTTTTAGTTGAGCTGTGTGTAGTGAAACCAACTATGGGCGAATGTGCAAGATATGCAACTGCTAGAATACGTTTTACAGGGGCTGAAGCAGTACGATTTGAAGAAGCCCTTATTGGATATGAAGATTTAGATGACTTAGGAGAAGATGATTACTATGGTTTTAATGTAGATGCAGGACTAGCCTGTATATGTGATAAAACAGTACATAGGGCTTACTGTGATTTTTATGAAAAATGGTATATAGAACATGAAAATGATAAAGGTAATATATACCTCGATTATTTTGCTGATTTGTTTGAAAAGAGTTATAAAATAAGTCCTAAATACCAATGCAGTGGTGGAGACTGGATCAATTGGAAAATACCAGAGACAGATTATCATATGCCTATTTTTAGGTCAGGTTTTGGTGATGGAACATATCCAGTTTACTGGGGATATGATAAAGATGGGTCAATTTGTCAGATGATTGTGGAGTTTATAGATATTCGACTCGCTTATGAAGAGGAGGAAAAGGGAAATGGATAAAATGAATTATACGATTAAACCATTCTTTTGGGTAGAGCATAGTAACACAGCTTCTGTTTGTTTAGATGTAGGAATGTATCTTCAAGATATCTTTGATACACGTGCTAATGAAGGTTTTGAGGGCGGTGGATATGACTGGGGAAGCTTGGCACAAGTCTTTTTAGATGAGTGTCGTCCAGAATTAAAAAATACTATTAAAATGGATCCAGAGGCTAGTATGTTTGTAGCTTATTCAGAAGATAAGATAGCTTTGCGTGATTTTATCATTAGTTTCAAATCTGCGTGTGAAGATAAAACGTTTATTCTTGATTTATTTAGCCGTGCTGAGCTAGACTAAACAGATAATGGAAGTCTACAAGGTTACTTATTTAAGTGTTTAAAATGCGGAAAAAGAAGATTGTATTTTGATTGGGATTAAAGTATGTAGAATATTAGGAACATAATTAAAAATTATTTATTCTAGAATTACTAAACGAAGGCTATTCAGCTATAGATAATGGTGAATTTCAACGTGCCTATGATTTGTTTTATGAAGGCACTAGATATTACAATAACAATGTCCAGTGTGTAAAAGGGCTTGCTTTATGCGATTTTTATAGAGGTAAATACAAAGAAGCCATTAGTAGATTTCATCATGTCTTAGAAGCACAATCTCATGATATGAATGTGAGAGCATGTCTTCTAAAATCTTATGATGAAATACAAAGTGAGTTGTCAAAAAAATAATTTTGACAACAGAAGAAAAGAAGTTACTGGCTACTTGCCATAAAGAAAAAGAGCAATATGAAAAAGCTTTCAAAGTACTTAAAGACGTTATGAATGAATTAAGTGCTGAAGAAAAACTGGGATTAGTAGAATTAACTAAAGCCGTATTTCCAGATAACCTACAGTTAAGAAAACAGTATATAGAAAACGCTATTAAAGCTTATGAAAAAGAAGGCTTAAATGCATATATGCCCTATCATATGTTGGGAGTAGCTTATTATGATGTCTATTCAGTGGATGAGTTAATAGAACATGGTGCAGAGGTTATTGCTATTTTTGAAAAGAGTGTAGCCTTAAATAAAGACTATGGACACAACTATTATCTAGTAGGTTGCATTCTAAAGTTGAATGATCAATACGAGGAAAGCTTACCCTATTATAATTTGGCTATAGAAAAGACTGAAGGTTTAAGAAATAATTATCTGTTAGCCAAAATAAAGAGTTTGTATTTTACAGGCAGATATCATGAATGTTTAGAAACCATTTTTTATTTAAATAATCATGATTATCAAGGTGGTAACTATGCAGATGCACTGCTATATGCAGGGTACTGTTATTATAAATTAGGTGAATATAATAATGCTGAGGAATATGCTCGCCGTGCAGCTCGTGAAGGTTATGATGCAGATGAGGTAGAGGATTTATTAGATTATATTTCAGAAGAAAGAAAAGAGCGAGAAGAAAAAAGAAGAGAACAGAGCGAAGAAAAGGTAGGACTATTTGGAAGAATTTTTAATATGTTTAACCAGTAGAAAATGTATATAGAGGAGTGATGAAATGCTAAAGATGAAAGATAAAAAAGAAAGCGCCCTAGCTTTATTTGCACCTATGTGGATAACTGGAAGTGAAGAAAAACTAAGTATCAGAATATATAATGTGGATCAACAGGAAGCGAGAGATATGTTAAGAGATCATTGGGGGACAAGAACACGAGAAGCTCTAATTGAGCAAATCGATAGAATGTCAAATGCAAATGGCCATTCGTTAGAGTATATGGAGTATCACGAAATGCTACTACAAATGGATGAAGAAGAGATACCTACTTATATTGAGAGTGTCCATGATGAAACATTAAAAAGTGAGTTGAATATTATTAATACTTACAAATATGATTTAAGAAAATGCGGTGGTAGAGCTTTTGATATTTGTAGAGGTCAATTCCTAGCATCAATAGGCTTTGAAGCAGGTTACATATCAGAAAAAGAAGCTTGGGATTATATATTAGCGACCTATGATAAATATTGTGACCACTTTAGTTCATGGGAACAATATATGTTGAGTTATAATGCTGGACGACAATACTGGAGCAGTAATACGTCAGAAGCATATGCGATAGATGAGAATTATTATCGGTATATGCGTTTATTTATTAATGAGAAAAGTTTGTTTGGAAGGAATGTTTGAATATTATGAGCAGATTTATTAGAAAGCCTCTTAAGATTGAACAACTGGTTGTAATTGAGTGTAAAACATTAGAATCATATGATTTATACGTTAAAAAGAATACAGATTTTTTTGATGAACAGACTATTATTTATTTAGATGAAGCAGTTGATGTAGATGATGATACAGATGAAGAAATATATCCTGATTTTGCAATAAAGAGTGATTTGGAATGGTACTTTTCGGGGCAGGTGATTTATGACATCATAGACAACACAAAATACCAGTTAAAAAATCCAAGTGTTCAAGATTATATCAAAAATCTAAATAACTACAGTGAACATGATTGTTTCTATACTTTTAATGAGTAATTCACAAGAGTTAAATGAAACATAAAAGAGAAGTAGACTTAAAATATACTAAATCATATTAATATATTTTCAAAACTTATGTGGACAAGGAACAAATGAAAATTCCTATAGTAATAAAGAGTGAAAAGCTTTCTTGCTTACTGAAAACATATGAGATAGCGAACTTTTCTTGTAGATTAAGTAATTTGCTAATCAGAATATATAAGTGCTAAAATGGAGTTGATTATATGAATAATAATAAAAATTTAATTGGTAAGTGGTCAATAGATATTATGTATGGTCCTGGAGCACAAGAAGATACATTTGTTGTATTTCTTGAAGATGGTACGGGGTGGATTGAGTACATTAGTTCAGTATTTGTGGAATATGATACATTTAACTGGAATATTTCAAATAATGGAGAATTGAATATTGTCGGTATAGACAACTATGATTGTGACGAAGGTTATAGTAAATCTACTATTAAGTTTACAAATCTTAAATATGAGATAAAAGTAGAACAAACGCCATCTGATATAGAAATGGAAGTATTAACATTTTCAGAGCCTCTTAGGTGTTATGAATGTAAATTTGGCATTGAAAAAAGAGACGTTAATGACATTAAAACACCTAAGCTAGATTAAGTAAAAGAAGTTATACGCAATAGAAAATTAAAGAGGAGACAAGATTATGAAATATACTTTACCAGAGGAATTGATAAAGTTTAAAGATATTATTAATAGTTCAATGAAGCCTGTTATTAAGATTAAAGGTGAAGAAGCAAGTACTTTATTATGGGATAGTAAAATTGGTGGTAATCCTTATTGGGAGTTATATAATAAAGACTATCCTAACGACAGCAATGGTAAACCAATGAGATTATTAGCACAGATTAATTTTACACAAATGCCACATATGGAGTTTTTCCCGACTGATGGACTTTTACAGTTTTTTATTTCGGCAGATGATGATATTTACGGTTTTAACGATAAAGATTTTACTTGCCAACAGAATTATAGAGTTGTGTATCATGGGTGTGTAAATGAAGATATTGATAAGCTTATTACGGATTTTTCATTTGTAGCTATTGATGAATGGTTTCCTGCACCTATTGAAGCAAAAATGCTTTTTCAATTAGATGAAGAAGCTGTGTCCATAGAAGATTTTCAATTTGAAAAGTATTTTTGTGAGTCAGGACGCTATATTATTGACGATGAAGAGCTGGATTTATATAGGGATATAATTCCCGGTTGGGATCATAAAGTTGGAGGATATGCATACTTTACACAGGATGACCCAAGAAAGAAAGCTGACAAAGAGTATGATATTGTGCTGTTACAATTAGATACAGATGATTCAATTGATATGATGTGGGGCGATGCAGGTGTAGCAAACTTTTTTATTAGAAAAGAGGAGTTATTAAAATTAGATTTTACTAAAGTATATTATACATGGGATTGTTGTTAAAGAAAGGAGATGTTTTAGTGGAGCATTACGTTCATTTTCATACTGGCTTGCCAATGGGACTGTAGGATATCCCTTGTTAAATGATATTGAGTATTCATGTATATTTCAAGAACCAAGTGTTTTAAAGAAGTACTGGAAAAGGAATTGGTTGATAGGGAGAGAGTAGCTGGAGAAACTACGGATTGGTATTGGTTACGAACACCAGAAACTGCCAGTGGAAATAAAGTGCGCTGTGTTAGCGACGAAGGCATTTCAAGCGTAAATTATGTGGAACATAGCTTTATTGCAATCACCACAAAAGGACTATTTCAACCATGTAGTCATCTAAAAATTAAAGAAAAAGCAAATAGTATATATGAGTATTATACACAAACAGAATTTAAAACAATACATAGATGTAATGAAAAAAGTATATGTTCATCTTGTTTATATGAAGTAGAATGTGGAGGGTGTAGAGCTATTTCAGAGTATATTAAGGAATTTTCATATGAAAATAAGGGGTGCCCTGTTTATGAGCATAAATAATATGTCATATATCGTTAACTTTAAAAAATATAAATGGAAAATGAAAAAATAGTTGAATATGAAAACGGAAAACCTAGTTAATTATACGAGGAGGTAATTTTATGAGAATTAATAATGTTTCTTCTAATGAATATGGAATGGAAGGTACAACAAGATTTGATATGTTTGATAGAGAAATTCAAGTAATGATGGATGATGCTGTTAACATAGTTTATGCAGAAAAATGTGTCGAACATTTGAATAGTCTTAGTTATGATACTGTAGAACTTTTATGTGAAGCAGCATTAAAATATTGTTTTGAGTTTTCAGATGATGTTGGAATAGGTATTCCAGAATTAAATGAAAAGAGAGATATACTAAAATATATTTACCCCAAAATCTTAATTATAGATGAACCAGAAGATGAATTGAAAATTGGATATCATATGGAATGCGATTGTGAATGGGAAATCGAACATGGATTAGAATTTACGATTCTTAATGATAAAGTCTTGTATCTTGGAGATTTTAATGATGAAGGACCTTGGCAAGCTCTTGAGCACTATAAGGAAATATCATGGAATCATATTTATGATAATTACGATATTTTTGATGAAGAACTTCGTAACAAGTTGTTTAATCTATTACAATAAATTAAAGTATGCTTAATTAGCCTTGTCTAAAATCTTATAGTATAGATTTTACTAATATTTAAAGAATAAGTAATAAAGTATTATAGAAGTAGTACATAGATAAACAGTAAAGGTTAGTTATAACCTATTATAATTAAGAAAATCAATTCTTTACACACAATATATAGATTATATTTGCAGTAGCATTCTATATATTGTGTTAAAGAATCAACATAAGGTAAGTATGCAATTTTCTCAGTTAGACAAACTAACGTTACGTATAAAAATTTCTCTCAAAGTCTTAATATTTTCATTAAGCTCTAAAGGGTCTATTCTTTCTACCTCACCTTTTATCATCTTAATATCTTTATTGATATTGTCATCAACACACCAAGACTGGTAGATATCTAATATATCTTCTTTTCTATGTCTTAAAGGTTGAATATTCAAATGTAGTAATAGTTCTTCTTTCAAAGATAATATTAGATCATCTGTGTAAATAGAAGTCATTGTACAAATAATCCTAACATTAAATGTAAGAAATTTCCTACCACCAACACGTTTGATTTTAGAGGTTTTTATATAACGGGCAATTAATTTTTGAATAGTTTCAGGAAATTTATGTATATTTTTGATGATTAAGACGCCACCCTCTGCTTTTTCAATCAAACCTGCTTTATCAAGTTTTTCACTTCCAAAAATATATTCTCGTAATCCTTTTTGAGTAATACATGTCTCATCAATCAAACAACATGGTGCATATTTTCGAGTGCTCTTTGCGTGTATATATCTAGCTAATGTACTTTTACCTAATCCATTTTCTCCAACAATAGCTACATGTTGGGGCATAATTGAAAAATAATCTGCAATATTCATAACACGCTGAAAATGTAATGATTTACCATAAATCTTAGGTATCTCTGGTAAATTTACTTTTGATTTCTTGTCATATAATAGCTTTTCATCTTTTTTGCTAATAGAGTATTGATTAAGTATAAGAGCTTCATATAACCTTGCAAAGCTATTAACAATATGAACGACTTGTGGATTTACATTTGTATGAATAAAAACAACATTGAATACACCATAGAGTTCACCTTGTTTATACAAAGGAGCAGCAACACTAGTTATTTCATGAAAAGATTTATTATAATGTTCAGTTCCACGAGTAATAATTGGTCTATTTTCCATTAAAGCTAATGATGCAGAATTTGTTCCGATTCTATCTTCACTTGCATCTAAGTGATATCCAAGTTGAGGGTATAACCTATCATAATTCGTTACTGGATTAATAATATATTCTAATTTTGCATCTTTATCATAAGTCATTGCATACCAGTTTAAATGTTTAAATATATTTAGAAAAATATGTGCTTTATCCATTCCCTGTTCAATATATTTTTCAATTAAGTAATTCTGTATATTTTCAAGTGGTATTATATTTGCAGGATCGATTTCATAGATTGGTATATTCATCTTCTGACATCTAATCCATGAATGGAATATAGTTGGATCAAGGTTATGTTTTCCTAGAATTCTTTGTTGCATAAATTTTTCCCATAAAGATAATGTATGCTTCATGCTTTGTTCGTGATCTATATATTTTATATAAATATCTTGTTTTTTTGGACGTTGCTTATAAGAGATATCTTTGCTAAATGATTTTGGAAAATTAAAGCCTTCTAGTAGCCTTACTGTACCTTTATAATCTTGTCCATATATTACAGGTATTCCAGATAATATAATAGTATCTAGATCCAAATAGATTGTTTTTCGTGATATATTAAATTTATCAGCCAGATATTTTACAGTTACCTTGTTATCATTAGCAATAATCAATATAATTTTAATAATTCGATTTAATCTCATAGTATTAGATCCTCCTTTGTGTGGTGAACAATTAAATTAAGAAATATATACTATTAAATGATCGATATTAGTTTATCACAGCTAAGAAGAAAATGTAAACATTATATGTTAGTGAAGTGTACAAGATAATGAAATCTTTTTATAAAATAAATATATTAAGAAATGCTTTAGGATTAGAATTATCAATAGTAAAATCAATATAGCGAATAATTATTTTTATACATTTTATTGCTGGTAATTACGACAACAATTTATTAGTTATGGGAAATTTTTACCAAAATACCATTAGTATACATCAAATGTTTTTTATGGTATACTCAGTTTATTAACGTAAAGGAGGAAATTAATGAAATCTATTAAAGGACAACTAGTGATCAGTTACACAATATTATTTATTATGATTTTATTAATAACAGCTAGCATAAGTATATTTATAGTCAATAATGACATGGAAGATTTAGCCAATGAAACACTAAGTTACAAATTAAGTAGTGATATAAATGCTCTCAATATGGTTATAGATAAAACTTATGGAAAACTTAAATATATTGATGACCAACTTGTTAAGGAAGATGGAACAATGATTAGAGGGGATTATGATCTTATAGATAGAATTGGTAAAGAACTAAGTGATTTAGTGACTATTTTTGAAGTCAAAGGCGATGACTTTGAACGCATTACAACAAATATTATTAAAGAAGATGGTAGCCGTGCAGTAGGAACAATGCTTGGAACTGATAGTGCCGCCTATGATAGTTTAGTTAATAAAAAACGTTTTTTAGGAAATGCATCTATTTTAGGGGAAAATTATTTGACGGTTTATGATCCTATTGTTATAGATAATAAAATTGTAGGAATTATGTTTGTAGGTGTCAAAACTAGAACTGTGGAAGAAATAATAGGACGTTCATTGAATAAATTTCTTAATTCTTATGCTGTAATATTAGTAATTACTTTATTGATTGCAATAATCATTACATATATTATTGGTTCAAAGCTTTCAAAACCTCTCAAAGACATAACAAAAATTTCTATGAAGTTAGGAAAAGGAAATCTAAATATTAAACTTAATAAAAAACTTTTAGACAATCCCACTGAAATTGGTGAATTATCTAAAGGATTTGAAGCAATGCGAGTTAATCTTAAAAAGCTTATTGGAGAAATTCAATCTATATCTCATACTATGGTAGATTCATCAGGGAATCTTAATAAAATCTCATCAAATACAGTAGAGGCTGGCTCAGAAGTTGAAGTAAATATAAATGAAATATCACAAGGTGCTATGGAGCAAGCTAAAAATACTGAAGATGGAACTCAAGCAGTTGTTTTGCTTGGTGAACTTATTGAGTCTAATAGTAGTATTCTAGATGAAACAAAAATCGTAGTACAAAAATTTCTACAGTTATCAGAAGCAGGACTTAATACTATGGAAAGACTTAAAGAAAAAAATGAAGAAAGCATACAAGCCAATAATCAAATAGCTTTAAATATAGAGTCTACACAAGAAAGTTCAAACAAAATTTCAGCTGCAAGTGAACTTATTTTATCTATTGCTGATCAAACAAATTTGTTAGCACTAAATGCAGCTATTGAAGCAGCTAGAGCAGGAGAAATGGGTAAAGGTTTTGCTGTTGTTGCAGAAGAAATAAGAAAACTTGCTGAAGAGTCTAAGAGATCATCAGAAGAGATTAGAGTAATTATTACGGAATTGGAAGAAAACTCAAAAAAGGCTAAAGATACAGCGATTAAATCAAGTGAAACAATGAAAGAGCAGACTTATGCTGTTTCAGAAAATAGTCAGGTATTTAAAGGAATATATGACATTCTTAATAACTTGAGACTTAAGTTTGGGGATATGGAGCAATCAAGTACTAATATGATTGTTGAGCGTAATCATTTACTTGATGTAATGCAAAATCTATCAGCTATTGCAGAAGAAAATGCTGCAAGTTCTGAAGAAGTATCAGCTACAGTAGTTGAGATTATTGAAGCTATGAATGTATCTGCAAAATATTCAAATGAACTAAATACAATATCAGAGAGCCTTAATGAAAAAGTAGATGGCTTTAAAGTATAATATTTGATATATATGACCAAATATAATAAATAAGGGGCTATCTCATCAAATAGATGAAAATCTATGGTGAGATGCCTTTTTTAATGCAGTAATAAAAAAAGCAAGCCACAAATAGGCTCACCTTTGGTATATCAAAAATATGAAAATTATTCAATCTATCTTTATTTTTCTTCCTTAAGAGCTCTAAAAAACTGTTTAGTCTCGAATGATATAACTCCACTTAAACCAATGATTCCAATAAGGTTAGGTATTGCCATCAACCCATTAACGATATCAGCTATAACCCATATTAAATCTAGTTTAATGAATGCTCCTACTCCTACTAATGCTATAAATATTAATTTATATGGTACAATACCTTTTACCCCGAATAAATACTCTGTACATCTTTCACCGTAATAATTCCATCCTAGTATTGTTGTGAATGCAAAAAATATAAGTCCAATTGTTACGATAAACTCACCACCAGCAATGGGTAATCCTTGCTTGAATGCCAAGTTAGTCATCTCAGCTCCTGCAAATTCTGATTTGAATGCTCCTGTCATAACCAATGATAACCCTGTCATAGTACATATTATGATAGTATCAAAGAAAGTGCCTGTCATAGATATCAGCCCTTGTTTAACACATGAGTTGGTCTTAGCCGCCGCCGCCGCTATTGGAGCAGAACCAAGTCCTGATTCATTGGAAAATACCCCTCTTGATATTCCGTTCTGAATAGCTTTCATAACTGTTGTACCTAAGAATCCACCTGTTGCTGCCATTGGTGTAAAAGCACTATTTATAACTAATGAAACTGCACTTGGTACAGAATTTATATTATATATAATTAATGAAAGAGAAGCTATTATGTATAAAACTGCCATAAAAGGAACAATGAATTCACACACACCTGAAATACTTTTTATTCCTCCTAATGTAATGAAAGTTACTAACAATGTCAATATAACTGCTGTCACAGCTATAGGAACATTAAAAGTAATCTTTACAGCAGTTGTTATAGAATTAATCTGTGCGAATGTTCCTATACCAAAGAATGCAACACCAATACCAAATACGGCAAAAAGTTTAGCAAGAAATTTATTTCCTAATCCTTTTTCTATATAATACATTGGTCCACCTGACATCTGACCATTCTCATCTACTACCCTATATTTAACTGCTAATAAGGATTCGGCGTATTTAGTAGCCATACCAAAAAATGCAGCAATCCACATCCAAAATAGTGCTCCTGGACCTCCTGCTTTTATAGCTGTTGCAACCCCGACAATATTACCTGTACCTATGGTTGCCGCTAAAGCAGTACATAAGGCAGCAAAGCTAGATACATCTCCATCAGCCTTATTGTCCTTATCTTTTCCAAATAAGTATTTGAGTGCTAGGGGCAACTTAAATACCTGTATAAGTCCAAGTCTAATTGTTAGATATAATCCTGTTCCAACTAATAGAATAAGTAATGGTGGTCCCCAGACAACACTATCAATTCTCCTCATTATTTCAATCATTGTATCCATCCCTAATCCTCCATTTTTAATAATTTATAGTATCTTTTGGCAATAAAAAAAGCCAATGGCATGATTCCATGGCTTAATAATAAAAAGCCAAATCATATGATTTGACCTCTGGTTACAAAATATATTCTATAATGAATATATCCTCTGTCCTTTTACCTGAGAGTTTCACTAATTATCATTAGTTTTCCCCTTCGGTGCTCATTAAGAGTCTCTCCAGAGGTTCGTCCAAAAGCGGTCGATAATTCTTCCGCAATCTTCATCCGAACATATTTAATTTTACATACATATTATAACAGCATTTATAATTTTGTAAATATAAAATTCTTAAAAATCATAAAATATGTACTATGTCTAATTTCTATTTGTATTTAAACCTATATTTTGCTATACTCTTACATAGAAAAACTATAGGAATAGGTGACACAAATGAAGCTAAAAGATTTTGATTTTAATTTACCAGAAGAACTTATAGCACAAGATCCCTTACAAGATCGCGCTAGTTCAAGATTATTAGTGCTTAATAAAGAAACTGGAGAAGTAGAACATAAAATATTTAAGAATATAATTGATTATCTGAACGAAGGAGATTGCCTTGTTCTTAATAATACAAGAGTAATTCCAGCTAGATTAATAGGAGCTAGAGAAAAAACACATGGTAAGGTTGAATTCTTACTTCTTAAAAGATTACAAGATGATCAATGGGAAGTTATGGTAAAACCTGGAAGAAAAGCTAAAATAGGAGATCGTGTACAATTTGGAGACGGCTTGTTAAAAGCTGAAATACTTGAAGTTGTAGAAGGTGGTAACAGAATAGTACAATTTGAATATAGAGGTATATTTGAACAAGTACTTGATGAACTTGGACAAATGCCATTACCACCATATATTACTCATCAATTAGAGGATAAAGAACGCTACCAAACAGTCTATGCAAAACATAGTGGTTCAGCAGCTGCACCAACAGCAGGTCTTCATTTTACTAATGAACTACTAGAAATATTACAAGAAAAAGGTATTAAGATTGCCTACGTTACTTTACATGTTGGACTTGGTACATTTCGCCCTGTTAAAGTAGAAAATATATTAGAACATAATATGCATTCAGAATATTATTTTATAGAACAACAAGAAGCAGATAAAATAAATGAAACGAAGAGAAATGGTGGACGAGTAATAGCAGTTGGAACAACTAGTAGTAGAACTATTGAATCTATCGCAGACAAAGAAGGATTTGTAAAAGAATCTCATGGATGGACAGATATATTTATATATCCAGGTTATCAATTTAAAGCTGTAGATTGCTTAATAACTAATTTTCATTTACCTGAATCAACATTAATTATGTTAGTATCAGCTCTTGCAGGAAGAGAAAATGTATTAAACGCATATGAAATTGCAGTTAAAGAAAAATATCGTTTCTTTAGTTTTGGAGATGCAATGTTTATTAAATAAATAATTATAACTAGAGCTGTCTCAGAATACATTTTTTTAAAGTTTGTAGTTTTTGGAAGATAAACTAGATTTAGCTATTCATACCCTTAAACGTTCTGTTTAAAGGGTATGCGCTACGCCGTCCTGGCTTCGCATGCCGCTAAAACTAGTCTATCTTCCTTTATATTGATATTAAAAATGTATTATGAGACAGCCCTTTTAAGTTCTTTATGAAAATAATTTATTCTTTAAAATCGCTTTCAACAGGTAACCAATGGTCAATATTATAAATAATTTTTGGAATAATAAAGAAGTTAATTACTTCGATTCCTTTTGTCTGAGGAAGAGTGTGATTAATAAAGTCATGCATTTCTTCGTTGTCTAAAAACCTTGTTTCTATAGCAAGATTAGCTTTTCCCCATCCAGATGCAATATAACATACATTTGGATTTTTCTTACAAGACTCTACAAACTCATCGTAAATTTCTTCGTCTACTTTAAGATTAATGTCTGCAATGGAATGATAACCAAACATGCTAGGATCAACAATAGTCGCAACCCTGATGGCTTTTGACTCCACTAGATGAGTTATTCGTCTTCTTACGGTTCTTTCATTTACGTCAATAACTTTTGCGATTTTTGAAGCAGAAGCTCTGGCGTCCTTTGACAATTCCTTTATAATTTTATAATCAATTTTATCAAAAGATTTTATTTTTTTAGCCATACATAATTCTCCTAACATATTATCATAATATATATAGATTTATTCTCAATGTATTATAGCATAATTATAACCGATTCGCAACAATAGTGCAAGGTTTCGCTCATTAAAATGTCCGTAACGGCAAATGAAAATGTAATAAAATGATAATAAATGGTGTTTTATGGACAAAAAAATGTTGACATACAGATTAGTCGTATGTATAATAAAGACATAGAAACATATTGCTGCCCCATTTAGACTTGCAAGTTTCAACAAAATAAGTATAGAGATATGGAAAAAACTCAGCAATTTTAACATAACTTTGTGCTAAAGCTAAAAGGGATAGTATGAAATGGTTACAAAAATAGTGAAAGGATTATAAACTATGGACTTTGATAACCTTATCCCACTTATTATTATTACACTTTTTATTATTGGTATTATTGTTATTGGAAAAATTGCCAGTAAGAAAGTAAATAACTCAGATGACTACTTAGTAGCAGGAAGAGGTGCACCTCTAATGCTTATAGTAGGAACACTCTTTGCCACGTTTTGGGGTGGAGGTACTATTATTGGTGCAACTGGTGCAGCTTATAATAATGGTATTTTTGGTGTGGTTGAAGATCCTTTTGCAGCTGGACTTGCCCTAATAATTATTGGTCTTTTCTTTGTTAAAATTTTGAGAAGGCTGAAAATTAGATCGGTCGGAGAACTATATACTTACCGATTTGGAAAAACAACGGGCTATTTGGCTTCATCACTTATGATTCCAACATATGTAATTTGGACAGCAGTACAGTTACTTGCTATTGGGAAAATACTTAACATACTTTTTGATATTAACTTAATTATTGGCTTTCTTATAGCAACAGTTGTTGTTGTGACTTTTACTTATATGGGAGGGCTTATAGCGGTTGTTTGGACTGATGCTATTCAAATGATTTTAATTTTTATTGGACTTATAAGTATACTCTTGGTTGGTATAGATGTAGCTGGAGGAGTATCAAATGTTGTTGCTCACACTCCAAAAGATTATTGGAATATACTTCCAAGAGAAAATAATCTTACATCTTGGATAAGGTATATTGCTATGTGGGCAGGAATGGGTCTTGGAAATATCCCAAGTCCAGACATCGCTCAGAGAGCATTTATGGCAAAAGATGAAAAAACTGCAAAAAAAGGAATGATAATTGCAGGTGGGCTTTATTGGACAATAGGATTTATTCCAATATTTATTGCTCTAATTGGTATTACTTTAGTATCTAATGGCACTTTAGACGCAAGTCTTTTTGCAGAAGATGCTGAACTACTCATTCCATTTTTAGCGAAACAACTTTTAGGACCTGTTGGTCTTGGCGTTTTTGTTGCATCACTGTTAGCAGCTATATTATCAAGTGCAAGTACTTCGTTATTTGCAACAGCCGTTCTTTTT
Organism: Vallitalea sp.; assembly: GCA_025210515.1. Classification (GTDB taxonomy): domain Bacteria; phylum Bacillota; class Clostridia; order Lachnospirales; family Vallitaleaceae; genus Vallitalea. The sequence continues at coordinate 127,611 of JAOARM010000018.1, read as the reverse complement.
TCTAATGATATATATAGACCGCTATTTATTAAAAAAGATGGTGGTAACTTAGAAAGTAAAGATAAGAGAATGCTAAGAGCAACAAAAATATTCGTTATAATTGTAGGGGTATTATCTGCTATATGTGGACTTGCTAGCACTAATATATATGATTTAACTATTTTTGCATTTACTTTGCAATTTGGTGTGTTATTTTTCCCATTTGTTTTTGCATTAAAATCAAAGTGGGTAAACACATATGGAATTATTGCTGGTATGATTGGTGGTCTTATGGTGAATGTAATTGGTTGTATATCTCAATTAACTATTATACCTGAGCCATGGGAATTCTACACTCTAGTCCCTGCCTTGATTAACTTGATTTTGATAATTATTGTCTCTTATAGCACAAGACATAAGAATAAAGCTAGAGATTTAGAAGAAATATATATAAATAAGTAATTAGTGAATTAAATTCTATAATAATAGAATAATAATTCATAATATATAAACCAAATTAAAACAATATAAAATATAACATTTAAAAGGAGAATTATTATGAAATTACCTAGCTCAAGTGCAACTAACTTAAAAAAAGAAAATATGAAACACATGATCTCAATGAAAGATTTTACAACTAAAGAAATGGATGACATGATGGAATTAATGGCATTATTAAAAGATGCAAGAAAAGATAATGCTATTCCTAAACTTTTTGAAAATAAATCTGTTGGTATGATTTTTGAAGCTGGTTCAACAAGAACAAGAGTTTCTTTTGAAGTTGCTGCAACACTTCTTGGCGGACATGGATTATTCTTATCACCAAGAGATATTCATCTTGGAGCAAAAGAATCAATTGATGATACAGCAAGAGTATTATCAAGAATGTGTGATATCGTAATGGCTCGTACAAACGATCCTGAAACAGTTGATGCATTATGCAAAATGTCAACAGTACCTGTTATTAATGGTCTAGATACAAGATTCCATCCAACTCAAATGCTTGCAGACTTATTCACTATTAAAGAGCATATTACAGATGGTAGAAAATTATCTGATTTAACATTAGCATTCATGGGTGACGCTACAGATGTTTGCCGTTCACTATTATTAACTTGTACTAAATATGGTATGAACTTTAAACAAATTGGACCAGTAAAATATCAAATGGAACAAGAATGGCTTGATTTAGCAGATGAATACTGTAAAGAAACAGGTGCATCATATGAAATAACTGATGATGTTGAAAAAATTAGTGAGTGTGATGTAGTTTACGGAGATAGTTTCTACTGGGTAACTCAATTAGATGAAAAAGAAGAAAGATTAAATGCTTTCATGCCTGATTATGTAATCACAGAAGAATTAATGAGCAAAGCAAAACCAGGTGCTATGTTACTTCACTGTTTACCAGCTAATGATAAAGAAGAAGTTACAAGAGAAGCATTAGAAGGAGAATATTCAGTTGCTTTTGATGAAGCTGAAAACAGATTAACAGCTCAAATGGCAATTTTAGTATACTTCACTCACAAATATATGGAAACTCCAAGTGAAGAAGTTAAAAAGATGCATGCTGATAAAGTAAATGATTTCTTAAATAAATTATAAAATACAGCCAACAATAATTTTGGTATTGGAGGATAAAGGCTATGTCAAATAGAATTAAAAATAGTACACCAAAAAAAGATGGTTATAGAATGCCAGGTGAATTTGAAGAACACAAAGGTTGTTGGATGGTTTGGCCTGAAAGAACTGATAACTGGAGACTTGGAGCAAAGCCAGCACAAAAAGCATTTGTAGAAGTAGCAGAAGCAATTGCTAAGTACGAAGAAGTAACAATGTGTGTATCTGACAGACAATATGAAGCTGCAAGAGAAGCACTTAGTAGTAATGTACGTGTAGTTGAAATGTCAAATGACGATTCTTGGATGAGAGATATTGGACCTACATTTGTAGTTAATGATGCAGGAGATGTTCGTGGTGTAGATTGGCGTTTTAATGCTTGGGGAGGATTAGTTGATGGTCTTTATTTCCCTTGGGACAAAGATGATAAAGTAGCTAGAAAAGTTTGTGAAATTGAAAATGTAGATTACTATTCATTAGAAGAATTTGTATTAGAAGGTGGCTCAATTCATTCAGATGGTGATGGAACAGCTATCGTAACTGAGGCATGCTTACTTGATGAAAGTAGAAATCCTCATATGTCAAAAGAAGAAATAGAAAATACTTTAAAAGAATATATGGGTGTAGAAAAAGTATTATGGCTTCCAAATGGTATATATCTAGATGAAACTAATGAACATGTAGATAATATTGTTCACTACTGTGCACCAGGAGTATTAGCTCTTGCTTGGACAGAAGATGAAAAGGATCCTCAATACCCACTTTCAAAAGCAGCATTTGATTATTTATCAAATGAAACAGATGCAAAAGGAAGAAAGATTACAATTCATAAGCTACACATTCCAAATGAAGTATTAATCACTAAGGAAGAAAGTGAAGGAGTAGACGCTGTTGATGGTACTCTACCAAGAAATGAAGGAGATAGACAAGCGGCTTCTTATGCAAACTTTTATATCGCAAATAAAGCTGTAATTTTACCTCTATTTGGTGATGATATTTATGATAAAAAAGCTATTGAAACATTAAGTGAAGTATTCCCTAATAGAGAAGTTGTTGGAATATATGCAAGAGAGATAATACTAGGTGGAGGAAATATCCATTGTATTACTCAACAACAACCTTTAGGGAAAAAATAAATAAAATCATATCCTAAAAGTAAAGGAGAGGTAACATGGAACAAAAAAAAGTAAGTTTGTTTAAAATGGTTTCATTTACAGTATGTGGTATAGTTGTATTAGATACATTTGTAGCTCCAGCAGCTATGGGTGTATCATCAATAACAATTTGGCTTTTAACAACGCTGTTATTCTTTATACCTTATGGTTTAATTAACGCAGAACTTGGTGCAGCATATCCTGAAGATGGTGGTATATATGCATGGGTTAAAAGAGCATTTGGTGAATTGCAAGCAACTCTAGTAGCATGGTTTTATTGGGTAAACGTAGCATTTTGGATGCCAGCAGTATTCATCGCATTTAGTACATGGTTTGCATTAGCTTTTGCACCTGATATGAGTATGTGGGCTTCTGGCGGAATAGCTATATTTATGTGTTGGGTAGTAGTATATATTGGTATTAGAGGCGTTGACCTTAGTATTACTGTTACTAACATTGCTGCTATTTTAAAAGTTAGTTTATTAGTTGTATTTGGTTTATTGGGAGTTGTATACGGTGTTCAAAATGGTTTTGCAAATGACTTCTCATTATCAAGTTTCTCATTGTCATTCGATTTTGATACTATTGCTTTTAGTTCAGCTATTGTTTATAACCTTTTAGGTTTTGAATTAATTAGTTCTATTGCATCAGAAATAGATGATCCTGGGAAAAATATTCCAAAGATGACAGTTTTAGCAGGTGTACTTATCGCAGCTCTTTACATTATTGGTACATTTGGTGTATTAGTTGCTATCCCAGCAGATGCAATTGATCCACTTGATGGATTCTTAGTTGCAATAAAAGAATTATGTAGCGTATTTGGTGGAGCACAAACAGCAGTATTTAATGTTATTATTGTTGTAGCACTCTTCACACTTGTATCAAATATGATATCTTGGACATTAGGTGGAGTTGAGGTTCTTGACGAAGCAGAATTTACTAAGAAAACAAAAGTACTTGGACATAGAAATGCAAAATATAATACTCCAGATTATTCATATATATTAATGGGTGTTATTTCAACTGTATTAATTGTATTTAACTTCGCTCTTAGCGGAAGTGCTAATGAAGCTTTCTGGACTATATTATCATTTAGTTTCTTAGTATTCTTCTTACCTTATCTGTGGTTATTCCCAGCAGCAGTTAAGCTGAGAAATACTGATAAAGATACACCAAGACCTTATAAAGTTCCTTTTGGTAAATTTGGATTATATTTTTCAAGTGGAATTGGATTCTTATTTATCGCTCTTGGTATTATTCTTCTATTTGTAACAGGTGAAGGATGGGATCCTCTGTACCATCTTACATTGATTATTGGAACAGGAATAACAACACTATATGGTTTAGTTCTTTACAGAAAGAGTCATAAATAGAAATAAATTATTTGCTGGAAAGGTCATGATTAGCATGACCTTTCAATTTCTCATTTTTTAATAATATACTATAAAGTAAGTAGAATTGATAACAAAGGAGAATAAAAATGTCTTATAAAAATGCATTACACAGAATTGTAATTGCTCTTGGCGGAAATGCTTTAGGGAAAACACCTAAAGAGCAAGAAGAAAAAGTAGCGATTGCTTCAAAAGCATTAGTAAATCTTATAGCTCAAGGAAATGAAATTATTATTTGTCATGGAAATGGCCCTCAAGTTGGTATGATTAATTTAGCTTTTGAAGAAGCTTCAAAAGAAAATGATAAAATAGTTCCTTTTGAACTTCCAGAATGTACAGCAATGAGCCAAGGATATATAGGTTATCATCTTCAAAAAGGAATTAAAAAAGAGCTTCTTAATCAAGGAATGCCTTGGCATGTAGCTACTGTAATAACTCAAATAGGAGTGGATAAAGAGGATGAAGCATTCAAAAATCCTACTAAACCTATTGGAAGTTATTATACTAAAGAAGAAGCAGAAAAGCTTATGGCTGAAAATGAAGGTCTAGTTATTAAAGATGATGCTGGTAGAGGATATAGAAGAATGGTGCCTTCACCAAAACCAAAAGTAATTGTTGAAAAAGATTCTATCGTTAATATGTTAGATAATGAATTTATCGTTATTGCTTGTGGCGGTGGAGGAGTTCCAGTAGTTGAAGATGAAAACGGAGATTACGTTGGAGTTCCAGCTGTAATAGACAAAGATTTTGCATCTGCGAAACTTGCAGAAGTTGTTGATGCAGACTTTCTTTTTATCTTAACAGCTGTAGATAGAGTTTCTATTAATTGGGGTAAACCTAATCAAGAAGATTTAGACAGTATATCAGTTGAAGAAGCAGAAAAATACTGTGCAGAAGGACATTTTGCTCCAGGTAGTATGCTTCCAAAAGTTCAAGCAGCTATTGATTTTGTTAAAAGTGGAGAAGGAAGACGTGCAGTTATCGCTTCTCTAGAAAAAGCACCTCTTGTTATTAAAGGGGAAAGTGGAACTATTATTCATAATTAAAACAGTAAGTTGTTTATTAAATATTAAGAAAACGTAGTAATAGAATATTACTGCGTTTTTTTGATTAATAGGTTTGATGAAAAAGTTATTACTATATTAATAAGCTATTGCTTAGATGCATTGAGATAAATATAATTATACAATTATCTTATATTATTTAAACATAGAACTATATCTTTTTTTGAACTTTCTCGGTTCAAAAGAAATAATAAAAGCATCTGGTTCATGCTTTTGGACTAGTTGTAAAAGTGTATCTTCATCATGTCTATCAATGAGTATATCTAATTGATAACGAATACCATTTTTACCATAACCTTCATAAATTGTTACTTCAAAGTTATTTAACCTTAGCTTTTCAACGAATGGTTGGTTTTCATGGGTTAAACTTATATAGTACGTAATGTATCCGATTGCTAATTTCTTTTCTAAATAATTACCAATATATATCCCAACTCCAAAACTTACAGCATAAATAAACATAGTTAAAAAAGTTTGATTACCAGTAATAACCAGTGATATACCAAAAATATAAACTGATGCTTCAAAAAAACCAAAAACAGAAGCAAGTATACCATTGTTTTTAACCATAAAAATAGTCCTCATTGTAAGAAAGGGAACATATAATAGCTGAAGTATTATGATTAGAATTATAGTTTTCATTTTATTCTCCTTTAATCTAAGTGGGTAGCTTTATTATTATTTATATACTTAATGGATTTTATTCTTGGTTTTTCTATATTCCTTTAGACTAAACAACCAAAAACTGATAATATAGTACTATAGCTATAAAATCTAAACCATGCAATATTAAATCAATATAAATTGAGTTGATTTAAGTATATAAAAAAATAAATAGGGTGATTATTAATTGAAAAAATATAAGATAAGTGATTTTGCAAAGACTAAAAATATTGATACACAGACTTTAAGATATTATGATAAGATAGGTTTATTAAAACCGAATTTTGTTGATCAAAATAGTAAGTATAGATATTATACTACCGATCAGTTTATGATGGTTGATATAATAAAATTCAATAAGTTATTAGGCTTATCATTGGAAGAAATTATGAGTAATCAAAAAATTACATCTATAGATAAGAAATTACACATCATTAAAAGTCAAAAGACATTATTAGAAAATAAAATAGAAAAATATCAATCAATTGTTACTAATGTTGAAAGTATTGTTGAAATAGCTGAAAAATCAATTGCCGAATATGAAAAGATCAAAGACAATCCTACTATAAAAAAATATAATGATTTAGTTGGAATTATAGGTGATTGTGATGATGCTAATGGATGGTATGAAATTGAAAAAAAGATAAGAGAAATATCCGAAAAGTATCCAAACTATTCAGAAGTAGGTCATAATCACGGCTTAATATTTATTGGTCCATTTGATTTTATTATTAAAGATGATGATGCTTTAATTAATAAAATTCTATTACCCTACAGTTTGCCTGATTTTGATGATGAAAATATTGAAAAATATACACTAGGAAGATGTATCACTGCATATCATAAAGGTAAGCCAGATGACTTAAAGAATACATTTGTTAAAATATTAGATTTTGCAAAGGCGAATATGCTAAAGACAAAGAATACTGTTTTAATACGGTCAATAGTGGGCTCATTTATTATTAATTATGAAGAAGAATTCTTACAAGAGCTTATTATACCATTAGCTGAATAGGAATTATTAAATAGGCCTATGTATTTAATATAATACATGGGTCTTTTTGTTGATTTTTTATAAAAATTCAATAATCCTATTGACTTTATAGTGACTATAAAGTTTATACTAATCTCATAATGAATTATATAGAGTTATAACAACTTGAATATTGGAGGCTTAGATGATGATAGATTTAACTAAAGGTGATATAGACAAACATTTAATCAAATTAGCACTTCCTGGTATAGGGGGAGGGTTAATGTTTACTATGTTTAACATTACAGATACTTATTTTGTAGGTAAACTTGGAACAGAATCACTTGCAGCGATGGGATTTACTTTTCCTATAGTGATGTTAGCTAGTGCAATTGCAATGGGTATCAGTGCTGGTGCTGCTTCTGTATTATCAAGAGCAGCAGGAAAAAATGATAGATATTTAATGAAACGTACTGCCACAGATGGCATCCTATTATCCATTATAGTTGTTTTGCTTTTCTCTGTAATTGGAATATTAACAATGGATATAGTATTTCCATTATTAGGAGCTGATGAATTAACATTACCAATTGTTAAGGAGTATATGATTGTGTGGTATTCTTGCTCTGTTGTAGTGTTAATGCCACCAATTAGTGATGCCTCTATGAGAGCGGTAGGTGACACTTTTAGACCTTTTATTGTAATGAGTGTGTGTGCAGTTATGAATATAATTTTAGATCCCATATTAATTTTTGGATGGTTTGGATTTCCTGCTCTAGGAGTAAAAGGAGCCGCAATTGCAACTGTGATATCTAGATTCGGTGGTATGTTAACTACTTTATATTTTGTACATTCACATCATAAATTAATAGAATTTAAAATTCCCAAATTTAATGAGATAACTGAATCTTGGAAAAACATTTTATGTGTAGGGATACCAGCAATTTGCATTGCTATATTTCCACAGCTATTAAGAAGTATGTTAACTTCTCAAGCAGCATCTACTGGGGGTGTAGTAGCTGTAGCAGCAATAGCAGTAGGGAGTAGAATTGAAGGTTTTGCATATATTGTTACACAAGCTATAGGGACTAGTCTTGTTCCTGTTATTGGACAAAATTGGGGTGCAAAGTGTATAGATAGAGTTAGTCATACAAGAAAACTAATTAACAAACATGCAATATTATTAGGAATAATAATAATGACAATAATGACAGTAATTGCAGAACCTACTATTAAATTATTTACTAAAGATGCAGATGTTATAACCTATACAGTTAGGTATATAAGAATTTTAATGATAGGAGCTATTGGTTTGAACTTATACAGCTGGAATTGTCAGGCATTAAATTCAGTGGGTAAGGCTACATGGAGCTTAGTTATTAATGGTGGTGGAACAGTTATATTTATGATACCTTTGCTTTATTTAGGTTCAAAATTCTCCTTTTCTGTAATGATATTAGGATTAGTTATTGGACAGATAATAGTAGGTATTATTTCTGTATACATTGCAAGAGAACAGCTTAAGTATGAAGGAGCGATGGAAATGTTTGAATATTCAATATAGTACAATTTTAAGTTGGCTTATTTTATAACCTATATTAACTTGGTAAATAATTTATTGATATTATAATTTGCTATTAATGAAGAAGAATATAATAATTAAAATTTCTAACTTATAATAGAAAGTTTTAGCATCTTGTTATTTTTTATTATTAGTTATATCGTATAGCATATGTTAATAATAAAATTATCCTTGACTATTTTTATATGTTAATATATTATAAAAATATCAAAAATTAGTATGATGCATATAATAATATTAATATACAAAAAGCATTGACAGGAAAGAGTAATTTGATGGAATCTAAAAGAGAAGGAGTGTCATCGGCTGAGAGCATTCCCTAGAGAAAGTTAAATGAAGTGCGTCCTTGAGCTTGATTAGTGAAAATAATAATACTAACTAATCACGGTGCTGTCCGTTATGCAGATTGAAGCTGGAATATTAATTATTCAAAAAGAGTGGAACCGCGGAATAACTTCGTCTCTTACATTTTGTAGAGATGGAGTTTTTTATTGTTTCTGTAAATAAATAAAGCTGAATAAGGAGTGATATTATGGGATTAATTAAATTTATTAAAGATGAAATTAAAGTTATTAAAGAAAGAGATCCGGCTATAAAAACAACATCTGAAGTATTTTTATATCCTAGTTTTCGTGCAATAATGAAATATAGACTATCCCATTGGTTATTTATACGAAAACACTATTTTTTAGCAAGATGGATTTCTCAGAGAGCAGTTAGAAAAACAGGCATAGAAATTCATCCTGGTGCGACAATTGGGAAAAATTTATTTATTGATCATGGATACGGAGTAGTTATAGGAGAAACTTGTGAAATAGGAGATAATGTTACTCTATATCAAGGAGTTACATTAGGAGGAACAGGTAAAGAACATGGGAAAAGACATCCAACTATAGGAAATAATGTTATGATAAGTGCTGGTGCTAAAATATTAGGTTCATTTAAAGTTGGAGATAACTCTAGAATTGGAGCAGGCTCAGTAGTACTTAACGAAGTACCGCCAAATTGTACAGTAGTTGGTATACCGGGAAGAGTAGTTAGAAGAAATAATCAGAAAGTATGCCCTTGTAAAACACTAGACCAAATTCATCTTCCAGACCCTGTGAAAATGGAAATGTGTAAACTTCTAACTAGAATTGAAGTATTAGAGCAAAAAGTAGATGAAATTCCACCAGAAGATTATTTCCATTTATTCAAAAAGAAATAAGTAATATTACATTTACCTATAAATAACTGAGACACATTATAAATATAAATTAATTTTATTGAGAAAGGATAAAAATAGTATGAAAATCTATAATACACTAACTAATCAAAAAGAAATATTTAATTCAATAGAAGAAGGAAAAGTGAAAATGTATGTATGTGGTCCTACTGTATACAATTACATTCATATAGGTAATGCAAGACCTCTTATTGTATTTGACACTATTAGAAGATATTTTGAACATAAGAACTATGAAGTTGAGTTTGTGTCTAACTTCACAGATATTGACGATAAAATAATTAAAAAAGCTAATGAACAAGGTGTAAAATACAGTGAAATTTCAAGTGAATATATGAAAGAGTTTATGATTGATTCTAATGGGCTTAATGTTAAGCCAGCAACTATTTATCCAAAAGCTACAGAAGAAATTAATGGAATGATAGATATGATAAAACAATTAATAGAAAAAGAATATGCTTACGCTGTTAATGGTAGTGTATATTTTGAAACTCGTAAATTTGAGTCATATGGGAAATTATCAAATAAGAATCAAGATGATTTAGAAGCTGGTGCAAGAATTGCAGTAGATGATGAAAAAAGAAATCCTATGGATTTTGTTTTGTGGAAACCTAAGAAAGAAGGAGAGCCTGCATGGAAATCTCCTTGGGGAGAAGGAAGACCAGGATGGCATATTGAGTGTTCGGTTATGGCTAAAAAATATCTAGGAGACAGTATAGATATTCATGCTGGAGGGGTTGACCTAATTTTCCCACATCATGAGAATGAAATTGCACAGAGTGAAGCAGCAAATGGAAAAGAATTCGTAAAATATTGGATGCATAATGGATTCATTAATGTAGATAACAAAAAAATGTCAAAATCTGATGGTAACTTTTTTACAGTAAGAGAGATTGTAGATGATTTTTCTTATGATATAATTAGATTTTTTATGCTTAATGCTCATTATAGAAGTCCAATTAATTTTAGTAGAGAATTGATTCAGGCAGCTGCTAATGGATTAGAAAGAATTCAAACAGGAAGAGATAACTTGGAATATTTCCTAGGAAATGCAGAAGAAAGACAGCTTAACGAAATAGAATCTCAACACTTAAAAGATGTAAATAAATATAAAGAAAAATTTGAAGCTGCTATGGACGATGATTTTAATACTGCTGATGCAATTACAGCAATATTTGAACTTGTTAAATTTGCTAATATAAATATAAGTGCAGGATCTCCTAAAAGTCTTATTGAAAATATAGTTGCCATAATAGATGAACTATGTGGTATACTAGGTATTGTTAGTAAAAAGAAAGAAGAAATTCTTGATAAAGAAATAGAACAGTTAATTAATGATAGACAAGAAGCTCGTAAAAATAAAGATTTTGCTTTAGCAGATAAAATTAGAGATGATTTGAAAAACAAAGGAATTATCCTTAAAGATACTAGAGAAGGTGTCCGTTGGCACAGAGGATAGAAAGGAATTGAATTAATGGAAGATTTTATACACTATTTTAGAAAAAGCCTAGATATAAAAGAGGTTAATCCTAGACAATATTCTCCTTTGGTACTTGCGTATATTGGAGATAGTGTATTTGATTTAATAATAAAATCAAAGGTAGTAGGAGATGGAAATGCACCAGTTAATAAATTACACCGAAGAACAAGTAGTTATGTAAAAGCATCTGCTCAAGCCAATACTTTTAGGAAAATACAGAATATACTAACTGAAGAAGAAATGAGTATATTTAAAAGAGGAAGAAATGCTAAGTCAGGCACAGTTCCTAAAAATGCAGATTTAATAGAATATAAAGTTGCAACTGGTTTTGAAGCTCTTATTGGATTTTTGTTTTTGGAAAATAGATTTGAAAGAATTATCGAATTAGTTGTAGAAGGAGTAGAACATGACAGAGCAAACTAATAAATTAGTAAAGGGAGCAATGCTTCTATCATTTGCTGGAATGATTGCCAAAATATTTAGTGCATTGTATAGAATTCCTTTAGCTAGATTAGTTGGCCAAGAAGGTATGGGATATTATGAAACAGTATACCCTATATACTCGTTGCTTGTATCAGCTTTATTAATAGGTATACCTAATGCTATATCTAAACTCACTTCTGAAAAAATAGCTAATGATGATTATTATAATGCTAATAACATATTTAAGTATTCTAGATATGTAATAGTTATAATGGGTGTTATTATTAGTATGTTTATGTTTTTTGGAGCGAATTTTATGATAGAAAGATGGGAATGGAAAAGCGAAACTAAGTATGTAATTCGCGGGCTATCACTATCACCTATTTTCATATCTATTACTGGAACATATAAAGGATATTTTCAAGGAATGCAAAAAATGCTTCCTACGGCATTAACGCAAATTATTGAAAATGTAACAAAAGTAATACTAGGAATATCAATTACTTATTTACTAGTTAAATCAAATTATAGTGTTTCATTTGCTGTAGGTGGAGCTGCAATAGGTACTACTCTTGGATTTTTATTATCCGCAGTGTATATAAATATATACTATTTTAAGCATAAAAATAGTATTAAGCTTAATAGGGAAAGAAAACTAAGAGATAGAGTAAAGTTTATAACTGTAACAAGAAATATTATAAGGGTGGCAATTCCTATAACGATTGCTTCTGCTAGTTATTCTATAATGAGAGTAATAGATTCTAATACAGTTTTTAAAAGACTTACAACAATTAATAAAGATGTGGCTAATAAGATGATGGGACAATTAGGTTATGCATTTACTATTATTAATGTTCCGTTAACGATTAGTTTAGCTTTAATGATAACTATTGTACCTGCTATATCAATTGCAGTTGCTAAAAACAATTATGAGGATTTAATAAATAAAATTGTAATATGTATTAGATTTTCTTTATTACTTGCACTTCCTGCAGCTATAGGGATTATAATCCTATCTGAACCATTGATGAATATGTTATATCATACATCTGCTGGGCATGAGTATTTAATGTTACTTGGTATTTGCTTAGTATTAATAATAATAGGACAGGCATTAGCAGCAATTTTACAGGGAATGGGTAAATACTATATTCCTTTGGTATCACTTTTTGTAAGTGTAATAATTAAATATATTATTAATTATTATCTAATTGCAAGTGAATTACAACTAATGGGTGCAGTAATAGGATCTATATGTTATTATGCTATATATGTATTAATAAACTATATTATTATAAAGAGAGCAACTAATTTTAGAATAGATATATTAAAAGTTGTATTAAAACCAATGATATCTACTATAATAATGGGAATAAGCGTATTTTTTGTTTACTCTGGCGTTCATAATATAATTAATAGTAATACATTATCTACATTAATTAGTATCATTACTGGTATAGTAATATATGGTTTAATGTTAATTATTACAAAAACTCTGAGAGAAGAAGATTTCGTTTTTATACCTTATCATGAAAGTATTGTTTCGAAACTTAAAAAATTAAAATTAATATAAATCTCTAACAACTATAGAAAGGAAAACTAAATGGAAAATACTGATTTAATATTAGAAGGGCGTAATGCTGTAATGGAGGCGTTAAAAGCCAATAGAAGTATTGACAAACTATTTGTTATAGACTCAAGACATGATGGTCCATTAAAAAGTATAATAGCTGAAGCTAGAAAAAAGAATATTTTAGTTAAATTCGTAAGTAAAGATAAATTAAATGAGATCTCATCTGGCAATAAACATCAAGGGGTTGTTGCTTATGCAGCTGCATATAATTATGTTGAGGTGAAAGATATTATTAATGTTGCAAATGAAAAAAATGAAGCCCCTTTTGTTATTATTCTTGATAGTATAGAAGATCCACATAATCTTGGTGCAATTTTAAGAACAGCAAACATAGCTGGTGTCCACGGAGTAATTATTCCTAAAAGAAGAGCGGTAGGATTAACAGCAACTGTTGCAAAAACTTCGGCAGGTGCAATAGAATATACAAAGGTAGCAAGAGTAACTAATGTTGCAAGAACAATTGATGAATTGAAAAAACAAGGCTTCTGGATTGCATGTGCTGATATGGATGGAGAGTTAATGTATAACGTGGATTTAAAAGGATCTCTTGCCTTAGTTATTGGTTCAGAAGGAGAAGGAGTATCTAGAATCGTAAAAGAAAAATGTGATTTTATAGTTAATATACCAATGAAAGGTGATATTACTTCACTTAATGCTTCTGTAGCAACAGGGATATTAACATATGAGGCAGTTAGACAAAGAGAATATAAATGATAATTATATGACTATATTACCAAGGATAATGATTTCAAAGTCTTAAATCATTACAAATAAATAGTAATATATTAATATTAAACATGATATAAAGGTATGTAATATGCCTTTATTTTTTTTATATACATATAACCCTTTAATTCATTATTGTATAATGTCAAATTAAAATAAAACAAAAAATATAAGTAGTGATAAACGTGTTTAAGTAGAAAAACAAAAATAAATTGAAGATTTTATCGGTTTATGATATAATTGGTTCAAATGTTAAATATAGTATTATGTCAAAAGCAAACTTATTGAAAAATAAGGACGCAAAACTTAGGATCTAAGGAATATTATTTATTCTATGATTGCCAGTTGCCATAAATTTGAATATATTAATACTCTGGTAACGAAAAAGTAAAGATGGACAAGAAGTACTAATTGTTTAGAGGGGAGGAAGTCATATGTTGAATGTAAAATTGGATGAGGTGGTTATTAGAAGATGTTTAGAAGAGTTGAATTTAGAATTACAGTATAAACGTATAAGTAAAGATGATGAAGAGATTATTCTAGAATCCGCTAAATGCCTTGCACAAACATTTGCTGGTGTAACTGTAAAAGGTGAAAAAATATCTGAACCAATGGTACAATCGGTTGGAATGTCTGCAGAAGATTTCAATGAATTTGTTTATGCTTACATGAAAAACATTGTAGCTGATGGATTTTGTTATGCAGTATTAGACAAAAAACAAAATAAAGTAATTGGAGCTTTTATAAGTGAATCTTATAATCCTAATGAAGAATCACTAGTTTTTACAGATAATCTAGAACCTATGAATAAAATTTGTAACGTTCTTGATGAATTAGATGAAAGATTAATAAATACTATTCAAGAAAAGACAAATAAAATAGTTGAGGAAAAACAATTTGTACATATGTTTATGATTGGTGTAAAAACAGATAAACTCAAAAAAGAAATATCAAAAGATTTAATAAGAATATGCATTGAAGATGCTAAACAAAAAGGGTATAAAGGTATATTTCTAGAAGCTACTAATATTAAATCTCAAATTATTTTTTCTAAGTATTTTGGTTTTGATTTAGTTTATGATAGTAATAATCAGCATATCCTTACTAAGTACGCGGATACTGAACATTTTAAAGGAATATCTCCAGATCAATCTACTGATTGTAGAGTTTTATACAAAGCTTTTGACGAAGAGTATAATATTTAATGTTTATTACTCTATAACTTAAAAAAATGACTAGGAGGAAAAGTAATGTATACTTTTGATATTAACACTACAAAAAAATTATTTTATGTAACAACAGAAGGAATGTTTGATACTGCCAAAGCTGAGGCGTATATAAGAGATTTTTCAGCTAATTTAAAGAAAATTAATCCAAGTGAATATGTTTTCCTAATTGATTCAAGAAAACAAATTACATCTAACCCAGAAGTTGGGGAAGTATTATCAAACGCACTTAAATTATACATGGATACACCATTTAAGAAAAGATATATTGTAAAACTTGGATCAGTTATAGCTATGTCTCAAGTTAAAAGATTAGGTGGATCACAATTTTCACAAAAAATTGATTTAGTAGATACTCCAGAAGAAATAATAAATAGTTTATAATATATATTCTAGTAAATCCAGTATGTAATATTACTGGATTTATTTTTTTGAATTCATTAACAATTTACAATTATGACTAATTATAGTATACTTAAGATTGGTTTTAACTTATTTATAAATAATAGATGTAATCTAATTGGATTCACATTATATGTTGAGCAAAACTCAGTATTATTAAGGAAGATTGATTTTGATAAGAGAATTTTTATTAGTAGATGGTTACAATGTTATTTTTGCTTGGGACAAGCTCAAGCGAATTGTAGAAGAAGAAAACCTTGAAGGGGCAAGAGATAAGCTATTAGAAATAATGTCTAATTATCAAGGATATAAGAAAGTTGAAGTTATTGTTGTCTTTGATGCTCATAAAGTAAAAGGAATAAGAAAAGTATATGAGTACAATAATATAAGCGTTGTTTATACTAAGGAAGTTGAAACAGCAGATCACTATATTGAAAAAGTGGTTCATGAAATTGGCGAAGAATACAGAGTTAGAGTTGCTACTTCTGATAATCTTGAGCAAATAATTATTTTAGGTAAGGGTGCTACTAGAATTTCTTCAAGAGAACTATTAAACGAAGTAAATGATATGAAAAAGTCTATTCGCACTAATTATATTGAAAAAACTCAGGTAAATAATAATAGACTAGAAGGACATTTAGATAAGAAAATAATAGATTGGATGGAAAAGATTCGTAGAAAATAATACGGGGGTTGAAGCATATGAATTCTATTAAAAGGTATGATTCTTACGAGGCATATTCAGATGAAAATCTTGTGGATTTAGTAAGAGACGGAGATAATCAAGCTTTAGATTACCTAATGAATAAGTTTAAAGTTCTTGTTGAAAAGAAGGCGAAAACATATTTCTTAATTGGAGCCAGTAGAGATGATATTATTCAAGAAGGAATGATAGGTCTATTTAAAGCAATTAGAGATTTTAAGAAAGAAAAGACTTCTTCTTTTTATTCTTTTGCGGATTTATGTGTAACAAGACAGATGATATCAGCTGTAAAAGCGTCAACTAGACAGAAGCATCTTCCGCTTAATTCTTATATTTCACTTAATAAACCATCATATGAAGAAGAAAATGGCAAAACTACTTTAATTGAAAGAATGCCTTCAGCCAAAATAATTAATCCAGAAGATTTATTAATTGGTCAAGAAAACCTAAGCATTATAGAGCATATGCTATCAGAGAGATTAAGTAAATTCGAAAAAGAAGTACTTCAAAGTTATGTTGATGGTAAAAGTTATGTAGAGATTGCAGGCTATCTTGATAGACCAGTTAAATCAATTGACAATGCGTTACAAAGAATTAAGAAAAAAGTGGAATTAATATTAGTTGAAAGAGTATAATATAAAAAAAGATTCATTTACTTGACATATAGATATATTTTGTTATAAAATATATCAGTCAATAAGCTGAAGTAACTCAGTAGGTAGAGTACTTGCATGGTAAGCAAGAAGTCGGCAGTTCGAATCTGCTCTTCAGCTTTTAAAATTTTAATTTCTTCTCATACATGATGATTATTCTTAATATGGTGAAGATTTTTTGTTTCTAATTTCAAATTAACAAGCTGTATAATATATATTATACATATATTACCAACGTTATTCTTGAGTTAAATTCATCTTATTATTAGTGTCTTATTCCTATCACTTATTTTCATAATATACATAAAACATATATTTGGCATCTATAATATAATAAAGAAAATTTGTTAATAAAGTGTTAATTTCTTAAATGTTGACTAAATATTATAGACTAATTAAGTTAAATATGTTAAGTTTATAAGATGATTACTTTGTAAATTCATTTCTATAACTTAGTAATTACAATTAAAATAGGCTAAAAGATTATACAGTATAATATTAATGTTTACTAAGGGTTATATTAAATAAATAATTATCTTATACTTTGACAATTAAGATAAAATTTATTTTTATCTTAGCCTTAGTTAAGGAGATGATAGATATGAAATGTTCTATATGTAATAAAAATACAGCTGTTGTATTTGTAACAAAATTAGTAGAAGGAAAACAAGAGAGAATGGGATTATGTCTTCCTTGCGCACAGAAAAACGGAATGGCACCTCTGGAACAACTTGTAGGACAAAGTGGTATGAGTCCTGAAGAATTCGAAAATATTAATGAACAAATGATGAGTATGTTAGGAGATGTAGATATAGACGATATAGCTTCTTCCATAAATGATCCAGATGAGTCTAAGAAAAATCCTTTTATGAACATATTAAACAGTGCATTTTCTAGTTTGAATAATAATCAATCTACAGAATATGAAGAAGATGAAATAAGTGTTAATGATAATGAGGAACCTCAAAAAAATAATAAGAGTAAAAAGAAAAAAGTTCATAAAAATAATAAGCGAAAATATTTAGATGCTTATGGAATTAATTTAACTGAAAATGCTGCTCTTGGAAAAGTTGATCGTATAATTGGAAGAAATAGAGAGATAGATAGAGTTATTCAAATTCTTAACAGACGTTCTAAAAATAACCCTGTTTTAATTGGTGAGCCAGGTGTTGGTAAAACTGCTATTGCTGAAGGATTGGCTGTTAGAATAGTAGAAAATCAAATACCTGCTAAATTAATAGGAACAGAAATATATTTATTAGATTTAACTGCTGTTGTAGCTGGAACTCAATTTAGAGGACAATTTGAATCTAGGATGAAAGCTATAATTAATGAAGCAAAAGAGGAAGGAAATATAATTTTAGTAATTGATGAGGTTCATAACATTGTAGGAGCAGGAGAGGCAGAAGGTGGAGCCATGAATGCAGCTAACATATTAAAGCCAGCTCTTGCAAGAGGAGAAATACAAGTAATTGGTGCTACAACTCTTGATGAGTATAGAAAACATATAGAAAAAGATTCTGCACTTGAAAGAAGATTTCAGCCTGTTTTAGTAGATGAACCAAGTATGGAAGATTCTATCTTAATTCTTAAAGGCATCAAAAATTACTATGAAGATTTTCATAAAGTTAATATTTCTGACGAAGTAATAGAATATGCAGTTAATTTATCAGAAAGATATATTAATGATAGATTCCTGCCAGATAAAGCAATTGACGTTATTGATGAAGCTGGATCTAGAGCTAATTTATTAAACTTAGGTCTAGTTGAACTAGAAGCATTAAGAGATGAACTTAGTATAGTCCTAGATGAGAAAGAACAAGCTGCTTCAAATGATGATTTTGAAAAGGCTGCACAATGTAAAGTGAAAGAGTTCAACTTGCTAAATAAAATACAAGAAATAGAAAAACAATGTAACAACAAACACATTACAAAAGAAGATATAGCATATGTAATAGAAGCATGGACTAAGATTCCAGTACAAAATATTTCAGAATCGGAAGCGAAAAAACTACTTAATCTGGAAGATAGGTTACACAAAAGAGTAATAGGGCAAGATAATGCAGTAGTAAGGTTAGCTAAAACAATAAGAAGAAATAGATCTGGATTTAAAAAGAAAAATAAGCCTTCATCATTTATTTTTGTTGGCCCTACTGGCGTTGGTAAGACAGAACTAACTAAAGCACTAGCATATGAACTATATGGAAGCGAAGACTCCATGATAAGATTTGATATGTCAGAGTTTATGGAAAAACACACTGTTTCTAAGTTGATTGGAGCTCCTCCTGGATATGTAGGATATGATCAAGCAGGACAGTTAACAGAAAAAGTAAGACGTAAGCCATATTCTGTTATACTTCTTGATGAAATTGAGAAAGCTCATATAGACGTATTTAATATTTTGTTACAAATACTTGAAGACGGAAGATTAACTGATAGTACAGGTAGAGTCGTTAATTTTGAAAATACAGTTATAATTATGACTTCTAATGCAGGAACAGCACAAAAGTCAAATGGAATTGGATTTGGCAAAAATAATTATGATTCTCTAGAACGTAAATGTAAAGAAGCTCTAGAAAAAGTGTTTCGTCCAGAGTTTCTTAATAGAATAGATGAAACAGTTGTATTTACTGAGCTAAGCAAAGATGAGCTTAGAGATATTATTGATTTAATGTTTTATGAAGTAATTACAGAAGCAAAACATAAAAATATTATTATTAAAATGCATGATGAGCTAAAAGAATTTGTTTTAGACAAAGGATTTGAACCTAAGTATGGTGCAAGACCACTTAGAAGAGTCATTCAAAGATATATAGAAGATGAGATTGCAGAAAGTTATATTAGAGGAAATATTAAAGATGGAGATACTGTTACTGTAATGGTTAAAGATAATGAAGTTAATATAGAAGTAAGTAATAGTGAATTGCTTCAGTAATTAATTATTAAAGGAAGTAAATTCTCTATAGCGTTAATTTTAATGGCTGTCTCATTTTGAGACAGCCACATTTTATTTTGTATTAATATTGACAATAATAATAAAAAGTGATACTCTTTAAATATGTTTAAATCCTACTATTATACTAGGAATTGAATTGGGGTGTTAAGTATGAAGCTATCAACAAAAGGTCGTTATGGATTAAGAGCTATGGTTGATTTAGTTATAAATGGCAAAGATGATAATATATCACTAAAAAGTATATCAGAACGTCAAGGTATATCTATGAACTATCTTGAACAAATTATATCTATACTTAAAAAAGCTGGATATGTTAAAAGCGTTAGAGGTGCTAAAGGTGGGTATTCATTAGCAAAATCACCAAAAGACATTTCAGTAGGAGATATATTAAGAGCTTTAGAAGGTAATCTTAATCCTGTTGATTGTGTATTAGTAAATGAGGAAAAACAATGTAATGATCCTGATTGCTGTATTACGAAAGTAGTATGGAAAAAGATAAGTGATAGTATTAATGAAGTTGTTAATAATATATCACTTCAAGACTTAATAGATGAGCATTATAATCAATAATAATTATTTTAGTTAGTTGTTAAGTTGATATTAATAATATTCGTTACTAAAATAAATAATTTTATAATATGAATTGAGGAGATAACAATGGAAAAAAGAGTATATTTTGATAACGCAGCAACTACTCCAACACATCCAGAAGTGCTAGAGGCGATGATACCATATTTCACACAAAATTTTGGTAACCCATCAAGCGTATATGAAATTGCACAAGTAAATAAAAATGCTATAGATGAAGCTAGAGGACAAGTTGCTAAATTAATTAATGCAGATACTTCCGAAATATTTTTTACTAGCGGTGCAACAGAAGCTGATAATTGGGCTATAAAAGGAATTGCAGAAAGCTACAAAAACAAAGGAAATCATATTATAACTACTATGGTAGAACATCATGCTGTGCTTCATACATGTCAATATCTTGAAAAAAATGGATATGAAGTAACGTATTTGCCAGTTGATGAATATGGAATGATAAACTTAGATGATCTTAAAAACGCTATTAAAGAAACAACTATATTAGTAACAGTAATGTTTGCAAATAATGAAATAGGTACTATTCAACCAATTAAGGAAATAGGACAAATAACTAGAGAAAAAGGTATAGTATTTCATACAGATGCAGTTCAAGCAATAGGGCAAATTCCAGTTGATGTACAAGATTGTAATATTGATATGCTTTCTCTAACTGGACATAAATTAAACGGACCAAAAGGTATAGGCGCATTATATGTAAAAAAAGGTATTAGATTAAAAGCTTATATACATGGTGGAGCACAAGAGAGAAGACGTCGCGCAGGAACAGAAAATGTACCTGGTATAGTTGGTCTTGGAAAAGCAGTTGAAATAGCACTTAACAATATGGAAGAAAAAACAAAGAAGATGTTAATGCTAAGAAAAAGACTAATAGAAGGTATAAAAGAAAAAGTTCCTTATTGTAAATTAAATGGACATCCTATTGATAGATTGCCTAATAATGTAAATTACAGTTTTAGATTTATTGAAGGAGAATCATTACTTATAATGTTGGATATGAAAGGTGTCAGTGGTTCAAGTGGATCAGCTTGTACATCAGGCTCACTAGATCCATCCCATGTTTTACTTGGTATAGGTCTTCCTCATGAAATAGCACATGGTTCTCTTAGAATGACATTAGGAATAGATAATACAGAAGAAGATGTTGACTATTTATTAGAAGTATTACCAGAAATAGTTCAAAGATTAAGAGATATGTCACCACTATATGAAGATTTTATTAAGGAATCAAAATAATATAATTAAGAGTTTAATTAAATTAAAATAACTATAAATATGAAAATTGAGGTGTATAATATGTATACAAAAAAAGTTATGGATCATTTTACAAATCCTAGAAATATGGGAGAATTAGAAAACGCTGATGGAGTTGGTACAGTAGGTAATGCTAAATGTGGCGATATAATGAGAATCTATCTAAAAGTAGAAGATGAAATTATAAAAGATGTTACATTTAAGACATTTGGCTGTGGAGCTGCAGTTGCTACAAGTAGTATTGCTACAGAACTAGTAAAAGGCAAAACAATTAGAGAAGCTATGAAAATTACTAATGATGCTGTAGTTGAAGCTCTTGATGGTCTTCCAAAAGCAAAAATTCACTGTTCTTTACTTGCTGAAGAAGCTTTACATGCTGCTCTATGGGATTATTCACAAAAGCATGGAATTGATATTGAAGGATTAGAAGAGCCAAAAGAAGATATTCACGACCACGATCATGATGATGTTGAAGAAGCTTAATTAATTATAACTAGATAGGTGATAAGATGAACAAAGAAAAAGTTGTTGTAGGTATGTCTGGAGGAGTAGATAGTTCTGTTGCAGCATATCTACTAAAAGAACAGGGCTATGATGTTATAGGTGTAACTATGCAAATATGGCAGGATGAAGAAATAGATGTTCAAGAAGAAAGTGGAGGATGTTGCGGACTCAGTGCTGTAGATGATGCTAGAAGAGTTGCTAATTCCTTAGAGATTCCTTATTATGTAATGAATTTTAAAGGTGAATTTAAAGATAATGTAATTGATTATTTTGTTGATGAATATCAAAAAGGAAATACTCCAAATCCATGTATAGCATGTAATCGCTATGTTAAATGGGAGTCTTTATTAGATAGATCATTGCAAATAGGAGCAAAGTATATTGCAACAGGTCATTATGCAAGAGTAATACAATTACCTAATGGAAGATATACATTAAAAAAAGCTGTTGGGATTAGAAAAGATCAAACATATGCTTTATATAACCTTACTCAAAACCAACTAGAACATACATTAATGCCTGTAGGTGAATATGATAAAGAAGAAGTTAGAAAAATTGCTGAAAAAGTTAACGTTAGAATAGCTAATAAACCAGATAGTCAAGAGATATGTTTCGTACCTGATAACAATTATGCTTCTTTTATTGAAGAGTATACTAACAATAAAATTCCTTCTGGAAATTTTGTTGATTTGGATGGAAACATACTAGGAAAACATAAAGGTATTATTAATTATACAGTTGGACAGAGAAAAGGACTTGGATTATCATTAGGTAAGCCTGCATTTGTAATTGAAATAAGACCAGATACTAATGAAGTAGTTATTGGTGATAATGATGATGTTTTTAACGATACTTTATATGCAAATGAACTTAATTTTATGTCAATCGAAAAGCTTGAGGGAGAATTAGAACTAGAAGCTAAGATTAGATATAGTCATAAACCAGCAAAATGTAAAATAAAGATGATTGATGAAAACACACTAAAATGTGTTTTTGAACAACCACAAAGAGCAATAACTCCTGGACAAGCTGTTGTTTTCTATGAGGGAGATATATTAGTTGGTGGTGGAAGCATTATAAGATACAATGAAAAATAATATATTACTAAAAAAGTGTTGTCAAAGAAAATTATATTTTTCTTAACAACACTTTTAACTTGCTATAATATTTTTACTATTTTATTTATTTCATCTTTTTTAGCTAAAATAAGTTCGGAAGCTTTGCCTTTTAGAAACTCAATATTTTTATCAGATGAATCATCTAGTTCAGAGCTTATTCCATCAAGGGATACTTCGAATCTGTATTCTTTCACATCTGCCATGTTACTAATTACATAATTATCACTATCAATTTGAGAATCCATAAAAGCAGAGAGTAGAGGTACTTTATTAAATGGATTCATCCATCCAAGTATCCCCCATTTTTTTATGTTTTTGCATTTATATGTTCTTGTGTAACTTCCTGTACCTAGTGATATAATTAAATATTTTTTGGCATTTGGAAATATATTTTTAGCATATGTATAAGCACATAGAGAAGGATTATTACAATAAATTCCCCCATCAACAAAGCAATAAGACTTCCCCGTACTAATACATCTAATATTAGCAGGAGGTAAATATGTAGGTGCTGCCGAAGAAGCAAGAGCTACATCTTTTAATAAAAAATTTTTAGTATTAATAGCACTGTTGTTATGCTTAAATAAAAAAGATGACATATCACGCATATCATAAGTTGGTACAATTAAGTTAGTTAAAGAATCGTCTAAAGTATAATCTTTTAGGTTTTGTCTTAATAGTTTTTTCAGTTGCTTACCATTATATTTGGGTCTGAAAAATTGACGAGTATGCTGTGCTATTTCATGATTAGCTTCTGGAAATATAAGCTTTGTTTTGTTTTCGTATAAATCTAATAATAACTCTAAACGTTCATTATCGCTATAATCTTTTGGCGGCTTTATTAACATTAACGATATTATCGAACCTGTAGAAGTACCAGATATAATATTGAAAAGTTTGTGAAAAGAAGTAGTGTTACCTGTACGATCTAGCTCTTTTCTAAGATGAGATAAAAACATACAAGGTATTAATCCTCTCACACCACCACCGTCTATTGATAGAATTTTTACAACATCAGTATTGCTATATTTCATAATAACACCTACTATGATTGTTATATTAAGTATATCAATAAGTTCTTGTCTATTATAACCACATAAGATGTACTAATTATGAAATAAATAATTAGGGAAAACTAAACTATACACAAGGTATTTTTATGAATTCTGGTTTTCTTTCCTTAAATACAGTGAAGTATTTAAAACCGTTTTTCAATAATAAGTTACAAGCTTTATCGAAATTATAAGCAAGATGTTCAGGATTATGAGAGTCAGAACCAATAGTAATAATTTCTCCACCTAATTCTCCATAACGTTTAATAATATCTACATTAGGGTGAGGTTCTTTGAAATTCTGTCTATATCCAGATGTATTAATTTCTATACCATGATTTGATTCAATTATTTTTAATAAAATTGCGTCAATAATATCACTATAGTCTTTATAGTATAACTTCTTATCTTCATAATTTCCATATCTAATAATATAATCTAGATGACCATATACATTATAATCATTAAAGTTATTTACATTATATAAAATCTCTTTTAAATATTTATCATAAGCTTCTTTTTTTGTTTTGTTCTTATAATATTCACCGCAATATGGATCTTGCTTATTTATTACATGTGTAGAACCTATGACAAAATCAAAAGGATATTTATTAATAGTTTTTATAATAACGTCATATATATGAGGTTGAATACCAACTTCTATACCAAATAATAAGTCTATTTTACTATTATATTTTTCTTTTAATTCCATAAATTTATTATAATAAGCAGGTATATCTAATTGAAATGAAAGTTCTGTACTAGGAAAATCATAGTCAAAATGATCAGTGAAACATAGTTTTTTAAAATTATTGTTAATTGCATGTTCTATCATTATTTCCATAGGAAATTCACAATCGCCAGAAAAATCAGTATGTGTGTGAAAATCATATTTATACATATTAAATCACCTTTCTTTTGTTATAAAATGACATAGTTATGTATATATTAAACATTGTATTTATAATAAAATCAAGGGAATTTTATGATATATAATCATGAATATAAGATTTTATAAATTAAATTATAAGTTTTGGGGAAAATTATATATATAGAAAATGCACAAAAAAATAATTAAATTATTAATATGTTAGACGAATGGTATAAAAGCAATATATTGGGACAAAAGATATTATAACTTGAATGAACATAATTACTGAAAAAATGCTTAATAAAAAAAATATTTAATGCAAGATTTTCCTTGTTTTTGCTTGAATGAATATGATAATATTAATATGTTGTTAACAATGAGTTAACAAATTATTTACATTTTATCACGAATTTTCTAAAAATACTTTTTATTCCATATAATTAATTATTAATATTGTAGATTTCTATATTTATAGTAAATGTGTTGTAACCAATTATATAAGTTAATAATCAAGTAGTTTCTATTAATAATTAATTATATAAAACAACTAGGAGGAAATCATAATGAATTGGCTAACTAAGGAATACATATTTATCTTCTTTGCATTTATTGGTGGATTTGGAATGTTCTTATATGGAATGAACATAATGGCTGATGGGCTTCAAAAATCTGCTGGTAATAAGATGAAAAGTTTGCTAGGCGCTTTAACTAATAATAGGTTTTTAGCAGTAACAGTTGGTGCAGTAGTTACAGCTATTATTCAAAGTAGTTCGGCATGTACAGTTATGGTTGTAGGTTTTGTTAATGCTGGATTATTTAATTTATCACAAGCTGTTGGTGTAATTATGGGTGCAAATATTGGTACAACTATTACATCATGGATTGTATCTAGTGAAGAGTGGTTAGTATTTTTCAAACCATCTAAAATTGCTCCTTTAGCTATAGGTATTGGTGCAATACTTCTATTCTTTTCAAAAAACCAACGTAAAAAACAAATAGGTGAGATTATAATAGGTTTTGGGCTATTGTTTATAGGGCTTGACTATATGAAAGATGCAATAGATCCTTTTAAAGATTCTCCTGCATTTACTGAGGCTTTTAAAACATTTGGAAGAAACCCAATACTTGGAATTCTTGCTGGAGCTTTAGTAACAGCAATTATCCAAAGTAGTTCTGCATCAGTATCCATTTTGCAAGCTGTTGCAACAGTTTCTTTTGTACCGTGGAGTGCGGCAGTATATATTATTCTTGGACAAAATATAGGTACTTGTGTTACAGCTATGTTATCTAGTATAGGTGCTAATAAAACTGCTAAAAGAGCAGCTTATATTCATCTATTATTTAATATTATTGGTACTGTTATATTTGCAGTTGGATGTGTAATTTTCTTTACATTCATAAATCCAGATTTTGGTAATAATGTGGCAATTAGTATGGTTGGTATTAGTATATTCCATACTATATTCAATGTTAGTAATACAGTGATATTATTTCCATTTGCTAATAAACTTGTTAGTCTTTCTATGAAAATTGTTCGAGGAGATGACAATGAGGATGAAAATGATGAAGACTTGGCTCTTAGACATTTAGATGAAAGAATATTAGAAACACCAAGTTTTGCTGTGGAGAACGCCATAAAAGAAGTAGTAATTATGGGATATAGAGCAGTTGAAAATGCCAAGTTAGCAACAAGTGCTTTAATAGAAAAAGATAAAAGTAAAGTTGATAAAGTAGTAGAAGAAGAGAAGAATATTAATAAACTAGAAAGACTTATAACTGAATACTTAGTTAAGATAAGTAATTCTTCTATTAACGAAAGTCAACATGAAATAGTAACTAATTTATTTCATACAGTAAATGATATTGAACGTGTTGGTGACCATGCAGAAAATATTGCTGAGTTAGCAGATTATTATATTGAAAATGAATTAACTTTTTCAGATAGTGCTAAACAAGAAATTGAAGATATATCAAATAGATCAATTGAAACAATTGAACTAGCTATAAAAGCAAGAGAAAATGATGATGTTGACGTAGTAAGAAAAGTTGAACAAAATGAAGATTTAGTTGATTCTCTTGAAGAAGAATTAAGAGAGAAACATATTAGACGTCTAGCTCAAAATATATGTGATTCAACAACAGGAGTAGTATTCCTTGACTTAATTAGTAATTATGAAAGGATATCTGATCATGCTCTTAATGTAGCTTATTATGTAAGAGATGAATTAATATAACAATATTATGCATTGATATCAATAAATTCCACTTTATAAAATAAATCAATAAATATATCCTACAAACCCCTAAATTCCTTGTAAAAAAAGGATTAAGGGGTTTTTTTGTCAAATAAATCCAATTAATAATAAATATATAAAATTTACAATAGCTATTTAACAATGTATTATGGATTTTGCAAAACTTTATTATTTTTTTGGAGGAGGAAATATATGAAAAAAAGAATGAGCAGTATTTTGGTGGCACTTATTATAATGAGTGTACTAGTTACAGGAGGGTTCGTGAGCAAAAACAAAAGTAATGATGTAAATGTTACGTATTATGTATCGGTAAAGGGGAACGATAAAAATCCGGGAACATTGGCAAAACCATTTAAAACAATTCTTAAGGCAAGACAAGAAGTTAGAAAAGTAAACAGTGACATGAAAACAGATATTATTGTTTATATTATGGAAGGGGATTACTTCTTAAATAATCCGTTATATTTTACTGAAGAAGATTCTGGAACAAATGGTCATAAAGTAATTTATAAAAATTATAATGATCCTGGTAGTGCTAAGATTTTAGGAGGTAAAGCATTAACGAATTGGGAAAAACATGATGAAAATATTTATAAAACTAATGTAGGAGATAAGTGGAAGTTTAATACAATATTTGATAAAGGTAAAAGATGTAATATTGCAAGATATCCAGATGAAGGATATTTGCGTATTAGAAATAAAGATAGAAAGTTTCCAAGAAAAGCATTTTATTTTTATCCAGAAGATTTACCAAAACTTACAGATGTATCTGATTTAGAAGTATATGTGTTCCCAGGAGCACATGATTGGGCTAATGATATTATTGAGGTTGATAACATTGATTTTGATAATAGTAAAGTAACATTAACAAGAGATCAAAAATATCGCTATCTTGGTGAACTTTCAAAAAATTCAAGATTTTTTATACAAGGTTCTTTAGAGCTTTTAAATAAGCCAGGAGAGTTCTATTTAGATAAAGATACAGGTTGGTTATATTATTGGCCTAACAATAAAGAATCTTTAGTAAATGGAGATATTATAGCACCAACAGTACAAAGAATAATTTCAATAAAAGGTAGTTTAGAAAAGGATATAAAAAAATGTCAATTAGAAGACGTAAATTTTGCTGAAAATATTGTCCTAGAAGGTTTAACTTTCAGTTATTCAGACTGTGCAAAGAATTTATTTAATACTACTGGAGCAGGAAATATAATTCTTGAAAACGTAAGAAATATTGAAATTAAAGATTGTAGAATTACGAATGCTTTATCTAATGGTATTGCAGTAAAAAATTATGCTCACGATAATAAAATAGAGGGTAATTTTATATTGGAAGTAGGAGCTGCTGGAGTAATTATTCAGGGAATGGGTAATACGTCTAAAGAGATTAGCGTAAGAAACAAAGTAGTTAATAACTTTATAAGTGATATTGGTAAAATATCTATTAATGGTGCAGGAGTATTATTAACTCAATCTGGATATAATATTGTATCACAAAATAAAATTGCAGATGCAGCTCATTATGCAGTGGAATCAAAAGGAAGCAAATATGTTTATATGCCAAAGGTTATAGAAGGAGAAACAGTTGATAAAAGTGACCCAGTTAAAGCAAGTAAATTTAATCCTGGTAAATACAATGTTATAAGTTATAACGATTTATCTTACTGTAATCTAGATACTTCTGATACAGGAGTATATAAATCAGGTGGAACAATATATAATATAGTTACAAATAATAAATTGTATAATAGTGGAGTATTCGGTATTCAAAAAGGATTATATCTTGATGATGTTTCTGATTATACAACTATTACAAATAATATTGTATATGGTATAGGAAAATATGCTACTTATGGTATGGCGTATAATATAAAAGGTAAAGAAAATACAATGACAAATAATATAGCTGATTATAGTGAGATATCTACAGGTATAGGTGTTAATAATCATGAGATGAGTAAACAACCTGTTGCAGATAATCATATTACTAACAATATTTTCTATAGTTCAGATAAAGGTGAAGGATATCACTTTATAACATGGGAAGATGATAGAATAAAAGAATCTGATTATAATGTATTTTATCATGGAGATGGAAATTATAACATGTATGGAATTCCAGGTGATGATACATTTGATAATTGGAAAACATTATTAGAAAATAAATTTGATCAACATTCTGTAACGAAAGATCCATTATTTAAGGATGCAAAAAATCATGATTACACATTACAACAAGGATCACCAGCACTTGAACTTGGCTTTAAACAGATTGATACAACTAAAATAGGATTAAATGACCAGTTCAAATATATGGATGAAGCTAATAAAGTAGTATCACTGATACCAGAGATTAAAGCTGTTGAAGATGATATTTCTAATGAAGATATCCCAGTATTAGCAGAAGATAAGAAATTAATCAATGTTGTGAATGATATGAAAAACATCAAAAAATGGGATGGATGGGTTGAATCAGAAGATAATAGTATTACAATAGATGGTGATAAAAATCGTGCTATATATACAGGTGCTAAATACCAAAACGCAGTATTTGAATTTAATATGAAGTATGATTTCCAAGATGGCGTAGGACATTGGCCTTCTATTGAATTAAGATCACAAAATAGATATGCAGGCGGATGGAATAATGATAACGCATATTTATTAGTAATTAAGAAAGATTATTTCGAAGTACAAAAAAGAGATAGATCAGGTAAAAATACATTCTTACTTGAAAAAGAAAAAGTAATGAATGATGTAATAGTAAGTAACAAAGAATGTAAAGTTTCAGTAGGAGCACTGAATGTTGAAGGTGGAGTTAAAATATTCTTATACGTTGATGATAAAAAAGTATTTGAAATATTAGACACTGATAAACCAATAACTAGAGGTGGATTCTTCGGATTCTATGCATGGAGAAATCCAATTGATTTAAATAATAATGGAATAAGTAATAATGGATCAAGCAATGTATTTGATGAAGTAGGTGACGTTGTTAAAGTAGATGGAGGTTTAGATATGAGTCAAGTAGAAGAAGGTTCTTTTGAAGAGAACGCTTTGCAGTATAAATGGAAATGTACTCCTGTAGAAGGGTTACCTAATGTACTTGTATTAGGAGATTCAATATCAATTGGGTATACACTTTTTGTAAGAGAATTATTACAAGGAAAAGCTAATTTGTATAGACCTATTAAAGATGAAGGAAAATTACCTTTTAATTGTGGGGATACAAAAATGGGTGTTAGTAATATTGATGAGTGGCTAGGAAATCAACAATGGGATGTAATACATTTTAATTTTGGACTTCATGATTTAAAAAGATTAATCCCAGGTGCTGATCCAAAAGAATCAGATGATCCTACTAGACCTACGGTAAATACTATTGAAGAATATAAAAAGAATCTAGAAACAATAGTAAAGAGATTAAAACAGACAAATGCAAAATTGATTTTTGCAAACACTACACCTTATCCAGCTGGTGTTACTCCATGTCGTATACCAGAAGACGCAATAAAATATAATGAAGCTGCTTTAGAAGTAATGAATAAATATGATGTTGAAGTAAATGATTTATATTCATTAACTTTACCAAAATTAAAAGAGTTCCAACTTCCAGTTAATGTACATTTTACACCAGATGGTTCTAAGTTCATAGCTGAAACTGTTTCAAAAGTAATACTTAATGCGTTAGAAAAATAATAATTTTCCATTTAATTAAGAAACCCATAGCTAATTATATTAGCTAGTGGGGTTTCTTTAATCTATAAGGTCTTTTTGAATAGAAAGACCCTTTTTTTTTTGTGAAATTTTTGTTACAATATAAATAACAAATATTATGAGTAGTGCATTATTGACTAAAAATATTACGTAAAGGGTTTAACCTAGGGGGATAAAATGAAAAAGCATAAAATATTTACTTTTTGTAAGCTAATTTTACCATATTGTATAATACTAGTAATAATAGCTGGTTTGGGAGCTAAAATGTATTACAAGTTATACGACTTATCTACAAAAAAGACAATAGAAAATCAAATGTCCATGTTAAATAATTCCAAGGAAGTTATAGATTTAAGATTACAAGAAGTTGAAGGCATTGGTATGGAATTCTTTATAAATCCTGAGTATAGAAATTTTATACTTAATGCAGATAAAATGGCTGATGAAAATTATTATAAATATTTAGAGGTGTGGAATAAACTTAAATTTAAAAGTTTTAATAATACATTTATATTTGATTATGCACTATATATTCCATCAATAAATTTAATTTTAACACCAAAACAAATGTCGAATAAAGTAGATACGTTGTATTATGATGCTTTTTTGAAATATGATAATATGGATTTTAAGAAGTGGAAAGAAAATATGTCTAGAAACTATAAAAAAGGAGTATATTTACCAGCACATAATGTTAATATAGATAATAAAGATTATAGTTTAGTAACTTTTATACAATCATTACCTATTGACTCTATTAGTAACAAAGCTGTTTTAATTGTTCTAATAAATGAAACTGAAATACAGAGAATGTTTAATGATTATTCAGCAGAAAAAAATGGTAGTGTATTTATAATGAATGAAAAAGGTGAATTTGTAACTTTTCTAGGGCAAGAATTACATAAAATTAAACTTAGAGAGTATGAGTTTAATAAATCACAAGGTCATGAAATAATGCCTTATGATAAATCAAATAATCTTCTGGTATATACAAAATCAGAGGAAAATGGATGGATATATGGCTCAATTTTACCAGAAGAAGTTTCTATGAGAGAAGTTTTTGTTGTGAAAGAAAATATTATTAAGATGGTAGTAATAATATTGTTTATTGTTGTATTATTATGTCTGATCTTTGCATATTATAATTTCAGACCTATTAATGAATTATATAATAGAACAAAGGGATTTGGGTGTGAAAATGGCAGATTAACAGATGGTTATAAAATACTTCAAAATAGAATAGATAATTTAATTGAGAGTCATGATAGATTGGCTATAACGGTTAAAGAACAAGTAGATAATATAGCAAGTTCAATTATTTTTAATTTAGTTACAGGTGAATATAGTAATGTAAAAGATATAATGAATATGTTTGATGAGTTAGGAATAAATATAGATTCTAATTATTATTGTGTTGGTATTATTAAAGTGAATCAAGTAAAGGATGTAAGCTATACTAGAATTATTGTTAAAGGTATTATTGATAAGGTATGTAGTAGTAACACACTTACAACATACTTTGGTATTGATAGAGTGGTAGTTTTATTTTATAGCAATAAACTCGAAAAAGATGAATTTATATCATATATTGATGATTCAGGAGAAAAACTAATTGATTCATTAGAAAAAAATGGTTTGAATTCATATATGGCTGTTGGGTCAATTCATTGTTCTTTAGAAGAAATATATCATTCCTCAAAAGAAGCTAATAAAGTGTTAGCAAATGTAATATATAAGAATGATGATAAAATATACTGGTATGATAAAATATTTACAGATAAAAACGATTATTATTTTCCATTAGAAGCGGAGAATAAATTAATCAATGTAGTTAGAAATGGAAAAGTAGAAGAAGTTAAATCTGTTTTAGACGAATTATTTGAAGCCAATGTAAAAACCAATAAATCACTTATATCAAAAAAATTCTTTGTTATGGAGATATGTGCTACTTTATATAAATTATATGATGAATTGTTAATTGGGAAAATAGAAACAAAAGAAAAGTATAAAGAGTTATTTTCAAAGATGAGTAATAATAACAACTATGAAGAATTGATAGAGTATATTTATAAGGAATTTTATGAGTTTAGTAAAGATATACAGATGAAAAAAGAAGAAAATGGAAGTCAATTAATAAATAATATAAATGACTACATCAAAGAAAACTATAATAATAATATGTTAGGGCTAACAGATATTGCAGATAAATTTCATATATCCGAAGCTTACATATCAAGAATGTATAAAGACTTAACAGGACAAAATTTTTCTGTTTATCTAGAAAAAATAAGGATGAATAAAGCTAAGGAATTATTAATTAATTCTAATATGAAAATTGAGCTTGTTGCACGTGAAGTTGGTTATAACAGTATTAATACATTTCATAAAGCTTTCAAGAGGGTAAATGGGATAACACCAGGTGCCTACAAAAAATCAAAAAATAAGTAGAAAAATGTTGATGTCAATAAATTCAACTTTATAAAATAAGTCAATAGCTATATTTTTATACACCCTCAATCCCTTATAAATTAAGGGGTTGGGGGTTTTTTTATCAAATAAATCCATTCAATGATAAATATATAAAATTTACATCAGCCATTATAGGGGGTATTATGGAATCACATTAAATCGCTGAAAGGAGGCATAAAAAAATGACCAAAGCAAGTATTAAGAAAAATCATTTTAAGAAAAATTGGCAGTTATATTTAATGTTAGTATTACCTATCACATTTTTTGTTATTTTTAAATATATACCGATGTATGGAGCACAGATAGCTTTTAGAAAGTATAGAGCTATTGACGGTATATGGGGAAGCCAGTGGGTAGGGTTGAAATATTTTCATAAGTTTTTGGTTTCTCATAATTTTTTCAGTATAATTAAGAATACGCTTTCATTAAGTGTGTTACAACTAATTTTAGGGTTTCCAGCACCTATTATAATAGCTCTCGCCCTAAATACTACTTTAAGAACTAGATTTAAGAAAGTTGTACAGTTTACAATATATGCACCACATTTTCTTTCTGTAGTAGTTATGTGTGGTCTTATTATACAATTTCTTGATCCAAGATTAGGTATTGTCAATAAATTAATTTCATTAATAGGTATAGGCCCAATAAACTTTTTGGGAAAACCAAGTTTATTTAATGACGTTTATGTATGGACAAATATATGGCAAAGTACAGGATGGGGTACTATTATATATCTTGCAGCACTGTCGAATATAGATCCTAATCTACATGAAGCTGCTAGTATTGATGGAGCTAGTAGATTCCAAAGAGTAAAGTACATAGATTTTCCAGGTATTTTACCTACAGCAATTACTTTATTAATATTAAACTGTGGTAGAATAGTAAGAGTAGGATTCCAAAAAGTATTGCTTCTTCAAAACTCTTTGAACTTACAATCTTCAGAAGTAATACAAACTTATACTTATAGAATAGGTTTAGCATCTCAGATGGCTGATTTCTCATATGCGGCAGCTATAGGTATATTTACTTCAATCATTAACTTAATATTAATAGTATCAGTAAATAAAATAAGTAAAAAAATAAATAACTATGGAATTTGGTAAAATCTAGTGAAAGGAGGATTAACTGGAAATGCTACTTAAATCAAAGAAAAACAACAAGAAACTAAAAATGGGAAGAAAAGATAAAATGTTCTATGGATTTAATGATTTTTTATTACTACTATTTTTTATCATAGTATTATTTCCTTTAATACATGTAATAAGTGCTTCATTTAGTTCACCAGATGCTGTTGCAGCTGGACATGTAAAATTATTACCAGTTGGATTTTCTCTAGCAGGTTATAAAGAAGTATTAAATTATAAACCAGTATGGATTGGATATAGAAACTCTTTATTTTACGCAACGGTAGGAACATTTATAAATATTATATTTACAATCTTAGCAGCATATCCACTATCAAGAAAAGATTTAAAGGGAAGAAAATTAATTACTATTCTAATAACTTTTACTATGATATTTAATGGTGGATTAATACCAACATATATCA
The DNA here is from genome assembly GCA_025210515.1 of Vallitalea sp. Taxonomy (GTDB): domain Bacteria; phylum Bacillota; class Clostridia; order Lachnospirales; family Vallitaleaceae; genus Vallitalea. Next base: position 92,366 of record JAOARM010000018.1, on the reverse strand, counting down.
TAATGCAAAAGTTAGGTTTAGTTAATACGGCTTGGGCAATGTTATTACCTAATGCAATATTAGTTTATAACTTTATTATAACTAAATCTTATTTTGAAAATAATATTTCAGAAGAATTATTAGATGCATCTAAGATTGATGGTTGTAGTGATGTTAAGTTTTTACTTAAAATAGTGTTACCTTTATCTAAATCGATTATTGCGGTTATTGGGCTTTATTATGGGGTATTTCATTGGAATTCATTCTTCCAAGCAATGATTTATTTAAGAGACGAATCATTATTCCCATTACAATTATTCTTAAGAGATATATTAGTTCTAAATGAAGTTAGTTTAGAAATGATGTCAGATTTAGAATTAATGGCGAAAATGGAAAATATGAGAGATTTATTGAAATATTCAGTAATTATTGTTGCTAGTATACCTGTATTAATGGTATATCCATTCATTCAAAAGTATTTTGTAAAAGGACGAATGGAAGGTGCCGTAAAAGGGTAATTAGATATATTAAATTAAATTTAATAAAAGAAAGGGAGAAAGTTATGAGAAAAAAAATAATTAGCTTAGGATTATGTTTGTTACTTATGTTATCAGTTTTTGCGGGGTGTTCAAAAGATAATGTTGAAACAAATAAACCAGTTGATAAGGACAATAGCACAACAGTAGATAAAGAAAAAGATGAAATTGTCACTAAGGCTTCAGAAGGAGGTATATATCCAATAACTTCAGAAAAAACTGAACTTAGAATAATGGCAGGTGAAGACAGATTTGTTCAACATATTGAAGAAAATGAATTAACAAAAGAATATGAAGAAAAAACAAATGTAAAAGTAAATTGGGAAATGGTAGCTACAAAAAGTACAAAAGAACGTTTGAATTTAACACTATCTACAGGAGATGTATTACCAGATGTATTTTTGAATTTGGGTATTAATAATCAGCAAGTTGTTTCATATGGTATAGAGCAAGGATTAATAATTGATTTAAAACCATATATTGATAAATATGCTCCAAATATTAAAGCTATGTTCGAGTATGACCCTATGATAGAAAAAATAATAACTGCACCAGATGGTGGTATATATACTTTACCACAAGTAGAAGAAACTTATCATGTAAAAGCACCACAAAAAGCATGGATTTATAAGCCTTGGTTAGATAAATTAGGATTAGAAGTGCCTCAAACAATAGAAGAGTTAAGAGTTGTATTAGAAGCATTTGCTACAAAAGATCCTAATGGAAACAATAAAGCTGATGAAATTCCTATGACAGGAGCCACTACAGGATGGAGTACATCTATCGTTGACTTCATTATGAATGGATTCATCTATACTTATCAATACCAAAGATGGATTGTTGATGAAGAAGGAAATGTATCTGTACCATATAATACTCCAGAATGGAGAGAAGGTCTTAAATTCTTAAACGGATTACATAAAGATAAATTATTAGATGAAGCAGCATTCTCTCAAGATGCAGCCCAATTAAAGCAAGCAGTTATGTTTGAAGAAGCTCCTTTAGTTGGTGTTGTGGCAGCAGGAGCTAAAACAGCATTCTGTAGTCTTAACAATCCTCGTTTTAACGATTATGTTGCACTTCCACCTTTAGAAGGACCTAAAGGAGCAAAAAACGCAGCTACGAATACTTGTAGTGTTAATACTGGTAAATTTGCTATATCTAATCAGTGTAAAGATCCAGCAGTTGCCATTAGATGGATTGATTATTTCTACTCACAAGAAGGAACATTAAGAGCTGTAATGGGAGTTGAAGGAAGAGATTGGCGTAAGGCAGAAGAAGGAGAAAAAGGTCTTAATGACGAAGATGGTGTTTACTATAGATTGTTAAAATATGGTAAAGAGCAAAATGCTTGTTGGAACAAATTAGTACCTTGTTTTTATCGTGATAAATTACGTAATGGTGAAGTAATTGATAAAACTTCACAAGAAAAAATGCTTTATGATGTTACTAAAGAGCTTTACAGCCCACATTTTGCTAAAAATATAATGCTTCCAATCTTTATGTCTACAGAAGAGGCAGAGGAAATTGCTGAATATGGATATCTTATCTCAGATACTAAAACAGGTTATGTAACAGTATCCTATGCTAAATTTATATTAGGTGAATGGGATGTTAATGATGATGGTAAATGGAATGATTATATTAAACAATTAGATAATATGGGATTACAAAGATTTATAGAAATTCAACAAAAAAATTATAAATCACAATATATAGATTAATATGAATATCAATTATAGACAGCAGTATTAACTGCTGTCTATATAATAATAATATAAGGAGAATATAATTATGACTAAAATACCATACTTTTTAAAAGATTATACAGAACTTTATAATGAAAATCCAAGAGAAGCAACAAAAAAATGGTTAGCAGATGCAAAATATGGTTTGTTTCTTCATTATGGTTTATTTTCTATGGGTGATGAATTTGGAGAAAAAAAAATTCAAGAATGGTGTCAATATAGTAACGCTATTCCAGTAAAAGAATATGAAAAATTAAAAGATAAGTTTACAGCTGAAAATTTCGATGCTGATTATATTGTAAGTTTAGCTAAAGAGTGTGGAATGAAATATATTAATATAACTACAAGACATCATGATTCTTTCTGTATATGGGATACAGAGTATACAGAGTTTAATAGTATTAATAGCCCTGCCAAGAGAGATTTATTAAGTGAATTATATGAAGCATGTAAAAAACAAGATATAGGTCTATTGTTATATTATTCTCATGGTAGAGACTGGAGACATCCACATGCACCAAATAATGATGAATGGGGAGGCTCTGCAAGACCATTATACGATACACCAGAACCTACTTATGCATATGGTGAAGAACATGACCTTAACATCTATCTAGAGTTTATGAAAAACCAAATTAAAGAGATTGCAGAAAAATTTCCAGATATTATTGGATTTTGGCTTGATGGAGTTGCAGTTCCTATGAGTGGAGATACTGATAAATTCAAGATTCAAGAATTATATGATTTTATACACGACCTTGCACCACATTTACTAGTATCTTACAAACAAGGAATTCTTGGAACAGAAGATTTCTTTACACCAGAACATTACGTTCCTAAAAAAGTAGATGATAATAATGAAATGACTCAAGAGTATCAAAAAAACGCAAGCAGATTAGGTAAAATAGGTGAAAAGCCAGATAAACTTATTGAAGTTAATACAACAATGATTCATGATCCAGTATCATGGGGATATACTAAGATTGGAACTCATTTTACAGAAAAAGAGGTTTATGATAAAATAGTATCTGCAAGAGCGATTAATGCTAATTTTGTTATGAATACTGGAGTTATGCCAGATGGAGGCATTGATCCAATTGATGATAAGACACTAAGACTAGTAGGAAAGATGTTAAAACAAAATAATATATTAAGTAAGGTGTGAAGATAATGAAAAATAAACCAAATATTGTTTTTTTGTTTGCAGATGATCAAAGATTTAATACTATTAATGCATTAGGAAATAAAGAAATAATAACACCTAATTTAGATGAATTAGTTGCTAGAGGGACTGCTTTTACTCAAGCTCATATTCCATGTGGAACATCTGGTGCGGTTTGTATGCCTTCAAGAGCAATGTTACATAGTGGTAGAACATTATTTCATCTAGAAGGTGAAGGTCAAAGTATACCAAAAGAACATATAACATTAGGTCAAACATTAAAAAATGCAGGGTACAGAGCTTTTGGAACTGGTAAGTGGCATAATGGAACAGAGTCATATACTAGAAGTTTTACAGAAGGTAAAGCTGTATACTTTGGTGGTATGTGGGATCATTGGAACGTACCTGCATGTGACTATAATGAAGAAGGAATTTATCCATCAAGAACTGTATGTAAAAGCCCTTATACAGAAAATAAGGTGATGAAAGATTATGTAGAATATATGGAATTTGGAAAACATTCTACAGATCTTTTTGGTGAAGTAGCTAAAGACTTCATTAATAATTATGATAGTGAAGATCCGTTTTTCTTGTATCTTTCATTTATGGCACCACATGATCCTAGAACAATGCCTAAGAAATTCTTAGATATGTATGATGATGTTGAAATAAGTCTGCCTAATAACTTTGCAGATGAACATGTATTTGATTATGGAATCAGAGATCTTAGAGATGAAGTATTAGCTCCATATCCAAGAACAGAAGAAGATACAAAACATCAAATTAAAGAATATTATGCCATGATAACTCATCTTGATTATCAGATTGGTAATGTAATAGAAGCATTAAAAGAAAAAGGCGAATTAGATAATACAATAATTATATTCTCAGGAGATAATGGATTAGCATTAGGTCAGCATGGATTATTTGGTAAACAAAATAGCTATGAACATAGTATAAGAGTACCGTTGATATTTGCAGGACAAAATATTCCAGAAGGACAAACTAGAGATTCATATGTTTACTTATTAGATATATTCCCTACTATTTGTGAAATGTTAGGTTTAGATATTCCAGAAACGGTAGAAGGACAATCAATGTTAAGCGCAATTAATAATAATGAGGTAAAAGTGAGAGAAGACTTGTATTTTGCTTATACAGATATGTTAAGAAGCGTTAAAAATAACAGATATAAATTAATTGAGTATAGAACAGCTAATCTAAATAAAACTCAATTATTTGATATTGTTAATGATATAGATGAAGTAAACGATTTATATGGAAATGAAGAATATGATGAAGTAGTAAAAGAATTAAGAAAATTATTATTTGAATATAGAGATAAATGGGATGACCAATCTCATAGAATGGGAAAAGAATATTGGGACAGATATTAGAAAATCAAAAGTGGTAATTTATATATAGATTAATTATAGTTGTTTAATAATGCATTTCTTTGAAACATAAGTTTTTAAGATATACTAGTTTTAGCTATTCACATACCCTTAGACATACTGTCAAGGGTATGTGTTACGCCCTTTGTGGCTCTATTAAAGCTAATCTAGTATATCTTTCTCTATGTTAACAATACCAATATATTATCTAACTGCCACATAATTATACCTAATGAAAGCCTTAATTCAATTATGATAAAATATTTAAAGAACTAAGATAATTATTATTTGAATATAGATAAGTGGGATGATTAATACCATAGAATGGGGAAAAATATTGTAACAGATATTAGAGAATATTAAAAATGGAAAAAAAACTTGAAATTATTACCTCAAAAGCTTATAATATATATTGGGATGAGTTAGTGGTTTTATTTCCTTTTTTTTAATGAAATCGGGACTATAATTGCACAGAGGGCCCTAATAGGTACCGAAAGGTGATTGTTAATGAAAAACATCTTATTAACACTAAAGAAGATTATTCCAAAAGAAATTGAAATCCTTCAAAGAAGATATAAGATTCTAAGAGGAATTAATTATTATCAACCAATTGGAAGAAGAAGTTTATCCCAAAAATTATCAATATCAGAAAAAATCATTAGAAATGAAACTGAATACTTGAAAAGTGAAGGATATATATTAGTTTCTAGTTCGGGTATGCAGATTACAAAAGAAGGAATTTCAATTCTAGAAGATTTGAAAGATGTTATGCATCATGTAATAGGTCTTCACTATTTAGAAAAAGAGGTTAAGAAATATCTAGGATGTTCTAATGTTGTAGTAGTTCCTAGTGACGCCTCTGAGCATAATATTAAAGAAAATATTGGTAAATCAGCATCTGAGGTATTATTAAAACAAATAAAAGATAATACTATTATTGCATTAACAGGTGGAAGTACCGTTTATAATGTGGTTAATGCTTTGAAACAACCTAATACACTAAGTGATAATGTATTGGTTGTACCAGCTCGAGGAAGTCTTAGGAATAATGTTAAATATCAAGCTAATAATATTGTTTCCATTTTATCTAAAAAGCTAAGTGGACAATATAGATTGTTAAATATTCCAGATAACCTTAGTAAAAAATCTCTAGAAAGTGTTAGAGAAGAACCAGATATTCAAGAAACTATTTCAAGTATATTAAAAGCAAATGTTATACTTTTTGGTATAGGGAATGCACACGAAATGGCAGGTAGAAGAAATTCTTCTAAATCAGTTATGGAATATCTAAGTTGTAAACAAGCTGTTGCGGAAGCATTAGGATATTATTTTAATAAAAACGGTGAAATAGTGTATACATCAAGTTCAATTGGTATAAAATTAGAACGTATGACTAAAACCGCCTATCCAATTGCTGTAGCTGGTGGAGAAAACAAAGCAGAAGCTATTATAGCAGTAAAAAATATTATACAAGAAGGTTCACTTATTATTGATGAAGGTGCAGCTAATAAGATTATCTCAATAATGAAACATAATAATTAAGTTTATTAACTGTTTTACAGTTTAATATAAAAAATATAATTAGGAGGAACACAATTATGGCAAAAATTGCAATTAATGGATTTGGACGTATTGGACGTAACGCATTTAAAGTAGCTATGGAGCAAGGAGTAGATATCGTAGCTATTAACGATTTAACTGATGCTAACACTTTAGCTCACTTATTAAAATATGATTCATGTTTCGGTAAATTCCAAGGAACAGTTGAAGTAGCAAATGGAAATTTAGTAGTTAACGGTAAAGAAATTAAAGTAACAGCTGAAAGAAACCCAGCTGATCTTCCTTGGGGAGAATTAGGAGTAGATATCGTAATCGAGTCAACTGGTTTATTCAGACAAAAAGAAAAAGCTCAATTACATATTGATGCTGGTGCAAAAAAAGTTATTATCTCAGCTCCTGGTAAAGGAACTAAATCAATCGTAATGGGAGTTAATGAAGAAGATTACAATCCATCAGAAGATAACATTATTGATAATGCTTCTTGTACTACAAACTGTTTAGCTCCATTTGCAAAAGTATTAAACGATACTTTTGGAATCAAAAGAGGTATTATGACTACAGTTCATTCATATACTAATGATCAAAGAATCTTAGATACACCTCATGAAGATTTAAGAAGAGCTCGTGCAGCAGCTGAGTCTATCATTCCTACAACTACTGGAGCAGCAGAAGCAGTAGCAAAAGTTATTCCTTCATTACAAGGAAAATTAACTGGTATGGCTATGCGTATTCCTTCACCAACAGTTTCTGTTGTTGATTTAACAGTTGAATTAGGAAAAGATGTAACAGTTGAAGAAGTTAATGGTGCATTAAAAGCAGCAGCTGAAGGAAGTCATGTACTTGGTTTCTCAGATGAGCCATTAGTATCAATCGATTACAGACAAGATTCACGTTCATCAATCGTTGATGGATTATCAACACTTGTTATGGAAGGAAGCTTAGTTAAAGTAGTTTCTTGGTATGATAATGAGTGGGGTTACTCAAATAGAATTATTGACTTAGCTAAATATGTAGCTGAAAGACTTTAATTTTAAGAATTGATAATATGTAACCAATGATCCAATAGGGTCCTCTCTTGTAGGTCAGACTATAGGGAGGGCCTTTTTTAATCTATATAGAGAAGTTCTCTGATTTAGCATAGAAATAGAACTATTTTTTATATGCCACAAGGTAGCTTTTTAACGGCTGGAACTTCTTACTGAAGACATGACGTTGACGTAGTCACTTTGCTTGCATAATTATGTTTGTTTAAAATAGTTTGAAAATTTGATAAATTATTAAGAAGGGAGAAATGATAAAATGCTTAATAAAAAAACTGTAGATGATATTAACGTTCAAGGAAAAAAAGTATTAGTTAGATGTGATTTTAACGTACCTCTAAAAGATGGTGTAATCACAGATGAAAATAGATTAACAGCAGCTTTACCAACAATTAATAAATTAATAAAAGATGGTGCGAAAGTTATACTTTGCTCTCATTTAGGTAAACCAAAAGGAGAAGCTAAACCAGAACTTTCTCTTGCTCCAGTTGCAAAAAGAATGAGTGAGTTGTTAGATAAAGAAGTAGTTTTTGCTGCTGATGACAATGTTGTATCTGATAGTGTAAGAAAAGCAGTTGAAGATATGAAAGATGGAGAAGTTGTATTACTTCAAAATACTCGTTATAGAAAAGAAGAAACAAAAAATGGTGAAGAGTTAAGTAAAGAACTTGGAAGCTTAGCTGATGTTTTTGTTAATGATGCATTTGGAACAGCTCATAGAGCACATTGTTCTAATGTTGGTGTAACAGAATATGTAGATACTTGTGTAGTTGGTTACTTAATGCAAAAAGAAATTGATTTCTTAGGAAATGCTGTTAATTCACCAGAAAGACCATTTGTTGCTATTCTTGGAGGCGCAAAAGTTTCTGATAAAATTAACGTAATCAATAACTTATTAGATAAAGTTGATACACTAATTATTGGTGGAGGAATGGCTTACACATTCCTAAAATCTATGGGAAATGAAGTAGGATTATCACTTCTTGAAAAAGATAAAATAGATTATGCAAAAGAAATGATTGAAAAAGCGGAAGAAAAAGGTGTTAAACTTTTATTACCAGTAGATAATGTGGTAGCCCAAGAATTTAAAAATGATACACCTTTTAAAGTAGTAAAAAGAGGACATATTGAGCCTGATTGGGAAGGTCTTGATATTGGAACTGAGACAAGAGAAATATTTGCTGAAGCTGTTAAAGATGCTAAAACAGTTGTATGGAATGGACCAATGGGTGTTTTTGAATTTGAAAACTTCGCTGGTGGAACAATTGCTGTAGCTAAAGCATTAGCTGAAACTGATGGAACAACTATTATTGGTGGTGGAGATTCAGCAGCAGCAGTTAATTTATTAGGATTCGGAGATAAAATGTCTCATATATCAACTGGTGGTGGAGCTTCACTTGAATTCTTAGAAGGAAAAGAATTACCTGGAGTTGCAGCAGCAGATAATAAATAGAAATAAACTTAGTTAATAATATAAATATATCAATATAAAATAATTTTGGAGGTTAGTATTATGCGTAAAATGATTATTGCAGGAAACTGGAAGATGAACAAGACTCCACGTGAAGCACTTGAATTAATAGAAGAGTTAAAACCATTAGTTAAAAATGAAGAAGTAGATGTTGTATTTTGTACACCTTATGTATCATTAGTATTAGCTGTTGAAGCTACTAAAGATTGTAATATTGAAATAGGTGCTCAAAATATGTACTATGAAGAAAGTGGAGCATACACAGGAGAAATAGCACCTAATATGTTAACTGAAATCGGAGTTAAATATGTTGTATTAGGTCACTCTGAGAGAAGAGAATATTTTGGTGAAACTAATGAAATAGTTAATAAAAAAGTATTAAAAGCTATTGAACATGGATTAACACCTATTATCTGTTGTGGTGAAACTCTTGAGCAAAGAGAGCAAGGCATTACAGTTGATCTTATTAGATTACAAACTAAGATTGCATTAAAAGATGTAAGTAAAGAAGACGCTAAAAAAGTTGTTATAGCTTATGAACCAATTTGGGCAATCGGTACAGGAAAAACTGCTACATCTGAGCAAGCTGAACAAGTTTGTGGAGCTATTCGCCAAGTTGTTAGAGAAATATATGATAATGAAGTAGCTGAAGCTGTTAGAATCCAATATGGTGGAAGTGTTAATGCTTCAAATGCTAATGAATTATTCGCTATGGAAAATATTGATGGTGGATTAGTTGGTGGAGCTAGTTTGAAAGCAGATTTCGGTAAAGTAGTTAATTATAAATAATAATTAAGAAAGGTTATGGATAATATGATGAGTGTAGACTGAGTTTAACTGTAGTTCTTTTCTTGTTCTTATTCATAACCTTTATTTATATAATATAACAATTGTATAGAAGGAGTAACAATAATGGCAAAAAAACCAACGGTATTGATGATATTAGATGGATTTGGACTTAATGAAAAGTCACAAGGCAATGCAGTAAAGCTTGCTAAGACACCTAATATGAATAAAATAATGGAGAAATATCCTTGCGTTGAAGGTCACGCAAGTGGATTAGATGTAGGATTACCACATGGTCAAATGGGTAATTCTGAAGTAGGGCATCTTAATATTGGCGCAGGGAGAATTGTGTATCAAGAGCTTACTAGAATTACTAAAGAAATTGAAGAAGGTGATTTCTTTAATAATGAAGCATTACTTAATGCAATAAATAATTGTAAAGAGAATAATTCTTCATTACACTTATATGGTTTATTATCAAATGGTGGAGTTCATTCACATAATAGCCATTTATATGCATTATTAAAACTTGCCAAAAATCACGGTTTAGAGAATGTATATGTACATGCGTTTCTAGATGGACGTGATACACCTCCAGCTTCTGGAAAAGATTTCATTCAAGAGTTAGAAGAGAAATTAAGAGAAATTGGAGTAGGTAAAATAGCTACAGTAATGGGTAGATATTATTCAATGGATAGAGATAATAGATGGGAAAGAGAAAAGCTAGCATATGATGCAATGGTATATGGTGAAGGAAAAACATCTAAAAGTGCAAGTGCTGCTGTGCAAGCTTCTTATGACGAAGAAGTATATGATGAATTCGTACTTCCTACTGTTATTTTATCAGATGGAGAGCCAACAGCAAAAATTAGTGAAAATGATTCTATAATATGTTATAATTTCAGACCTGATAGAGCTAGACAAATTACTAGAGCTTTTTGTGATGAAAATTTCAATGGATTTGAAAGAGAATATTTTAAATTATCATATATTTGTTTCACAGATTATGATGCAACAATTCCTAACAAAACAGTGGCATATCATAAGGTAATGCTTAAGAATACTTTAGGTGCATACTTAGCATCAAAAGGTAAGAAACAACTTAGGTTAGCTGAAACTGAAAAGTATGCACATGTTACTTTCTTCTTTAATGGAGGAATTGAAGAGCCATATGAAGGAGAAGACAGAATTTTAGTACCTTCTCCAAAAGTTGCAACTTATGATTTGCAACCTGAAATGAGTGCTTACGAAGTATGTGACAATCTAGTTAATTCAATTAAAGCAGATAAATATGATTTAATTATAATCAATTTTGCTAATCCAGATATGGTTGGACATACAGGTATTGAAGAAGCGGCTATAAAAGCTGTTGAAACAGTTGATGAGTGTGTAGGAAAAACACTTGAAGCGTTACTTGAAGTTGATGGACAGATGTTTATTTGTGCAGATCATGGTAATTCTGAGCAATTAGTGGATTATAAAACAGGAGAACCATTCACTGCTCATACAACAAATCCTGTTCCATTTATATTAGTAAATTATAAAGATGATGTAACGTTAAAAGAAGGCGGTAAGCTTGCTGATATAGCTCCAACGTTACTTGAATTAATGGAAATTGAAATACCTGCTGAAATTACAGGTGAATCTTTATTAAAAAATAAATAAGATATGCTTAGATGGGTAAAATATAGATAGAATTGGTTAATACTAATAAACTAATATCTTATAAAAAATATGGAAGGAGAGAATATAAGATGAAAAGTTTTGTTGAAATAATTGATGTATATGCAAGAGAAGTGCTTGATTCAAGAGCTAATCCAACTATAGAGGTTGAAGTTGTAACAGAAGATGGATACATGGGACGTGCAGCAGTACCATCTGGTGCATCAACAGGTGCTTTTGAAGCCGTTGAATTAAGAGATGGTGGAGAGCGTTACATGGGTAAAGGTGTTCAAAATGCAGTAGATAATGTTAATAACATTATTGCAGAAGAAATTATTGGTATGAATGCACTTGACCAAGTAAAAATAGATCATAAAATGATAGAATTAGATGGAACACCTAATAAAGCAAAATTAGGAGCTAATGCTATTCTTGGTGTTTCTATGGCAGTAGCAAAAGCAGCAGCAGAAGCTGTTGGAATGTCATTATACCAATACTTAGGTGGAGTTAATGCAAAAGTAATGCCTGTACCAATGATGAATATTCTTAATGGTGGAGAGCATGCTGATAATACAGTAGATTTACAAGAATTTATGATAATGCCTGTTGGTGCTTGCTGTTTTAGTGAAGCACTTAGAATGTGTTCAGAAGTATATCATAACTTAAAGAAAGTATTGAATGAAAAAGGTTTATCAACTGGTGTAGGTGATGAAGGTGGATTTGCTCCAGATTTAGCATCATCAGAAGAAGCAATCCAAGTTATTATGGATGCTGTTGAAAGAGCTGGATATACACCAGGTGAAGATATTAGAATCGCAATTGATGCGGCAGCTTCTGAATTATACAATGAAGAAACTGGTAAATATCACTTCCCAGGTGAAAGCAAAATGAAAGGCGAAGAAGTAGTTAGAACATCAGAAGAGATGGTTGATTACTACGAAGACTTATTAAATAAATTCCCTATTATTTCATTAGAAGATGGTCTTGATGAAGAAGATTGGGAAGGCTGGGGATTATTAACAGAAAGATTAGGAGAGAGAATGCAATTAGTTGGAGACGACTTATTTGTAACTAACACTGAAAGATTATCAAAAGGAATTGAGCTTGGTGTTGGTAACTCTATCTTAATTAAAGTTAATCAAATTGGAACATTAACTGAAACATTCAATGCAATACAAATGGCTAATAGAGCTGGATATACTGCTGTAGTATCACATCGTTCTGGTGAAACAGAAGATAACACTATTGCTGATATAGTTGTAGCTGTTAATGCTGGTCAAATTAATACTGGAGCACCTTGCCGTTCAGACCGTGTTGCTAAATACAATCAATTATTAAGAATAGAAGAAGAATTAGAAGATGGAGCACAGTATCTAGGACTTGATGCTTGGTTCAACTTAAAAGATAAGTAAGACTATTTAGTAATAGGACTGTCTAAAAATATGCATATTACTTATTAATATAAATATATAGTTTAATAGGTGATATGATAATATTGTCTGACAGTCCTTAACTAATAAATAATATGGTTATTATAAATTCTTTAACACATAGACCTCTTAAACTGAATTAATTATACATATTGTGTGTAGAAGAACTTTATTTAAGTTATTATTAATGTCTAGATTGTTCTTGAGGTAAAGAAAAATATAGTTGAATTAATTGTAACTTTATGCTAAAATACTAATGTTAACTTTAGGAGGTGTAATCGTGGGAGCATTAATAATCGTTGTGAAAATAGTTTATTTTTTACTATGCGTAGGTTTAATTGCTGTAGTACTTTTACAAAAAGGAAAAGCGGCAGGATTATCAGGAGCAATTGGCGGTGCGGCAGAATCCTATTGGGGTAAAAATAAAGCTCGTTCAATGGAAGGTAAATTAGAGAAATTTACTAAATTTGGAGCTGTACTTTTTATTGTATTATCAGTAGCTTTAAGTTTGCTAATTAAATATCAATAATCTATTATTAGACAAGCACTTTGCAATTGCAGAGTGTTTTTTTGTCATATATAAACATTATAAAAAACATATGCATATATTAATAGAATTAGGATAGATTGTGTAAATAAAAAAAATGAAATTAACTAATAATAATATTAAATCATTAATTATAAATTAAAGCATTATCTTAATTGGATAAATTTGTATAATTTTATTAATTTGTATGATATAATAATAAAAATTATAAGTTGAAGGTGAATTATGGAAAATAAATTTGAAGAGAGAAAAAAATTATTATTAGAGCTTATTTATCATGAAGATTATAAGCCAATGAAAATCAAAGAAATTGCAATAATATTTAATATTAAAAGTGAAGAAAGACATATTCTCGAAGAGATACTAGATCAATTAATATCAGAAGGTAAAATTATTAGAACTAAACGAGGGAAATATGCAAAACCAGAAACAGTAAATATGATAGTTGGTAGATTTATAGCTCATGCAAAAGGATTTGGCTTTGTAGATATTGAAAATGAAGATAACGATGTATTCATACCAGCACCATATGTAAATGGAGCTTTTAATAATGATATTGTGGCAATTAAGTTAATTAAAAGAGAGTCAAAAGGTAAGAGAAAAGAAGGAGAAGTCATACAGATAATTAAAAGAAACGAAAGTAATGTTATTGGAACATATGAAAAAAGTAGAAATTTTGGATTCGTAATTGCAGATAACAAAAAATTTACTAAAGATATATTTATATCTAAGGGTAAAAGCAAAGGAGCAGTTTCAGGACATAAAGTAGTAGTGAAAATAACTGACTGGGGTAATGAGAGAAGAAATCCAGAAGGTGAGATAGTAGAGATTATAGGTCATATTAATGATCCAGGAACTGATATTCTTGCAATTGTTAGAAGTTATGAATTACCTACTAGTTTTAAAGAAGTGGTAATGAATCAAGTAGAATATACACCATCTGATGTATTAGAAGAAGATAAAAAAGGTAGACTCGACCTTACACATCTACAAATGGTTACAATAGATGGTGAAGATGCAAAAGACTTAGATGATGCAATAACAATTGAAAAACATGATAATGGTAATTATACATTAGGTGTACACATAGCTGATGTTACTAACTATGTTACAGAAGGCTCTCCACTAGATGCGGAAGCTCTACAAAGAGGCACCAGTGTTTATCTTGTAGATAGAGTTATTCCTATGTTACCTCATAAATTATCTAATGGAATATGTTCTCTTAACCAAGGGGTAGATAGATTAGCATTAAGTTGTTTAATGGATGTTGATGATAAAGGTAATGTAACTAATCATAAACTTGCAGAAACGCTTATAAATGTTGATAGAAGAATGACATATACTAATGTTAAGAAAATATTAGAAGATAAAGATGAAGAAGTTATTAATGAATACAAAGATTTTGTTGAAATGTTTAGTAACATGGAAGATTTAGCAGCTATTTTAAGAGATAAGCGAAAAAGAAGAGGTTCTATTGATTTTGATTTTCCAGAAGCAAAGATTATATTAGATAAAGAAGGAAAACCATTAGATATAGTACCTTATGATAGAAACGTTGCAACTAAAATTATTGAAGAATTTATGTTACTAGCTAATGAAACGGTGGCTGAAGACTATTTCTGGCAGGATATACCATTTGTATATAGAACACATGAAGAGCCAGACCCAGATAAAATAAGTCATTTAACATCTTTTATACACAATTTTGGATATAATATTAAAGGTGATATAGAAATACACCCAAAAGAAATACAAAAGTTATTAATTGACATAGAAGGAAAAGCGGAAGAACCTATTATAAGTAGATTAGCACTACGATCTATGAAACAAGCAAGATATACTTCTTCATGTGATGGTCATTATGGTCTTGCTACAAAATATTATTGCCACTTCACATCACCAATTAGAAGATATCCAGATTTACAAATACACAGAATAATTAAAGAAAATCTAAGTGGTAAAATGGAAGAAAAAAGAATAAGAAGATATGCGGCTATATTGCCTGATGTGGCAAAGCAATCTTCTGAAAAAGAACGTACGGCTGAAGAAGCAGAAAGAGAAACTATAAAACTGAAAAAAGTACAATACATGGAAAAACATATTGGAGAAGTTTTTGAAGGTATTATTTCTAGTGTAACTTCTTGGGGATTATATGTTGAACTTCCAAATACTGTAGAAGGACTTGTACATGTAACAGCTCTTGATGATGATTACTATATATATGATGAAAAACAACATATTTTTATTGGTGAAAGAACAAGTAAAATATATAGAATAGGACAAGGGGTTAAAGTACTAGTTTCAAGTGTGAACAAAGTGGAAAGAACAATTGATTTTGAATTATATAAAGAAGATGAGGAAGAAAATTAGTAATATAGTAGGAGGGGAGATATGTTTGAAGCTATTGAAATGTATTTGATTAATTCTAGTACTATAAATGCTGGATTCAAGAGAATATTTGGTATTGAGAAATATTTAATAGTAAAAGACAAAAAGGGTAATATAGTTTGTTTATTTCATGATGTAGATGTAGCTAAAGCATTAGTTGAAAAATATATAGAAAAACAAGGACTTGATGGTAATTTATTAGAATTTGAAATTAGGACAATTAGAAGAAAAGATGAACATTATAAAAAGCTAATAGAATATAAAATAGTTTCATTAGATAAAAAACTTGTTCTATACAAAGATATACTAGAGAAATCAAATACGTATAATATTAAAGGATTTAAAGGTAAACTTCCTAAGTATGGAATAAATAAATACGAAACTACCAAAGAAAAATAAGAAACTTCAATAAGTAATTTAAGGTTGTTCGTTCACATTTCTTTTGCTAGCGTAATTATATATTCTTTAGTAAAAGCTTAAATTACTTATTGAAAATAAGAAATAACTTACACTTGCAATAATTATTATTTATGATATAATATATCTCACGGCAAGTAATGGTGGTGATATATTATGGCAAATAATTATAAGTTAATAGCACAGAATAAAAAAGCTAGACATGACTACTTTATTGAAGATACTTATGAAGCAGGAATTTCTCTTGCTGGTACAGAGGTTAAATCTCTTCGTATGGGTAAAGGTAGTATAAAAGAAAGCTTTATTAAAAATATTAATGGTGAGTTATTTATTCTAAATATGCATATTAGCCCATATGAAAAGGGTAATATTTTCAATAAAGATCCATTAAGAACAAGAAAGTTGTTATTACATCGTTATGAAATTAATAAAATACAAGGTGCTGTTACTACAAAAGGTTATACTATTGTTCCTCTAAAAGTATATCTAAAAGGCAGCTTAATAAAAGTTGAAATAGGTATAGCAAAAGGTAAGAAACAATATGATAAACGCCAAGATATCGCTAAGAAAGACCAAAGAAGAGAAGCTGAGAAACAATTTAAAGTAAGAAATCTTTATTAATACGTTGAAAGATACTCCGTAATCTCTTTTCATGAGTTAGTAATTGTCATTAATATATTGACAATTCATATATACGGGGGTGTACTGGTTTCGACGGGGACAACAGAAGTTTGAGCAGCCATTCGCAGAGTACTGGGCCTGCGTCATCAACCTGGTAACTAAAATAAACGCAGACGAAAATAATTTCGCATTCGCTGCCTAAGGGCAGCTGTCTCACCTTAGTAACCCGTAGCTAAGATTGAGGCATCAAAATTAACGGGGAACTTCACTTTCAAAGCTTTGAGAAAGAGGAAGACACTATGAAGCTACTAAAATCTAAAGCCTGTCGTTAGGCGTTAGATGGAGGGAATGTCAAAATAACGACTGTAATGGGAGATACTCGGATAGATGGGTCTTCGGACGGGGGTTCGATTCCCCCCACCTCCATTTTACTAAATTACAATAACATTATAATCAAAGCGTATAATAAATCTTGACTATATACAATTTTCTCAATGAAATTGTTAATCAAGATTTTTTTGTCGTTATCATACTTATGTAATAAGTAATAAAAAATTTATTGTAACCAGCATATGATTTATATGAAAAAGTTGAAACGGATAAGTTCAATTTACATGCTATTACGCTATGTATGGCATGATATATCCTAGATAAAAGAGGTGTTAATTCATGCATGTTGATGGTATATATATTATATTTATTTTAAGTATAACCTTAATAGTATATAATATATATGAAAAAAGAAGATTAGATATAAATGATAAACAGTTCAATAAAAAACTAAATGGGTATAATTTTTTCATAAATACTTCTATCAATTTTTTACTTATAGGTATCTCAATATTGATAAGAAGTCTTATATTACTATATATGGCAATATTAATATTTCTTGTTATTGTATTATATCATATGTATAACGGAAAGAAGTACAAATGACTAGTAATATAGTTAAGATGCAAAAATTATAAAATTGATATTTTTTCATTATAAACTGATTGCAGTTTAAAATATTTATGTTTCTTTGCTTTTTAGTAGCATCAATGATTTATTAATAATGGGACATTATAATTAGGAAGGTAGTATAATATTATGTTTGGGATAAAGGGATATTTAAAAGATTATGGAGACGGGCCATTAAAGATCATAAGAGAAGGACGTTCTAACTTAATAACTGGATTTATTGGATTAATACTACTTCTTGCTATGGGCATTTTACTTTGTATTTTATGTAGAGAACCAGGAGGTTTATATTTTGTTTCACCATTTTGCTTAATTAGTATTTTAATCATTTGGAATAATATAAAGAAAATAAAAAAGGGTAAAAGTAAACGATTGGATAAAGATTCAATTGACAAAGCAGAAGTGTTTATACAAGATTTTCTAAGTAATAATATTGATGTTAAAGTTTTATTAGATTATCTTGATGCGGCACTAATTGAATATTTTACAATAAAACCAATAGTTGTAGAGAGTAGAGTTTTAGAACAAAAAATAAGACAAGCAATAAACAATAATATTAATATTGCAGTATTTCATGAGTGGATTGATACAGTGTGGTTTTTAGATATATTTGAGTTGAAAAATGATACATACTATAAGTTTGAAGTCATTGAAAATTATAAATTAGAGGGTAAAATTATTCCTATAAGAGAATTAAAAGGAATGATTTAGTAAGAAGCTACAGAAACAATTTAGAGCACACTACTTAGTATAAAAAGTTTAAGCAAAAGTTATATTATATACGGATTTTGTTTTATGTTACACAAGCTTTTGTTATTATTATGGAGGTTTAATATGAAGATTAAAGTAGTAGTTATATTTATTTTAATAAGCATTTTAACAAGTTGTAATGGAACAGAAAAAGTTAGCGAAGAGATGGAAATTCAAAAAGCAAGAATATTGGAGCTAGAAGCAAAGGTATTACAGAAAGAAAATCAGGTGGGTAGTCTACAACATGAATTGAGTGAAACGATGAAGAAATTAACGAATATAGAAGGTGTGAATGAAGAAATAACCAATAAAAACAAGATGCTTTCGCAACGCTTTCTTTGTCGATGGTATATTGCTTTATTCTATTAATCGTCAAAAAGATAGCTACGAAGACCTATTTGAAGAGAAAAACTATAGTATTATAGAAAATTTTAAACATAGAGAATGGGGAGCTCCTGATGTAGGAGGTTTATTTCCTATGATTCATTATATAATTGATGTTGACAATGATGGTGTATACGAAGTAATATCAGAAACTCCAGTATGGGAAGGAACAACTTATATATTGAATGAAATAGATATTGATAATAAATTAATATCACAAAGTAAATATTCTGAAGGTATGTAGGCAAAAAATTAGTGCACATTAGAAGCCTATTCTCATAATGGGGGTAGGCTCTATTTTATTACGGTTTTTAATAATATCAATATTTAAAGGAGAATAAAAGCATGAAAACTATTATTGAAATAACTTGTCCTTTTTTGCGAATTTTACTTACAGGTATTGACAGACTTTTTGAAATAGAAAGAGTATTGTATACAATGTACTAATCGAAAAAGAGGAGGAATTTTTATGAAGAAAAGAATTGTATCAATAGTATTGGCTTTATCTTTAGTAATTTTTATAGGCGCTAGTAGTGCAAGTTACGCTAACAGTGAATGTGATCATGAAGGTCACTTGATTAGTTCACGCACCTATACAACTACATCATGGTCTGGTTGTGCGCAAAACCCTAATGGTTCGTGTGTAGAGACAACAACAACAACAACAGAGTATTATTGTACTAGATGCGGTGAAATTATTGATGTAGACGTAACTTCATCATCACAACATCATAGTCACGGATGGGGTGTCCGCTAGGAGTAAATAATAGTTATAACTGCTGATTAGTACATATAAAGAGCCTATTACCATAATATTAATAGGCTCTTATAAAATATATTTCCTTATTTTGAAAGTTTCTATTTGATTTAATATAATGTATCTGTTATTATAAATAAAATAATCACTAATAATAAAAATGATTTCTAATGATTTTGTTTCTTACTATTATCATATACTTCATTTCACAAATCAAGTACAACTGTAGAAAGGGTAATTAATGAATTTACTATACTTAATATTAACAATTATAGGATTTATTATATGTATTAAATATAAAAGTAGGAATACCATGTTTTTATATGGTATGATATTTTTTATAATCAATATTTTAGCTAATATAATTGGTTTATTTGCTGAATACTTATTATATGTAGGTTTTATGAACGCAGTAATTACAAAAACTTATATGTTTTTTACAATAAGTCAGTGTCTAAATATTGGTGCTTATATCATTTTAATAATAGGATTTATTCAATTTGCTAGGAAGTATAATGATTAGATATTAATATTAAATTATATAGTTATATTATAAGGCATTATGACTAATTATTTACTCCAAAGAAATATCATTAGTTATATAATACTCGTATCCTATTTTATTATAGTAGTATGCAATTTTATTACTCAAGTGTTTGCTTTTCGTGTATTCTATAACATATATTTGGATGTTGTGTTTTTTGAATTGTTTAAAATATTCTAGTAAGTATAATCTTTCTGTTCTAGTATTTCTAACTAATCTATTATTATCAAAATCTATTTTGGTAAAAACGCTTTCATGGTTAATTCCATCTACTAAGGTAGATATATTTAAGTTATTATCAATAGAAGTTTGGAAAAACTCAAAACCACCATTAACAATAATTGATAAATTATAATTCTCTTTTAATCGAGTTAAGATATCAAGAATACCTTCATATGTTTCAACATTATTATATATATAATATACATCAACATTATCTAAGAAGAATCCGTCAATACCTTTATCAAATAAATCTTTAGCAACTACGTCAACAAGATAATCTCTACCCATTTCACTTGATAAATCAAGCCATCTTTCTTCAGGCCAATTCTCATAATCGCTTAAAGTAATATCAACTAATTTATTATAATAAGATCTAAAGTTTTCAACAGAACCAATATTAAGATAACTATAAACTTTAACATTATTATTATGTAAAGATTCTATATGTTTTTTATCATAATACTGAGCATCTATAATTATTTTATCAAAATCATAAAACTTATCAATTGAACTAGGAGAAGCTCCTACAAAAACTCCATATGAACTATTAGTAGGGAGAGGTTTTGAAGTAAAACCAAGAAAAAGTGCGCTAATAAATATCAAAGATAATATTTGTCTAATCATGTAAATCCTCCAGTTCTGTAAAGTTATGAGTTATAGTGAGTTAGCTTTATACATTATCATCATATCATAAGTTATAGCTATATAAAAGTCAGTTGTAAAAAGTTTTTGAATTATAAAATGAATATTTTAAGATATAGAAAGATATTATAATAATATAGAATAAGAAAGTAAGTGATTAAATGAAATATAATAAAAAGGTATTGATTACAGAGTTAATTGGAAGTGTAGTTATTGTATTGTTAGGATTTATATTTCATGAAATATATGAGTTTACAGGTGATAATTTTATTGTAGGTCTATTAGCTCCGGTTAATGAAAGTAAATGGGAACATTGGAAAATAGCTTTTTTGCCAGTACTACTCACTAGCTTAATTGAATATCCGTATATCAAAGATCATGTAAATAATTATATTTTTGCTAAGGCAATAGGTATATTAGCTTTTTTTGCTACAACATTTGGTATGATTGAATTATATGAACTATTGATTGGTGAAGGAGATATGTGGCTTCATATAATCACTTATATAATTGGGGCAGTAGTTTCTCAGATAGTTAGCTACTATATAATGACAAAAACAAAATCATCAAAAGAGTTAAATCAGTATGGTATTATTATATTAATAGTGATATTTGTTATATTTATAGTATTCACAATTAAGCCACCAAAAACAGATTATTTTAGAGATTCCACTGATGGCACATATGGAATATATAGAGAAACATAAATTTTCAATAATATAATTAATAAATTAAGTCTTAGAATTTCTATGAATAGGTTTTCTAAGACTTTTTATTATAACTTCATTTATAATTAGATTTTTAATTAGTAACTAGCTTATCATTAGAAACTCTGTTATTTATGTGGTATTATTAATTATAATTCTAGCAATATTAGTAATAATTATATTTAAAACAAAGGAGAACAATATGACTATTAAATTATATGAGGAAAATCCGTACTTAAAAGAATGTAAGAGTAAAATAATTAATGTTATTAAAGAGGAAGATAACATTTTATTAATATTAGATAAAACGATATTTTTTCCAGAAGGGGGAGGTCAGCCATGTGATATTGGTTATATAGGAGATAGCAAAGTACTATATGTTTATGAGAAAAATGATGTTATATATCACAAAGTTGACATTGCTCCTACTTCTAATGAAGAAATATGCCAGTTAGATTGGGATAGAAGATTTGATCATATGCAGCAACATTGTGGTGAACACATTCTATCTGGTGTGTTTCTAAGTAGTTATAATATTCATAATAAAGGTTTTCATCTGGGAGAAGATTATATAACTATTGATATGGATAGTAAAAGGATTACTGATGAGATGATACAAGATGTAGAAACAAAAGCCAATAAGGCAATTACTGATAATATGGACATCACAATTAATACAGTAGAAACTAAAGAATTGGCAAGTAAATATCCATTAAGAAAAATGCCTGATATTACTATTAATATAAGAATTGTTCACATTAAGGAAGTAGATTGTGTTGCGTGTTGCGGAACTCATCCATCAAAAACAGGTGATGTTGGTCTAATTAAGATACTTAGAGCTCAGAGCTATAAAGGAATGACAAGAATATTTTTCAAATGTGGTATGAGAGCACTAAAAGATTTTCAAAAGCAACATGAGATAATAACATATCTTAATAAAAAGTATTCTTCTGATATAAACAATGTACAAGAGAAAATTAAAAATGAAGAAGATAAAATTAATATAATGAGAAAAGAATTGAAAAATATTAAAAATCAGTTATGCGATAAAGAAGTAGAGAAACTTATTAATAAAGAAGTGGATTTTATATATAACTGTTATGAAGATAGAACAATGGAAGATATACAATATATATCTAATAAAATTGTTAAAGAGAAAAATAATTGTATATTATTATTATGCTCTTTATATGAGAATAAGATTATGATTATTAATAATAGAGATAACAATGTTGATTGTGGAAAAATATTCAAAGAACATATAGCAAATTATAATGGTAGAGGAGGAGGAAATGCTAAAAAGGCACAAGGTGTTTTCCAGAACCAGAATGATGCCAAAATGTTCTTTGAATTAGTGAAAAGTCTTATTAATTAACCAATACTACCATAAATTAGACCTAGAATAATAACTAGTATAGTAGTAGTTACAAAAACATACTTACCAAGTGGAACAAACCATGATCCAACTGGATGTTTCGAGCCTTGATTAACAGCTTTTAATAAAGTCTTTTTATCAAACAAGTAAAAGAAACAAATAGCTACTATAAGAACTCCAATTGGTGATAAAACAATAGTAATAAAATCTGCAAATTGCCCAAACATGCCTATATTAACTGCTAAAGGTAATCCTAATAAAAAGCATACTACAGAAACTAATATTGTTGCTTTTTTTCTTGTTAAGTTAGTAGCTGATAATAAAGTTTCTACAGGGCCTTCTAACATACTTACAGAAGACGAAATAGCAGCAAATATAATACTTAAAAAGAATAAAGAACTAATTACAGAAGAATAAGGCATAGATTGAAATACCTTTGGTACTGTAATAAATAACAATGATGGTCCAGAATCAGGAGCAATATTAAATGCAAAAACAGCAGGAATAATAATAAAAGATGCCAAAAGCGCAGCTAAAGTATCAAATATAGCTGTTTGTAAAGATGAAGTTGGAATATCGAAATCTTTATTAATATAGCTTCCATATACTACCATGCCACATCCAGTTAATGATACAGTAAAGAAAGCTTGTCCTAGAGCCATAATCCATGTTTTGGCATTTAATAGAACTTCCCATCTTGGGATTACAAGGTAGCGAACACCTTCCATAGCGCCTTCTAGTGAAAGTGATTTAAACATTAAGAAGATGAAAATGACAAATAATATTGGCAAAACTATTTTATTTAATCGTTCTATTCCTTTAGCAACTCCAGAAATAACAATAAGTAAAGTTATAACAACAGCTAATAAAAACCAAGGAATAGATGATGATGTACCTGAAAAATTACTAAAGTATGTTTGAGTATCAATAGTTGAAATTTTGCCAGTAATACTTAAAGCAAAGTATTTAAGTACCCATCCTACAACAATGCAGTAAAAAATGAAAATACCAGTTATGCCTAAAGTTGGTAAGAGACCTATTATCTTACCACTTTTTAGATTACGTTTTTTGAATAAAGTATTAATACCTATATAAGAACCTGCTTTAAAATATCTACCAAAAGTAAATTCTGTAATAAGTCCTGTAGTACTTAATATAAACACAAATAAAAAATATGGAATTAAAAAGGCAGCGCCACCATAAGCCCCTAATTTATATGAGAACATCCATATGTTACCAAGTCCTAGTGCTGAGCCAATACAGGACATTATAAATCCAAATTTAGAAGTAAATCCTTCTCGCGATGTAGCATTTTCTTTCGTCATAATTAATCTCTCTCCTTATAAAGTATAATAGTTAAATATGTACATTAGATTAGTATTAGCCTATAAAAGAACTATTTTTATAATGTTTTATAGAATCCGTTATTATAGGTTTATATAAAAAAAATAGTCACTATGTGACTATCTAAATAAATATGCCACACAGTTTTTCTATGTGGCAAAAAGCATTATTATAAAAGCCATCATAGATACAGTAATATTAAAATTAATATTTTGTATCTATGATGAAAATTTTTATCATAAATACAAACTTATCTATAAGACCAATAATAATAGTTAAATTTAGTTGTGTAAGTTAGTATGTTATTAACCATAATGAAATCTCCTAATGCATGAATTTAATGTTTAAAAGTATAGCACATTAAATTCCAAAAAGCAAGCAATTAAATTTGGAAAATATCATATAAAAAATGCCAAAACATTTTTTTAATATATATAAAAATCATTTCATTCAAAACCTTGACAAAATTGAAAAAAATATATAGTATAGACGTATGGACGTCTAGTTGTGAAGAAGCTTGCTATAATTTTAAAGGGGGAATTAAGTTTGGAGCAAGAAGGCTATGTTCTAGTGCTAGATTGTGGGTCTCAAAGTATGAGAAGCATTGTATATGATTCAAAAGGTACTTTGTTGGGGATTACAAAAGTTAAATATCCTAATTATTATATGACTCCTGATGGTTTTATTGAAATGCATCCGGATGTGTTTTGGGATAGTGCCTGTAACTCAATTAATCTTTTTTGGGATAAATATCCAGATATAATGGAAAAGGTTGTAGCAATAACGTTAGCTTCTCAGAGAGCTACTAGTGTTTTTGTAGATGAAGAAGGTAAACCAATTAGAAATGCAATAAGTTGGATGGATACAAGAAAAATTACAAAAAATTATAAAATAAGTAAAGCTCTAAAAAAAATGTTCAAAATGTTAAGTGTATGGGAACTGGTAGATAACTACAATAGAAGTTGCCCTTATCATTGGGTTAAAATCAATGAACCAGAAGTTTTTGAGAAACTACATAGGTGTATATTTTTATCTACATATATTAACTTTAAGTTAACAGGAGAATATAGAGATAGCGTAAGTTGTGCAACAGGATATATCCCTTTTTCAACTAAAAGATTGGATTGGGCTAAGAAAAATGATGTGGAGAGTAAAATATTTCACGTTGAAAAAGATAAATTATTTGATTTAGTTGAGCCAGGCGGGCTAATCGGGAAACTAACTCAAGAAGCATCTAATTTATTGAAATTGCCTGTAGGTATTAAAGTTATTGCAACAGGGTCGGATAAGGCTTGTGAAACATTAGGCGTTGGATGTCTTAATACTCACTCAGCGAGTGTATCTTTAGCATCAATGGTAACTGTTCAAACAACTACAGATGAATATATGCAATTATATAAATACGGCACAGTTTTTCCAGCGGCTATTAAAGGAAAATATACACCAGAGCTAGGAATATACAGAGGTTTTTGGTTAATTAGTTGGTTTATTAATGAATTCGCTGAATTAGAAAAGAAAGAATCTAAGGAAAAGAAAATATCCATAGAAAAAATATTAAATGAAAAATTAAACAAAGTTCCCCCAGGATCAGATGGATTATTATTACAGCCATATTGGTTAAGTGATGTACGTCACCCTGGAGCTACAGGCACATTGATCGGATTAAATGATGTACATACGAGAATTCACTTCTATAGAGCATTAGTTGAAGGACTTGGATACTCAATAAAAGAAGGTATTGAAAGCATTGAGAGAAAAACTAATAAACCAGTAGAAAAAGTTGCATTATCGGGAGGAGGAGCACAGAGTGAAATTCTGTGTCAAATGTTAGCTAATATTTTTGATAGAACAGTGTATGTTGTTCAATCTCACGAAACTTCTGGACTTGGAGCAGCACTTCTAAGCTATGTACATCTAGGTATATACAAAGACATTGAAGAAGCAGTAGATAATATGGTTCATGTAACGAATACTTATGAACCAGTAAAAGAAATAGCAGAACTATATCAAAAGCTATACAAAAACCTATATAAATTAACTTATAAAAGATTACAACCTGTATATAAAAAAATGGCAGAGTTAAAGATTATGAATTGAATGGAGAGAGGTTATGAAAAATAAAATAATTAAAGCCATAAAGAAAAATAATGAGTTGGCTTGTTATGATATAGGTGTACATATCTCATCAGATAACATAGTCACTCTTACAGGAGAAGTAGATAAATGGCAACATGTTGTGGATATAGGTCATACAGTTGCTAAAGTGAAAGGCGTCAAAAATATTGTTAATGATATAAAAGCAAAAGGAATTACTATACCAGAGAAAGACAACACAGAAAAAATTAAGAAAACATTAGCATTAGATAATCATATGGAATGTGATGTAGTAATAATCGGTGCTGGAATATCAGGTTGTGCCATTGCAAGAGAGTTATCCAAATATAATCTAAAAACAATTGTATTAGAAAAAAATAGTGATATTGCAGAAGAAGCTACAAAAGCTAACAACGGAAATATTCATCCTGGAATATTGGCAAAACCTGGAACACTAAAAGCTAAGCTTAATCTTAGAGGAAATAAGCTATATACGAAATTATCTAAAGAACTTAATTTTGAATTAAAAAGACCCGGGTCAATGAATATAGTTTATGATAAAAAAGAATGGAATAAAATATTAGCACTTAAATTTCTTAGAAAAACAAAAATAGGATACTTAATTAAACCTCTTAGACAGGTGATGAAAGTACCAGGATTAAAATGGATTAGTGGAGAAGAGCTACTAAAATTAGAGCCTAATATTAAAGGAAAACCTATAGGTGCATTATGGATGACTACTATGGGATTAGTAGAACCTTACGAGGTATGTATAGCATTTGCTGAAAATGCAGTACAAAACGGAGTTACATTTATGCTTGAAACAGAAGTATTAGATGTTGTTACAGAAGAAGGAGAAGTAAAAGGAGTTATAACTAATAAAAATATTATACATAGTAAGTATGTAATTAACTGCTGTGGAGTATATGCTGATAATATTGCAAATATGGTTGGAGATAGATTTTTTACAATTCATCCAAGAAGAGGTGCAATTGCTATTTTCGATAAAAGTAGAAAGGGTTTTCTAAAAAGACCAGTTGGAATAAGAGGGAATACTAATAATAAAACAAATTCTAAAGGTGGAGGAGCTTGTGTAACTCCAGAAGGTAATTTATTATGGGGACCAACGGCAAAAGAAATTCCATATAAAGATGATAAATCTGTAGAAGTAAATGATATAGATTATATAATGAAATTAGGTAATAGAATAACGGAAGAAGTGAAAAAATCAGAAGTTATTACTTTTTTTGCAGGAATAAGAGCGGCTGATTATATGGAAGATTTTATAATAGGCATGTCTAAGAAAGTAAAAGGATTTATTAATGTAGCAGGTATACAATCACCAGGGTTAGCTTCAGCACCAGCTATTGCAGAAATGGTTGAAAGTATAATTAAAAAAGACATGAAAAATATAGGAATAAATAAATCATTTAATCCAATTAGAAAACAAAAAGTACAATTTAGAAACTTATCACACGAAGAACAAGATAAATTAATTAAACAAAATCCAAAGTACGGAAATATTATATGTAGATGTGAAGTAATTACAGAAGGAGAAATAATTGATGCTATTCACTCAGAAATTCCAGCTACAACTATTGATGCAGTTAAGCGTAGAACAAGAGCTGGGATGGGAAGATGTCAAGGTGGGTTCTGTGGTCCAAGAGTTCTTGAAATTATTGCAAGAGAATTAGGTAAAGATCCAACACAAGTGACTCTGAAAGGCTCTGATTCATATGTGCTTAATAAAAATAGTAGATAATGAGAAAGGGGGATTATATGAAGAGTATTAATATGGATATAGTAGTTGTTGGAGGAGGCCCAGCTGGACTTGCAGCCGCAATAGAGGCTAAGAAACAAGGAATAGAAAAAGTAATGATAATAGAACGGGATGTGGAATTAGGAGGAATTTTACAACAATGTATTCATGATGGGTTTGGATTACATAGATTTGGTAAAAGATTATCAGGATGTCAATATGCAGAGAATTTTATTGTAGATGTGTATAAAGAAAATGTAACTGTTAAGCTAAAAACTATTGTACTTGAAATAACGAAAGATAAAGTCATATATGCTATGAATGAATTAGAAGGAATGATGAAAATAACATGTAAAGCTATTATTTTAGCAATGGGATGTAGAGAGAGAACTCGTTCACAAGTATTTCTATGGGGAACAAGACCAAGTGGAGTTCTTACAGCAGGAACAGTTCAACGTTATATTAATATGGAAGGATATCTTCCAGGGAAAAAAGCAGTAATATTAGGCTCAGGAGATATTGGACTTATAATGGCAAGAAGAATGACTTTAGAAGGAATTGAAGTAGAGGGTGTATATGAATTAATGAAAACACCTGGAGGATTAACAAGAAACATAAGTCAATGTCTGAATGATTATAATATTCCTATGCATTTATCAACAACTGTTGTTAAAATACATGGCAATACTAGACTTGAAGGTGTAGAAGTAGCTCAAGTTGATAATAATAGAAATCCTATACAAGAAACAAAGAGATTTATTGAATGTGATTTACTTGTATTGGCTGTTGGTTTAATTCCAGAAAACGAATTGTCAAGACAACTAGATATTAAAATAGATCCCAGAACAAAAGGTCCAATAGTAGATGAAAGTTTTATGACTTCACAAGAAGGAATATTTGCAGCTGGTAATGTTGTTACAGTGTTTGACTTAGTAGATTATGTATCATTAACAGGGGAAATTGCTGGAAGAGGAGCGGCTAAATATTTGAATGGCACTCTTAATACAGATAATAATTATCAATCAATTATCCCCGGAAACAATGTAGGCTTTGTAGTCCCACAGAAAATAAGAGAAGAAAATATAGAAGATAAACTACCAATATATTTTAGAGTAAAAGATGTTAAGAAGAATGTTAGAGTAGTAGGAACAGTTGATGGAGAAATTTGTTTGAGCAAAAAACATGTAATTGTTTTACCACCAGAAATGATTATAGAAAAAATAGATAGTAATAAACTAAAGCAAAGTAATAATGAAATAACCATTAGTGTAAAGGTGGGGTAATAATGAAAAAAGAATTTACTTGTATTGTATGCCCTATGAGTTGTTCTTTGACAGTATATCAAGAGGGAGATAATATAATAGTAGAAGGCAACTCTTGTAATCGAGGTAAAGTTTTTGGAGAAAATGAATTTATTAATCCAAAAAGAATGTTAACTACCACTGTCAAAGTAGAGGAAGGCTTTGTAAAAAGATTACCAGTTATTAGTAGTGATGAAATACCTAAAAATAAAATGTTTGAATGCGTTAATAAGCTATATAAAATCTCAGTAAAACCACCTATTGAAATAGGGCAGGTTATTATGGAAAATATTTGTGATACAGGGGTGAATATTGTAGCTTCAAGAAGTATTAAAAGTAAAGCATAACTTATAAAATAAACTAATATTAAAAGTATAATTAATCTACAATAGTAATAATGAATATTATATTACTATTTGTAGATTAATCTATGTTTAAAGTGGTCTAATTACAGTGTTTTGTATAGTGAATAGGTTGGTTCATTATTGCATATTAATATTAGACATTTTATACTAAAATATGTTAATATACTAATTAATGAAGTGGTTAATAAGAATGTATATATTATATATAGAATGGTTATTTTATCACTAAAGATAGTTTTGTTTTATAAGTTAGGAGGGGTAATTATGTATTATAATTCATCATTACCAGTATATATTCAGATTAAAAACGATATAATTAATAAAATTAGATTAGGTATATGGAAAGAAAATGAGAAAATACCTTCAGAAGTAATGTTAATGAAAGAATATGGTGCAGGGCGAGGAACTGTAAGAGATGCCATTAGATTAATAATAGATGAAGGATATCTATATATAAAAAAAGGAATAGGAACTTTTGTTGCTCAACAGGAAGTAGGTATTTCTATTGAACCATTTGTTAGCTTAACTTATTTTATTAAAATGAGAGGATTAGAGTTAACAACAAAGGTTCTCGAAGAGAAAGAAATAATAGTTGACTCTATAATTTCTAAGCAAACAGGTATTAAAGAAAATACTAAATGTCTATATGTTAAGAGACTTAGAATATTAGATAATAAACCTATTGGATTAGAGGTATTTCACTTTTCTCATGATGAAGAAGAGTATTTTAGAGATTTTGATTTCACAAAAGGAATATCACATTATTTGTTTGAGGAGTTGAAAGTTTCAGTAACTAAAATGACTATGGATTTAGAAGTTATAAAAGCTACTGGAGAAGAAAAAGAATTACTACAACTTCAAGATGATAGTAAAATGATTATTTCCAACAGAGTTGTTAATGTTAATTCTCAAAAAGAGATTTTATATCATTTGAAATTTTATTGTGGTGAGCAATTGAGTAAAATAGGCATGGATAGTTTTGTTTAATTAAATAATAGCTACTATACAATCTATGAAAACATTAAATGGTATTTTAAGTACTTTAACTATAATTCCTATTATATTTATTGTCATTTCAATGTGCATAATGATATTTTATAAAGTGGATGCAAAAATGTTTGAAAAGATAAAGACAGAATTAGTTAATAGACAACAAAATAACTAAATTAATAGAAAATCAAAAAAAGTTATTTATTCTTTCATGTTTTTTATGTTATAATATGTACGATTAATATAACCCATAAGGGAAAGGATGAATACAGTGACATTATATGAACAATGGAAACAACAAGCTTATATTGAGAGAACTCAAGAAGAATATGATCAATTTTGGAAAGAATACTTAGCAAAAGAACAAGTAAATTACGAGTATATTTTAGATAATAAAGATGAAAAAATTTGTGGAACAATTAGTGAGCTTTCTGAAAAATTTCATATGGATGAAGTTACTTTCGTTGGATTTTTAGATGGTATCAATACAAGTCTTAATGAAGCAATTGATTTAGATAGTTTAACAAAAGAAAGTAGTATAGAACTTAACGTTGACCTTCAAAAACTATATTACAATATGTTAGATGCAAAAGCAGAATGGTTATATACATTACCACAATGGGACTTAATTCTAACAACAGAAAAAAGAAAAGAAATTAAAAAAGAATATAATCAAACAAGAATAGTTGTAAAAGATAAAAAAATTGGTAGAAATGAACCATGTCCATGTGGAAGTGGGAAAAAATATAAGAGATGTTGTATTAATAAATAATTAGTTTATCTAATATAGTTAAGCAGCAAGTTTATCGTAATAACGTAAATTATAATGGGGCTGTCTGATAATACATACGTTAAAATTTAGTAAAATAAATAGATTAACGTATAATCAGATAACCCCATATATTTTTATAATAATTTATCTATTTCTTTTGAAAGGTTTTTAGGCTTTTTCATTGGGTGATATCTACTTACAATATTACCATCTTTATCTATTAAAAACTTTGTGAAATTCCAAGGAATCTTTTTGCCACCAGTTTCTTCAACTAAATATTTATAAAGAGGATGAGCATCTTCTCCATTTACATCAATTTTGGAAAACATAGGGAAATTAACACCAAAATTTAGTTTGCAAAATGAGCTAATATCTTGGTCTGAACCAGGTTCTTGTTGCTTGAATTGATTACATGGAAAACCTAATATCTCAAAATCTTCATCACTATATTTTTCGTATAATTTTTGTAAACCATCATATTGTTTAGTAAATCCACATTTACTTGCTGTGTTTACTATCAAAAGAACTTTTCCTTTATAGTTACCTAATGATACATCATCACCATTAATTGATTTAACTTCATAATCATATATTGACATATTTTCATCTCCTTATTATTTATGTAATAAATTTAATTATATTATATATTATATAATAATAATTATCAATAGAAAAATATTATATTGAAGTTTATATATAATATTTTATGTCATTATTAAATATTATATACTGTAATATAGAATATAATATTTAAGTGCAATATTACAAGAATATTACAATGGGAAAAAATGGTTGAAATTAACTGGGATATAGTATATAATTGAACACGGTTAAAAAATAAAAAAGGAGGTCGTGTGACAAATGACTAATATAATAAATAATTTAACAGAAACTTCATATCGTAATGTTGTTATACACGACTACAGCTTTTAATATATAATATAATTTGTAATAGATAATGATAGCCGTAAGTCATGTATAATGTCTTATGGCTTTTTTGATATTATATAGGATTAAAATTCTCTGTGCAAAGCTTGGCATAGTGATTTTGTTCTTGTAGAATTTGTTTGAAATGTACAAATAGTAAATTAAGCCATAGGTAAACTACGCCTATGGCTTTTTGTATGTAACCATATAAGGTTAACATAGAATTTCTAATAAGGAGGTTGTTAATATGATAATGGTGATTAGAAGATAATTAAACAGATTGTAGGCTATTAATGCAGGATTAGAGGAGGATAACGATGTCAATAAACAGAAGATTTGGAGCATATAAAGCATAGCATAGAACAGAAGAAATATTGAGAAATAAAACAGTTTGTAATTAACTAATAAGATAGAGGAGATGGTATGTATGACAGAAGCAATAATAATAAAACAATTTGAAAATAGATATAGAACAGAAAATTCTAGAAACATTAGGGAGGAACTTAGAATGTCGTTAGTGAATATGGCTATAAACATTGGAACTTTTAAAATAAATTTATCAGTAAACAGAAATCTTGATGTAATAAATAAAAAAAATATAAAATGTGAAATCAGTAACAGAATGAAAGATGCAATACTAGTTAAAAATGATACTTTATTACAATATAGTATGTATAATTTTTTGAGATAATAAGAGCTATATAATATTTTTACAAAACAAAACACAGCCTATTTACTTGTATGTAGTAAGGGCTGTGTTTTTGTTATGCTTCAATGGAAATAGCATTATTACTTTATAATATAGATCATATCCTATATAATAAATATTAGAGATAAATTATATAATATTAATTACAGGTGGTCATATTATGAAAAACAGATTTTTAATTAGTGAAATATCGAAAATGCACAATATCCCAACAAAAACATTAAGGTATTATCACGAAATAGGGCTATTTGAACCTTTTGAAATAGATGAGAAGACGGGATATAGATATTATTGTACAGAGCAATTTGAAGAATTAAATACAATCAATTATTTGAAATATCTAGGCATACCATTGAAAGATATAAAAAAACACCTAGAAAATAAAGATATTGATTCATTTATTAATTTATTAATTACTCAGAAAGAAATTACAAAGCAAAAGATTAAAGAATTAGAAGTAATTAAAAACAGATTTGATAGTAGAATTAATGAAATTCAAAAAGCAAAGGAAATAAAAGATATAGAAATAGTGAAAATAAAAAAGCTACCTAAACGTAAAATGATTAGTTTAGAGGAGAAGATAAGTTCCGTTCCACAGTTAGAATTATCTCTTAGAAAGTTAGAAAACAAATATGAAATAAGTTCAAATATAATTATTGGAAAAGTAGTTCTAACAGTTGCACGTGAAGATATACTTAACTTGCAAGTTCAAGAGTATAATTCAATTAACATAATAATAGAAGATAATATATGTGATGAAAAAGATATCAAAATATTAGAAGAAGGTCAATATGCTTGTATTTATTATAGAGGAGATCATAGTATATCAAAAAAATACTATCAAATGTTATTAGAGTTTATAGAAGATAATAATTATAATATTTCAGGAGATTCATACGAGAGAACTATTGTAAATGAGTATATATCTAATAAACAAGAAGATTATTTAACAGAAATTCAGATTCCTATAATTTAATAATATTAAGCTAATAATTCTTTTTTGCTAAGCAAATGTTTTTGAAGTTATTATAAATATGTTGACATTCTAGTTACTGGAAGGTTTATTATAATGATATACATTAGTTATAAGGAGGATAAGTTATGTTAGGTACAGTAGTTAACGTGTCAACAATAGTTACAGGTAGTGTTGTAGGTTCTTTGCTAAAGAAAGGAATCAAAGAAAAATATAGAAATACAATTACACAAGCTTTAGGTTTAGTAGCAATATCTCTTGGAATAACATGGATTGTACAAAATGTTTCGGGAAATAAAGAACCATTGCTTTTTATAATAAGTTTAGTAGTTGGTGGATTTCTTGGAGAAGTTATTGATATTGAAGAAAGAGTTAACAAACTTAGTAATAGATTAAAAAAAGATAACTCAGGTAAAAATTTAATAGACGGATTAACAACAGCTATATTATTATTTTGTGTTGGAACTTTATCCATTATAGGGCCACTTGAAAGTGCATTAAAATCTGATAATACGTTATTATATACTAATGCATTACTTGATGGAGTAACTTCTCTAATATTAGCATCTACATTTGGAATTGGAATTATGATTTCTGGAATCGTTTTATTTTTCTGGCAAGGTTCTATATATTTATCTGCATCAATAATTGCTCCATATATTACTGAAGAAATACTAAGTCAGATATCTATCATAGGAGGCATACTTATATTAAGTACGGGATTAAATATATTAGAGATTAAGAAAATAAAAACATTGAACTTATTACCTTCTTTATTAATTCCTGCAATTTATTATATTATTAAAGGATTAATTATGTAAAAAAGGTAATTGAACATAATATAATACTAAGTTAGTAAAGATTAATCAATAAGGGTCTTATAATAATACATTATAAATTAATAAGAATATGTTAAAATATTTCTGAATTTAATTATGAAAATGTATTATTATGTAGACCCTTAATCTATATACCAAATAATAGTAATATAGATAATGATGCCATAGATTACCTCTTTAATATAGTAAAACTCTAACTCATTACTAAAAAATCTAAATATATTGATTATATTTTTTTTATAGTATACAATTTTAATTATAGTTATATTTGTAATAATAATAAATTATTTTCACAAAGCAAAGATATAATAATTTATTATCATTACTCATGAGATGATATTTATATAATAAACAGTGGGGTGTTTAAAGTGGATTTAATCTATATTGACGGAAACAGTTTAACATTACAGCAAGTTATAAAAATAGCAAGAGAAAATACAAAAGTTAAAATTGCTGATAAAGCAGTAGAAAAAGTAAACAAATCAAGAAAATATGTAGATGAAATCGTAGAAAAAGAAAAAGTAGTATATGGTATTACTACTGGATTTGGTAAGTTTAGTAATGTAGTAATATCGAAAAACGAAGTTGAAGAACTACAAGTTAGCTTAATTAAAAGTCATGCCTGTGGTGTAGGTAATCATTTTCCTATAGAAGTAGTCAGAGCAATTATGTTACTAAGAGTTAATGCACTTACTAAAGGTTACTCAGGAATAAGACTTAGTACACTTAATACATTAGTAGAAATGATTAATAAAGGTGTTCATCCAGCGATACCAGAAAAAGGTTCACTAGGTTCAAGTGGAGATTTAGCGCCTCTTGCCCATATGGTATTAGTTATGATAGGCGAAGGAGAAGCTTATTATGATAACAATTTGATAAGTGGAAAAGAGGCTATGAAACGTGCTAACATAACTCCCATACGTTTAACTGCAAAAGAAGGATTAGCTTTAATTAATGGAACTCAAGTTCTTACAGCAGTTGGTGCATTAGCTACATATGACGCAATTAATCTTGCAAAGTTAGCAGATATATCGGCAGCCCTTACTTTTGAAGCTCTTAGAGGAATCACAGATGTCTTTGACGAGAAAGTACATTTAGTAAGAAACCATATTGGTCAAATGGAATGTGCAAAAAATATGTTAAACATATTAGATGGTAGTTTGCTTACAACAAGACAGGGAGATATAAGAGTACAAGATCCTTATTCACTTCGTTGTCTACCACAGATTCATGGAGCTAGTAAAGATGCAATTAATTATGTACTTGATAAAGTGAATAAAGAGATTAACGCAGTTACGGATAATCCGGTTGTCTTTCCAGATGAAGATGAAGTTATTTCATGTGGTAATTTTCATGGGCAGCCAATGGCACTTTCTTTTGATTTTCTTGGAATTGCATTAGCAGAACTTGCTAATTCTGCTGAGAGAAGAATTGAACGTCTAGTTAATCCAAGTCTTAGTGAACTTCCAGCATTTTTAACAGAAAAAGGTGGGCTTAACTCTGGATTTATGATTGCTCAATATACAGCTGCATCATTAGTATCAGAAAATAAAGTTCTAGCCCACCCAGCAAGTGTCGATTCAATACCATCATCAGGTAACCAAGAAGATCATGTTAGTATGGGCTCTATAGCGGCAAGAAAAGCACGAGATATACTATATAATACTACAAGAGTTATTGCAATTGAACTACTTACAGCTTCACAAGCAGTAGAATTTACAGATCCAAATAAACTTGGTCAAGGTACAAAAATAGCTTATAATATTGTTAGGGAAGATGTGAAAAAATTATTAGAAGATAGAATTATGTATGTGGATATTGAGAAAGTAATTAAACTAGTTGATAACAATAAGATTCTTAATGAAGTGGAAAATATTATAGGAGAGCTTTTATAAACATAATAAAACTAAAGGGGATGGTTTTTATGTTAAGTAACTCAGATATATTTAATATGATGGATATTAAGCTTGATTTTACAGAAGGCTTACCAAAATATCCTAAGTTCATAAGTGGTATAAGAAGAGCACCTAAAAGAGAGTTTACACTTACTAATAAGGAGACACAAATAGCACTAAAAAACGCACTAAGATACATTGAAGAAGAATATCATAAACAACTTGCACCAGAATTTCTAGAAGAATTGTTAACTACTGGAAGAATATACGGCTATAGATTTCGTCCACAGGGGGAAATAAAAGGCAAATCTATAGATGAATATGAAGGGAAATGTATCGAAGGTAAAGCATTTCAAGTAATGATTGATAACAATTTAGATTTTGATATTGCTCTTTATCCATACGAGTTAGTCACATACGGAGAATCAGGAAGAGTATTTCAGAATTGGATGCAATATAGATTAGTTAAAAAGTATTTACAAAAATTAACTAAAGACCAAACATTAGTTATTGCGTCAGGACACCCATTAGGCTTATTCCATTCTAGTGAGCAAGCGCCTAGAGTCATAATAACTAATGGTCTTATGGTAGGTGCATATGATGATTATAATAATTTTAATAGAGCGGCAGCTCTTGGAGTAGCTAATTATGGACAAATGACGGCTGGAGGTTGGATGTATATAGGACCACAAGGAATTGTTCATGGAACTTACAGTACACTTCTTAACGCTGGAAGATTAAAACTTGGTATAAATGAAGATGAAGATTTAGCAGGCAAATTATTTGTAACTTCTGGACTTGGCGGTATGAGTGGTGCACAAGGAAAAGCTATTGAGATTGCTGGTGGTGTTGGTATTATTGCAGAAGTTGATTATTCTAGAATAGTAACTAGATATGAGCAAGGCTGGGTAAGTCAGATAACTAAAACTCCACAAGAAGCATTTCAAGTAGCATCAGAATGTATAAAAGATAAGAAACCTTACGCTATAGCTTTTCATGGAAATATCGTAGATCTATTACAATACGCATCTAATCAAATAATCCATATTGACTTATTATCTGATCAAACTTCTTGTCATGAAGTATATAATGGAGGTTATTGCCCACAAGAAATCACATATGAAGAAAGAACTAATTTATTAGCTAATAATAAGAAGAAATTTAAAGAGCTAGTAGATATAACTCTAAGAAATCATTTTAATGTAATAAAGAAATTAGTTTCACAAGGGACATATTTCTTTGATTATGGAAATTCTTTTATGAAAGCTATATATGATTCAGGTATTAATGAGATATCCAAAAATAAGAAAAATGACAAAGATGGGTTTATATGGCCGTCATATGTTGAAGATATATTAGGTCCTCAATTATTTGATTATGGTTATGGACCATTTAGATGGGTCTGTTTAAGTGGCAAAGAAGAAGATTTATTACGTACTGATAAAGGAGCTATGGAATGTATTGATCCTACAAGAAGATATCAAGATAGAGATAATTATATGTGGATTAAAGATGCAAGTAATAATAAATTAGTTGTTGGAACTAAAGCAAGAATTCTATACCAAGATGCATTTGGTAGGCTAAAAATTGCTCTTAAATTCAATGAAATGGTAAGAAAAGGAGAAGTAGGCGCTATTATGTTAGGACGTGACCATCATGATACTGGTGGAACAGACTCACCATTTAGAGAGACATCTAGTATTAAAGACGGAAGTAATATTATGGCTGATCTTTCAACTCATATTTTCGCAGGGAACAGTGCAAGAGGAATGAGTTTAGTTACTCTTCATAATGGTGGTGGAGTAGGAATAGGAAAATCTATAAATGGTGGATTTGGAATGGTATTAGATGGCAGTAAAAGAGTAGATGAAATTCTTAGAAATGCAGTACTATGGGATGTTATGGGTGGAGTAGCAAGAAGATCATGGGCAACATGTGAAAACGCTGTAAAAACATGTTATGAATATAATAACTTAATGAAAGGTCTTGATCATATTACTTTACCATATATTGCAGATGATAAAATGATTGAAGAAGTTTATAATAAAATGTCGAAATAATTTGAAAACTACAGGAGGAGTTATTATATGGAAAATAAATTAGTAGAATGTGTACCTAATTTTAGTGAAGGTAGAGATTTACAGAAAATAGAGAAGATTGTTAATCCTCTTAGAGGAAAAGAAAATGTAAAATTATTAAATTATGAAGCTGATAAAGACTATAATAGAGTTGTTGTTACAGTTATTGGCGAACCAGAAGCTGTTAAAAATGCCGTACTAGAAGCAATTGGTGTAGCTACAGAACTTATTGACCTAAATTCACATAAAGGGCAACATTCAAGAATGGGGGCAACAGATGTAGTACCATTTATCCCAATTAAAAACATGACTATGGAAGAGTGCGTGAAACTTGCTAAAGAGACAGGTGAAGAAATATCATCAAAATACAATATCCCAGTTTATTTATATGAAAATGCAGCTAGTAATTCTGATAGAGCTAATTTAGCAAAGATACGAAAAGGTCAGTTTGAAGGCATGAAAGAGAAAATAAAAGATTCTCAGTGGAAGCCGGATTTTGGAAGTGCAGAGATTCATAGAACTGCTGGAGTTACAGCAGTAGGAGCTAGAATGCCTTTAGTAGCTTATAATATTGACCTTGATACAGATAATATAGATATTGCTAATAAAATAGCAAAATGTATAAGACATTCAAGTGGTGGATTTAGATATATTAAAGCAGGAGGAGTGAAAGTAGAACATAGAGGAATTACTCAAGTTACTATGAACATTACCGACTATACAAAAACTTCTATGTACCGTGTATTTGAGACAGTAAAAATGGAAGCAAAAAGATATGGAGTGAACGTTCTAGGCAGTGAAGTTGTAGGGTTAGTTCCAATAGAAGCATTAGTAGATACTGCATCCTATTATTTAGGATTATACGGATTTTCTATGGATAAAGTTATTGAAACTAACTTAAGTAATTAAATATATTTTAATAGTATAGTTACCTTATGATAAGTAATTGAAGGGATGAAGTATAGTTATGAAAAGAGTGATAATAAAAAATGCCAGTCAATTAGTAACATGTAGCGGTTATAAGGCAAAAAAAGGAAAAGAAATGAATCATCTTGGAATAATTGAAAATGGTGCGTTAGTAATAGAAGAAGGTATAATAAAATGGGTTGGAACTACACCAAATATTCCAAGACAATATAGAAAAGTTGCACAAGAAATAGATGCTAGTAATAAAACTGTTCTTCCCGGCTTTGTTGATTCACATACACATTTTCTCTTTGGAGGATATAGAGAAGAAGAGTATTCTTGGAGATTAGCAGGGTATGATTATATGGAAATTATGAAAAAGGGTGGGGGAATTGTTAATACTGTATCTCACACAAAAGAAGCTACAAAAGAAAGCTTAATTAATGTAGGTATGAAAAGACTTAATTCAATGCTTTCTTTTGGTGTAACTACTGTAGAAGGAAAGAGCGGATATGGTCTTGATTATGAAACAGAAATAAAACAACTAGAGATAATGAAGAAATTAAATAAAAGACATAAAATAGATGTAGTATCTACTTTTCTAGGTGCACATGCACTACCAAAACAATATAAAGGAAAAGAAGATGAATATATAGATTATATGATTAATGAAGTATTACCATATGTAGTAGATAGGGAACTAGCTGAATTTTGCGATGTGTTTTGTGAAGAAGGAGTATTTTCTATAGAACAATCTGAGAGAATACTAGTCACAGCTAGAGAACAAGGATTGAAGTTAAAAATTCACGCAGATGAAATAGTTAATCTTGGAGGAGCTAAATTAGCAGCAAAATTAAAAACTACGTCAGCAGATCATTTACTTATGGCATCTGATGAAGGTATTAGAGAGATGGAGTTAAATAATGTAGTAGCCACTTTACTTCCTGGTACCGCATTTAGTTTGAAAGAAAACTATGCAAGAGCAAGATATATGATAGACAATAATTTAGCAGTTGCACTTGCAACAGATTTTAATCCTGGAAGCTGTTTTACAGAATCTATACCACTAATAATTGCTTTAGCAACACTATATATGAATATGTCAATCGAAGAAACTATAACTGCACTTACAATAAATGGCGCAGCAGCTATTGATAGAGCAGATCAAATTGGAAGCATAGATATTAATAAAAAAGGCGATATAGTAATTCATGAATTCCCATCATATAAATTTATTCCATATCATATTGGAGTAAGTACTGTAGAAACAGTTATAAAAGATGGTAAAGTTGTATATGATAAGGAGGACAAGTTATGTTGATAGACAAAAGTGTAGCTGAATTCTTAGATGAAACTGCATCTAAAAATCCAGTACCAGGTGGAGGTAGTATTGCGGCACAAAGTGGTGCTACATCAGCGGCTTTGATCGAGATGGTTGCTAATCTAACTATTGGCAAGAAAAAGTATGAAGTAGTTAATGAAGAGATGCAAGAGATTATAAAAAAAGCTAGTAAGTATAGACAAGAACTATTAAAGTACATTGACTTAGATTCACAAGCTTTTAATAAAGTTATGAAAGCATACAAAATGTCAAAAGATACTCAAGAAGAAAAATCACTTAGAAAAACAGCTATAGAAGACTCATTAAAATATGCCGCATCTATTCCATTAGAAGTTGCTAATATATCATATTCTCTTATGTCCCTTTCTGAAAAAGTAATTAAAAATGGTAATGAAAATGCAGTAACTGACGGTGCAGTATCAGTAATGATGGCAAGAACCTCAGTCTTATCTGCTCTATATAATGTCAAGATTAATCTACAATCAATTAGTGATAATAATTTCATAAATAAGTTAACTATAGAAGTGGAAGATATTGAAGATAAAACTATTAAGCTAGAGAAAGAGATATTGCAAAATATAGATATATAATAGTTATTTTATTTAGAAGCTTATAAGGGCTATTGGATGATAGATTTTCGTAAAATTTATTAACTTATAGCCTTTTGTATCATTTACGCTATTCTATCCAAGTTGAAAAATCTTTTTTTGTGTGATATTATTTTAGTATTCTACAAATAACAAAGAGCAACAAAAGACAATAGACACAAAAACAGATTTTTTCATAAGTATATACAGAAATCTAGGGGGTTACGGTATGTATAAAGTTATTATTGTTGAAGATGAAGTGCCTGTTAGAAATGCAATATGTAACATTATTGAATGGGAAAAACTTGGATATGACCTAGTGCATATTGCAGGTGATGGACAAGATGCTTTAGCATATATAGAAAATAACTCGGTAGATATCATTTTAACAGATATATGTATGCCATTTATGGACGGGCTTGAATTATCAAGTAAGGCAAAGAAAATATTACCTACTGTTAAAATAGTTATTATTACAGGTTATAATGAATTTGAATATGCTCATAAAGCAGTAGAATTAGGTGTAGCACATTATTTATTAAAACCAATTACTGCCGATGAATTCACTGATTTATTAAAAAATATCAAAAATGAATTAGATGAAGAATTTTCAAAGAGAACGAATCTAATTGCTCTTAAAAAACAAGTTGAAAAAAATAGAGATATTTTAAGAGAAAAATTTTTGATGAACTTATTGTCAAATAGAATTAGTGGAGATGATATTCAAGAAAAGCTAAAAACATTAGATATTGATTTAAGTGGAAAAGAATATTCTATAGCAGTACTTATGCCAGAAAATTTAGTTGAAGTTGCAAAGTTAAACTGGAAATTAGATTATCAACTTCTTGAATTCGCCATACTAAATATATGCAATGAAATTCTTAATAGTTATAATCAAAATAATTGTATTATGGGTATTGATAATCAGTTAATAATTATATTAAAAAATAACAATAAAACAACTGCTGATTACAGAACCATGATAGATAGTATATTAAATGAAATAATAGTATGTGTTAATAGATATTATGAAATAGATATTTACATTGGTATTGGAGATACTTACGATAATCTTCAAGATATACATTTTTCTTATAAAGATGCTTTAGTAGCTCTTGAGTATAGAGTCTTAAAAGGAAGCAGTAGAATAATATATAAAAGAGATGTAGAAAAAAAATCCTCATTTACTTATATGAAAATTGAAGAAGCTCTTAGAGAACTAGAATATGCGATTAAAATAGGAATAGCAGATAAAATATCTAAAATTATAGATTATATATTTAGTATTATTAGATTTTCAGATGTTAATATTTCTGACTATCGAACTATTCTACTTAGAATAACTACAACTATACTAAAATCATATGAAGATATTAGAAGTGAGACATCACAAGATCTTTCTATAGATTTTAATGTGTTTAATGAGGTGTTTAGAAAAGAGAAAATTGATGAAGTAAAAGATTATTATAATAAATTATGTAATGATCTTGCTACTAATATTAATATAGAACGAATAGATTTAAGAACATCCCAGATACAGAAGGCATTTAGGTTTATTCATAATAATTATCATAATAAAGATTTAGATATTAATTTAATATGTGAGCATTTAAACGTAAGTTCTAGTTACTTTAGTAAAATGTTTAAGAACGAAACTAAAACAACATTTATAGATTATTTAACAAAATTAAGAATGGATAAGGCAAAAGAATTACTTATCAATACTGATCTGAAGGTATATGAGATATCAGAAAAGATTGGGTACGAAGATCCACATTATTTTAGTTACAATTTCAAGAAAAAAATCGGAGTAAAACCTACACAGTATAGAAAAAGAGAGGTATCGTCTTGATAAAAATACTAGCTAAAATTATAGATAAGAAAAATATAAGAAGTATACAGGTTATTATAACCCTTTCTTTTTCCTTGTTAATATTTGTTATTATAAGTACCATTGCTTTT
Organism: Vallitalea sp.; assembly: GCA_025210515.1. Lineage (GTDB taxonomy): Bacteria > Bacillota > Clostridia > Lachnospirales > Vallitaleaceae > Vallitalea. The sequence continues at coordinate 48,441 of JAOARM010000018.1, read as the reverse complement.
TTATCATATTATATTACAGGTACAGTTGTAGAAGATAATACTAATGAATATGTATTTCAATTAGTAAAACAAGTAAATAATGATATTGATTATTATCTAAAAACTGTAGAAGATATTGCAGAAAACATCAAATATAATATTGATGTTAACAACTATGTTGAGACTAACAATACAGAATTGGAGAAAGACATTACAAGTCATTTTAATACTTATGTTGAATCAAGAAATGATATTATAAGCATTATGTTAGTAACAGATAATAAAAAAGTTCTTCACAATAATACTAATGAGCTTGAGTTAAAAGATAATATACAATTTGATGAATTTGACTGGTATGATAAAGCAAAAAAAGAAGGTAAATTTGTAGTATCCCAGTCCCATATACAAAGACTATTCAAATCTCAATATAAATGGGTTGTATCATGTAGTACATTGCTAGAAAGTCCTTATAGTAATAATACTTTAGGTGTTTTATTAGTGGATATTAATTATAATCTAATTAATGATATGGTGAGATCTATTAAGTTAGGACAAAAAGGATATATATTTATAGTTGATGAAAATGGCAATATAGTATATCACCCAAAACAACAGCTTTTATATAGTGGATTAAAAAGTGAAGATTTAAGTATAATACTTAATTCAGAAGACGGTACAAAAACAGTTGTAGAAGATAGAAAGAAAAAACAATATACAATAACTACTTCAGATTATTCTGGTTGGAAAGTTGTAAGTTCTGTTTATATGGAAGATATTTTATCGTATAAACCTAACTTAATTAGATTCTTTTTAATAATGGGTATATTAGCTATTTTTATATCTGTAGTTTTATCAATAATAATATCTAGAAGTATTTTATCACCAATTAAAAAACTAGTAAATGCTATGCATCAAGTGGAAGATGGAAATCTGGATGTGACAATTGAAATTGAGCAAGATAATGAAATTGGCGATCTAGCAAAAGCTTATAATCTTATGATAAATAGAGTTAATAATCTTGTTAGACAAAATAAAATTATAGAGAAAAACAAAAGAAAAAATGAATTGAAAGCTTTACAGGCTCAGATAAATCCACATTTTCTATATAACACTCTTGATTCAATAATATGGATGGCTGAATCCAAAAATTATAAAGCTGTAGTTATAATGACATCTGCACTGGCTAAACTATTTAGAATAAGTATTAGTAAAGGACAAGAATTTATAACTATTGAGGAAGAAATAGAACATGTAGAAAATTATCTTAGAATACAAAAAATAAGATATGGAGATCATCTGAACTATACTATTTCTGTACAAGAAGATTTAAAAAAATGTAAAATAATAAAATTAATTATACAACCAATTGTTGAAAATGCCATATATCACGGAATTAAAAATGTACCCGGTGGCGGATGTATTGATATTAAAGTTGCCAAATGTCAAGATAAAATTCTAATTACTGTAGAAGATGACGGTGTTGGTATGAGCGAAGAAGATATTAATATACTATTTAATAAAAAGTATGCAATACCAAAAGGAAAAAAACTAGGCGGTGTTGGGGTTAGAAATGTAGATAATAGAATTAAACTTCATTATGGAGAAGAATATGGACTAGAAATAGAAAGTGAATTATATGAAGGAACATGTGTAAAAGCTTGGTTACTCCTACAAAAACAAGGAGGAGAAGATGATGAAGAAATATACAATACCAATTAGTATAATAACATTGTTTTTTATGTTAATAGTTATTGGGCTTTTTCTAGCAACATCTGTTAGACAAAATAATAACGATAAGCCAGTAGTATATGTTATCGTAAAATCTATTAATACAGGTCCAACTTTTGAGTTTTGGGAAACGGTTAGAAAGGGAGCAGAAATTGCTGCTATGGAGTTAAACTTAGAAATGATCTTTGATGGTCCTGATAATGAAATAGAAGTAGACAAGCAAATACAGATTGTAAAAGATGCTATCAAGAAGAAGCCAACTGCTATAGTTATAGCTGCCACGGATTATAAGAAACTTAGTACAGTTGCAAAAGAAGTAGTAGATAATGGGATTACACTTGTTACTATTGATTCTGCTCTTGAATTAGATTTTGAGCATAGTTTTATTGGTACGGATAATGTAATGGCAGCTAAAAGTATAGCAAATGAGTTGGCATCTTTATTACAAGAAAAAGGTCAAGTTGCAGTTTTGTCTTATGTACAAGGGACATCAACAGCATTTCAAAGAGAAGCTGGATTTAGAGATTCAATTAGTAAATATAAAGATATAGATTTAATAGATAAAACATGGTATTGTAATGGGTCAATTGATGTTGCCTATGAAAAAACACTTGAGATTTTACAAGAATATCCTAATGTAACAGCCATATTTGGTGCTAATGAAACATCATTAATAGGAATCGCAAGAGCTATTGATGAATTAGATGCAAAAAGAAAGATTCATGTAGTTGGATTTGACTCTAATGAGGAAATCGTTAGTAAATTAGAATTAGGAGTTATTGATATGATAATAGTTCAGAAACCTTTTAATATGGGATATCAAGGAGTTAAAGAGGCAATTGACATTAATAATGGTGAAAAAGCACCTCATACAGTAGATACAGGGGCAGTTATTATTAATAAAGATAATTTATATACACCAGAAAATCAAAAGTTATTATTTCCTTTTGAAAATAAAGAATATTAATAACACAATAAATAAACTAGGAGGAATTATTATGTTAAAAGGAATACCAAAAATTATATCACCACAGTTAATGAAAATTATGATGGAAATGGGACATGGAGATGAGCTAATTATAGCTGATGGTAATTTCCCATCTGCTGCTAATGCTAAGAGACTTATAAGAGCTGATGGACATAATGTGCCAGAAATACTTGATGCTATACTTAAATTTTTCCCTATTGACCAATATGACAAAACACCAGTTACACTAATGCAAGTAGTAGAAGGGGATACAACAGTTCCTGTTATTTGGGATAAGTATGTTGAAGTCATGAACAATAACAATTATGAAGATAAGTTGATTAATCATATTGATAGGTTTGAATTTTATGATAGAGCAAAAGATGCATATGCTATTATTGCTACTGGGGAAGAAGCTCTTTACGGAAATATAATTATAAAAAAAGGTGTTGTATAAAAATACATAATAGAGATAAAAAAGTGCTGTTAAGTCAATTAACAGTGCTTTTTTTGTGCGTATAAGTAGCTTGTAATAAAATTAAGACCACCATATAAGATAAAATGTTGTATATGCTACTAAGATATTTAGGAGGTTTAATTTGAATTGATGTGGTAAAATTGACAATATTTACAACTATGTTATACTTTAGATATAATAAGTTGAAATATGTCGTAATATAATGGCAAATTTGTATTAGTGATTTATCTAGAAGGAGGATATTTGTAGATTAATCTAATTAAAATATTTTCACAAAGAATAGTTATTAGGGGGTAATAGATTATGGTAGTATTTTTAATGGTTATAGAAGATGAAAACATACGTAATAAGTTAGAAGAATTATATTTGCTATATCATAAAGAAATGTTTTATGTTGCTAATAATATATTAAACGATTATTACGAAGCAGAAGATGCAGTACAAAATGCCATTCTGAAAATTTCATCGCAACTTGAAAAAATATCACAGGTAAAGTGTAATAAAACGAGGGCTTTTCTTGTTATAATAGTTAGAAATATTTCAATAAATATATATAGACAAAGGAAAAGTCGAAGCACCACATTAATAGATGATATAGAAATCATGCCAGATGATGATATTACTCCTGAATTACATGTGATAAGACTAGAAGACGCAGAAAAAATAGCTAAGTTACTTGCTAAGATAGACAGTAGTTATGCTGATATACTAGCACTAAAATATTTCTATGAATATTCAAATACAACAATAGCAAATTTACTTGACTTAAAAGAAGGTAATGTTAGAGTAAAGCTACATAGGGCAAGACAAGCGATGAAAAAGCTTTTGCTAGAGGAAGGAGGTGTAGTGAATGAAGCAAACTAATGAAAAAAAAGAACAAATAAATAAAATGATGGAATCTTACTATAATTATGTAGGTTATTGTCACACTGAGAATATTATAAAAGAACTAGATGACAAAAAAGAAGAAATAGATCAGATTAAAATACCTTCCAGTATTAACGATTGGTTTAATAATTTTTCTAATAAATATAGAAGGAGAAATAACCTAAAAAAATTAATAAAAAATACACAAAACATAGGTATGAAAATAGGCATATTAATGATTGTAGCTTTGACTGCTGTAACAATACTAACATGTACAGTGGAAGCCTTAAGAGTAAAAATATTTAACTTTTTTATTGAGAAGCAGGAGAAGTACACAAACATACAAATAGATGAAGATAGAGAAAGTATAATACCAAGTAGTTGGGATGAATATTACTATCCTAAGTATTTACCAGAAGGATTTAGAGTAGAGAGTGCTGAAATGATAAATGATAGAAAAATCATAGAATACATAAAGGATGATGAATATGTACTAATGATACAATCATCTAATGGTACTCATTATCAGGTTGATACAGAAAGCTCCAATAACAAAGAGATTATTATTAATAAATATAAAGGCTTACTTATTGAGAAGGATGGAAAAACAATAATTATTTGGCACAACGAAGAGTGTAGTTTCAACTTTACTTCTAATATAATAAGTAAAGAATTGATGCAGATAGTAAAAAGTTTAGAAAAAAGATAAAAAATGTCAAAAAAGGTGTAACGAATTACCTCCTAAAATTGTTATATAGTATGAAGGGAGGTGATTAATGTGAAAAGAAAATATCTGATTTTTATATGCGTCTGCTGGATACTTACTTTATTCACTACTACTGCTTTCGCATCTAGTGAGAAATCAATCAATTATCCAACTAGATTTACTAACATTAATACTTTTGAAAACACATTCTATATTTCTAGTAATGGACAAGCAAGCGTTTCCAGTTATATTACTGCTAGAAATGTAGATAGTGTAAAAGTAGTAGCTATATTGCAACAGTATAATAACGGAAATTGGAAGACGATTAAAAGTTGGTCTGAAACAACAAAAAGAACTAGAGGTGGAGCAGGCGGCAAGTGGTATGTATTAAGTGGAAATAAGTATAGGATTGTCTCGTATGGATATACATATGTGAATGGGAGAGAGGTAGAAAGTACGTCATATACTAGTAATTATAAAGTATATTAGTTTATAAGAGCATGAAAGAGAAGCAGTAAATATTAATCTAACAAAACAATTAAACAAATTAAGAAACTTATAAATCTACTGAATGGAGGAATTTTGAATGAATATAAATTTATTATTTAAAAGAGTTGTTTCAGGATTTTTGGTAATGATTATGGTAGCTTCTGTTGGAACGTTTCAAGTAAATGCAGCAGAATATGCATATTCTTTTGGTACAGAATACAAAGATAATGTTAATACCTCACAAAGAGCAGAATATGCAGCAATGTATTTTAAATTATGTGGGTATACATCATATTATAAAACTAAACCGTATGAATCATATATGAAAGGCAATAATCCTAATGGTGTTAGAAGAATTTGTAGCGAAGTAGTTTCTCATAATGGTCATGCAAATTATCATTGTGTAGCATATAGATGGGCTGGAAGTACCGAACCAATGTATAAGACTGGTATATACTATGGAAATGATTATATTTTGTCTGACACAAGATATGCAGGTGTAACTGATAGTAAATCAGATTTTAGTAATACTAAGTTTGTAGAATATATTGGTTGTAAGACAGGTAGCGGTTCTACTAACTTAGTCACCAGAACTAGAGATGAAGGAGCTGAATGTGTTCTTGGTAAACAAGATTCCGTTCAAACAGATTCACAGACACTATGGGTAAATAGATTTAATTATAAACTATCTCTTGGAGACAGTGTTAATAATGCTGTTAACTATGCCAATGGATTCACATATAATGATAGCCGAGTTAAGAAGAATCTTATCAAAGGTAATGGTAATTTAGTAATAAAAAAATCTAAAAGCAGTAGAGCTTTAGATATCAGGAAGGATATTTCTGAAAACTTTAGTGAAGAAAGTTTAGCTACATATGAAAGACATGCTAAAGAATTTGATGAAAGAAAAACTGTTGAAATTTCAAAAATGGCACAACGTAGCTTAACTGGAGATATTAAAACTGATACTACAAATCAATTAGCTATTACCATTAAAGGGTTTGATTCTAACAATTACAAGCAAGTTGTAACCGAAGGAGCATATAAAGGTGATTATATCATAGATTATTTAGAGTTAGTTAATGGTTGCGAAACAGAAAGTGGATATAGTGTTATAGTAGAGAACAATACTATAAAAGCAATTTATGATAATACCATACCGTTTAGTGCTGAACTAAACTCTGATTTAACATTAAAACCAGTCATGACAAAAGATATGATAGAAAAAGCATATACAGAAGCAACATCAAAATATGCTAACGATAAAGAATATGAAGTAACTTGTCAATCAGGAAAATTAGTATATGATTTGAAAGAAGGACATACGGTATATCGTGTACGTACAGAATATTATTTAAGTAATGAAACATTCTTTGTTGATATATATGATTATGTAATATAATAATAATCAGTAATGGGGCTGTCTCATAATACATTTTTCTTGAGGTTTTAGAAAATATACTTGATTTAGTAGTATATATACATTAAAAATGTATTATGAGACAGCCCCATGTTTGCAGGTTAACTATATGGGGAGGTAAAGATGAAAAAGAAAATCACTTATGGAATTATAATCTTTATAGTTATAGGAATTATATTAGCCAAATATGTTTATGAAGCACAGTCTAGTTCATATATTTTTAAATACGATGAAATTAGTAATATTTATGCAATTATGAATAAACAAGATAGTAAAATTGAATTTATTGCAAATGGTTATCAAAAGGTATTTAATGATAATGACAAAGAACAATTATTAAAGACATTTAAAGCTATTAAATGGGTTGAATCCGATTTAATTGAATTTGGACAAATACCAGCTGAACGTATCAGAGTTAATGATATGTATTGGTTAGCATTCTATGATGACAAAATTGAAATACAGCCAAGCAAAAAAGTTTTTAAGGCAACTGAAAAAGAACTCAAAACACTTGAAAGTATAATAAAAATCTATAGAAACGATATGTTTATATTAGGTGAAGAACTTCCGCTAGAATTTTTTGAAAATTATTTTAAGGAAGTTACCGTTTCAATAGAAGTAGATTCAGAAAAATACGGATATAAAAAAATATCAATAGAGCAAAGCAATGAATTTAGGAAGCTTATAAACTATGATGAATGGGAGCAAATATATACATATGAAAAAGATATAGTTAACGTGGTAAATATGCTTGAAAAAGGAACTGAAAATATAAGTTCAATTACCATACTGGAAGACTATCTTGTGCATATTGGTAGAACAGACAGTTATTTCAAAATTCCTCAGGAACAATATGATAAAATCTTATTATTTGTCGAAAAAATATATTCATAACATTAAGGAACAATAAGGATAAAACTATGGATAGTGATTTATTATTCTTAAATTAATAAAAAATAGAACCATCTTATGGATAGCCTGCATAGTGCTATCTTTTTTAGTGTGTATAGCTTTCCACAATCTAATGGGAAATCATTTGTTAATCGTTATGATTAATACAGAAATATCAACTTTTTATATAGAAATTTCAATTTTTTATCGGTATATTTGGCTATATAATATGAGTATAAGTTTTGCAGTACACATTTTAAGTACAATGCATAATTAATTAAGTACAAAATAATGGCTGGAGGTGATCTCCTAATGGATGGGTCTTTAGTGTTAATGGAAGGTATACATAAAAGTTTTCCAGGAGTAAAGGCACTAGATAATTGTAGATTTCAACTTGAGAGAGGAGAAATTCATGCTTTAATTGGTGAAAATGGTGCAGGAAAATCTACAATAATGAAAATCTTAACAGGAGTTTATAAAAAAGATGCGGGTAGCATTATGTATAAAGGAAAAGAAATTGATATTTCAAATCCTAAAATGGCACAAGATTTAGGAATAAGTATTATTCACCAAGAGTTAAATCTAATGCCTGATTTAACTGTAGCACAAAATATATTTATAGGTAAGGAGCCAAAAAAAGCAGGTTTATTTTTAGATTCACATGAAATTAATAAGAAGGCAAATGAGCTTTTAAGACGTATGAATTTAAGCATAGATGCAGAAACAAGAGTAGAAGATTTAACAGTTGCTCAACAACAGATGGTAGAAATAGCAAAGGCTTTATCATATAATGCAGATGTTTTAATAATGGATGAACCAACTGCCGCATTAACTGAGTCAGAAATTAAAGAATTATTTAGAATCATCTTTAATTTAAAAGAGAAGGGTGTAGGTATTGTTTACATTTCTCATAGAATGGAAGAGTTAAAGAAAATATGTGATAAAGTAACAGTTATGCGTGATGGCTGCTACATTGATACAAAAAATATGGATGAAGTAACTATCGATGACATAATTAAAATGATGATAGGTCGTGAAATTTATGTATCAGCACCACAAGAAGTGACTAATTCTAATGAAATTGCATTAGAAGTTAAGAATCTTAATGTAGGTGATACAGTTAAAGATGTTAGTTTTAATCTGAAAAAAGGAGAAATTCTTGGATTTGCTGGTCTTATGGGTGCTGGAAGAACAGAAGTAGCTAGAGCCATATTTGGTGCAGATAAAAAAGATTCAGGAGAAATAATATTAAAAGGAAGTAAGATAGTAATTAATAATCCAAAAGATGCAGTTAATCATGGTATAGGATATCTTTCTGAAGATCGTAAAAGATATGGTATTGTACTTGGGTTAAGTATCCAAACTAATGTAATTATGGCTAAATTTAAAGATTTTAGAAATAGTTTAGGTTTTGTTAACAATAAGAAGTCAAAAATCGTTGCTCAAAAAAGAGTGAATGAACTATCAATAAAAACACCAAGTATTAATCAAGAAGTTAAAAATCTTTCTGGTGGTAATCAGCAAAAAGTTGTTATTGGAAAATGGTTAACAAGAGATTGTGATATTCTTATTTTTGATGAACCTACTAGAGGAATAGATATTGGAGCAAAAGGTGAAATATATAAATTGCTTAATGAATTAGCACGTCAAGGAAAATCAATTATAATGATTTCTTCTGAATTATCAGAAGTATTAAGAATGAGTCATCGAGTTATGGTTATGTGTGAAGGACGTATAACAGGTGAACTTAATATAGAAGAAGCTACACAAGAAAAAATAATGAAATATGCTACGGCACGTTAATAACTAATGAAAACATAATATACAACAAATTGGAGGTAAAAACATGGAGAACCAAACTTCATTGAAAAATAGCATCTTTAAATCAAGTGCTACACAAAAATTATTGGCATTTAGTAGTTTACTACTTTTAGTAGTTATATTTTCTATAGCATCACCAAACTTTTTTACACAAAGTAATATAAAAAGTATTTTGCTTGCAACAGCAGTTAACGGCGTATTAGCTGTAGGAGTAACATTTGTAATTATTACAGGTGGTATTGATCTTTCAATAGGAACTGTAATGACCTTTTCATCAGTTGCAGCAGGTGTGTTTATTACAATGTGGGGATTACCTACATGGCTTGGATTAATTGGAGCAATATTAGCAGGAAGTTTATGTGGATTTATTAACGGTTTTAATGTTGCAAGATTTAAAATCCCTGCGTTTATAGCAACATTAGGTATGATGATGATAACTAAGGGATTATCTCTAGTTTTTTCAGATGCAGCACCAATATATTTTACTAACGCTAAATTAACTAAACATATAAAATTCTCTGATATATCAACAGGTATAGTATTAGGAGTACCAAATGCTGTTATTATTTTCTTCGTAGTAGCAATATTAGCAGGAATTATTCTAAATTATACATTGTTAGGTAGATATAATTTTGCAATTGGAAGCAATGAAGAAGCTACTAGATTATCTGGAGTTAATACAGATAGATGGATTATAGCTATTCACACATTAACAGGAGCATTTTGTGGTATTGCAGGTATCTTAATGGCATCGAGACTTAATTCTGCTCAACCAGCTCTTGGTCAAGGTTATGAACTTGACGCTATTGCCGCAGTAGTAATTGGTGGTACATCACTTAGTGGTGGAAAAGGTACTATACTTGGTACTATTATTGGTGCATTTATTATGAGTGTATTAATTAATGGTTTAAGAATATTATCAGTTCCACAAGATAGGCAAACTGTTATTACAGGTATTATAGTTATTGTAGCTGTTATCGTTGATGTAGCTAGAAGAAATAAAAAATAATGTATATAAACTGCTAAGTATATTATCTTAGTAGTTTTAAGCTCAAATACGAGCAATATATATATAAACTATAAGGAGGAGTTAAAATGAAAAAATTTATAACTTTATTATTAGTAATTTGTATGATTGGGGCGTTTGCAGGATGTAGTCCAAAGGAAACTAAAAAAGATGATTCAGGTGACCAAAATGTAACTTCAAATGGTGATGAAAAGATATATATTCCAGTAATATCTAAAGGATTTCAACATCAATTTTGGCAAGCAGTTAAATTAGGTGCAGAAAAAGCAGCAAAAGATTATAATGTTGAGATAACTTTTGAAGGACCAGAGTCAGAAGCTATGGTAGATAAACAAATCGAAATGCTAGAAACAGCTCTTAGTAAAAATCCTAGTGCTATTTGTTTAGCAGCATTAGATAGTCAAGCAGTTATTCCTTTACTTGAAAGAGCACAAGAAAATAATATTCCTGTTATTGGATTTGACTCAGGTGTAGACAGTGAAATTCCTGTAGCTACAGCAGCTACTAATAACTTAGCGGCAGCAGCATTAGCAGCAGATAAAATGGCAGAACTTATTGGAGAAGAAGGAAAAATTGCATTAGTTGTACATGACCAAACAAGTCGTACAGGAATTGACAGAAGAGATGGTTTCAAAAATAGAATCGAAGAAGCTTATCCAAATATTAAAATTGTAGATATTCAATACGGAGAAGGCGACCAATTAAAATCAACTGATATTGCTAAATCAATTTTACTTGCACATCCAGATATAAAAGGAATGTTTGGAGCTAATGAAGGTTCAGCAATCGGTGTATTAAACGCTGTTAAAGAACTTGGAAAACAAGGTGAAGTAACAGTTGTTGGATATGATTCAGGAAAACAACAACAAGAAGCTATTCGTAGTGGAGAACAAGCTGGAGCAGTTACTCAAGATCCAATTGGTATAGGTTACAAAGCTGTAGAAGCAGCAGTAAAAGCTACTAAAGGTGAAGAAGTAGATAAAGACATAGATACTGGTTTCCATTACTATGACAAATCAAATGTTGATTCAGAAGATATACAAGCATTATTATATGAGTAAAAGAATGTAAAAACTATATAATATAAAAAATAAGTTAGTTCAATGCTAAATATTAGTGTTGAACTAACTTTTTTTTGTTTTAATACAAGACTCTATGACTTTTCTTGCCTTATAATTATATGTTATAATCGAATGTAGCAAAATATAACAATTGTATAGTTTATTTTAAAAGGAGTATGCATCATGGAAGTTAAAAAAAATCTTAGTAAAGCCTATTTATCAAATTTACATGTTAATCTTATTGTTGCAGATTATATCAAGTGCGATAATACATGGAAAGAAGATGGATGTAAAATAGATTTTAATAAATTTTATTATATATGTGATGGAGATGGTTGGATTCAGAGTGGAGATAAGTGTTTTTTTCCTAAAAAAGGAGATTTAGTATTAATGCCTGCTAATAGAAAACATGCATATTCTTATGTGAATGATAATTATTATGAAAAGTATTGGTGTCATTTTACCGCTACTATTGGCAATAAAAATCTGTTTGAAATATTTGATTTTCCAAATGTAATCAATATTACAGAAGGGCATAATTGGTTAATAAACGCTTTTGATAGATTAATTGAATATGACAGACAGCAAGAAGTATCTTCAATTCTTAAAGCAAAAGCAGTTTTACTAGAGATTATATCTTTTTTTCTTGAAAAAACAAAAGCAAAAGAACTAAATATATATAAATCACCAGCCATTGAGAAACTAGAGTTATTAATAACATATATTCATGATAATATTGATCAACCTATTACTGTTAATCAATTAGCAGATATTGTACATCTTCAAGAGAATTATTTTATCAGGTTTTTTCGTTCTCATTTTGGTAATACCCCTATGAATTATGTTAAAACACAAAGATTTGAAAAAGCAAAAGAGTATCTTGTAAGTTCAGATTTATCTATTTCTCATATTGGAACACTAGTTGGATATACTGATGTAGGCAATTTTTCAAAGCAATTTAAAAATTATAGCGGAATGACTCCATCAAATTATAGAAAACAACGTAAAAATTAGTTCGATTTATAACAAAGATAATAATACTAAAAAACAAGATAATAATTACCAAGATAGTCCTCCTAGTTTATGATAATATCAATTTATAATATTAAACAAGGAGGAATTTTAATGGGACAAATGCCATTTAGACAAATTCATTTAGATTTTCATACATCAGGTAAAATACCAGGAGTTGGAAGTAAATTTAGCAAAGAACAGTTTCAAAATGCATTAAAAAAAGGTCATGTGAATTCAATTACTATTTTTGCAAAATGCCATCATGGTTGGCTTTATTACAAAAATGGTGTAAGTGAACCTCATCCATCAATGGAAAATGATTTGTTGGAAGAAATGTTAGAAGCATGTAAAGAAATTAACGTTAAGACACAGATATATATTTCAGCAGGATTAGATGAAATTACGGCTATGAAGCATCCAGAATGGCTATATAGAAACGAAGACCAAAGTACAAGATGGGTAAAAGATTTTGCACAAGCAGGATTTCATGAATTCTGTATGAATACACCATATCTTGATTATTTAGTAAGTCAAGTTAAGGAAGTAACTAACAGATTTGATACAGAAGGAATATTTCTTGATATAGTAGGAAAAAGAAAGTGTTATTGTAACACATGTATAAATCAACTTATAGCAGAAGGAAAAGACCCAAGAGATGAAGAAGCGGTTATGGACCTAGGTGAAAGAGTCTTTCTTAATTATTTGAAAACAATTAATGAAGCTGTACATAATATTAAGCCAGAAATGAAAGTATTTCATAATGGTGGTAATATTCCAAGAGGTAGAAGAGATTTATACGGACATTTTACACATTTTGAATTAGAGTCATTGCCTACTGGTGGATGGGGTTATGATCACTTCCCATTATCTGCTAGATATGTACAAGGATTAGGAAAAGATTTCTTAGGTATGACTGGTAAGTTCCATGGTACTTGGGGAGAGTTTGGCGGATTCAAACATCCTAATGCACTTCGTTATGAAGCAGCTATTAACTTAGCAAATGGGGCAAAAATGTCCGTTGGAGATCAGATGCACCCAGAGGCTTTCTTAGATGAGGTGACTTATTCATTAGTTGGAGAAGCTTATAAAGAGATAGAACAAAAAGAAGAATGGTGCGATGATGTAACTAATATAGCTGATATTGGATTGTTGACAAAAGATTATTATAAAGCAGCACAAGAAGGACATGATTACGTTGATAATGCAGAATCTGGAGCTGTGCGTATATTATTAGAAGGTAATTATCTTTTTGATGTAATTGATAAAGAAGAAGATTTTAATAAATACAAAGTTATTATATTACCAGATGTGGTATTAATAAATTCAAAATTACAAGAAAAACTTGATAACTTTATAGCTCAAGGAGGAAAAGTTCTTGCTACAGGAAAATCAGGTTTAGATATAGATCAAAAAGAATTTTTACTTGATTTCGGTGTAAAATACGAAGGAAATAATACTTATAAGCCAGATTATTTTATTCCTTCATTTAATTACCACGGACTTGGAAGTACGGCTTTTGTTATGTATAGTGATGGTATTAAAATTTCACTTAATGGTGGAGAAGTTCTTGGAGAAAGAGAAGATAGTTATTTTAATAGGGACTTATTACATTTCTGTTCTCATAGGCATACACCAAATGAACCAAATAAACGTTCACCAGGAATGGTAAAAGGTAAGGCAGGAATATATATTGCATGGAATATATTTGATGACTATGCAACTAAAGCTAGTTTAATACTAAAAGATACTATTAAAGTTGCATTAGATGAATTGTTAGGTGAGAATAAGACATTAATTACAACACTACAAGAGCAAGGAATAACTACTATTCAGCATCAAGAAAAACTGGGTAGATATATTAATCATTTATTATATGCAACTCCTGTGAAGCGTGGTGAAGGAGTGGAAGTTATTGAAGATATAGTACCTATTTATAATGTTAAGTGCCAATTACATATTAAAGAAAAAATTAAGAAAGTATATTTAGCTCCTCAGATGATAGATATTCCATTTAGTCAAAATGGTGAAAAACTAAGCTATGAAGTTGATAAAATAGAATGTCATCAGATGGTAGTATTAAGTTATTCTTAAAAATGCCTTTTGAATAAATTATTGTATTATTTTATAGTAGCTTATATATAAAAATCCATTGATTAACTTGGTCAATAGTGTTATGATTTTATCATCTCATTAATTAGTCAAAGGGGAATTAAATATGAATGAGAAATTTTGGGCTATTGACAAAGAAAAGCAAGAAAGAATAATAAATGCAGCCATTGATGAGTTTTCTTCATTAGGATATGATAAAGCATCAACTAATAATATTGTTAAAAACGCTGGTATATCAAAAGGATTACTATTTCACTATTTTGGAAGCAAAAAAAAATTATATATATACATCTATAATTATTGTTTTGATTTGATTATGGAACAATTTAAGAAGAGTATTAATTTTGATGAAACAGATATAATTAAGCTACTAAAAGAAATAACTATAGTTAAGATGCAACTTATCAAAGTTTATCCAAATATATTTAACTTTTTTATGTCATGTTTTGTAGATAAATCTATAGATTTTAAAGATGATATAGATTTTGTTGGAGATAATAGAAGAAATGAATTAATGGAAAAAATCTTTAGTAATGTTGATTACAGTTTGTTCAAAGATAATGTAGATGTAAAAAGAGCTGTTAACTCTATAAGATGGACGTTTGAACAATATGGAAATGAATACATTAATAACAATAAATCTAATACTATCATTAATCCCGATGAAATATTAGAAGATATTAATGGATACGTAGAGATGTTTGAAGTATGTTATTACAAATAAAGAAAGTAATCCTTATATTTATTGTATAAACTTCCTTAATTTACAGATAATAACTATATAAACTAAATACAGTAAATATTAAGGAGGAAGTTTGTATGGAAAAAGCTAAAATTACTAACGTAAGAAAAGATGGATATGGGAAAATAACAGATGTTATGCTTAATGATGGAAACTCTTATTCTATTGAAGATGCAATTAAAATGACTAAAGATGATAAAATAGAAGGAGTTAATGTAGGTAAAGCTAAAAATGGAGTTGAGTTTTTAAGAGCAGACCCTGACCAAAGAGAAGATAACAATCTAGATAATTACCCAGGATATTAATATATAAATTAAATATATTTATCTAAGATCAAAAAGTCAGCTATTTAATTATTGCTATTAAAGAGCTGACTTTTGTTATTAGTAAAATAAGTAGCTTTTTATATATAAATTGATAAAAAATGTAAAAATAAAGAGGAATAATTAAATTGATGTCGAAATAATAATGATAGGTAAATTATTTATAAATTAATTTTTTCAGTAACTTATAGGCAAGATATCTAAAAGCTTATAGTATTGTTGTGATATATTATCATTTAACACAATTAATATATATATTTTAGATATTATATTTTGAAAACAAGGATGGGATTAGATGAATAAGACAGATTATTATTACGATTTAAAGAAAAAGAACAATACAAACCTAATCAGAATCTTAACAATCGCACTTACCTTAGGTATTGTAGCTATTGTGGCTAGTGAATTTGTTGCACCTTCAGAGGACAGAGATTTTATTACTAATGGTTCTATTGTTATAGCATTATTAATGGGAAGTTTATTACCACATTTACTAAGAAAATTTAAAGTAGATGAAAACAAATTAGAGTATATACTTATAATTAATTTTACAATAGTGTCTACAACATTGGTATTTCTCTATAATCAATCGTATAATTTATGGGGAATTGTATTGATTCCAGTAATTTTAAGTTGTATGTCTATCGACAAGAAATTCATATATGGTAGTTCAATAATTGCTTTGATATGTACATGTGTATTATATTTTAATTACCATAATAATATTCACCAATTGGGTATTGATAATTTTATTGATAGATCATTCACTGTATGTTTTATTATTTTTATATGTATCTTAATTAATAGACAACATACAAATACAATAAAACATAATGCACAACAGTTAAATATAATAACAGATAAGAGTAATGAAAACAATGATTTATCTAATAGAATAAGAATGATTGTAAATCAATTAACAGATTTAACAATAAAAGATAAAAGTGAAATTACTAATGCAATAACTGCAGAAATCAATAATGTTATGTCAGAAGTGGCTAATTCAACTAGCAAACAAGCGTTAGAAATAGAAAAAAGTTCTGATAAAGCGGGGGAACTAGGTGCTATTATAGAGAATATTATTAGTGATATCACCTTAATTACTAAATCTATTGAAATAGATAATAAATTAAATGATGAAGGTATGGAAAAGGTTAATATTCTAATGGATAAGAGTCATGAATTAAATGAGTCTACCACTAGAGTAAACACAATGATTATGGAAGTTGATAAAAGTTCAGAGTTAATTGAGGAGATAGTTACTACTATTGGATTCATTGCTGATCAAACTAATTTATTGGCGTTAAATGCTTCTATTGAAAGTGCTAGAGCAGGAGAAGCAGGTAGAGGATTTGCAGTTGTAGCTGATGAGATAAGAAAACTTGCAGAACAGACATCACAATCTACTGAACAAATAAGAAATATAATAAGTGATATACAAAAAAATTCATCATTAGCAGTAAAAGATATGAAAGTTAATGTGGCTCATGTGGAAGATCAAATGAATTCTGTAGAGAAAACAAAAGAAATTTTTAGCTCTATGTTTGATTCTTCAACTGAATTATATTCTAAGATAAAACAAATTAAAGATCAAAATAATATGATGGTATCTAATAAAAATGAAATAATAGACTATATGAAGCAGATTGCAGTTGGTGCTGAATCTAACTCAGCATCAATACAGCAAGTAAGTGCAGGAATGGAAGAAATAAATATTTTTGTTAACGATTTTAAAAATGAGTCAGATAAATTAGAAGAACTATCTAATGAACTTAGAAATATTATAGATAAGATGTATAATTAAATAAGTATAGACTAGATTAAGCTATTAATGAGTAGCTAAATCTAGTCTATTATTTTATTGAATCATTTATAAATATCACAGTATTAATTAATAGGTTTATTTGGTCAAAGCTTTTCTTAATAGTTTCATGATTTCTGCTATTATTTTTTCTTCATCTTTTATATTATTATTTCCAATAAATATTTTTAATCGCTCTTTATAATAATCTGATGTATAGGAAAATTGAAACATTAGTATAAGATTATCTATACAATAAGAACATATATGAGTATCTATATCTATATCAATTATATTATTTTTTTTAGCAGAAGTTAGTATATCTAAGTATAGATTAGCTGTAATTTCTTCTAATTTATGAGATAACTTATTAGAAAATTTTGAAAGTCCTTGAGTAGTAACGTCAAGATATATTTGATTGAGTTCTGGGTATTTTATAGCATAATCTCTAGATGTTTTTAAAAGTTTTTCTAGAATATCAAATATATTCCCTTCTTTTATATCAATAGAATATAATGCAGTTTCTAATATGTGGAAACTCATATCGACTATTGTAAGAAACAAGTCTTCTTTTGATGCAAAATAACTATACATAGATCCTATACTAATACCAGCTTTTTTTGCAATAACATTTATGTTAGTGGCATTATAACCGTTAGTTGCGAATTCTGCAATAGCTATATTCATAATACGTTGTCTTCGTTCTTGAGATATTTTTTCAAAAGTACTTTTATGATATTTAATTTTATGAGAATTTTTTGTTGTTCTAAAAAAATAATCCATTTTAACCCCCTAAAGTTATTAGTTAATATATTATTGTATCATTAATTATTTTTATGGTTAATAATGGATATTAATATAGTAATTATGATATTAAAATACATTAATATATTTAGTGAAGTTTATCTTTAATAATAACTTTTGAATTTAGATTTTTTCATGATACTTCCAGCTATACCACCCAGTATTCTTATAATAGTGTAATTGATTTTAAGATCAATAAGCTCAATCAAATTTCCATCAGGATCTTTCATAAACACCCAGTCAGTTCCATCTGTGTTTTGAGGTTCACTATAAAAATATATTCCTTTTTCTTTTAGACGACGATACCATTTGTTAACATTATTAACATCTAGAGTGAAGTGTGTAAGCCCTGGTTTATTCCATATTGTGTTTTTTGCTTGAAGACTTGGATAGAATTCAAAGATTTCAATTACACCACCTTTTGGTGCTCTTAAAAAACCTAATCGAATTTTAGTATCTTTTAATCCATATAGATTATATAATTCATTTACTTGGTCTTTATCAAGTAGTTGCTCACTGATTAACTTGAAACCAAATGTTTCAGAATAAAATTTAACTGCTGATTCAAAATTAGATACAGTCAGCCCTACATGACTTAATGATTTTATTTTCATTAATTATAATCCTTTCAATTTCTTAGATTCTAATATGGGTAGGTTAGTCACCTTTAGCATAAGAACCTACTATTAACATATATTCGCCAAGTTGTGCTCCGAATTCTGGTGCTCCCTCCATTATCAATTTTTTTGTAACAGTTGATTCAATCATATCATCAATATCAAGTAAAATACCAAGGGCACTGTCAGAAGAATCAAATCTCATAGTAAAAAATGGTTTTGAACGCTTATATTCACCTCGTGAAGCTTTTGATTTACCTGCTTTTATTCTAATGTATGAAGATAGCTCTGGCTTATTAGTAACAGCCCATTGAAATACTCTATCTGGACTTTTACTAGCCCAATGTGATATTTCTTTGTGTCCTGCCTTATTAAGTTGGCTGATACCTGTTGATAGAAGAGAAAAATACAGTTTAACTATTAAATCTTTATCTTCTTCATTATCTGGAATAGATGTTACTGAAAGTATTTTTCCCATATAAATAAGAGTTTTTAAAGTAGGAATAAGAAGGCTTAATTTGTACCAGCCTTTTATTTTAGGAAGCTTTTTGCTTTTTCCTGCAAAAAAATCATTTAATGATTTAATACTACTAAACTCTAGTTCAATATCACATTTTTCGTGACAGCCTTTTATCACTGTAAAATTACCGTCTTCAATAATATAATGAGTACCAACTTTACCCTTTGGATCTTTGGCACTTATTCCTACAATGGCATTTTTGTTCTTGAATTTATTAGCTAAATTTTCTTTGGACTCTATAATAGTTTTAACTAATGGGAGTACAGCGTTAAGAAATATTTTGTTAGCGTATATTTCTTCTCTAGTAGCCATTATCTACACCTCATCTTCCCAATCATCATCTTCTTCAAATTCTAAGCCAATTAATTCACGTACTTTTTCAACTATACCATTTGTATCTATTTTGTAATAAGACATTAAGTCCTCATGTAAACCTATAATAGAGTAAGTATCTGGTATGCCTAATTTCATGAATGCACAGCCTTTACCACTTTCTACAATAACTTCTGCTACTGCACTACCAAGACCGCCAATTACGTTATGGTCTTCTACGGTTATAATTCTTCTTGTTTCATGAACAGCTTTTAAAATAGCTTCTCTATCAATAGGTTTGATAGTGTGCATATTAAGAACTCTTGCTTTTATACCATCAACTTCACTTAGTATTTTGGCGGCCTCTATAGCTTGATAAACACATGAACCACATGCGATTATTGTTAGGTCATTTCCTTCTGCCAATTGATTAGCTTTACCTAGTGTATAATTATAATCAAAATTATCATATACTTTTTGGTCAAATCCTCTATTAATTCTAATATATACAGGGCCATCTGTTTCATAAGCTTTGATAACTGCATTTGCAGTCTCAATTCCATCAGCTGGAACAATTACTTTCAGATTTGCCATTGATCTCATTATTGCAATATCTTCTGTACAATGATGAGTTGTACCTGCCTGACCGAACGATAGCCCTGCATGAGTTGCTATCATTTTCACATTAAGGTTTTGATAACATATGTCTGTATGAACTTGGTCAAGTGCTCTCATAGATGTAAATATTGCAAAAGTTGATACAAATGGAACAAGACCACATTTTGCTAAACCAGAAGCAATTCCAAACATATTCTGTTCAGCTATTCCAGTATTGAAAAAACGATTAGGAAATTTTTCAGCGAATAATCCAATTTTAGTTGATTTTGCAAGGTCAGCCGAAAGCCCAACGATTTCTTCATGTTCTTCTCCAAGTTGACATAGAATGTTTCCATACATTTCGGCAGTTGAAAGATTAGCTGTATCAAGCATTGTATATGTTAATCCACCCATATTCTACGCTCCTTTTATTCGTTTATTGTAATATTTTTCTAGACTACTTTTACTTTCGGTAATTTTCTCTGAATTAAGCCCACCATAATGCCACTTATAATTGTTTTCCATAAAATCTACTCCACAGCCTTTAATAGTATTTGCTATAATTACTACAGGTGCGGTTTCCTCATCCAATGCTTCATCAATTGCTTTTGATAATTCTACAAAGCTATGTCCGTCAACCTCTTTAACTATAAATCCAAAAGATTCCCATTTTTTAGCAAAAGGTTCAAGCTTCATTACGTCTTCAGTAGGGCCATCTATCATACAACGATTTCTATCTACAAATGTAATTAGATTAGTAACTTTATAATTAGATGCTGCCATTGCTGCTTCCCATACAGAACCTTCATCGCATTCACCATCACCTAATAAGCAAAATGTTTTATATGATTTGTTATTAATCTTTGCAGCTAGAGCCATACCTATTGCAATGGCTAGACCATGACCAAGTGAGCCAGTAGAGGCATCTACACCTGGTACTTTATTAGAATCAAGATGCATACCTAGGTCTGAACCAGTATGATTATATTCTTTTAATAACTCTTTATTAAAATAGCCTTTATCAGCAAGAACTGGAGCAAAACCAACTCCTACATGACCTTTACTTAGAATAAAACGATCTCTATCTTCCCAATTAGGATTTGAAGGATCTATATTAAGATATTTATGATATAAAATAGTAAAAATATCCATTGCACTAAGAGCTCCACCTATATGTCCGCTTCCTGCCCATACAACTGTATCTACACAGAGATTACGAAGCTCATTAGCTTTTTTTTCTAGATTTCTTAATTCGGTATCATTTAATGGCATAATTATCTCCTTTCTAGATATGTAAATATATTTTATTTATTTTAGAATAATTCTTTATGATTATTTTTCAATGCTTTAAAACTATCATCAGCAATTTCATGAGTAAGTTTAATGTCTTCATCAGATAGAGCACAGCTAATAAATAGATTATGATGATTAGTGAAGAAAGCACCTCTTCTAACACATTCTCCTATCCATTCTTGATGTAGAGATAGAGAATCATCATTAGCTATACGCATATACCACATTGAAGGAATTCCTGATACAACAAGGTCAAAACCGTAATCTTTACCTATTTTTACTAAACCATCGGTTAACTTTTTACCTTTTTCTTGCATTATTTTCGGACCATCTATTTTATTAAGTTTATTAAGACAGGCGATACCTGCGGCAAAAGGTACTGCTGATAACCAATAACTTCCAGTATACATTACTGATGACGCCGCATCTTTTAGTGAATCAATTCCGCATAATGCAGAGAAATTATATCCATTTCCAAGAGCTTTGCAGAAGCACATCAAATCTGCTTTAAAACCAAAGAAATGATCAGAGCCTTTCATATCTAGCCTAAAACCACATCTAACATCATCAATTGCAAGAACGATACCATAATCAGTACATAGTTTTCTTATCTTTTGCCAATAATCTTTGTTTGGTAATTGGCTATCGGAGAAAACAGGATGATGATAAGGTGTTGCCATAAAACAAGCAATATCATTAGGATTTTCTTTTACTATATTTTCTACTTGTTCATAATTATTCCAATCAACATAAATGTTATTTGCGATATCTTCACTAACAATACCTGGATATCCAAGCTTCTGAGTCCAAGGTGCTACTCCATGATAACCTCCATTAACTAAAATTGTTTTTTTTCTTCCGGTGGCAGCTTTAGCTACCATAAGTGCAAAGCTGGTTACATCTCCACCATTTTTGGCAAAAAAAGTCCAATCTGCCATTTCAACAGTATCAACAAGAAGTTCAGCACATTCAACCATAACTGAGGAAGGTGATGTTACACAGTTTCCAAGTTTTAATTGATTAGCCACTGCTAAATCAACATCTTCGTCGTTATAACCTAGAACGTTAGGGCCATAAGCACACATATAATCAATAAATCTATTGTCATCTACGTCCCAGAAATATGCTCCTTTTGCTTTTGATGAGAAAAAGGGGTATGCACTAACTGGAATGAAACAACCTTCAGCTGGACCAAGATGACCATATATACCAGTAGGTAGTACTTTTAAAGCTCTCTCAAAAAGTTTTTGATTATTTTCGTAACTATATGTTTTCATTGTTAACCTCCTTTACACATAATAATTTATAAGTAAGATGGTACTTGACCTAGTAGTTTGTTCATATTGTCAAGCATAGGAATGAAGCCTTTCATCTGAAGTTTTTCTGTTGCGAGGCAAGAGTAAGTATCTACTTCACCATTTAATATTTTATTTGCTACAGTTATACTAGAAAAAGTCATGGAAGCTCTATAGTTAGATGCTAAACCTTTGTTAACTAATATATTTCCATTGTTAATAGTAAGATTAATAGCAGGAGCTTGATTATTAACTGAAATATTTATTGTTCCATTTGGTATTCTTTTTGCATTTAGTTTTCCAACGGGATCTGTATTTCCGATTTGTGCAAGAGCATAAAAGGCAGTGTATACTGTAAGTAGAGTATTTATTTTAAGGTATGTTGGGCTTTCTAATAATTCTTTTGTAGGCTTTAGATAATAAGATAAACGATCAGATAAAGTAATGAATTCATTTTTTAAAAATTTAATTTTAGTAAGTCCTTTTAATAGAATTGGGTTAGCTCTACCATCAATCATTTCATTAAAATGATTAGGAGATTTGAAATAGAGTGTTATGTTGGATTTCTGTTTTTTCGTTTCAAATTTACATTTACCTTTTTTGAATAATAAATAACCTTCAGGACCATTTTTAACTATAAACTTAATAATTAGATTAGTATCTTGTATAAGAAGTTTCATTTCCTCATCCAATATACATAAATCCTCAATATTACGTAATATAGCATACAGATTAATATTTGCTTTAGTCAAAGCATTTGACACATAATCTCCTCCTTTCTTAATAAAGACAAAATAATAATTGTTTTGTTATGTAGAATGAGCACTCACTCTATGAAAAGTGAAATAAATTATCCCTTATTAGATTTATATGATTTTAAAAGAAAATATGTCAATAATTATAATAAAAAATAATTATATTTACTCTTATTTAAAAATAGCTTTAGATACTAAAGAGTTTTTTGCAATTACCTATATAATTAGAATAGCAAATAATATAGATTTAATTTTCACTTTATTATTAACAGAATAATTGACTATAAGCTTGAACAAAATATATTTATAACGATTAATTATAAATAATTTTAATAATCTTTATTTTTTATGTAAAATTTGGTATTATCATATATGAAACTTCTAGATATATACAAGTATGAGAAATAATGTTTGATTTTGTAATTAAGATAGGAGGATATAGAGTGACGAAATATTATTCAATGGATGTAAAAGATGTTGCTACGGATTTAGATGTCAATATAAGTGAAGGGCTGATTTATGAAGAAGTGGAAGAGAGAATTAAGACTTATGGTACTAATAGTCTAAAAGAAAGTAAAGGTAAGACACTTTTTCAAATGGTTATTGAGCAGTTCAAAAGTTTTATAGTGTTAATATTAATAGCCGCAAGTGTATTGTCAATTGCTATTGATGAGATAGTTGATGGTGCTGTTATTTTGGGAATTGTAATTCTTAATGCAGTTCTTGGAATTATACAAGAGAAAAAAGCAAGTAATGCACTTAGTGCGTTAAAAGAAATGGCTGCTCCACGAGCAAAAGTAATTAGAGATGGTAAAATAAGTACAGTTGAATCGAAAGAGCTAGTACCAGGAGATATAGTTGTGCTAGAAGCAGGTGATTATGTTCCAGCAGATATCAGATTAGTTGAGAGTATTAATCTGAAAATCGATGAGTCAGCTTTAACAGGTGAGTCTGTAGCAGTAGAAAAAAATGCAAATAGTATCTATGATGAAGAAATTCAAATCGCAGATAGAGATAACTGTGCATATATGAGTACAATTGTTACATATGGTAGAGGTAAAGGAATTGTTACGGGTACTTCTATGAATACAGAAATAGGTAAAATCGCTTCAATGTTAAATGAAGCAGTATCAGAAGAGACTCCATTACAGAAGAAATTAGATTCTTTTGGAAAATTACTTGGTATTGTTTGTATATTAGTATGCGTTATAATATTTATTCTTGGGGTTATAAGAAATGAAGATACTCTTACTGTTCTTATGACATCTGTTAGTTTAGCTGTTGCAGCTATTCCAGAAGGATTACCTGCTGTTGTTACTGTAGTACTTGCAATGGGTATGCAAAAAATGATTAAGAGACATGCAATAATGAAAAGATTAGGTGCTGTGGAAACTCTTGGTAGTACAACAGTAATATGTACAGATAAAACTGGTACTTTAACTCAAAATAAAATGACGGTTGTTAAGATTTTTGATGGTACAGATTATTGGGATGTTACTGGAACAGGATATAAAACAGAAGGTGACATATTAAATGATGATAAAGATATTAAAGTTCTAGATAAGATGTTAATGGCAGGGGTATTATGTAATGATTCTAGGCTAAAAGATGAAGATATAATTGGTGATCCAACAGAAGGTGCATTAATTGTTCTTGGTGGTAAAGTAGGATATGATAGAGATGAACTAAATAATAAGTACCCTAGACTTAAAGAATATCCTTTTGATTCTGATAGAAAATTAATGTCAACACTTCATAAGATAGATAGTGAATATATTATGTTTACTAAAGGGGCACCAGATGTTATTTTATCAAGATGTAAAGAAATTATGATTGATGGAAAGTGTCAACCTATTACTGATGATATTATGAAAAACATAAGTAAAGTTAATGAAGGATTTGCAGAAAATGCTCTTAGAGTATTAGGATTTGCATATAAAACAGTTAGTGAAAGTGTTAATCTTGAAAATGAAGAGAATGATTTAGTTTTTGTTGGATTAACAGGAATGATTGACCCACCTCGTCAAGAAGCAAAAGAGGCTATTAAGTTATGTAAAAAAGCAGGTATAAGAGTTGTTATGATAACAGGAGATCATGTTGTAACAGCTAGTGCTATTGCAAAAGAAATTGGTATAATTGATAGTGATAATCAAGCTATGGAAGGAATTCATATTAATGATTATTCAGATGAAGAATTTAAAGAAAAAGTCAAAGATATTAACGTATTTGCAAGAGTGTCGCCAGAACATAAAGTAAAAATAGTAGAATCAATTAAATCAAATGGTGAAGTAGCTGCTATGACAGGAGATGGTGTAAATGATGCACCAGCACTAAAAAAAGCAGATATTGGAATTGCAATGGGTATTACTGGAACAGATGTTTCAAAAGAAGCGGCAGATATGATTCTTACTGATGATAATTTTGCTAGTATTGTTGATGCAGTTGAGGAAGGTAGAATTATATATAGTAATATTAGAAAGTTTGTTGGTTTTCTATTATCTTGTAATATTGGAGAAATACTTATTATATTTATTGCGTTATTATCTGGTTGGGCTGTTCCTCTTGTTCCAATTCAGCTATTATGGATTAATTTAATTACAGATTCATTTCCAGCTTTTGCATTAGGACTTGAGGAAGGCGAAAAGGATATTATGAATATGAAGCCAAGAAATCCAAAGGAACCTATTGTTGATAAATTTATGTCAATTGCTTTGGCATTTCAGAGCATAGGACTCACTATAGCTGTACTTGTTTCTTATAGATTAGGTTTTGTAATGGCAGGAGATATTGATTCGGATACAAAGTTAGTTATAGCTAGAACTTTCTGTTTTATAACGTTGATTATAGGGGAAATGCTTAGAGCTTATTCAGCAAGATCAGAGAAGAAATCAATTTTTAAGATGAATTTCCTAGGAAATAAATATCTTAATTATTCGGTTTTAGTTGCTATAATTTTACTTTTTATAGTTGTTTATGTTCCGTTTTTACAGGAAATATTTAGTACATTTGCGTTGAGTGTTAATCAGTTAGGAGTGGCGATTGTATTGGCTATAATACCTGTGGTTACTGGTGAGGTGGCTAAGGTGGTTAAGAGGTAATAAAATTAATTGGAAGATTATATTTGGGAGCTTCCACAAAGAGGGCTGTTATATAATACATTTTTCTGAGGGCTACAGGTTCTTGGAAGATAGACTAGGTTTAGCTATTCATACCCTTAAACGTCCTGTTTAAAGGGTATGCACTACGCCGTCCTGGCTTCGTTTACCGCTAAACCTAGTCTATCTTCCTTTTATGTTGACGTTAAAAATGTATTATAAAACAGCCCTCTTTGTTGGGCTAGTGGATTTGTTTATATATTATAAGGGTTAGGAATAACCCAGTAAACAGGTAGAATATAGCAAGGTAACCAAGTATATTATAAAATTTATATAGTGAAAAAGGAAAAACTTAATAACTGACATTTAAAATTATAATGAGCCTAGTAGATGTATAGGTATATATAACGTGTGACTTAATAAAGAATTAATTAGAAAATCTTAGCGAATGGAAAGATAAATTCCGTTAAGAAATTCGAATGTTTGACCAACGGGAGTTTTCGAATTTTAGGAATTTATCTTGGAATGAGCTTAGTTTTTCTTTAATTCTTTATAGGAACAAGTTATATATACCTATACATCTACGGAAATAAAATATATCATAATCTACATATCCTTACTCATATTTCTCAACTCATCCTCATTCAAAATAATTATCTGCTTATCTTTAATCTCTATTATATCACTATTTTTAAATTCATTTAACGTCCTACTTAGATGACGATAAGTAGTTCCAAGAGATTCTGCAATTTCTTTATAAGAAGAAGTAAGGTTTATTACACGTTGATTAGGGACAGTTATATGTTCAATAAGAAAGCTTGCTAGACGATTTTTAAGTGGATATAGAATATTAAATGAACTTTTTCTTGAGCTATCATTAAGCTTCTTACTTAACTCCATAGTTAAATATTTTAGAAATGATTTTCTATTAAGGCAAACCAATTTAATGAAACTAACAGGTAAGGCAAGTAATACACATTTTGTAACTGCTTCAACATTACTTGTATAAGTGGTATTATTAGGTATTTCTATATCGCCAAAGTTAGTGAATGCTTCATAAAATCCTATTAACAATATTTTGCCGTTATCTGACATAATAAAATTTTTAGTTTTACCATCAAGTAAAAAATAAAAATAATATACAGGTTCGTCTATTTTACATATAAAGTCACCTTTTTCAAATAAATGAAATTCGTAATTTTCATTAAGACCTACATCAATTATTTTGTCTAACTGAAATTTATTACAGTATTTTCTAAGTGCTACTGGGTCTTTATATATTTTCAAAAAAATCACCTCTCATGACATATGTCCTGTCTCTAGTTAGTTATTTAATGATATCTTAATATAAGTAAAATGTAAAGTGTATTATATGAACTACTTAAATAGATGGAGGAAATATCAATGGAAAACATATCTAAAGATGTAATTAACAATAATAAAGATAAGTTATTAAGTATTATTGAACGTGAAAAACAAAGTGTAATAGATGTTGGTAATAAGATATTTAGGAATCCAGAATTAGGTTACAAAGAAGTTAATACAAAAGAGACTATAAAAGAATTTTTGAAAGATATTAATATAACAAAGTATGAAGAGTATGCTATTACAGGGATGAAATATACAATAGGTTCAGGAGAAGCATTACATATTGGACTATTATGTGATATGGACGCAACACCTACATTTAATCATCCATTTGCTAATAAAGAAGATAATGCCGCTCATTCCTGTGGACATAATGCACAGATGGCTATAATGATGGCAGTATTTAGAGGGATCGCTAAGAGTAATTTGCTAGATGAAATAGATGGTAAGATATCTTTAATTACAGCTCCAGCTGAAGAATTTGTCGATTTTGATTATCGCCTTAATTTAATGAAAGATGGAAAGATAAAAGCTTTTTCTGGAAAGCAAAATCTTCTACTTGAAGGAGCTTTTGATGATATTGATCTTATTCTTTCTTCTCATGGAAATGGACTTGAAGGTAGAGTTATAGAAACAGATATTTCTACAAATGGATTTGTTGCAAAAAAGGCAACATTTCTAGGGAAAAGTGCTCATGCAGGTGCTTATCCACATCTAGGGAAAAATGCTTTAAATGCAGCATCATTATCACTAAATGCAGTAGCATTACTTAGAGAAACATTTCAAGATGATCACCATGTAAGATTCCACCCAGTAATAACTAAAGGTGGTACAGCGGTAAATACAGTTCCAGATGAAGTCGTTGTTGAAACATATGTAAGAGCAAGTGAGGTACAAGCTGTATTTGACGCTGATAGAAAGATAGATAATGCATTTATTCATTGTGCTAAGGCTCTAGGATGTGAATGTGAGATTAATAATATTCCTGGATATTTACCTAGCAATTATTTTAGTCCACTAGCTAAACATATTGTTGATAATGCTAAATTGTTAGTGAATGAAGATAATATTATATGCGGAGGAAAAACATTTGCTTCTGATGACCTTGCAGATATTTCTTGCTTTGTGCCAGTTATCCAAATTGGTTTTAGTGGCTTTTGTGGAGATTTTCATAGCCATGATTTTGATATTAAAGATGAGGAAATGGCTTATATTACTCCTGCTAAATTATTATCATTGACTGCATATGATATGTTAATGTATAATGAACAGTTGAAATTAACACTTGAGAAATTTGAGAGCCCATTAACGAGACAGCAGTATTATAAAGAATGGCTAGGAATAAAATAACTAGATATTAAGGAGAATTTATATGTTTAAATTGACAGCTATAATTAATGGTATATTGATTGCGGTTATGATTTCTTTTAATGGATTATTAGCTAAACAATTAGGTAACAATATAGCATTAATAGTAATACATATTTTGGGAGTATTTACAACCAGTATTATATTTATATTTAGTCGCTATAAATATAATACTATAAAAGGATTACCAATATATTTATTTATAGGAGGAGCAATTGGTATTTTCAATATTTCTCTTAATAACATGACTATTAATAAATTAGGAGTAGCATTAACTATTGGGTTATGTTTGCTTGGACAATTAGGTACTTCTATGATTATAGATCATTATGGTTTGTTTGGAGTAAATGTAAGTAAAATTAATATAAAAAAATTAACAGGAATTTTAATTATGAGTATTGGAATTGTAGTGATGATTACTATTTAATAAATAGAGATTAGGAGGATTGATATGTATATAGCATTGGCACTACTTACGGGAGCTTTAGTTATTATTTCTATTTCAATAAATGGTAATTTAGCTAAAAAAGTTGGAGTTCTTCAAGCAGCTTTGACAAATGGTATCGTTGGTTTGATATGTTCAATATTATTTTATCTTATTATGAATAATTTAGTTTTTGATATATCTATAGATAAATTTAGAAATGTACAATTATATTATTTACTAGGGGGATTTATTGGGGCTATAGCTGTAGTACTTAATAATACTTTAATTAATAAAATATCAGCAGTATATGTAACTATATTAGTTTTTGTAGGTCAGATGACAACTGGTATTTTAATAGATTATTTTAAATTTCACATATTTTCAAGTGGAAAAGTTATTGGTGGTATAATAATTATTGTTGGATTATTATATTATATAAATGGAGATAAAAGAGCAAAAGAACTCAGCCATAATTCTGAATTATAAGGAACTTTATTGAATATATTTCGTCAAAATAGTATAATGAAAATTGAATATGGAGATTATTTTATTGATTAGTAGAAGTTTAGTAAAGTAATCTAATATAATTCAAGAGAGAGGGTAGGAAATGAAGAAAAATAATAAGTTAATACTTGTGACTGCTTTTATAATTATACTAATGATTTTTACTGGGTGCGGTGCAAAAAATGCAGAACAAGAAAGTAATGAATCTGCTAAACCTGAAGTAAAAAAAATAGATGCTGGTTATGGTCTAGAGGTAACATTTGATGAAGATATTAAAGAACAATCACAAGAAAAAATGAAGCCAAAAATAATACAAAATAATGATATTGATATGGAGACTCTTGCATTTGATGAGTGTATAGCTAATTTAGAGGAAGAAATATATCGCTTAGATGGTTATATCGAAGAATCTAATATTGAAGGTAAGAGAATTAATAGCTATGGAGAAATAGAGTTAAGAGATGCATATTATACATTTCGAGTCCCACAAGAAGAGTATAGACTTTTCTTGAACAGCGTAGGAAAACTCGGAAATATTGTTAATGAACATAAAACAACTGAAGATGTAACTCTAAAATATTTTGATAATGAAACAAAACTTGAATCTAAGAAAATTCATAAAGATAGATTACTAGAGTTACTAAAAGAAACAAAAGATGTTGAACAATTAATAGCAGTTGAAAGAGAACTTGCAGAGATTACTTATGATATTGAAAGTTTAACAACTCAACTTAGAAAATGGGATAATTTAATTGATTATGTAACAGTTAGAGTATCTATTGAAGAAGTTAGAAAAGTAACAGAGGGAGAAGTTAAGAAGGATTCATTTGGTAGTAAAATATCATCATCTTTCAGTGACTCTATTAAAATATTTGGTGAATTTCTAGAAGAATTATTGATTGGAATTATATACTTATTACCATATCTAATTATCGCAGGAATTATATTGTTAGTAGTATTTAAAGTTAAGAAGAAAAAACATTCTGTTAAGAAATCAAAGGAAGTAAATAAAAAGTAATTAAATAATATAGTAAAAATGCTACTCAGATGAAGGGTAGCATTTTTTGGTCAGGGTATAGGGTGTAATAATAACTTGCCTTACCCTGAGAAGCGGTCGGTCTGCGTTATTATTACACCCTATACCCTTCTGTCATTGTGCATTAAAGGTATAGACAACTGAAACTTTCTACGGAAACGAGGCGTAGTCACTTTTCTTGTTAAAACAGTAAGAAATAAATATAAGCAAAATAAGTTCCAACCATAACCACACCGTTCCAACGGCTAAATCTCTTTTTATTAATCACTGAGAAAATAACAAGTAGAAGTACAATGGAAAATACAAAAGGTATATGATAAGTTAACCAACTTGGTTGAATTTCAAAAGGAAGTATACTTGATGATAGTCCAATCACTAGTATAATATTAAGTATATTTGCACCTAGAACATTACCTATAGAAATATCATGAGCTTTTTTAACTATAGCGGTAATTGATGTTACTAATTCCGGTAAAGACGTTCCAAATGCAGTAAGAGTAACTCCAATTATTATATCTGGTACACCTAACATTCTTGCAATAGATTCACCGTTTTTTACTAATAGATTAGCTCCAAAAACAGTTAGTGTAATACCTATAATAAATAGAATTATATTTTTTGTAATTATATTCTTAGTAACTTCTATAGATTCATCTTCTTCTATTTCACTAGCGCTCATCTTAGCATCTTTTACATTGTGATATAAATAAAATACTAAAATTGTTAAAAATAAGTATCCTGTATATCTTGATATTTCTCCGAATACAATAGAAAAACCAGTGAGTAGAGTTAATAGAAACACTAGGAATAATCCTGTTTTATGAAGTTTTTTTCTTTGTCTAATTTCTGGTCTTGACAAAATTATAGTAAGCCCAAGAATAAATCCAGTATTACAACCAATTGAACCTAATGCGTTTCCAAAAGCAATGCTTGGATTACCATGTAAAGCTGAGCTTCCAGAAACCATAGCTTCTGGTAAAGTGGTACATATACTTACAAGAGTTGCACCTATTATTATGTTTGGTACTTTTAATACTTTTGCAATCCATATAGTTGCGTCTATAAACCAATCACTACCTTTAATAATCATAATAAATCCAACTAAAAATAGAAGATATGGTAAATATTCTTCGTTCATTGTTAATCCTCCTATGTAACCAATTAAATTTGTTATAAATATAATATCGCTATTATAATATATTAGGAAAAGTACTGCTAAAGAATAGAAAATTCCTAGTCATCTTCTTATTATGAAGAAAACAAAAGAGACCTTTACCGTTAAATACAGTAAAAGTCTCGCTATCATTTCAGTATAACTAACTATATACAGAAGTTATCAAAATGTTAATTAGCCGGGTTATATTAAACCGTAATGACGACTAATTATTCAGCATATAATTCCTTAGCTGCAAGCTACTCCCTTAAACTATATAGAATTATACTATATATATATGCATTTATCAAGGGAATATAAATTGCTATATAAAGATTAAATAATTATAATAGTACCTATTTATATAAAATAATATACTTTATATTAAATACTTTACTAAACATATTCATGTTTTTTAATAAAGGTAATACCAACTGGGTCTGGTCCTGTATATGTTCCTATAGTAGAGCCCGCTTGTAAAAATGATATATCATCTTTTATATATAACTTTTTAATAAGTTTTTCACATACTTTATGAGCTTCCTCTTCGTGGTGTCCTCTAGTTATACAGAAGCTATATTCATCAATATTTTCTCCTGTTTTTTCAAAATGCTCTTTTGTCATTTCTATAATTTTTTTTAGAGATTTTTTACGACCTCTTATTGTACCATATGGATATAGTTCACCATCTCTTACAATAATTAAAGGCTTTAAGTTAAGTATATTACCTGCAATTGCACTTACTTTACCAATTCTTCCACCTTTTTGTAAGTATTCTAGAGTACCTACTGTAAACATAATTCTACCTGTAGGAATAATTTTTTCTATTTTTACTAAAGCTTCTTTTAGAGATAAATTCATGTCTCTCATTTTAACACACTCTTGTACAAACATTCCCTGTAATGTAGTACATAATCTTGAATCAAGAACACAAATATTTGCATCTGGATAAGTTTCAAGAATTATTTCTCTAGCGTTAACAGCAGATTGATATGAACCACTAAATGAAGATGTTATTGTTATACATAATAAATCTTTTCCTTGTTCAACAAGAGGAGTGAATTTATTAATATAATCTTGAACTGATGGTAAAGATGTTTTTGGAAACTTAGTGTATAACTGCTCGTAGAATTGATCTAATGTTATGTCTATACGTTCACGCAAATAATTTTCTTGATCAAATGAAACAAAAAAAGGAATAATATCAATATTATTTTCCTCTAAATAGCTATCAGATAAATCACACGCACTATCAGACAATATTTCAAACTTTGGCATGAATCAAACCTCCAATAGATTTTATTAGGATTATTATAGCACAGAAAACAAAGGAATAAAATGTATTAATGATTGACACTAAACGCTGTAAAGTATAGTGCTTGAGGTAGAAATTATGTATTAATATGTAGTATGGATAACTATGTATAGAAAGAATTTTTTCAAGGTGTTAAATAAGCAATTTTTTTTGCTATAAAAATGTTAAAAAAAGGCTTGAAAATTTAGCAAAAAAGTATATAATAAAACTGAATTTTATATATGTAAATTAGATGTTAGTATACTTCAATTATCATTATAATAGAATAAAAGAGGTGCTTATGAGTAAAGTAAAAGTTGCAGCCATTCAGATGAGGTGTGTAAGAAATATAAATGTCAATATAGAAAAAGCTGAAAGTCTAGTTAGAGAAGCCGCATCTAATGGGGCTAATATTATACTTCTTCAAGAATTTTTTGAGAATGTTTATTTCTGTCAAAAGGAAAAATTAGCTTATTATAATTTTGCGAAAACTATAAAAGAAAATGATGGGATTAAGCATTTTAGACAAATAGCAAAAGAATTAAATATCGTACTCCCAATAAGCTTTTACGAAAGAAAAAATAACGCACGTTATAATTCGGTTGCAATAATTGATGCTGATGGAAGTTATATGGGAGTTTATAGAAAAAGTCATATTCCAGATGGTCCTGGGTATGAAGAAAAATTTTACTTTAATAGTGGAGATACTGGATTTAAAGTATTTAAGACAAAGTATGCTACTATAGGTGTAGGTATTTGCTGGGATCAGTGGTTTCCAGAAGCCGCAAGAATCATGACATTGATGGGCGCTGAACTTTTGTTCTATCCTACTGCTATTGGTTCTGAACCAGATGGATCAGGAACTCAGTCAAAAGAACATTGGCAAAGATGTATGCAAGGACATGCTGCGGCAAATATTATTCCAGTAATAGCTAGTAATAGAATAGGTACAGAAAAAGAAGATGAGATGCAAATAGATTTTTATGGCTCATCTTTTATGACAGATGAAAAAGGCAAAATTATTGCTGAGGCATCTGAAGATAAGGAACAAATTATCTATGGAATTTATAATCTTAAAGAAATAGATTTAAAAAGAGTAGATTGGGCTGTTTTCAGAGATAGAAGACCTGATTTATATAGTCCAATATTAACTTTGGATGGAGGTAAATAATATGAATAATTACATGCCAACAGGCGGAACATACTGGTATCAAGATTGGGATCCAACAACTCATTTATGCATTAGAGTAAATAGACATCTTCATAATGAAAAATCAGCATATCAAGTAATAGATTTTTATGAATCAGAAACATATGGGCGTTTTTTTACTCTTGATGGTCTTATGATGGTTAATGAGAAAGATGAATTTGTATATCATGAGATGATTACACATGTTGCTATGGCGACAAATCCTAGTATCAAGAGAGTGTTGATTATTGGTGGTGGTGATGGAGGTACATCAAGAGAAATTGCAAGATATAAAACTATTGAGCATATTGATATGGTTGAGGTAGATGAAAGAGTGGTAAGGCTATGTCAAGAGTACTTACCTATAACAGCAGGACATCTAGATAAAGATGAGCGAATTCATATGCATTTTACAGATGGCTTGAAATTTGTTATGGATGCACCAGATAATGCCTATGATTTAATTATAGTAGACTCAACTGACCCTATCGGCCCTGGTGAAGGGTTATTTAGTCGTGAGTTTTATACAAATTGCTATAAAATTCTATCAAATGAGGGAATACTAATTAATCAGCACGAATCACCATATTATGATTTTCATGTACATGGTATGAAAAGAGCACATTTGAGAATAAATGAGTTATTTCCTATTGTTCATGTATACCAATATCATATGCCAACATATCCATCAGGGCACTGGCTATTTGGATTTGCTTCAAAAAAATATGATCCTATAAATGATCATAATATAGAATGGTGGGAATCACTTAATCTACACACAAAATATTATAATAGCGATATTCATAAGGGTGCTTTCATGTTACCTAATTTTGTTAAGGAGAAAATGATAAGTGGGAGATAAACTAAAATTATATGGTTTTAATAATCTAACAAAAACACTGAGTTTTAATATATATGATATTTGTTATACTAGAACAAAAGAAGACCAGAGAAAATATATCGAATATATTGATGAACAGTATAACGCAAGGAGACTTACCAATATATTATCAGAAGTAACTGATATTATAGGTGCTTGTATTCTCAATATAGCTAAACAAGATTACGAACCACAAGGGGCGAGTGTTACTCTTCTTATTTCAGAAGCTCCTCTTGCAGATAATCAAATTGATGAATCTTGTAATAAAGGAATACTTCCTTATAGGGATGCTGTTGTAGGTCATTTAGACAAGAGTCATATAACTGTTCACACATATCCAGAAAGTCATCCTATGGATGGTATTTCAACATTTAGAGTAGATATTGATGTCTCAACCTGTGGGCATATTTCACCACTAAATGCACTTAATTTTTTAATTAAATCTTTTGATTCAGATATTATTAATTTAGATTATAGAGTAAGAGGTTTTACTAGAGATTTTAATGGAAAGAAATATTTTATTGATCATAAAATAAAGTCAATACAAGATTATATTAGTGGTAATATATTAGATACCTATAATGCTATAGATAGTAATATTTATAAAGAAAATATATTTCATACAAAAATGATATTAAATAAATTTGACTTAGATAATTATCTCTTTTTTACTGACAAAATTGATTTATCTGATGGAGAAAAGAAAGAAATTAAGGAAAAGCTAAAAACAGAAATGGAAGAGATATTTAATGGGAAAAATTATAATTAATCATAACAAGACGCCTTTGTTTGACGAACTTAAAAAACATATTGATAAAAAAGTTATACCTTTTGATGTGCCAGGACATAAGCAAAGTTGTGGTAATACAGAATTATTAAAACTAATACCTAAATCTGTTTTGGAAGCAGATGTTAATTCAAGAAAATCTTTAGATTTTATCTGTAATCCAGTGTCAGTAATTAAAGAAGCTCAAGATTTATTAGCAGATGCATACAGAGCAGATGAATCATTTTTTATGGTTAATGGAACGACCCAAGCTGTACAGGCTATGATTATGAGTGTGGTTTCAGAAGGTGATATTATTATTCTTCCGAGAAATGTTCATAAATCAGCTATTAATGCACTTATACTATGTGGTGCAAAGCCTCATTATATGTATCCGCATTTTGAAAAAAAATACGGTATGACTGTAGGTGTATCACTTGATAATGTAAAGAGAGCTATTAGTGAAGAACCTAATGCAAAAGCTGTATTAATTATTAATCCTACTTATTATGGTGTGGCATCTGAGATGAAACGTATTATTGAATATGCACATGAAAAGGGGATAAAAGTTTTAGTAGATGAAGCTCACGGTGCACATTTACCGTTTCACGATGAGTTACCAGAGTGTGCTATGGCATTAGGAGCTGATATGTCAGCGGTAAGTCTACATAAAACAGGCGGTTCTCTTACACAATCATCAGCTTTACTACTTAATACAAATACCATATCTAAAAATCATGTAAAAAAGATTGTTAATCTAACTCAATCAACTAGTGCTTCTTATCTACTGATGGCTAGCTTAGATTTAACAAGAAAATTTTTAGTTATTGAAGGTAGAGAAAAGTTACATAAGGCTATTGAACTTGCAAGAAAAGCTAGAAAAAAAATTAATCAAATTGAAGGATTATTTGCATTTTCTTATAAAGATTTTGATAGAAGTGGATGTTTTGGTTTTGATGAAACCAAGTTAGGCATTAATGTGACAGGTATAGGGCTTACTGGTATTAATGCGTATGATATTCTAAGAGATGAATATAATATTCAGCTTGAAATGGGTGATAGCCATAATATTCTTGCTGTGATTAGTATTGGAGATACAAAAAACAGAGTTGACCAATTGGTGGAAGCACTTAAAGATATAGCGATGACATATAAGAAAGAACCTCTACAACTAGAATTTAAAACATGTAACTCAACAAAAGTATCATATTCACCTAGAGATGCTTTTTACAGTAATAAGGAAAGAGTATTACTGGAAAATTCTATTTCACGAATAAGTGGTGAATTTGTTATGATTTATCCACCGGGGATACCAATACTTGCACCAGGGGAGCTAATTACTGAAGAAATATATAACTATATTACATTACTAAAAACAGAAAAAGGTGCAATATCTGGGTTAGAAGATATAGACGTTAATTATATATATTGTATTAAAGAGAATTAGAAAAAAATAATATTGATATTTAGAAAGAAGCTGTCATAATATATCTTCTTTAGAATTAGAGTTTTGAAAGATAGACTAGCTTTAGCTATTCATACCATTAAACATCTTGTTTAAAAGGTATTTGGCTACGCCGTCATGGCTTTGCTTATGGCTAAAACTAGTCTATCTTTCTATATATTGATAATTAAAAATGTATTATAATACAGCCTATTTGTATTTGACATAAAATTATAATCATTTCGTTTTTCTCTTATTAAAAGTTGATATTTTTATTAGACGTAATTTGTATATTATAATTCTAATGTTAAAAATTGATCAAAATTCTTTTGCAATATAGTTTAATATAAGGAGGAATTACATGGAGGAAATATATTTTGCTGGCGGATGTCTATGGGGAGTGCAAGCTTTTATTAAGACTTTACCTGGTGTTAAGGTTACAGAGGCAGGAAGAGCCAATGGAGCAAGTAAAACACTTAATGGTAATTATGATGGTTATGCTGAATGTGTAAAAACAAAATTTGATCCAAATGTTGTAACTATACACCAATTAATGGAGTATTTTTTTGAAATAATTGATCCTTACAGTTTGAATAAGCAAGGAAATGATGTTGGTGAGAAATATAGAACAGGTGTATATAGTGAGAATTCTAAACATCTAGAGGAAGCTAAAGCGTTTATTAGTGAAAGAAATGATAGTGAACGTATAGTTGTTGAAGTATTACCTCTTACAAACTACTTGAGAAGTGCAGAAGAACATCAAGATAGATTGACTAGATGTCCAGACGATTATTGTCATATTTCACAAGAAATATTAAATAAATATAAGTAATTAAAGACCTTCTAAATAATTGATTATCAATTTTTTGGGAGGTTTTTATATTTGAGAGTGAGTTATTAATAGAAAGGCACAAACATTTCAATAAAAAGTTTGCTAATGAGTAGACAAAACTGTAATAGTTATATATAATTATATAAAAGAATAATAGAAGGGAGTAACGTGTTATGGATATACAATCAAGTAAATTATTTTGGAGTGCCAACATAGAAGAGTTAAGAAAGGGTTTTATAGATGATGAACAAGAATATAAGTGTATAATTTGTGAAGAAACATTTCAAAAAGGACGTATTTATAATATAGATTCAGAGTTATATGATGCAAGAAGAGCTGCTGAATTACATATAGAATCAAATCATGATTCAATGCTATCGTATTTTTTAGGAATGAATTCTGCTTTTACTGGATTATCAGATATACAAAGAGAAGTATTAACTCTTATGTCACAGGGGTTATCTGATAAAGAAGTTGCTACAAAGCTATCTGTTGCTCAATCAACTATTAGAAATCATCGTTACAAATTAAGACAAAAAGAAAAGCAAGCAAAAATATTTCTAGCTATGATGGAACTGCTTTCAAAAAGTACTAATAAGAAGATTAGTAAATTAGAAAAGGAAGTTATATGTGATCCTCATAAAACAGCAACAGCTTTAGATGATAGATATAATATCACTGACAAAGATAGAAAAAATACTATAAAAAATTACATGAATGAAGAAGGAGCATTAAAGACGTATCCTGCTAAAGCTAAGAAGAAAATTATTATATTACAAGAGATTACTAAAAACTTTTCAAAAGGAAAAACTTATTCAGAAAAAGAACTTAACAGAATTTTGAAAAGGATATATGAAGATTATGCAACTATAAGAAGAGCGTTAATAGAATATGGATTTATTGAAAGAACTAATGAT
Source organism: Vallitalea sp. (assembly GCA_025210515.1). Taxonomy (GTDB): domain Bacteria; phylum Bacillota; class Clostridia; order Lachnospirales; family Vallitaleaceae; genus Vallitalea. The sequence goes on along the minus strand of JAOARM010000018.1, from coordinate 8,552 downwards.
TGTAAAAGTTATTGGGTTAAGGAATAAGATAGAGAAATTAGAGGAGAAGTAAGCATGATATATAATTACTTAGAATTAAATAAATCCCAATTAGAACAATATAATGAGTTTATAAATAGAAATAAGATACATAAAGTATCTATGGAAGATATGGATAAAGAACTTAAATGTAAAGAATTTGATTATGGTAGAGGTGTTTTAGTAAAGACACAAGAAGGTCTTATTATAGGAACAACAACGATAATATTATTAGAATGTAATACAAAAGGGATAGCATATATAATTAAGTCAGATATAGATGAAAGTATAGATAATAAGACTAGAGTTTTATGGGAGATAATAAAAGAAGCCAAAAACATAGGAAGAAATAATGGAGCAAATGAAATATTTTTGGGCACAAAAGAGGATTCAATATTTGATATTCTTAAAATTAATAAGCAATATTCTGCAATAAGGATGATTCTAGAAGATAGGACAATTAAGTATTCACCGTTAGATTTAGTTAAGTTATCAGAAGAAAATAAAAAAGAGTATTTAAATATTTATAATGACGCTTTTGAAGAAGTTCCACATGGAGCAACGTTAACAGAAAATGAAGTTGATGAATATATTAGTAAAGCAAATGAAAATTATCATTATATAGTTAAAGGGAATAATGAAAATATAGGTTTTATAAAATTATACATAAAAGATGGAGTAGGGGAATTTGATATAGGGTTAATTAAGAGTGCTAGAAGAAAAGGATACGGAAAATTACTTCTAGAAACAGCCATAGGGCTACTGAATGATAATAAGGTAAAAGAAATAGGCCTTATTGTTATAACAAAAAATACGATAGCGTATAATATGTATGCAAAAAGAGGTTTTACACAAAGCAAAGTAACTAGTAATTGGTTCCAACTTGATTAATATTTAATATGGGTTAATCTTAGAAGTAATCAATGATTAACCCTTTTAAAAATGTATTTCAAATAAAAATCAATAATTAATAGCTTATTATTTCACATGAATTGTATACAAAAGGAAAAATGTCATTATCAGTTAAAATAAATTGTATTGTAATTTTCTCTGTCATATCTAATATTTTATTATAATCATCTTTCAAGAATATGTTAAGTAATGTATCTGTAAATTGCTCTGTTTGCATATACTCTTTAGTACCTGCCACATCTCTGATAGCTTTTATGTTTGGAGAAGCGAACTCGTACAATTCTGATGCTTCCAATTCTTCCAAAAACAACCCATCAAATGATGCAGTATAAAGTCCGTAGTTATCTTTGGTAATGCTTGTTAAGCGATAATATACCGTACGCATTGTATCTCCAGGGTTACAGATATACGTTTCATTTACATATTTAAGATATTCTGACTTTTTATCTATATACTCCATTTGTCCAAAATACTTATTTATTGTATTTCTAAACTCTTCTTTTGATATTTTTGAATCATAATCTTGATTTTTGTTATCAGCAAAATTTAGATATGTATAAAGAGTTAGTTGATTCCAATCAGGTTGATTTGATGAATTAAATGGAGGTAATAGTGATAACTCAAATCGATGGCTATTGTAATACTCAAAAAATTGCTTAATTAATTGGTCTGATAATTCTAGGTTGGGTTCTTTAAGTAAATTAACGATTTCGTTATTAGTGGAAGCAGAGTGACATGCACATATAATCAGAATTACAGTTATAATAGTAAAAATTAAATTTAGTCTTTTCAATTCAATTGCTCTCCTTCATCTATAGTATTGATATATCAATTTACAAATAATATACATTATATAATTTAATATAAAACAGTAATTAATGATATTATAGCAATAAATCAATTTATATGCTATAATTCTCACAAGAATGAATTACAAGTCTCAGAAAAGTAGACTGTTAAATAAATAAGTTATCATTATAGTGTAAAGTGATTTACTGAAAGGAATGGAACCAATGGGGAAGAAACTTGTACTAGCCGAAAAGCCATCTGTAGCAAGAGATATAGCAAAAGTTCTAAAATGTAGTTCTAGAAATGATGGTTATATAGAAGGTGTGGGCTATGTAATTACATGGGCAGTAGGACATCTGATTACATTAGCAGAGCCAGATGACTATGATGAAAAATATAAGAAGTGGAGATATAACGAATTACCAATTATCCCATCTAGTATACAGCTAAAGCCCTATAATCAGACAGAAAAACAATTAAGAATTATTGAGAGATTAATTAATAGAAAAGATATTGAATCTATAATATGTGCAACAGATAGTGGACGTGAAGGAGAGTTGATATTTAGATATATATATGATTATATTGGTTGTAACAAGCCTTTTTCAAGACTATGGATATCAAGTATGACAGATGAAGCTATTAATGAAGGATTTAATAAATTAAAAGACGGAAAAGAATATGATAATCTTTATTATAGTGCAAAATGTCGTTCAGAAGCAGATTGGCTTGTAGGTATTAATGCAACTAGAGCTTATACAACTAGCAATAATGTATTACTTAGTATAGGAAGAGTTCAGACACCAACTCTAGCACTAATAGTAAATAGACATAATGAAATTAATAATTTTGTTCCAAAAGACTATATTGAAATTAATGCTATATTTGATGATGAATTTCGAGCTATATGGTTTAATGAAAAACCATCAGATACTAAAATATTTGATAAGGAAAAAGCAGAAGAAATAAGCAATAAAATAATGAATAAAGAAGGCGTTGTAAAAGAAGTAAATAAAAAACTTAAAAAAATGCCACCACCATTATTATATGACTTAACAGAACTTCAAAGAGACGGTAATAAAAAATATGGATATACAGCAAAAAAAGTCTTAACTTTAGCACAAGACTTATATGAGAAGAGAAAGCTAATAACATACCCAAGAACAGATAGTCGTTATCTTAGTAATGACATGAAGAAAAAAGTTAAAAGCACAATGAATAAAATTAATATACCTCCTTATAATAAAGCTGTAAAACCTATACTTGAAAAAGGTGAATTAAAGTTTAATAAGAGAATTATTAATAACGCAAAAGTTACAGATCATCATGCTATTATCCCAACAGATGTAGTTCCAAGAATTGCAAATCTAACAAAAGATGAGCTTAATATATATAATTTGGTTATAAAAAGATTTATTGCAGTTTTTTACGATTATTATAAATATGAAACAACAGAAATTATATTTGAAATAGAAGATGAAACTTTTGTAGCGTCTGGTAAAGTTATTGTAGATAAAGGCTGGAAAGCATTATATACAGCATCGAAAGATGATAAAGAACAGATAATGCCAAAGATGAAAAAGGGAGATAGAAAAACTGTAGTAGATGTAGATAAGGTATCTAAGAAAACAACTCCTCCTAAGCCGTATACAGAAAGCTCATTACTTAGTGCAATGGAAAATGCAGGTAGATTTACAGAAGATGAGACTATAAAAGAGCAATTAAAAGAATCGGGATTTGGAACACCAGCTACTAGAGCAGGAATTATAGAGAGATTAATTCAAGTTGAATATATTAAGAGGAAAGGTAAAACACTTATTCCTACTAATAAAGGTAGCAAATTAATTGAAATTATTCCTAATGAGTTAAAGTCTCCAGAAACAACAGGGAAATGGGAAAAAGGATTAACTAGTATTAATAAAGGGAATATGGAATCAGAACGTTTTATGGGAAGTATTAAAAGATTTGTTCAGTATCTAGTGTTGTCTGCAAGTAAAAGTAAGGGGAAGGTACAATTTGAAAGAAAGCCTATTCCAGAAGATAAGAAAAAGAAAGTAAAAGGGCTTGGTACATGTCCTATATGTAATAAAGGAACAATTTTAGAAAATTCTAAGTCATTTTATTGTTCTATGTGGAGAGAAAATTGTAAATATTCTATATGGAAAAATTCTTTGGAACGATATGGTAAGAAAACAATAGATAAAGAGACAATAGAGAAATTGTTAAAAGATGGTAAAATAGAGGATTATAGAATAACATTACCTCAGACTGGTGAAAAAAGTATGGCTACTTTAGTAGTTAATAATAATAATGGGATAGAGCTTAAGAATTTAAAGAGGATAGAGTAAGTGAATTTCCGCTCCGAATGATATAGGGTAATATTCCGTCAGCTAATTAATCGTCCTGATTAAAACAGCTGACCTCGACGTCCTGTCTCGTGCTCCATATTACCCTATATCATTCTACGCTGGGCTCGTGGCAAGTTTTAGTTAGATTTTGTGTATATATTTTATAATAATGGATAGGATTGAACATTTTAGAAAGGATTATACGTGTATGAGATTACAGGATTATTTGAAGGATAAGATATTAGTTGTAGATGGTGCAATGGGTACTTATTATTCTAAGAAAACATCTTATAAAACAACTATATCTGAGAAAGCCAATTTATATAACAAAGATATTATTAGTAATATACATAATGAATATATTGAAGCGGGAGCTATGTTAATTAGAACTAATACATTTTCTGCTAATACAATTAGTCTTGATTGTGATAGAGATATGTTAAAATCAGTTATACGAAATGGTTATGATATAGCTTCAAACTGTGTAAAGGACAGTGATGTTATTGTGGGAGCATCAATTGGTCCTATTCCAGAGAAATATAATGTAGAATATAGTGAGATAATTGACGAATATTATTTTATAATAGATACTCTTATGGAATGTGGTGCTGATACTTTTGTATTGGAAACATTTTCTAGTACAAAATATATTAAAATTTTATGTGAGTATATAAAGTCAAAAAATGAAGATGCCGAGATATTAGCTCAATTTCGCATTAATTCTTATGGGTATACTAGGCAAGGTATTAGTGCAGGTAGATTGATTGAGGAAGCTAGAGATATAGATGGTTTAGTTGCCTATGGATTTAATTGTGGTATAGGTGTAGGACATTTATATAAAATTTTATCTTCGTTAGATATGAAAGATGATAATATTATAGCTATTCCAAATGCAGGATATCCAGATAAAATATATGAAAGAACTGTATATAGAGATAATGCAAAGTATTTTGCAGAAACTATGATAGATATTAAAGAGTTAGGGATTAAAGTTATTGGCGGGTGCTGTGGTACAACCCCAAAGCATATTAAAGAAATTGTGAAAGGTCTTAATAGTATTTACACTTGCACTTTGACACATCAGACTAGTAATGTAAAGAAAAATAAAAAAGGTACAGTTGTAAGTAACAAATTTTATAATAAATTAAAGAATGATGAATTTGTTATAGCTGTAGAATTAGATCCTCCTTTTAATGGGAATAGTAATAAAATAATGGAGTGTGCAAATATATTAAAAGCAGAAGGTGTAGATATTATTACTATAGCCGATTCACCATTATCAAGACCAAGAGCTGATTCAATAATAATGTCTAATAAGATTCAAAAAGAAGTTGGAATTGAAGTAATGCCACATATATGCTGTAGAGATAAAAACAGTATTGCATTAAAATCGATTATATTAGGAGCACATATCGAAAATATTCGAAATATTTTACTAGTTACTGGTGACCCAATACCAAGTGGAGATAGAAGTGAAATAACAAGTGTCTTTAATATGAATTCTATTAAGTTGATGGAATTAGTTAAACAACTTAATATAGAATTAGATGATGAAGATTCTATAATATATGGAGGAGCTCTTAACCCAAATTTAACTAATGTAGATAAGTTAATAGAAAGAATCAATAGAAAGCAAAATGCAGGTGCAAGTTATTTACTTACACAGCCTATTTTTGATAATAAAGCTTTAGAAAATCTAAAAATTATTAAAGAAAATACATCTATCAAAATTCTAGGAGGAATAATGCCCTTAGTGAGTTATAAAAACGCTCAATTTTTAAAAAATGAAATAGCAGGTATTCATGTTCCAGATGAAGTATGTGATATGTTTAAAAAAGATATGGATAGATTAGAAGCTGAACAGGTAGGTATTAATATAGCAATTGAAATGGCGTTGAAAGTTAAGGATACAGTAGATGGAATATACTTAATGACTCCGTTTAACAGAGCCCAAATGATATGTAACATAATTAAAAAAATTAAGTAAAGGGTTGGTAATACTAATGACAAAAAAAGAGTTTAGAAACTTTCTTGAAAATAATATATTATTATTAGATGGAGCAACAGGTACAGAACTTCAAAAAAGAGGTATGCCCAGAGGAGTATGTCCAGAAGAATGGGTAATTAACAATAGAGAAATTTTAATGGAAATACAAAAAGGTTATGTAGAAGCTGGTTCTAATGTTGTATATGCTTGTACTTTTGGATGTAATAAAATTAAGTTAGCAGAATTTGAATTAGAAGATAAAATTGAAATTATGAACAAAGAGTTAGTTGCAATATCTAGAAAAGCAGTAGGTGATAAAGCTTTTATTGCAGGGAATTTATCACCAACAGGAGCACAGATGTATCCTTATGGAAGTTATCACTTTGAAGATATAGTTAATGCTTATAAAGTTCAAGTAAAAGCTTTAGTAAAAGCTAAAGTTGATTTGTTTGTAATAGAAACAATGATGAATATTAATGAAGCTCGTGCGGCGTTACTGGCAGTAAAAGAAACTTGCGATTTACCTGTCATGGTTAGTATGACATATGAAAAAAGCGGTTATACACTTAATGGTACAGATCCACAAACAGCTCTTATTACACTTCAAAATCTAGGAGCAGATGCAGTAGGTTGTAATTGCTCTACAGGTCCTAATGATATGATAGACATTGTAAAAGCAATGAAACCTTATGCCAAAGTACCATTACTAGTTAAACCTAACGCAGGGTTACCGAAATTTGAAAATGGTACTACGATTTTTGATATGAACTCAGAAGAATTTTCTGATTATGCAGTTAGGCTTATAGAAGCAGGAGCTAATATTATAGGTGGATGTTGTGGTTCAACTAATGAATTTATTAAGAAGGTTAAAAATAAAATTGAACACTGTATTATCAAGCCTTGGAATAATAAGCAAACTAGTGTATTAACATCAGAAAGAATGACAGTGAGTATTGGAGGCAATAACCCTACTGTAATTGTAGGTGAAAGAATTAATCCAACAGGTAAGAAAAAATTACAAGAGCAATTAAGAAATAAAAATCTAGACTATATAATTAAATTAGCTCATGAACAGATAGAAAAAGGCGCACAAATACTTGATGTTAATGTAGGTATGAACGGTATTAATGAAAAAGAAATGATGAAGCTAGTAGTTGAACAACTATCAACATTTGTAAAAGTTCCTTTATGTATTGATTCATCTGATATTGATGCTATTGAATCTGCTCTTAGAATATATCCAGGTAGAGCACTAGTTAATTCTATATCTCTAGAACAACATAAAATTGATAGATTGCTACCAATTGCAAAAAAATATGGAGCAATGTTTGTGTTACTGCCTCTTAGCGATAATGGATTACCAAAAGACATAAAAGAGAAACATTCAATCATTAATAAAGTATATAATCTTGCTAATGATATAGGATATCAGAAAGAAGATATAATAGTTGATGGACTTGTAACAACAGTTGCATCAAACAGCTTGGCTGCAACTGAAACGTTGCAAACTATTAATTGGTGTAGTAATGAATTTGGAATAAATACTATTATGGGATTATCTAATATATCATTTGGTTTACCGGAGAGAAAATTAATTAATACATCTTTCCTTGCTATGGCTATAGGACGAGGACTAACAATGGCAATAGCTAACCCATCTGATGAGTCATTAATGAATATTAAAATGGCTTGTGACGTTTTGATAACTAGAGATAAAGATAGTTTGAATTATATTAAAGCATTTAACAAAGAAAAAGGTAAAAGCAACAACAATACAGATAATAACTTAGTAAAAAAAGAGCAGTTAAATGATAATGTTAATATAAATGATACTATTTATAACATGGTAGTTGGTGGGGAAAAAGATAATATTGTAGAAGTTATAAAAAAATCTCTGAAACAAGGAAATAGTGAAAAATTAATTATAAAAGATTATTTAATTCCTGCTATTAGTAAAGTTGGAGAATTGTTTGAAGAAAAAACATATTTCTTACCTCAACTTATTATGAGCGCAGAAGCAATGAAAACGGCAATGGATTATTTAGAACCAATACTTGAACAATCAAAGAAACAAGAACAAGAGAAGAAAAAAGTTGTAATAGCTACAGTAAAAGGAGACATTCATGATATTGGTAAAAATCTTGTTGCATTAATGCTGAAAAATCATGGCTTTGAAATTATTGATTTAGGAAAAGATGTTGCGAAAGAAATTATTGTAGAAAAGGCAAAAGAAGTTGATGCAGATATTATTGCATTATCTGCATTAATGACAACTACAATGCTAGAAATGGAAAATGTTATTAATCTTGCAAAAAGCGAAAAATTAAAAGCTAAGATTATTATTGGTGGCGCCGTTATAACTAATGATTATGCAATTAAGATAGGTGCAGATGGATATTGTGAAGATGCAAATATGGCTGTTAAATTAGCAAAACAATTAGCTGGTAATTAATAATCAAATTATTATATGATTTTTGATTACATGGTGTTAAATATAT
>JAOARM010000017.1 GCA_025210515.1 Vallitalea sp. | reverse complement strand
TGATCTCGTTACAGATGAAAGCAATCATGGCTCGTTTTATCTATCCTCGTGGTTCTTTCTATGAGATGTTAAATGAGGGAGATAAAGAGATTGAGAAAGCTTTGGAGATTTTGAATAACAAAAAACTGTATGACGATATCTTGTCCTCTCCAGATACGATATTTTAAATATTCCTAGTATAGCATAATTTGATTTTTAAGTTTATGGGTTGTCTCTTTTTAATTATGAGATAACCCTTTTTTATGCCATTACTGTTGAATATAGTCGTTATTTGTGGAATATATTATTCATTGTAATTTATTGTTAAGTATTTGTTGTGTGATTTGTTTGTATATATTTGTGTATAAATGTAAAAATATGAAAATGTATTTGTGTTGCTGATTCTAATCTAAGAAAATGGATGGTCATAAAAATCATATACATATTCAAGGATTTAAACCAACAATAAAATATCAATGAAAAAGATTCTAATTTTTATTCTTTTGGTAAGTTGCCAAAGCAAACAAAACGTAGATACGAATAGTGCTCAAGATGGTATTACTGATTCAATAATAAGTAAAAAAGAATGTGTAGATAATGACAGATTATCTACAACAAGAACCTTTACTCCTTTTGAAATTTTCTTATTAAAGCATGTTGAAGAAGCAGCGTTGCCATTGCATCCTGAATATTTTAAACCATTTTTCAAAACATCTGAAGGTGATCCTGAAAAGATTATTAATGAAAAGGTGAAATACAAACCACTTATTCTTACAGATAATAGTTATGAGTTTTATGATTTAAGAAATGGTATAAATAAAAATCCCTCTATCGAAGATTTTGGTGTTGGTTATGGTGTTGCAAAAGTGTTAGATGTAAATAACTTGACAAGTGGATCTGAGGCATATGACTTTTCTTTTTTGATACCATTATGTTATTCGAAGGTTAAATGTGGTTATCTTGTTGCCTATGCAAGGACCTGTTGGTATATGTCACCCAATGCTTTTGTAATGGGAGTTTTTTATAGTAGAGATGGAGATGTTTTAGAGACACAAACTTTATGGAATTCTTTTGAAGTGGATGGATATCATTTGGAAAAAACTATTGTAAAGCACGATTCTTATGTTACGAAAGAAGTTATAGTAGGGTATGAGTATGATGAATCATCTACACAAAAGTCTTCTAGAGAAGAGCGTATAAAATATTATTCGATCGATAAGAATATGGTTGCACTTGTTAAGGATAGTTTGATCTATCATAAAGATGTAACTGAAGAAGAAATTAATGAAACAGTTGCTGCACCAACTGTTTCATTTGATCTTTTTTTACAAAAAAACATTGAGGAAACAGAATTACCGATTGGTGAGGATAAATTAAAAGGATTCCTTAAACAAGACAATAATGGTTGTTATGCTATTGATAATGAAAAAGTCATAAGTAAACCACTGATTTTAACAGACAATGATTATAATTTTAATGCTTTACTTGATGGTATATCAAGGAAGCCGAAATCACAAGATTATATTGGTGGATTTAGTAGTGATGTTAATTACTTGACAAATGGTCTAAGGTCTTTTGATTTTAAATTTTTAATCCCATTGTTTTATGCGAAAGTGAAATGTGGATATTTGGTATGTTTTGCTCGAACTTGTTGGTTTGATAATCCTAATGCAATAATTTCAGGTGTGTTTTATAATTGGAATGGAGAGTTAATTGATGTTGTTACATTGTATGGTGTATCGGACATTGAAAGGTGTGTCTCAAAAACAACAGAAGTTTCGTTTGATGCTTTTGTAAGACATTCTTTAGTCTACGTATATAATATTAAAAAGCCATATAAAGAGACGTTTGTAAAGAGTTATGCTATCAAATCTGATGACATTATACAAATGAGTGATAGTTTGGTAAGTAAGGAATATCTTGATTTTGACAATAAATATTTTGATATTGATTAAGCTGTACACAATGATGTGATTAGAGTATTTTGTGATCAGTGGGTTGTCATAAAAAGGATTAAATTAAAAAAGTCGATAATTCATATATGTTGCCAAAATGGAAACAATGAATATCGGCTTTTTTGTGAAAAATAGAAGATTTTATTTCTCTGTCCTATAGATAAGAAATTATTTCCATACCCTAAGAAAATGTGAGGACATAAAAAACATATACATATTCAAGGATTTAAACCAACAATAAAAAAGTGATGAAAAAAATTCTAATATTTATACTTTTGGTAAGTTGCCAAAGCAAACAAAACGTAGATACGAATAGTCCTAAAGATGGTGTTACTGATTCAATAATAAGTAAAAAAGAATGTGTGGATAATGACATATTATCTACAACAAGAACCTTTACTCCTTTTGAAGTTTTCTTATTAAAGAATGTTGAAGAGGCAGAGTTGCCATTGCATCCTGAATATTTTAAACCTTTTTTTACAACAATTGAAGGTGATCCTGAAAAGATTATTAATGAAAAGGTGAAATACAAACCACTTATTCTTACGGATAATAGTTATGAGTTTTATGATTTAAGAAATGGTATAAATAAAAATCCTTCTATCGAAGATTTTGGTGTTGACTATGGTATTGCAAAAGTGTTAGATGTAAATAACTTGACAAGTGGATCTGAGGCATATGATTTTTCTTTTTTGATACCATTATGTTATTCGAAGGTTAAATGTGGTTATCTAGTTGCCTATGCAAGGACCTGTTGGTATATGTCACCCAATGCTTTTGTAATGGGGGTTTTTTATAATAGAGATGGAGATGTTGTAGAAACACAAATTTTATGGAATTCTTTTGAAGGGGAAGGATCTCATTTGGAAAAAACTATTGTAAAGCCCGATTCTTATGTTCCGAAAGAAGTTATAGAAGAGTTTATGTTTGAAGAGTCATCTACAGAGAAGCCATCTAGAGAAGAGCGTATAAAATATTATTC
>JAOARM010000016.1 GCA_025210515.1 Vallitalea sp. | reverse complement strand
GAATATCATCTGACCCAAGTAAATAGTGTATGCAATGTACATATAATTGTTTTTTATCTTTTATTAAATGATAGTGGTGAGCCAAGAACAAGACCATCTAGGGTCGGGAGCCTACGAAGCATTTTTTAGTTCTTCCCCCCCTTCTTTTTCGCCCCTTGGGCGATTTCAAAGACCCTTAATTTTGTATAGTAATATACAATAACTCTCATTTATACAAGTTTTAAATAGGATTAAACCTTTTTCTCAGAAGTAAATTATGTTGAAAATAGTATAAATGTGGAAAAATAATGATAATAATATTGCTTTTTAATATATTATTATGATAAAATTGCACATATGAGCTATGCGTATATTTTTTATACCTTATATCCTTTGACGTATTTGAAATGTCTATACCGGATTGTAGAGTAGTCAATAATTAACTGAAATTTAGAATATGTTATGATAAATCCCACAAATAGGGATTTTGTATAAGATTAAGTAAGGGGGAAGTATATAATGAAATTGGTTTTAAGCGAAATTTATATCGCTGATAAAAATATCTGTAGAAATATTGAAATTTGTAATGATGATGTAAGAGGTTTCATTTCACAGAATTTATTATCCCAGTTACGCAACTTAGTTGAATTCGTTTCAATATTATCGTATTCTCAAGGACAAGATGTTGAAGTTACTTATGATATAATTAAAAAAAGTAATGAATCTGTTAAAACAAGAAGCAAACTGAATTTCCTTGCGAAATTTCACCACTTTTTGCAGATGATTGCATCACATTATATTGTAGGAGAAGAGAGTTCTGAAAGACTTATGTTGAAATACTATGAATACCTAATCAAGGTCAAAGGTTATTTAAAGAGTGAGTTCAGTATTGATATTTTGAATAATCTTTACAAGTTTCCAATTAAGGTAGATTCAACCTTAAAGATTTATTATGACAAGATAGCTGAGCGAATCGAGAATCCAAGCTATATGAGTGTTCGAGATGAATATACTGACAGATACTATATTAGAAAAATAAAACCATTCTTTGTGCAAGATAAAGTTTATTATGAAGTTACGATAACAGCTGCAATAGATAATGAGAGTAAATTCGGACGTATTATTGCGTTTACTAAACAAAATATTAGTGAAAATTATGCTGTTCGATTAACCTTAAGGGATGACAGAATTAATCTTTTAAATAAAAATATGCCAATTCACATCATTGACCAATGGGAAGTATCAATAAGACCGTGTGAAATAAATAATTTTTCAAAAATAATAGGGACACATATCAATATTCAAAGAAGCAATGTTGAATATAAAGGCTTAATGGAATATTTGACAAATTCAGGAATGAATTTTGTTGAATATATTAAGTGTAACGATGATTATTATAATGATATTAAATCTAGTATTCTTAAGCAAGCAAAAGTAAATCAATTTTATAAAGTACTAGATAAATGTAGGGACTTAGTCAATGCTGAGTTACCAGGAAGTAATGTTATATGCTATTTGCTATATAGAATGAATAATAAAATCATTAAAAAGCAATATCATTATAATGAAAATAAGCGTTTGTCAAATTGTTACTTGAAATATGGATGTATACCATTTGATTCTATACCGTTTAGTACTTCGTTAATTGGTCATAATCCTAGATTTAATGATGTTGTTAATGCAATCAATATATCTAATCACGAAGATGAAGTATTGGCAAGACGAATTAAGAGTAATACCCAGCATGAAGCACAATTATATACTCAAGGCGAAGAATTATGCCAATTTGGAGATTTAGAGAAACTCATAGAAACTTATAATAATAAATTATATTATAAACATATCAATAGAAGAATTGAAAATTTTAAAGGTAATTATTATATTAAAGGTGATGAAGACAACACAAAAAGTATTATACTAATTCTTAAAGATTTATCCACCAATGGAATGAAAAATTATAGACATTTTGTGGACTCTTGGTTGACAAAATATTCTATCAATTGTGAGCAAAAAGAGAAATCAATTAAAACTTTATTTAACGATTCCAGTATTGCATTAATATATGGAGCAGCAGGAACTGGAAAATCTACAATGATTAATCATATTTCTAATCTGTTCGCTATTTATAAAAAATTATACTTAGCAAATACGAATCCTGCGATTGATAATTTGAAAAGAAATATTAAAACGGTTAATTGTAATTTCACGACTATTGCAAGTTATACTAGAAGCAAGAGTATAGATAATGAATGTGATATACTTTTTATTGATGAGTGTAGTACGGTTAGTAATGATGATATGAAAGAAATATTAGAGAAAACTAGTTTTAAATTAATTGTATTAGTAGGAGATGTTTTCCAGATAGAATCCATTTACTTTGGAAATTGGTTTAGTATAGCTAAGTCATTCATACCAAAAACAGCGGTTTTCGAGTTAACTAAGCCATATAGAAGTAGCAATCCAGATTTACTAAGGTTATGGAATAAAGTAAGAAATATTGATGTTGATATTCTTGAACATATTACAAGAAATAGTTATTCAATTAAATTAGATGAAACGATATTTGATAGTCATAGTGATGATGAAATTATTCTTTGTCTTAATTATGATGGCTTATATGGTATTAATAATATCAATCAATTTCTTCAGATAAATAATAAAAACAAACCTGTTAATTGGGGAATTCTTACTTATAAAGTCGGTGACCCTATACTCTTTAATGAATCAGATAGGTTTGCACCAGTTATATATAATAATCTTAAAGGTATTATTGTTGGAATTAATAAGTTTCAGCATCGAATTCAGTTTGATATAGGCGTTGATAAGGTAATCACGGATATGGATGTTGTCGGACAAGATTTTGAACTTGTTGATAGCTTAGAAAATGGAAACTCTGTAATTAGATTTACTGTTGAAAAATATAAGAGTACCGATGATGATACTGATGATTCAGACACAGTTGTTCCTTTTCAGGTAGCGTATGCAGTGTCCATCCATAAGGCTCAAGGTTTGGAATATAACTCTGTAAAAGTTGTCATTGCTGATGGAGTTGAAGAATTAATAACTCATAATATATTCTATACTGCTATAACGCGAGCAAAAAATAGTTTGAAGATTTATTGGACACCCGAAACAGAAAAAGAAGTACTTGAAAATTTAAAACATAGAATTAATAAGCGAGATTTAAGTATTTTTGCCACTAAGAATAACATAAAGGTAATTAAATAATTAATATAGCTATAATGAGAAAAAATATAAAAATATGGGTTTAATCCTATTTAAAACTTGTATAAATGAGAGTTATTGTATATTACTATACAAAATTAAGGGTCTTTGAAATCGCCCAAGGGGCGAAAAAGAAGGGGGGGGAAGAACTAAAAAATGCTTCGTAGGCTCCCGACCCTAGATGGTCTTGTTCTTGGCTCACCACTATCATTTAATAAAAGATAAAAAACAATTATATGTACATTGCATACACTATTTACTTGGGTCAGATGATATTC
>JAOARM010000015.1 GCA_025210515.1 Vallitalea sp. | reverse complement strand
GCCTTCGAAGGTTCGAATCCTTCTCCCTCCATTTGATAATTGTTTTTACGTTAGTAAGACAA
Source organism: Vallitalea sp. (assembly GCA_025210515.1). GTDB lineage: Bacteria > Bacillota > Clostridia > Lachnospirales > Vallitaleaceae > Vallitalea. Next base: position 80,336 of record JAOARM010000015.1, on the reverse strand, counting down.
TTTATCTATATATCGCGGAGTGGAGCAGTCTGGTAGCTCGTCGGGCTCATAACCCGAAGGTCAGAGCTTCAAATCCTCACTCCGCAACCAATTTGCCCAGATAGCTCAGTCGGTAGAGCAGAGGACTGAAAATCCTCGTGTCGGTGGTTCGATTCCGCCTCTGGGCACCATAACAAATCAATAAGGGCCACTAGCTCAGTCGGCTAGAGCACTTGACTTTTAATCAAGGTGTCCCGGGTTCGAGTCCCGGGTGGCTCATTTATAAATCGTCTATGATGACGATTTTTTTTGTATTTCAACAAATAGCTCTATACAATCAAACCTCTTAGAAGTCATATAATCTCTTTTCTATTCATTTTTCAATTATGTGTTATAATCTAACATATAATAAAAGTCCAATAAAAAATATAAATTTTTATATATAATAACTAATATTAGAAGTACTTTACATTATAAAAAGTTATTAACAATGAACTAAGAAAAACAATAAAACTGTTAACAACTTTACAAAAGATATTAGCTATTGTTAATATCTTTTGATTTGATTGTAAATCAAATTATAATAGAAGCTAATAGAGGTATCACTAATTATTACAAATTATAAATGAACAATAAGTATATAACAGGAGGAAATATAGTGAATAAATCTACTCTCTATAATCACTTAACTCAATATAGAAAAACCATATATCCTTTTCATATGCCAGGGCATAAATTAAATAGAATGTTTAATATAAAAAATATTATTGATATAGATGTTACAGAAGTAGATGGAACGGATAACTTACATCATCCAAAAGGTATAATTAGAGAAGCACAAGAAAAGGCATCTTATACATTTGGTGCAAGAAAGACGTTTTTCTTAGTTAATGGCAGTACATCTGGAATTATCTCGGCTATCTCTGCAATATGCCAGGAAAAAGATAAAATATTAATATCAAGAAATAGTCATAAATCAGTTTACAATGGAGTTATATTAAATGACTTAGAGCCAATATATCTATATCCAGAAATTAATCATTCTAATGGAATTATAGGAGGAATTAATCCTCATCAAGTAGAAGAAAAGCTTTTAAAATATCCAGATATAAAGCTAGTTGTAATTACTAGTCCAACTTACGAAGGGTTTGTTTCTAATATAGAAAAAATAGCTGATATAGTCCACAAATACAATAAAATACTAATGATTGATGAGGCACATGGAGCACATTTTATATTTCATAATGATTTCCCCAAGACGGCAATGGAACAAGGAGCGGATATAGTAATACAAAGCACTCATAAAACGTTACCAGCTTTTACTCAGAGTGCAATGTTACATATTAATTCTAGTAATATAGATTGTAATGAGATACAAGATAAGCTATCTATTTTCCAAAGTAGTAGTCCATCATATATATTAATGACGAGCCTTGACAACTGTAGAGAGATATTGGATACAAAAGGAAGACAGATGTTTAATAAATATGCCATGAATTTACTACAATGTAGAAATCAATTAAAAAACAAGCTAAAGCATCTAAAGTTAATAGATGATGAAGTAATAGGAACTAATCATATATCTGACATAGATTATTCAAAAATTGTTATAGACTGTTCTAAGGCTAATATAACAGGAATTGAACTTGATAAAATTCTTAGAAATGATTATAAAATACAAGTTGAATTATCTAACATAAATCATATTATAGCTATGACTTCAGTATGTGATAGTAAAAAGGGTTTTAAGAGATTACAAGAAGCAATAATAAAAATAGATAGTAAATTACAGAAAGAAAATAAAAAGGCTTATAAATATGATATAATAGATAAAGAACATAAGTATTATAACCCTAAGATTGCTTATAATATGGAAAAGGAAACTGTTGAATTAGAAAACTCTATAGGTAAAATTTCAGGTGAATTTATTATTCCTTTCCCACCAGGAATACCTTTAATAATACCTGGTGAAAAAATATCTGAGGAGAATATCAATTTAATTAGCATCTATAAGAAGCTTAATATAGAATTAATGGGTTTAAAAGATTCAGAGATTAATACAATTAGGATTATTAGAGAGGTGTAAAATGAGAGGATTATTTATTACTATAGAAGGAGCAGAAGGATCTGGTAAATCTACACAAATAGATTTATTAAAAACTTATTTAGATAAAAATAAATATGAGATAGTATTAACTAGAGAACCAGGAGGGACTAACATAAGTGAGGCAATAAGGAATATTTTATTAGATAAACAATATATGGAGATGTCTGATACTACAGAAGCTCTTCTATACGCAGCATCAAGAGCTCAGCATGTTGAACAATTTATAAAGCCAGCACTAGAACAAGGTAAGATTGTAATATGTGATAGATTCCTTGATTCTTCCTTGATATATCAAGGATGTGCTAGAGGACTTGGAATAGAAACTATAGAAGAGATTAACAAGTATGCTACTAAAGGATTAGAACCAGATATCACTATCTTGTTAGATATAGAACCAAAACAAGGATTAAAAAGAAAAGAAGATCAAAAAGAATTAGATAGAATAGAATTACAGAAATCTGAATTCCATGAAAAAGTGTGTAATGGCTTTAAAGAACTTGCCAAAAAACATCCTCATAGAATAAAGAAAATAGATGCATCCAAATCAATAGAAGATATACATAATGAAATAATAAGTATTGTTAGTGATAAGATTAGTACGCAACACTAAATAAATACCTATATATAACCGATACTAATCATAGAATGTAGTAATATAATAACTATGAGTACTTATATAATTGTTCTAATTTATAATAAATTATCTATAAAATGAAGAGGAGAAGGATAATATGAAATTAATTATCGCAGTTATTCATGACGAGGACTCACATAGATTAACAGAAGAGATAAATAAAGCAGGATTTATGGTTACAAAATTAGCAAGTACAGGGGGATTCCTTAAAACAGGGAATAGTACAATGTTAGTAGGTGTACAAAAAGAAAAAGTGGACGAAGTATTAAATATAATTAAGAAAGAATGTAAAACTAACAAACAAATGTCATTGTTAAATCCACCAGTTGCAGGAATGCCAGATGGATACTTGCCATATCCAATTGAAGTAACAGCTGGAGGAGCAACCGTTTTTGTTGTTGATATTGATCAGTATCTGAAAATTTAACAATTATATCTGTGAAAATATAATATGACTACTATCTATGAAAGATTTGCAAAATATGGGGGAATGAAATTATGGATCTAAAGATAAACTCTGTGAATATGCCTAATATTAATGATTCAATAAATAAATCAGATAAAAAAACTAATGAAGAATTCAAATTTACACTGCTTAGTAAAATTGATGAATCATCATTACAAGAAAAACTCAATGTAATGATTCATGATATAACCGAGCAAGGTAATAAAATAGCAAAACACATGGACGTTAAAGACATGAAAAAATATAGAGAATTAATTAAAGACTTTGTTAACGAAGTAGTAACTCACTCTCATAAATTTTCAAGAGAAAATTTCTTAGATAGACGAGGTAGACATAGAGTATATGGTATTGTAAAATTAGTTGACAAAAATGTAGATGAACTAGCTAAGGAGTTAATAAAAGAAGAAAAAAATAATATAAAAATATTAAGCCATGTAGATGAAATAAAAGGATTATTATTAGATATACTTACATAAAAAGTGTGCAGAGCACACTTTTTATTATCATATAGAAAAGCATTATTAAAATGCAATAATACATTTTAAATTTAATAGTTTATGTTAATACTATTTATAACAATTAAAATATAAAAATATAGATTTAATTATTATTATCATGAAGAAATAAGCTTATATGTTAGTATAATTTTTTTGAAATATATTATGTACAAATATATAATATTTATAAATAGAAATTAATAATATAATACATATAGTGAGGATATAATAAATGTATACTTTCAATGAAATAATTGGATATGAAGATATTAAAAAACACTTACAAAATTCAATAGAAATTAGCAAAATATCTCATGCATATATTATAGATGGACAAAAAGGTATGGGAAAAAAATTACTAGCTAATACTTTTGCTAAAACACTTCAATGTGAGAAGAAAGAAATTACTCCATGTGACACATGTACTTCTTGTTTAACATTTGACTCATTTAATCATCCAGATATAGTATATGTTAAGCCTAGTAAAAAAACTATAGGAGTAGATGATATTAGAGATCAAATTAACAGAGATATTAACATTAAGCCTTATCATTACCCATATAAGATATATATTATAAATGAAGCAAATACAATGACAGAACAAGCACAAAATGCTCTTTTAAAAACTATTGAAGAACCTCCTTCTTACGCAGTAATTATATTATTATCTAGTAATTCTAATATGTTTTTACCAACTATTTTATCAAGGTGTGTATTACTTAAGTTAAAGCCCATATCATCTGAAAAGATTATGAATTATATTAATCAAGAGTTAAATATTCCAGATTATCAAGCTCAATTAGTAACATCTTTTTCCCAAGGAATAATTGGTAAAGCCAAAGAGTTAGCATCTTCAACAGACTTTTTTGATATGAGAGAAAATATGATTAGTATAGTAAATGTAATGTTAAAAGACGATGAATATGAACTATTAAATCTAAGTACTAAGTTTGATGAATATAAAGATAATATAGAAGATTTTTTGGATTTATTTTTAGTATGGTTTAGAGATTTATTAATAGTAAAGAAAATTGATGATGAGACATATTTGATTAATAGAGATAAATACAAAACTTTATTGAAACAAGCAAGGGTTTTATCGTATAATAAAATAAGTGTTATAATTAGCAATATAAGAGATGCTAAAAGATTATTAAGACAGAATTCTAATTTTAGATTAGTTATAGAGATGATGATACTACAAACAAAGGAGAAATAAGATGATAAAAGTAATAGGAGTTAGATTCCGAAAAGCTGGTAAAATATATTATTTTGATCCAGGTAATTTAGAAATAGTAGTAGGGCAAAATGTAATAGTAGAAACAGTAAGAGGTATTGAATATGGTGAAGTTGTTACAGGAATTAAAAAAGTAACAGATGATGAAGTAATACAACCATTAAAAAGTGTAATAAGAATAACTACACCAGAAGATGATTTGGTAGAAGAGAAAAATAGACAAAAAGAAAAAGACGCGTTTGATATTTGTGTTAAGAAAATTAATAAGCATGGATTAGATATGAAGTTAATAGATGTAGAATATACTTTTGATAATAATAAAGTTTTATTTTATTTTACTGCTGATGGTAGAATTGACTTTAGAGAACTAGTTAAAGATTTGGCATCAATTTTTAAAACAAGAATCGAATTACGTCAAATAGGAGTTAGAGATGAAACTAAGATGATTGGAAGCATTGGAATATGTGGACGAGCATTATGTTGTCATACTCATCTATGTGAATTCCAACCTGTATCAATTAAAATGGCAAAAGAACAGAATCTATCACTTAACCCTACAAAGATTTCTGGTGTATGTGGAAGATTAATGTGCTGTCTAAAATATGAAGAAGACACATATGAATACCTTAATAAAAATCTACCTAATATTGGGGATAGAGTAATTACACCAGAAGGATTAAAAGGAGAAGTATTAAGTATCAATGTTCTAAGACAGCTTGTTAAATTAGTTATTAGAAAAGAAGATGGTGATCCAGAGATAGCCGAATATAAAGCTAATGAACTAAAATTCAAAAGATGTTGTAAAAGAAAACAAGCTGCAAACGAAGAAATATCTAAAGAAGAACACGATGAACTAAAACAATTACAGACCTTAGAACATAAAGAAAAAAAGATGAATAGAGAGTAAGAGGAAGACATATATGAAGCTAAAAGAAGATGAACGAATTGATGATCTTCATAGAAAAGGATATAAAATAATCCAAAATCCTAATAAGTTTTGTTTTGGAATAGACGCAGTATTACTTTCTTCATTTGCTAATGTAAAAGAAAAGGAAAAGGTACTTGATCTGGGAACAGGTACAGGTATTATTCCAATTTTATTAGAAGCAAAGACAAAAGGAGAATATTTTGTTGGATTAGAAATACAAGAAGAAAGTGCGGAAATGGCTTCAAGAAGTGTTATGCTTAATAATCTAGAGAAAAAAGTTTCTATTATACAAGGAGATATAAAGGAAGCAGATAAGCTGTTTCCTTTATCTAGTTTTGATGTAATTACTTCAAACCCCCCATATATGAATAATAAAAATGGTCTGAAAAATGATAAAGAACCAAAATCAATTGCTAGACATGAAATTCTATGTACTCTTGAAGATGTTATAAAAACTGCATCATCACTTGTAAAAGTGGGAGGAAGATTTTATATGGTACATAGACCAAGTAGATTACCAGAGATAATCATAAAATTGAAACAATATAAGTTAGAACCAAAAAGAATAAGATTAGTACATCCATATATTGATAAAGAGCCTAATATGGTATTAATAGAATCTGTAAGACATGGAAAGCCTCTTCTCAAAGTAGAAGCTCCTCTAGTTGTATATGAAGAAGTAGGAAAATATACTAATGAGATATATGATATATACGGATATAATGAATAAGTTATTAGATGTTTAACAATATTACTGATTTATTTTGGGTTCTATGGAAGGTAGAAGTTTAAAAGTAATAAATAGTACTGGTGATCATAGAATGGAGGGAAAATAATGTGTGGAATATTATATCTAGTAGCTACACCTATTGGAAATCTAGAAGATATAACATATAGAGCTGTAAGGATATTAGGTGAGGTTGATTTAATAGCCGCTGAAGATACTAGACATACTAAAAAGCTACTGAATCACTTATCAATCAATAAGCCAATGATAAGTTATCATGAACATAATAAGAAAGAAAAAGGACAAATATTAATTAATAAGTTATTAGAAGGGCAAAATGTAGCATTAGTAACAGATGCAGGTACTCCTGGTATTTCTGATCCAGGAGAAGATCTAGTCAAAATCTGTATAGAAAAAGGAATCAAAGTTACTTCATTACCTGGTCCTGTGGCATTAATAACAGGTCTTATTATATCTGGTTTATCAACAAGAAGATTTGTTTTTGAAGGTTTTTTACCTCATGATAAAAAAGAAAAAAATGAAATTTTAGAAAGATTAAAAACTGAGCATAGAACTATTATTATATATGAAGCTCCCCATAGATTAAAGCAGACACTTGCACTATTATTAAAATGCATTGGTAATAGAAAAATAGTTGTTACAAGAGAATTAACAAAGAAATTTGAAGAAGTAGATGCAATGCTTATAGAAGAAGCTATAGCTAAATATAACAATAAAGACCCAAGAGGTGAATATGTTCTTATTATTGAAGGAAAACCTATTCAAGAGTTAAAAAACGAAGAAATTAAGCAATGGGAAAAGATATCTATTGAAGAACATGTAAATCTATATATAGAAAAAGAACTAAGTAAGAAAGATGCTATGAAACAAGTAGCTAAAGATAGAGGAATATCTAAAAGGGAGGTTTATAATTACCTTATTAATATATAATTATTAGAAATATAATATAAAGAGTTATAGTATAAGTATAATGTTATTAATAAAGGAAGCTAAATTAGATTAGCTTCCTTAACTTTAAGATATATAGAAAAGTATCATCTATAACCCTTAGTATAAATTATTCAGAATCAACTTTAATACCAATTAATTTGGACATTTCAATAATTGATTTTTTGGAAACTTTTTTACCATAATAATCAACTAAATCATCCATTTCACCTGTAAAAATATCCGCTGGTTGATATTTTTTCAAAATAATTTGCTCATCAGATACATATATCTCTAGAGCATCTTTTTCTTTAATATCAAGATTTCTGCGAATTTCAATTGGTAGAGTTATTCTTCCTAACTCGTCTAATTTTCTTACAACACCAGTAGATTTCATAATATTTCTTCCCCCTCAGCGAATAAAACTTTTATCTAAGCATATCATATATAGTAATAAGTGTCAATAAAATGGATAATAATGTAAATTAAATCTGTTTTTTGACGAAACAAATATTACTATATTTACCTATATAATTGTTGATTTTCTCAGAATACATTTATATAAGTATATATAATTAAAAATGAATATTTATTTATTGAAATAATAGATTAAAAAATGTATAGTTATGTTAAAGAATATTGGTTTAAATAATTAATTGAGTATTATAATATTTACAATAATAATTATTTATAAAATTAGATTGGTAAGTTAAACTATTTAAAGGAGAAAATATATGGAATATAGTATTTTTGATATTATAGGTCCAGTTATGATTGGACCATCAAGTTCTCATACTGCTGGTGCGGCGAAAATAGGTTATATAGCAAAAGGAATATTTGGTGAAGACGTTACAACTGTTAATTTTTATCTTCATGGTTCTTTTGCAAAAACTTATCTTGGGCATGGTACAGATAAAGCTCTATTATCTGGTGTATTAGGATTTCTTCCAGATGATGAGCGACTTAAAAATGCATATAAAATTGCAGAAAGACGAGGAATAAAATATACATTTAATCCTACTGATTTAGGAGAAGTTCATCCTAATACAGTTAAGATTGAGATGATTTCTAAACAAGGTAAAATAATGAAGATTACAGGGTCATCTATAGGCGGAGGAAAAGTAAAGATTATTAAAATAAATGATTTGGACGTAGAGTTTGATGGAGAATATACTACTTTAATAACTAAGCATTATGATAGACCAGGTGTAATAGCTGCTATAACATCCGTTCTTGCAGATAATAAAGTTAATATTGCATATATGAAATTATTTAGACATATAAAGGGTGATTATGCAAGGCTAGTGCTTGAATCAGATGAGGTAATTAATGAGCAAGTATTAGAAGAAATTCGAGAGATGAGATTTATAAGTGAGGTAACTTGTATAGATAAATTAGTCTTGTAATTGAAAGGATGAAAATTTATATGCATTATAAAAGTGGAATTGAATTATTAAGTATATGTAATGAAAATAATATGAGTATATATGACGTTGCATTAATAAATGAATGTAGAAGTAGCTCACTTAGTGAGCACCAAGTTTATGAAAAGATGTTAACATATTTTGAAATAATGAAAACCTCTATAAAAAAAGGACTTGATGAAAACGAAAAAAACATAAAAGGATTTATGATTGGTGGAGAAGCTAAGAAAATAAAAAATTATTATGAAAATAATAAGTCTGTATGTGGCAAAACTATGTCAAAGGCAATAAGCTATGCACTTAGTGTAATGGAAGTAAACGTATCAATGGGTAGAATTGTTGCATGTCCAACAGCAGGATCTTGTGGCGTATTACCAGCAGTTTTGTTAACTATTATGGAAAAATTTTCATTAGATGAACAAACAGTAATAAAAGGTTTACTAACATCAAGTGCAGTAGGTATTATTATTGGAAAAAATGCAAGTCTCTCTGGAGCAGAAGGTGGTTGCCAAGCAGAGATTGGGTCAGCTTCTGCAATGGCAGCAGCAGCAGTAGTAGAAATGCTTGGAGGAACACCAGAACAAGCTTTGCATGCATCTGCTATTGCATTAAAAAATCTAATGGGTCTAGTATGTGATCCAGTAGCAGGACTAGTAGAAGCACCTTGCGCTAAAAGAAATGCAATAGGAACATCTAATGCAATGATAGCTGCTGAAATGGCATTAGCTGGAATAGAAAGTATTATACCATTTGATGAGGTTGTTATAGCTATGGGAAAAGTAGGTAAAATGCTTCCAGTCGCACTTAGAGAAACTTCAGAAGGAGGAATAGCTACTACACCAACAGGAAAGAAACTGAAAAAACAAATATTTGGAGTTAAGTAATTCAATATATTATTATACTAACCATGTGTATATTAATATAATCTCAATGTGGATATTCAAAAGAAAACAGGTATTATATGTGGATAAATCTATTGATTTATATTATATATGTAGATATAATATGTTAAACTTACTTAAAACTATTATACTATAATTATTTTATTACTACACATATTTCATGATGGTTTAAATTTTTAATGCTAAAGCATACTATTACTGCATATAAATAATTAAAAGATGCAATATGGAGAATAGTATGCTTAATTATTTGTGGGCATTTATGATATTAATAGGAGTTATATTTGGGGCTTTTACTGGAAAGATGGGTGATGTGACAGAATCAGCTATAGAATCATCCAAAGAAGCAGTTAAATTATGTGTTACTTTAGCTGGTGTAATTTCTATGTGGACTGGTGTAATGAAAATAGCAGAAAAAGGCGGAATAATTAAAGCTCTTACTAAAAAAATGAGACCTATTCTTAGATTTTTGTTTCCTAAAGTACCAGATAATCATCCTGCACAGAAGTATATAGCAACTAATATAATAGCTAATATGCTTGGCTTGGGATGGGGAGCTACTCCACCAGGATTAAAAGCTATGGAAAAGCTTCAAGAGCTTAATAAAGATAAGACAACAGCAAGTACGGCAATGTGTACATTTTTAATTATTAATATATCTTCTGTTCAATTAATATCAGTTAATATACTAGCTTATAGAGCTGAATATGGTTCAAAAAATCCAGCAGAGATTATAGGGCCATCAATACTTGCTACACTAATTTCTACTTTGGTAGGGGTTGTATTTGTTAAAATAATGATGAAGGTGAGCAAATAATGAAATTTGTATTAATGATGTCTGATTTTATGCTTCCCCTTGTATTTGTTTTAATTATTGGTTATGGACTTCTAAAAGATGTAAAAGTATATGATACGTTTATTGAGGGAGCAAAAGAAGGTTTGAAAATAGTTTTAGAGATTATGCCTACACTTATTGGGTTAATGGTTGCAGTTGGAATTTTAAGATCGTCAGGGTTTTTAGATGTACTGACTAATGTACTCACTCCAGTAATGAATAAAATTAATTTTCCACCAGAATTAGTACCTATAGCTCTAATGAGAACAGTCTCATCTTCCGCCAGTACAGGATTAATACTTGATTTATTTAAAACTTATGGTCCAGATTCATTAATAGGGAGAATGACATCTATTATGATGGGATGTACGGAAACAGTTTTCTATACTATGTCTATTTATTTTATGACAGTGAAAATAAAAAAAACAAGATATACTTTAGCAGGAGCATTATTGGTTAGTTTAGCTGGAATTATTGCATCTGTTATTATTACATATTATATGTTTGGATAGATAATATTTATTATAAACTGGGTTATCTCATATGTATTTAATGAGATAGCCCTATTAACATGTCTAATATATCAGTACGGGAGTACCTTTTGGAACAATGGAGTAAAGTTCTGCGGCTTGATTAGAATACATACGAACACATCCATTACTAGCTTTTTGTCCAATAGTCCAAGGTTTATTAGTGCCATGTATACCATATATACCATAAGGAACACTTAATTGCATAAAATAACCTCCGAATGGACCACCCCATAACCCTTTTTTAGTAATTTTCCATGAGCCTGAAGGTGTAGGAGTAGAGCTTTTTCCTATTGCCACAGGATAATGAGTGACTACAACATTACTACTTAATAATTTAAGTATTCTATCTCTTAATACTACTTCTATTGAGAAAGGATTATCTTTTTCATCTGGAATCAATATTTTTTCTCCCACAGTAATCATATCAGGATTAATAATATTATTAGCAATAATAATACTTTGTAACGAAGTTCCAAAGCGTGTACTAATATTTCCTAATGTATCATTAGGCTTAATGGTATATATCATTAGATCACCTCATAGAGTATTCTAATTAATTTTATGATAGTAAAGGTTATTATGTGTGCAGTTATAGTATATGATTGAAAAGTAAAGCTATTTAGGTTATAATGAAAAAATAGAAAAAACAGTAAGTAAAAAAGTTTCGATAAAAATTATAAATATGATATAATTAGACTATATTGATTATATGATAGAAGTAGGTTAGGTGAGATATGAAAGATACTTACAAAACTTTAAATGAGTTACTAGTTAATATGTTTAATGAGGTATTAACAATTGAAGAGAAAGCTCTTATTACTAAAGAGTTTAGTAATATTTCTATTACTGATATGCATATTATTGAAGCTATTGGATTAGGAAGCGGACGTAATATGTCATCAGTGGCAAAAGATTTAGATATAACAGTAGGAACATTAACAATAGCTATAAATAATCTTGTTAAAAAAGGATATGTTAATCGAAACAGAAGTACAAAAGATAGAAGAGTTGTGCTCATATCTTTATCCGATACAGGGAAAAAAGCATATGATCATCATGAAGATTTTCATAAAAATATGATAGAAGAGATAATAGCTATGTTGAAAGATGAAGAAATAGAAGTTTTTACTACTGCTGTTTCTAATATAAATAAGTATTTTAAAAAAATTAAAAATGAATAGTTATATAAGTGTTTATAATTAAAAATATAAGGCTACCGTTTCGGTAGCCTTTATTGGTGAATTGCATTGTTTTAAATTTTGGTGAAATTATTTTAAAATATTATTTTAATTCGTTTACTACTTTTTGTAAAGCTTCTAATGCTTCTGCTGGTAATTTATCGAATCCGCCTTTTTCAGTATCTCTTGATTTAACGTATTCAACTCTATCATTCATTCTAGCTTTTAATTGTTCAACATATGAAGCATCATTCATATCTGGTACGAATCCTTCAACTTCCATGATTTCAATATCAGAGAATGAACCCCAAGGTTTGAATGTTGCAGTTTTCTCAACAACAGCTTCTAAAGATCCAAGAGTAACAGCAGGAGTTACTTTCTTATCCATGAAGAATCCTGTGTTAAGAATATAACAATCAACATTATTATCATCAAATAATTTTTTGAATTTTGTATAATCATCAACAAGTGGATATGTTCTAAATGGATTAGCATATGGTTCAACAACTAATGCATTAGGATCTACACCTTCTGCTAATCTCTCAGCTGAAGTTCTCTTAGTTGCTAAAGTAGCACCCATTACAGAAGCTAGAGCTGAACCACTTAATTTAATAATTGGTGGTAATGTTGGGTCTTTCATTAACCAGAAAATAGCGTTTACTGGTTCAGCAAATTTATTTTCACGGTTAGGTGACCACAATTTTGATTTAACCGCACGTCCGTTACCGTTTCTCATATCTTCTGTTACAAGAACAATTTTTCCATCTTCATCGATAGTTACACCGTTGTTTTGAACAGTTAATAAATACTTGTTATCATCATCAGCCATTGGATAATCTTGAGTTTTATCAAAGTATGAAGGCTCAAGAGCTACAGATGAACCATTTTCAGTTGATATGATGAATGCATCATCATGAAGAACTGTAATATCATACTTATCGTTATGTTTTGCGTGAGTGATAGTTGATTTTCCTGAACCAGATAAACCAAATACACCAGCAACAAATTTTTCTCCATTTGATAAGTTATAACGTTTTTGTCCACCATGACAAGCAGCGTATCCATTTCTGTTAGCTGTTCCCCATCCAAGTGTTAACGTACCTTTTTTGTGCTCTCCGAAATATCTCATTCCAAGTAATGCTGCACAGTTATGTGTTGGATCAAAGAAAGTAAGACCAAGTGGATGGTCAGCATTTTCCCAATCTGGATCAGAGAATATGTAAATATCGCCTTCTCCTTCAATTACTTTTGAATCGGCATATAGATTAAAGAACTCTTCATTTAAGTATTGGAAGTTTAATAACCATGAGTACATGATGTTTTCATGACCTTCTGGAATTAAAAGATGAGCTTTTACCATGAAATCTTTGTCTAAACCAACATAAGCTTGTGCATGATACATTGTAGTATATCTAGTACCATATACAGCTTCTCTAATTTTAGAAGCATATTCTTCTTGATCTACATTTGGTTCACCAAGAATTCTTCTAGCTGCGGCACAACGACCTTTTACAGCACCGTCATTGAATAATAAAACTTTTGAGTCTGAATCTAAACCAAGTTTTTCTGGTTCAAATACAGGAATATCAGTAACAATAGTACCTGGTGAATCCGCCGCTAATTTGTATGCCTCTTTAATTGAGTTAACTTCTACTACATTATTTCCATAAAATGGAGTTTCAATAGTAGTACGGATTTGTGAAAAGATTGGGTTAGTTTTACTAATTTCTTCCCAACGATAAGATCTTTTTGTTGCCATTATCAATTTCCTCCTTCATATATTAAGCTAATAATTGTATATATAAATTTATCACAAAGTGATTAATTTAATACCTAATTTATAATAAAATACTTTCAATTCTCCCCCAGTATAAGTATAATCTTCCATTTTGCAAATGTCAATAAGATGTGCAAAAATTTTGTTTTTAAAAATCTTATTGCACTAATAGTTTGACATACAAAGTTTTTTTATAGTCACTAATAGATATGTGTATTGTCAACAATAATATTTATCATACTTATTAAATATTTCCATAGAAAAAGCTAGATATAATAGATTTAACCATTATACTAGCTTCTTTTATATTTCATGATGCAACTTATATTTGAATATTATAATATATGATGTTACCATGTAAAATTATTATTTTCTTTTATTATTTTTATTTCTATCGCTTTCTTTTAAGTATTTTTTTCTCAAACGAATGTCATCAGGAGTTATTTCGACTAATTCATCGTCAGCTATAAATTCTAATGCTTCTTCTAAACTAAATACTTTTGGAGGAGATAATTTAACAGCATCATCTGCACCAGATGAACGAGTATTAGTTAATTTTTTGTTTTTACAAGGATTAACGGTCATATCTTCTTTTCTTGAACATATACCTATTATCATACCTTCATAAACTTGCGTTGTTGGATGAATAATCATAGTACCTCTTTGAGAAAGATTATTTAGTGAATAAGGCATTGCAGTACCACCTTCTCCAGAAATAAGTACACCATTAGTTCTAGAAGGTATTTCACCTTTATGAGGTTCATAAGCTTCAAATGAACGAATAATAGTTCCTTCTCCTCTTGAATCAGTAATTAATTCACTTCTAAATCCAAGCAATCCTCTAGTTGGAACAATATACTCTAGTTTTGTAAATCCATTTTCAGAAATCATTTGTTCCATTCTACCTTTTCTTAGGTTAAGCTTGCTAATTGCTGTTCCAGAATATTCATCAGGTATATTAATAATAACTCTTTCTACAGGTTCTAATAACTTACCATCTTCTCTATGCATAAGAACTTCTGGTTTTGAAACACTAAGCTCGTAACCTTCTCTTCTCATATTTTCAATCAATATTGATAAGTGAAGTTCTCCTCTACCAGATACTTTGTATCCGTCTGTACCGGCAATTTCTTCAACTCTAAGACCTACATTAACTTCTAATTCTTTGTCTAATCTATCTCTTATATGTCTTGTAGTTACATATTTACCAGAATTACCAGCAAAAGGTGAATTATTAACAAAGAAGTTCATTGATAAAGTTGGTTCTTCTATTTTAATTAATTCCATAGGAACTACATTATCAATATCACAGTAAGTCTCTCCAATAGAGATATCAGAGATACCAGCTATAACAGCTATATCACCACTTATAACTTCTTTTTTGGAAACTTGGTTTAATCCTTCATATGAAAAAAGTTTAGAAATTTTTCCTTTTTCAATACTACCATCACGCTTAGATATTGATATTTGTTGACCTTCTTTTATTACACCGTTTGTTACTCTACCAATACCTAATCTACCAATATAATCATCATATCCTAGAGCTGATATTTGTAATTGTAGAGGTTTTTCATTATTATCTGGATAAGGTTTTGTATGTTTAACGATAGTTTCAAAAAGTGGAGTAAGATCAGTATAATCATCATCCATTGAATATTTTGCTATACCATCTCTAGCAACTCCATATATTATTGGGAAGTCTAATTGTTCATCATTAGCACCAAGTTCTGCGAATAAGTCAAAAGTCATATCAACTACTTCTTCTGCTCGTTGGTCTTTTTTATCAATTTTATTAATAAATAAAATTGGATTAAGATTATGTTGAAGAGATTTTTCAAGAACAAATCTTGTTTGAGGCATTGGTCCTTCACTAGAGTCAACTAACAAAATAACAGTATCTACTGTTTTAATTATTCTCTCTACCTCAGATGAAAAATCAGCATGTCCTGGAGTATCAACTATATTAATTTTATAGTCTTTGTAGTTAATTGAACAGTTTTTGGAGTAGATAGTAATTCCACGTTCTCTTTCTAGATCGTTACTGTCCATAACTTGATCAACGATTTCTTGATTTTTTCTAAAAATTCCACTTTGGTGTAAAAATGCATCTACTAGTGTTGATTTACCTGCATCAACATGAGCTATAACAGCTATATTAATAATTTTTTGTTCAGACATAAGTACCCTGCTTTCTTGTTTTTTTATTATGTTTATTTTAATTAAATGATAAGTTCATTTAAGAGTTTTTTTTATTAGGACATCAACTATATAGTGTAACTGTTATTTGATAAATAATCAAGTAGGGAAAATGAACAATAACTGGAATATATGCTTATAGTAATAATAATATTGTATTATTGTCTGCTAATACTACGTATAGTATATACTAACAGATATATTTTATTATGAATGACCATTTTAATAAAGGTGTTAGTTTAGAAATAAAATAAATAGTTTTAATATAACCCATAAATGAATAGATAAACTAAGGAGAAATCATTTGTTGGATTATTCTATAAAATACCATATTAAAATTATAAAGAAAAAATATTGACATAAATCCCTTTATAGCATATAATATATAACATGAATTCAACGGAGAATTCTAAAATTATTTCTAGTATATATTAGATAATATGAAGGACAATGAAGTCCATACGTCATAATTGATGTATGGGCTTTTTTAATGCTATAGGAAAGTAATTTAATTTAGTTAAGGAAGTATAAACCTTTTCTTTAACGTTAAAGAAATTTCCTGTGGGAAAATTTGCTACCCCAAAAGCTAAATAGTTACTTTTTTGTTAAAATTATAAAGGAGGATAATTATATGAATACGACTTATTTTATTAATTCAATGTGGGTTCTGATTGCTAGTATTTTTGTATTTTTGATGCATGCAGGTTTTGCTATGGTTGAAGTGGGATTTACTCAGTCTAAAAATGCAGTAAATATAATAATGAAAAACTTCGTTACAGTTTCAATAGGTGTTTTATGTTATTTTTTCTTAGGATATTCTATTATGTATGGAGCAGATATTGGAGGAGTTATTGGTACAGATATGGTAATGTTAATGAAAAGACCTATTGAAATCAATGGTATATCATTTGAAGCATTCTTTTTCTTTCAAGCTATTTTTGCTGCTACTTGTGCCACTATTGTTTCAGGTGCTATGGCAGAAAGAACTAAATTCACTTCCTATATGGTATTTTGCTTTGTAGCTACTATTTTTATATATCCCATCATAGGACATTGGATATGGGGAGGAGGATTTTTGGCTGAACAATTTGGTTTTAGAGATTTTGCAGGTGGAACAGCTGTTCATGCAGTAGGTGGCTTTTGTGCTTTTATAGGTGCTTATATGGTAGGGCCTAGAACAGGAAAGTATAGAAAAGGTAAAGCTACTGCAATACCTGGGCATAATATTCCTCTAGGTGCATTAGGAGTATTAATCCTATGGTTTGGATGGTTTGGATTTAATCCAGGAAGTACGCTAGATATAACTTCTGATGCCACTGTACATGCTGCGATTACTACATTACTTAGTGGAGCGGCTGCAACTTTTTCAAGCTTAGTATTTTGCCTTATTAAATACAAAAATCCAGATGTTCCACTAACTTTAAATGGTGCATTAGCGGGGCTTGTAGGAATTACCGCAGGTGCGAATGAAATATCTTATATAGGAGCTATTATTGTTGGAATACTTAGTGGAATTATAATGATTATATCAGTTGAATTTGTTGAACTAAAACTTAAAATAGATGATCCAGTAGGAGCAATTTCTGTACATGGAGTTTGTGGCTCATTTGGTACTATTGCTATTGGTATTTTCTCTATAAATGGAGGGCTATTATATGGAGGAGGAGTAAGATTATTAATTATACAAATATTAGGTGTAGTTATATGTGGAGTATCAGCCATAATATTAGCTTTTGTAACATTTAGCTTAATTAAATTGTTTATGGGATTAAGAGTTAAAGAACATACAGAGGTTAATGGACTTGATGCTATTGAACATGGAATATCTGCTTATATTAATTTATAAAAACGTGGGAATAAAAGGAGGGTTAAATATGGATAAAATGACTAAGATAGATATTATTACAAGACCATCTAAATTTGAAGAATTAAAAGATGCATTACATGATATTGGGATAACAGGTATGACTGTAACACATGTTTTGGGATGTGGGATGCAAAAAGGTATTACAGAAACATATAGAGGTATTCCTCTTAATATTAATCTGCTGCCAAAGGTGAAGCTAGAAATAGTAGTATGTGAAGTTCCAGTTGATAAAGTAATTAATACAGCTAAAAAGGTATTGAAGACTGGGCAAATTGGAGATGGAAAGATATTTATATATCCTGTTGAAAATGTTATTAAGATTAGGACGGGAGAAGAAGGAGTTAAAGCGTTATAATATAAGATTATATATAAATTTTATTAGAAGGAGCATCTTGTTATTAATAGTAATGAGAATGCTCTAATTCTATGGATAGCTTGATAAAACACAACAGTTATATTAAAATATTAACAATTGCTAAAATAAAATATTTTTTATTAATCACGACTTGTTTTTAATGTGGATTTTTCAATTAATAGTTCCAGTAAACCAAATCTGATATGGGGGTTGAAATATGAGATATAATAAAAAACAAAGGTGTTTATTAGCAGTTACATTTGTTATCATCATTTTTTTATTATGTTCCTGTCAAAGTAGTACTGACATAAAATTAGACTTGGAAGAACTACATAATGAGAATGGTGAATATTTATTTCCAAATACTGAATGGGGAATGTCTGTGGAGGAAGTTGAGAAAAGCTTGGGTTATGACTTTGGCGAACCAATTGTCGGTTCTGAACCTCAGCCTTTTGACTACAGAAAAAATACAGAATATGCAGGTGCTGTTTTTTCACCCCATGATGTAAATATTAAATTGCTGGATAGTTATGCCGATATATCTTTTCAATTCAAATCAAATGAACTTATTAGTGTAACCTTAAAGATTAATAATGGTAATTTAGAAAAGATAAATAAAGATATTTTTGATGAATTAACTAGGATTTACGGCGAGGAAACCTTTCGCAAGGATGTTGATTTTGAGTATAATGGTTCAACAATCAAGGGCACCGATATTTATTGGGAAAATACAGATACTCAAACCAACTATATAGTTCTATCGTCACATTTGGAAAATTCTTTTGTAGAACTTGTAGTGTCATATATTGAGTTGGATAAATAGTAATTCGTTATGACAATTCGTTTCTTAGATATACGAGGTAACGATAAACTACACTATTTCAATTGATAAAGTTGTTATAACAGCTAAAAAGGTAAGAAAGCCTGGAGTTAGAGCGTTATAATATAAGATTATATATAAATTTTATTAGAAGGAGCATCTTATTATTTATAGTGATGAGAATGCTCATTTTTTTATGGATTGCTTGAAAAAATCCTATATTTATGTTAAAATATTAACGATTACTAAGAGAGATATCTTTTATTAATCACAAAAACAATTAGCACCCTAACAGACTGAGAGATTCTTATCTGAAAGGAAGTTATATATATCTTGATTAGGATTAACACGTCCTTGTATATAAACTTTCTTCGCAAGAAAGTTTTTTTATTTATAGTAAACTTCAATGAGATACATCTACAAAGTATAATGAAAACTTATATTAACTAAGTGTAGAATATCAGGCTAAACATTGTATATAAGTTTACTTATAATTTATTGGTAGATTTTGAAAATATATAGAAAGGAGAGTCCTAAGACATATGAAAAGAGTAGCCGTAATTAGTGCTATATTAGAAGATCCCCAAAGTAGTCAACATAAATTTAATGATATACTAGTAAGTTATAAAAATCTTATACGTGGTAGAATGGGACTTCCACTAATAGATGAAGATGTAACAGTTATTTGTATCACGGTAATTGGAGATATTAATGAAATTAATAGTCTTACTGGAAAACTTGGTAAGATAGATAATGTTCAAGTAAAAACTTCTATATCCAAGAAAGAATTTTAACAAGGCAAATTAGGGTGTTTTGAGTGTCAACGAATTATTAATTCCAAAATGGAGAGGAGAAATTATATGTTTATTAATCATGAATATATTACTAAATTAATTAATGACACAAAAAACGTATCCTTAGAAGAAATACAAGAGGTATTAAATATAGCTAAAGAAAAAAGAGGACTTACACATAAGCAAATAGCTACATTACTTAACATAGAAGATGAACAACAACTAAAACAAGTATATAAAATTGCAGGAGAAATGAAAAATGATATATATGGTAATAGAGTAGTAGTATTTGCTCCATTATATGTAAGTAATTATTGTGTTAATAATTGTAAATATTGCGGATATAAAAGAGATAATAAATTCAAGAGAAAAAAATTAACAAGAAAAGAAATACAACAGCAAGTGAAAATATTAGAGAAAATGGGACACAAAAGGTTAGCTCTTGAAGCAGGAGAAGACCCAGTAAATTGTGATATTGATTATATATTAGATTCTATTGATGCAATCTATAAAACGGAAAATGAGAATGGAAATATTAGAAGAATTAACGTAAATATAGCAGCTACTACAGTAGAAAACTATAAAAAGTTAAAAGAAGCTAATATTGGTACATATATTTTGTTCCAAGAAACTTATCATAAACCAACTTATGAAGAAATGCATGAAAAATCATTAAAAGGTGATTATAACTATCATCTTACTGCCTTTGACCGTGCTATGGAAGGTGGAATTGATGATGTAGGTGGAGGAGTTTTATTTGGTTTAGCGAATTATAAATTTGAAGTTTTATCTTTAATGCTTCATAATGATCATCTTGAAGATAAATTCGGTGTAGGATTCCATACTATTTCTGTACCACGTATTAGAAAAGCAGAAGGAGTTAATCTTCAGGAATATCCTAATATAATTGATGATAATACGTTTAAAAAAATAGTGGCAATTATACGTTTAGCTGTACCATTTACAGGTATTATTTTATCAACTAGAGAAACTGCTAATATGAGAAAAGAATTATTACAATATGGAATATCTCAAGTAAGTGCAGGATCATGTACAGATGTAGGTGGATATAACGAAAGTGATGATCACAAAATGACAAATCAATTTTCTCTAGAAGATCACAGAGCTCCAATAGATGTATTAAAAAGTTTAATTAAAGATAATTATATACCAAGTTACTGTACAGCGTGCTATAGAGAAGGAAGAACTGGAGATAGATTTATGCGACTTGCAAAATCTGGACAGATTCATAATGTATGTACTCCTAACGCACTTATGACTCTTACTGAATATATATTAGATTATGGAGATGAGGAACTTCATAACATTGGATTTGAACTTATTGATAGGGAAATTGATAAAATAGAGAATGTCAAAGTACAACAATTAGTAAGAAATAATATTAGTAAATTAAAAGATGGAGTTAGGGATTTATATATATAGTAAAAATGGTTTCTATAATTTATTTTATTGTAAGAAAGTAATTTATAGTAATATTTGGCGGAGGTATATTATTAATACCTTCGCCATTTTCATAAAGATTACAATATATGATTTTAGTTTCTTTGATTCTGCATTAGAATGGTTAATTTGTTATTGAGTAAGTTTGGATTGTATATAATCATCTACAATATCTTCTAAAATAAATAAAGGAGTTTCTCCATTAATTAAAATAGTATTATGAAATTCTTTTATATCAAACTTATCTCCTAAAGCTTTTTGTGCTTTATTTTTTAGGTTGTTCATAAAATATCGTCCATAAGCATAATGTAAAGTTTCTCCAGGATTAGCTATTGCTCTATCTACAATTGCTTCAATCTGATCTCCAAAATACATATAATAATTATTAATAATTTCTTCTCTTGACGCACCATAGTAATGAAGATATAAATCAATTAGAGTTAATAGAGAATAGGAAGCATTAAGATTACATATCATTAACTCATTAACTAGAGGATTATCAAAATCAAGAGATTCAATAGCTATACCTTCGACATATGATGCCCAACCTTCCGTAAAACAAGAGAAATTAATTGCTTTTCTAATATCTGGTAAAGGTTGTTGATAAGCTATAGAAAATTGAAAGTGATGACCGGGAATACCTTCGTGGCATACTATAATAAAATCACTAGTATTTAAACTATTATATAGAGAATTTTGCAAAAACATATTGCCATACTTTTTCATATCAATACTAACAGGAAGATAGAAAGCACTTGGTAAATCTTTTTCTAAGTAAGATGGAATTGTTTTGCTATTAATTTTTGGAATATCGTAGGTATAAAAATTTTCATCTCTAATAGCTTCGCATTTTTGAAATAATTCTTCAAAGCTTCCAAAAGGATTAGGTTGGATATCATTAATTAGGGCAAGATCTTCATTATCTCTTAATATAGATTGCATTCTAGCTGATGAATTCATTAGATTGCTATTAGCTAGATCAAATAAATCTTCTGGTGTTATATCTGTGCCTGTATTAAGTTTAATCAAATAAGAATAGTAATCAGTACCTTGAGGAAAAGCATATACACCAGATGTAATAATTGTTTGGGATTTAATATTTTTTAATTCCTCAATAAATTTCGTGTAACATGGATAAACATAAGTATTAATTGTATCAAGACATTCTTTTTTAATAGATTTTTTCTCTTGATCTGACATATCATCTAGTTTATCAATATAATCACAGAATGATAAGTACAGCATATTTTCCTCTGCATTAGTCATGAAAGCAGTACATTGTTCTATAACTTTGTCAGATATATATTCTGGTTGGATATAACCTTTTCCTGCTTTGATTTTTTCGCTTTCCATAAGTGAAGATACGGAAGTTGGGAATTGTTTTAACCTACTTATAAAATTATATGCATCAGATTTACATTCTATTGGAATCTGAGATAGAGTTATAGGTAGACCTATATGAAAACCTAAAGTATGCTTAATATTATAAGCATAATCTATATACTTTTCTCCTTCTAAGTTAATTTCTAGATAGTATTTTATTATTCTGTAAGTGAGCTGTTGCTCACTAGTCAAATTTTCTATATCAAAAGTGTTTAATTCTTGTAGATTTTCACGTAAATTATCATATTGTTTTATAAGTGCTTCATCACTATAGTCATCTAATTTATGAGCTGAATCTTCTAACCCATATGGCTCGCATGAAGAGATTAGCAAAGACATTTCTAAGGGGGAGGCAGATATATATTCAATAAACATTTTATCAAGGAAAGAGTTAAAAGCTTCTGCACTTTTAGGTTGGATATCTTCTGCCATATCAACAGTTGAATTATCCGTATCATGGATATACATAGTGTTATCATTAGTTTTTTTGGTACAACCAGTGATTAATAGAGAGTGGATTAATGAAATGCATAGAATAAGGGTTATTATCTTATATTTATATTGATTTTTGGACATGTATTGCTCCTTTTAGTTATTACTCAGTTAGTAATAGATATGTTTATTTGGGAGATTATATTCTGAACAACTGTAATTTATTAGATTTTAATGTAAATATGGATGAATATAATAAAATTATAATATTTATGCATAAATAATGCAAAATAAATGTTTGAATATATATAGTACAATAAAAAAATGTTGAAAAAGAGATAATAATATGATAATATAATTATTCCGTAAAATAAATAACAAATAACAAATAAAACGAATGTAAACAAGGTAATTAATAATACAGTAAATACTATAAGACAAGGAGCTCACCATGTGGTTAGTTCTGTTGTAGATGATTTAAGAAGTAATACATTGACTAATACAGTTGGTATGGTTGCAGGAGGTGTAGGTGAGGGAGTAAATGCAGCAATAGCAGCTAAGTCTGATGGTTTCAAGAAATGTTGGACGAAAGACAGCACAAGGAGTCATTAAAGGAGCTGGAAAAGGTTTCATAGGTGCACATGTTGGGGTAGCGGTAACAGGAATTGCAAATAAAATAGCATCAGTTGAAAAGTGGTTTGATAATACATCTGTAGGAAAGGCAATTGATTCTGGAATAACATCAGTAGAGAATCTAGCACATAAAGCAATTGGTGGCAGTTCTTATAAAATTAAAATAAATCATATTTCCAAAGGTGAATCATATAGTATGCCAAACTCCATAAATTTAACTATTTAATTAATAGAAAAAGGTGATTATAATAATATGAGAAAAATAGTTACAGTTTTATATGTAATAGGTGGAGCTATACTAGGGGTTATTTTTTATTTGTTTTTAATGGGCATAGAAGTAGCTTTTTTTGATTTTATTACTGATAAAGTTAAAGGAATTATTTCTTTAATAATTTTAGTATTTATCTTTTTTATAGAAAGAAAAAAAAAGAAAAATTAGTATAAGTGTGTATATAAAATCCATCTTAGTACGGAGCTAGGATGGATTTTATATTGTATGAAGTTATGTAAAATATTTTTTAAGATAATTAGAAGAGAATTTATATAATAAATTATTTAACAAATATAATAATAGTAGATGTGGAGGATATATGAATAATTTCAAATCTTTCAAAGAACTTTGTGAAAACTTAATGTGTAGTAGCGATGTTGAATTCGAATATAATGGTAAAGAATATTCTATAACACCTATAGATGAAGGGATATCAATTCTTGAAAAATATAATTATAGTACAGAACAAACATATATTGATATAGTAGATGTAGGTGATTATGTAATTGGTAATAAATTACTTAAAGATATAGTTAGAGATTTAAAAGTTACATTAAGATCTTTTTAACATTAATATATTACAAATAAAAAATATATATAAAATTTAACTTTGAAGTAAGCAAGGATGGATTTTTTAAAAATACTTTGCATTTTTTTTGCTAAAACTATATAATATATCATAACGACAAAGGCAGATATTTACTAATCTGCAATTGATTTAGTATATGAACGGAGGAAAAATTAATGGGTAAAAAACCATATTATATTACAACACCAATATATTATCCAAGTGATAAACTTCATATAGGACATTCCTATACAACAGTAGCAGCTGATACAATGGCAAGATATAAGAGAATGCGTGGTTATGACGTTATGTTCTTAACAGGAACAGACGAGCATGGACAGAAGATTGAGAAAGTTGCTAGTGCAAATGGAACAACTCCAAAAGCATATGTGGATAACATTGTGGATTGGGTAAAAGATTTGTGGAAAACTATGGATATTTCATATGATAAATTCATTAGAACTACAGACAAAGAACACGAAATAACAGTACAAAAGATATTCAAAGAATTATACGATAAAGGCGATATTTACAAAGATGCATACGAAGGATGGTATTGTACTCCATGTGAATCATTTTTCACAGAAAGACAATTAGAAGATGGTAAGTGCCCAGATTGTGGACGACCTGTGGATAAGATTAAAGAAGAAGCATATTTCTTTAAACTTTCTAAGTACCAAGACCAGTTAATTGAGTATATTGAATCTCATGAAGAATTTATACAACCAAAAACAAGACAAAATGAAATGCTTAACAATTTCCTTAGACCTGGGCTTGAAGATTTATGTGTTTCAAGAACATCATTTTCATGGGGAATTCCAGTTGAATTTGATAAAGGACATGTAGTATATGTATGGCTAGATGCATTATCAAACTATATATCAGCACTTGGTTATCTATCAGAAGATGATGAAAAATATAAGAAATATTGGCCAGCAGACGTTCATTTAGTAGGAAAAGAAATCGTTAGGTTCCATACTATTATATGGCCAGCTATGTTAATGGCACTTAATCTACCACTTCCAAAACAAGTATTCGGTCATGGATGGCTAGTTATTGATGGTGGTAAAATGTCAAAATCAAAAGGAAATGTAGTAGATCCTAAAATATTAGTTGATCGTTATGGCTCAGATGCTATTAGATACTTCTTAATGAGAGAAATTGCTTTTGGACAAGATGGAAACTTTACTAATGAAGTCCTAATTCAGAGAATTAACTCAGACCTTGCAAATGATTTAGGAAATCTTGTATCAAGAACTGTAGCAATGATTAAAAAATACTTTGATGATGACTTCCCTACAGAGTTTAAGTCAACAGAATATGACTCAGAAGTTGAAAAAATGGCTGTTGAAACAGTACAAAAAGTTGAAAATGTTATGGAGCAAATGTTCTTTAGTGACGCACTTATTGAAATATGGAATTTAGTAAGAAGAACTAATAAATATATTGATGAAACAAGACCATGGGTATTAGCAAAAGAAGAAGATAATAAAGCTGTTCTAGCTAATGTACTATATCACTTAGCAGAGAATCTAAGAATTATCTCTATACTCATTGAACCTTTTATGCCAAATACACCTAAAATAATGAGAGAACAATTAGGTATTACAGATGATAAGATAGTTAACTGGGATAGTTCAAAAGAATGGGGTATTTTACCTAAGAAAATCAAAGTTAATAGTGGTAATATTATCTTCCCTAGAATTGATATCAAAAAAGAATTAGAAGACCTAGAAAAAGCTCAAAAGGCTAATGTAGAAGTAAAAGATGAGCCAGTAAATGAAGAAGACTTTATTTCTATAGATGATTTTTCTAAAGTAGAGTTAAAAGTAGGAGAAGTAATAGAATGTAATAAAGTAGAAGGTGCTGATAAATTATTAGTATCCAAAATAAAAATTGGTGAAGAAGTTAGACAGATTGTATCAGGTATTGCTAAGAGTTATTCACCAGAAGAAATGATTGGTAAGAAAGTAGTAGTTGTAACTAATCTAAAACCAGTAAAACTTAGAGGCGTACTATCAGAAGGAATGATATTAGCAGCTTCTCATAAAAAGAAATTAGTACTTGCTACTGTTGATAATGATATTAAAAGTGGAGCTATAGTTAGATAATAAAAGGGGGTGTCAGATTATACCGACGCCCCTTATATTAGTGAGGTGAATATAATGATTTTTGAAAGTCATGCACATTATGATGATAAAAGATTTGATATAGATAGACATGAGCTACTAAAAAGCCTTCCTAGTAAAGGAATAGAATATCTACTTAATGTGGGAGCAGATGTTAAATCTTCATATGAATGCGTGAAATTGGCAAAAGAGTATGATTATATATATGCGGCAGTAGGTGTTCATCCACATGATGTAAAAGATATGAAAGAAAAAGATTTAGAAACATTAATTGGATTAGCCTCATATAAAAAGGTAGTAGCAATAGGAGAAATAGGATTAGATTATTATTATGAAATTTCTCCAAAAGAAGTTCAGAAGCTATGGTTTAGAGAACAAATAGAATTAGCGAAAGAACTTGATATGCCAATAATAGTTCATAGTAGAGATGCATCAAAAGATTGTTATGATATTATTAAAGAAACAGATGCAAAAGAAGCTGGAGGAGTTATTCATTGTTATTCAGGAAGTGTAGAGATGGCAAGAGAATACACTAAAATGGGATTTTATATTGGTGTAGGAGGTGTTGTTACATTCAAAAACGCTAATAAGTTAAAGAATGTAGTAAAAGAAACACCTATGAACAAAATATTAATTGAGACTGATTGTCCATATCTTGCACCAGTTCCAAATAGAGGTAAAAGAAATGATTCAACAAATTTAAAGTATATTGCTGAGGAAATAGGAAAAATTAAAAATATCTCCTTAGAAGATGTAATTAAGTATACTAACGAAAATGCTAAAAGATTATTCAGAGTAAGCTAATATAGAATAAATTTTTAATATATTGCTTATGTAAATCAAACATAAATACGAAATGAAGAGGTATATTAAATGATTGAAAGAATTGCTTCTCCAACAAGAACTAAACAAATAGTAGGTAAATATGATTTTGCATTCCAAAAAAAGTTTGGGCAGAATTTTTTAATAGATTCCCATGTTCTTAATAAAATAGTAAGATCAGCTAATATTGATAAAGAAGATGTTGTTATTGAGATAGGTCCAGGAATTGGAAGTCTTACACAAGAACTTGCAGAAAATGCAAAAGAAGTTATTGCTATTGAAATTGACAAAATGTTAATTCCAATATTAGAAGATACTTTAAGTGAGTATAGTAATATTACTATAATAAATGAAGATATTCTAAAAGTTAACTTAGTGAAGTTAGTAGAAGAGAAAAATAATGGTAAACCAATAAAAGTAGTAGCTAATTTACCTTATTATATAACTACTCCAATAATAATGGGGTTATTTGAAAATAATGTCCCAGTTGAAAGTATAACAGTAATGGTTCAAAAAGAAGTAGCAGATAGAATGAAGGCACAGCCTGGAACAAAAGATTATGGTGCTTTATCTTTAGCTGTTGGGTATTATAGTGAACCATATATTGTAGCAAATGTTCCACCTAACTGCTTCATGCCTAGACCTAAAATTGGTTCAGCAGTAATTAGATTGACTAAGCATATTGAAAGCCCAATCAAAGTCCATGATGAGAAATTCATGTTTAAGATTATAAGAGCTGCATTTAACCAACGAAGAAAAACTCTTGTTAATAGTCTATATAACAATCTAAATAATGAACTAAACAAAGAGAAGATAAAAGAAGCAATAGAAAAAACAGGTTTAGATGAGAGAGTTAGAGGAGAAGCTCTAAGCTTAGAACAATTTGCAACTCTTTCTAATATACTAAAAGAACGATAACAAATTCTGCATGGGGACAAATATATAATAATTAAATACTTAGTTTAAACTATAATAAAACCTCCTAATTATAAATATATATGTATAAAGGAGGTTTTTATATTGAATTTTAATAAGTATAATAGAAAAGTTATAGATTTTATAGAGGAAGATAGAGGTTTCACCACTCAGAATAAGAATACTTATGGATATTGTAAAATTGAAACAAGAGGAGAAAAATGCCGAATAAAATGTTGTATAAATGGATTAAAGAAGCTAAATGATCAGAGTTATGAAGTTAATCTTGTTAATATTAATGATAATGTTAATCTAGTGCCAATTGGTAATCTTATTTTTGATAATAATAACTTAGGTAGCTTGAATATAAGCACGGATGTTAATAACGTAGTTAATACGAAATACTCTTTAGATGATTTTTCTATAATTGTAATTCATCAAAAAACAAGTGAAACCCAATATGTAATTCCTCTAGCTGCTTATCTCCAACAAGTAGATACATCTTGGAAAAAAAATATATCAATTAATAAGAACAATGTAGAACCATCATATCAAAAGCAAAATCATGAATATATTAATGAAAAAGAAAGTCATAAAGAAATTATAGAAGAGGCACAACCAGAGGAAAAGACAGTAGATGATAATAAAGATACAGTAATAAATAACAAAGAAAAAATTAGTAATAAAGATATTGTTGAAAATGAGAAGGATATAAAAGTTGATATAGAAGTAAAAGATAAGACTAATAAAAATATAATAAATGAAAACAAAGTAATAGATGATAAAGTAAATAAGCCGATTGAGATAAATGATATTGGCAACCAAACATTTGATATTATGAAAAATCATTTCGATAATGAGGAGTTAAGAAGAATACATAATAATTTATTTAATAATTATCCCAACATTAATCCTTTTGAGTGTAAACAAGAAGATAAGCAGTGGATTAGAATTGAGCCAGCAGATATAATATATTTTCCACTGGATTCTTGGATGTTAACAAATAATACTTTTTTATTAAATGCTTATCAAAAATATAAACATCTAATATTAGGTAGAGATAAAAATAGTTTTCCTAATCAATCATTCTTAATACTTGGTGTTCCAGGAATTTACTATCCTAAAAATAAAGTTGCTGCACATTTCTATGGTTTTAATGATTTTGAATGCTGCTCAAAAGCTAAAACCAAAGTAGGAGAGTATGGATATTGGATTAAGTCCATTGAATGCCTTAATAATTAATGTATTAATAATAAAAAAGAGCAATATTGATAACTACATGAACAATATATTTATCCAATAATTTTAATGTAATTAAATTGTAATGGTAATGACATTAAATATACATATAAGCATGGTATATTAAGTATGAAAACTATCCCCCCTTTTATTTATGATATATACACTTTAAACCTACTTATATGTAAGTAGGTTTTTTTCTGTTCTATCATTATCTATTTTTTCGTACATTTCTAAAGTAATGAGAAATATAGCTTGTTAATGCAATGAACTCTAGAAAAATGGCTATGGATAAAACTATTATACTTATAGAATGGTTAGGAATAATAATCAGTAAGAAAATAGCTATTGAAAAAGTAATAGTTGCAAGTTTACCAAATTTATTTGAAGGTATAACTGTTTTTTCTTTTCTAAAATATAAGAATATGCCTGATAATACAAGGGATGCTTCTTTTATAAGTATGATTATTAAGACCCATAACGGAATGTAATCTGATATATATAAGCAGGCTAACGTAGTAAGTAACATTAACTTGTCAGCCAAAGGATCTAATACTATTCCAATTACTGAAACAACATTATATTTTCTTGCAAGATAACCATCTAAAAAGTCAGTTACACCAGCAAGTAGAAAAATAATTAACGCATATGTATGTGCTCTATCTATAGGTGCAAAAAAGATTATTGGAAATAATGGAACAAGAAAAAGCCTAATGATAGTTAGTATATTTGGTACATATTTCATTATTAAAACCCCCTGATTATAAATAGGATATATATAATAGATATGATTATTATATATAAAAGATATATGCAAGTCTATAGTTTTAAATGTTTTTAATAAATTTAATTATTTTTTAAGATAAGATAGTTATATAAGTACTTTATTTAATTAATTTAATAATAGAAATGACAGACTCATAATATAACTTTTATAAAAGCTATAATCAATGAGGCTGTCTTCTATTTGTAACATATACATTTATGAAATGATACTATATGTTTAATATTCTTTAATATCTATATCACCCATACTACAATATAAATAATAGATATTTTTTGTTTCATCATCTTTTAGAATAGGAAAAGTTGATTTTATATCGCCCATAGATGTTTTAGCATATATATTAATATCTTGATCTTTAGGAAGTTTCATATCAATATCACCCATGTTAGATCGAATATTAAATTTATCTATAGGTTTTTTAAAATATGCTTTTATATCCCCCATGCTAGCAAAAAGTTTACAGGTATTAATCTTTTCAGTAGATTCCAGATCAATGTCCCCCATACTATCAGTTGCTATTACATCATTGATCTCGCCAGTAGATGTTATATTAATAGACCCAGAGCTAGCCTTAACATTTAATTGTTTG
The DNA here is from genome assembly GCA_025210515.1 of Vallitalea sp. Lineage (GTDB taxonomy): Bacteria > Bacillota > Clostridia > Lachnospirales > Vallitaleaceae > Vallitalea. The sequence goes on along the minus strand of JAOARM010000015.1, from coordinate 48,903 downwards.
ATAGTTGAATTGTTATTTAGAGATATATCGCCTAGTGAACTATCTAACGTTACTAAGTTCTTAGGTGAGTTAAACTTAATATTAATATTTCCAAGACTAGCATAGAAGTCAATATTAGATACATTGTTATAGAAATCACTATTATTAATATCACCTAAAGAATTTTTTATAATTAATGTATCAGCAGTGTAATCCGTAGGAACATATATGGTAATATCGTTATTATATTTATCACTAGATATATTCCCAGCAAAGTTAAGTGTTTTAATACTTTGTGTAACTTTTATAGTGTTATTTTTATAAGTTGTATCATATATAACTTTGTATTTTGGGGTGTCTGGTTTAGTATAGCTATATTCTACTTTTATATCATCTCTATCTTCTATAATAAAATCTAAAGTTGCACTTGAACAAGAAATATCAATAGTTTTGGCATCTCTTGAAAAAGTTTTTGTAATTGTATCTGAGATTTTATCATATTCATTATTCATTGGTGATGAGTTTTTAAAAGTTTGTGCTACAGTAGTTAAAAATGTATCAGTAAAGGTATCGGGCACTTTATTACTATTATTACTTATGTTTGGGATATTTATATTATGATGTACATAGCTATTTCTAAAATTAATAAAGGGTATTTTATTAATTGATAAATATATAATAATCCCGATAAATGAACTAATTAATGTAATGGTAAATATTTTTGCAAGTTTTTTCATTATGTTATTATATTTCATAAGATCATCTCCTAACTATATTTTTATTCCAGTTGATATATTTGATAGTTAAATGTATATATCCCTTTATTAAATAAAAAGTTCCTATTGTAATTAGAACTCCAAGACTTAATAAAAACACTGATGACAATACACCTAATAATGGATATGTATATATACTAAATGGAACGGATACATACATTAATGGTAATGAAAATACTGATGCAAAAAGTACCACAATAGAAGATACTGCAATAGCTATTCCCGAAGTAATAAATCCGAATAATACTCCCCATATACCTATATAAATTCCAGCAACGAAAACTATGTTAAAAAATAACATTATAATTAAAAGAGGTATAGAAATTCTAGTCTTATTGTTAGATACTACATGATTATTTACAGTTGATGAATTATTATTGTTATTATAATCATTTTTATTAATATATGATAAAGCAATTCTTTCTGGTTTTCCTAATTCTTTTGCTATTTCTTCTTGGGACTTACCATCTTGAATAGCAGAATTAAAATGTTCTTCATAGTCATACATTATATCTCTTCGCTCATCATATGGAAGATTCGTTAATAATTTATCTAGTTTTTTTAAATACTCATCTTTATTCATTTGTTGTCCTCCTCAATTAGAGAGTTTACTCTTGAAACAAAGTCATACCATTCATTACTGAGTTCTTCCTTAGCCTCAAGACCTTTTTTAGTTAATTTATAATACTTTCTAGGTGGCCCTTCACTAGATTCTTTTAAGTATGTTTCGAAATAATTTTCTTTTGTTAGTCTTCTTAGTAAAGGATATATAGTACCCTCTGATATGCGTACATTATTAGAAATCTTTTTAACAAGCTCATAACCATAATAGTCATCTCTTGCAAGTAATGATAATACACATAATTCTAAGACGCCCTTTTTGAACTGTATGTTCATTAATCAACCTCCTAATTTATTATTCTAGAAAAATCTTTATTATCCTATATAATTCCTAAATTATATAGTTGTAATTAATAATATATATAGTTAACTATTGACTATAGTGCAATGTACTATAGCAAGTATAGTATAGCATAAGCTATTGTATTATGCAAGGTACTAAATATTATTTAATTAAAATTATTGAATAATGATATAAAATTATTGTAATTAATTTGGAGACTATTTATTTTATCATGTATATAGACATATAATCATTTGGGAAAACTAGGGTATAAATAAGTAATTAATTAATCATTTATACTTTAACTATAACATAAATCTTGATAGTTAGGTTAATATAACATATAATATAAAAATAAAATAATATATTGATGTAATATAATAGTGTTTTATTTTGAAAATATCTATTTGCTAATTATAATATTAGGTTTATACGTTATGGATAACATTATAAACAACATTGAAGAATATCTAGGGGGGTTGAAAAAATGCGTACATATCAGAATCAATAATTTATGGGTATCAAACTTAGAATTCGTTTTTGATAGTAATGATATATTAAGTGAAATTAAAATATACATTAAGAAAAATGATTATAAAGTAAAAGATTATTTAATAGAGGAAGAATCTAAAAAACATGATAAGAAAGTTGAATCGTTTGATACTAAGCAGATTGAGGATGAAGTTAATAATGAAATAGAATTTATAATAGAGCCTAATGATAATATAAAAAATAATATTATTAATAAAGAAAATTTATTAGGCATGTGGGAATCACAGAATAATAAAAAACAATATCAATTGCTAATATATAATAGAGATGATAATTCTTTTGACTTTCAATTCTATGATGTTGAATGTTTAGAAATAAATGGAATTAACGACATAAGTCTATATGGTTTTACTGGTACTGCTAAATTTATAGATAAAGAAATTGCTGAATTTAAAATTGATGATAGCTTATTGGTTAACTACTATTCTAGTGTAGAGGGTAGTATTAAATTTATTAATAATACAATACAGATATCATATAAATATGAATCTCATAATAAGGTGCATATAATTGAGCTAACAAAAGTTAGAAATGAAGATATAATTAAAAAAAGTGCTAGGCTTCCATTCTATTATAGAGAATTAAGTATTATGGGAGAACCAATATATAATATTTCAATATCAAATGCCTATGATATATTTGGAGAACCATTAGAACATTATGAGAATGAATATATTGAAGTAAGGTCTTATAATGGTTATGAAATAAAATTCACTACGCCAACAGAATATAATGCATCTTCAATGATTATAGCAATCAAAATAACAAAACCCGGAATACCGATAATACGTGGTATCGAAGTAGGTGATGATATTAGAGATGTAATTAATAAATTCCCTTACGAAAACAACGAAATTATAAGTGAATACGGAGAACTTTATTTACCTTTATATGGAAAAGCACAGCATCCTGGCAATTTTGGTCAAATTATGTATGAGAAAGGTAAGCCAATAAGAGTAAAATTTTCAGAATTAGGTTATTTGTCTTTTGAACTAGATTCCAACTTAAGAGTTGCTTCAATTTCATTTATATTACCATAAAATTAATTGACTAGCTTTTTAAATGAACCAATATTTTATTAGGAGGTTGTAAAGATATGCGTAGACACATTATTATTATATGTATTTTTTTATTATGCAGTTGTAGTTCTACTTCTAATAATATAAATAATACAAGTAAAATCGAGAGTGATGTTTTAAATAACTTATTAGAACAAACAGTTATAAATACTAATGTAGATCAAAATGGTTGTCCAGATAATAAATTAGACCAAATTCAAGAAGAAGGGAAAACCAAGTCCGATACAGAAGAATGTAAGATTAAGCATAACAAGAGTAATAAAACAGACACTATTACAATGAACCATATCAGCAATGTTAATAAAACCAATAGGGAGCTATATAAAAATATTTGTAATGAGGATATATATTATTCTCCAGATAAAAAGAATTATATAACAACAAAATTGATTATAAGTGATAGTATTATAGTTAAGGAATTGTATTTAAATGAAAATATTGAACCTCTTGATACTAATACGATTAAACTTAATAGTATGGAAAAATTATCTGATATGTTACATAAAGAAATAGAACAACCTGTTATTTGGATTGATAACACTAGAGTAATCATATTTGGAAGGTATATCTTTGATATATATAATAATATTAATGAATATATAGATATTTCTAGTGTTTTAGATAAAGGGAAAAACCAATATGTGATTAGCTATTCAGTTAGTAGAACAAAAAAAGCAATTGCTTATAATATAATCGGAGAAGATAATATTCAATTAATATATGTATATGATATATGCTCAAAAGAGTGGAAAACTATTTTAAATGAGTTATGTGATAATGATAAGATTATTATTAAAGATTTTAAAATGTTTTGGAATGAGGCTAATGAGCTATATTTTAATCACTATGGAAATGGTACTTATAAAATCTATAAGTACCATAGTATTAATAATAAAAAAATAATGTATAAAAATGAAAGTAAATTAATCGATAGTTCACCTAATCATACATATCATATTATAAGTAATAAATATGGAAAAGGAATATTTAATACTTATGATAACTCTATAGTATATTATTTAGACTCAAAGATATTTACTTGGATTGATGAAAACATTATTGCTATCTATAATGATGATGGAATAACAATATTTTCGCTATTAGAACATACTATTTTAGATAAGATATTAATAGAAAATATAGTTGAAGGAAATAAAGTGGAGTATTTAGATTTCAAAAAGGATAATTTAGTTATTTATACATCTAAGAGCAATAAAGAATTTGGTGATATTTATAAAATTGATATTAATGAAATAAATATAGCATATGCTCCCGTTAATTTAACAAATGAAATTGAAGATAATAGTGATATGAGTAATCTATCATTATTAGATGAAGATGTATACCCAGAGTTTAAATATTATTCTCCAGATGGGAAAAATTATATTAGAGTAAGTTTTGATTTTCTACGTGGTATGGAAGGGCGAAAAAGATACTATCTAAATGATTCAAATAAATTGATTGATGAAGTTGAATGGTGCAATATATTGGATAGAAATAATCCTGTATACTGGATTTCAAATGATGAAGTATTATTAACAGGTAGATATATATATAATATTGTAGAGTTACAAAAAAAACCATTAAGTATTGAAAGGTTCTGTCCTTTTCTGGAAGAGGAGAATAGGCATTTAGATTATTATTATTTGAAATATGCATTAAATAGAACAAAAACAAAAATAGCTTATTCATTCTGTTTAGATGATATGCATAAAATATTTGTTTATGATATTATCACTAGTGAATATACTAAAGTAGATGAGATAGGTATTGGATTTCAAAGACCAAGTGGAGAAGTTTTTTGGGATATGTACGATAATATATATGTTAATACTTTTGGAGATAACGGGTTTCAAATCAATAGATATACTTTCAAAACTAAAGAAAAAAGCATATTTGAGAAATATAGTTCGATGGAATTTATGTCACCTGAATCTAAGTATTTTATGATATTAGATGAAAAACATTATAAAATTGTTGATTTAGTCAATAATAAATTAATATTTTCAATTGAAGACAGTGATAGATTCATATCAATGAATTGGATTAATAATAAAAATTCAGTTATATTCTATAACAATACTTTTGATGATACTAGTATTAAGATGTACTTATTAGATGAAAATAAAATTATAGATATGGGAAATTTTCCTTTTACTAATATTATCTTAGATCATTATAAACAAAAATTCTCAGTATTTATTAGTGATTCATTAATAGACGAACAGAATACTCAATTAAAAGGTAATCTATATATTATTGATAAGGAAGGAAATGACATTGATTACTCTGAGCTACAAGAGATGTTTTATGGTAAATGGATAATAGAAAGAGCAATACCAGTTAACGTACCTTCTATTTATTCCAGAGAAGACATTGATAAATTAATAGGAAGAGAGATTATATATTCTACTGAAATGGCTAGTTTTGATGGAAGAGCATGTAAGAATCCTAGCTATAAAAAGGAATATGTTAATGAGAATGATTTTTTAGATAGAAATAGAATTTTATATAATAACATTGGTATCAATGAAAATGAAAGTACAATTGTAAATGTTTATAAAGATGAAAATACAGAATGGGAAGAAATATTCGCTTCAACATTCATTATTAAAGATGAAAATACGTTGATTGTTACTATAAATAATACTTACTTAGAACTTAAAAGAATTGATTAATTATTCAATTAAGTGTATAGAATGTTAAATTGCTAATATGAGTTGATTATTATTTAGTATAAATTTAGATAAGGAAGAGTGATAAATGAAATATATAAAAACAGTTGTTACTATTGTTCTTGTAATTGCGTTAGCTAGTTGTAAAGAGATTCCTAGTAAAAGGGATAACACAAATAAGATTATAAATGATTATATTAGTGTAAAAGAATATCCTAAAAATACTTGTTCAAGCAGCATTTTGGGAAAACATAGTATTTATACAAACTCAAATCATGATATAAGTGATGGAAATAATAATGAAAGTCTATCTAAACAAGATGACTTTAATGTAAATATAACGACAGAAGGTGACTTAAATGGCATATCAGTAGATGTTGAACTTATTGCTAAAGACACACTTTATGAATATAAATACTATTCCCCAGATAACAAAAATTATATTAGAGTAGGATTTGATTATGATGAAATCTCAGAACAACATCATAGAAATCTCTACTTGAATGATACAAAAACAATTATTGGTGAAACATATATAGATCTACCAAGATTAGATGCTAAATGGATTGATAATGATAATGTATTAATTTTAGGCAAATTCATATTAAACGTAAAAACAAATGAAAAAACTAATATTAGAATGTTATTTGATAATAACCTACAAGAATCATTTATAAACTATCGAAGTTTTGATCTAAATAAAGATAAAACTAAAATAGCATACTGTATATATGAAATAAAAAATGAAGAAACTAATAGATTGGATTGGTTAAGAAATTATGCACACATATATATTTATGATATTGAAAAAAATACTTTAGAGTTTAATGCTAAAAAAGATATTTTACAATATGATGGAGAACCTGTGGAATATGTACCTTTATCTTTTAGATGGGATAAGTATAAATCTGAAATTTTGTATTTCGATAGTTATCAATATAATTTTCTAACTAATGAGGTAAGTAAATTGGGTGATACTTCAGTCTTTAGTGGAGAACCTAGCTATAATTACTTATTATCAAAAGATAAAAAAAATTGGTTAGGGGCATATAGAAATAAAATTGAGATATATGATACTATTTATAATGAAAACATAAACTTATATGAACGAAACAATCAACTTGCAGAAGTAATTTTTGATTTTGAAGGAAAGTTTGTTTACACAAATTTTATTGAAGGAAATTTTTATGTATTTGCCAAGCAGTATACATGTGAAGAAGCTTGTGAAAATAGTGAAAAAGGGATAGGAAATATCTACAAAATAACTATTAAACAATAACTACTTAATATCAAAAAGGGATAACAAATGAGAATTAGATGATACTTATTTGTTATCCCATTTTATGTATGGATGTAAAATTAATAATTGATTATGTACTAATTTATTCCTTGACAAACATAACCCCTTACGATATACTTTGATTATCAAACTATTTGCAAGGCAAAATAAATAGGAGAATTAATATGAATAATGTTAGAATCATTGGAACAGGTAGCTATACCCCTGATAATATAGTATCAAATGATGAATTATCCTCCTTTTTAGATACAAGCGATGAATGGATAAGTAGTCGTACAGGAATAAAAAATAGAAGAATTAGCAAAGGCGAAGGTACTACACAGTTAGCTGTTAATGCCGCAAGAAAAGCAATTGCTTCTTCACATATACAAGCTAATGAAATTGATTTGATTATAGTGGCAACAATGTCACCTGATAATTTTACTCCTTCGACTGCTTGTGAAGTTCAGAGAGAAATACAAGCAGATAATGCTATGTGTTTTGATGTTAATGCTGCCTGTTCTGGTTTTGTATATGCATTAAATATAGCTACTACATATATTAAAAGTAATATGGCAAAAAAAGCTCTGGTAATTGGATCAGAAGTATTATCCAAAATATCAGATTGGAATGATAGAGGAACTTGTGTATTATTTGGCGATGGAGCTGGAGCAGTTATTATTAGTGAAGCAAGTGAAGAAGGTATAATGAATTTTCATTGCAAATCACTAGGGAAGTTAAGCCAGCATATAACATGTGGAGCAAGAGATTTGAATAATCATTATATATCTAAGCAAACAGATAAATATATAAGAATGAATGGTCAAGAAGTTTTTAAATTTGCTTGTACATATGTGCCTGCAAGTATACAAAAACTAATGGAGCATTCACCTTATAGCTTACAAGAAATAGATTATTTTGTATTACATCAAGCTAATAAAAGGATTATTAGCTCAATTTCAAAAAGATTAAAAATAGATATTAATAAATTTTATATGAATATAGAATCATATGGAAATACATCTGCCGCAAGTATACCTATAGCATTAGATGAAATGAATAGAAAAAAAATACTTGTAAAAGGTAATAAAATAATTATCGCTGGATTTGGCGGTGGACTTACTTATGGAGCAGGACTTATAACTATATAATCTAATAAAATACTAATAATGGAATTAAAATACATTAAGTTACACAGTATAGATAAAAGGGAAGTTTCAAAATAAGAGCATATAGAGAACCACTTTAATATTAATTTCTTATTACAAAAAATGCTAATGAGTAAATAGCTACAAAATAAGAAGTTAGAATTATAGGTTCTGTGGGAAATTTCCTTCATATATATGAAATTTGCATATTCACATTACTTATTTTGCACTATATAGTGCATAGAATTATATGCAAGTAATTCAAAAACTAAGATAAATAATAGGAGGATTATAAAATGGATTTTGAAAAATTAAGAGAGATTGTTGTAGAGCAATTAGACGTAGAGGAAAGTGAAGTAACACTAGAAGCGAAATTTATAGATGACCTTGGAGCTGATTCATTAGATTTATTTGAATTAGTAATGGCAATAGAAGAAGAATCTGGAGTAGAGATTAAAAACGAAGATTTACCATCAGTAATTACAGTACAAGACGCACTAAACTATGTAAAAAATAATCAGTAATTAATAATTTATAACCAATCGCGTTTTAGGAAAGGCTATTCCTTACCCGATTGGTTTATATTTTAAGGAGTGAAAAAAATAGTGGAATCTAGAATTTGTAAGTTACTTAATATAGAATATCCAATATTTCAAGGTGCTATGGCATGGATTGCAGAACATAATTTAGTAGCAGCAGTATCTAACGCAGGAGGGCTTGGAATACTAGCGGCTGGGAATGCTCCTACGGAAGTAGTTAGAGAAGAAATAAAGAAAACTAAGAGATTGACTAGTAAACCATTTGGAGTCAATATAATGCTACTTAGCCCATATGCAGAAGATATAGCACATATGGTTTGTGAAGAAAAAGTAGCAGTTATAACAACAGGAGCAGGTAATCCCGGTAAATATCTAGAAATGTGGAAAGAGCAAGGAATAAAAGTTATTCCAGTAGTACCATCTGTAGCATTGGCAATGAGAATGGAAAGAGCAGGTGTAGATGCTGTCATTGCAGAAGGTTGTGAGGCAGGAGGACATGTGGGAGAATTAACAACTATGTCACTATTACCTCAAGTTGTAGATGCAGTGAATATTCCAGTTATTGCAGCTGGTGGAATTGGTGATGGAAGAGGAATAGCAGCTACAAAAATGTTAGGTGCAGATGCTTTTCAGATAGGAACTAGATTTCTAGTTGCAAAAGAATGTATTGTACATAGAAATTATAAAGAAAAAGTCCTAAAAGCAAAAGATATTGATACAAGAGTAACAGGAAAGATAACAGGTCATCCTGTAAGAACACTTAAAAATAAATTAACTAGAAAATTCATTCAGTTAGAAAGAGAAGGTGCGTCTACAGAGCAATTAGAAGAGCTTGGAAAAGGTACACTTCAAAAAGCTGTTATAGAAGGCGACGTAATGAATGGTTCAGTAATGGCAGGACAAATCTCTGGTATGGTTAATAAGGAACAAACTTGTAAAGAAATAATAATAGAAATGGTTAAGGAATCAACAAGCTTATTAAGTGGGCTTAAATAAGTAATATAACTTCATAAAATTATTTAAAGTGATTTATTACTTCTTTGAGATAAGTTTATTAATATATGTATAATGATTTTTCTTAACATTTATAGAAAGGAATGGAAGTTATGGGAAAGATAGCTTTTTTATTCCCAGGTCAAGGAGCACAGTATCTTGAGATGGGAAAAGAAATTGCTAATAATTTTGCAAGAAGTAAAGAGATATTTAATATTGCAAATGAAGCACTTGGATTCAATATAGAAAAAATATGTAATGAAGAAGAAGAGACACTAAATAATACAGAGTATACACAACCTGCAATATTAACAGCAACCATAGCTATCCTTGAAGCTGTTAAAGAAAATGGAATAAAAGCAGATGTAGTTGCTGGGTTAAGCCTAGGGGAATATAGTGCACTTGTAGCAAGTGGAGCATTAGGATTTGAAGAAGCTGTAAGACTTGTGAGAAAAAGAGGAAAATATATGGAAGAGGCTGTTCCAAAAGGTGAAGGTTCTATGGCAGCTATACTTGGACTAGATAAAGACATAGTAGATAGAATTTGTAACGAAATAGTAGGAACTGTTATGCCAGCTAACTATAATTGTCCTGGACAAATCGTAATAGCTGGAGAGTCAAGTGCAGTAAGTAAAGCGTGTGAAAAGCTATCCGAAGCAGGAGCAAAACGAGTAATTAAGCTAAATGTAAGTGGGCCATTCCATACTCCTATGCTTAGTACAGCAGCTAAAAAGCTAGCAAATGAACTTGAAAATATACAAATAGGAAAAATGAAAATACAATATATAACTAATGTAACGGCAGACTATGTAAATGACGAATCAGAGATTAAAGAGTTTTTAATTAATCAAGTAGTTTCACCAGTAAAATGGGAAGAATCCATCAGAAGAATGATAGATGATGGCGTTGATACATTCATTGAAGTTGGCCCAGGTAAAAGTCTTAGTGGATTTATGAAAAAGATAGATAAGACAAAGAAAATACTCAATGTGCAAGATATGAAATCACTTAGTAAAGCTATAGAGAGAGTAATTCGGTAAACTGTTGTTGTGAAAGGAAGGATTTATATGAGTCAAAAAGTTGCAGTAGTAACTGGTGCAAGTAGAGGAATTGGAAAAGCAATAGCTTATAAACTAGCGGAAAAAGGTATGATTGTAGCAGTTAATTATAGAAGTAGTGAAAAAGAAGCACAAGAAATAGTAAATACTATTATACAAAATGGTGGCAAAGCCAAATCTTATAAAGCAGATGTAAGTAATTATGATGAAGCTAATGAACTAATAGCATCTGTTAAAGCTGATTTCTCTTCAGTAGATGTACTGATAAATAATGCGGGAATTACTAAAGATATGTTAATGCTTAAAATGACTGAAAAAGAGTTCGATGATGTAATAAACGTGAATTTAAAAGGTACATTTAACTGTATTAAGCATGTGACAAGAATAATGTTGAAGCAAAAAAGTGGAAGAATAATTAATATATCATCAGTTATAGGTGAAATAGGAAATATAGGTCAAGCTAATTATGCGGCTTCAAAAGCAGGAATAATAGGACTCACAAAATCTATGTCAAAAGAATTAGCAACTAGAGGTATTACAGTAAATGCGGTTGCACCTGGTTTTATAGAGAGCGATATGACAGATATACTAAATGAAAAAATAAAAGAACAGATATTAGTTAATATTCCTATGAAAAGAATAGGTAAAGCAACGGAAGTTTCTAATGTAGTAGCGTTTTTAGCATCTGATGAAGCAAGTTACATAACAGGGCAAGTAATTAATGTTGACGGTGGTATGGTTTAATAAATTATTAGAATGCATAGAAAAGGATGGTAATCGTGAAGAGAAGAGTAGTAATAACAGGTCTAGGTATAATTTCACCAGTGGGTAATAATGTTGATGAATATTGGGATAATCTAAAAAAAGGTAATATTGGTATTGATAAAATATCTACTTTTGATACAGATGAGTTTAAAGCAAAAGTTGCAGGAGAAGTTAAAGACTTTGACGCAAAACAATATATGGAGAAAAAAAGAGCAAAGAGAATGGATAGATTTTCTCAATTTGCAATTGCGGCAGCTAAACAAGCAATTGAACATTCTAATATTGACTTAGAAAATGCCAATACAGAAAGAATAGGAGTTATTGTAAGTTCTGGAATAGGTGGACTGGGAACAATTGAAAGAGAAGCTAATAAGTTAGTGACGAAAGGCCCTAATAAAATCGCTCCAATGTTTATACCAACAGTTATTACTAACATGGCAGCAGGAAATATTGCTATAGAATTTGGATTAAAAGGTATATGTACTAATGTAGTAACTGCATGTGCATCAGGCACTAACTCTATAGGAGATGCATTTCGAGTAATACAATATGGAGATGCAGATGTGATGGTAGCAGGTGGAACGGAAAGTTGTATTGTACCACTTGGTGTAGCAGGATTTACAGCTCTAACGGCACTAAGTACAAATGATGATCCCAAAACTGCATCTAGACCATTTGATAAAAACAGAGATGGTTTCGTAATGGGAGAAGGAGCAGGAATACTTATATTAGAAGAATTAGAACATGCTAAGAAACGAGGAGCTAACATTTTAGCTGAGCTTGTTGGATATGGTGCATCTTGTGATGCATATCATATTACTTCACCAGCACCAAATGGAGAAGGAGCAGCAAGAGCAATGAAAAATGCAATAAAAGATGCAAATGTTTCACCAGAAGATATTTCGTATATAAATGCCCACGGAACTAGTACACTTTATAACGATAAATTTGAAACTGCTGCTATCAAAAATGTGTTTGGAGAAAATGCTAACAAAATACCTATTAGTTCAACAAAATCAATGATAGGACATTTGCTTGGCGCGGCTGGAGCAGTTGAAATGGTCGCTTGTGTTAAATCAGTTGAAGATAATTATGTACATCCAACGGCAGGATATGAAACTGTTGATGAAGAATGTGATTTAGATTATATACCTACTAAGGGAAGAAATGTTACAGTTAATTATGCAATTTCCAATTCACTAGGATTTGGAGGTCATAACGCATCACTAATAGTTGGTAAATATAGAGAAGACAAATAAATTATTATCATTATAGCAATAATAAGAAGTAAATAGAAGAAAGAGTCAATTAGTTAAAATCCAATAATCATCAAAGATATTTCATAGAAAAATTAATAGTATAAGCTAATTACAAAATCTCTGAAAAAATAAGGATGTGAAAAGAAGATGAAATTTCAACATATTAAAGAATTAATTGAGTTAATTGATAAGAAGGATATAACAAGTGTTGATATTGAAAAAGAAGGGTTTAAAGTATCAATCAAAAAAGAGGCTATGGCTCTTACAGAACCATCTGTTTATGTAGAAAGAACAATAGATACTCCTCATATAGAAGCAAAAAGACCTAATAATACAAAAGAAGATATTAAAGAAGAAAAACAAGAAAAACAAGAAGAAGACAATGCCTATATTATTAAATCACCTATCGTTGGAACTTTCTATAGTGCACCAAGTCCTGATGTAAGTAATTATGTTAAAGTAGGAGACAAAGTAAAAAAAGGTGATACATTATGTATTATAGAAGCTATGAAATTAATGAATGAAATAGAAGCAGAAGTATCTGGCGAGATTATAGAGATACTAGTTCAGAACGAAGCAGTAGTAGAGTATGGACAACCACTATTTAAAATAAAAGAATAATATTAAGGTTCTGTGATTAATTATGTTATTAGAAAGGAAAAAAATTATGTTAGGAATAAAAGAAATTCAAGAAATAATTCCACATAGATATCCTTTTTTATTAATAGATAAAATAACGAATTTAGAAAAAGGGATAAAAGCGGTAGGATATAAAAATGTTACAATGAATGAATATTTTTTCGTAGGTCATTTCCCACAGGAGCCTGTTATGCCAGGAGTACTCATTGTTGAAGCATTGGCACAAGTAGGAGCAGTTGCAATACTTAGTCTTGATGATATGAAAGGTAAGACAGCTTATTTTGGAGGAATTAATAATACTAAAATAAGAAGAAAAGTAATTCCGGGAGACACTTTAAAGCTAGAAATAGAAATAATTAAAAGAAAAGGCCCAGTAGGAGTTGGAAAAGCTAGAGCAACAGTTGATGGAGAAGTCGCAGTAACAGGTGAGCTAACATTTATTGTGAAATAAAAATATTGAGGTGAAAATATGTTTAAAAAGATTCTTATAGCAAATAGAGGTGAAATAGCTGTTAGGATTATTAGAGCATGTAGAGAAATGAATATTGCAACAGTTGCTATATATTCAGAAGTGGATAAAGACGCACTACATACTCAATTAGCAGATGAAGCCATATGTATTGGGCCTGCTCCTGCGAAAGACAGTTACTTAGATATAAAAGCAATTATAAGTGCGGCTATAGTAACAGGTGCTAGTGCAATTCACCCTGGGTTTGGTTTTTTATCAGAGAACAGTAAATTCTCCAAAGTATGTGAAGAGTGTAATATTACTTTCATTGGGCCAACAGGTGAGATGATGGATAAAATGGGTAATAAATCACAAGCAAGAGAAACAATGATTATGAATAATATTCCTGTAGTTCCAGGCTCAGAAGGTGCAGTTAATAATACAGATGAAGCACTACAGATAGCAGATAACATTGGATATCCAGTTATTATAAAAGCATCAGCAGGTGGCGGTGGACGAGGAATGCGTATAGCCAGAAATAGTGAAGAATTACTTAGTTCTTTCAAAATGGCTAGTACAGAAGCAAAAAACGCCTTTGGAGATGACACTATGTATGTAGAGAAATATGTAGAAAATCCAAGACATATTGAATTTCAAATACTAGCTGATAACTATGGTAATACTATTCATCTTGGAGAAAGAGACTGTTCTATGCAAAGACGTCATCAAAAAGTATTAGAAGAATCTCCCTCAGCGGCTATTGATAATGATTTAAGAGAAATAATGGGTAAGATAGCAGTAAAAGCAGCGAAATCAATTAACTATAAAAATGCAGGTACAGTTGAATTTCTATTAAGTGAAAGTGGCGAATTTTATTTCATAGAAATGAATACAAGAATTCAAGTAGAGCATCCTGTTACAGAAATGGTTACTGGAATTGATTTAATTAAAGAGCAGATTAAAATAGCAGATGGAGAGAAATTATCATATACGCAAGATGATATAGAAATTAGTGGACACGCAATTGAATGTAGAATTAATGCAGAAAATCCAAGTAAAGGATTTAGACCATCTCCTGGTACAATTAATTTCTTGCATATACCTAGTGGAAAAGATATTAGAGTTGATAGTTCTATATACTGTGGATACACAGTACCACCTACATATGACTCAATGATAGCTAAGCTTATTGTTTATGATAAAGATAGAGAAAGTGCCATTAAGAAATTAAATAGTGCTATAGGAGAATTTATTATTAAGGGAATTGATACAAACATTGATTTTCAATATGAATTAATTAACAATAAAGATTTCATAGAAGGTAATTATAATACTTCATTTATACAATCATTTGTAGAGAAATTAGAATTATAGAGACTAGTGATATATATTTATATCTCATATTACTCATACAATCTACCCTTATCATTAAACTAATATTAATTTTTATTAAATAACTATATTACTGTAGATTGTATAGGTAATATTTGTTTTCATTTCATTATAAGCAAAATATATAATACAGAAAATAGTAAAGGGTAATATTTGCGCCTTTATATGCTCTTTGTAATAACTCATTATCGCCATTCCCCCACGTGCAAATATTATCTTTTACTATTTTCTGTAAAGTTACTTCATTCAAAATTATAAAAGAGGTGTATATATGAAAGAATTGTTTAAAAAGAAAAAATACATCAAAGTACCTGATAAGACGATTAATGAAAATAAAAAACATGTAGAAAAAGATAATATAGAAATTCCATCAGTTCCAACTGGAAAGTGGATAAAGTGTAATAATTGTGGAGAAATAATTTATAGAGATGACTTTGAGGCGAGAAATCATATTTGTACCAAATGTCATAAACATTTCAGAATGGATAGTAATACAAGAATATGCCAGATTATAGATTCTGGGACGTTTGTAGAATTGAATGCATATATAGGAACTAAAAATGTTCTTAATTTTCCAGGATATAATGAAAAAATAGCCTCGTTACAACAAAAGACAGGATTAAAAGAAGGAGTTATAACAGGAGAAGGTAAAATTAATGGAAAAGATGTTGTTATTGCAGTTATGGATAGCAGATTTATGATGGGTAGCATGGGAGAAGTAGTAGGGGAAAAAATAACAAGAGCAATAGAACATGCTACTAGCAAAAAACTTCCAATAGTTATATTCACTGCTTCTGGAGGTGCAAGAATGCAAGAAGGTATAGTTTCGTTGATGCAAATGGCTAAAACATCAGCAGCACTGGCTAGACATAGCGAAGAAGGATTACTATACATAACAGTACTTACAGACCCAACTACAGGAGGAGTTACAGCTAGTTTTGCAATGCTTGGAGATATAATACTAGCAGAGCCAGGAACATTGATAGGATTTGCAGGAGCTAGAGTAATAGAACAAACAATAAAGCAGAAATTACCAGAAGGATTTCAAAGAGCTGAATTCTTATTAGAACATGGGTATATTGATATGATTGTTGAAAGACGTAATATGAAAAAAACTCTTAGTAAATTATTAGCTTTTCATATATAAGACTAGACAGAAGGATTTGTATTATGACTATATTTATTTGATTATAATTAATTATAGTACATAAGTATTTATGTAATTATTACTTAATATCATATAAAAATGTTGATTAGTATAAGAAGTAACTTAGAATTAATAAACTTAATTTTAGATTATATTTAACAATATAATAAATAGAGGTGAATTAAATGAATGCATGGGAAAAGGTTAATATTGCTAGAATGGCTCAGCGACCTACATCTGAGGATTATATAGATATTATATTTGATGATTTTATAGAGTTACATGGTGACAGATTATATAGTGATGATAAAGCTATAATAGGAGGAATAGCATTTCTAGATGGTATTCCCGTAACTGTAATTGGACAGCAAAAAGGAAGAACAACAAAGGAAAATATTGAAAGAAATTTTGGTATGCCTCATCCAGAAGGATATAGAAAAGCTCTTAGGCTTATGAAACAAGCAGAAAAATTTAATAGACCTATTATATGTTTTATTGATACACCTGGAGCATTCTGTGGTTTGGGAGCAGAAGAAAGAGGACAAGGAGAAGCAATTGCAAGAAATCTATGTGAAATGTCCATGTTAAAAGTTCCAATAATTTCAATAGTTATTGGAGAAGGAGGTAGTGGAGGAGCTTTAGCAGTTGCAGTATCTGATAGAGTATGGATGCTAGAAAATTCTATATACTCAATATTATCTCCAGAAGGATTTGCAAGTATATTATGGAAAGATAGCAAAAGAGCTAAAGAAGCGGCAGAAGTTATGAAAATAACAGCAAATGACTTATTTAACTTAGGAATAATAGAAAAAGTTATCAAAGAACCTAATGGGGGAGCTCATAATAGCCTTAATGAAATCAGTAATGAACTGAGGAAAAATTTTATTGAGGAATTAAAACAGTTACGACAAGAAACTCAAGAAAATCTTATTAATAATAGATATGATAGATATCGTAGACAAATGGTATCTAGATAAATAATATATAATAATATGCTTTCCTTATAGTATATAGCTTATAAAATGAAGTTATATAGCAAGGTAAAGCATATTTTTTGTCTCTTTGTAAATATTTGGTGTGGGAATTTTATTATAATTCTGGAGTGAATGGTGCTATGCAAGGATTTATCAAAATATATCTCTTTATTATCTTTACTAAATTAATAAATGCAATCTATTTATTAAAAATATGTCGTGTTAATGTCATAATTAATAATGATATAATTTAGTCAAGCCAAAAAAATGGCTATAGCATATAAAGTCGCGATTTATATATGAAATAACAAAATTAAAGGAGAGATAATTTATGAAAGCAGTAATATATGCAACCCCAAATGAAGCAGAAAAGTTAGGATATAAAATTACAAAATCATATACCCTTTCAAGAGATGAAGCAAAGAAGTTAAGAAATCAATATGAACAATATGAAGCCGGTGAAAATTGGACAGTATCCACAGTCCTAGTTCTTTTTGGAGCGGCTATATCAGGAATATGGGCTGTTATTGGATATGGGGTAGGAACATTGACAGCTCAGACAATTTCTGGAGATTATTTAGAGAATCTTGATAATGATTTTGGAGAATTGGCAGAGTCTTCATGTGAATTTAATGAAGTTGAAGCAACATTCTCTTATAGGAGACATGGAAGTAATGATGGAGCATACTTTTTAGATTCTATTAAAATCAAATAGAAAAAAGATGAAGTGAATATTCACTTCATCTTTTTTTTGCTGTTCTGATAATACGTGAAGCAATTAAAGCCAGAAATGCCATAGATGTGGATAATGTTATTGAGAATTTTAGAATTAGACCACAAAAGAAAAGAATAATAATAACTAAAAAGAATTCTAAAGGGTGAGGTGGAATTTTATGTTTTGTAGTTTTCAAGATAAACCTCCTTTTATAAATTTTCTTAATTAGATATGCCAATGATAAATTTGAAGGCATAACCTATTGGTGATGTATGGAATTTATATTAACAGTATATATTTTATTGTGAATATATACAATAGATTATTTGGTTCATAGATACAACAAGGTAAGTAAATGGTACTAGCTAAATTCGGATAATAAAATATAGATTTATGTCAAAAAACAGAGTATAATATATATGGATAATGCTTTAGCTACTTGATATTTTGGGTTATATTATTAGTAACAAGGGGAGGAAAACAATGGCTAAAAAGAAGAAGAAAAAAAACACGAAGACATTAAAAGCATTAGGTATTTTTATATTAATTATATCAGCTGTGTGTTTAGGTATCTCCATAGGTAATGGTACTTTATTGAAAACAGATGATAACGATACCAATCAAACGATAGTTAATAATAACAATAGTAATAGTAACTCTTACAATGAAAAAGATACCAATACAGATAAAGTCCAAGAACCAGAAAAACCAGAAGAAAAAACTAAACCACAAGAGCAAAATAAAGTAACAACAAAACCACAAGAAACGCAGAATAATCAAGATGAAGAAAAACAAGAACACTCTGAGGAACAAGTCCCAGAAGGAAGTGATATTGGGGACAATTTGGATATTGATATAGACACATCTACATTATCAAATACTGCATATAGTTGGAGTTTTAAAAGAAATAAAGACCATGTTAAACCATTAGCGTACAATAAGATTGATATTCAGCAATATGCAGGATATTATGCTATTAATACTGATGAAAAGGTAATATATTTGACATTTGATGCAGGATATGAAAATGGCTACACACCATCTATACTTGACACGTTAAAAAATAATGACGTACAGGCGGCTTTCTTCGTTACTAAGCCTTATATAGTAAATAATGTGGAGCTAGCTAAGAGAATGAAAGAAGAAGGACACATTGTTGCTAACCATTCAGTTAATCATGAAGAAATGCATACTCTTTCAGATGAGGTAGCTATATATGAAATAGAAGAAACAGCTAGATATTATGAAGAAGCCACAGGATATAAGATGGATAATTTTTTTAGACCACCTAAAGGTGAATACAGTGAAAGAACATTATATATAACTAAGAAATTAGGCTATAGAACAATATTTTGGAGTATGGCATATGGTGATTGGGATCGAAATGATCAGCCAGGAAAAGAAGTAGCATATAAACATCTAATGGATAATTATCATCCTGGAATGATATCTTTATTACATGCTGTATCATCATCTAATGCAGAAGCACTTGATGATATTATAAAAGCATTAAAAGAAAAAGGATATAGATTTGGTAATCTATATGAAGTAGAATAGGACACAAGGCTTAATTATTGGGACAAACTTTGTTAAAGTAAATAGTAAATAAATAAAAAGGTTTTTGATTATCTCCAACTATTTCACTAGAAGTAGTTGGAGATAAGTTTTTATCTAGAAGTTTATATAAATGACATAACAATAAATTACCAATAGAAAGATGTTACAAATATAATATGTCTTAATATAGTTAATAATTGAGGATATGAAACTAGACAAATAGGAAAACAATATGTTAAAATTAAAAATATTCTTGTTAATATGAAAAATATAATAGTGACATTAAATTTGAATGAAGAAGACAAGAAAAACTTATAATATAAAACAAATAAAAATTAATAATATCGTAAGTAACATAGAAGATATAAATAAATATAATGAAATGATAAAAATCATTACATATATACAAATTAATTTTTAGGGAGGTTATATAATGGAAAAAAAGTGGTGGCATCAGTCTGTAGTATATCAAATTTATCCAAGGAGTTTCAATGATACTAATGGAGATGGAATTGGGGATTTACAAGGTATTATTGAAAAATTAGATTATTTAAAGGAGTTAGGTATAGATGTAATATGGTTAAGTCCAGTATATAAATCACCAAATGACGATAATGGATATGATATAAGTGATTATGAAGATATAATGGATGAGTTTGGAACAATTCAAGATATGGATGAGTTAATTTCAGAAGCAAATAAAAAAGGAATCAAAATAGTAATGGATTTAGTTCTAAATCACACATCAGATGAACATAACTGGTTCATAGAAAGTAAAAAGTCAAAAGACAATCCATATAGAGATTATTATATATGGAGAGATAAGCCTAATAATATTAAGTCAACTTTCAGTGGTTCGGCATGGGAATATGATGAGACAACTAATGAATATTATCTGCACTTATTCAGTAAAAAACAGCCAGATTTAAACTGGGAAAATGAAAAAGTTAGAAATAAACTATATAATATGATTAACTATTGGATTGATAAAGGTGTTGGTGGATTTAGATTAGACGTTATTGATCTTGTTGGTAAGGAAATTGATAAAGAAATACTTGGTAATGGGGCAAAATTACATGAGTATATACAAGAAATGAATTCACAGACTTTTGGTAAACACGATTTATTAACTGTTGGGGAAACGTGGGGAGCAACACCAGAAATAGCTAAGCTATATAGCAATCAGCAGAGAAACGAATTTAGTATGATATTTCAGTTTGAACATATTTTGTTAGATCAGCAAGAAGGAAAAGATAAATGGGATTTGAAACCATTAGAGCTAAAAGATTTGAAGAAGGTATTATCTAAGTGGCAGGTTGAATTAACAGAAGATGATGGTTGGAATAGTTTGTTTTGGAATAATCATGACTTACCAAGAATAATATCTAGATGGGGAAATGATACTACAGAAGAAAATAGGGTGCTATCAGGTAAGATGTTAGCAACTTTACTTCATGGTATGAAAGGAACTCCTTACATATATCAAGGCGAAGAAATAGGTATGACTAATGTTAGATTTCAGTCTTTAGATGAATATAGAGATATAGAATCATTGAATATGTATGATGAAAGGATTAATGAAGGATATAAGCATGAAGACATTATGAGCTCAATATATTGTAAAGGTAGGGACAATGCAAGAACACCGATGCAATGGGATGATAATATAAATGGAGGCTTTACATCTAGTGAACCTTGGATTAAGCTTAATTCTAATTATCAAACAATCAATGTAAAAAAAGCTTTACAAGATAAAGAATCTATATTCTATCATTACAAAAAATTAATACAAATAAGAAAAGATAATGAAGTTATTATCTATGGTGATTTTAAATTATTATTAGAAGATAACAAACAAGTATTTGCTTATCTGAGACAATTAGATAATCAACAAATATTAGTTATATGCAATTTCTACGACAAAGAAGTTGAAGTTAATATTAGTGAGGAAAAAGTATGTAATCCGAAAGAAGTAATGATATCTAATTATAGTGATACACATTTAGATATAACAAAATTAATACTAAGACCTTATGAAGCTATTATGTACAGATGAGAATTTTAATAGTTTATAATAATAAAATAAGAGAGGTGTGTAATAATGGTGAAAAATAAGCACGCAATACTTATTATATTATTTGCTATAATATTGATAACTACTATTTTTCTTGGTTACTCACATAAAAAAAATTATTATACCATTTTAAAAAATCAGGATAATTGCTTTACCATAATTTTATATAATACTAATAAGAATATTGTATTCTCAGAGAATTTACCTAAAGAGCCTTCCGTAATAGAATTAGATAAAAACCTTATTCAAATTAAAATCAGTCTAGGTAGCCCTTTGAATTATTCTTATTTTTTTAATCCAGTAACTTCAAACATTTCTTCTGCATATGAAAATATTGTTTTAGTGGATAAAAACAAAGTCATTTTTTTCAAAGACAATAAGTTAATTATTTCGGATATCTTTAATCAAAAGCTGTTTTATAAAGAAATAATACTTGATTTTGCTCCTACGTCAGTTCCTTCTTGTTCTATAATAGAAGCTCGGTTTATTGATGATAATAAAATTGAGATTGAATATTTAAAGGGAATTGAATTTATAAGACAAAACGAAATAATAAATCTAAAGGGATTAAGAGAGCTAAAAGCTTTCTTAACTATTTGCATTTATAAATTAAAAATCATACTTTCTGTCCTATTTTACTATAATAAAAACTAAAATTAATGAACTAGATTATCTTTACAAAAGTAATCGTATCTAATATAATTTACTTGATACAAAAATGAAACTAATTTGTACGAGTATTATAGAATAAAAAACGTGAAATACCATACAATTAATATTGTTATAAATGTTATAAATAAAATACAGAAAAACAATAAAATAGGAGGATATTATATGGCTAACAGATATGAGCAACAATCTTGGAAAGATAGTATGAGACTGAAATTAGACTTCAATAATATGATGACAGAATATGTTGGGGAAACTGGTATTAGCCAATCAGAAATTGCGACTTTAGAAAAACAAATTGAAAAAGCAGAAAAGGCAATGGTAGAAAAAAGAGCAAATGGGAAAATGGACTGGAGAGACTTACCATATAATCAAGCAGATGTTGTAAAAGATATTATAGAATATGTAGATAGTGTTAAAGATGAGTTTGATTCTTTTGTTGTACTTGGTATTGGTGGTTCAGCACTTGGACCAATTGCAGTTCAACAAGCAATTAATCATCCATATTACAATGAATTATCAAAAGAAAAAAGAGGCGGTTATCCTAAATTATATGTTGCAGATAATGTAGACCCAGAAAAACTAGTTTCATTACTAGATGTAATAGAGCTTGATAAAACATTATTTAATGTCATTACAAAATCAGGAAGTACTTCAGAGACAATGTCTCAATTTATGATAATAAAAGAAATCTTAGAAGAAAAATACGGAGTAGAAGGTGCTAAGAAACATATTGTATGTACAACAGATGCTGAGAAAGGTAATCTAAGACCTATTGCTGATGAACAAGGCTATAAGAGTTTCATTATACCAGCAGGAGTTGGAGGAAGGTTTTCAGAGCTTACACCAGTAGGACTATTACCTGCTGCAATGTGTGGAATAGATATTGAAGAGCTATTAGCTGGAGCAGCTTATATGGATGAATTATGTAAAACAGATAATACATTCAAAAACCCAGCTTCTATGTATGCAATACTTAATTATCTAGCAATGAAAAAAGGCAAAAATATATCTGTTATTATGCCATATGCAGATTCTCTTAAATATATTGGTGATTGGTATGCACAATTATGGGCAGAGTCACTTGGTAAGAAATTTGATAATGAAGGAAAAGTTGTAAATGTTGGGCAAACACCTGTAAGAGCTTTAGGAGCAACTGACCAACATTCACAAGTTCAATTATATGCAGAAGGTCCAAAAGATAAAGTAGTAGTATTTGTAGGTGTAGATAATTATAAAGCATCTTTAGAAATTCCAAATATCTATAGTAATATACCTAGTCTTGGATTCTTAGGTGGAGAGACACATAATAAATTATTAAAAACCGAGCAAATGGCTACAGAATATGCGTTATTGAAGGCAGGACAGACTAATATGACATTAACTTTACCTGAAGTAAACGAGTTCACTCTTGGTCAAGTGTTATATTTATTTGAGGTAGCTACTGGATTTGCAGGAGAGTTATTAGATATTAATGCATTTGATCAACCTGGAGTAGAAGAAGGGAAAAATGCAACATATGCTATGTTTGGACGCCCAGGATATGAAGAGAAAAAAGCTGAGTTAGATACCAGACCAGCTAAAAATGATAAATATATAATATAAGAATATTAATAAATATTAAGATTTTATTAGTAAATAGGTGCTGTCTCATCTATTAAGACAGCACCTATTTATCTTATAGAAAAAACTCTATAGATTCTACTTATTGTTAATTATAATCGTCTTATTTGCCTTCTCTTAGGAGATTTTTTCTCTAAGTCTATTATTTCTATTTCAAGATAATCAAAATCGATTTGCTCAATAAAATGATCTTGTTTAAAAGCCGTCTTACCATATTTAGGATAGTCTTTTAGGTTATCATTTAACCACATTGGTTTTTGTAAATCAAATTTATAACATATTTTTTCAAGACAGTCATTAGTTAAATCTTCTTTTGATAGAGAAGTATCCCCATTTTCTATTACAATATCATTAATTATCTGGTTGCTTTTATATACTTTTCCCCATAGTCTAAACATATTAACTTCCTCTCTGTTGATAAATATTATATTTTTATGATTTATGTAAGTAAATTTATATTATTATTATAATGATAATAAGATTATATATGCAATGTATAGGATATTCAAGGTTTTTATAAAAAAGACTACAATAGTACTTTAAAAATGATTATTAAATAAGAAATATATAGTAATTAAGTTATAGTGGGTTATATAATTGCTAACAAATGATATAATATAGAAGATTAGTAGTTATTAATATTAATAATTATTTTAATGCTGAAATACTAAATACTATTAGAGGCAATAAGGAGTAATTGAGATGAGTATTAAAAAGGTAGCTGTAGATGAAAGTTTATTAAATCAATTATCTGTTGTGTATTCTTCATTAGAACAAGGAGTCAATTCTTCTGTAGCTATGTGGAGTGCTATTAAAAGAAATATGGAGACCATTATAGGATGTTCCTTAACAAAGAATCAGTGTATGTATATGGTTGAATTTTTGGCGAAACTTGAATACCCTATAAATTTTGGATATGATGGAGATTTTTTGTATGAAATAGAAGATATTATGATTTGTGGGGTTTATCCTCCTGATGAAGAATTAGAAGCAAGGTGGGGGTGCGATTTGAATAATGCATATAGTGCATTTTCTGAGATGGATATACTTTGTCAATATATAATTGTTGAATGGGCAATAATCTATCGAGAGTTCGGTACAACACAAAAAAAAGCTTTTGAAAAGTATTTAGATGATTTTAGAGACAACAAAATATGATATAATATTTTCTAATGAGTTAGAAATTACTCTGGAGGAAAGCGATTATGATATACAGTGATATCACAGAAGCCATTTTCATAAAAAGACCAAACAGATTTATAGCAGAAGTATTAATAAACAACAAGCCAGAAATAGTTCATGTAAAAAATACTGGTAGATGTAAAGAAATATTAAAAGAAGGAACTAAAGTATACTTACAAAAAAGCAATAATCCTAATAGAAAAACAAAATACTCATTAATAAGTGCCTATAAAGAAGATATGCTTATTAATATTGATTCACAGATTCCTAACTATGTAGTATACGAAGCAATAGAAAATAATATAATCCCTTCTTTAACTAATACCACATATCTTAAAAAAGAGCAAAAATATAAGAATTCAAGATTTGATTTATATTTTGAGAAAGAAAGTAAAAAAGGGTTTATTGAAGTTAAAGGTGTTACTTTAGAACACAATGGATTGGCTATGTTTCCTGATGCACCAACAGTAAGAGGAACAAAACACCTTAATGAATTAATAGATGCTGTAGAGAATGGTTATGAAGGATATCTATTCTTGCTTATTCAAATTAATAATATATATAAATTCACACCTAACTATACAACAGATGAAAAATTTGCTAATACGCTAAAAAAAGCTTATGATGCAGGAGTTAAAATATTATGTTATAATTCATTTGTAACGAAAAATGAAATTGTAATAGGGAAAAAAGCAAAAGTATCTTTATAATTATATTATGGAGGGAGGTAATTATGGACGGATTACAAAGAAGAGATAATATTAAAAAACGATTATTAGAAAGTGATGAGCCCATAACAGGAACAAACCTTGCAAAAATATTTTCTGTCAGTAGACAAGTAATAGTACAAGACATTGCTTTATTAAGAGCCACAGGGACTAAGATCATATCTACAACTAATGGTTATATAATTGATGAAGATAAGGAAGGGTTTACTAAATTATTAGCAGTTAAACATACGAAAGAGCAGATTAGAGAAGAGTTAGAAACAATTATTGATTATGGAGCAACAGTTGTTAATGTTATGGTTATCCATCCAGTATATGGAGAGATAACAGCTGATCTTATGTTATCAAGTAGAAAACATATAGATGATTTTGTTAAAAGAGTTGAAGAAAATAATTGTATACCTCTCATGAGGTTAAAAAGTGGAGAACATTATCATCTAATTAAAGCAAGTAGTCCCAAAATATTTCAACTAATTGAAGATGATTTTAGAAACAAGGGATTTTTAGTATAAAAATTTTATCACTAGGTGACAAGACACATGAATATACACAAGGAGGATTATTATGAAGAATAATAACAATAACATAGTAAATAAAATTATAAACAGGTATTTAATAGAAGGATTAAGCGGTATGGCTTTAGGTTTATTCGCTACTTTAATTGTTGGATTAATAATTAAGCAGATAGGCGGACTAATGGGTAATAACATAATAGGAAATTCATTAACAAGTATTGGTACTATAGCAACTATATTAACAGGAGCAGGTATAGGTATAGGAGTTTCGCATAAACTAAAAGCAACAAGCTTAGTAATGTATTCATCTCTTGTTACTGGATTAGTTGGCGCATATGCAGGAAAAATTATTAGTGGAGTAGCATTTCAAGAAGGTAATGTATTACTAATTGGACCGGGAGAGCCATTAGGAGCATTTATTGCTGTTGTTATAGGTATTGAGGTGGGAATGTTAGTATCAGGAAAAACGAAAATTGATATTATAATAACCCCTATGATAACTATTATATCTGGTAGTGTAGTTGGTTTATTAGTGGGCGAATCAATATCTTCATTTATGAGTTGGTTAGGACATATTATAGAAATTGCTACTATTCAACAGCCTTTTATGATGGGTATATTGGTTGCAGTATTAATGGGTATGATTCTCACACTTCCTATTAGTTCGGCGGCACTATCTATTATTCTTGGATTGAATGGATTAGCAGCAGGGGCAGCTACAGTTGGATGTTCCGCTCAGATGATTGGATTTGCTGTAGCAAGCTATAGAGAAAATAAAGTAAATGGACTTTTAGCTCAAGGACTAGGTACATCAATGTTACAAGTACCTAACATAGTAAAAAATCCAAAAATATGGCTACCTCCAATTATATCAAGTGCAATAATAGGACCTATATCAACTATAGTTTTTAGAATGAAAAATAACTCTTTCGGTGGAGGAATGGGGACTTCTGGATTAGTAGGACAATTAATGACATGGGATACTATGATAGGAAGTGAAACACCTATTATTTTAATAATTAAGATACTCTTGCTTCATATAATATTACCAGCTATTCTAACACTTATAATATCTGAATTCATGAGAAAAAAAGGATGGATAAAATATGGTGATATGAAGTTAAATCTATAACAAGAATACTAAAAAACAGATTAAAAGTCATTAGAGCTAATATTAACAAAAAAAACACATCTTATAGATAATAAAGTAATAACAAGTATATATAATAGCAACTGAAAGGAGGTTGCTATTATTAATATAAATGATATAACCAAAATATATAATCCAGAAAAAGAAAAACCTCTCATAGCTTTGCAACATATTAACTTAGAATTAAAGGTAGGTGAATTTGTATGCATACTTGGAAAATCAGGATCTGGTAAATCCACTTTACTAAATATTATCGCTGGTCTTGATAATCCAACAAGTGGTTCAATAATTATAGATAATGAAAATATATCTCAATTCTCTGATTTGAAAATGGCTAATTATAGAAAAGATAAAATAGGTTTTGTATTTCAAGATTTCCAGCTTATGGATCATCTAACTGTACTAGAAAATGTTGAACTAGGGTTATCAATGGATTTAATTGATGCAAAAGAAAAGAGAAAAAGAGCAAAAAAAATACTTGAGAAAATAGGATTAGGAAAACATATGCATCATAAGCCTTGTGAATTATCAGGAGGGCAGAAACAAAGAGTATCCATTGCAAGAGCATTAGTCAAAAATCCAGAAATAATAATAGCTGATGAACCTACAGGAGCACTTGATACTAATACTTCAATAGAAGTAATAAATCTATTAAAAGATATAGCTGACTCAGGAAAATTAGTAATAGTAGTAACACATGATTATGAAGTAAAATCATATGCTACAAGAGTTATTGAATTAAAAGATGGAGAAATAATACAAGATGAAACGATTAAATACATAGAACATCATTCAATAGAACCGAAAATAACAAAAAGAAGCTTTGATGTAAAAGCGGCTTTCAAATTATCTTGGAAAAGGTTAGTTGAGAGAAAGTGGAGATATTTTTTAGTATCAATAAGTATGATTATTGGGATATGTAGTTTAGCAATTGCATTAGGCATAAGTAATGGAATAAGTAGTTATTCTGAGTATGCTAACAAACGAATTATAGATAACAAAAAATTGACTTTTACTGTGAACAATGAAATAACATCAAAGGATTATTTTGATATCAGAAAGAATGATAAAATAAAATTAATACAAGATGAATATATATTAAATGCAAAATATGAACAAGGTAAAGAAGAAATAAAGTTTAAAGTACAACCAATTATTCAAAAAGAATACCAGAAAGAATATACAGTTCCAGAAACAATATATGGAGAATTACCACAAGATAATAAGAAGGAGATAGCCTTATCTTATAATATAGCTAATAAAATAGCTGAAGATGATAATATAGAGCAATTAGTAGGAAAAAATATAGAGATAAAATTTTTGGCAGTAGATGATTTGAATAATTACCCTTCAAGATGGGATAGGCAGTCATTAACAATAGTAGGTATAACACAGAGAACATTAATTGGCGAGGATTATGCATATATGCCTTATGAATCCCAGAAAATGGTAGTTAGAAGATCTAGATTTATAGGAAAAGATGAAAGTATACCAACTAATAAAATGAGTGTATATCTAAAGAATAAAGAAGATATAAATAATGTTTATAATGAATATTTTAAGTCTTATGAAATAACAAGACCAGAAGATATATTGAAAGGCTTAACAAAAGTATTCAAAAACTTTAATCTTATTATATTAGGAGCAGCTCTATTAATATTATTTATATCTGCTCTAATGATAGGAATAATACTATTCATAAGCGTTCTTGAGAGACAACGAGAAATAGGACTATTTATATCAATTGGAGGAACCAAAAAGGACATAAAAAAAATATTTGTAACAGAAGGGATATTATTAGGAACTATGGCATCAACAGCAGGAGTTATATTATCAATATTCATGTTTGTCATAATCAATCCATTTGCGATAAAAGCTATGAATTATCCAATATATAATCCTAATATATTAACAATAATAATTTCTCTAGTAGTAGGAATAATTGTTAGCTTAGCATCAAGTATTATTCCAGCTACAAAAGCATCAAAATTATCACCAATAGAGTTATTAAGAAGAAATTAATAATAGATAAAATATAGTGACTAATTAAATAATGGAGATGATAAATATGAAAAAAATAGGTATTATTATTCTATTAGCTGTGATTATTAATCTAATGGGATGTCAAAATAAAGAGGTAACTAACGAAGAATTATCTCAGAATGTTGAACAAGAAAACAATGATAATAAACCAGAAGGTATTGATAATAGTGAAGATAGTACAGAAAATAGTACAGAAAATCCAATGAAACAAGGAGGAAGTGTTATAATATTGCCAGAAGGAATAGACATGCCAGAAGGTGCAACTGAAGTAAAGATTGATAATTTACAAGAAAAAACGGCATTTATTCCGGAAGGAATGGAAATACCAGAAGGATCAAAAGTTTTATTTAGTACAAATGGTGAATTTGGAGAAATGGGTGTACCACAATTTGATACTACTATAACAAATGAACGAAAAGAAGAATTTAAAAAAATATTTCCAGAGCTTTGTGAAGACATCAGAAAAATACTAATTGATAATTCTAAGTTAATAGATTCACAATTTGATATGAAAAGTACTCAGATTTTATTAGTAAGTAATGCAATTCATACTGCATATTTAATCAATAGTCAAAATGAAAAATACGGAGAGAAAGACGAATTAATAGAGTATTCTACAGATACTATAAAAGATACAAGTATTTTAGTTCAAGGATTCAATATAATACAATTTAATGATAAACCTACATATATTGTAAGCTTAGATTTCATGCTACAAGGATATTCTATTTCAGGTATTAAAGAAGATCTAATTAAGTTTATTGTTCATGAGGCAATACATTTAGTTATGCAAAAAGCAAAAGACCCAGATCTAAAAACACAAGAAGAAACTATGGCTACAAGAGCAATTAAATATCCATTAAACTATCAATCTCGTATAGATAGAGCACAAATGCTGGAGTTATATAAAAAAGCACTTAAAACAAAAGATAATGAAGAAAAGATAAATTATATTAAAGAAGCTAATTATTTTTATAACAAGTTCCTTGAGTATGATGAAGATAATAAAGCAAAAGCAATTTATGATAAGATAGAAGGGGAAGCAAAGTTTGCAGAATTTCAAAGTATTGCTATTCTTAACAATGCCAAAACAAAAGAAGAAGTTAATCAAGAAGCATCAAAGTTATTAATAGAGTACTATACTATGTTTAATTATGAAGCAATAGATGAAAATTTGGAGTATTATATTATAGGGTCAATGGCTTATGCACTTATATATGAACTAAATGAAGACAAAGTTGATTCTAATCCTGTTAATTATTTATTTAATAAATATGGTATAATTGAAAATGAAGGAGATAAGAAATTAGAACAGACACTTAATATAAAATACTCTGATGAAAATAAAAGAATTAAAAAAAGAGTAGACTCTGTAACAGACAAGTTAAATAGTGATGATTACACACAAATAGTAATTCCCGTATATCATAAATATGAAGAAAATGCAAATGTAATATTTAACCAAGAGTCTATACAATATGTATATAATGGTGAAAAAGTAACTATTGATAATATAACAAAAGAAGTACGTTTGAAAAACAGTAGAATATTATTAAAATCAGTTGAATCATTATCAAATTCAAGGAATATGGTAAATATAGAAAATATGAATGATGACTCTAAAAATTACATAGTAATAATTATTCCTAAAGAAGATATAGAAGTAAATAATGATAGATTAACAGTTCAGACTAAAAATATTCAAATGTATGACGTAAAATTTATTAACAAAAATGGAAAATACTATTTGCAAGATAAATAGGTGATTATATGTATAAAGTATTGATAATTGAAGATGATAGTAGAATTGGATTATTAATTAAAGACTATTTTACGAAAGATGGTTTTGAAGCAATAGTAGAAACTGATGGAATTGAAGGTTATATAGCCTTCAATTCTCAGTGTTTTGATTTAATTATTTTAGATGTTATGTTGCCTGGAATAGATGGCTTTGAAGTTGCACATAGAATTAGAAAAAATTCTAATATACCAATCATAATGGTGACAGCTAGAAGCGATGATGAAGATCAGATAAAAGGATATTCATATAAAATTGATGATTATATAACAAAGCCTTTTAACCCAGATATTTTATTAATGAAAGCCAATATTTTACTGGAAAGAGTTAATACTAATAAAAGCATAAATGTTAGCCAGTGCATCAATATTCAAGGTCTTTTTATTGATTGCAATAAAAGAAAAGTGTTAGTAGATGGACAAGAAATATTATTAGAGCCAAAGCAATTTAACATATTAAAATATCTAATTGATAATAAAAATAAAGTAGTGTCAAGAGAAGAGTTACTTAATAAAATATGGGGATATGATTATTATGGAAGCGATAGAGTAGTAGATACTCAAATAAGAAAACTTAGAAAAAGTTTACAACATAAAGCATATTTAATTAAAACTGCTTTTTCTGTTGGTTATTCTTTTGAGGAGGACTAAACTAAATTGTATAAATCAAAACTAAGAAATAAATTATTATTTATAAATCTATGTATAGTGGGAGTAGTATTCATATCCCAATTTGTTTTTCAGAATATATTTTTTGACCATTATTATGAAGGATATCAAAAAAACAAATTAGAGGAAATAATAAAACAATCTCAAAAAGCATATACGTTAGGTACTCTTAATAAAGAAGAAATTACTAGGCTGACTAAAAATAATAACATACTCTTAGCAATATTAGATAAAAATGGTTTACCTATAGTAGGTAATATATTTATTGAAAATTTACTTACGATTAAAACAGATAATGATGAAGTGATTGATGCATATTGTGTTTTTAATCTTTCAACTAACAAGATTAATATAGGTAGTAGGGTAGAAGCATCTATTTATAAAATGGAAGATGATGATAAATATTATTTAGATTCTATTAGTATTGGCGGAGATACTATATTTGATGTTTTTGAGGTAAAAGAAATAAGTAATAATGATAATAATCAGGTAAGCTATATTAAGAAAACAGAAGAACGTGATATTAAAGGAGAAGTTATTAATTATTCAAAGAATAGTTCAATAAGTGTAGAGCATCAAATGAATGTTATTGACTATATCTTTAATAACAAATTAACTAATAGTACAGAACATATTAATAGTTTTGAGAATAACTATCTACTAAAGATTAATAAAACTAATACAGGATATATAATTGCTTCAATATCTCTGGAGCAATCAAAAGAAATCATTTATATATTAAATAGCTTTAATAAATATATAATAATATTTACAATTATATTAGTGATATTAGTTATATATAATTATTCAAAAACTATAATAAATCCTGTAATGGAAATGAAAGATTGTGCTAAAGATATAGCTAATCAGAACTTTAACCATCATATAGAACTAAAATCTAATGATGAACTACATGAGTTAGCCGAAGCATTAAATAGTATATCTAATAATCTTGAAAATAAAATAAACAACTTAGAGAAAATAAATGATAAACTAAAATTAGAATACGAAGAAAGACTTGAGATAGAAAAAAATCAGAAAAGACTACTAATGAATATATCTCATGATTTAAAAACACCATTAACTATTATAAAAGGATATTTAAAAGCAATTAAAGATGGTGTATATGAGAAAGAGGAATATATTGATTTAACAATAGAAAGTGTAGATATCATTAGCAATACATTAAGTGATATGCTAGAATTAACTAAATTTCAAAGTAAGTCATTAGAATTGCATAAGGAACATGTTGATCTTACAAGAATTATATATAAAACATTTAATAATATTGTACATTTAAGTAAAGAAAAAGATTTGACAGTTGATCTTGATTTATTAGATGATGTATTTATTTATATTGATAAAAATTCTATTATAAAAGTTTTTGAAAATCTATTTAGCAATGCAATTAAGTATTCGCCAAACAATAATAATATAAATATAAAACTTTTTCAACAAGAAATAAGCTATATATTTACTATAGAAAATACAGGAGTACATATACCAGAAGATGAATTAAAATATGTATTCAACGAATTTTATAGAGTTGATAAATCGAGAAATGAAGGTGTAAAGGGTAATGGATTAGGACTTGGAATAATAAAAATTATTCTAGATAAGCATGGATTAGAATATTCTATTAATAATACAGATGATGGGGTTGTTTTTACAATAATATTTAATTAGTGAATTACATATAAAAAAATGTGTGAATTACTGCTATAATATGATGCATTACTTTTAACCCAAGTATTTACAATCAGGTTATTAAGTGATAGAATTCTAGTTAAAAGACTATCTTAACTTAATATATTACTAAGAACTCTATTTAATTAATTACTATAGAACTTAGGACATAATTTTAAGATTAGCTTTACACAATATTAAACTTATGTAAATAAGGTAAAGTATTAATAAAAAAATGGAGGTATTAATAATGTTAATGAAAATAGTTAATGTTATTGGAGTTTGTGTTGGGATAATATTGTTGGTAATTGCGTTATATTTTGCTTTTATGACGGTGACAGATTATAGGCCAAAAGACGTTGTGACATTAGATGTTCAGAATAATATAGAAAATCAGCTGAAAAAAGATACTAAAATTTCTGCATTAATTTATAATATTGGCTATTGTGGACTTGATGCTAAACAGGATTTTTTCATGGATGGAGGAAAAGGTTCAAGAGCAGAAAGTAAAGAAATAGCTCTTAAAAATCTTCAGGGAATAACTGAATTCCTTAAAAGTCAAAGTGCAGATTTTATTTTATTGCAAGAAGTAGATATAAAAGCCACAAGAAGCTTTCATATTAATGAATATGAACAATTAAAACAAAGTTTGGATGGATATAGTACAACTTATTGCATTAATTATAAAGTACCTTGGGTACCAGTACCTTTATCTAAACCACATGGTATGGTAAAATCAGGATTAGTCACATTTTCAAAATATAATATTAATGAAACTAATAGATATAAATATCCAGGAAAAGAAAAGTGGCCAAGACAATTAGCTCTATTAGATAGATGTTTTATTGAAAGTAGAATGCTTGTTGAAGGTGGAAAAGAGCTTATTCTAATTAATTCTCATTTATCTGCGTATGATAAAGGCGGAGTGATTAGAAAACAGCAATTAGATTTTTTGAATAATTACATAAGAGAAGAATATGAAAAAGGTAATTACATAGTTGTTGGTGGAGACTGGAATCACTTTTTACCAGGAACTGACCCTACTATATTTGAGACAACAATGGATTGGCCAGAATGGTTAAAAGAAATACCAAAAGAATTTACTCCAGAAGGGTTTAAGTGGGGGACTGATAAAAATGTACCAACCAGCAGAACAGTTGGTACTTCATATGTAAAAGGCGAAAATTATGTAAGTGTAATAGATGGATTTTTAGTCTCACCTAACGTAGAGATAAGTAATGTAAAAGGACATCATTTAGAATTTGAATATAGCGATCATAACCCTGTTACATTAGAATTTATTTTAAAATAGTGTTATATTATAAATAATACATTTTATATTTGAGAAGATAGACGAACGTTTAATATTAAACGGGTCTATCTTCTTTATTATTACTTAAAATCAATTACCAATATTAAGTTTTATATTATGAAACTGAACGATTCAACTGATTTATTGTACGACGAATACCATAAGTAATAAAATCAGCCATTCTCATTACAGTATTAAGTCTTGTGTTTTGAAGTATTAGCATATCCATATAACCAGAAAAATTAACTATTCCAGTTATATACATATCACCTACAGGAGGGAGATTTTTATTAACACCAGCACCAGGGCTAATAGAACCTTTTCCTATACTTACATATCCAATATGATTCATTTTTCCAAGACATGCATCAATAGCAATAATAAAAGAGTTACTATAAGTTGACTTAATGAAAGATACAGTTTCTTCAATATTCTTGGCATGTACTGGATTACTAAGAGTTCCAAAAACAGTTACGTTATTAAGAAGTAGTTTCTTTAGTTTATAACCAACTATTGGACCAAGGCAATCTCCTGTAGCTCTATCTGTACCAATACATAATATAATAATATTTGTATTAATATCAGTATTTTCTTGTAAGAAACTATATAATGTATTAGAAAAATTCCTAATAGCATATGTATCTTTAATGTTATAATAATAACTTTCTTCTAGTCTTTTCCCTAACTTCAATTTATCTCCCTACTTTCGTTAAAATATTGTATATATACAGTTTTTTATATCAATAAGTGTTTGTATTAAAACATCAGTAATTATATTCTTAGCAAAAATAGATGAAATTAAACTATTTTATTATTGATTTTTATATTGAAATACTTTTAAAACTTTATTACCAATACATTCATAAATTGTCAATTATTTACAAATAGCATAATTTAATTTATTGTAGTCAATCGCTTCATATATAATAACTTTATTTTAAATCGAATAAACACCTATTTGCCAGACAAGCTTTGATAAAATTTTTTAAGTATATATGTTATTATCTAAGCAAGATAATTACATAGATTTCTACGGAAGACGAGGCGTAGTTTCTTGTACTAAAATTGCGTGTATAATATTTTCCTTGTCATATACTTAATGTATTTAAGGGGTGGGCAAAATATGAATGAAAATAATAATAAAAATTTATTAGAAGACACACTAGAAGCTTTGCCTAAAAATGTTAGGCAAATTGGAGATGCCAAAGAAGGAGATAGAATATATATAGAAGATTATGTATATTCATATTTACAACAAGTTGCTTGTGAAGAAAAAGTATCTGAACAAATTGCATTTTTAATAGGGAGAAATTATACATATAATGATCAGAATATTTTAATGATTGATGGTGCTATTAAAGGTAGTCATACTGAAAAAGTAAATGGAGATATATGTATAACAGAGAGAACATGGTATTATGTATATGAAAAAATTAGGAGATATTTTGAAGATTGTAGTGTAGTTGGATGGATGTATACTCAACCAGGTTATGGAATTTTACTAACTCCTTTTTTACAAGAGCATCATAGTAAAAATTTTATTGACAATAAGCAAGTTCTATATATTGTAGATCCACTAGAAAAAGAAGATACTTTTTTTTCTAATAAAAATGGAGAGTTAATTGAAAAAAAGGGATATTATATATATTATGATAAAAATCCTGCAATGCACAGTTATATGTTAGAACATAAAGCTAAAAAAGAGGAAACTAATGAAAAAGATATTAATATAAATAATGATATTATCAAAAATTTTAGGAGAAAAGATCAGCAAAGAAAAGATGACATTTATCAGAAGAAATTCATAAATATGCTTTCTATATTATGCGGAGGATTAGTTCTTATTTGTTTAATATTAGGAATTGGGTTGTTAAGTAATATAGAAAGACTTAACGAATTACAAACGGCAATGAATTCTATGACAAAAAAATATAATAATATAAAAAATAGTGATGAGCATACGAATGATGATAGAGAACTAAGTAGCAATAATGAACAATCAAATGCTAATAAGCAGACATTGGAAAAGAACCAAAAAGCACAATCTAGTGATAACACAATGAAAAAGACAACTACTATGTCTAAAGGTATAGTGCCAGAAACATATATAATACAATCAGGAGATACCCTTAATACAATAAGTGAAAAATTTTATTATAGTCAAAAAATGGTTCCTACAATCCAAGAACTAAATGGAATAGATAATCCTAACAAAATATTAGTTGGACAAGAAATAAAATTACCAAAATCATAAGAAAAAATAGGCTACTTCATAATGTATTTTTTCTTGGAGTCTACAGTTTTGAAAGATATACTAGATTTCGCTTACCGCTTAATCTAGTATATCTTTTTATATATTTATATTAAAAGAAATTACTTACAAATACTTTCCATTTCATCTAATAATCCTTCAAACACTTTTAATGCTTTTTCAATAGGTTCAGAAGTTGTCATATCTACACCTGCTTTTTTAAGTGTTTCTATAGGGTATTCTGAACAACCACTTTTAAGGAAATTCTTATATTTTTCTACTGCTTCTTCACCTTCGTTAACTATTTTTTGAGAAAGAGCAATAGCCGCAGAATAACCTGTAGCGTATTGGAATACATAATAATTATAATAGAAATGAGGTATTCTAGCCCATTCCATATCTACTTCGCTGTCTATAATCATATCTTCACCAAAATATTTAACATTAATATCATGATATAATGAACACAATCTGTCAGCTGTAAGAGCTTCTCCTTGTTCAACTAGCTCATGTGTTAATCTCTCATATTCAGCAAACATAGTTTGACGATAAAGAGTTGACTTGAACTGTTCCATAAAATAATTAATTAAATATAATCTTTGATTTTTATCTTCTGTAGTTTTTAGAAGATGTTCCATTAATAAAGCTTCATTAACTGTAGAAGCTACTTCTGCTAAAAATGTTGGGTATTCTCCATAGATATAAGGTTGCGTATTAGTTGTATAATAAGTATGAAGAGCGTGTCCCATTTCATGAGCAAGTGTAAACATATGATTTACATTGTCTTGATGGTTAAGAAGAACATATGGATGCACACCATATGTACCCCATGAATATGCGCCACTTCTTTTGCCTTCATTTTCATAAACGTCAATCCATTTATTTTCAAAACCTTCTTTTAGAATACCTAGATATTCTTCTCCAAGAGGAGCAAGAGCTTCGTATACTTTTTCTTTTGCTTCTTCATAAGATACCTTAACATTAATATCTTTAACAATTGGTGTATACACATCATACATATGGAGCTCATCAACTTCTAGCATTTTTTTTCGTATTGAAACATATCTATGCATAAGTGGTAAAAACTTATGAACTGTTTCAATAAGCTGATCATAAACTGCTACAGGAATATTGTTTTCAAATAAGCTTGCTTCACATGTAGAGTTGAATTTTCTTGCCTTCATATTAAATATATCTTTTTTAATATTAGCATTGTATATAGAAGCTAATGTATTTTTGTATTTAGTATAAGTTGCATATAATGTTTCAAAAGCATCTTTTCTAACACGTCTATCTGTACTTTCCATAAACGTAACATATCTACCTTTTGTAAGCTCTACATCATTACCTTCGCTATCTTTTATACTAGGGAATTTTAAATCAGCATTGTTAAACATTGCAAAAATACTTTCAGGGCCTTGACCTATTTCTGCTGCTTGTGCTAGTAATAACTCTTCATTAAGACCTAAGATATGTTCTCTTTTTCTAATTAAATCATCCATATACCTATCATAAAGCTTTAGATCTTCATTAGAATTAATATATTCTTTTAATGTATCTACAGGTATAGCAGAAATTTCTGCTTCTATATAAGAAGTGTCACTATTAACTCTAACTGCTAAGGAATTAACTTTTTCAGCAGTAGCTTGAGCTTCTGAGTTATTTGTATCTTCATGTAGTCTCATATTAGAATAAACATATAATCTTGATAATTTTTCTGATAAAGCATCTCTTTTAGTTAGACACTCAAGTAAAACATCGGCGGAATCTTTTAATTTACCATTGTATTTAGATATTTCGCTAGTTAATTTAACTATTTCTTCGTATCTATTTTTCCAGTCTTCCTTG
Organism: Vallitalea sp.; assembly: GCA_025210515.1. Taxonomy (GTDB): domain Bacteria; phylum Bacillota; class Clostridia; order Lachnospirales; family Vallitaleaceae; genus Vallitalea. The sequence goes on along the minus strand of JAOARM010000015.1, from coordinate 9,478 downwards.
GAAGAAATCATATCTTCTAAACACCATTTGAATTCATCCCCGATCTCTGATCTCTTTGATAATTTTGCCATATTGCTCATATTATAACAACTCCTTTCAATGGTTAGTATAATATATATAGATAAAAGTTTCTAGATATTTCCTAAAAATAAATAGGGATATTTATAAAATGCAGTAATTAGTGTAATAAAAAACATAAACAAGCATATAATTTGTTAAACTTATTTTAAAAGAGGCATAATCTAATATGAGAAATTACGTTAATAAGATATTAGATAATAAAAATCAAATGAAAGGATGATTATTTCATAATAATAATACATAAATGATAGAAAGAGTTTTATGAAATAATCAAAGGATAAGAATAATGAAAAAACAACTGAATGTATTATATGTAGCAGCAGAAATAGCTCCATTTGGCGCTACTGGAGGGTTAGCAGATGTAGGAGAGTCATTACCAGAAGTATTAGGAGAAAAAGGTGTGAATATTTCAAGAGTAATGCCGAAATACAAAGGGTTAGAAGATAGATATAAATTAGAAAAAGTATGTAGTTTTATAGTAGAGACATCAGGTAAAGCTAATGTAGCTAACATATATAAATATAAGGAAGATGTAGTTACAACATATTTTATTGGAAATGATGATTATTTTGAGAGAGATAACTATTATGGATATAATGACGACGATATAAGATTTGGTTTTTTTTCAAAAGCAGTATTAGAAATGCTTATAGTACTATCAATAAAACCAGGTATTATTCACCTTAATGATTGGCAAAGTGCCCTTATTAGTCTTTTTCTAAAAAAAGAGTACTCTCATATAGATTTCTACAAAGAAATAAAAGTGATGTATACAATTCATAATCTACAATATCAAGGGCTTTTTAACAAAGAAACTCTTGATAAGTTATGCTTATCAACGAAGTATTTTAACATGGAGTCACTAGAATATTATGGTAAGATATCATATATGAAAGCAGGTATTATATTTTCAGATATAATAACGACAGTAAGTGAAACTTATGCAAAAGAAATTCAGACACCTTTATATGGATATGGATTAGATGGTATTTTGAAAAAAAATAAAAATAAAATATGTGGTATTACAAACGGTATTCATTATGACAAATTTAATCCACAAACAGATTCTTATATAAAATTCAATTATCATATTGATAACGCTATCCATGGCAAGAATGAAAACAAAAAATACTTACAAAAACATATTGGGTTACCAATTAAAAACGCACCATTATTTGGAATGGTATCACGTCTTTCAGAGCAAAAGGGGATAGATTTATGTTTGAAGGCTATATCTCAATTAATAAAAGAAGATATTCAGTTTGTTATATTAGGAACAGGTGATAGTCATTACGAGGAACAATTATTGCAGTTATCAAAAAAATATCCAGATAAACTAAAAGTAATGATTGAGTTTAATCAAGAAATGGCGAGACTTATATATGCAAGTTCGGACTTTTTCTTAATGCCTTCATTATTTGAGCCTTGTGGATTATCTCAGATATATAGTATGAGATTTGGAACAGTTCCAATTGTTAGAAAAACTGGTGGACTAGTAGATACAGTTAAGCCATTTGATATAGGAAGTAAAACGGGAACAGGTCTTATCTTCCAACATTATAATGGAGATGCTTTGAAAGAAAGTATTAAAAAAGGTATCGGGTTATACAAAAATACTGATATATGGAAAAGTATCGTTAGAAATTGTATGAGTCAACGATTTTCATGGGATGAATCTGCAAAGATGTATATTGATAAGTATAATGAACTTATAAATTAATATATTATAATTGCTGATAAACTAAAAACAATCCTTGTTAGAATATAGTTTATAAGGAATTAAGTGTTAATTATAAACATAAATATGTAATATAAGATTTAACATATATAATAATTAATATATAACTTAATCATTCTATTAATATATTGTTAAGTAAATCTTAATTATTCTATCAGGGGTTGATTTGTTGAAACTAGAGTTTAGAAATTCGGTTAAAATAGCATCAGTGTATATAGGAACAGTATTAGGTGCGGGATTTGCGTCGGGTCAAGAAATGATGAAGTTTTTTGCATATTATGGCTATATGGGAATGATAGGTTTATTGCTCACAGGATTTATGTTCGCTATAATTGGTTGGGCAGTACTTGAAATAATGTTTATAAATGATGTGAAGACATATAAACAATTCATATATCCTATTGCTGGAAATATTTCCGGGAAATTATTAGAGTGGGCAGTAGTTTTTTTCATGTTTGTCTGTTTTTGTGCAATGTTTGCAGGTTCAGGAGCTTTATTTCAGCAAAGATTTCACATTCCTTATCAAGTGGGAGTGTTAGCTATGGCTATATGCTGTTATATTACTTTTTTATTTGATGTAAAAGGAGTTATAGCCGTTAATAGTGTATTAGCACCAATTTTGTTAATAGGAGTAGTGATTGTAGGTTTATATATGTGGTTTTTTAGAAGCACTGCCGTTATGAGTAAAGTGGTAGAAGTATTTTTAGTAGTTCGAGATAACTGGCTAAGTTCAGCAATAATATATGTATCTTATAATATTATTACGGCGGTCGTAGTATTAACAACTTTACATAATATAGTCACAAGTAAATTTGCTGCAAGAGTAGGTTCTCTATTAGCAGGAATAGCTCTAGGAATGATAGGAATTATATTAGGATTAGTCATTCTTGTTCATTATAAAGACATTCAAGGAATAGAAATTCCTATGTTAGCTATTGTAATGAGATATGCTAAAGTGGTACAATATATCTACATTATAGTTCTAATATCAGCTATGTTTACAACGGCGGTGGCAAATGGATACGGAATATTATCAAAACTTAAGATAAATAAAAGTAAAGGTGGAAAAATAAAACTGGCTATTTTTATATTTACAGCGGTTATTTTTTCACAAATAGGATTCTCTAATATGGTAGGGAAAATATATCCTATATTTGGGTATATAGGTATATTTCAGATAATACTTATACTAGTTTATTTTGTCAAATTGAAATACGATTTACTTAAAACTAAGTTTTTAGATAAGATATCTATATATAAAGATCACAAGTATTATAGATGGTTAAGGTAAATGTTATTTCTAAAAAAGCAAGATTAAAGTAAATATATTATTTTAACAATGGGGATTAAATTATAAGAAGTAGGTGTATTAGGTGAAAGAACAAAAGAAAAAGATTTTATTAATAATGTTATTAGTTATATTCTCTGTAACAGCATATGTTTTGATTATAAGACCTAAAGCATATGGATATGTGGGAGGAAAAGTTGATTTTAAAGTAATACATACTTATGGATACAATCCTACTAACAAAGTCAGTATAACTGAACTTAATGATAATATTATTAGATGTTCACAAAATGGAGTGTCAATGCTTGACATAAATGGGACAACCTTATGGGATAAGCCATATAATATGACTAATCCACAGAGCATTAAAGTAAACAAATACTTAGCTATTGCAGACATAGGTGGTAGAGATGTATATTTATTTAACAAAGATGGGTTTGTTAGAAGTTACAAAGTTGATTACCCTATTTTAATGTATGATATTAATGAGAACGGTATAGTTGCTATTATTGGGCAGAATGAAAAAGGGCATGTAATTCAACTATTTGATATTGATGGAAATGAGTTAATATACAGAGAGACTTTTCTTCAGAATGATGGATTTCCACTGGGATTTGATATATCTAATGACGGAAATAAAATGGTAACTAGTTATCTGTTTGCCAAAGGCGATGAGGTCACAACTAATCTGACATTTTTTAATTTTAGTGAAAAAGGACAACAATTTGATGAAAGAGTGACTGGTGGATTTAGCATTGATGGAACAATTATTCCTGAAATAAAATTTTTAGATAATGGATATGTTAGTGCTGTAGGAGATAATAAAATACTATTTTATAAAATTGATATCACTCCAGAAGAAGTAAATAATATACAGATAGCTAATGAAATTAATAAAGTAGATTATATTAATAAAAAAATACTTATAATTGCAGGTAGACCATTACAAAATGAAGGTGCTTATAAACAAAATAGCTTGATTACATATTCTCATACAGGAGAAGTAATTAATGAGTCTGAGTTTAGTAATGATATAAAATATTTAATTGGTAGTGGGCAAAAATATTATGTTGAGAGTGAGACATTTATTAGGGAGTATTTCAATAATAAGATAAATTGGGAAACAACATTAAAAGAAGATGTGAAAGATATTAAGTCATTAGGTAATAATAAATATTTAATAGTTTTACAAAATGATTATAAGATCGTTGAATTAACTAAGTAAGGAGGGCAAAAATGAATTGGTTAGATATAGTAGTTGTAGGAATTATAGCTATTAATGCTATTATTTCATATAGAAGAGGATTTATAAAAACTATTTTTAGCTTTGTATCATTAATAATATCAATATTTCTTACTATGCATATTTACCCTCATGTAAGTGAGTTTCTGATTAAACATACAGGAGTCTATGAGTCTCTAAAAACTTCAATTATGGGGCTTTTTCATCTTGATAATGTATCAGAAAATATGGCATCAGCGGGAGATCAAATTAATTTTATTAATCAATTAAAAATTCCAGAACAATTTAAAAATATTCTAATAAGTAATAATAATAATGAGGTATATAGCTTACTTAATGTAAATGATATCGGAGAGTATATTGCAGGTTTAATTGCTACTTTAATAATTAATATTATATCTTTCTTAGTAGTATTTATTGTTGTTTCAATAGTAGTTAAATTATTTGTTAACTTAATAGATTTAGTTAGCAAATTACCAGTACTTCATCAAATAAATAAAATGGGAGGACTAATTGTTGGTACTATTATTGGGGTAATAATTGTATGGATATTATGTTTAGGTATTTCACTTATGAGTACTAATCCTAATTTTGAACAAATTAATGAAATGCTGAACATATCAGTTGTTGCTAAATATTTTTATGAAAATAATTTTTTAATGAAGATAGTTACAGATATAAGTAAGAGTATCGTATAAAAAAATATTATTATATTGTAAGAAGTTTATAGTGTCAGCAGAGTCATAATCAAGTTTCTGCTGACGTATATTTGCATGTAGATAATCATATAATTTTCTGTAGTTAATTATCATGTTATAAGATGAAAACTCACAGACATAGTTCGTTGATAAATAGGAAAGTTATATTTTAACCAAGTAATGAGAATGACTATTGATTTCATTTAAACCATGTGTTATAATTCCATTATATTTGGGTTTTTTAATAGATTTATTCAAATATTATATGATAGCTTAAAAAGGTTGAGAGTTGCTCATATAAAATTATTAAAAACTTTAGGAAGTGTAATGCATTAATGATATTTTACCAGCTAATTGTAGCAACAGCTAACAATATTTACAATGCAAGATTATACAAATATGGACAGTTTGATGTTAACAATATCAATGGATGATGATGCCGTCGGGAATGGGAGTAATAATAAGTTAGCAAAAACTAACTACTTTAAAAGGAGGAAATAATATGCAAACAAAAAATCCCTTACGTCGTTTATGGGAACTTGGAGAAGGTGAACGAGGAAAGTTAAAAATCGCCATTATGTTAGCTCTTTTTGGTGTGATTTTTGGTATAGCACCATATTTTTGTGCTGCAGAAATTGTTGTAGGTTTGGTAAATGATGAAAGAGCATTTAGCTTTTATCTCTTATGGTGCGGTATAGCAATGGCAGGATATCTTTTACGTACCTTGCTATATAACTTTGCGCTTGCCTTTTCTCACAAAGGAACATTTAGAATTCTAAGAAACATTCGTCAAAAGGTTATGGAAAAATTACCAAAGCTACCATTAGGTTCTGTAATGGACGTATCCAGTGGTAAACTAAAACAAATTATTGTAGACCAAGTAGAGAGTATGGAAACTACTCTTGCACATCTCTTACCTGAAATGACATCTAATCTAGTGGCACCAATTTTAGTTATCATTTATCTATTTGTGTTAGATTGGCGTATGGCACTTTTATCTCTGGTATCTATTCCTATAGGTATGGTCTTTATGATGATTATTATGAAAAATTATACGGAAGACTTTGAAAAATCCGTAAAAGTTACACAAGATATGAATGAGACTATTGTGGAATATATTAATGGTATTGAAGTAATAAAAGCATATAATCAAGGTAAAAACTCCTATGCAAAATTTGAAGACAGAGTAAAAGCCAATGCTTCTTATTTTTACAATTGGATGAAACGTTGCCAGTTTGGAATGGCGCTTTCCTTATCCATTGCACCTACTACTCTAATCACTGTTCTTCCTATAGGATTTATTTTTTATACAAAGGGAAGTTTATCTTTAGAAAGTTTTATTACCATTATCATTTTGGCAATGAGTATTGTCGGTCCTTTAATTGCGGCTATGAACTTTATAGACAACTTAGCAAAGGTGGGGACAACAGTTGCTTCTGTGGATGAGCTGTTAAATGCCGAGGAACAAAATCATGGAGAAACAAAAGTAGTTTTCCCAAATAGAGATATTGAGCTAACAGATGTTTCTTTTGGATATAGTGAAGATAAAGAGATTCTACATAATGTAAATTTATCTATTCCAACAGGTTCTGTAACTGCATTGGTAGGACCTTCTGGTAGTGGTAAATCTACAATTGCAAAACTAATAGCAGGATTCTGGGACGTTCCAAAGGGAAAAATCACAATTGGTGGAGTTGATGTGAAAGATATACCTCTTGAACAGCTTTATGATGAAGTTGCATTTGTTTCCCAAGATAATTTTCTATTTGATGATACTGTTATCAATAATATTAGAATGGGTAACATTAATGCGACAGATAAAGAAGTTATCGCAGCGGCAAAACAGGCTGGTTGTGATAAATTTATTAGAGAATTAGAGCATGGATACTATACAAATGTTGGGGGTGGCGGAGTACACCTTTCAGGAGGAGAGAAGCAAAGAATTTCTATAGCAAGAGCAATGCTGAAAAACTCTCCTGTTGTTGTACTAGATGAAGCTACAGCATATATTGACCCAGAAAATGAATCGGTTATTCAAAAAGCAGTTGCAAAACTTGTAGCAGGAAAAAGTTTGATTTTGATTGCTCATCGCTTATCTACAATTACAAGTTCAGATAAAATTGTTGTAGTAGAAGATGGAAACATTGAAGCTGAGGGAACTCACGATGAATTATTAGAAAAAAGCAAACTCTATCAAGATATGTGGGCGGCACATATTGGCACGAGAGAGGAGAAAATAGCATGATAAAAACATTTAAAAAACTATGGATTTTTGCAGGAAAAGAAAAAGGAAATATTAATAAGTCAGTTATTATAGGATTTATTTATGCAATATTTTCCATGCTAGAAATTATCTCAATATATTTGGTCTTGTCTGCAACGTTAGAGGGAAATCAAGATCTAGGAATATCTTTACAAGCGTTTATTTTGCTTGTAGTTAGCATAATGGGTAAGGCAACAACGAAATATTTCTCTCAATTACAGCAAACTCATGCTGGATATTTTATGGTAGCCAATAAGAGGATCAAAATTGCTGATAAAATTAAGCGTGTACCAATGGGATATTTTAATGATAATAGTTTAGGTGAAATTACAGGTGTTTCTACCACAGGCTTAGAAACTGTGGAAATGATTGCACCTATGGTTTTGGTAAATGTTCTAAGTGGATTCATTAATGCTTTAATTTTTACTGTGATGATTCTTGCTTTTGATTGGAGAATCGGAACTCTTGTATTAGCAGGAACTATTATTTTTCTTATGATTTCATCTTTAATGGAAGAAAAATCAGCTACCCTTGCGCCAAAGAGACAAAAATCTCAAGGGGTTATGGTTTCGGCAGTACTTGAATATATTCAAGGTATGAGCATTGTAAAATCCTTTAATCTTACAAGAAAAGGGGATAAAACATTACGTGATTCTTTGGAAAATAATTGCCAAAGCAATTTGAATATTGAAAAGCTTTTTACTCCTTATATTATAATGCAGGAGCTTGTTTTACAAATCTTTAGTGTTGCAATGATACTTTTAAGTGTTAACTTTTACTTGAATGAAACTATGACTTTGGTAAACGCGTTGATGATGGTTATCATGTCTTTCTTGGTTTTTTCACATATTCATTCTGCTGGTAGTAGTATCTCCTTGCTAAGAATTGTAAGTAGTTCAATGGACGAGGCTAATAGATTAGATACTATTCCTGAAATAGACGAGAAGGGAACAAACATGGAACCTAAGAATCATAACATTGAATTTAACAATGTTGATTTCTCTTATGAAGAAAGAAAAATATTAAGTGATATTAATGTTAAGATACCAGAAAAAACTACTACAGCCATTGTAGGGCCAAGTGGTTCCGGTAAAACAACTCTTTGTAATTTAATTGCAAGGTTTTGGGATGTAGATAGTGGTAGCATAACTATTGGAGATAAAAATATTAAGGATTATAGCTTGGAATCACTTATGAATCAAATCAGTATGGTTTTTCAAAACGTCTACCTCTTTGCTGATACAATTGAAAATAATATTAAGTTTGGTAAACCTTATGCAAGTCGACAAGATGTAATAAAAGCGGCTAAAAATGCTTGTTGCCATGAGTTTATTATGGAACTTCCTAATGACTATGATACTGTTATTGGTGAAGGTGGCGATACTCTTTCTGGTGGAGAAAAGCAAAGATTATCCATCGCTCGTGCCTTATTAAAAGATGCTCCTATTGTAATTTTAGATGAAGCTACAGCCAATGTAGATCCTGAAAATGAAGATAAACTACAAAAGGCAATTGAAGTCTTAACTCACAATAAAACAATTATTATGATTGCCCATAGATTAAAAACAGTTCGTTCTGCAGAGCAAATTCTTGTAGTGGATAAAGGCAGTATAGTTGAAAAAGGCAATCATAATGAGTTAATAGCAACTGACGGCATTTATAAAAAATTTGTCATGGGTAGGAAAACAGCGGCTAATTGGAAGCTAAATGTTTAATCTATTGGATAATTATAAATTTTTTTTAGATAACTGTATCAAAAGTAACCTTCTTGGTAATGATTCTAATATTACCAAGAAGGTTATATCAAAGGAAAATATATATTAGCATCATGTAGAAGATAATTTTTTGCTATGAATAGAATGTGTTTAACTACTGTGTATATCGTTGATGATAGAGTAATAAATTCATTATAATTAAAGCGACTATATAAATATCAAGTAATAAAATTCAAATAAAGTATTGACACCGTTAAGAATATCTGTTATTATTACATTCCGGCAGAAAACAAAACAAAATGCCGAAAAATAAAAAATAAAAAAGTTGTTGACAAACAATGAAATACATGATAAGATATATTTCGTTGTCTCACAAAAACAACAAACAAAGAACCTTGAAAACTGAACAGTGAAACAAACAACCAAAAACTTTGAAAAAAGTTTTACCCAAG
>JAOARM010000004.1 GCA_025210515.1 Vallitalea sp. | reverse complement strand
TCGTCTGTATCCATTAATTTACCAAGGAATTTTCTTGGGTAAAACTTTTTTCAAAGTTTTTGGTTGTTTGTTTCACTGTTCAGTTTTCAAGGTTCTTTGTTTTGTTGTTTTTGTGAGACAACGAAATATATCTTATCATGTGTCTCGACATTTGTCAACAACTTTTTTTATTTTTTTATTTCCGGCTTTTTTGTTTTTCGACCGGAATGATATGATAACAAATATTATTAAATCTGTCAAGGGAAAATACAAAAATAAATTAATTAATAATCGATCCATTAATAATTAATTATTATTCATACTGAATAAAACCTAAATGTTGATATAAAGATTCAGTTATATAATATGTTCTAGGTATATTATTAGCATCTTCAAATTTATAGATTGCAGTTGTCATCTGTTCTCCGTATTTCCCATCACACCATCCATTATAATAACCTAATTCTTTTAGTTTTCTTTGAATCGCAAATACATCTGAGCCTATGTTACCTGGCTTCAAAGTTCTAAATCCTTCACCAAAAGGTCCGTATGGGCCTTTAACTATTGTAACTTTAGTTCCATAAGGTATATATCCTTTTAATTCTTTTGCATCTTTATTATACATCCTTATACAGCCTTTAGATAGTGGATTACCTATACTCCACGGTTCATCAGTTCCGTGTATACCGTATTTACCCCACCCTAAATTGTATTTTAGAACATATTTTACTTACCCATTCTTATAGAATTGTAATACTTAACTTTTATTCTTTAGTGTTGTTCTCCTGAAAAGTTTATCTCAGCTATACATGTATCCTCCCACTTATCACCTTCATAGACCTCTTGTATCTCAAAAGTCAATACTAGATCAACTTCCTCTATTGTAGACTTTAATGGTTCAACCATAAACACTTGTTCTTTCCATGTATCTTCTAAATCAAGAATAGCATAAATTCTACCATTAACATACAAGGCTAATTTTTTTACTCTTCCATTACTATTATATAAATAATCATTTTTTGCATATCCATTATAGATTGCAATTGCTGATATATAAGCAGTGTTGGGTTCAAAATAATATGAAATAGATTCACCTTCTCCATAGCCCTTAACCCCTTCAACCCATGCTGTCTCAACAGAAAAATCATGTGCTCTATCAGCAATATAATCAATTTCACCTTGTTTTTCTAAGTTTGAAGTTGCTGTGACTTTATATAATCCTCCACCACAGTACCAACTACACCCAGGAGGACCAATATCCCACGGTGAACCAAAAGGCTCAAACATTTCAATTAAATCTTTCTCTTCAACAGTCAAATCGTTATACTCAATATCAGTTTCCGAAAATTTTGTTTTTAATTTTAAATACGCTTTCCAATTTTGAATTGCTTCTTCACTTAAATCTGGATAATCATTTATCGTTGGTTTAATTATCTTAATTCCTTCTGAATCTAATTCTTGCTTATTACTATATTGACTATCTTTCATATTTGATACTGCTGTGTTTTGTGTCTCTTCAGTTTTTATTTCTTTTTCAGAATTGGGTAATTTATCATCTTTGTTAGCTTCTACTACACTATCTTTAATACCCATCTTTATATCATTATTTACTGCAACAACTTGCTCTTCATCATCATTAGATTTACTATCATTATCTATACACGAAACACATATTATTATAATATAAAATATAGATAAAATAGTAATTATACACTTGTTTTTCATTTGTACTCCTCCATTTATATACTCTCACAATCTCATTATAGACATAATATTTATTGTATTTACTTGTATATAATAACATATATGTTTCATATTATATATATAAAATTTTGATAATTATCTTAATCTTTCAAACTACTATTATAAATAAATTTTGATGAATGCTTTCCACAACAACCATTATATTAATTTTACTTATGCTATAATATATTAGTGCATCTATAATATATCTTAATCCTACTATCATCAAACACCTCAATTTTTTCTATTAATTGGATTAATTCTTGTCTATTAATTTCCTCAAATAAAATGATTTTATTAACTTCTATTAATAATTTATCATCTTTTAATTGTAATTTATTACCTATATTTTTTTTAATAATATATAATCTTTTACTTATTACTTGTTTCTCTTTATTAAAATCTGATGATATATCTATATAATCTGCTTCTGAAATAACACCCTCTAATTTATCAATATATAAGCTTTTTTGTATCTGTTTTATCACTGTTAATCTTTTTTCAATATTCCATATCTCATTAGTTATATCATCAAATTTATTATTATTTTTTGCTTCTTCTATATTTTTTAATAATTTATCCATATGTATATATAGTAATGATTTATTTTTAAGGTCATTAATAATTAACTGATTTAATTCTTCTTCTTTAATTGAATGGCGGGAGCATTGTTTTGACCCACATTTTTTATACTTACTACATATACAATAACAAAAACCTCTAGGTGTATCAGTAAACGTCATTTTACTTCCACAATCTCCGCAATATATTAATCCACTTAATAAATGGTTTTCATTAGTGCTCCTTTGATACTGTATTGATTTATTTTTCATTAAATCTTGAACTTGATTAAATGTATCTATATCAATAATCTTTTCATGAGTGTTTTCTACAACAATCCAATACTTACGAGGCACTGTTTCTAGTTTTTTTATTTTGTAACTTATTTTACTATATTTATGCTGAGCTAAATTTCCTGTATATGTTGGATTAGATAGTATTTGCTTTATTGTCTCATTGACCCATTTCTCACTATTTGATTTACTCTTATAATTAGATTTTAGTTCTTTATATCTACTAGGAGATAATATACCTTCATTATTTAAAGTGTTTGCTATATATGAATATCCGTGACCTTTAAGATACATACTGTATATTCTTTTTACTACATATGCTACTGAATTATCAATAACTAGTTTATTTTTATCTTTCATATGCTTTTTATAGCCATATGGTGCAAAGGCTCCTATAAATTTTCCATTCTCTCTTTTATAATCTAGAATAGTTTTTACTTTTTTGGATATATCTTTTGCATACATATCATTCATAACTCCTATAAATGGACTCATATCATTATTACAATTACTAGAAAAGGAATCTATATTATCTTTTACTGCAATGTAGCGAACCCCCATAGAAGGAAAATATTTTTCTAGATAATACCCTGTTTCTATATAATCTCTTCCTAGTCTTGAATAATCTTTTGTAACAACTAAATTAACAAGACCACTCTCTATATCTTGTTTCATTCTAATAAAATCTGGTCTATCAAAGTTAGTACCGCTATAGCCATCATCAATATAATAATCTTTTAAATTCCAACCTTTATCCGCTACATAACTAGTTAAAAAATCTTTTTGGCTAATTATACTTTCAGATTGTCCGTATTTTTCATCTTCTTTCGATAGTCTCAGATATATTCCTACGTTAAAAATCTTATCTCTATAGTCATTATACAATTATAAATCCCCTTCCATATAAATAACTACCTATGAATATCATATAATCTACCTACTACTATCTTCTCCATAATCTCTTGAAATGTTTTTCCTTCTTTTTTATATACTGATATAACTTGATACTTAGTATCAACTTTCTTAGTATGCTTCTTTTTCAAAAGTTATCCACCTTTTGTTTTTACTTTAGTTAATAATATGCGTATTATAATTTGTCCTATTATTTTAATAATGCTGTTTACTATTTTTTAACAATAAAAACCACAGTGGCTAAACTGTGGTTATAATATGAAAATACAATTAATAAATATTCATAATTTATTATCTTAGCAATATGTTGAATCATCTAACGCATCAATTAACGAATATAATGCTTTAATATATTGACAATTACTTATATCACTGCGTATAAATGATGTATCTATTCCAGCCTTTCTGATTTTTTCTATCCATTTTAATGCAGATTCTTTTCCTACACCACGCTCTAACATTCCATAATACAAATATGCTATTTCATTACTTACATTTGTATTGAATACCATTGGATTATCTGAATTAATATTGATTAAAATATTATTAAGCTCTCTATCTTCTGATGAGTTAATATTAAAAAATTGATTATCATATACTGAATTTACTTGTCCAATTGCAAAATTAGAAGTAGGATTTACTTCTACTACAATTCCTTTCACAGCAATTTTGCGAACTAAGTATTTTTGCATTTCAGATGTCATTTCTTGTTCTATATAAGATGTATTGACGTAAATAGGTTCAGTCAATCTTTCTAGATAACATTTACAGTGATAAGCATGATGTAATTTATTACAATCCCAATAAAATGAGTACTTATCAGATGCTTTTATGCAAAATCTTTCCTTATCATATACATCTTTATGCTTCTTTCCATCTTTGTTCTTATAATTATCATTAATTGTAAATTTATCAAATCGTTTAGTATATGTATCGTATAAAGTAGCTGTATTTAAACCATTTGGACACAGAAAAATCTCTTTAGCAGTATTATAAATTTTTTGTTCTAAATATATGTATGCTTTAGAACTAATATTAGAATTCTTACTATAAACACCCCAAATCCAAAGTAAATTATCTAAATACTCACCTCTAGGAATAATTACGACTGGATTTTTTTTAACCCACATTTCTACATTAATTCCTAACGCTATACCATGTCCAATTCTATCTCCAGAATGAAATTTACAATAATCTATTGCTTCATCTATTCTACGAAGTCCTGAATTAATGTGTCTAAAATCTTCTCCAGCATGAAAGGTAAAAAATAAGCTTTGATTTTTTACTAAATTTCCATCTTTATCTTTTATCAAAATTTTATCACAATCACTATTTCTTGCTCTTTCATATACTGGAGCAAATACTTGAACAGGTGTATTATTTTCTAAGCTTGCTGCATCTATTCCAACAATAAAATTAGATAAATATGGTATCTTATTTCTTATTTTTAATATTTTTTGGATTAATCTCATATATTTATCTTGAATTTTTTTATAATACAATTTATCATTTAACATTTTATTAGTCTTATCATATATACACCAACATTTTTCGATATTATCATGCTGTTTGATTAAATGGTATATTATACTAATTCGTGGAAAATCAGTATCGCAGTTATCTTTAATCTTGTAATCTTCTTCCAAAATAGTTTTATATGCTTCTAGGATTTTTTTAATGTTTTTTTTATTTCTGTCTTCTTTATCTAATATTGATAATCGAAGCTCAACTTTCTTCAAATATTTATTTTGAAATAAAGTTCTTAACATGTAAACGTAATAATTACTACCTTTTTTATCAAATCCATGTGTAGCTCTATCAAAATAAGGCTTGAAAAAGTCTAATCCTTTAATTGTACTTGATTGAGTTACTTGTTGATAAAATTCATTTTTTATTGAAATATATCTAAAAAATATATTGCATAACTGTGTATATTTTTTATCTTTATTATCTTGAGTTTTTTCATAAATATTTTTGTATTTAAAAAAATAATATAATAGAATGTTTTCACCATAGGTTTTTATATAATTATCATTCTTAAATATAGAAAATATAATATCATTTTCCCTATCTCCATCATTAAGACCAAAATCTATTTTAAGTTGATCAATAATTTCTTTTAAAGTGATTACATCTAAAAAATCATCATGTTGTGAATTAAAAACATTTGATACTACTAAAGCTTTATAATCTTTATATGTTATTTTATCAAACCATTCACAAATATTATCATCTGGATTATCATATAAATATTTTGTTAAAATAATTCTTAGAATTTGAGCAGTTAAAATATATTCTTTTATGTTATCAGATATGGCATACTGGTTGGTTTTAAATTCATCAAAATATTTATCATCTATCTTATTATTCATAGCCAAGTACCATAACGTTGTAAAATTAAATGCTGATGAAGCATGAATATGGTTTTCTGCAACTCCCCTTACTAATATATCATGTAATGGAGCATCTGCTAAATTTATATGCTGATAGAATCCATCTAATTGTAAAATATCAGTTATATTATTAACAGAATAATATGTTGCGACTAATATATCAATTGGAATAAATCTGCTGATTCCATTAAAAACATGGACTTTATCTATTTCTTTATATGGTCCTAAAAATTCATCATCATCACTGTTTTTCCAATGTTTATATACTATCTCCCCATCTCTATGAGATAACAGTGCTTTTGTAAAGCGTTCCAAAATAGAAAAATAATGCATATATATTTGTTTTTCAATATTATTTGATTCTAACATCTTATTAAATAGCATTGGATAATATTTTTCTAATACCAAATTTATTTCATCAATACTATTAGGTTGAGATTTTAGTAAAATATTTTTATGTAGCATATCTATAAATATTTGTTTATCTTTTTTCTTTTCTTGTAATTTTTTATTGTTTTCAGTATTGTTAGTATTTTCTACGACTTGAAAAATATAATTAGAATTATAAAATGTTAAATCTTTAAATGGAAATAATGCAATGTTAAGCATTAAGTATATTTTATCAATCATTTTCCCACCTATAATTTTCTTTTTCATCTTCTTCTAAACTACTACCTATTTCATGTAGCTCTTGTTCAATTTGATTTTTAGCATCTTCAAATGCATTGTTTAATTTGATTCTCATGTCTTTTTTACATTCCTCAAATTCAATATCTTTTGTAATAGACGCATTGTTTTTTCTAAAATAAACACCTAATTCATAAATAAGAGGAATCATTTCTCCAAATTCATTTAAATCAATATAGAATTGTTGTTTTAAAATAGTTAAGAATTTAACAGCTTCCTGTCTACCGTACCAAACCTTATAATTTTCTGAAAGGATTTCTACTACATCAAATATATTTTCATAAATTACCATATCTGTTTCTTCATAGTCATCAAAGATATAGATTAAATTGTTGAAATCTATTTTTTTTATACTATCTATTACTTTTTTATAAACCGTATCCCTTAAATCCAAACTTACAGCTAAGAATTCTTTTTTACTTTCTTCAAAAATTTTATTATTTTTTATGGCTAAATCTAACTCTTTCTCTTTTATCATCTCACTTATATCGCTCGCTAAACTAGTTATAATTTTTTCAACCTTAGCCTTTTGTCTATTATTTTGAGGATTTTCATTTTTATTAAATTGTTTTACTAATTGAAACTGTTTACTATATTTATTTTTTATATTCATTGTATGATATTCAATGTTTATATTGTTTATTTCATCAATTTCTAAAAAAGTGTTAACCAAAAGCATGTGTTCTATCGAATTAAATCCCAATTCATAATATTCCTCATTAATTTCATTAAATATTTTTATCAATAGAGAACTATATGTTTTTTCAGTTTTAGTATATTCTTTACTAAATAAACTAATATTATTTAAAAATTCAAACACTTCATTAATATCATCATCAGTATTATCATAGTTATTTAAGTACATATTTTTTAATAAATATTTATCTACACTTACTAACTTACATATTGCAATAAATGCATTTCTATTCTTTTCATATACATTTTTATCATTATAATCATCATAAGCAAAATATTGTTCAAATTTGCTATTAGTTAAAAATTGTAGTAATAACAATGCTGATTTTACATTTGTATTTTGAGCTATTGTTAATACTATAGTGTGGATATATGATATATCTTCCAAACTATATATGTTATCATCTATATATAATGTTTCTAAAACTTTATTTTTTACTTCAATATAATCATTATGGTTATATTGAATATCTTTTATTACTCTTTTAAGTATCTCACAAATAACAAAATAATCAAATGCATTTTTATGTACCATATTGTAATCAAGTATTTGCTGATAATCAATAAATGTAATTTCAGCACTATTTCCCCATAAAATACAGTTATTAAAAAAATATTGTTGCTCATTAATTAATTCTCTTGATGATAGTATAATTGTATCTATTAATGATTTAACATTTTGAAACAGTTTATTATTATCTTGTTTTGAATTATCTTCCTTTTTAAACTTATTTATTTGGTGAATATGATAATAAACATTAACAAGTCCTCTTGGAGTTTTATCGAAAATACTATAACTATACTTAATCGGAATGATTTTATTACTACCTTCATCTTTATATCCAAAAAAGTTATTATCACCCATAAATTCATCTAATATCATAGCTAAGGTATTTTTCCCAAAAGTAAAATTAGGAATAGTTGTTATATTCCAATTTACTACATTATGGCGCCATGCAGGTGGAATTAATTTTTTTAAATATTCGTTAGCTAAATATTTTTTTCTATCGACTATTCTATCCTCACCATTAATTTTAAACTTAGGATTCAGATTATTGTTTTTTAAATGTTCATCGCTTATGAGTGCTAGAGTTAATGATTCTTTTAAAATATCGTAATCACCAGATAATATAGTTACAACATTAGGATGATTAGCGTATTGTAATATTGAATCAATTAATTCTTTACATTTATAAGTTTTCAAATCTATATCATCTATAAAAATAAAGATTAAAGGTGTATCTTCTCTTTCATTAATTCTTTTTCTTGTTTCTATAAGTTTATCAATCAGATTTATTAACTTTTCTTTAAATTTAATATCTGGAGTTAACAAATAAGATGATTTCTTAATATGAGTAGCTGTATCATCGAAGTTATGTGTTAGCAAATGTCTATATTCACTTTCTGTATACAAATGATATTCTATCAATTCATCACGTTTTGATTTTAAAGGATTATTCTCTTTGTAAATACAGTTATTAAAATACTCGGGCAACTCTTTTATGTTACCTTTTTCTTTTATCTTTTCTAGTTCCTTATCTACAGAATCGCTTAAGAATCCTATAATAGAACCTATAATTTTAGTATTTTCTCCAAAATTATCAGGCTCAATAATCGGTAACACAATATTTATTCTTTCATTTTTTTCAAACTCTTCCATCAGCGTATATAATACTGATGTTTTACCTGTTCCTCTTGCTCCGAATATTCCAATTGTATTGTTATTTTCTTTTCTAGTTTTATTATGTTCTTTATTCTTAGCCGTATATCTAATTAGTTCAATTTGTTCTAATAGTAAGTTATATGTTGGTAAAACTAAATAGACTTGGTCTTCTAATGATCTAGCCCCTATAAAAACTTCATCTTTATTCTCTGGTTGATTAATCACTTAGGCATCTCCTTATTTGTATTTTAAATAATAACTTATACTTAATTTTTTATATAAAAATAATATTTTTTATACATAATATATGCTAATCAAAAATCCACATTATATGCATAACATTACCTACATATAATACCATATTTATTTAATATTTTATATAAAAATTTAATTTTCTCCAAATTACTTTATCAGTAATGCATACAAAAAAGCACCTAATTATAAGGTGCAATTTTAACAAAAAATGATAATCTACTCATATTTGAACAAAGCACCCATCTTCTAATGGGTGCTTTCTAAATACTGTAATAGTTCATTTACCTTCTCATTATTAAGTTTTGATATGTCTCTAAGCTCTTCTTTATCTTGTTCTACATTATAAAGTTTATAGTTATTTTCATTCTCAACTATTAATTTATATTCATTATCTTCAATCATTCTCCAACTATCTAGCCCGTGCATAACTTTTTTTTGTTGCTTAGGTTTTAAAGCTGAATATAGATACTCTCTATTTGTTTTTTCTTTTCTTTCAATTATTGGCTTTAGAGATATTGAATCTTGAAATTCAACATTTTCATTAGTAGTATAATCTATAAAAGTTGCTGCTAAATCCTGTAATTCTACTAATGCTTCCGATTCAAATCCCTCTATCATTCCTGGTGTTTTTATTATCATTGGTATATTTACTGAAGCCTTTTGTGGTCTACATTTACCATATTTATCAAAATCTCCAAGCATTTCCCCATGATCTGAAGAATATACAATTATTGTATTTTCAAGTTCATTTTGTTCTTCAAGTTCTTTAATGATTCTACCTATATTATTATCAATATTTTCTAGCATAGCGGCGTAATTTTGTCTTGTTTCCAATGCTTTGTTTTTTTCTCCGCTCCATTTTATAGGCATTGGAAACTCTATATTTTCCCACCTTTTTTTCATACTTTGAGTAATATCAAATGGTGTATGGGGCCCAGTGAAATTAACTTGTATAAACCATGGCTTGTCCTTTGGAAAATTCTTAATCATATTAACTGCATTATTACCTACCCAGTTATCACAATAAAGCTCATCTGACAACTCTGTATAATGTGTTTTTTGCCTTCTTCCTATCATATCGTTTACATGATAATTACTCCAACCTTCTTTATGTAAAAGATTCATATAAGGATCTTTTGGGTCATCTTTTCCACTTATTACTGCATCCATTTTTCCTGCATTATCTATAGCATGCGTGAACCCTAGTTTTTCAAAATCATCTACCCATCCATCAAGTCCCCACCAAGGCGTTGCTTTATGAAGATCGAATTTGCCTACTCCTCCTACAGAATACCCTATTTCCTTGAGTATACTATAAAATGTTTCTTGTTCTAGTGGATAATCCTCAAGATTATCACTAACATTGCAATTATCGTATCTTTTTCCTGATGCCAAGCAAGCTCTTGCTGGTGCACATAAAGGAGAAGGGGTAACTGCTCTATTAAAAGTTACGCCTTTATCCATAATTTTTTTAAGATTAGGCATTTTTATATCTAATTGGATATTATTAGGTAACCAATCCCCTCTATGTTGATCAGGAAAGATAAATAATATATTTGGTGTGTTTTTTTCTTTTTTACCCACAATCTCACCACTTTCCTTAATTTCTACGTTAAATATTGTTCTTACCATATAAATTTCTAAATTCAGTTGAACTAAGACCATGTATTCTTTTAAATGCTTTACCAAATGTATTCAACGAATTGTAGCCCACTTCCTGAATAATTTTTTTGATTGGCATATCGGTTTCAATTAATAATTTTTCTGCCTTACTCATTCTTAAATTTTGAACATAAACAGAAAAATTCTGCCCTACTTGTTCTTTGAAAAATTGAGATAAATATGCTTCTGCTAAACAAAATTGATCTGCCACATTTACTAGTGAGAAATCATACTTATTATAATTATCATATATATAATTAATAATACTTGATTTTAGCTTGTCATTATGACTTTTCTTTTTACCATTATAGAATTCTGTTAACTCAGAATATAATTCTAATATACTACTCAATTTCTTGGTATCTGCATATGTATTAAACTCGTTAATTAATATTTTTATATTTTTTTCTATTGGTATATCATTAACTGTATTTTGTCCATATCCTTTTATTATAGCACCTAGAAAATCATTTAAAAATAAATTTATTATTTCAGGAGACAGTTGTCTGTTAATTATATTTTCATTACATATTTGTCTTAATAGGGCATTTACTTCTTTTTCTTCACCAGATTTTACTAAGTTAATTAATCGATTTTCTATATCTTGTGGAAAATAGTATGCTTCTGTTGATTTTGGAATATCACAGTAACTTATTAAATTTTTATCAGTATATAATTCTATATAATCTATTCCTTGCATTGCTTGCTCAAACGAACGAGGAATATCAATCATATTTGAACAAATATCTCCTATTGAATAAATTGTATTACAATTAGTAATAGTGTTTACTTTTGGGTAAATGGAATTTATTATATTTTCTAATATACCTGTACACTCTTCCATATCTTCTTCAAAGGAGAATACCATAGCTATTTTATTATCATCAACATCATTAAAATAAACATTCTTTTTAACTAAATTTGTTATAGTATCTTTTACTAATAAGTGCTTTATTGTTAAATCATCATTCGTTTTATCATAAGTATCTTTTATGCATATTATTACAACTCCATAATTGATTCCTACCAATGTCATATTTAACTTTTTTTGTCTATTTTGTATTTCCTCAGATGTCTTAAATGAACCACGTAATAACCTTTCTATAAATACACTCTTAAGCAAAGGGATTTGGGCTGTCAACTCTTCCGATAACCTCTTATTATCGTCTGCTAGTAGCTTTACTGGTCTCATATTATTATAAGTTACATATATAACAAGTGCTAAGCCTATTATTAAAGCGATAGATGATATAATCATGATCAAATATTTTATTTGATTAACTTCTTTCATAACGCCACCACTAGGTTGAGCTACTACAAAGGTCCATCCTAATTTGCGGGATTTTGCATAACTTATCATCATTTGCTTATTATTTATATTCTTTGAAAATAAATCTTTATCTTTATTCTCAGGAATTTCAATAGTATCTAACTTATCAGAATTCGTTGAAAGAGATGTTACTACTTCACCAGTTTTATCAATTATATAGGCAAATCCACCATCTGATATATTTAACCTTTTTAACATACTTTGAACTTCTTCCTCTTTCACAAATCCAATAACTGTTCCTTTTATGTCTTTACCAAATCCTATAGATTGCATATACGCAATTAATACAGAGTCTCCATTAATTTCATAAGCTTTATACTTGAAAAAATCCTTCATGTGATAAACATCTAAAATATCACTATACCATTGTTCATAATTACCTATAGAATTATAAAAATAAGTATTATAAAAATTTTTTAATTTATAAGCAGTAGAAGCTGATACAGCTACTTCACCTTTTTTTAAAATAATATAGTAATCGTGTAAAAAATTATTTGACATATTATAGTTTAAGAGATTAGTAATAATATCTCTTAATAGTACAATATTTTGTTGTGTATAAAAATCTTTCACATTTATATTTTTCTGTACTTTATTATGAACTGTTAATTGTTCTAATATGTTGCCTACCTCTTCAAAACGATATTCTAAAACTTCTATACTCTGCTCTAATATAGCCATATTTGAATCTTTTTGTTTTTTTTCAACCGCATTAAAAGCAATATTATAAGCAATCACTCCAATGAATAATGGTACAATTAGTATTATAATTGATGTACTAAAATATCTAGTATATAACTTTGTTCTCATACCCGCCACCCCAAAAGTTGATTATTTATTTTATAGTATATATATAATAGTAATACATTACAACTTACAATTCTAATCTAATTTTTTTAATTGAACAAAGCATACTTTAGGACCTAAATTTAATTCTGTATTTAGCCATATTGGTTTTAATTTGAATTGGTGCTTACCTTTTTTATTTATTCGAACCTTTCCACATTTTGAAATAATATTGTCATAATAATATAACTCAGTGGGTCTAACCCTTTTATCCTCTTGTAATTTACAATTAATTCTCTGTTCTCCCATTTCTATTAAGAATTGGTGTTGTCCGAACCATTCACCCTTCCACCTAGCATTATATTTTTGAGTTCTTGTTATAATTTCTATTTCATAATCTCCAGGTTTTGTTAGTTCAATTTCCCAACTTAACCAATCTTCTACATTAACCCAATTAATAGCTATACCTCTCTTATCCACTTGAAGCCTTGAGTCTGTTTTAGCTCTATGAACAGTTGCATTACTTGGTACTAATGTAATATAACCAGCTACTTCATTAGTCATTTCAACTTTTATTTCATCTTCAAATTCTAGGACAATAACAGTAATATATTTACTTCTTATATTTTGAGGTAGTTTTACCTTAATTTCTTTTCTATCTTTTTCTATTATTTGTTGAAAATCTATGGATGTATTATTGGATAAAATTTTTGCCCACTTTACTCTACTACAAATTCCTAAAAGCTCAATCTCTTCATTTTCCGAATCATAAACATGCAAATAAATTCTATTTGTTTTTGTAGTAATCGCTCCCCATGCAACATTATAAGTTAATGGTGACCCTTGGCATCCATATATTGCCTCACCATTTTTTTTCATCCATTCTCCAATTTCCTTTAATACTTCACAACTAGGTTTTGGAATAACTCCTTCAGAAGTTGGTCCTAAATTAAGATTATAATTCCCTCCTCTACCTATAATTGTTGTTAGTAATCTTAATATGTCATTTGAAGATTTCCAATTAATATCGTACTCTTTATATCCCCATGTGTCATTTATCGTCCCAACTGATTCCCATGGAAAATCATAAACAACTTCTGGATACTCATTATCACCCATACTAACATAATCTTCGTATCCGTGACCAAGCCTGCCGCCAATAAGGCATTCAGGTTGTATTGATAATACCAATTCTTTAATTTGTTTTGAATATTTTGGCTCAATTTGTTCAGGCATATCAAACCAAATCATTGAGACTTCTCCATAGTTAGTTAATAGTTCTCTTAATTGCGGTTTAACTTTTTCTTCAAGATATACTTCAAAATTCCACGTCTTTCTATTAGGATGAAAAATATCATTTCTAAATGCATGAGGGTGATGAAAATCTATGGCATGTGAATAATAAAAGCATAGCTTTATTCCCTGTTTATGACATTCATTAGCTAACTCTTTTAATGGATCTCTATTAAAAGGTGTTGCATCTACTATGTTATACTTGGAACATTTTGAATGATACATAGCAAATCCATCATGATGTTTACTTGTTATAATTAAATATTTCATCCCTGTATCTTTAGCTAATTTTACCCATTCATGTGCTTTAAAATCAGATGGATTAAATTCTTGCGCAATTACTTCATATTGTTTTATAGGGATTTTTCCAAAATACATAATCCATTCACCTAAACCATTAATCTCTTTATCTTTCCATCTACCAGCCAATTTGGAATATAATCCCCAGTGAATAAATAATCCAAACTTCGCCTCTTTCCACCACTGTAAGCGATTATCTTCTTTTCTATCTATTGTATTATAATTATTTAATATAAAGTCTAAATAATTAGTATATTGACTGTCTATCATTTCAGGTGCACTTCTTATTGTCATATAATATTCCTCCCATATTAATGCCTATTACTCACAAATATCTTATCAATGCTAATCTCCAAAGAGCATCATTAATATTAAGCCAAGGCAAGTACCCTGGCTTAATTATAACTATCTTCTATTTCTTATTATTTACTTTCATATGCTTGTTGATACAACTCTAAATATCTTTTTATACCAATGTTCTCAAGTTCTTTTAAATAGCCATTCCATTCTTTCTCAATATCTGAAACTCCTATAATAAAGTTTATTGTCATTTCATTTACAAATTGTTCTAAAGCCATTTCTATATCTACAATCTCTTCAGACTGCTCTTTTGTTGTATATATTTCTGGAAAAATCATATCATGTGGTGCTTTGTAATCTTCATAATTATTTAGTGTTTCCTCATATAATAGTTTATCTAACATATTATCCTCATTCATAACCCAACTTAATGAAAATTCCCCTGAACGACAACTGTGACTACCTTGTGCCCAATGACTATTAATAGGAACCTCTGATTTTGGCCTTAATAACTTATATTTTGCCTGCTCACCTGTAACAGCTATTTGTCCTTCATCAGCCTTATCCCAATCTACACCTGGAACACCAAATATTGATCTCATCATAATTTCTTCATCATATAATAAATCTGCTAATCTCATTGCTATCTCAGGATACTCACACTTACTTGTAATATGAAATGCAGCCTCACCAACTACTGGTTGATATCTAGCTATTCTCTGCCCACCTGGACCTTCTAAAGGAGGTATCGTTGTATATTCCAACCATCTTCTACTTTCACCACCTACGTGAGCAAAGTGTAAAGGAAATCTTGCAGGAACTGATCCTAATATAGCCACATCTGGATTTTCCCCTAATTGGATCATCTGATTTTTATTTTGTACAAATGACTCTGGTGCTATTAATCCCTCTGAATACAATTTATGAATATATTTTAATCCTTCTTTCCATTCCTCTTCATAATATGGTGCTACTACTTTTCCATCTTGTAAAATTAATCTTGAAGATGGTGTTTTATTATCATATGGACTATAAATAAATGGATTCATAAGATATCCAACTAGTGTCATATCCTTTATAGTTGAACCTGCCAATGGTATCTCATCATCAATACCATTACCATTAGGATCTTGTTCTTTAAAAGCTTTTAACATTTGATAATACTCTTCTGTTGTTGTAGGAACTTCTAATCCTAATTTATCTAACCATGGTTTATATACCCACATTTTTTGAGACATAGTAGTATGATACACATCAGAAATAAGTGGTAATGCTACTATGTCACCATTAGATAATGTAAATACATCTTTTATGTCTGGATACTGTTCAAATATATTTTTTGTATTTTGTGCATATTTTTCTATCAAGTCATTTAATGGGGTTAATATACCTTGTTCCTCATATAATACCTGCTCACCTATTGAAAAATTACTCCTCATAATTATATCTGGATAATCTCCACCAGCTATTAAAAGATTTAGTTTAGATTTATACTCTCCTTTATCAGCTGTTATCCACTCAATATGTATATTCGTTTTTTCCTCTAACCATTTTGTAAATTCGTTATTAGCAAAATCATCAACTTCTGAAGATTTAGTGTGTGTCGCTACTGTTAAAGTAATTTTTTCCTTTACTATAGGAAGTGTTCCAATTGGTGTCATAATTGAATCTATCTCTTTACTTGTATCTTGTATATAACCATTATCCTTTTGCTGTACTTTTTGTTCATTTTGACATCCTACTAGAATTGAAATGATCAAACAAATACTAAGAATGATTGAAAAAATTTTTTTCATCTTACTTCATCTCCTTTTTTCTTATCCTTTTATTGAACCTACCATTATTCCTTTTTCAAAAAACTTCTGTATTAAAGGATATAATATTAACAATGGTAAGCTAGATAAAATAATTAATGAATACTTTAATAACTCTTGTAAGTTTTGTTTATCCAACATTGATTGTACGTCACCATCAAGCATACTTGAATCTATTTGATTAGTTATTAAAATATCTCTTAAAATAATTTGTAGAGGCATCTTACTTGGTGAACTAATATATAACATTGCATCAAAATATCTATTCCAGTGTCCTACAGCATATAAAAGTACGATTACTGATATAATTGGCTTAGATAATGGGATCACAATTTTTCTAAGAAACTGAAAATCTGTACATCCATCTAACTTTGATGCCTCTAACAATTCATCAGATATATTTGTTTGAAAATAAGTTCTAGTAATAATCAAGTTGTACACTAAAATTGCTTTTGGTAATAACAATGCCCAGCGGCTATCTAAAAGTCCTATATTTTTAATCAATAAATAATCTGGTATCATTCCCGGTTTAAACATCATGGTAAAAACAAACAAAAACATGATAATGTTTCTTATTTTAAAATCTTTCCTTGAAAGTGGATATGCTGCCATTATCGTTAATCCTACATTAATTACTGTTCCAATAAACATATAAAATAAACTATTTAGATAACCCGTTGCAATCATATCATGTTTAAAAACTGCCTTGTAACCCTCTAAATTAAAGTCTACTGGCCATAACCATACTCTACCTGTTGTTACCGCATATCCAGAGCTAAAAGAAGCACTAATAATGTAAATCAAAGGATATAATATTATAATTAAAAATAATCCTAGAATTATTTCGTTAACAATAGTAAAAGTTCGGTCACTTCCCGTTGTTTTCATTCAAATAAGCCCCCTTCTACCATAAACTGGTTTCACTAAACTTTCTAGATATTTTATTCACTGTAATAACTAATATAAAAGCTATAAAAGATTGAAATAATCCAATGGCAGCAGGATAAGAAAAATTAGGCATTGTAGATGTTAAACCTATTTTATATACAAATGTTGCAATTATTTCAGATTGACTTACATTCATAGGATTTTGTAGTAATAATGCTTTTTCAAAACCAATATTTAGAATCTTACCCACATTCATTATTAGTATTATTACGGCAGTTGGCAGAAGACCAGGCAAATCCACATGAATCATTCGTTTCAATTTACTTGCACCATCAACAACAGCTGCCTCGTGTAGCTCAGGTGGTATAGCTGCTAAAGCTGCTATATATATAATTGCAGAATAGCCAACATTTTGCCAGACACTTGACCAAACATACATATGTCTAAATGACCGAGGATTTCCCATAAAGTCTATTGGTGAACCACCAAATAATTTAATAACTGAATTAACTAAACCAAATCTTGTACCAAAAAACTGATACATCATTCCAACGATAACTACTACCGAAATAAAATGTGGTGCATATGTAATCATTTGAGCTGTTTTTTTATAGAATTTACTTCTTGCATAGTTAATACTTAGAGCTAAAATAATTGGAAGTGGAAATGATGCTACTAATTGGTAAAAGCTTAACAATAAAGTATTCTTTAATAACTTCCAAAACTGATATGAAGTTACAAACCTCTTAAAGTGTTCTAATCCTACCCACTTACTTCCATTAATTCCCTTTGCGATATCATAATCTTTAAATGCAATTTGTAGCCAATACATGGAAGAATACTTAAATATTATTAAATATACAACCGGAAGAATAATAAGGACATATAATCTCCAATTTTTACATAATTCTTTTTTAGTTTCATATTTCATTGTTTTGAAATATTTTTTTATCCTTTTTTTTAATGCTTTCATATTACTCCTCATTCCATATTAAATTTACAAGTTGAATTACAAGTTGAAATTCTGTATCCTAGCTAGAAAGTTATTTAGATATCTGCTAAAATTTTACCCACTAGAGCTCTATTTGTAAATATGAAGTATATATATAGTGTGACATAGTTTAGATTAATAGAATCAAATTAGAACTTTCTAGTATTTTCTTTAGAATTCCTTTCTTTTGCTTATATCTTTTATAAGAATTTAATCAAGCTTTTGCATATGTATAACCCATTTGGGGTGAAGCACCACCATCTTTATCTCTAATATTTGCGTAAGATTTGAATGAATATGTAATGTTATAGTTTTATCTTCATCTGGTATTACTCTAATCTAAATATTATTTTGCTGTATAACTTCTCTAGCTTCCCTTTCTATTTCTTCTGGATCTCTTCCAAGTTCTTTTACTAATAATTCATGTAGTTCTGCAATTAATTTTTTATATTTATCATCTTCTACAAGATTGTTAAACTCCTTTGAATCTTTTTTTAGGTTAAACAATTGTCTTTGTGCTGGATTATTATCATCTATCTTATTAAAATAAACATATTTATATTCTCCCTTTCTTATCATGCAATGTCCAGCAGCAATATTATGTGCATAGTATTCACTTATTGCATAATCTTTCCAATTATTCTCTTCATTATTTAACAACTTTAACATGGAATCTCCATCCCAATCATGAGGGCTATCCACTCCACACACATCTAAAATAGTCTGTATCACATCTACCAGATTACATACTTCTGTTTTTCGTTCTCCATTACACCAATTTTCTGGCCAACTTACTATTAAAGGTACTTTAGCTGAACAATCATACATTGAATTTTTCCACCACAATCCGTGTTCTCCCATATTTTCTCCATGATCACTTGTATAGATTACGATTGTATTATTTTTAATTTCTGAATCATTAAGTGTATCAAGGAGTAATCCAATTTGTTCATCTAGCCAGGTAACTAATCCATAATATAGTTCCCTGCCTTTCCTCACTAGAGATTCATTCACATTATCACAGCCAAAGGCTTTTCTCATAACCTTATAATGTTTAGGCATAGACTCTAAGTGTCCTTCTTCTATCTCTGGCATAGATACTTTATTATTATATAAATCATAATACTCTTGCTTAACAATAAGTGGAAAATGAGGTGCAAGATACCCTGCTATTAAGAAAAATGGATTATCATTTGATTTTCGTCTTTTTATAAACTGACAACATGTTTTAGTTACTTGGTAATCATGATCCATTACTCTATTGTCATTACCTACATAAAAATCTGCAAATCTTTTTGAAAGATGACTTTCGCTTTTATCAAATTCACCATCTGATAAATCAATTCGTTTATTATATTTTTTTCTTATGTTAGTATTAGTCCAAAAGGGATATAGTTCATTAAATCCATATCTTCGTTCTCTAGAATAATGCATTTTCCCTCCTAAGTAACAGTCATATCCCTGTTCTTGTAATACAGTAGCTACTGAGTTTATATTATCACTTTCCAGCATACTTTCGTTACTCCATGCACCACACTTACTTATATATTTACCCGCAGTAATAGACAGCCTTGCTGGTACACATATAGGTGACGGTGTATAACAGTTATCAAAGCTAACACCTTCTTTTGCTAACTTGTCTAAATTGGGCGTTTTAACTACTTTATCTCCTGCTGATCCCAAAACAGAAGCTGCATGTTCATCTGACATTATAAATAATATATTTGGTCTATTCATATTGCTTCCTTTCTTAACTTAATTATGTATTTATCTATTACCAGAACAATTCTTGTCGTCCTCTTAACTTTAATATTGCTTCAACAAAGAAAAAATCTCCATAAATAATTGGAGTATTTATATATTTATTATTTGTATAATTTACTGTTCCCATTTTAATTAAAGCTTCTTCATTCTCATCCCATGCTCCATAATTTTCATATAGTGATTTTAATATATCTTTCGCAGCATCTATATATAAATCACGTTCATATTCATCTACATACTTACTTATTTCTATCATTCCACTTGCAGCACAAGCTGCTGCTGATGAATCTTTGGCATCTCTTTGATTTTTTGGTGCTCTAAAGTCCCAACATGGAACTTTATCTTCTGGTAGATTAGATATAAAATAATGTGCTGCTCTCTTTGCCCCTTCTAAGTATTTCTTCTCTCTTGTATAACTGTAAGCAATGGTTAAACCATAAATAGCCCATGCTAC
This sequence comes from Vallitalea sp., assembly GCA_025210515.1. Taxonomy (GTDB): domain Bacteria; phylum Bacillota; class Clostridia; order Lachnospirales; family Vallitaleaceae; genus Vallitalea. The sequence goes on along the minus strand of JAOARM010000004.1, from coordinate 76,805 downwards.
ACCCCTAGACCATGCGGAGTCTGGTGAATAACCTTGACCACCTAATGCCTCTAACCTTTCTCCTGTTTCTGGATTAAAGCAAATTATATGATGTACTGAACCATCTTCTCTTATAAATTCTTTTAAAACTGTATCCACATGAGCCATTGCAATATGTTTAAATCTTGGATCATTTATTTCTTCTGAAGCCCAAAATAATAATGGTATATTCATAATACAATCTATAATTGCCCAACCTTGACTATCTGAAGCAACCCTATTAGTCCAAGCTCTAATAAAATTTCCTTTAATATTAAATCTTCCTGCTAGATGACTTGCTGCGATAAGTCCTTTTTTTCTTGCATCTTGATCTTCTAAAACTTTATAATGGGCTACTGATGATAATATCCATATAAATCCAACATCATGGTGGAGTTCTATGAAATCATTAAGTACTGTATCCAGTTTTTTTTCACAAGAAACTGCATATTTACTCAACTTATTATTATTCGTTTCTCTATAAACAAGCCATAATATGCCAGGCCAAAATCCATCTGTCCACCAGCCACATCTTTCATTATTATACTGACCTTTAATAGATACATGTGGAAAACCATCTTGTATTCTATTACTTATTCTATCAACTTTTGTGTTGATTTTTTCCCATGCTTCATCATACCAAATCTTATTTTCCATATATTTATACAACCTTTCCTTTTTATTAAAAAGTTTAAATAGTAATTATAAATAATTCAATATTACATACTTTATTGATTTGGAAATTTTTTAGAATATAATTCTTCACTTTGTGATTACACAGTGAAATCGCACAAAGGCGACAGTACACATGTACCATCGCCTTTTGGAGATGTTTACCTATGGTTCCCCGTGTTCCAAATCAAATGTCTCCCAGGGTACATTAAGCCCCATCCACGTTCCACCAAAACCTTCTCCCCAATTAGCTTTACTGACTATATTCCATGTGCCTATTGGGGATGGAGTTTTTGGTTTTCCTCCAGAAACAGGATATGTTTTATATATCTCATTTTCTTTAAACACATACATGGTATAATTATCAAGATCAACATGAATAAAGTATGGATTATTATTCTGATTCAAAAAAACTGACACTAGGTTCTCATTAGTTTTTTTTAGACATATTATGTTAGCTATACTTATTGCTAATATAATACTAAGAATAATTTTTATATACATATACTTCATATTAATATCTCCTCATTTATTATATAATAGATTCACTAGGTTATATAATAATATGAGCTATAAAATGTCCAATATGACTTTTCATAGCAATATTAATACTTTGTTACTAATCATTATAAAAAATTCAAGCTCCCATCTAGCAACTAACAGCCAGATGAGAGCTTGTTTTAATTAAAATATTTTATTGTTCTGAGTTTCCAAATATCCATGGTTCTTTGCTACCTGAGATTTTATAATGTATATTCATATAGTCTGTTTCTTCCATTCCGTTTCCACTGTCTAATCCTATAGCAATTTTTAGATTTGCCCAATCTCCAGTAGAATAAGAACTACTGGATAACTCTGATATAGGAATAACCATCTGGAATCTACCTGAATTAGTTTCCCATTGAGGAATAGTAACATTAGTTATTTGTTTATCTAGTGTCCAAGCACTATTTGAGTTAACTACATATTTATTATAATCGTTACTATCACTATATCTTGCTACCATATAACCATAAACTCTATCCAAGTCATTTCCAAAATAACTATTATCTGTAGTATTAATATTTTTTTCAGAGAAGTCTTGTGAATATACTGCCATAACAAACTTGTCACTTTGGTTATATCCTGGTAACTTTCTAGCTACGTTATCAACTCTTATATATATATTATCATTATCGTTACATATATAAACTTTTTTAATATCTCCCATAGAATCAGAATTAGTATTATCTCCCACTTTATCTAAGTAGTAAGGTATATATCCCCATTGTGACCAGTCAGCTTTATGCTCATAACTATTACTTTCATCAATACAATTATTATTAACATTAATAGTTTTTCTTACTCCTGCATTATATTGATAAGGTATTATACGCATATCAAATTGTTTTTCATATGCTAATGCAGTCATTATATAAGCTGCTCCTGTAATTGGTTCAATCATAGTACTTACACATGGTTTTAGAGTTACATTAGAAACTGCTTCTCCTTGAGGTACATAACCTACACCAGTTCTATCTACAAACCATTCTAATCTTCTTAATGCATTGTTGTATAATGAATCATAACCACTAAACATTTCCATCATTGCTACCCACATAGTCATTTGTGGCCAAGAAGGTTCATCTTCAAAAGATTCTACTCCACCTGGATCCCAAGAGTTTTTACCTGTATAGAAAGTATCTCCTTGATATCTTGTTACTCCATAAGTATCATGTGAAATAGTATTAGTTATTTTTCTGTAATGATCATACGCTCTTTTTGACATCATATCTACTACTCCATATGTAACTAATATATCACTTGAAGAATCTACTGTTGTTCTAGGTGTATTGTTCATATTTACAGCTCTATTATAATATCTGCCACTTTCATTCCATAGTCCAGGTTTTACATCTGATGATCTTCTTTGTATCGCTGAACGAATAGTTGAAGCCGCTCCATTATAATTATCAGAGATTTCTTGTAATCCTTTAGCTTTAGCCATTTCTTGTGCAGCATCTAAACCTGCTACATATAGACCTTCTGTAAAAGTATTATATTCTATTTGTTCTTCCCAAATACTACAATCAGCAATTCCAAATCCATTATATTGAACATTATTTTTTACAAAATCAGCAGATAATTTGTATGAAGGCCATATTTCATTAAGGAATTTAGTTTTTGCTGGTTCTTGTAATTTTAGATAATGTCTATAAGCTCCTACTAAAAACATTCCTATTGAATCATACTCTGGCTCTACAAATGATACTGGGTTATTGTTCCATATCCAATAACAAGTATAGAATGTACCTGGTTTTTTCCAACTTCCTTGATTTGATTTTATTTGTCTATCAGCTAACCAGTGCCAATATTTTTCTGCTTCATCAATATGTCCTGATGCATCTAATCCCATTGCAGTAACTGCTGAATCTCTTGCCCATACTTTATATGAATACGCTGCTGGATTAGTTGCTGCTGGTAATGCTGCAAATTTTACTTCTTCTACTCCATCTTTAATATATGTTCCTGGTACAATTGATTGTTTTAATGCAATAGATATATTATCATATGCATCATTTAATTTTTCATTTTCAAAATTAGTTGTTTTTCCTTCACTTAACCAATTGCTATATTGTGTAGAAATATAATTCATCCAGTAGCTACCATTATGTGCTGTAACTGTATTAATAGAATTATCAATGTCTGCTTGGTCATTACCTACTGCTACATAGAAATATAATTCTTTTGTTTCATTAGGCTGTAATGTTACAGATTTTGAGAATGCAGTTGAAATATCTTTAGTAGTCACTGAGTTATTATTATTTAAAGTTCCATTGTGATTAAATGTATGCCAAGGCGAACAATCATTACTGCTTTTATTTGATATTTTATCGTTTGCTACTTGATAACCATCAATACTTGATTCTAGAGTACCATGAGCAATATAATATTGTCCTGCTGCACTCATATTAATAGTTGTAGTTTTATTAGAAGAATCATAAGTAGCTGATATATTTTTACTACTAGTATTATCTACATGAAGCATATCTAATATTTTTAATGTTTTTTGGCTATCAGCATCATTTTTGAGAGTATATCTAACTACCATAAAGTTTTCATTAGGTATTACTAAATAATCTCTTGAAACTTTAGGAGATAATTCTTTTCCATTATATGATTTATATTCAGTATAGAAAATTCCATCATCACCAAAATACCCACTGGCTCTAAATTTATTACCACTTGTGTATACTTTCTTGTCGGTTTCATTTCTTAGAAACATACTATAATTTTTTATTTCATTTCTATTATAATTATCATAACGTGATTTTTCATAATGTCTTAGCTCATATATTGATGGACCATCGCTTAATAGAGATTGCGCAGGATTAACTTTAGTTTCTTTCCACAAGAATACTGTATCTTTCCAGTTATTCATATATACACCTCTTGTGGTTTCTGATAATTTAGAAACACGCAAGTTGTCAAGATTAATATAACCTCTATAATTATTAGTTACTAATACTATCAAACGGTGTCTTCCTGGCAATAAATGAACACCTTTTTCTGCTTTTCCCCATGTGTCCCAATTGGATAATGGTTGGAATGAAATCTTTCCTTTATTTTGATTATCTACAATTAATAATCTACTACACTCTTTACCTGTAGCATTGGCATATGAAAACTCTAATGTATAATCCCCTTCTTCTTCTACTTCAATATCAAAAGAAACACTGTCATGTAATTCTCCATAGCAATCAACGAATCCTTTACCTGTATATCCGTGATGATTAGTATTAGTACCTACTGCTTTTTTAATAGAATCTTCTGCTTCATATGTATTTGGTTCATTTTCATCACCAAATGTGAAGTATAACATATCCCAGTATTTTAATTCTGGAACTGTAAAACTAATATACTTACCAACACTATCTTTTGAAGTATTGAAGGAAATACTTTCAGTTATGCAATCGTTTCTATCAGGGCTTGCCATATATAAGTTAGTTACTGACTTATTATATGGAATATAATATTTTACTGAGAGATTATTTTTAACATTTGGCTCTGATGTAATATCTCTCCAGTCAGTATTATTTTCTGATGTTAAGTTTATTAAGTGTAAAACTCCATACTTATCACCTTTAGTTTTTGGTATAAACCAAATCTTACCACTTTCACCTGCTCCAGATACATTTTCATTTTGGATTTTTATTGTTTGTACTCCACCATCAACTGGTAAAATATCTGGATCATATAATAGATTTTCATATGCGGTTATGAAATCATAATGATTTTTCATCTCTTCTCTTAAATCATTTCTCATCATCTTATAAGCTTTAGGATAATATGGATGACCTAACATAACTGCATCACTATATTGTTTAGCAGAATTTGCTCTACTAAGTCCTGTACCCATTTCTATATGCATAGCTCCAGATGCTGCTATTGCTGAATTTGTCAAGCGTACAGATGCTTTATTAAATGTTCCAAGAGTAACACTATCTAAACGAATATCTCCAGTGTTTCCACTATCGTGTTGAATTTTTATTTTATGACTTCCTTGAGTTAGATATAATGTTTTTGGATCAGTAAATGCCGCTTCTATAGAATAACAACCCCAATTTGGATTAGCAGGTATTATATTATCTCTAGTAGCATCAAAATATGCCGTCATTGTTTTATTATCATCTACATATATTTCTTTGCTTGCTCTTGTTGATGAACCATTAGCAAATCTAAATACTAGTGTATATGTACCGTCTTCTGGAATTTGCATATTATATTCAACGCTATCACCAGCATTATTAAAACCTGTTACATATGTTGTGTTATTTTCAGTTCCTGATGTAACACCGTGAAGACTAGCATTTTCTGCTTCATACAAAGTACCTGCATTATTGTATTGATTCATATACGCTGCAAGAACCATTGTTTTTCCACCATCTGATAGCTTTTGCCATTCAATATAGTTTTTCAAATCATTATAATCACGAGAATTTTGCCATATTTCACTGAATTGAAAATCTGTTTTTGCATTCTTAATAATATCTAAAGTTGAAAAATCATCTTTTGGAGGAACAGCACCATTAACCATATTCATAGTTAAATAATTTTTAGTGCTATTATTATCTGATAGAACATCTTTAGATTTATTAACAAAATCAGAGAAAGTATTTCCTAAATCGACATAATTGCCAAAGTAATCATATTTATCAATATTTCCCCAAAAATTACCCATTTGATCAATTTGTATACCATCAAAATTTAATCTGTTAATTGCTTTTTTATATTGATTAGTCATGAATTCCTGCCATTCTCTATTAGCAGGATTCATAGCAAATAAAATAGGTCCACCTTCAAGAGGGAAATTTAATTGATCTATATTTCCTACTGTAGATAAATCATTTTTGTTATATTTAATATTGTACTCTTTATCTTTATATATTCCCCATTCTTTTTTTACTCCGTAATTTTCATAATCTTCTCTACCCATATAAGCCATCTCGTATGCCATAGCTTTTTGATTATATGAATGACTACTATTAATTCTATTTTGGATAGTTGTTTCACTTATAGTATTATTAAATAAATCATCCCAAGTGTTTCCACTATCTGGGAAATTTTTCTCGTGTCTATACATCCAATCATAATATTGAACTACATTAATATTATAATCTTTAGCAAGTTTTTCAATTAATGATTCACTTTCTTCATTAGTTTCTCCTACTGGAAAATCAACAGTATATCCATATCTTGGATATCTTGTAAAATCATTAGACACATCTATCCCAGTAGTTACATATTCTCCATCTCCTAAATCCGCTGATACTAAATACCCTCTATAATTATCTGAAGGGGCTGTCCATGTCATAGTATGTTTTGTTATAGTATTAGGTTGAAGATTAACATTAGATGTGAGAGTATCCACTTCATTTTGTAAATTATTAATTTTTACATTAACTGTTTTAGAAACTGTACTACTACTATCATTTTTAATATCAAGGGTTATAACAACATTATCTGAAGTATTATATCTAGCTTTATCCACACTTACATCAAGTATTTCCACACTAGATTTTGAAGAAACTTTTTTTAATTGTTTATTACTTATAATTTTATCACTTTTTTTTGCATCATTAGAATTTAAGTTTGATGCATAAGTATTAAAACTAGCAATGGTAGTAAGCAACAAGGTGAATGTTAACAAAAAGCTCAAAGTTTTTTTCATAGTATCTCTCCTCTACTATTATCAATAATTTTAGTTACAAAGATTAACTACAATAACCGTCCATAAATCTATTTTGCATAATTTAAGTACCAAGATGTTTTCTCTTATGTTAGATATTATTTCAAATTCTATCTCTTGAGGTTTTGCATTTTCAGGAGATATAATATAAACATTTTTCACATTTCTTTCTAATTGCATTTTTATTTCAATTTTTGATGCTTCATTTGGTTTAACTTTACCTTTATTCCAATTGATATCATTACCTAATAAATTAATAAGAGAAATTACTTTACGACAATTATTTTCTTTAATTATAGTCCATATTTTATTAGAATCAGCTGTTGCACTAAACTCATTTCCTTCAAACTGGTATTCCATATTGTCACCATAACAATGTGTCATGGTAACATCTATCAAACTCTGGTCAAAGAAAATGTCTGAATATCTTACTATAAAATCGTAATATTTCCTCATAACATTAGCTATATTATCATTCATTTTATAATAATCTACATAATATCCTTGAGTTAAAACGCCTTTCTCTTCTCCCATAATGAGATGATATCCACCATTAGCAACTATTGAAGCTGTAAGTAATCTAAGTGCATAACCTGCTTTTTCTTGAGATTCTTCCATAAAAGGTTTTAGATATGCCGCAAGAATTATAGGTTTATTAGTTATGTTTCTTGCTTGCATAATTATCTCTCTAATATGGTTATAGGAATAATATGGATCCCATACTTCTACATATACTACATCTTGATTAGCATTTGCAGTTGAATATACCGGCCAGTTTCCTACATTATTAAAAATAAGTGCAACATCCTCCTTAATCTGTTGCAATTTAGCTTTTGTATCATTAATTAACTCTCCAAAATGTTCTTCAAGATATATTAATTCATTATTATTATTTACTTTACTATATCCTTTCTTAGGAAATCCATATGTATCCATATGTATACCGTCAAAATTAAGATTAGTAATAGTTTTCTCATATTGATCTATAATATGTTGATGCCAAGGACACGTTCTATGAATATTCATTATATAAAAAACATCAATAAAAGTAATTGGTTTATCATTGCTATTATATAATGCCCATTCTTTATGGTTTTCGTAAAAATCAGTACTAGAAGCATATATTGCTCCATAAGCTATTGCTTTCATACCGTTTTTATGACATAAATTAATTTTATTAATGATAGCATCTTTTGAAATACTCTTACCCATTAAGTCTACATATTTACTATGTTCACTTACCAATTCTTCATGTTTATACATCCAATCATAAAATTGAACCATATTTATATGTAATTTTTTCATATATAAAATATCTTGGTCATCTAATATATCTTCATCATTAAACTCACTTAGAAATCCATATCTTGGTGAATCTAGAAAATTACTTACTACATCAAATGCAGTAGATAACTTTTCATATTCCATGTTATCACTATGTATATTAACATCTACCCCATATCCCCCACATGGAAAGGAATTATTTAATTTAATAACTACGTCACAATTATTATCAATATGTAGATCTTTATTAATATTCATATATATTTCTTCTAACTTAGTTATAGTAATATTAATGTCAATTAAATCTATATCAAGATCTTTACTTAATTCTATAACAATCTCTACTTCTTCTCCTTCTAAAAACTGTGCTTTATTAGGGTAAATATCTTGAATATACTTTCCCATACATTAAATCATCCTTTCATTACCCAAACTATTTATATATTTATCCTTTTAGAGATCCTGCTGTAATTCCTTTTATGAAATATTTCTGGAATATTATAAAAATTATTACTGCTGGAGTTAGCCCAATCATAGCTGCAGCAGCCATCAAATGCCATTTTGCTCCATATTGCTGATAGAACATTGAAATAGCCAGTGGTATAGTTCTCATAGACTGTTTTTGTAAGAAAAATATTGCTTGGGCGTAGTTATTCCATATATTAAGACCATTAATAATTATTACAGCTGAAGTTACTGGTTTAAGTATAGGAAAAACAATTCTCCAAAAAGAACCAAATTTCGTACAACCATCAATTATTGCAGCTTCTTCAATATTAATAGGTAATGAAGATATAAAACCAGTATATAAGAACACTGAGAAAGGCAATGCATTTGTAGCACATATCAATATCATTGCCCAGTATGTATTAATACCGCCAATTTTTATCATTAATGTATATAATGGAACCGTATTAATAATACCTGGAATCATCATACATCCTAACATTAAATAAAATATAAATTTATTGAACTTATTTTGAATTCTTGATATTGCATAACCAGCCATACTGGCGAATATAACAAGGATAGTCACTGCTCCTAATGTTATAATCAATGAGTTTAATATAGATCTACCCATCTTGGCAGTTTTCCAAGCTGATGTTAAATTTTTTCCATATAGTTCAGGAATGAGTACTAACTCTTTTGAAAAATTAACTGATGAAGGTGTAAAGGCTAAAAGACTTAGTACGTAAAATGGAAATATTGCTAATAATGTGATTAAAAGTATAACAAGTATTTTCAAAAATTTTTGCAATTATTTCGCCTCCTTTATGCTTCATACTCTTTTGATCTAATAACTTTTAGAGAAGCCAACACAGGTAGCAAAATTATTATAAATAGAATAATTGCAACTGCTGTTGAATATCCAGTAGAACTACCATAACACTTTCTCATAATATATATACTTAATGATTCTGTACTATATCCTGGGCCTCCTTCAGTTAGTGCCATAATTATTTCAAAAACAGATAATGAACCTATTATATTTGTAATAACATTAATTTTAATTGGTTGAATCATCATAGGAAGTACTATATACTTGATTCTCTGTCTATAAGTTGCTCCATCTATTTTCCCAGCTTCATGCATTTCCTCTGGTATTGATTGTAATCCTGCTAGATAAACTACCATAGTCATACCTACGAATTGCCATACATTAACTATAACAATTATCCATAAAGCCATATATCTATTACCTAACCAATTAAAATTAGACATTCCACCTCCTAATTTTTCGGCAATAGCAAATAGAAATCCTCTCTGTGGTTGTAAAATAAAATACCATATATACCCCATAATAAGAGGGCTTATTACTGCTGGTAAGTAAATAATTGTTCTTGCAATACTTTTACCTCTAAAATTACTATCAAGTAATAACGCATATAAAAAACCAAATATATTTAATAATGGTGCACTACCTAATGCAAATATTAAAGTGTTTATTACATCGTTTTTTGCTCTACTATCTTTAAAAAAATCAATAAAATTCTTTAATCCAATGAATTTTGGACTTGTCATACCATCATAGTCTGTTAAACTAAGTGAAATTCCATTAAACAATGGATATATAAAAAACACAAAAAACAATATTAAAGCTGGTAATATCATAAAGTAATGTAGTTTTGAAACTATTTTATTTCTTAATGCCATTTTACGATCACTCCACATACATTCCATTAATTTAGAATTAAGGGACTGTCTTATAATACATTTTCCTAGCGCTACAAGTTTTGAAAGATAGATTTCGTTTACCACTAAACCTAGTCTATATTTTTATATATTGACATTAAAATGTATTATAAGACAGCCCCTTATTCAATTAGATAAAATAAAATATAAGATTAATTACTAAATTACAATTAAGTTTAACCTAACAACTAATTTGATGCATTCCATGCTTTATCCCAAACTTCTTTATATGCTTTTGCAAAGTCAATTGAAGTTTTATATTGTCCTGCATATAACTCTTGAACCATTCTACCTGCATCATCACCAGAGAAGCCAGAAGGACTTTCATTAGTGAATCCAATATTCACTCCATTACCTAGAGCTTTATTTACTTCATCTTTAATTGGACCCCAATCTGCATCAACATCAGTAAATGCACATGGAGATTTAACGAATTCACTGTATCTTTTTAGATTCTCAGCTTTAAATAAATAATCTAAGAACATTTTTGCTTCTTCTGGATATTTAGATTCAGAAGTAATAGCATAAGCAGAATCTTCCGCACTTAATATAACAGGGTTTGTTCCTTCAACAATTGATGGATAAGGCATAAATCCAATATTGTCAGCCATATCAGGACTCTTTTCTAAGATGCCACCAAGTGCCCACATACCTTGACTAATTACTGCTGCTTCTCCATTAGCAAAAGCTTCGATTTGATTATCATAAGTTGCTGTAATAAAATCTTTATTAAATAATTCTTTTTCTTTCAAGCTTAATATACATGCACCAAAACTATCCATTGGTCCACCTTCAGCTCCAAATTGAAGTTTTTCATCATCATTAGCTAATAATGCTTTTTTAGAATCTGTAACACCATATTTTTGTTTTACAACACCGTGTGCCATAAATTCTATTAAATGACCTAACATCCAAGAATCTTTACCTCCCATAAAAAATGGTGCAACATCAGGTTTGCTTTCTTTAATCTTTGTTAGATTTTCTTCAAATTCTTCCCATGTTTTTGGTTCACTTAATTCTAATTCTTCAAATATAGCTTTATTGTAAAATAATCCTGCCATAGTCATATTACTTGCAACTCTATATTGCTTACCGCTTTTAACGTCTGTACACATATCTTTTATTGCTGGTTGTATTCTATCCCACCAATCTTCATTAGAAAAATCTAAATATTTTTGTTGATCTATGTATTCTTGTGTAACGACAGTAGTTATATCTGGAACATCACCAGATGCAAACTTAACTTTAATTACATTACTTGCATCTTTTTGAAATTCTTGTTCAACTACGATATCTGGATGTGATTCATTAAATTCTTTAATAATCTCATTTAATAAATCTACTGTTTCAACTTTACCTGTAAAGAGCTTAATATGAACTGGTTTTTTTTCAGTTTCAGGCTCTTTGTCATTTTCTGTTACTTGATTACTATCATTATCTGGATCAACATCACTAATAGTATCTTTTTCCTCTCCGCATCCAATTAATGAAATAGTCATCATCAAAATTAGTAACATAGAAATAAATTTCTTCATAAATGTTTCCCCCGTTTCATTTTTTAGGAAATTAAAAATTGTTGTTTTTTGTCGAACAACACAATAAAATGATTGTTTATTTTTAATTTTCCTTCATTAATTACATATTTATTGTATAATGTTATTAACCAAAAATAAATACCTAAGTTTTTAGATATAGGTATTATTTTTTTATATATATCTTACAAATATATAATTAAATGGTATAATAGATTTGTGAATAAAACAAATATCATATAGGAGTAATATAAAAATGAATAAATTACGTTGGACTTTTTCATTAAAATTGTTTATAAGTACTGCATTAATTACTTTGTTATCTATATTATTAATTTCATTTTTCTCATTTAATAAATATAGTACAAGTATAATGAAGCAATCATCAGAAAAAGTTCAACAAATTGTAGATATGACAGGATTAAATATACAGACTTATTTAGATGATTTGTATCGGTTATCTTTATCTCCATATTATAATCAACAAGTAATGGATGCATTAGAAAAAAGCACTGATGATTCTGATTTACAGACTCTCTATAAAACTAGAACTATAGAAGATTTTCTTGAACAGATATTAATTATTCCTAGAAATGATATATTAAGAGTATTCATTCTGACTGACAAAATATATAAAGGTGAACGAATACCATCAACTATTGCTAGAGATTTAGATTTTAATAACTTTAGATGGTATCAAGAGTCACTTAGTAAAACAGAACCTATATTTATATCAGCTCATTTGGAAGAAATAATTGAAAATCCTAAAAACATTGTTCTATCAATTGTAAGTTCTCTAAAAAGCACCAAAAATACCAACAAGTCATTAGGCGTAATTAAAGTAGATGCTAATTATTCTGGTATTAGTGACATTTGTAACAAAGTTAATTTTGGAAAAGGCGGAGGAGTCTTTATTATTGACTCAAATCATAAAACTATTTTCTCTAATGTGCCTTCACTTAATGATAATGAATGTGCTGATGTATATTCTAAGGCTCAGAATAATAGTAATCTATTAAATATAATAAAGTTCAATAATAAACACTATCTAATAAACTATACAAATATAGAATACGCTAACTGGACTATAATAGGCGTTACTTCTTTAGCTACTATCAATGATAAAATTATTAATGTTAGAAATAGTGCTTTCCTAGTTGCGTTAATATGTTTCTTATTTTCAATATTAGTAATTATATTTTATCTTAATATGTATCTAAGACCTCTAAATAAAATCGTACATAATATACATAAAATCAGAAAAGGAAATCTAAACGTAGTATTCAATGTAGACTCTAATGATGAATTAGGGTACTTATCAACATCGCTGAATGAGATGGTTAGTGAACTAAGAAATATGTTTCATAAAAACGATATATTAGTTCACCAAATATATGAAGCAAAGTATCTGCAAAAGGAGGCACAGATAAGTTCACTATTTAGCCAAATTCAACCACATTTTATTTATAATACACTTAATATGATTAGTATGTTAGTGCAATCTAATTCCTTAGAACAAGCTGTCACTAATATTAATAAATTAAGTATAATTTTGCGAGGACTTACTCACCTAGATAAAGAAATTCCTGTTGCTACAGAACTTGATTTACTAGACGCATATTTAACAATTCAAAAGAACAGATACACCGATAGATTAGATTATAATATTGATGTTGATGAATCTTATAATGATTATATTATTCCTTCTTTATTATTACAACCAATTGTTGAAAACTCTGTAATTCATGGTTGTGAAGCAAAAAAAGATACAACTACAATATATATATCAAGCTGTGTAGAAGATACTAATATTGCTTTTATAATTAGAGATAATGGAGTAGGCATGAATAATAAAACACTAGAATTAATAAGAGCAAAACTATTACTAGAAAAACAAATAACATCAGATTTTAACCTTACCAAAAAAGGAAATGGAATTGCATTAATTAATGTAAATAAACGTATAAAAATAAAATACGGAAATCAATATGGTCTTATGGTTGATAGTGAAGAGGGTGTAGGAACTACTGTGAAAGTTATACTTCCTAAAACACCTATTGAGGAGGTTAATTATGGATAAATTAAAATTATTAATAGTTGATGACGAACAATTAACGAGAACTTTTCTAAAAAATATAATTCCAACGTTATGTGAACAATGGGAAATAGTAGGAGAAGCAATGAATGGAACTGAGGCTCTTGACATATTAAGCTGTAATTTAGTTGATTTGGTATTAACAGATATTAAGATGCCGGAAATGGACGGACTAGAATTATGTAAGCAGATATATAATCTATATCCAGATATTCAATGTATAATATTATCTGGTTATGGAGAATTCAATTATGCTAAAGATGCTATGAAATATAACGTTAGCAATTATTTATTAAAACCAATTATTAATGATGAATTAAAAACAGTACTTAACACAGTTGCAAAAAAATGTCATGAAAACATATGTGAACAATCAAAATATAATCATTTAATGATTGCTTCAAAAAAGTACAAAGAAGAAATAACCGAGAAATTTTTGAAGGCGATAATAACAAGTTCTCATATTGAGATACAATCTCTATATCCTGTGTTATATGATCTAAATATTAATATAATAGAAGCAGAGTGCGTAACTGTAATTCTACAAGTTACAGAGAATATACTTCTTGAAAATAATATAGATCTTTCTAATCTGACATTATTGAATTTGCTTCTTTATAATACGGCTAAGAAATATGCTTCAACATCTTCTATCAAAGTATTTATTGATTCAGAGGAAAATACTGTATTATTAATTCCTTTATCAGAAACAGATAATATGCATGCTGTTATAGAAGATACTTATAACTCAATACAAAAAATTTATTTTGAAGAAACCAAGTTAAATATATATTGTTTAGCTGGTTCAACTGAAAATGAACTATTACAAATAAATACTTCATATAATAATGCAAAAAAAGCTTTTCTACAATCACTATTTAATTATGATACTAACTTCATCAAAGTATACTGTGATAATTTATATGAAAATGAAATTAATCTACTACATAGTTATATAACTAACTTAATATACTCAATTCATAGTAATGACATAATGAACATAGATGTAGTTTCTAATAACATAGGTATATTTTTATTCGAAAAAATAGATCAACATTGTTTGCAAATAGCACTTAATTATATAGTTCAACAAATAAAATTATCTATTCATTTTAAGGAGACTATTAATAATGAGATATACTTACTTCTTTCAAACTCAAATAATACTTATAATGATTCAAAAAATATTTGTTTACTAATTAAGCAAATAACTAGTATTTGTATTTCTAATAGAGTAAATACAAATGTTTGTTGTGATGAAAATTTACTTGTAGATCAAACTAAACAATATATACATAATCATTATATGGATCCAATTAGCTTATCATTAATTGCTGATAAATTATGTGTATCTTCTTCGTATCTTAGTAACTTATTTCATAAATCAGAAGGCAAATCATATATTAAATTTTTAACAGAAGTTAGATTAAAACATTCTATTAATTTGTTAAAAAACAAATCTTTTACACTAGATACAATTTCAAAAAAAGTTGGATATATTAGTGTAAAGCATTTTTCATATGTTTTTAAGAAATATTATCATATAACACCTGGAGAATATAGAAAGAATTATAGATAAATATTATTTTAGATAATCTAATATTTCATTAATAGTTGCTTCAATTAATTCATTTAATTTCTTATCTCTAATACCTGCAACAATCATATTACACCTATTTAATGGTACTAATATTTTTATTGCATCACTAGTAGATACGGAATTAGCTATTATTGATGTTATTTCTCCCATCATAGAATCAACAACCATAATAGCTATTGGACCAACAATAACATCAACTTTTTTACTTGTTACTTTAATTGCATTTTCTCCTGTTGCACCAGTTTTAGCACCAGCTTTAATCATTCCTGTTGTGGCAGCAGAATTTGTACCTAAAGCAATTATTTCTACATCATTATCAATAACTTTTGACAGTTTTTCGATTATTGCTTTACCAATTCCCCCACCTTGTCCATCTATAACTGCTATTTTCATTTAATCACCTCTCATCAAGTTATTATATCATCAAAGCCTTATATATGAAACTTATATTTATATTTTTATTTACAAGTACTAGCTATAGTAAAAAAAGAGTATTAATATAGAACTATTAATTCTATTTCAATATCTCTTTTGTATTATATATTAATTGTTTAAACACTTTAATTTATAAATAATCATACATGTATTAATTATTTTTAAATCTACTTGTAAATTAATTAAAAACAATTATAGTTTATTAATCATACTAGCATTATAAGCCGCACCAAAACCATTATCAATATTAACAACACTTACACCACTTGCACAGCTATTTAACATTGATAATAATGCTGATAAACCGTTAAAATTCGCTCCATAGCCAACACTTGTAGGTACAGCAATAACTGGTTTATCAACAAGTCCGCCTAGAACGCTACCTAATGCACCTTCCATTCCTGCAGCTACTATTACAACTTTAGCCGCTCTAATCTCTTCCAGCCTAGCAAATAGTCTGTGTATTCCAGCTACACCAACATCAGTAATTACTTTAACCTTATTCCCAAGAATTAATGCAGTCTCTTTTGCTTCTTCTACTACACTAAGATCAGAGGTTCCCGCTGAAACGATAGCAATATAGCTTTTAGTTTCTTCTACTGGCTTAATCTTAGCAGTAATGACTCTTCCTAATTCATTATATCTAATTAGGGGATTTAGGTCTTTAACTGCTTCATACATTTCTTTAGTTGCTCTAGTAGCTAATATATTATTGTTTTTAGTTAACATAAACTTAATTATTTCTCTAACTTGTTCTACTGTTTTTCCTTCGCAATAAATAACTTCTGGATATCCTACCCTAATTTCTCTGTGATTATCAATCTTAGCAAATCCTAAATCTGTAAAAGGTAATTCTTTGAACTCTTTTATTGCATCATCTATTGATAGCTCATTGTCTTTTACTGCACTTAAAATATCTTTAATGTTATTTTCGTTCATAATTATGCCTCCTTACACTCGCATTTTAAGATTTCCTTATACACATCTTTTATAGGAATATTATATTTTTCTGCTATAGCTTTACAATCTTCATATTCTGGTTTTGTTTTAATTACTTCATTGTTTAATAAGCCTTTTTTAATTGATATTTCACCATATTTAGTATTAATTTTATCAAATTCTCTACTTAACATTTTCTTTTCAATTTCATATTCTCTAATTCCTAAAGTTGATGTTTCAGTAAATAATATTTCTTCTATTATATCTAAATTATCATTATCTACTAGAACACTTAGTTTTACTGCTGGGCGTCCTTTTTTCATAATAATATTAGTTTTATAAACATCTAATGCACCATTTTCAAATAATTTATTTTCAATAAATGAATATAGTTCTGGATTCATATCATCAATATTAACTTCTATCATAATTTGCTTTTCAGTAATTAATTTTGTTTTATTAGAATGTACTTCTTCTCCTAAAAATACTCTTACTACATTAGGAATATTAAAGTCTTTAGTTCCAAGACCATATCCAGTTTTAATAATATTAAAATCAATATTATCAGAAAACTCACTTACAGTTGATTTTAGTATTGCGGCTCCAGTTGGTGTAGTTGTTTCAAAATCCACCTTTCCTATATGAACTGGGACATTCTTTAGAATTTCTACAGTTGCTGGTGCAGGTACAGGTATAGTTCCGTGTGCACATCTAACAAATCCGCCTCCTAATTCAACAGTAGAAGCCATAACTTTATCAACTTTCAAATAATCTAAACATATTGCAGCTCCAACAATATCTACTATAGAATCTACTGCACCAACTTCATGAAAATGTACTTCTTCAATACTTTTTCCATGTACTTTGGCTTCTGCTTTAGCTACTTCCATAAACATATTCAAACTAATCTTTTTAATATTATCATTAAATGTAGCTTCATTGATAATTCTTCTTATACTTTCTAAATTTCTATGCTCATGATTATGTTCATGTTGATGCTTATGTTCATCTTTATGTTCGTGTTGATGTTCATGGTCATGTTTATGTTTATGTTTATGTTCATGGTCATGTTGGTGTTCATGTTCATTATCCAATATAACATCAACTTTAGTTCCTTCAATACCCATCTTCTGTTTTTTATTAACTTCTAACTTAAACTCATCACGTATTGATAATTTATTTAAAGTATTAATTAAGTAGTTTTGATCTACTCCCAAATCTACTAATGCTCCTAAATTCATATCTCCACTAATACCAGCAAAACAATCATAATATAAAACTGTCATCATTATCCTCCTATTAATATTCTAGTTGTTATTAATCAAGGAATAGGGTTTTTCCAATCCATGTTTATATAATAACTCTTCATTAGATAGTATTTCTCTAGCATTTCCATCTGCCATAATCTGTCCTTTATCTAATATAATAACTCTATCACATACTTCTAATACAAATTCTAAGTCATGAGAAGCTATTATACTTCCTTCTGCTTCTGATTGTTTAATAAAATCTATTAAAATTCTTCTATATCTCATATCCAAATTAGACGTAGGTTCATCATAAATAATAATCTTAGACTTCATGGCTAAAATCCCGGCAATAGATACTAATCTTCTTTCACCACCAGATAAATGATGAGGTGCATGATCCGTTAAATAGCCGATGTTTAATCTATTTAACGCTTCTTCTGTACGAGATTCAACTAAATCTTTCTCTAGACCCATATGCTTTGGACCGAATGCAACGTCATCAAAAACAGTTGGACAAAACAACTGATCTCTTGTTTCTTGAAACACTATCCCCACATTTGGATTGAACTTTCCTTTTTTAACTTCACGATCATATATATATATTTTCCCTTGATTTGGTTTTTCAATACCTGCTAAAAGTTTAAATAAAGTGGTTTTACCCGCACCATTAGGACCGATAATACCTATTATTTCACCTTTTTGTATTGAAATATTTATATTTTTAAGAATTAGATTATGATTATTATAGCCATATTCTACATTACATGTATTTAAAATTGTTTGATTCATTCTAATTCTCATCTCCTACTTTATTTTTCAAACCATATCCTCTTAAAATCATAGAGTTATATATCCTTGTAGACTGTTCAAAGCTACGCACCAATAAATTACCAAATAAATATGTAATCTCTATTATAGATTTCCATTTACGTGGATTATATCCTCTCGTAAACATAGCTTGTCTCATTAATTGCATATCTTTATCAATCTCATATATATATCTGTACGAAAAGAAAATAATATCCACTATAATATCAGGTATTTTCATTAATCTAAGCGTCTCTAAAACAACCAAAATTGGGGTTGTAGAAAACAAAATAAATACAAGTGTAAATATGCATATAAACCTCATATTAATAATTATGAATCTACTTAGTCCTTCTACTGTTATAATTAATTGTTCTATTTGAAAAAGAGGTGTGCCTTTAGAGAATATCAAAATAAACATGGAAGTAAATAACACGAGTTTAGCTCCAGATTTAATAGATTTTAATAATGAAATTAATGATATTTTTGCCATTATAGATAATACTAATGTCAATATAACCATTAGTATCATACTATAATAACTTTTAATAGCAGAAAATAATATAATAGCTACTAAGAAAAATATTATTTTATTTTTCGCGTTCATTGTATATAATATTGAATTCTTGTTCCTATAATGATATAAATTATTCATTACTATTCAGCCCTAACAATTTTTTGTTAACTTTCATTATGTATATTAATATTCCACCTGTTATAATTCCTTCCATAATAGCTAATGGAATATGTCCTGCAGCCAACATAATAATAGCATATTTCTCTGCGACTACATTAATGTCGCTAGGAATAAACATTATCATAATACCAACAAACATAAGCGTTGAAATTAAAACACCCAATAATCCTATTAAAAACCCTATAGTTCCACAACGCACTTTATTAATAATATAAGGCTTTAATACTTTATATAGATAAGAACAGCATAATGCAGGAAAACCAAATATAACGCTGTTAATACCTAAAGACACAATACCTCCATGTCCAAAAATAACTGCTTGAAAAAACAAACCAATAATAACTGCCAAAAAAGAAAAATTGCCTAACAATATACCCATAATTCCAATAAGAAGCATATGAATACTAGTAGGTGGAATTGGAATATGAATAGTAGAAGATATAAAAAAACAAGCTGTTAGTATAGAAACCTTTGGTATTTCTTTTTCTGGTTCATCCATCTTATTAATCTTCTTAATATTATAATATGTTATAGATGAAGCTGCTACATAGCCTGCTATAGATATTGATATAGGTAAAATACCATCAGATATATGCATCTATACTACCTCCTTGAATAATATTTATAAGTTCCAAATAATCCCCATAATACACATGCTGCCATTAGAACCATTTGTCCTGTACTAAGCTTTGTTTTTGTTACTTTGCTATTTTCATCTACTTCAATATTTAGAGATGTTCCATGACCTGCAAGTCTAGCTTGAACTGTCCATATTCCTTTAATATTTTTGTCAATTGTAAAATTATATTCTCCATTTTCATTACACTGACCCACTTCATAAGGTTCTTTCTTATTATCTGGAGAATATATTTTAATTTGTGCTAAAGACATAGGCTCTCCACCATCATAGACAGCTTTTATATAATAACTTTCTTTTTTTTCACATTCTATTGATGCTCCATGAGCAAACACATTAACATTACATACAGTTAACAACAAAGTTGCTATTATTAATATTTTTCTATACATATCTATCCCTCTTATCTTACACTCTTTTATTAATCAATCATTTCACTATGACAATGTCCTTCTCCTACATGACCTAATGTAGATAAAATTTCATCAATATGTTTTAGCTCTTCATCTGAAAAAACATTTGCTAAATCTTTTACTTCAATATGTATATTATCTTCATTTTCATTATAAAAAGGAGTAAATCCTATAGCAGTAGTATTTAGCTCATCATCCTCTGGTAAGCTTCCATCTCCAAAAAGGTGGTCAAAATGAAATGTCATTTCAATTTCACTTTCTTCGTCTTTTTCAACTATACCTTTTCTTTCATCACCTATATATTCTCCACCAACAAATTTAAACTGTTGATCAAAAGCAATATAGAAAGGAATAGATTTATCATCTTTAGTAGCAGTTCCTTCTATAGTTAAACTATTTCCATCTTTATCTTTGCGCACTTCCCATGACACAGCATTATAAAATCCTTCTTGAACTTTTACTTTATCTAATAAAATAGGTTCTGCATCTTCATCTCCAGCTGCTAAATCAACTGTATAACTATCTTCTTTTAACGCATTAACTACTTCATAATCACTTATATCACCTTTTTTACTATCATATGGTGGATTTGTTTGATAAGCTTTAACATCAGAAAGAGTAATAAAAACATGCTCAAACTCAAGAGACCAACCATCTTTTGTTACAAAACCTTCTCTAATAAAATCTTCACCATTTGCTACATATTTTAGTGTTCCATTACTATCATTGTCATTTGAAACACTTACTTTAGAACATCCTGCAAACACTAAACATAATACAATTATTAATACATTAATTTTTTTCATTTGTAAATACACCCTTCTTCATTATATTTTTTATTTAAATTAAATTAATTTAATTTCTTTTGCTCTTCACTTAAAACTTCATTCATACTTCCAGTTCTATATCCAGTTAAATCTAGAGTTACATATATAAATCCTATTTTCTTTAATTCTTTTGATACCATACCAAAGTCCAATTCTAAAAACTTATGCATTTCAGATACTTCTATTTCTATTCTAGCGATTTTTCCATGATGTCTTACTCTAAATTGATTAAATCCTAAACCTCTTAAATATTCCTCTGCTTTATCTACCATACTAAGTTTCTTTGGAGTTATCTCTTCTCCATATGGAAATCTTGAAGATAAACAAGCAAAAGCAGGTTTTTCCCAAGTTGGTAATCCTAGTTTTTTGGATAACACTCTTATATCATCTTTCGTTAATTCAACTTGTTTTAGAGGACTTATAACACCTAGCTCTTTTGCAGCGTGCATTCCCGGTCTAAAATCTCCTATATCATCGTAATTAGAACCATCTAAAATGTATTTTACATTATTTTCATCTGCTACTTTTTTCACTTTAGAGAAAAGTTCATGTTTACAATAATAGCATCTATTAGGAGGGTTACTGGAGAATCCTTCAATTTCTGTTTCTTCTGATTCAATAACAATCTGCTTAATTCCAATATCAGTTGCTAATTGTTTGGATTCTTTAAATTCTCTTTGTGGATATGTTGAAGAAG
Organism: Vallitalea sp.; assembly: GCA_025210515.1. Taxonomy (GTDB): domain Bacteria; phylum Bacillota; class Clostridia; order Lachnospirales; family Vallitaleaceae; genus Vallitalea. Next base: position 54,480 of record JAOARM010000004.1, on the reverse strand, counting down.
TTGCAGTTACTACAATAGCTTTATCACCCAATACATCTTCACATACTTTAGCCAAAAATGTACTATCAACACCACCAGAAAAAGCTATAGCGACGCTTCCTAAATCACTTATTAAATTCTTCAAGTTTTCATATTTTTGATTTAATTCCATTTTAAACACTCCTGTCAATATCATTTTAGTCTATATAATCTCTATAATGTCTTATTTTCTTGATTAAGAAATACTCATAAAATACCAAATATAGTGTAACGAGTATTTCCACAAGCCCAGCGTAGAATAATATAGGGTAATATGGAGCACGAGCCACGGACTGCGAGGTCAGCGCTTTAAACATGGACGTTTAATTTGCTGACGGAATATTACCCTATATTGTTCGGAGCGGAAACTTCCTATGTTTCTATTCCTTCAACTTAATAAGAAAAAATAAAAAATTATACGCCAAAAAAGCTTGTTAGCCTTCTTGGCGTATTCTTATATCTAGAGTTCGCTCTAGTTTTAATTAATTTCTTATTATATTGTATACTTCATTATAATATTTTTCAACCCCTCTGGTTCAAAAGCAATAGGTTGAACGAATTTTGTTAATGCAACAAGACCACCATCAATAGTATCTATACTTGCAATCATTTCAGCATTTTCTTCTTTTAAGCCGCCACCATAAACTACTGGAATATCAAAACCATATTTATCTTTAACGACTTCTTTAATATATGATGAAACAAATGCAATATAATCTTTTCCAGGAGGTGTCTTTCCTGGACCTATCGCCCAGATAGGCTCATATCCAATAACAATTTTGTTATCTTCTAAATTATCAACATTATTATCTAAGCATAATTCTAATTGTGATTTAAGAACCTGTTTTATTCTAGGCTTTTGTTCTTCAAAAGTTCCTTCTCCACGTTCTTCTGATGTTTCACCTACACAAAGTAATACGTTAATATTTTGCTCTAGAGCACATTTAACTTCTTTATTGATTAATGTATTAACTGCTTTTTGAGCTCTAACTCTTAAATCATCTTGTGAGTTGTATTCTGGCTCATAGCTCTCAATAATTCCTAACTTATCTTTTCTCTCTTCTGAGTGACCAATAATTGACCATGATGCTCCCATACCTTTTGCACATGCTGCTGGAAGGTTAGTTGTAAATGCACCAAAATTACCTTTTGGATTAACATCTTCACGATATACACCTTGTGATCCAATAGATATATTTTTAGTCTCTTCTTCTGAATAAGAATTAAGTTTTTCAATAGCTGGTATTAGCAAGCTTTCAGGCAATAAATAAGATACTGTAATATCTTCTAATACACCTAACTTATTATTGATACTTTCTTCAATAACCCATTCTATCCACTCTTTTGGATTATCTTTTGGACAAATACCACCTTTACTTCTTGGAACATCAAATCTTTTTAAATTAATAAAAATATCTTTCACTTTGTCCTCCTTGTAAAAACAACTTAATTAAATAGTTTCGTCATTCATCATTAAATGAACACCAGCTGTTTTAAATGTTTTTGGTAATGCTAAGATGTTTGGAGTATCTCCAACATATTTTCTTGCATCTTTTAATGCATCTTCAAATGTTGCGCGTGTTTTCATACCCATACCACGTGCAAAACCAGGCTCATATGCACCAACGATATATATTGCTGAAGTGTGTTTCTCTGCAATATGTCCACAAGAAATCATTGAAAATGCATGATATGGATGATATCCATAGTTATATCTATATTTGTTAATGTATTCTTCATTTGTTGATAAGTACTGATCATACTTCTCTACATCTGGTAATGTATAGTTATAATCTTTTTGATATAATTCGTATACTTCTCTATAAGATGGGAATTCTTCATCATGGAAATATCCATTACATATAGATGATACGATTACAACGCAATTATCACTAAGAATACGTTTATGTCTAATAATGTTAGCTGAAATAGCTTGTAACATTAATAATGGGTTAGTTCCATGTCCATTACCATAATGGAATTTTTGAGGCATACCAAACACTACTACATCGTATTTTTTCTCAGCCCAAGGTATAAATGTTCTTTTATCAGCTGATTCCCATGATATTGGTTGAATATCTGCACCATATCCAGTGAATACATCTATTTGTCTTTGACAAGTGTCTAATACTGCATCACATACAAAGAATTTTTTACCCATTTTTTCTTCCATGTATTGACTGATTTGATCAAATTTTTGACGCATTAAACTTGTTTTAGTAACTGGTGTAAAGTCACTTCTATGCATAACGTGTGGTACATGATGTGCTCCAATACATTTCCAATGAGTGATACCTGTTGCACTATGCTTATATCCACCTGAATATCCACCATAAGGATTACCTAATGTATGTCCGATTAATACAGCAAGGTCTGCATCAAATACTTCTTTGTTCATGATTACATGGTCGCCAGCTTCGTTATAACCTAAATCTACTAAGTTATCGTAATCTTCGCTGTCATGATTTACGATTTGATTAGAATAATAATATTCATTAAATATTTTACAACCTAATATTTCTTTTAGATCTTCTTTTGTCATTTTTCTATGAAGACCATTACTACATATTAATTTAATATCTTTTTTATCTACTCCAGCTTTTAAACACTCTTCAATAATAATTGGAATAGATATTTTTCTATGTGAAGTTTCTTGAAAACCACCTTTAACTCTATCAGGGAAAATAATAACTACTTTTGAACCTTTTGATACTTGTTCAGAAATTGGCTTTATGCCTGTTGGATTTAATATTGACTCTCTAGTTATTTCTTCGATTTTATCTTCTGGTATATACGCTGGATCTGGAACTGTTTCTCCTGGAATAAATATATCAGTATTACTCTCAGGTAGATTCGCCTCCATATAACCTTGACCATACTCAAACTGTACTCTCATTATATTTCCTCCTTTAAATTATTATATTTTAATTATTACCTTATAAGGTAAATGAATACAAAAGAACAAAAAAACAATATGTTTATACCCAAAACACTTGGGTGTAACTTAACTTTACCACTTGTACACAAAAAAGTCAAGAGTTTTGTTCCAAAGGTTTGGATAGTGTGGAAAATGCCCCTTTTTTGCAGGGCAGAGTTTACTAAGCTTTCTTGTTATTTATAGAGCAACTTTCCCTTTCTTTTAATTCAAAAGGAACATCAACTCTTATTGGAATTTCTCTATCTGATTCTATTTTATCAATTAATATTTTTGCGGATATTTTTCCAAGTTCTTTTTTGGGTATCCTTATAGTTGTTAGAGAAGGTGTAACGAAAGAAGACATTTCAATATCATCAAGACCAATGATTGCAATATCTTCTGGTATTTTATAATTACTTTCTCGTATAGCTTTCATTGCTCCAATAGCTGTTACATCATTGGCACAAAAAAATGCTCTAGGAAGTTTTTCTTTAGTTGTATTTTGCAAGTAATTTTTCATATTAATATAAGCTTCTTTAGTAGCTAGAGGTGAACTTACAATATAATCTTCAGTATATGGTATATTATAGTTTCCTAGTACGTCTCTATACGCCTCAAACCTATGCTCATTAATTACTTTGTTATCATCTATAATAGGTGTTTCTCCTACAAAGCCAATTTTGTTATATCCTAACTTAATTAAATGTTCTATTGCGACTATTGTTCCTTTGTATCCATCACAGATTACTTCATCAAAACCACCATTTACATAATTTACCCCTGCATATACAATGTTATTAAAATTATTTTTGAGAAATTTTAATGTTTCGTTATCGAATCTACCTAAAACTATAATTCCTTCAACAGGATATGCTGATAAGTTATTATATAGAGCTGAAAAAGAAGTATCATAGCTTGAATAATTAAAGGCTAGTACATAACCTTTCTTTGATATTACTTCTTGTATTCCTACTGCAATCTGGGAGTAGAAAGGATCATTATAAGTATCTTTTGTAGATGTAAATATGCAACCAATTGCTTTACTACTCGGGATAGGATTTGTATTATCTTCTCCTTTAATTAACTTTCTAGCACTTTGATTTGGAGTATATCCCATTTCCTTTACGATTGCCCATATTTTATCTGCTGTATCTTTACTTGCTGGCTTAGCTGTGTCATTATTTATTACTCTAGATACTGTTGATATGGATACATTGGCTTTTTTTGCAATATCTTTTAAAGTTACTGACATATATATCATTCCCCTTATTTATTCAAATATCATTCCAAACGTTTGGATGTGTTCTTATAAATATATCATCTTTTATTATTAAAAGTCAAGATAAAAAAAGTGGCTACGCCACCCTTTGCCTAGCAAATTTCTACGGCAGGAAAGTTTCCTTAACGTAAATGAAGCTGTTTCTACTTCATTAACTAAATTGAAAAACTTTCTTATAGCACAAAAAAAGGTCAGATTCAATGAATCTGACCTAATAAATATATACAATTACATTTTCTTATATCTCTCTATCATTTGTTCCAAAGATACTTGCTCAACTTTTGATGCATATCCTACGGAACCAAAGTTAACTATTAAGCTTCCTACAACTTCTTGTACACCTTTTCTTATACAATTAGATATATCAGAAATATCTTGATTTGGTTCTACTCCTGTTACTAAAGTATCCATTATTGGTGTTAAATAGTATCTAGGATCAAATGCTTCTTTTTTATCATTCATTAATTTCCAAATCTCACTTATTGCCTCACTATTTTGCTTATCTTTATTATTAATGAAGTATTCTCTTACGTTTCTTGTTACAGCCATTCTTATATCTGTATCAACATTTATTTTACCAATACCATGAGGTATAACAGATCTTAATTCGTTAATATCGATACCAAAAGCATTTTGGATGTTTCCACCTAATTGATTAATTTCTTCTACAATATATTGTGGTACTGTAGATGAACCGTGGGATACTAAAGCTCCAAAAATTCCTTCATGTTTTAAGTTTTCCATAGAAGCAATAGCTATCTCTTTTCTAAGTTTTACATCTTTACCTTTTGAAGGACCGTGCATTGTACCATAAGATATTGCCAAACAATCAACGCCTGTTTTCTTAAAGAAATCACATACTTTCATAGGGTTAGTATATGTTGAATTCTCAGAAAATACATGATCTTCAACTCCTGCAAGAACTCCAAGCTCACCCTCTACTGATACGCCTCTTGCATGTGCGTATTTTACAACTTCTCTTGTAAGTTCAACATTTTCTTCATAAGGCAAATGAGAACCATCAATCATTACTGATGAAAATCCACTATCTATTGCAGCTTTTACAGAATCAAAATCTTTTCCATGATCTAGATGAATTACAATAGGAATTGGTGAATTTTCTCCGATTTTTCTAATTGCGTCAGCAATTCTTTTTGCTCCAATTTTTTTATCTTCTAATGTAGAATTAAAAAAGTCTTTACGACCTCCCATAAAACCATTGGCTAAATCTGCTGCTTGTAAAATTGCAGCTGAACGAAACATTTCATGAACACCAATTACTGCTTCTGCTTGTGATATAGCGTTTACATTGAAACCACCATGTGCAAACTTATATTTGTTTGATGCCTCAAGAAGAGGTCTTAATGATACTATAGGCATATTTTTTTCCTCCAGTTATTATATTTTAATTTTTTATTATATTTTTCTACTTGCATCTGAACTTCTTTGAAAATAAGCAAATTCAGGAATTTCATCACCAATTAATGGTTTACAATATTCCACGAATTCCTGTGTAACATCATAATTTTCTGCATCTATATATTCTTTTGGCATACTTTTTTCATGCATCATAACTTTTTCTATAGGAACTAATATTGGTTTTATTGTATATGGAGAATTACTTTCTCTTTCACAAGCAACCATTTTTCCTGTCTGTCCTTCAATAGCAGCCTTCACTGCTTCTCTTCCAGCATTTATAGCTTCTTCTCTATCTACAGAAGATTGTAATGAAATACTTGAACGTCCTATTATTCCCGGTTTTTCACTTCTTGCTTTAATACCTAATTTTTTTATTACTAATTCGGCAAGATGAGTACCAACATCACCAAAGTATGTTGCTCTCTCAGTTTTGAATATAGGCTTTACAATAGGTTCTCCATTTTCATATTTAAGTCCTTCGCTGGCTACTACTACAACACCGCCTAATTCATCATGAAGTTTTTTCACTTTATCTAAGAACTTATCTTCATCAAAAGGAACTTCTGGTAATAGAATCATATGTGGTGCGTCTGTTTTTTCTTTTCTAGCTAAAGCTGCTGCCGCTGTTATCCAACCAACATTTCTTCCCATTGCTTCTATAATTGAAACATGAATTGGCATTGATTTTACGTCTTGACCTGCTTCAGCCACTGATGTTGCCATATATCTTGCCATACTTCCATAGCCTGGGCTATGATCAGTCATTGCTAAATCATTATCTATAGTTTTTGGAATACCAATTACTTTAATATCATGTTCTTTTGCTACTTTTGCTAAATTGCCACATGCATCCATTGTTCCATTTCCACCATTAAATATTACATATTTTATATCATTTTTTAGTAATATTTGTACCATCTGATTATATTCTTTTTCATACAATGGTGTTCTACTTGTTCCAATAGCTGTTCCCGGTGTGCTTTTTAACAATTCAATTTTTTCATGAGATTCTTTTGTAAAATCAACAAAATCTTCTACTAAAAATCCAGCAGTACCGCCTAGGGCACCATAAACAGATTGTATGTGTTCATGTTTTTGTGCTTCTTTTATTGCACCGTAAAGAGAGGAATTTAATACTGTAGTTGGCCCTCCCCCATGAACTATTAATATATTGCTCATTATATTTGCCTCCTATTATATGCTATTTATAATATTTTTGATGTCATTATAATAGTAACTACTATTTTCTAACTAATCCTAATCTTTCATATTGTTCTACTGGTGCATCATTTTCTTCCATTAATTCAATCATTTTTTCTTTTAAATCTTCTTCTACTTCTTTATCAATTATTGGTTTTTCTTGATAAGGATCATTTTCTAAATCAAATAGCAAATTGTCATATCCTTTAGGATCAAATCTATGAGTTACTGGTATTTTAATTACTGGCACGCCTTTAGTAAAGTTAAATCCTTCAAATAATTGTCTATCCATAGTTTTTAATTCTTCTATGTTAAACATTCTCTTAATGTGTCCAAAGTTAAGTCCATATGAATATAATGGCTGATTACCTTCTTCTGGATGTCTCATATAAACATGTTTTCCATCAGTTATATTTACTGATTTACCATGATATCCAAAAAGAACAGCATCATGTATTTTCTGGTCTTTTTCTACAACATCTTTTAGTGATGTTCCAAGCATTTCTTTTGGTTTTTCCACATTAAAATACTCTAATAAAGTTGGGGCTATATCTGTAGTTTGAGCAAGACTTTCTCTTCTTACTCCTTGTTCCTTACATCTTGGATCCCATATAAAAAATGGTGTATTTGCCATTTCATTATATACATTATAATGACTTTTACCATAATACTCTTTTTCACCTAATAAAAGTCCATGATCTGTATTAACGATTAGCATTGTATCTTCCCACATATTATATTCATCAAATAAGTCTAGTACTTTACCTAAATACGTATCGCACATAGTTAATGTTGCTGCATATGCTTTTTGAATCTTTGTCATATATTTTGTATTATCCTTTGTTCTATGACAATAAGGTAATTGATCATATACATCTTCTGGGAATATATCATCATATAATTTATGATAACTTTCTGGTGCAAAAAACGGTTCATGTGGATCAAAATATTCTAATTGTAAATACCAATTATCTGATTCCATATTTGTTTTCATAAATTCTATACCTGCATCAAAAGCTCTAACATGATAATGATCTTTTTCATCTTTCATGTATTTACGATTAATATGATCTTGCTTAACCATGTCATAATTAGGTGCAAATTCTTGATTATATTCAAAGTCCTCAGGAGTATCTACAATACCTTTCCATAAATCTCCTTGATCTCCTCTTATAAACTCATAAGTTGAAAAACGATTATGATATGTTGCACCGCCATCTTCCCAATAGTGGAAATGATCTGTAACTAAATGAGTGTGAATATTATTTTGTTTTAATAACTCTGGCATTGAAACATCAAACGGGTCAAGAGGCGACCAACTCTTATGCAGAAAATTATATCTACCTGTATGTATCTCACGTCTAGCAGGCATACATGGCATACTTCCTATAAAAAAATTATCAAATGTTACTGTTTTCTCTGAGAGTCTTTTAAAATTTGGTGTAATAGTCCAATCATTACCATAGGATGATAAATAATGTCTATTTAATGAATCAAACATAACCATTACTGCTTTCATGTTATTCCTCCTCGTATACTTATCATAATACTTTCTATATGAAAATATATATGCGATAATTATTATTAAATAACTAATTTATAGTTATACTATAATTGCACTTAAAACATTTATTCTTATCTAATTCCATTATTCCTTCTCTTTTCTTTATGTCATAAGAAGATCCATCAATATCTGTCACTCCGTACCAAGGTTCAAAACAAATAAATGGAGCTTTAGGCCTACCCCAAAGACACAAATATGGAAAATCATTAAATGTAAGTTTTACATAATGATTAGTATTTTTATTTCTTAATGCAATCCAATTAGAACGGGGTGATTTTAATACATAAACACCATCTTCAAACAAATCATTTGTTAAGGGAAGTAATTTACCGTTAGTTAGATGAAATGAATCTGGGTCGCTAGATAAAAACCCCGTTTCTGTATGTCGATAAACCTGTTTAGTCTCTTGTTTTTCAAATTCTAGAAAGTAATCTTCTAATGATTCTGTATCAAATAATGGACAATTAAATCCAGGGTGCGCTCCAATGGAAAAAAATAATGTAGTTGTAGATAGATTAATAACCTTGTATTCAATGTAAACTGTATTATTTATTAATTCATAGATGATATATAATTGAAAATCATATGGATATAATTCTTTAGTTTTATTATCACTTTCTAACATAAAAACTATTTTTTTGCTTGTTTTTTCTACAACTATATATTCATAATCTTTTGCAAACCCATGAACTGGCATAGAATAAGAATTTCCGTCTAGTTCATATCTTCCTTCTTTTAGTTTACCAGTTATGGGAAATAAGTTAGGTGCGTGTCTTGGCCAAAATTTATCGTTTCCATTCCACATGTATTCAATTTGTGTGGGAGACTCTTTAATTATACTAATTAATTCGGCTCCTTTAGAACATATAGATAATGTTAAGTCCTTATTAGATATTTTATAAATCATATCTACCTCCAACTCTTATCTACAACTTATTCTATATTAAACATTTTATCCATAATTAGAGCTGTAGCACTATATGCAAACATAATATCTTTTTTGGGTTTAATGATCCAATTAACTTCATTTAATTTCTTATCGAAAATATAATCATTTATTTTATTATTTAATATTTCTAATGCTTTTTCATAGTGATCAAATATCTCTCCTGCCAATATAATTGTATGAGGAGATATTATCAATTGTATATTAGCGATTGCAATAGATAATTTTTCAAGAACATTATCTATAATATCAGTACATATTTCATCTCCTTTATTAGCTTTGTGACAAATTTCAACAATATCTACATCTTTTTCTTTTGTAGCATTTGTATACTGTTGTTTAATTGCTGATTTTGATACATAAGCTTCTAAATGACCTTTTTGCCCGCAGTTACATGTTTTTCCTTCTGGCTCAACTATCATATGTCCTATTCTTCCACCAATATTATTATTTCCTCTGACAATTTCATTATTACAAATAACGCTACCACCAACGCCTTCTCCCATATAAACATATAAATAATTTTTCTTACTATTATCCATTGTATTGTTTGTCAAGAAGAAATCACCAAATAAATCTACATTAATATTATTATCTACAATAACATCACAACTATATAAGTTTTTAAGAAACTTTTTTACTTCAATGTTATTAATTGGCTCTTTATAATCATTAAAGTAACATCTTAATATTGTACCTGTAGTGTAATCAATAACCCCTCTAGAAGCTACCCCTATTCCTAAAATCATATCTTTAGTTATATCAGTAATCTTCAAACTATCTTCTATGTAGTTATTAATATCTATTAATAAATCCATACCTGTCTCTATTTCACAGAGAGGTTTTCGATTATTATATATAATATCTGATCCTAAATTAGTTATAGATAAATATATACTAGTTTTAGTGATACTTATACCAACTATATACCTTGCATCTTTGTTCACAACTAATTTTATAGGCTTTCTACCAACGCTTGTATCTTCTTTACCAATTTCTTTTACATATTTTTCATTTTTTAACATTTCTACAATTCTAGAAATTGATGGAGCAGAAATTCCCAACTGTTTTTCTAATTCTGTTCTTGATACTGGCCCATTTTGTAAAATAAAATTAAAAACTTTAATTCTATTTCTTGATTTTATCTGAGCTTTACCTTTATTTTCAATCTTAAACATTGAATACCTCCAAATAACTCTAATATATTATGTAGTATACCAAAATGTTATAATTAATAATAGTATTAAATTGAAAATAATTTAATTTGAAGAGCTTCTATTTATGCAATTAATAAGGCTTTTGTGCAACATAATTAGATATAGTTATTTTTGCATCTTCATGTTCTTGTAAGAAACTTACAGGGAATTTTGCTGTTACGTCACCATATAACGCACGTCTAACTACTGATCTATGCCAATCTCTAAACATATATAAACGTATTTTTTTGGCACTAAGAATTTCCTTCATTCCAATTGTTATACACCATTTTGGAATAACATCTATTGCACCATTTAAAGAACCAGCAGCATTAATAGTCATAGTTTCTCTTGATATTTTAAGTACTCTAGTTCCTATATTTTTGAACTCATCATCGCTAATAGAATCATTATCTTCTGGAGGCTCATTAAAAGCAACGTGACCGTTAATACCTACACCACCAAAACATATGTCAACTCCACCAAGTTCTTGCATTTTTTCCCATATTACATTTTCTTTACCTGGTTCTGGAAAAAATCTATGTTCTACTGGAATGTTTAATTCATCATCTATTTTATTGTAAACTTCTCTATTCATAAATCCTTTAAAACTAAGAGGATTATTTGTATCAATCATAGTCATATCATCATTCAAATATTCATCCATATTAAAGAAATAAACGTTATTTAGATTAAGACGATACTTATTAACAAGTTCAACAAATCTTTTATATTGACCTACTGGTCCTACAGGACAGATAAATACTGTTTTTTTACCTTTACTATTATTCTCTTTTATCTCATCAAACATAACTCTTGCCATATCATGATACATATCAACTTCTGTTTCCATGATTTCCAAATCAATTTTACTGTTTTTTCCTAATTCTTTTTCATCTATATTATAAAATTCATTCATTTATATATGCCTCCTAATCAACAATGCAATATTTTATTTTTCAAACCATATAGGACTTGTCCAAGCAATATGACCATTTTCTAATGATATTCTTATATAATAATAAGTATCTTTTTCTAATATCTCATTATCGATAAATGTTACATCTGCAAAATTGCTATCATTATTATTTCTTATAAATATTTCTCCATTTTTAATAACTTCTATTTTTTGTATTTTGCTTGGTGCAATTACTTTAACATTAATATTTCTATCTTCACCATTATGTTTTGCTATAATTCCCATTTCATGTTCATTAATATCAAATTTGATTGCTACTCTTGGATGGGTAGAAGCAATTGTTTTACGAGCTTTCAAACTATCAAATATATCTTCTCTTGTTTTTTCATTTGCATAAACACCTGTTATACCACCATATCCTGGGTTTCCATCATGTCCATCGCTATTTGCAATAATTCCCCATTTTTTTCCTTTGTTTAAAAAGTCTACAACAGTATTTCCTTCTACATTAGCTCTAGCTTTTAAAATCATAGGATGATTTTTATTTTCAAATCTTCCCCATTGACTTGAATATACTTCGCATAGTACTTCATTATCATCACTTTGCTCCCAATTACTATACTCAAATCCAGTGTATTTTTTTTCTTGTTGATCTTTTATAGGTCTACCATTACAATATCTATGCAAATGAGGCATTGTAATAAAGTGTTTATCTTTATAGAACTCCCATACATGTTGAATATGCGTTACATCTTCTGTAGGATATTGATAATTACTTAGAGAATCTCTAAATAGAATAACTGTATCTCCTCTTTTGCTATGAAGCTCTATTCCTGGGAAAGTAACTAACTCTCCTTCTTTATAATATTTATCAGCTTCTTCACCTATCTTATTCCATGTTTCTTTATTTACATTTACACTTCTATCTTCATTAAACATAAATGTTTGTTCTGATAAACATATGTAATCAAGGCGAGATACTTTTTCTGCATATGAATATCCCTGACTTGGAAAAGCTCCACAATCATTATCTCTAATATTAGCTGTTAAATTTGAATGAATGTGCAAGTCTCCCCATAACAATTTTTCCATAGAATTATTACAGATTAAAACTGCCTTTTCAACAATCAACTCTTCGTTAATCACTGAAATCTCATAAAAACCTTCATTTTTAATACTCGTAGCAAAAACATCATTTTGTTTTTCTATAATAACGAACTCTTTTGTCTCAACATTTGTTACACTTAATTTCATAGAATCAGTATTATAATCAAATATTGGGTTATTAAATCTATCCTCTACGTTTAATTTAATATTAAAAACTTCATCTACTTTAACACTAGATGGTGCTGTTATTACAACTTTATTAGGTTTTTCAGGCACAACTTTTATAGATGGCATCACATTAATTTCTTCATATTTACCACTTCCATCAATGTCCATATATACTTGATATTCCAGATAAGTACCCTCACTCTTAAACGCAAATTGTGATACTCTTGAAGGTGAGCATTCTCCTTCTAACCAAGGTCTATCAATACCACCAAATTTAATTATAATTGTTTCTCCCTGCTCTAGTCCATTTTCTAATGAAACTATAGCAATTCTATTACTATCAACCCACATATTTATATGACTAAACGCCGATGGAACTTTTTCTATCTTAACATCAACTTTAGTATCTTCTTCTTCTCCTACAGCATATATGTAATTAGGTTTCCAATAATCATATGCTTGTAAATATTCCTCACTTCGTTGATGTTGATAAGCTGGAACCACTATTTTAATGCTTCCACCTTTTTCTATTTTTTCATTTGGTGTAAATTTTATTTCCCATTCTAATTCACCGTTAACTACAATCTCTTCACATGTTTTAGTCTGAAACGTTCCGAATTGATTAACTATTGTATTTTTTTTCATAGACTTACTCCTAACTAATTCTAATAATATTATCGGTAACATATTATATATAATTATAGCAAAATATTTTCAAAATGAAAATAATAATTTTCTTGATTTGTGTATTAATTCTTAAATATTTAATATAGACAAAAAACACCAAGACAATAACCTTGGTGTAATTAAGGATTAGCTTATGTCTTACTTATTTTGACTTGCTAATTTTTTCTGTTTTTTTTGTTGTCTAGTTAGCATAAACATAAATCCTACTGTTAGTATAATAAATGCTACACTAATTGGTCTTGTAAAAAATATAGTATAACTTCCTTCTGACATAACTAATGCTCTTCTTAAATTAAATTCTACAATAGGACCTAATATATAACCTAATACTATTGGTACTGGTGGAAATCCTAGTTTTTTGATTACATATGATAAAGCTCCAAATATTAATAATATATATACATAAAAAAGTGTATTTTTATATGAAAAAGCTCCTGCAATACATGTAATTAATAGTATTGGTACTAATAATGCATTTGGTACTTTAGTTACTTTCGCAAAGAATTTAACTAATAATTTTCCTTGTAAAAACATGAAGATATTAATAAAAACAAGTCCAATCATAATTGCATACATTATTGTTCCTTGATCTTTGAATAGATTAGGTCCTGGAACTAGACCATGCATCATAAATGCACCTAATAATGTTGCAGCAACGGCACTTCCTGGAACACCTAATGTAAGTAGAGGAATTAAAGATGCACCTGTAACAGCATTATTTCCTGCTTCTGGAGCAGCAACTCCTTCAATAGCACCTTTACCAAATTTTTCAGGGTGTTTTGATGTTCTCTTAGCTTCATTATAACTAAGGAAAGAGGCAACTCCTGTACCAATTCCAGGGATAGCTCCTATAATCGTACCGATAAATGTACCTTTAAAAATAGCAGGTAAAGAAGCTTTTAATTCTGACATCTCTAGTTTATCACTTAAATCAACTTGAGAAGCATCATCCAATTCATCTTTATTAAAAATAGTATATACATGTCCTAGAACTATTTCTATTGCAAATAATCCTAATAAGACAGGTATTAATCCTAAACCGGACATTAATCTAATATTGCCGAAAGTAAATCTTACAGTTCCACTCATAACATCTAGCCCTACCATTGCTAAAAACACACCAAAGCAACCTGATATAACGCCTTTAAATATGTTATTACCACTAACAGATGCTATAACTGATAGACCAAATATGCCTAATGCAAAATATTCAGGTGGCCCAAAAGCAATAGTAAATCTCGAAATTCCCGGAGCCGCAAATAATAAAATCAAAGCACTAATAACTCCACCAATTGTTGACGCAGTTAAAGCCATCGTTAATGCTTTATTTGCTTTTCCACTTTGAGCTAAAGGATAACCATCTAATAAAGTTGCAGCGGCTGCATTAGTACCTGGAGTTCCAATTAAAATAGCTGCAACAGATCCCCCATATGTACCTCCACAATAAATACCAAGTAACATTAATATAGCATTAATAGGATTCAGACTAAAAGTAAAAGGTAAAAAAAGAACAATCCCAATATTAGCCGATAATCCAGGGATAGCACCAAATATAATACCTACTAGTAATCCAACGTTCATAAAAATAAAATTTTGAATTGTAAACAATTCTGCAAATCCACTAGTTAGATTTTGTAACATTTGTAACACCTCGTAGTCATAAATTTTTGTTGTTTGGCTACTATACATTTTCATTTCATATAGTAGCCAAGATTACATATCTATTACAATACATCAAACTTCATATATCCATACCATTAGATAATATAGTATTTATTTTATGGCAATGGTACATTTAAAACACTACTAAATACATAAGATAATAATAAGACTACAGAAAAAGAAATCACATAATATGTCCACTTTTTAGCCTTAAAGTACAATAACATTATTCCACAAAACAATATTGATGATACTCTATATCCTAAAACAGGTATTAATAGTACGTAGCATATTAACATTACATAAAATATCACTACTTTTAATTCTTTAGAAAGATTTAATTCTATATATTTTTGATGTTTTTTACTAACCAAGCTTAAAACTATCAAAACTATACTCAGTATAAATATTATTATTAATGTCATCTTAGGTACAAATTGTGCATTTATTAGGGTCGTTGTTGATTGTCCTATCTCTATTTGAGAAGGTATCAAAATCCATGCAATTATTGAAAAAAACAAAAATAATATTCCGCCCAATAAATTAGTTCTTATTTTTATTTTCATTTTATATTACTCCTCGTGAATTAAACCTTATTTTGATGGATTAGCTATCTCATAGAACGCTTTAGCATCTTCTATTCTTGATTTCATGTATTCGCTTACTTCTTCACCATTAGCATTGTTAATGTTAACGTGTTTAGTCTCAGCTTTGTAATCTTCGTTTTCGTATACATTATTGATAGCATTATATAAGTAATCTATTATTTCTTGATCTGTTCCTTTTCTAGTTGCAAAGTATACATATCCTTCGTATTTAACTTCATGACCTTCACTCATTATTGTTGGTACATCATCTACACCTTCATACATTGAATATGGTTGTTCTGAAAATACAAATAAAGGTTTTAAATCTCCATTTTCAACATAATCTTTAGCGATTCTTGCAGGTGCTAATGTAATATCTGTATGACCACCTAATACATTAGTTAAACCTTCTGCACCACTTTTATGTGGAACTGTTTCAGCTTGTATTCCTGCCATTTTATATAAAGCGTCTTGAGCTAAGAAGTTGTAAGTTCCTGGACCACCACTTCCGAATTTAACTACATGATCTTTACTGTATTCAACTAAATCTTCAAAGCTTTCTATACCTGTTTTCTTAGGATTAGCAAATATACCATTAACTTCTTGATTTAATCCAATAATTGGTACGAAATCATCATCTCCATAAGGAACTTTAGTGTATAAAGGAGCAACTGCATTAACTAAACTTGGTAATACAATTATAGTATCAGTGTTTGCTTCTTCAACTAAATATTCTGTAGCTCCTACAATACCACCTGCACCAGGACGATTTTCAACCATTACAGTTTTACCTATTTCTTTTTCTAGGTATTTAGCAATTGTACGTGCATTAACGTCCATTCCGCCACCTGCGCCACCTGGTACAATAATTTTCAACATATCTTTTGGATAATCTAATTTTGCTTCATCTTTATTATCTGTATTATTTTCTACATTTTTATCCGTATTATTCTCTGCATCTTTTTTAGTATCATTATTACCACATGCAGTAACAAGCATTAATACTAAAACCAAACTTAGAAGTACCCTTAAACTTTTAGTAATGTTTCTCACAAAACCACACTCCTTTGAATTTTTAAGTTAGTTAATTTCGTCAACACTTTCACAACTGTTACATTGTTCATTGATATTGCTTTTTGGTAATTACCTACAACTAGTTATTTATTTTACTTGTTTATTTTAACATAATGTTTACATGTTTTCAATATGAAATTAATGTTTATTGTTAATTTTATTTTTTACCATAATATTATATGTGAGGTAAGAACCTACTTATAGGATAGTAAAGACCTTGTAGTCCTTTATTTAAAAGGTTTACAAGGTCTTAGTATTTCCCAATATCAAATATATATTTACAATATAATACTTTTAAAATGAAATTAATATTAATTATTACTACTCTTTAGTTAATTTCCTATATGGTGGTAATAATTTTCCTTTAACTAATTCATTATTTTCAACAAATCCATCACTTGGTCTTTTACTTAATTCTTCTATTAGATATGTCTTAAACTGATTAATTAAAGAGCTATACTCTTCATTGTTAATTAGATTATTTAATTCTTTTTTATCATTATCTAAATCAAAGAATAATTCTAGTCCTGAATATGAATCCCAAACATATTTATATCTTTCGTTTACAATGAAGTTCCAGCCTCTATTTAAGCCTTTTCTATAGTTTTCACCATGTACATATTTTCTATGTTCAAACTTTTCTCCCATTAATACAGGTTTTAGACTTTCTCCTTCAACTTCACTAGGTATTTCAATTCCTGCAATATCTAATACAGTAGGCATAATATCGCATAGATTTACTGGTACTTTGTTACGGCTATTAATATTATATCCTTTATCTTTTGGAGCTCTAACGATAAATGGAACTCTCGCAGATCCTTCGAAAGCTGCTCCTTTTCTAAACATATTATGATCTCCCATCATCTCACCATGATCTGATGTAAACATGATTATAGTATCTTCTAATATACCTCTTCTTCTTAACCATATTAGAAGTTTACCTATTTGTGAGTCAATATGACTAATAGATCCATAATATCCTTTTTTGGCTCTTTCTAATGCTTTTGTTTCTATTTTACCTTCGAATGGGTTAGTTGCATATGAATCATCGTCAAATTGAGGAGCCCACTCACCTACAGGTACATCTTCAAATTCAACATCTTTATATAAATCATAATAAAATTTTGGTGGATCTAGTGGTGGATGAGGTCTATGGAAACTCATTTGTAAATAAAATGGTCTTGTTGGATCTCTTCTTTCAATTTGCTCTAGAGACTCTCTCAAAGTCCATTCAGTTGGATGTAATCTACTTTCAGCATCCCATGGGAACACAACTCTGTTATTATTCTCATGCATTTTAGCAGTATCAATAACTTTTCCACCAGTTTCCTTTTCTAACCACAAATGATAATCACTTGGTAATTTATATTCATCATTAGCATTTTGTGTTTCATATAGTTTATTAATCTCAAAACCTAATGCATTTCTTTGAGGTTCAAAATGATTTTTCCCAACATTAATAGTTTGATATCCATTATCTCTTAACACTTGCATTAAAGTGTTTTGGTAATCCCACTTAATACTAAAATCATTTCCAAAAAAACCAGTAGAAGATGGTTTTTTTCCTGTTACAAGACATGCTCTAGCTGGAACACATACAGGTGAGGGACTATAAGCCTTTTCAAAAACAACGCTATTTAATGTCATTTCATCTAAAAAAGGTGTTTGTATCTTCTTGTTACCTAAGGCACCAATACAATCACCTCTCCATTGATCTGTTAAAATCAAGATTATATTAGGTTCTTTTTTCATTATTTCTCCTCCATTACATTTTTTCATATAGAAATTATATCCTAATACTATCACACTCTCTTATTATTTTCAATATTAAAATATATCCGTTTTCTATACAAGGTATAAAATAAAATTTGTACACATTAATTTATACTATTTAATTACCTTCTATAATCTATATTTTAATAATTGATCTATTTCATAATATATTATTAATGCCAATATATAGAAAGATAGACTAGGTTTAGCCTTAAGCAAGCCATGATGGCATCGCACTTACCCTTTAAACAGTACGTTTAAAGGTACAAATAGCTAAATCTAGTCTATCTTTCAAAGTATGCATCTCAAGAAAAATATATTTAAGATACAGCCCCAATTTAATTTGGAGTTAATTATACAAGTTTTACTTGTACTACACCTTTTTTTCTACACAAATCTTGAACAACTCTAGTTCCCGTTATATATTTTGGTACTTCTAACGTATATATAGATCTAATATTTACAGCTTCCTCTTTTGTTGCAGCAACTTCATCTAGGTTGTTATCATTATTAATAAATTTAATATTAGTTACAGTAATATTTTTCATATTAAAATACTTTTGCATTTTTTTAGTAAACTCTTTATCTATGTACTCAATATCAATATCAATAGCTTGAACTTTATCAATAAATTTATCTTCTACTTTTTTAAGTATAACTAATGATGCGAATACACCAACTGTTGCTGCTACTGTTATAAAATACATTCCAAGTCCTACAGCTAAACCTATACAAGCAACTACCCAAACAGAAGCCGCAGTAGTTAATCCTTTTACTAACCCTTTTTCTCTAATAATTGTTCCGGCTCCAAGGAAACCTACCCCTGTAATAACTTGAGCTCCCATTCTACCTATATCAGCTTTTAGTGAATTAGCTAACACTGGATTAAGTAAAATCATCTCTTTTGTTTGCTCAATTGTTTCAATTTGAATCATTGATACAACAGCAGCTCCTACACATACTAATATATGTGTTCTAAATCCTGCTGGTCTATTAGTAAGTTGACGTTCATAACCAATCAATCCTCCTACTGCAATAGCTATTACCAACCTAATTAATATTTCATATTCTTGCATTATGTCACCCTTTTCTATTTATTGTATTCTAAATATATTAGTTATTTCCTTCTAATATATTTAGTTAAATTATCATACACTAAACTCTGTTTTTACGTGTACTCTATTATATACTATTTTTACATTTTTTCAATATACAATATTAGTAAAAACACTAATAAACTATAACTTTAGCCTTTTTTGTCGTAATGGGTCATTTTATATTGTTTCGGGGTCATCTTATACTTAATCTTAAATAATTTAATAAAATATGAAATATTGGCATAACCAAGATTAAATGCTACATCTGTGACAGATTCTCTTCTAAGATATTCTTTTGCTAGTTCAAGCTTCTTATTTTTAATATAATCGCTAGGTTTTATTCCTTTTATCTTCTTAAACATATAGGAAAAATTAGATTCAGACATATGTAATTGTTTAGCTATTTCTCTTATGTTTATCATATCTTCTATATTTTCATTAATATAATTAATTGCAATATTTATGGGGTGATTAGTATCTGTATTAATTATTGGTAATGTTTTTTTGTCTTTTAATAGATCATATACAAGTTTTTGTGCATATAAATCAATAAGGAAAACTTTGTTACTTTGTTTACTACTTGAAGCTTCTATTATATCTTTTACATCTTCACGTATAAGCTGTGAATTATCCCCCAAGCAATAAGTATCGTTATAATTTTCATCGTATATAGATTCAATCTGAACTTTATTCATTACAGTATTAATTAATTCCTGTTTTAACTCAATAATTAATCCCTTTGTTTTAATATCCATTTTCATTTGAACATTAGAATTATATGATAATAATGCATATTTATCATTATCATAGCTAATTCCATACTTATTAAATAATATATGGTTCTTCCCATCTATAATAGTACAGAATGCTATATTATTTTGTGAATTATAATCAACTATAAAATACTTAGGTAAATCATAATATAATATTCTAATGAAATTCGTCTCTAGCCCATGATAATCTCTTGGATTAAAGTCATCCATGTAAACACCTCGTTAATTGTTTGTCAACTATATTCAAAATAAATAGTATTTTTTTGAATATAGTGTTAGTTTTATTTTGATTTTCATATTATAATATTTACATAATATCCAATGCGACATAAAAAGTCAATATATGAAATCCCGTAGTTTATATTATTAGACAATGCTATTATTAAATTATTTAGTAATTTCTACTATAACATTTGTTCGTTTAATAATTAACAATCTCTACTATTTTATATATTTGGTATTTGATATTATTAAAAGATATCAACTTATAACTACCTATACTTTATTAAATTTATAAGAATTCAATTTGTACAGTATAACTCCTTAAAATTAATATATACTTGGATGAATGTTACCCATCTAATTAATTTGAACCTTATAATACAATCCATCAATCAAGATAAGGTAGTTATAAGTTAATAATTACACATTGTTAAGTTAATAAATTAGTATAAAGTACCCAATATACTAGTTTTAATCAATAGATTTTTGCCTATAACGAATAATACAATTTAATATTCGTTAAATAAAAATTTCTAAAAGAGTAAATGTAACTGCTTACCTTACATTTACTCTTTTTATTATTGTTTTTATGTTAATTAAATTATTTATTTCTAAATCTAGTAAAAATTATATATTCCACGTTATTAAAAAATATACTCCATCATTATCATTAAATGCTTTTATACTACCATTATTAATAGTCAATAATCTTTTTACAATATAAAGCCCTAAACCACTTTGTCCTTTTTTTCCTTTTTTGAACATATTAAATATTTCATCATTATTTTCTAGAGGTTCACCATCATTATAAAATTCTAAGTATATATGTTTATTCTCTTTTTTTAATGTTATGGTTATAGTTGAATGTGCATATCTTATTTGATTACTCATTAAATTTTCTATAACTATTTTTAACTGATTATAATCTCCAATAATTATAATGTTATCTAAATTAAGATTGACAGAAATATCTTCTATTTTAAATACTAGATTATTTATTACTTCTTGTATGACTTCTTTTAGATTAATTTTATCTTTGTTTTTGATTTCACTATCATAATAATCTAATCGTTGAATATATAATAAATCAAGAACAAGCTTTTGTAAT
Source organism: Vallitalea sp. (assembly GCA_025210515.1). Classification (GTDB taxonomy): domain Bacteria; phylum Bacillota; class Clostridia; order Lachnospirales; family Vallitaleaceae; genus Vallitalea. Next base: position 32,764 of record JAOARM010000004.1, on the reverse strand, counting down.
CTATTGCATTCTTCTTCAATAATATTTAATGATGCTTCTTGAGTACCTTTTGGATATAATCCTTTTTTCATTGCATCTATATAGCTTTGTACAACCATAATTGGAGTCTTTAATTCATGTGAAATAGAATGAAGTTTTAATTTCTGTTCTTCATCATAACTTAATAGTTCTTTTCTCATATCCTCTATTGTATTAGCTAAAAAACCAATTTCATCTTTTCTATTAATTACTATAGGTTTATCAAATTTTCTCTTAGAAATTCTTTTAACATTATTTGTTAATTGAATTAATGGTCTTGTTATATAGCTAGATAAGAAGAAGAACACAGCTAGCATGGCTAACATAGCTATTACTAAGCCAACTCCCAACTGATTAAATAACTGTTTCTGCAAAATATTATCAACAGGTTCCCATCTTAATGCAACCTTATACAAACTACCTTTTCTAATATTTCTTCTATCTAAAGGATGTCTAGTAATTACATAAAACATTTTTCTACCATCAATTTCAATTATGTAGCGTTTTGAAGGTTTTACTTGTATATTAATCTGATGTTCGATTTGTCTTATGATATCTTGTGATAAATTACTAGAATGTTTACCAGTCTTTCTTACTATTTGTTCTTTTAATCTAACCCAATACAAATATTCAATACTTCTATTATCATCTTCATTATATATAAACTCGTCAACGTTAGTTATAACTTTGTTCTTACTATCATTGTCTTCTAGCACTCTGTATATATCTTCATAATAGTAATTATGAAATGACTCGATTAACAATGTATACGTAATGACAGCAAATAGTAAAATAACAATTCCAAATGCTACCATTATTTTATAGTTTAGTGACTTAGTTCTCACTTATCACACCACCTATATCCATAGCCATATATAGTCTCTATTCTAAGCTTTGGTAATTTCTTTCTTACTCTTCTTACTAAATCATCAACTACTCTATCACTTCCAAAGTAATCTTCTCCCCATATATTATTAAGTAAATAATCTCTTGACATAGCATTATTTTTATTCTGAATTACTGTGTGTAAAAAATCAAATTCTCTTGATGTTAGTTCTATAGGTTCTTCTTCTTCAAATACCATCCTTTTGTTATAATCTATAGTATATTGATTATTTAATAATACTTTTGTTGGAGAGTCTAATTTATACACTCTAGAAAGTAATTTTTTAGTTCTAATAACTAATTCCATTGGTAAAAATGGCTTCGCAATATAATCATCACTGCCCATCTGTAACCCAGTAATAATATCAAGGTCTTTATCTCTAGCTGAAATGAAAATAACTGGAGTATTGTCATTATTTTCTTTTATTTGTTTTATTAGCTCGTAACCATCAATATCAGGCAGCATGATATCAAGTATCCATAGATGAATATCTTCTTTAATGCATTTTTGTGCATCTAATCCATTAATAAAGCTTTTAACCATATATCCTTCATTTTTTAAATAAAACGTAAGTATATCATTAAGATTTTTTTCATCTTCTACTAAGTAAATATTATACATAATGACTCTCCTTTTCATAAGCATCTAAATAGACCCATCAAACTAATCACGTTTAAGGGTCTATTCTATATAACTTCTTACAATAGCCCCTGTAGCTTATTACTATAAATAACTTCTAAATACATTATATATTATATTAAGCTATTTTAAAGAGCTAATTATATTTATTTGTAGTTTTACCTATTAATTTATCTATAACAATTATAAATTATGCTTAATTGCTTTGAATCTTTTCAATAACTATCTCTATTTGTTCTTTTACTACTTCATATTTTTCTTGTTCTATTTTGCCTTCGCTTAATGCTTCTTCTAATTTAGACATTTTATTATTTAATAATTCTAGTTTCTCTTCTTGTGATAAACTCATGAAGTCAAAACATTGTTTAATATTAAATGGTCTTTTTTTATCATGTGAACCTTTATGTTTACCTAATTTAATCTTTTCACCATTTTCTACTTTTTCAATCAGTTCCATTATGTGTTCTTTTATTTGTTCATATTTTTCTTCGTCTATTTCACCATCATTTTTATGTTCTTCTATTTTTGTTAGCTTTTCATTTAATCTCTCTAACATTTGTTCTTGTGTTAAAGGCTCTCTATGTCCTAAGTTAGGTCTTTCACCATTTTCAACAGCTTCAATTGCAGCAAGTATTTTTTCTTTTATATCATTATATTTTTCTTGTTCAATATTTCCTTCTTCATACTTTTCTTCAACGGCTTCTAAGTGTTCTTGTAATCTTTCCAAGTGTTGTTCCTTAGTCATTGGCTCTTTCTTGTTTCTTTCTTCTTTTTTATCTCTTAAATCACCTAACTTATCTTTAAAATCTTCTCTTCTTTCTTTAAATCCTTCTCTTTTTTCTTGGAATCCATCTCTTCTTTCTTTTAATTTTTCATAGATATCTTCATTAATTTTACCTTCTTCAAATGCTTTATCAAGTATCTCTAATCGTGAATTACTTTTTTGTGTATCTTGTACAGGCTCATTTGCCATAACAGGTAATAATAAATTTGCAGATAATATAGCTCCTAATCCTAATGCTACCAATTTTCTTCTCATCATAATAATAACCTCCATATTTTTTTAATTATTTAATTAAGATATCTGTTGCTTTATACACGATATATAATTCAGCATTTTGTGCTTTATATATTGTGTATAAGCTTCAACAGATATTACCTTAACTATGAGTTTAGTATACAAATAAAATATGGAAGAATTATCATGAAAATATGTGAAATTGTGAGAAGAAATGATAAGTGTTTGATAATACTGCTATTAGATTCAAATTCTAGTTTACATATCCATCTTTGCTATAACAGCTTTAATAGCATTATAAGTTACATTATCAGGTAAAGCATCTTTAATTAATCTTAATCTTGATATTCCTAATTCATCTATGGCATTTTTAATAATTATTTCTTGGTCTTCAGGAATAAAACTATCTATATCAATATCAAACCCACTAGTATACGCTTCAAATATATGATTTTCTATAGTTCTTATTTTGAGTCCTCTTTCTATAGCAACTTTTTGTATATCACCTAATTCATTATATAATTTAGCAGTAATAATACAGGAAGGTTCCTTAACTTTTTTATTAGATTTATTATTTACATTAGTGGAATAATCAAATGATTCAACTGAGAGATTATTTTCTTCAACATATATATTAATAATATCCATAAACTGTTCACCATACTGTTGATACTTTTTCTCTCCTATACCTTTTATACTTAACATGGCGAATTTATTAGTTGGATATTTTGTACTTAATTCTGTTAAAGTAGCATCACTAAAAACTACATAAGGTGGAATATTTTCTTCTGATGCAATAGTTCTTCTTAGTTTTCTTAATCTGTCAAATAATTCTTGTTTAACTTGTATTTCCTCATTTTCTATTACATTTCTATATACTTTTTCTTTACTTTTCAGTACAGCTATTGCTCTTTGCTCCAGTTTAACTACAGGAAATTCATCATTAGTCATTCTGATATATCTTTCTGCAATTAATAAATTAATCATATCTTTTATTTCATTAATTGTATACTCTGACATAATTCCATAAGTTGATAAACTATCGAATCCAAAATTCAGCACTTTTTTATTTTTTGAACCTTTTAAAACTTCAGCAATAATTGTTGTACCAAATCTTTCTTTCATTCTAACTACACATGATAATATTTTCTGTGCCTGTATTGTAATATCTTCTTTCTTAATATTATCATCACAATTACTACAATTATTGCACTTAGATGGAATATCTTCTTCACCAAAATATTCAAGAATATACTTTCTAAGACATGTAGTACCATGACAATATTGAGTCATTTGTTGTAACTTCTCATATTTTAATCTTTTCCTATTATCATCTAACTCTTCCGATTGTTCAATTAAATATCGTCTAAGTTGAACATCTCCTGGTGAGAAAAGTAAAATACAGCTAGAATTAAGCCCATCTCTACCTCCACGTCCTGCTTCTTGATAATAAGCTTCTATGTTTTCTGGCATATTATAATGGATAACATAACGTACATTAGACTTATCTATTCCCATTCCAAATGCATTTGTAGCAACCATTACATCATAATCATCATATATAAACTTATCTTGATTGTCTTTTCTTTCTTGAGCAGTTAGACCTGCATGATACATTCCTGCATTAATATTGTTTTTCTGTAACAAAGCACATAGTTTTTCTGTATCTTTTCTAGTTCCTACATATATAATTCCTGCTTCATCTTTGTGTTTTGTTGTATAATCTAGAACAAAATTAATTTTATTAACTCCTTTTAATACAGAGAACGTAAGATTACTTCTATCGTATCCATTTCTATATACATTGGGATTTTGAAGATTTAATTGATTAATTATATCTTCAAGAACTTTGGTAGTTGCTGTTGCTGTTAACGCAGCTACTATTGGTCTATTTTCTAATCTATTAATGAATTCTCTAATAATCATGTAGCTAGGTCTAAAATCATGTCCCCACGCAGATACACAGTGAGCTTCATCAACTGCAATTAAAGATATGGTATTATTATATGTAATTCTATCAATTATACTAGTTTCTAATCTTTCAGGTGCTAGATATACTATCTTATACATATTTTCAGAAATGTCTCTTATTCTATCTTCAATTTGCACATATGATAAGGTACTATTAATATATGTGGCACTGATACCATTAGCTTTTAATGCGTCTACTTGGTCTTTCATCAAAGATATAAGAGGAGATATAACAATTGTTATACCATCAAAAATTAATGCTGGTATTTGATAACATATAGATTTTCCACCACCAGTAGGCATTATGATAACAGTATCTTTTCCATTAAGAATACTACTTATTGCTTCTTCTTGTCCATTTTTATACTCATCATAACCATATATCTTTTTTAAAATACTTCTCGCTTTTTTTAACATTATATTCATCCCTTATTTATATTAAATAGTAATTACTTCAATATCTAATCTTTCATAAAATTATATCATATCAACCTATATCCTTGCAGTAAAAGTGTTATAATATTTTTTGTAGTATACTTATGGTTTCTTAATATTTTATATAATTACTGAAAGAAATCAATTATATCTCTTATCTTCTTTTTATAGTTTTCTTTTGAATTTCTAAGAATAGGTATATCATCTGATATGTTATCAAGCATATCTATATTTCTAATTAATTCTACTTGATCTTTGACTATAGCTTTGGAACTTACTGCCATTGTTAAGTTTTTTCCATTAAGACTTAATATGTTATTTACTGGAGCTATAAACGTTGTAAAATCTTTTTCTACAGTAATATTAACAGATTTCATTATATTGTTATGAATGATTTTTGTACTAATAATAATGTTATCGTCTTTCATTATTAGATTATCCTTGATTTTATTTCTAATAAATTCTTTTACATATTTATCATGATCATTGTAATTAGAAAACCTCCAGTATAATCCTCTACTTAATCTTTTGTTATTAGATAATACTTCTCCTGTATTAATATCTATTTTATTAGAGTATGCTAATTCGTAACGTTGTGTAGCTTCATTTACAATAGCCTTCATACAGGTTACATCATGTAAATAAATTCCTATATATAATAGACTAATTACAACAAATAAAACTATTGGAAAAATCAATGAAGCTTCAACAGTTAAACTGCCTATCAATCTTTTATTCATTATTATGTCATCCTCTTTTCATAAAATAGATGTAAAGTGCTCTATATTGCCGTTATAATATCCACTAGGCTAGATAATATTTTCTTCATAATTACTTTACAAAATAAGCTTTTATCAATAAAAGTATATTCAGCTGTTTTTAATATATCTTTATATGTAATTTTTTATTATTGCATAAACTGTATAATGATAAAAGCACTTAATATAAATGGAACCATAGGTAATCTTGTTTTTCTATTTACTTTTCCAAGTATCATTAATATAATCCCTAATATACTACTAAGTACAAGTGAATATAATAATATAGCTATAGCCATTTTGTAGCCAAGAAGTAATCCTGTTACCCCTATAACGTAAGCATCCCCCATACCTATTGAACCTTTTGTTATATAAGAAATTCCTACTAATATTCCACCAATTCCAAACAGACCAATAAGACTTTCATACCACTTTATATTTTGATTAATTACCAGTAATATTACTCCTAATATTACTGAAAATATTATAATATTTATATTAACTTCTTTGTATTTAATATCTGTTATGCTTATACTTATTAAAAGCCATGCAGTTATTTCCAAGGAAATAAATTGATATGTTAAACCATATCTTTTATACAATAATACTGTTATTATCATCATAAATACTGAACTTGCTATAATTATATACATAGATTTATTATGTTTAATTATCAATTCTCTAATATTAATATGTAGCATATATATACTTGTAATTAATCCTAATAATATTCCTATAGCCCCTAGTATTATTGTCATTTATCTTCAATCCTTTTCTTTTTTTCTCTACATCTTATAGCTTTACACTGTCTTCTTCCTCTTTTTATAGCTTCTTCAATAGTTGTACGTTCTGTTTCCGAATATATTTTTTTGCATTTTTCTTCAATATGAAATACTTCTCCATATTCTGTATAATAGACTAAGCGTAATTCTTCATAAGAATTTGATTCTTTACAGCACAAGTCACATGGATCTAAGTCATATTTAATATCCTTATATGTTATTTCTTTTTTATTCTTCTTTACACATGTTTCGTCTAAGTGATATACTGATCTATTTTTCACAAGATATACAATTGTATCTTTATCTATATGGGGGTCTTTGTCATTATTATTGTTTTCATTATCTGTATTATTTACTTTTTGACTATCTCTATTTCCTGTCCACCCTCTTACCTTCACTCTCTGAATCATACTTATCTCTTTTAATCCAGGAAAAGGTATAGGTATTGCAATTTTATATTTTACTATTAAATCAATATCTTCATTATCTAACATAAATCTTGATTGTCTAAAATCCATTCCGTCTTTTCCATTAACAATATACCAGTTTTTATACTGTTCTTTAGTTATATGTTTGTCCATTATAATCTCAGCCATTTTAGTTCCTAGATAATTATTAGTTATATCTATACCATTGGCAAAAGATTCTTTTATAATCGTATTTTTGAAGTTTTTAATTACTATATTAATTGAGCCCATTATTTCATTAAGACTTTTATAGGCTGTTGTAGCATTATTCATTATTTCATCTTTGATATGTTTAATATTCTTGATATAATTATCAATAAAATCTGGCAAATTATTGCTAGACTTCATCTTCTCATAGCTAGATGATTGAGCAATTTGATTACTAATATATATTGAATTAGCATTTTCTATAGTATTATATAACGTTTCTAAGTTATTAATAATATTTTGTATATTGCTGTTATTCTCATTCACTTGTGAAATACTATCTTCGTATATTTGCTGCTGAGTATCTAATATGTTTGCTTTATCTAAAATATATGCATATGTAGACATTTCGTTTGCTGTTTCATTTATTGCATTTTGAATATTTTCTTGTATATAGATTATTTTAATAAAATAGGTGATAGATAATATAGCCATAATAAATATAGGTAATACTATAGATGCTTCTACAGTTAAAGAACCTTTTAACTTTTTCATTAGTATATTAACCTCATTTCAAGACTTAGTATTATTAATACTTAATAAACCATATCTGTCTTAACTGTAAATGTATATGAATTATTTCCTATGTCTTTAGCTCTATCTGGCATAAAAGGTAGTTTGAAAAATAGATAGTTAACAGATACCTTAGCTGTTACACTATATCCATACTTATAGTTTTTTAATATTAAATCATCATCATTTCTATTTTTTTGTAGATTAAATTGTATTAAATCAAGTGTTCTATATAGTTTAGTATCATCATCTACTCCTATTAGCAACATTAATCTGAGATAATCATTATAAGTAAATGAAGGTGTAAGTGACTTAATTTTATTACCTTTTCCTTGTTTTCCTAACTCAATATCGATTGATGTACTTACTTGTTTGTTGATTGTCTCTTTAACATTTTGTGTTATATTTATAATCTGTTTTTTAGTAATATCTTTGTACTTAGTAGAAGTATTAGTTATAATTGTATCTATTTCTTTTTGAAAGGCGTTTGAAGTATACTCAATATTATTTACTACATTGTTAATTAATTTATTTTTCATAGATTCAATTTTATTATTATATTTTTTTAGTATATCCTTTTTTATGATAATTAGCTTAGAATATGATGCTTTAAGTATTGCTTCTCTGTAGTCATTACATATGGTGTTAATAATATTTGATATAAGATCATTATCAACCATATTATAGTCTGTACTATTTGGCTTATTTGCTCCTTGTCTTATATAATCAAATGAACTGTTTATTACTTCATTGATTGTATTATCAATTTCGTCAATAGCGTAATTTAATGAACGACTAGTGTCTTCTATAATTTCATTAATTTTTTGTTGTGAATATGATGATACTTCTTTTGTAAATCTATTAGTTATATGATTTACTTTTTCTTTAGTTTCGTTAGCTATTTTATTTATAGTTTCAGATAACTTATTAGTTATATAACTTCCAGTTTCATCAACTACATTATTAAAAATTCCTTCTAGGCTAGTATACCAATCTCCACTTGTCTTTAAAAAAGCCACTCTTTTACCTTGTAATAAGTATTTAACGTCTACAAAAGATTCTGCATAACTCCATGCTGCCATAATTAGTGCCGCAACTATGTATGTTCCAAGCCCGAAAGTCCACCAGCCTGCCATAGATGTAGCTATAGCCATTACACTATTTCTCTTAACACTATTTGTAAGAATATGAATATAATTCATTACGAAACGTATACCAATAATAGTATTAGTTACATGATTCATATTAGTTTTCTCATTAAAACTACCATTAAGTATATATTCAACTTCATTATTCATGTAATGATCTTTTTTAGAGTAATTACTTAATGTAATACCAGTTGATTGTGGAAGATTATCTAAGGCGGATTTAAAATTACCTATAATATATTCATTTACATAAAGCTCATTTCTAATATTTATCGTTTCTTCCTGTATTTTATCTGCAATTTTGCTAAATATATCTAAAGATTTATTAGTATAATTATTATTTATCTCATTTTCAAATTCTGCTTTTTCATCTGTTACTAGCTGTATACTATCATTCTCTCCATAATTTAATGAAGGAATTATATCTGCTTTTATTTTATTAGTTACATCTCTATTTTCTTTTGTAAACTCAATATTTTTGGTATTATTAATTACTTCATTTCTTGGATCTTTTTTATCTTTTTCTGAATCAGAAAAAGACTTCATATCTCCATAGTCAAAAATCATATTATCTGTAGAATATTTATTACCAATGCTATCATCTATACTATGTAAAGACTCCTTCAAATTTTTACTATAATTATTGTCATTATATTTCATAAAATTATTAATAAAGCCTATTGGAAACTTAAATTTCACATTATTACTATCATTGGTTTCTGAAATAAAAGCTTGAAGAATTTCTAGCTCCTGTTTATTAAACTCATTAAATAACATATGATATAGTATATTTTCTTTTTTATGCTGTATATTAGTTACATGTGGTATATTCTCTTGTAACATATTTATATTAATTTTCAATGAGTCTTTCATTGCTATTAAGTTATTAACTAAAGAGTATTTTCTCTTTCCATCTGGTATAGCAATTTTAAATTTCAATTCATCTAATTCATTTTCTATAGATAAACATGTTTTTTCAATTAAATCTTCTTTATTATTTTCTAATTCCTTTTCTAATGTATCAATTTCACCTTTTATTTTATTACTTTCTTTTTCTATTTCTTCAATTACATCATACGCTAACTGATTTTTTTGAAGATATATTTTAAGATTATTTATATTGGTTATTAATTTTTCAATATTATTTTTCATATCTTTTACATTAATTGCATGAGTTATAAACTTTTTATTAGTTACTTCTTCGTCTTGTATAACATTAGCTAGGCTACTAGATAATTGGCTCTGCTCTTTATATAATTCATTAAGAGTATCTTCTATCAATTGTTTATTATCTTTATTACTATTACTTTTCATATTCAATATAGTTATTTGTCTCTCTACATCTGATAATTTTAATGATAATGAATTAATTTCTTGTCTAATTGAGTATAGTTTTTTATATGTAGTTACCATATATTTTTTCTCAGTATCAAAATTATCTATGTATGAGTACAATTTATTAATATTGTTTCTTATATCAAACAAATTATTTTGTAGATTTTTTTTTATTTCTTTATTAGGAATTTCTTGTAAATAGTTGTTCTTTACCTTATTATACGGCAGTATTCCTTTTACAAAATAATCTTCATATTTTAATAGACCTTTTTTACTAATATTAAGACCATCTATTAGCTTTTCTAATTCTCTATATTTATCATCTATATTTGATGCATTATTAATTATTTCTGTTTTTTTCTTTATATATGAAGTAGTGGATGATGATTTTGTGATTAACTGTAATTTCTCTAGAAAAGGTTGTATAACTAATAGAGGCGCTCTATATTTCATATATTCTATTATTTCAAATTGCATATAGTCAGTATTATTTTCTACGAGAGCACCTATTGGAGTAATATTAGTTATTTTTATATCATATTTATATAGATTAAAAAATTCATCATAATTATCTGGGTAGATATATTGATATATCTGGTTTATTTTGGGTAAATCTAACTCAGGATTAAGTGCGGCATTAGCATATAGTTTTATTCTATCTTTTATATTATCATCTTCGTCTTTTTCTAATACAAAAACACCATATTCTCTAGCTATGTTGGAATCATAATTGGCTAAGATAGAATTTGTAGCAGATCTTATAGCTCTCATAGCTTGAAGTCTGGCAACTCTTATTCTTGTAGAATCAATTATTGTACATGTAAAAACAATCACAATTAATAATATACAACTTAGAAAAACAGTTATTGCACCTTCTGTATTATTTCTGTGCATTTAATACCAGCTCCACTAATTTTATATAATATATATCTTTGATAAATATTATAAATTAAATATTATTATTTGTCTAGAATATTTTGGATTTTTTGTAAATATATGTTGTATATTAGCAATTTATAGTGAATATACTCATTTTTCAAAAATACCATATGCGTTAGTAGTTAAATCTTTGAAAATAGTATTTTCAACTGGATAAAATGTGAATACAAAAAAAGGAATTATTAATATAATAACGATAGATAAGTATACTCTTTCATAAATTGAGTGATTAACTTCAGAAATTAGTATTCTATAACTGATAATCTGTGATACTAAAAATGCAATGCTACCTGCAATAATATCAGATATTTCTATTGATAAACCAATTACATTAGAAAGCAAATAAATACCACCCAGTGTTATAATAATAACTAATATTAATCCCATCATCTTTCCATACCAAAAGTTTTTACAGTACTTGGCTATGAAAAAAGCTTCTACAATATATAATGCAAGCAATGAAAAAAAAGCAATTTTTACATGTTCCCATATACTTCCATTAACTGCTGAAAACAGACAAAACTGTGTTATTCCTGTAGTTTGATAACATGTATGAAGAAAAGTCCATAATATTATAGCTCCTATTAATCCAACAAACTCCCATAAAAATATTTTTCTAGTCATTAGAATCACTCCTTATTTATATTATTATTAGCATTTTTACCTTTCTATATAACTAATGGAATTAGAATTTATAACATTAATCTATATTATTATTGACAATTAAATATATAAGAAGTAAAATCAACAATGAATATCATTTAATATAAATAAATATATAATAAAGGAAGTTAGTACATTGCTCATGAAGAAATTTAACACAACAGATATCACTGATTCTAATATTAAAAATAATATATATAATGGTATAGCTTTTTCTATATCTATTAACCTTGTAAAACCTTACTTAGCAAAATTTGCAGAAAGAATGGGAGCTTCTGATTATCACTTCGCACTGCTTAATTCATTACCTGCATTACTTAGTGTATTTGCTTTTTTACCTGGTGCACTATTGATAGAAGCGGCAAGAAGCAAAACAAAAATAACGAGTAAGTTTTTATTTGCTCAAAAATTAGTTTACTTAATAATTGTTGCAGTTCCTTTTGTAACAAAAGTATATCAACCAATATTGTTTGTATTATTAATTGGTCTAATGAACTTTCCAGGTTCAGTAGCTATAATGGGTTATCAATCTTCTATTGGAGATATATTTAGACCTGAACATAGAGGAAGAGCTATGAGTCTGAGAAATAGGTATTCTGATTGTTGCAGGCTAATTATAACGTTTATTTCGGGACAAATATTAACATTAGTGCCAAAAACTCCTGAAGACACTATTTTTCTATATCAAATATTTTTTGTGATAGCTTTTATTTTCGGGGTAATAGAAATTATTACACTATTAAAGTTCAGATATGATAAAAAAGAAAATGAAGAATTGGGTAAAGGTGAGTATTTCCATAATTTTGTACACACTATAAAAGAAATACCTAAGAGGAAAAAATATGTTTCTTTTCTAGCTTGTTCACTATTATTTCATTTTGGTTGGCAAATGGGATGGCCTCTATTTAGTATATACACAATAAAGCATCTAGGTGCTAATGAATCTTGGATTAGTGTAATAGCTATAGCAAGTGGTGCTAGTTCAATATTAACTACTACTTTATGGGCAAAATTGGCTGATAAGATTGGAAACAGTTTGGCACTTGCAATCGCTACATTAGGAATGTCTATTACACCTATTTTATATACATTTGCTAGATCTCTTACATATTTAGTAGTTTTTAATATTATTGTTGGTATCTCTGTGGCTGGAACTATTCTTATATTGTTTAACTTATTATTAGAAGTTACTCCAGATAAAAATAGAACAGTCTATATTGCAGTCTATAGTATTGCTATTAATACATCTGCTGCTATAGCACCATTATTTAGCGTATGGCTAAAAGACATGACCTCTTTATACTATGCATTAATTATAGTAAGTATAATTAGAATATGTGGTAGTTGTGCATTTTTTGTGAGGAATATTAGGATTAAGAAAGTATACTAATAACATTTTATATTATACACCTAATGTTTTTTAGGATAAATATGGAATGTAGCTTCTTTATTATCAATCTTAACTATCATTTTTAATGACGATTTTTTGTCGAAAGAAATGTTATGAAAAGTACATCTTTCAAAGAAAAGTTTCTTATCATAATTACTTCTATATATAGTACGTAAATGGCTCTGCTTATTATTTAATTGTATATCAAAATGGATTTTATGTGGATTCAATTTTTTTAAGTTTAGTATTGAAATACCAATATTCAATTCATTTAGTTCATCAAAATAAATAAGGTCATGGACATATAGATAAACATCATTATAATGAAATCCTGAGGATATTTTATATACATTATTTCTAGTGTAATTTTGTATATCTATTTCCCTTAATTTCTCAAGCTTTATTTTTTCTTCTTTATTTAATGGTGTATTACTATTTTCAAGACTTACCAAATCAGAAAATAATATATTTTGTCCACTTATTTTAGCATTATGTTTAAATCTATTGAAATGATTAATATAGTCTTTATTAGATAAATAAACGAGGAATAATATTAATACAATGGTAATTAGCAATGTATATATAATTTTTCTTTTATTATTCATATTATTCCTCCCACTGTTTTAATCAGCTTTACATATTAACATTTTCATAGACTGTCCATTGATAAACTAGTCCTTCATGCTCTTGCTTCTCACTTTCCCACGTTACTTTCCAATTATCAAGTTTATCCATATTATTAATATGCTTATCAGCTGGCATTTCTTTATAAATTTTAGTAATATATGCCTTCTTACATTCATTCATAAATAGATTATAAATCTCCGCGCCACCTATTATGAAAATATCTTCACATGTGTATTGCTTTACATATTCTAGTACTTCATCTTTGTTATAACAAATCTTGGCACCTTCACATGTAAATTCTTTATCTCTAGTCATGATAATATTGGTTCTGTCTTTTAAAGGTCTACCACCGGGTAGTGATTCTAATGTTTTTCTACCCATTATAATAATTTTTCCCATTGTCTTTTCTTTGAAATAAGGCAAATCTCCTGGTAAATAAGTAAGTAATCCACCTTTATACCCTACAGCCCAGTTATTATCTACAGCCACAATTAAATTCATCCACACTCTACCTTTCTACCATATGATTTATCCACATATAGCTAACTATTTATTAACATATTATGTTAATAAATAATTACTATACAGCAACTGGTATTCCTTTTATTGGATCGCCTTTTTTATAGTTTTCTAGCTTAAAATCATCTACAGTAAATTTATAAAAATCTTTAATATCTGGATTAATTATTAGTTTCGGTGCATCATAACTTTCTCTACTTATAAGTTCTTTTACAAGAGGTATATGTCTATCATATATATGAGCATCTGCAATTACATGAACAAGTTCACCAACTTGAAGATTTGATACCTGTGCAAGCATATGCACAAGGACAGCATATTGAACAACATTCCAGTTATTTGCCACTAGTACATCATTAGAACGTTGATTTAATATTGCGTTTAATTTATTACCCGTTACATTAAAAGTAACGCTATATGCACAAGGATATAAATTCATCTCATGTAAATCATTGTGGTTATATATATTAGTCATAATTCTTCTACTATAAGGATTATTTTTAAGATCATATAAGACACGGTCTACTTGATCAAATTCTCCTTCCTTATATTTATGTTTAATGCCCAATTGATAACCGTAGGCTTTCCCAATTGATCCATCTTCATCTGCCCAGCTATCCCATATTTTACTTTTTAAATCATTTACATTATTAGATTTCTTTTGCCATATCCAAAGAATTTCGTCTATAGCTGACTTCATATATGTAGGTCTAAGCGTAAGAATAGGAAACTCCTTAGACAAATCATAACGATTAACAACTCCAAATTTCTTAATTGTATGTGCTTTAGTTCCATCTTCCCACTCTGGTCTAACATCTTGTCCTTCTGAACTATATCCATTCTCAAGTATATCACTACACATATTAATAAATATTTTATCTGCTTTACTCATATTAACCCTCCAGAAATTTTATCTTGTTTAATATTACATTATATATATATAAATGTAAACTATTTATTGAAGTTATTAAGTTTAAGAATAGATATATAAGGTATTAAATCTACATAAGTACGAATTCAAATTTACAACAAAAAAATAATTTGACTTTAATTTTCTTCTATGCTAAAATCCAATTATATTTGATTTTTATTTTTTTTAAAATTACCGTGCTCGGGCACACAAGGAGGTTCTTTATTATGAGTTTTACTTATAAGAATGAAAAAGCTAACGTTGTTTCTTTTCCTTTAGGTGGTATCGGAAGTGGTTCTATCGGTCTTTCAGGTACAGGACGTCTTATTGACTGGGAGATATTTAATAGACCTAATAAAGGAACAACTAACGGGTATAGCCACTTTTCAATAAAAGCAGAATCAAACAATGAATTATTAGATGCAAGAATTTTACATGGTGATTTTCCAAAACATTATATGGGTGAAGGTATCGGAGGAAGTCATCATTCATGGGGTATAGGTCATGGTCCTAATAGAACGACTCTATCTAGTATGCCTCATTTTAGTGATGTAACTTTTACAGGTACTTTTCCTACTGCCAATATTAATTATTCAGATGAACAATTTCCTGGTACTGTTGAATTAACTGCATTTAACCCTTTTATTCCTAGCAATGATAAAGATTCAAGTATTCCAGCTGCGTTTTTTAATTGGACTATTCATAATCCAACTTCAAAAGAAATTACATATACAATTGGATTAAGTGTAAAAAATCCATTTGAAGCAGATACACATAACACTTTTGTTAATGATGCCAACTACTCTATGATTAATATGACTTCTGATGAATTTAAGTCAGATGATATTAAATATGGTAATATGACTATCGCTACAAACTCATCATATTCTATATCATATCAAGAAAACTGGTATAGAGGAACTTGGTTTGATGATTTATCTATATACTGGGATAATTTTACAACTGTTGGTTCTTTAGTTAACCGTTCATATGAAGAATCTGGTAAAGGTGATATGTGTACTTTAGCTGTTACCGTTACTGTTGCTCCTCATGAAAAAGCTTCTGTTCCATACATTATTGGTTGGTATTATCCAAATTGCACTAACTACTGGGCAGAAAAGAAAGATGAATCAGGAATAGAAAATAAATGGAAAAATTATTATTGTAAATTATTTAAAGATAGTATGGAAGTAGTTACATACGGATTGAATAATTGGGATAACTTATATGGTGCTACTAAGTTATTTAGAGATGCACTATTTACATCAACTCTTCCAACAGAAGTTCTAGATGCGGTTCAAGCAAATATATCTATCTTAAAAACAGCTACATGTTTAAGATTAGAAAACGGTGAATTTTATGGCTGGGAAGGTATTAATGCCAGAATTGGTAGTTGTGAAGGTAGTTGTACACATGTTTGGAATTATGCTTATGCACTTCCATTCTTATTCCCTAGCCTAGAACGTTCTATGCGTGATCTAGATTATAAATATAATATTGGTGATATAGGTGATATGACTTTTAGACTACAACTTCCTCTTGGTAAAGATAGATGGTTTTTCCGCCCATGTGCTGACGGACAATTTGGTGGAATTATAAAAGTATATCGTGATTGGAAAATAAGTGGTGATAGCGAATGGCTTAAAAAACTATGGCCAGATGTAAAAAAATCTCTTGAATTTGCATGGCATCCTGGTAATACTGATCTATGGGATCCAGATAAAACAGGTGTATTATGGGGACGTCAACATCATACTCTTGATATGGAGCTTTTTGGTCCTAACTCTTGGTTAACAGGTCTTTACCTTGCTGCTCTAAAATCAGCTAGTGAAATGGCTCATTTCCTAGGTGAAGAAGATACAGCTAATGAATATAAAGCCATCTTCCAGAAAGGAAAAGAATTTGTTGATACTAACTTATTTAATGGGTCATATTATAGTCAAAATATTGATTTAAAGGATATAAGTATAGTTGAGAAATTTAATGATGATGATAGATTAGTACATGGAGATGGAACTACTAATACTTATTGGAATAGTGAAGTTGAAGAAATTAAATATCAAATAGGTGAAGGATGTATAATTGACCAAGTTCTTGCTGGTTGGCATGCTAATCTTTCTGGATTAGGAGAAATATTTGATAAAGAAAATTGTAAAACAGCTTTAAAATCTCTATATGATAATAACTATAAATCTTCTATGCGTAATAATGCAAATCCATGCCGTTCATTTAGTGTTAATGATGAAGCTGGTATTTTAATCTGTGCATGGCCAGAAGGTACACCAAAACCTATAGTTCCAGTTCCATATGCAGAAGAAACTATGAATGGATTTGAATATGCAGCTGCTTGCCATATGATTCAAGAAGGATTAGTAATTGAAGGGCAAAATATAGTAAAAGGTATTAGAGATCGTTACGATGGTGAAAAAAGAAATCCTTGGAATGAGATGGAATGTGGAAATAATTATGCTCGTTCAATGGCAAGTTATGCTTTATTATTGACATATAGTGGATTTAATTATAATATGGTAGATAAGATGATTGGATTTAATCCAATAGAAAATCAAAATTACTACCGTACGTTCTGGTCAATTGATGGAGCATGGGGAACTTTTGAAATTAATAATAATACACTCCAATTAAATGTTTTATATGGACAATTAGAGTTAAATAAATTTGGATTACCATCTAATATAGAAAAAATAAATAACGTTTTTGCTTCAACTGGAAATATAGATTATTTATATGATAGCGATAACACATCACTAATCTTTAATAAAACTCTTACTTTAGGTAGTGGAGACTCTCTACATATATTAATATAGGTGATAAAATGTCAGTAACAATTAAAGAAATTGCAAATATTTGTGGCGTATCTCGTGGAACTGTAGATCGTGCTCTTAATAATCGCCCGAATATTAATCCAGAAACAAAAAAATATATTATTAAAACAGCTAAGGAATTGGGGTATCGTCCCCATTTCTTAGCTAAAAGTCTATCTACTGGTAAAACTAATACAATAGGTATTATTGTATTTGATGTATATAATGAATACTTCTCTCATCTAATTCATTCTTCTCAGCAGAAAAGTTTAGACGAAAATTATGGATTAAATATTATGGTGTCTAATAAAAATAAAAAACAAGAACTCATGTGTATTGATAATTTACTTGAGCGAAATGTAGATGGAATTATTATTAACTCAATTAATAATAATACTTCCTATATAAACAAACTAAAAAACAGTAATAAACCAATTGTTTCAATAGGTAACAGGATCGATTCTCATATACCTTTTGTTGGAATTAACGATTATCAAGCTATGTATGACTCTACAGAATACGTTATTTCAAAAGGTTATGAAGATGTTATTTTTGTATGTCCACCATTACAATATAAAAACAAGCAAAATATCTATGCTCCAAGTGAACGATACAGAGGTTATAATGATTGCATTTTATCATTAGGTTTAAAAAGCAAAGTAATAAAAGATAAAGATTATGTAGAAAAAATACATCATTATCTAAAAAATAGTTCAAAAAAAATAGCTTTCTTATGTAGTAGTGATATATTTGCCTTGAATGTTATGAGAGAAGTAAAAAGTGTATATGGACACATTCCTAATAATATTGGAATTATGGGATTTGATAATCTAAGTATGTTGCAATATATTTCACCTATATTGACTACTGTATCATATCCACTAACAGAAGTTGGGAATTTAGCTGTAACTAGTATATTGAATCAGATTAATGAAAATAAAAAGAACGATTATATTTTAAACCACTCTATTGTAGTTGGTGAGACTATATAATTTTATATAAAACTAAGCAACAAATTATTTTAATTTATACTAAAAATGAGTAGAAATATTATCTACTCATTTTTTATATATGATTATTATTGTATATAGATTTAATTATTACTAACGTATTGTCTAATATCCGATAACCCCATATAATTAGTTGCTTTATCACCATCAATAACTAATAAAGTTGGAGCAGTTCTTACTTTATATTTCGTTGCTAATTCTGCATGTTCTTCTGCATCTATTATTTCTACATTATGATCTTTTAAATAATCTTTTGCAATATGACAATTAGGACATGTCTTAGTAGTAAATAATAATTTACTTATATTGTCGCTTTTATTATTAGTTATTGCTATTTCTGCTTCTGTAGTAGCATTCATAGTTGATTCTTTTAATGTAGAATTATTTGGTTCATATTCTTTTCTATGTTTAAATTCTTGAGTTTTACCATCATTCCAATGTTGAACAGGACGATAATAACCTGTAATTCTACTATATACTTCTGTTGCTTCACCACACTTAGGACAAGTATATTCTTCTCCTGTAATATATCCATGAGTTTTACATACAGAATATGTAGGTGACATTGTATAATAAGGTAATGTATAATTTTCTGCAATTGTTCTAACTAAGTTAGCTGCTGCTTTCCAATCTGGAAGTTTTTCTCCTAAGAAAGCGTGGAATACTGTTCCTGATGTATATTTATTTTGGAATTCATCTTGCATATCAAGAGCATCAAATACATCAACTGTGTAATTAACAGGCAAATGTGTACTATTAGTATAATAAGGTGTTTCTCCTTCTTTGCCCGCAGATATAATATCTCCGTATTTTTTCTTATCATGCTTAGCAAGACGATAACTTGTTGATTCAGCAGGAGTAGCTTCCAAGTTATATAAATCTCCGTATTCTTCTTGATAATCTGATAATCTATTTCTCATATGATCAAGAACATCTAGAGCAAATTTTCTTGCATTTTCATGAGTTAAATCTTCTTTAATCCATTTTGCGTTAATAGTTGCTTCGTTCATACCTACTAAACCAATTGTTGAAAAATGGCTATTAAAGCTTCCAAGGTATTTTTTAGTATATGGATATAAACCTTCATCTAATAACTTAGTAATAACTTGACGCTTAATTTTAAGAGAACGAGCTGATATATCCATCATCTTATTTAATCTTTGATAAAATTCTTCTTGGCTAGATGATAAATAAGCGATTCGTGGCAAGTTAATAGTAACAACACCAACTGATCCTGTACTTTCTCCTGAACCAAAATATCCACCTTGCTTCTTTCTAAGCTCTCTTAAATCAAGTCTTAAACGACAACACATACTTCTTATATCGCTAGGCTCCATATCACTATTAACATAGTTACTAAAATAAGGAGTACCATACTTAGCTGTCATTTCAAATAATAATTTATTATTTTCTGTTTCATCAAATTTGAAATCTTTAGTAATTGAATATGTAGGAATTGGATATTGGAATCCTCTTCCATTAGCATCTCCTTCAATCATAATTTCGATAAATGCTTTATTAATCATATCCATTTCTCTTTGACAATCACCATAAGTAAAATCTTGTCCTTTACCAGAAACAATAGCTGGTAAATTAGCCAAATCACTTGGTACCATCCAATCAAGAGTAATATTAGAAAATGGTGATTGTGTTCCCCATCTACTAGGAGTATTAACTCCAAAAACGAATGATTGAATACATTGTTTTGTTTCTTTATATGTAAGGTTATCTATTTTAACAAAAGGTGCTAAATATGTATCAAATGATGAAAATGCTTGTGCTCCTGCCCATTCATTTTGCATAATACCAAGGAAGTTAACCATCTGATTACATAGAGTAGATAAATGGCTTGCTGGTGCAGATGTAATTTTCCCTGGGATACCTCCAAGACCTTCTTCTATTAATTGTTTTAATGACCAACCAGCACAATATCCAGTTAGCATTGATAAATCATGTATATGAATATCTCCACTTCTATGTGCTTTTGCCACTTCGTCATCATAAACTTCTGATAACCAATAATTAGCAGTAATAGCACCTGAGTTATGTAAAATAAGTCCACCAACTGAATATGTAACTGTTGAATTTTCTTTTACTCTCCAGTCTTCTTCTTTAACATAGCTATTAACAATTTCTTTATAATCTAAAATTGTTGATTTCATATTTCTAATTTTTTCTCTCTGTTTTCTATATAAAATGTATGCTTTTGCCACATCTGTGTATCCTGTTTGCTCTAATACTTTTTCAACACTGTCTTGAACATCTTCAACAGTGATTTTTTGATTGTTTATTTTTTCTTGGAAATCAGATGTAACTCGTAAGACTAACATATCCAGTATATCATCTGTGTATACTTTGTCTGTAGCAATAAACGCTTTTGTTATTGCTTCTTTGATTTTTATAAGGTTAAATTCGCTAACCTTTCCATCCCTCTTAACAACTTGGAACATAATAGTTCTCCTCTCTTTTGCGATTAATAATAATATACCATATATATCCTCACCAGTCAATGAAAAAACACTACATAATGTGTCTGAATATTTAGCTACACACTACATATAGTATATTGCCCATATCTGCAAAAATACCTATTGACACTTGATAATACTTGTTTTTTCAATAAATTCGTCTTCTTATATAAAAAGTATCACTTTAAAAAAACACAACATATAGTGATAGCTATTTATCTACCACAATATGTTATGTTTGTGTTTTCTACATATATCTACTTAGTTCTTATTTTTTTAATACTTTATTAACCTCTCCATATGTTTTGTAATCTACAAAAGCTTCTATATATGTTCCTTCACTTTTATATTCTTCATTAATAATCTGTCCATTGATTCTAATATGATTCAGAATATTACCATTATTATATGGAATAGTTTCTTGTATAAAAATCTGATCTTCTTGTATCTTTTTCTCTATTACATCAAGAAGCTCGTTAATACCTGTTCCTTCTATTGCTGATAATCTTACTATTTTATAAGCTCTATCATCTTGTAAATGATTATCACTTCTTGGTTCATCTACTTTATTAAGAACAGTTATAACAGTCTTTTCTACTGCACCTAACTTTTCTAGTGTTTCATATACAACTTTAATGTGTTTCTCCGCTTGTTCATTAGCACTATCAACTACATGAACTAATATATCAGCAATAACAGCTTCTTCAAGTGTTGAATGAAAAGCTTTAATTAAATGATGTGGTAATTTTCTTATAAAACCTACCGTATCTGTTAATAATACTTCTGTTTTATTAGGCAATATTAGTTGTCTAGTTGTAGGGTCTAATGTAGCGAATAATTTGTCTTCTGATAAAACATCTGCATCTGTTAATCTATTTAATAATGTAGATTTACCAGCATTAGTATATCCAACAAGTGCAATTCTAATTTTCCCTTGTTTTTTTCTTCTTTCTCTTATTAACTCTCTGTGACTTTTAACTTCTTCTAATTCTTTTCTTAGTTGGGAAATTCTATTTCTTATATGTCTTCTATCTGTCTCTAATTTTTTTTCACCTGGTCCTCTAGTACCAATTCCTCCTCCAAGTCTAGAAAGTGAAGTACCTATACCAGCTAATCTTGAAAGTCTATATTGAAGTTGAGCTAATTCAACTTGTATAATACCTTCTCTTGTATGTGCTCTATGTGCAAATATATCTAGAATTAACATTGTTCTATCCATTATTTTACACTGTAGCAACTCTTCTAAGTTTTTTAATTGAGCAGGTGATAATTCATCATCACATATAATTCCTGTAGCATCTAGTTCAACAATCAATTGTCTAATTTCTTCAATCTTTCCTTTTCCTAAATAGGTTCCTGGATGTACACCTTCTCTATTTTGTATAACTTTTTCCACAGTGATTGCAGAAGCTGTTGCTGCTAATTCTTCTAACTCATTAATTGAATCTATAATATCTTCTTCATTATCTCTTGTTGCAACTCCTACAAGTATCACTTTTTCTACTTTATTATCTTCTATATTATATTGTTTTTCAGTCATATAATCCTCCTATCGAAACTAAAACGACAGGTACTAAATCTGTTATTAATTACGTTATCTTTTTAGTTTCTCATTAATAAATTTTATTTCTTTCTTTGCGTCTTCTTGGTCTGCTTTAATTTCTAATACTTTAGTGAACATCTTAAGCGCCTCCTCATATTTTTCTTGATATTCTAAAGATAGTCCCCATTTAAAATAACTATGGTAGTTATCTGGGCTTATCTTATTAGCTTTTTTGTAGTATTCAATAGATTTATCATATTCTTCTATTTTTTGATACAAGTCTCCTACTATAATATTAATATCGTAATTATTTGGATTAATTTCTATATATTTTTTAAATGTTTCTATCGCAAGTGTATGTTGGTCTAAAAATGAATGTAAATGTCCTTTACTTAACAATCCATCAATACTACCATAATCAGCAGCTATAGAAAAATCAACTATTGCCTTTTCATATTGTTTTAGTTTCACATATTCATTACCTCTATTAATATAGGCTCCTGCATAATCTTTCCATTTATCTACAATAAAATCATATATTTCCAAAGCTTCTTCACTATTACCCATATCACTATATATAAGAGCTTTTGTATTATATAATTGTGGTATCATTGGGTCTAGTTCTATAGCTGTATTAATATCTGCTAAAGCTTTATCATAATCTTTTTTTAGAAAAAATATAAATGCTCTATTTCCATATCCATAGGCATATGACTGATCAATAGTTATTGCTTCATTGTAACACTCTAGTGCTTCATCATATCTTTTCATATCTTTTAATAAGATACCTTTTGCATTATAAATTGTTTTGTCCTTTTTATTAAGCTTTAGTGCACTGTCAAAAGATTCAATTGCCTTATCATATTCTCCTATTGCACCATAAGCCGTTCCTCTAGTTGCATATGTGAGACCTAATAATTGTTTTTTTGTATAATATTTTTTTAGTTCTATTGCTTTATTAAGATCTTCTATAGATTTATCAACTTCACCAATAGTAAGGTAAATATAACCTCTGTTATTATATGCTATTGCATCAGTATTATTTAGCTCAATAGCTTTATTAATATCTCTTATAGCTAACTCGTTACTTCCTAACTGAGAATATACCATTCCTCTGTTAGCATATGAAGTAGAATACTCTGGATATTTTTCTATTGCTTCATTATACTTATCAATTGCCTCTTTGTATTTTCCTTCTGAATATAGTGTATATCCTTTTTCATTTATTTTTATAACTTCTTTATTAGAACCGCATCCAGTAATTATTATTAATAGTATTATTATAGTACATAGTAACTTTTTCATTAGTATTTCTCCATTCATTCTAGTATCATTACATATTATACCATAATATACGGAAAATAAACATTATATTTTAATGCTACACATTATCCTTATAATCAACTTTATTTTCATACATTTTTTATCCTCTTATTGCTTCAAAAGCACCAAGTAGATTTAACTCTCCATATCCCCATTCACTATTAGGATATTTAATTAGTCTTTTTCTTGTTGCTCCTCTTATTAGATAATTCCTTATTTTTCCTGTATCCATAGCTGGATCATTGCCTTTAATTATTCCCCATTCTAGTAATAATGCGGCTGCTCCACCTGTTATTGCTGCACTTATACTAGTTCCTGTCATGGGTCCGTATCTGTTATTAGGTCTTGGTCCTATCACCCCTACACCGGGAGCAACTAAATCTGGTTTTTGAACGTCATCTCTAGTTAATCCTCTTCCAGATGCAAGATATAAGCTACCTGTCTCATGATTATATGCACCTGCTGTTATTAGTCCAAGACTTGATGATGGATCTGTAATAGTAGTATAAGGATCAGGTTGTAAAAATACTGTTCCTTCTTCTACCCAATCTTTTCTAGGTAACCATACGTCAAATCTTCCATTAATAATCAAATCACCGTAAATACTAAATGTCCATATTCCTTCTGTTGGTTGTTCCATTCTAACAAATATTACTTCATCGCCTGTTCTACCTTCTGATAATTGATATTCAATGTATATAGTTGTATTTTCTAATACAAATTTTACTTCTTCTTTCTGTGTTAACGTTGCAGGTATTCTATCAATTACTTCTCCAGTAGGTGATGTTACAGATAGAGAAATTTTATCTGGTGCATTACTCCAAATATCAAAAGTAAATCCTTTTTCATTTTCCCCCACTTTAATTTCTATATTTTTCTGTCTATCTCCTTCATTAAATTGTCCTCTATAATGATGAGCAGAATTGGATTCGTTACCTGCTGCTACAGTTACAGCGTTACCAGTTCTTGTTGCTATAGTACCTAGATAACTTTCTGTAATAGAGCTACCGTCGTGAGCTCCTTGATTACTTCCAAGCCCTATTATAAGCACAAAAGGCATCTGTAATTGTGCAGATTTTTCTCTAAGATATTTTGCTGCTAATATAACATCTGTGCTTTGATAAACACTATCTACATCTTCTAGTAAGTAAAATTCTTTTAGACATTTCTTGGCTTCTTTTAATTTAACTACTGCTATTGATGCATCTGGTGCCGCTCCAACAAATCCATTTGATTCATCACTACGTCCTGCTGCTACTCCTGCTAAAAATGTTCCGTGCCCTGTTTCATCAACAGTCTTCACAATTTCTCTAGGATTTTCTGATTGTAATGCCTTATTAATATCTTCTTCTCTATATTCTGTTCCGTATATAAACCCTTCTGGCGATGGACCTTCTTCTATTGTTTGATCCCATATACTTATTATTTTTGTAGTATTATCTTCATATTTGAAAATATCGTTTGTATAATCTATTCCAGAATCAACGATACCAATTAGAACTCCTTCTCCTCTCAGTGGTACATAAGGTTGGTCATGAAAAGTTAATATACCCGCATCATCAAGTGCACTTGTAGCATATGGACCAAATACATGTGGTACGCCACTAAGATTTACTTTTGATAAAATTCCACTACAATCTTCAAATACTTTAATATGTACTACTGCAAATTGATCATTAATAATTTGAATGCATACAGGATTATATTGTTCATATATATCTTCAATATCTTCATATTCAACTAATAAATCAAGATATTCGTCTGATAATATAGCTTCTTGACATTTTTCTTTATTATCTCCTTCTCCTAATCTACTATTTCTTATTTCTGCATTATTAGTATTACTCTCCATTAAGCTTAATACTCCAAGCTCTCTAAAAACATTGTCAAGACACAATGTACCATATCCCCATATATTATTAGGATAATCTCTTATTTTTTCATTTCTATTTGCAGATTTTTGTAGATATGATTTCACTTTTTCTCCATAGAGATATGGGTCATTACCTTTTACAATGCCCCACTCCATTAGTAATGCAGAAGCTCCTGTAACAAAAGGAGTTGCCATGCTGGTGCCACTAAGAGAACTATAACCACCAGAAGGTATTGTTGATGTAATATCAACTCCTGGGGCAACTAAATCTGGTTTTACAGTGACAGTATTAGAAGGACGAGTATATCCTCTTCCAGAAAATGGTGCTATACTATTAGTTTCTGAATCATATGCCCCAACTGTAATTACTTTTGTTGCTGATGAAGGCATTGTTAAAGTTGTATCTACTGTTGGCTTTAGAAATTTTGTTTCTTTAAATACAGATGTAGGAATCCATATATCATAATCGCCAGTTACTATATTTTCTCCTTGTAAAATAATTTTCCATGTTCCTTCCGTTATATAAGGTCTATTTCCACTTGGAATAAGTTCTATATATATTTGTTGATCTAAATTAAATGGAGAAGGTTCGCCATAATATACAAGTATCTCAGTTCCATCAAGTATAAATTGTTGTTTTCCAAGTGTGGGACTAATAAATCCCGATGATTTACCGCTAGGTGCTTGTATAGATATATTAATATCATCAGTATAAGATTTCCAAACCAACAACGTTACATTATCTTCAGCACTAAAAATATTAAATTCTATTATTTCCTCTTCTCCTTCTGTTAAGCTTCCGCTTGTATGTAATGAAGTAGCTCCATCATTTCCAGCTCCCACTGATATTACATTTTTCCATTCATTGGTCATACTATCAATAAATGTTTCAAATAAAGATTTACCATCATGAGAGCCATAGTTATTGCCAAAACTTAGATTAATAGCAATTGGTTTTTGTAATTCTTCTGCTTTTTTAATTACATATACAAGTCCTCTCATTATTTCTGTCGTTGTTGGAAATGATTCTTGCCCTCTTCTTCCAAGTTTGACTATAACATATTCTGCATCTTTGGCTACACCTGTATAACGTCCATTACTTGCTCTACCATTTCCTCCTGCAATTCCTGCAACATGTGTACCATGACCGTTGAAATCTCTAGATGGTACTATCTCTAATCTCTCTGCCATAGTTTTTTGTTGTAATGCTCTATTAATATCTTCTCTTGTATATTCTGTTCCTTCACTAAATTGATCTGGAGGATTTCCGGGTATTGATTGATCCCATATACTTACAATTCTCGTTGTTCCATCTTCATTTCTAAAATCTGGATGTGAATAATCAATTCCAGAGTCAATAATTCCAAGTAGAACTCCTTTTCCTGTAAGATCATAAACTTCTTGAACAGGTGTAATACAAGAAGCTCTTTTACTTTTATCTAATGTGAAGTATAAACTACTAGGTTTTTCTACATATTCAATCTGGGTAAATGCTGCAAACTTATCAATATTCTCTTGTTTAATTGTTATTATTGCGTAATTTTTAGTTAGTTGTTCGATATCTTCTGTAAGTGCAACTATCTCTTCAATCTCTTTAATATTCCCATTATATTTAACTATTAATTCCCATGTATTATTATCCTCATCATATCCTACATTAAGATCTTTAGTATATTTTCTTTCTTCTTCGGTTAATTCAGTTGCTAAATTCAACCTATCATCTACCTTTTGATTATTATCCATTATATATCCTTAATATATTTCTTATATTATTTTTATGAAAAAGTATTTGATTTTATTGTATAAAGTTTATTATTTTGTTAATAATATAGAAGATAGCTTATTAGGACATGTAATATTTATATTCCTATAATAATTTAATCGGTTATAACCTTCCTTATGGAAAGGTAGAATAATAACTATCCTCCCATTTTAAGGGGCTGTCTATAAGACAGCCCCCTTTTTTTATCTTTACACTAACAAATTTCTTGCTAGCACAATATCTTTATCTTATTTTATATAATATTATATCTATTAATAATTCATATCATTATAACATTGTTAATACTGCAATTTCACCTTATAAAATACAATTTGACATACATATTTTTTTGAAATATACTATAAAAAGACAAAAGCTTATATTTGGGCGAATTTCTTGAGGTGAACATATGAATAGACTTAAAAGGATACTTATACTGGGAGTTGTGTTGTTTTTCTTAGCGTTATATGGAATAGCTCTTTATTACGCATTTAGCAGTAGTAAAAATAGCGTAGAAATAATTGTATACTGCTTTGCTTCAATTGGCGTATTGTCAATTTTCATTGGATTTTATGGCAGGTATCTAAGATATAAAAAAGATAAAAATCAAGGTGAATAAACTTTGATTTTTATCTTTTATTATTTAACAATAACTTTTTGATTATGTAAAACTGGGTGATTAATAATCTCTACATCAATTGCATATACATCTTTTATAGTATTTTTGGTTATCACATCTAGTGGCTGTCCATATCTATATATTTTACCGTCTTTTAACATCAGAATCTTATCACTATATCTCATTGCTATATTTAGGTCATGTACAATGTTAATAATAGTTATTCCTTTATCTCTACATAGCTTATAAACTAACTCTGTTATTTCATATTGATATCCAATATCTAAGTGAGAAATTGGTTCATCAAGTAACATGATTTCTGTTTCTTGTGCCAGTGCCCTTGCAATAACTACTCTCTGTAATTCTCCTCCACTAAGATTAGTAACTTTGTTATCTTTTAGATGAATGACACCTGTCTCTTCCATCGCTTTCATTACTATATCAGTATCTTTATTATCTATCTTACCAAATCTTGATATATATGGGCTTCTACCCATCATAACAATATCTAAGACTGTAAATTCATAGTTAATATTAGTAATCTGTGGAACAACTGATAATTTCTTGGCAATATTTCTCTTAGTTATATTATGTATATCTTCATTATCAATATATATAGTTTTTTTAGTAGAAGGTAAAATATTCGCTAATAGTTTTAACAAAGTTGTTTTACCTGACCCATTAGGTCCTATTATGCTATAAAATAATCCTTTTTCCATATCTATAGATAAATCTTTTAATATATTTTTATCTCCGTAATTAAATTGTAAATTATTAGTTTTAATAATTCTACTCATATTCTATCTTCCTTTTACAAAATATCTTCTTATTGTTATTAACTAAGTGATTTCTTTCTTTGATATAATAGACCTAAGAAAAATGGCACACCAAATAATGATGTAATTATCCCAACAGATAACTCAGATGGAGATATTATTGTTCTAGCAATTGTATCGCATATAATCATAAATATAGCTCCAACAAGCATTGCAAGTGGTATTAGCTTTTTGTGATCTGGTCCATTAATAATCCTTATTATATGTGGTATTACAAGCCCAACAAATCCAATTATTCCACTTATTGATACAACTATAGCAATCATAAACGATGATATTACTAATATTACTTTTTTCGTTTTATTAACGTTAATACCTAGGCTTTGTGCTGTATCATCTCCTAGTAACATAATATTTAAGTCTTTTGAGAAAAACATTAATACTATAGAACATACTAATACTACAGGAATAATAAGAAATACTTCTTTCCAATTAGAAGTACTAAAACTTCCTAGAGTCCAGAGATAAACGCTTTCTAGCTTATTTCTATTTAATAACATTAATAGTGAAATAATTGCAGAAAATAAATAATTTATTGAAATTCCTGCTAGTAATAGTGTTGTTGCTGGAAGTTTTTTGCCTATAGATGCAATTCTAAGAACAATCATTACAGTTATTATGGCACCAAGAAATGCAAATATAGTTACACCTGCAAAGCCAAATATTAATTTATTAAAATTAAATATTAAGCCTATAGTAGCACCCAGTGCAGCACCTGATGATATACCTAGAACAAAAGGGTCTGCCATAGGATTTTTGAATACGCCTTGAAATGCACATCCAACAACTGCTAATGCTCCTCCAGTAAATAGTGCGACCAATATACGAGGTAATCTTAAATCACTTATAATTTTTATATGAGATGGTTTTATTCCTTCTAATGATATTAGTTTACTTATAAATGGTATTTTATCTAATAAAATTTTACCAGTATTCATAAAATCAATTTTTACTGACCCAATTCCACATGATGAGATAACTACTAATATTAATATTAGTAAACTGATTATTATACTGTTTTTCTTAAATATATTCATTAATTTCTCCTACTTCATATTTTTTATCTTATATGAAAGTTATCTAATTCCATATGAAAAACAGATCTATTTTCATATGCAGTAAGAAAGCTTCTCTAATGACCAAAACTTCCTATTGGAATGTGATGTAATCCCTTTCTTGGTATAATTGTATCTTTATATACATTTTAGTAAAGGGCTGTAATATAGATATTTATATAATTATTAATAACATACTAATAGTATATCAAATATAACTTAATATCTTAATATTATAGCCCCTTATAATTTAATTACAATTTCTTATATTAATTCATTTACTTAATTTAACTTATTCTTTATCTAATACTTCTGGGTGGAATACTTCTATTAACTTAGCTAAACCTTCTACTAATCTAGGTCCTTGTCTAAAGTATAGATTATCCTCCACTTCATATATTTTACCTTCTTTAACAGCTGTTAAATCTTTGTATCTATCTAATGTTTCTATTTGTTTCTTTAAATTATTTAATTTTGGACAAATAATAATTTGTGGATCTTTATCAATAAGTTGCTCTATGCTATATGACCAGTTTACACCATCAGCTGCTACATTTTGTGCTCCTGCCATTTCCATCATTTCTCCCAGGAAAGTGTCCCCAGTTGCAGTAGAATCTGTATCTCCAGCCCAAACAACAAAATAAGCTGTAGGTTTTTCTAATCCTTCTACTGATGCTACTAATTTATCTACTTTTTCTTTCAACATTTCTGTGTATTTCATAGCATCTTCTTTTTTATTAAGAATAGCACCTATCGTATTTATATAAGAGTATACACCTTCAAATGATTCGTTCCAGTTAAGTGTTACAACAGTAAGCCCATTATCCATTAATTGTTTAACTACTTCTTCTTTTACTAATGAAGAAACAAATATTATATCTGGATTAAGTTCAACAATAATTTCTGTATTTACTTCTGATAATGTACCAACTGATTTTATATCAACTACTTCACTTGGGTAGTCACAAAACTCTGTTCTTCCAATTAACTTATCACCAAGTCCTAATGCAAATATAGTTTCAGTAATTTCTGGAGAAATAGATACTATTGTTTGTGGCTCTTTTTCAATAGTGATTTCATTACCAAAAGTATCTGTTATTACATAAGGATAAACAGTTACTGTGCTATCTTGTTCTTTTTGATTATCTTCTTGCTCTTTTTTATCTTCTTCTTTTTCTTTATCGGATTCAGTATTATCCTTCTCGGAATCTTTAGTTGAATCTACAGTTACATCATTGTCTTTGTATACATCATCTGCAGGTGTTTTCTTCCCACAAGCTCCTAAGTTAAAAACTATAGCAGTTATTAACATAGTAGAAATAATTAGTTTTAAAAGTTTTTTCATTATAATTTCCTCCTCATTTTACTCTTATCTGTTTAACCTAAATAATTAAAGTAATATCATGCTTCAAGCTCAACTTCCGCTCCAATTATATAGGGTAATATTCCGTCAGCTAATTAATCGTCCTGATTAAAACAGCTGACCTCGCCGTCCTGGCTCGTGCTCCATATTACCCTATATAATCTACGCTAGGCTCGTATATTTTCATGTTACCTTTCGTAAAATTTGTATAAGATTTCTACAAAACAAAAAAACTGTGCAAAAAGGCACAGTTAGATTACATATATAAATATTGTCATCTACACTCTCCCACCGAAAGTCGAAAACATGATAAAAGGTAGGTCTCCTGGCTCATGGTTCATTTTACTATCTAGTCTTCTCAGTTTCCCAATGACTTTATTAGATTTCATCACCAATTACAGTAGCGGGGGCTGCAGTGGATTATAACCACTTTCCCTATTAACTTATTAATAAGACCTTTTATACTATTAACTTTTCATTAATATAGCATAATTCTATATACTAATTTTTCTAAACATAGATAAGATATCTTCATTATATACTGTATATATAATATGTCAAGACTAATATTATTCTTTACTAATAATCTATTAATTAACTTATATCATTCAGCAGAAGATTTAATTTTGTTAAGTCTATGTTTTATCAGCTTTTCATAACCTTCCTCTGATACGGGAGTTTGACACTTGCAACTTAATAAGATCTTCTCATACCCCATATAATGGCTATTTTTTTGTCAATTTTTTCATATAATTATTTCGTGCCATGGCGTGTCATGATATAATGTATCTATTAGGGGGTAGGTACTATGCGTTTAAAAATATCATGTTCCAAAAATGTTGAGATTCTTTATGTTATTAAAACT
>JAOARM010000003.1 GCA_025210515.1 Vallitalea sp. | reverse complement strand
GTTGTGTAAAAAATCTAAAGTTTATTGCCTATAATGATATTATAGATGATAATTGGGCATTTGTTAAGTATTAAAAAGGAAGTTAATCCTGCATAGAGAACTAACTTCCGTGTAACTAGAATTTAGTTTTTCAATTAACGATTACAAGTTTTGTATAGAGGTAGGTAAAATTTTAGGACTAGATAAACAAAAATTCTTACCCCATTATGTGATGATTAATGAATGTTTATCTAAGTTAAATCCATGCGTTAGAGATGATTAGAAATAAAATGCTAATAGCATTATAAGTAAAAGAAGCTATCCACATGCTAGCCTTATGGGCAAATAGTAAAAACGTTAATTAAAAATAAAAAACCGCCACAATCTTGTCTAAGAATAAGACAGTGACGGTTTAACTTTTTGAAGTAAATTAATTAGTTGAATTGTAACTAAGGTTTAACATAGGAATCATGTGAATATGAAACATATCTACAAGGTTCTGTAAAAGTTCCTCTGTGTGTAACTACGTCTCCGTTTTGAAGATGTATATCTTGTGTCCAAGAACCTCTATTTCATAAAATTTAACTCTGAATTCTCTACTATTGTAAGCACTTGATTCAGGTGGTCCTACTAATTCCTGTCCTCTTACTATACTGTAAGTTAAATTATAATTTACATCAAGATTATACACTTGATCTCCTGAGCAACCCCAACTCAATGAAGTAGATATAGTTTTTTTTATTGTCTTTTTCTCACCTTTAGCACAAGAATCCATAAATCTATCAGATTCAAAATAATTTCTTCTAGTATAAGTCTTTATAGCATCCTCTGCGTAGTCAACAAGCCAATGCCTGCCGCTCATTACTAGCATTTGATATGAATTATCATTATCCTTTGATAAAGAATCTACAGTACCTATCTCATAAATAGTTATATTGCCCGCATCTGGATATGTATCCACAAGAACTTGTGCCTCTACTCTTGCTAAGTCTTTATCCACATTTGGTAGTATTGTAAAATTAACTAAATTATGAAAATACTAAAATAAAAATTAAAACTAAAGCTAATAATGGTTTTGAAAATTTCATTAATAACTCCTCCTCGTTAGTAATTTTTCGCAAAAAAACAATATAATAACTAAATTGTTTTTTACTACATCATTATAACATGTTATAATATAATCATCAATATATTTTAAAATTACAAAAGGGAGGATATTATGAAACAATCTTTTATTTTAATTTTAACAGGTATTATCCTTGAATCTTCTTGCGTAATAGGGTTAGCTATTTCAAGTTTAAATAAATTTAATGACCCTATTGAAATGCTGTTTAGCGTATTCTTAATTCCAAATTTATTAAGTTATATATTTATTTTTTTAGGATTGCTACTGATGTTTAAAAAGAAATAAATATCTTAGTTAGTGTTTTTTATTGATTTCTTTATAAATTTTTAAAAAATAGATTAGATTTAGCTATTCATTCCCTTAAACGTCCTGTTTAAAGGGAATGCGATACGCCTTAATGGACTTTCGCTTATCGCTAAACCTAATCTATCTTTCTATTAACATTAAAAATGTATTATGAGACACCCTCTTAGTATCAATCATTTTCAATAGATATTTCATATTTTTACGCAAATGTCTAAAAATGTTTTATGTTCTATTTTCTTTTTCTGCTATTTTTTTATCAATTCTATCAAATAATATTGATGAGTTAATAAAAATTAAACTTATAAAAATAATTCTTGAAATCCACATTTCCTTATGTTAACATATACATATATTAACACATAGTTTTTAATACTACTTGCAAAAATACATATACTATTATATAAATTATAAGCTATGATTATTTTATTTTGGAAAGGAAGATTTTAATGAAGTTAAAAGTAAAAGACCCAATAAGTGCTTTAACACATTTTATCGGAGCAGTATTTTCACTAATAGGAGTTATATTTTTAGTATCCAAATCATATCATGTTGCTACTATATGGCATACATTATCATTTTCTTTATTTGGTTTAAGCCTTGTGCTTCTATATACTGCTAGTACCGTATATCATATAATTGAAAAACCCAAATCACTAAGTGTAATACTAAGAAGAATAGATCATATGATGATATTTGTATTAATAGCTGGAACATATACACCTATATGCTTAGTTCCACTACGAAATGGTAATGGTCTTACACTATTAACTATTGTATGGAGTATTGCTGTTCTAGGTGTGTTAATGAAAATATTTTGGATTAATGCTCCTAGTTGGTTCACTGCTAGTATTTATATTGTTATGGGGTGGACTGCTGTTCTAGCAATGGGACAGATTATTAATTCTCTATCTTCAAATGCTTTTACTTGGTTATTAACTGGTGGTATTATATACACTATTGGAGGTATTATATATGGGCTTAAATGGCCTAATTTTAATTCTAAAAACTTTGGTTTCCATGAATTATTCCATATATTTGTAATGGGCGGAAGTTTATGTCATTTTATTTTAATGTATCAATATATAATGGTAAGCAATCTATAAACAAAAAAAGGTGTTGGATAATAAATTTCAAAATATTATCCAGCACCTTTTTTATAATACCCACATTATATAAATATATTATTTGTTTTGGTTTTTAGCAAATTTATCTACCACAATGGCTATGGCTCCATCTCCTGTTACATTGGTTGCCGTACCAAAGCTATCTTGTGCAAAATGTAATGCCATCATTAATGCTTGTTGATCTGCTCCAAAAAGTAGCATCTTTTCCATCAATCCTAATGCCGCCACTACCCCACCACCGGGTATTCCTGGTGCAGCTACCATTGTAATACCTAACATAAATATATATGGAATCATCTGACTAGCTGTTGGTGTACTGCCACCTAACATCATAACTCCCATAGCGGCTAATACTAAAGTAATAGTATCCCCTGCAAGATGAATTGTTGCTCCTAGAGGAATAACAAAATCAACAATATCTTCTGACACCTCATTTTTGACAGCACTTTTTAATGTAACTGGTATTGTTGCCGCTGATGACTGTGTTCCAAGAGCTGTAAAATATGCAGGCAACATATTTTTAATAGATTTTACTGGTTTTTTGCCTGTAATGAAAAATGCTATAACATACTGAACTATAATATAAGATAATTGTAAGCCAATAATCAATACAAATACTATAGAAAATGATTTCATAGTTTTAAACATATCTCCTGAAGCTGTCAATTTCGCAAAAATAGTTGCTATGTATATAGGAATACATGGAATTAAAATATATTTTACAACACCTTCTACTATAGTTTGTAGCTCAACTATTATTTTATTTAATCCTTCTGATTTATTAAGTGCAATTCCAATACCTAATATAAATGCTAACACTAACGCTGTCATTACTCCCATTACTGGTGGCATCTGAATCTCAAAAAAAGCTGATAAATCTATATTACTTTTTTCTGCAACATCACTTGCTTTAATGAAACCAGGTAATACAATCATTCCTAATCCATACGCACAAAATCCTGCCAAAACAGATGAAACATATGCTATTGAAGCGGTCAATCCTAATAATTTACCTGCTGACTTACCAAGATGTGCAATTCCTGGAATTACAAATGATACAATAACTAATGGTATCATGAATTTTAGAAAGTTACTAAAAGTAGTCGCAAATGTATTTAGTATTCTAATTAAAATATAATTATCAACTGATTTACATATAAGCCCCAATATAATACCTAATATTATACCTATAATTAATTTTGGTAATAATCCAATTTTTTTCATGTTACTTCCTCCTAGTATATATATGTTTGTCTAGAATATACAAATGTATTTATTGTATTCCCCATAAAAACATTTGTGTTTTGCGTACAAATACTATAACATAAATTATTGTTATATGCAACAAAAAACCTACTATCTCCATAGTAAGTTCTGCGTCTATTAATAAAAGCTTCATAACAAACTGATAATCTAGTTCAACAATATGTTTCTATACCCTTTCCATAGAAACTATAGAATATATGTTAAAAGGGCTATCATATAAAATATTTTATTTGATAGCCCTTTTAATGTACATTATTTATTTTTTTAATTTCCACAAACCTTTATTATTATTTCTAGCTTCTTTCTCAATATTAACAAATATTTTAGAATATTTTACATCTGGTGGATATGTCATAACACTAGCATATCCTTCTTTGAGTAGTATAGCATTAAACATTGTCTCTTGGAGCTTGTTCTTGTCTGGTTCTTCTAACCATATATATCTTAACATTCTACCATATTTATCTGTATCACTTACATCTTTTTCAAGAAACACTTTCTTTCCATCAAGATTTTTCTTAGTATAATAGCTTGCCTCTTTTCCATATGGTTGAGGATTTTTAGCATATCTGCCAACTGATTCAGGTGTATTAACACCAACAAATCTAACCTTTTCTTCCCTGCCATTTATAGTTACAACTATTGTATCCCCGTCAACCACACGACTTACAACTCCAACCTCATAATCAGATTTATCTGTAACACTATAATAAATACTTTTTACAGTTTCAAATAATTCTTTCGCAGTATTAACATTCTTATCATTTATATCCACTTGAAAAAAAAGCATACTTACTATAGCAACAATAGAAAATACTATACTTTTAAAATTGATTAATTTCTTTTTTTTCTTTCTCATAAAAAACTCATTTCCCCCACTAAAAACTTTTCGTATTATAAAAAATACTTATATGCCTTTAAAAATCTCTAACATATTAAATTATTTTATAAATTTTAGTATAACTCTATGTGGCAATATTTTGGCTAATATTCTTAATCCTTTCATACTCATGCCATACATTGAAATCTCTTTACCTCTACGTGAGTCATGCAAAGCCCTTGCCACTACTTTATTAGCTGGTGTAAAGAAGAATTTTTTAAAAGACTTAGGTAATCCACTATCTGATGCAACTTTAAAAAATTCTGTTTCAATTGGACCTGGACAAACTGCCGTAACAGATATTCCTCTTCTTTTAACTTCTCTATTAAGTGCCCTTGTGAAATTAAGAACATATGATTTTGTTGCGGCATACACAGTAAAGTTTGGTTGTGGTAAAAATGCCGCTACTGATGCAAGCTGAATAATATTAGATGATTTATTCATATAGTTAAGAGTTTCTTGAGTTAAATATGTTAAAGCTTTTATATTAACATCAATCATATTAATATTATCCTCTATTTTAATATCACTAAACTTACCTATTTTTCCAAGACCTGCATTATTAATAAGTAATTTAACATTAGGCTTTTCTTGTTCTAATAAATTTGCATATTCCAAAAGACATTCTTTTTTTGATAAATCTAAAGTAAGCAATCTAAATTTTTGATTTTTAAAAGTTCTTTTGATTTGTTCTAGTCTATTGGTACGTCTTGCTATAATCCATATCTCATCAAATTTATAGCTTTTAGACAAACATATTTGTTTAACAAATTCTTTTCCAAGTCCTGATGAAGCTCCTGTAACTATTGCTATTTTTTTGTTCATGTAATCAATCCTTTCGGAGATAAAATATTATTTTTTCTTCTTTTTATGAACGTTTCGTATAGTTTTTCTTTTGTTTTTAGCTATATTAGTACCTTTACCTTTGTTTTTATTATGCTTATTCTGACTGTTATTATTACTATAACTTTTATTACCTTTTGGTCTTATAAGGCATTCCTTACCAAAACCAATTAAATCTTCTCTATTGGCTAATATAAGTGCCTCATGAACTAGTCTATAATTTTTCGGATTACGATATTGAATCAAAGCTCTTTGCATAGCTTTCTCATGTGGAGATTTTGGAACAAATATTTTTTCCATAGTTCTAGGATCAAGCTCTGTATAATACATACAAGTTGATAACGTAGAAGGAGTTGGGTAAAAATCTTGAACCTGTTCCGGCATATATCCTAAATCTCTTAAATAAACAGCAAGATCAACTGCACATTTCAAATCAGAACCGGGATGACTTGACATTAAGTAAGGTACTAAGTAT
Source organism: Vallitalea sp. (assembly GCA_025210515.1). GTDB lineage: Bacteria > Bacillota > Clostridia > Lachnospirales > Vallitaleaceae > Vallitalea. Next base: position 132,394 of record JAOARM010000003.1, on the reverse strand, counting down.
TGTTTTTTGTTTAGCTTCTTATTAATGTCATTATATTTTTTAACAAATTTATTGTAGACATTTACATCCGGCTTGCCCATTTTTTCTAAAACTTTATTAGATATATGCTCTGGAGCTACTTTCAATTGACCACTAATATGATGTTCAACTAATTCATTAAAAAACCTTTGGTCATTATCACTAAGCAAATAATCGAACCTTATGCCAGATCTAACAAATACTTTCTTAACATTAGGTAACCTTCTTAATTTTCTTAGTAATTCCAAATAATCTGAGTGATCTATTGTAAGGTTATTACAAGGCTTAGGAAATAGGCATTGCTTGTCTTTACATACACCATGTTTCAATTGTTTTTCACATGAAGGATGACGAAAATTAGCAGTAGGACCTCCAACATCATGAATATACCCTTTAAAATCTTTGTCCCATATTATATTTTCTGCTTCACTTAATATGGACTTATGACTTCTTGTCTGAATTACTCTTCCTTGATGAAATGTAAGTGCACAGAAATTACAACCTCCAAAACAACCTCTATTACTAATCAAACTATACTTAACTTCTTCTATAGCTGGAATACCACCCATTTCTTCATATATAGGATGATAATTTCTCATATAAAACAACGCATAAACACTATCCATCTCAGCTTGTTCTAACGGTTTTGATGGTGGATTTTGAACTATATATTCATTATCTTTATATTTTTCAACTAGTCTTATACTTAGAACAGAGTCCGTATTATTATGTTGAATCATAAAACTCTGAGCATATTTCTCTTTACTACTTATTATCTCTTTATATGATGGCAACATAGTATAGTCATATACATTTTCTAAGTCCTTTGTTTTATATACTGTGCCTTTTATATAAGTTATATCTTTAATATCTATACCACTATCTAATGCTTCTGCTACTTCAATTATAGAACGTTCACCCATTCCATATAATAATAAATTTGCTTGTGAATCTAGTAGTATTGATCTCTTTACTTTGTTACTCCAATAATCATAATGAGCTAACCTTCTTAAACTACCTTCTATACCACCAATTATAATAGGCACATCTTTATAAACTTGTTTTATTAAATTACAATAGACGATTGTAGATCTATCTGGTCGTTTTCCTATCTCACCACCTGGTGAATAAGCATCTTTTTTTCGCCTTTTTTTTGCAACTGAATAGTGATTAACCATTGAATCTATATTTCCTGCTGTTACTAAAAATCCTAATCTAGGTTTTCCAAAAACAGTTATGTCAGAAGTGTTATCCCATCTAGGTTGAGGTATAATTCCTACTTTGTAGCCGTGAGCTTCTAGATATCTACTTATGATAGCTACCCCAAATGAAGGATGATCAACATATGCATCTCCACTAATAAATGCAAAGTCTACTTCATCCCATCCTCTCTTTATCATATCTTCTTTCGTTATTGGTAAATAATCTTTTATCATATTTATCTTCCATTCTTCTAGTTAACTTGTATATTTCTAGCTAATTATTCTTATATATTAATCATGCTATTGTCTTTTTTAATTCATTATAATTCATAATATAGAAATCTGCTAATTCCTTTTTTTCCTTATCCATAGCTTCTGAAAATTCATCATATATTGCACAGACTTTCATTCCTGCTTTCTTACCAGCAATTATTCCATTTGGAACATCTTCAAACACTATACAATCTTCTGCTTTAACGTTTAAATCCTCTGCAACTTTTAGGAAAATATCTGGATATGGTTTTCCTTTATTTACTTCGCAAGAAGTTCTAATAGAAGTAAAGTAATGACTAATATTATATTTATTAATTATTAATTCTACTAGCTCTTTTGAATTGCTTGTCCCTATTCCAATAGGAATATTATTTTCTTGTAAATAATTAAGAAATTCTAATACACCATCTTTTAACTCTACTTGATGTTTATAATATTCCCAAGCCATATCGTTCCAGTCACTTTTTATCTTATCTATGGAATCAGCAATATTAAATCTATCTTTAAAATACTGAGCTGTTTCTGTAAAACTCATGCCTTCTATATCGCTTTGTAATGTATCTGGAAGTTCTATATTATATCTTCCTAGATATTCAATGTCAATTGATTCCCATAACCACATTGAATCAATTAACGTTCCGTCTAAATCAAATATTACAGCTTTTATATCATTTAACATCTAATCACCTCTCTAAAAAATGTCTACATTAAACGCCATCCTGGGTAGTATTTATTTTTCAATAAATTATTAGCTTTTTTGGCAAATCCCAGAGAATACCCATTAATGCTAACTAAATTCCACCCTTTTTCCCCATCTAAATGTAACGTTTCTCCTTTTAAATATTTGATTACATTGTTATCCTCTACATCTAAATCCACATTATTAGAAAATTCATCTTTTCTTATGGAACAAGCAAGTGCTTGAGAAGGTTCAAATCTTTTCTTCTTAATTTCTCCTAGATATAATCCTGTTCTAAGCACTCTAAGCCCTTTTAGACTAGGTATTTCTCTAGGCATTAAATATAGCTTAGAATTAATTACTTCAAGTCTATCTCTATCAAATCTTTTATTTAAGTATTCTTTTTCAAATTCTAAAAATACTTCATAGTCTTTTTGTTTTGATTTAATTATATAATCATCATGATTAAAATCATTACTTGTATTATCCTTCTTGTATAATAGTGCTATGAAATGTCCTTCTCCTTTAATCATATGAGGCCATAACCTAATAGTTTTTTCAAGATTATCTTTTGTTTGTTTAGCCCACTTATTTTTTCCTCTATCAAATCCGTCAAAAGTTGGTAATGTTACTAGTTCAAACTCTTTATTATTATTAATAAATTCACTAATTATCATTTCATTTTCTTCAGGTGAAAATGTACATGTAGAATACAACATATATCCACCTGGTTTTAACATTTTTGCCGCGTTTGGAAGAATGTTTCTCTGGATTTCACTATAATGATTAACTGAATCTTCATTCCAATTTTTAATCATTGAAGGATCTTTTCTAAACATTCCTTCACCAGAACACGGAGCATCTACTAATATTTTATCAAAATATTGTGGGAAATAATCAACAAGTTTCTCTGGAGTTTCACTTAGCACAATACTATTAGTAATTCCTAATATCTCTATGTTCTTCAGCAATCCTTTTGCTCTTGATGCACTTATATCATTAGATACTAGGACTCCACTTCCTCCTAATTTTGCTCCAAGTTCAGTACTCTTTCCTCCTGGTGCCGCACATAAATCAAGCACTTTATCTCCTTCATTAATATCAAATAATTCAGCAGGGGTCATGGCACTTGGTTCTTGCAAATAATATAGTCCTGCGTAATAATAAGGATGCTTTGAGAGTACATAATTCTTATCATAATAATAACCATTGGATATCCAATGAACTTTTTCAAGTTTAAATGGTGATATTTTCTCAAATTGTTTTGAATCTATTTTAAGGTTATTAACACGTAATCCATAATGTCTTTCTTCATCAAATGATTTAATATAACTATTATAGTCATTACCTAATAATAGTTTCATCTTTGTTATATATTTTTCTGGTAAGTTCAATATATGTCTCCTTCCACAACAAGTAAATGTATATATTATATTAGCTTATTAATTTTAACTTAAAATCAAGATAATCACAAGATACCAAAATATACTCTACATTATTTCTTATACCTTGTAAGCCCATCTTAAAACTTTTCTTACCATGTAGATGACCATATATTACCTTGTCCACATTATATTTTTCATATAATCTAGTAAATTCCGATGATTCTAATATATCATTAGTTGGTGGAAAATGTGTCATAACGTATATACTATCTACCGATTGCTTAATGCTATTTAGAGCAATTTCTAATCTATTAACTTCTCTTTTGTATAACTTCTCATCATCTTTAGTGAATTTTGTCTGATTTGGACAAATCCACCCTCTAGTCCCACATATTGCAATATTATTATATATAATACTGTTGTTTTGTATAAATTCAAGATCTCTAAACATATTAGATACTTTATTAAGTGAGCTCCACCAATAATCATGATTTCCTCTAGTTAACATTTTCCTTCCTGGTAATTTAGTAATAAAATCCATATCTTTTTGAGCTTCACTTAATTTCATTGCCCAAGAAATATCTCCCGGTATAAGTACCAAATCTTCATCTGTTACTTTAGCTTCCCAATCTTTCTTAATCTTATTATAATGGTTGTACCAATTATCTCCGAAAACTTTCATTGGCTTATTAGTACTAAAGCTCAAATGCAAGTCACCTATTGCGTATATCATTAAAAACAATCCTTCCATAAATAAAGCTAAGGAATAAAGCACTTATAGAAGACTCTGTGCTTTATATCCCGCTGCCATCATATCTAACTTTTTATTAAAATTATCAAGTTGTTCAAAATTACCTTTCTCCCATAATACATAAAATTCTTCTTGAATCTGTTCTACTTCTTTAATATTATCAGTTACTTTATGCAGATTTTGAATATTATTAAGAATATCTGCAATAATACTGGATTTTACTTGGAATAAATTTTGTGCTCTTATAATTTCATTTCTTATTAGAGACATTTCTTGATCTAGTTGAAAAGCCGCCTCCGCAGCATTCATAAGTCTTTTTTTAATATCATAAGGTATATTATGTTCATATTTATATTGTAGAGAGTGTTCAATTGTTGCCCAAAAATTCATTGAAAGAGTTCTTATCTGTATCTCCGCTTGTATTCTTTTTGCTCCTAATGCAGTATGAACATTATAGTATACAATAATATGATAACTTCTATATCCGCTGTCTTTTGTATTAGATATATAGTTTTTTTCATCTTTTATCTCCATATCGGTTCTACTTCTAATTAAATCAACAACTTTATCAATATCCTCAACAAATTGACAAAGAATTCTTATTCCTGCTATATCATCTATTTCTTTTTCAATTCTATTAATAGGTATGTTTTTTTTCTTAGCTTTTTCTAATATGTTAGATATCTTCTTAACTCTACCTGTAACATATTCTATTGGTGAATATTGACCTAATCTTCTATTTTCATGTACAATACTTGAAAACTTTACTTTTAGCTCTTGCACTGCCTGTTGGTAAGGTATAAGTATTTCTCTCCATAATTGTATTTCCATTATATCTCTCCTTACAAAATTAATTCCACAAGGGCATACTACATATACTTTGACTATAAAAGACCAAAAGTCATTTTTACTACTAATAATTATATCATATAATATAAAAACATAGGTTATAAAAATTAGTTTTTCTTCGATAAGTAATTTATTAGATACCAATAAACACTACCAGAGAAATGTAAGTATTTATTAGTCTAAGTATATAATATTATTAATAATCAACTTTTACTTTAGTATCTTCAATATATTGTAAAATCCAATATGGATTAATCCAAAACTCATCTTCTCTATCTTTTACTGTTAATGCAATACCAAGATGAAGATGAACATCGAATTTACCATACGTTCCTTCTTCTCCGTAACCACTGTTACCCATATAGCCAATAATGTCTCCTGCTTTAATTTTCTTTCCTTGTTTCAAATTATCAGCGTATTTCTCAAGGTGAGCATAGTAAAAATACCCTCCATGTTCAGCTCTTATTCCAACTCTCCATCCTCCTAATTCTAACCAACCAATCTTCTCTACATAACCATCAGTCATACTAATTATTGGAAAGTATCCTCTTTCATTCTTAGAATCCATAATGTCAGTTCCATAGTGTTTTCTATTTCCTCCATATGTTCTCTCTGATTTCCATGAATTACAATACCAATAATTTCTAGAAGTTTCATTTGTACTATTAGGTATAGGAAAATATTCTATATCTGATAAAATTGCACGGTATATACTCTCAACTGATTTAGCATAATCACTATCTTTATAATATTCTTCGTTATAATCATAAGATACACTATCAACTTCATAATTATTACATATCATATATGAAGTAAAGAATTTAATAAAGTCTAGATTATTTTTCATACAGTAATCTTTTATTTCATCAATGGATTTATCTGTTATACTAAACTCAGCTATTTTATCTGCTTCCATTGGTGATTCAATATTAATAAAATCTACTTCATTGATATTTCTATTATATAATCTATCTAATAATATTACATTAAAAAAAGCTACTATAAAAGTAAATATATATATTTTTAGTACAGTCTTTTTCACTTATTTTCCTCCTAGATTATTATATATTATAATTATAGAGTCACTAATTATATAATGTTAAATCCAAGTAAATATATATGATATATTTATATATATTATAAAAAGAGGAAAAAAAGTAGGTATAACAAAAATAATTTATTATTATTCTTCTTATACCTACTTACTTAGTTAGTTAAGTTTATATAAAATATCTTTTAAAATATGGGTAACGTCATTTTTACCTATTATATCTAAATTCATTTCAGCTTTTTTAATAAATCTCATTGATAACTCTTTTGTTTCATCTATTGCCTTAGTCTTTTTAACTGTTGAAAAAAGCTGTTGCAATTGTTCATCAGTTATGTCCTTTCGTAAATCTAATAACTGCTTAATATCTTGTCCATATTTAGTGTCTTGACTAGCAATTATTAATGGTAATGTATAATAACCTTGTCTAACATCATTACCTATTGGCTTACCTATAATACTTTCATTAGAAGTATAATCAAGCAAATCATCATACATCTGAAAAGCAATACCATAGTTAACACCATAATTTACTAATGCTTTACCTACATTTCTTGAACACTTACTTTCTTTAGCTCCTGCTGAGAAACTCAGTGAAAATAATAGTGCAGTTTTTCTACAAATTCTCTTTATATAATCATAAGTTGAAATCATTTTGTACATTGATTCATATTGTGAAATTTCACCTTCGCATATAGCTTTTACAGTTCTAGATACATACTTTAATTTGTCAATAGATGTTCTATCTGATAATATACAAAAAGCTTGAGAAAGCAAATAATCTCCAACATAAACTGCCATATCTTTTCCCCATTTATTTTGTACGCTTTCTTTACCTCTTCTAAACTTAGCTTCATCAATAATATCATCATGAACTAATGTAGCAGTATGTATTAATTCTACAGCGGCAGCTAAAGGAATAATAACTCTTTCGTCATATTTTCTTCCTAATTTTGCTCCTAATATTAGAAATGCCGGTCTTATTCTCTTTCCTCCCGAGTTAATTAAGTCAAGAGAAATATCTGTTAATACTTTTTTCTTAGACACAACATTATGTCTCATATACTCTTCTACTGCTAATAATTCTTGCTGGATTTCTGGGTAGTTGCTCCAATAATTCATGTTTAACTCCATTCTATTCTAAGTTATATTATGCTCTTATATCTTCTATTAAATTGCCACTATCTGCTGCTGTAGTAGCTAATTCATCACATCTTTCATTTTGAGGATGAGAGGCATGTCCTTTAACCCATATAAATTCTACATTGTGCTTATCTTTCGCCAATAATATTTTTTTCCATAGGTCTACATTTTTAACATCTTCTTTTTTCTTGCCTCTTTTCCAATTATTACGCATCCAGTTATTAAGCCAGCCTTCATTAAAAGCTTTGACTATATATTGAGAATCTGTATATAGCTTAACATTACAAGGTTTATTAAGTGCCAAAAGCCCTTTTAAAACTGCTGTTAATTCCATTCTATTATTTGTTGTTTTGCTATACCCACCTGATAACTCTTTTCTGTGCATATTATTTTGAATGTCTATATATTCAAGTACTACTCCGTATCCTCCTGGTCCATCTGGGTTACCTCTACAAGCACCATCTGTATACACACTAACTTCTCGCATAATAATTCCTCCATATAATTAATACCATGAGTTCTAATAATATATTATACTTAAAAATCCTATAAAATTCAAATAAAAATATATTTTGGTCATTATATTAATTTAGAACCTAATAAGAAAATTTGCTACTCCACGATTTGCGTAGCAAATTTCTACGCAGCAAAGTTTCTTAACACTAATGAAGCTACTTCTTTAACTACATTAGAGAACTTTCCTATGGCATAAAAAAGGGGCTGTCGCATAATATATTTTCAACGTCAATATCAAAGGAAGGTAGACTAGGTTTAGCCATAAGCGAAGCCACGGACGGCGTGGCACCTACCCTATAGTCATCCAAAAAATATATTATGCGACAGCCCCTTATATCAGTTATTTATTATTTTTCATAGCTATTCTAAGACAAGTTACAAAACCGCCCCATAAAAATAATAAACTAACTATAAAAAATATTGTAGAATCAAAACCCATTATTATTCACTCCCTCTTGTAATGATGTCTCGAAATTACTTGAACCTTTAATAGATGAGAATATAAAACCAATAACTACAGTACTAAGCACTGTTCCTACACCAAAAACTAAAAGAGCTTTTAATGAATAACCTTCATATGGAATTTTAATATCTTCTATTATTTTAAGAACAATCATCACTCCGAGAATCAATGGAGTAATAATTTTAATACATACTTCCCACCAATTGCCAACACCAAAATCTGATAATGGATTAACATAATTTCTAATACTTCTTATATTAATAAACCATCCTATAAGTATTGCTTCAATAAGACCTGCAACAGCAACTGCATAATTATTAATAAAATGATCTACTATGTCAAGTATATATAAACCTGAACCCGTTACAAATATTAATGAAATAAGAAATCCTACTCCACATATAATTGATAACGATACAATTCTTCTCATATTGAACTTATCAGAAAGTGCAGCTACAGTAGTTTCAATAATGGACATACTTGATGAAATACCTGCAAAAACTAAACAGATAAAAAACAACGCTCCGAATAGTTCATTAAAATTAGGTAACCCATTAATTGCCTGTGGAAATACAATAAACGCTAATCCAACTCCATCTTTTGCAACCTCTGCTACAGCTTGTCCAGTGTTATGAGCCATATTACCTAATATACTAAATACACCAATTCCTGCTAATAAACTAAAACTTGAATTACCAAAAGCAGTAATAAAAGCATTATTAACTATATCTGATTTCTTAGGCAAATAACTTGCATATGCTACCATAATACCAAAACATATACTAAGGGAATAAAAAATTTGTCCGTAAGCCGCAACCCAAACTTTACCATCTAAAATCTTACTAAAATCAGGTTTAAATAGATAATCAAGACCACTAAACGCTCCTGGTAAAGTTAACCCTCTTACAGTAATAATAACAATTGATGCAAATAAAATTGGCATAAATATTTTATTTGCTTTCTCTATACCGCCTTTTATACCAAAGGCTAATACAACAAAATTAATTCCCCATATAATTATTAGAGGAATAAGTGATTGAGTTCTTATACCATCAAAATTAAATGGTGATTTTGTTAATTGTAAGTAACTATTATAAAAGAAATCCTGTGTATCTTTTCCCCAAGAAAGATCAAAAGAAAATATTACATAATTAAGTGCCCAAGCTACTATTGTAATATAATAACTAGTAATAAAAAATGCAATAACTGTTTGCCACCAACCAAGCTTTTGCCATTTTTTATTTAATCTTCCAAATATACCTGGTGCTGATGTTCTCATTTTATGCCCTAATCCAAACTCTAAAATAAGTAATGGTATACCCGCAGTTACTAAAGCTATAAAATAGGGTATTAGAAAAGCTCCCCCTCCATTTTTTGCAACTGTATATGGAAATCTCCAAATATTGCCTAATCCTACAGCGGAACCTATAGCAGCTAATATAAATCCTACTCTAGATCCCCATTGTTCTCTTTTTGCCATAATAAAACCTGTCCTTTCTAGTATGTAACTTAAAATCTACTTATAAATCAATCAAACTTTCATAAATTAACATTATACATACTGTCTATTAATATTGCAAGGGATATATAGTTTTACTGCTATAAATTTTGATAATTTTTAAAACAAACTTAGTTGATTAGATTCTGGCATATCATCTAATATATCATTTTGTCTCATAATTTCAATAACTGTTTTACTAATTTTAGTTCTTTGTCTAAGGTCATCAATAGAAAGAAAAGTACCGTCTAGTCGTGCCTTTACTATATTATCAGCTGCCTTTTCACCCAACCCTTGTATTGCACTAAGTGATGGCATAATAGCTCCATCTAATACTTGAAATAATTTTGCTTTTACCTTATATAAATCAATTTTAAGAAAACTAATGCCCCTAGCATACATCTCTTGAACTATCTTCATATCTTTTAATGTATCTTTCTCTTTTTTAGATAAATCATTAATTCTACTCTTATAATCTTTAATATGTCTATCTAACTTTTCTTTTCCATTACACATTAACTCATAATCAAAATCAGATGCACGTATACTAAAATAAGCTGTGTAATAAGCTTCTGGATAATACACCTTAAAATAAGCAATTCTATATGCCATCATAACGTAAGCAACTGCGTGAGCTTTTGGGAACATATACTTAATCTGTTTACATGACCATATATACCAATCAGGAACATCATGTTCTTTCATTACATCTTCCCATTCAGGTTTCAGCCCTTTTCCTTTTCTTACACTTTCCATTATAGTAAATGAAAGTTCTTTTTCTACCCCCATATTAATTAAATAAACCATTATATCATCACGTGATGATATAACTTCACCGATAGTTGCTTTGCCATCTCTTATTAACTCTTGTGCGTTATTTAACCATACATCTGTACCATGAGATAAAACTGATATTTTACATAACTCAGAAAAAGTAGTTGGTTTTGTATCTAGTAGCATCTGAATTACGAAATCAGTACCAAATTCAGGTATTCCAAGTGAACCAAGGGGACACCCCTCTATATCATCTGGTTCAATCCCTAATGCTTTTGTACTTGTAAATAGTGATGCAACTTTTGGTTCATCGAATTTTATTGTTTTAGCATCTACTTGTGTAATATCTTCAAGCATTCTTATCATTGTAGGATCGTCATGACCTAAAATATCTAGCTTTAGTAAGTTATGATCGATTGAATGATAATCAAAATGAGTAGTGATAATTTTTGTCTTCATATCATTTGCAGGTCTTTGAACAGGAGTAAATTTGTATATTTCTTCACTTGTAGGCACAACGATAATACCTCCAGGATGTTGTCCTGTTGTTCTTCTTGCTCCTGTACATCCAGATACTAATCTATTAATTTCTGCATTTCTTACTGTAACTTCTTTTTCATCAAAATATTTTTTGACAAATCCATATGCAGTTTTTTCTGCTAATGTTCCTATTGTTCCTGCTCTAAATACATGTCCTGCACCAAATATCTCTTCTGTATAATCATGAGCTTTACTTTGATACTCACCAGAAAAGTTAAGATCAATATCCGGCTCTTTATTACCTTTAAACCCTAGAAATGTTTCAAAAGGAATATCATGTCCTTCTTTTTCAAGTTGAGTATCACATTTAGGGCACTTTTTATCTGGTAAATCGCATCCAGAATTACCTGCATTTTTTTTAACTATCTCAGAATCAAAATCACTATACTTACAATTAGGGCATATATAGTGTGGCGACAATGGATTAACTTCTGTTATTCCCGCCATAGTGGCAGCAAATGAAGAACCTACAGACCCTCTTGAACCTACTAAATAACCATCTTCATTAGATTTCCATACAAGCTTTTGAGCTATAATATACATAACAGCAAAACCATTAGAAATAATAGAGTTTAATTCTCTTTCTAATCGTTCATCAACTATTTTAGGTAAAGGGTCACCATATATTGATTTGGCTTTACCCATACATATCTGTCTTAAATCTTCATCTGAGCCTTCTATAACAGGTGGATATTTATCTGGAGGTACTGGATCTATTTTTTCAATCATCTGAGAGATTTTATTAGTATTTTCTATAACTACCTCTTTTGCTTTTTCTTCACCTAAATATGAAAACTCTCTAAGCATCTCTTCTGTAGTTCTAAAGTATAATGGAGGTTGTGCATCAGCATCTTTGAAGCCTTGTCCTGCCATAATAATTCTTCTATATACTTCGTCTTCTGGGTTCATAAAATGCACATCACAAGTTCCTACCACTAACTTATTATGTTCACTTGCAAGTGCAATAATTTTTTTGTTAATATCTATTAATTCTTGTTCACTTGATACTCTGCCATTACGAATCATAAACTCATTATTCATAATAGGTTGAATCTCTAGATAATCATAGAAATCAACTAATCGTTCTATTTCTTCTTTTGGTTTATCATCAAGAACAGCTTTATATAATTCACCAGCTTCACAAGCAGAACCAATTATCAAACCTTCTTTAAATTGTAAATATTCGCTTTTAGGTATTCTAGGTTTTCGAAAGAAGTAATCAATATGTGATTTTGATATAAGTTCATATAGATTTCTAAGTCCTACAAGATTTTTTGCCAATATTATTGCATGATAATATTTTAATTTTTTAACATTTTTAGTTGATTCATCTGAATATTTTTCAAGCTCTGTTAGAGTATATATATTTTTACTTTTCAACATATTAATAAATTCTATAAAGATTTTAGCCGTAGCTAAAGCATCGTCTACTGCTCTATGATGATTATCAAGTTTCACTCCTAATTCTTTTGCAATAGTATTAAGCTTATAATTTTTAATATCTGTTAGTAATACCCTCCCAAGCTCTAACGTATCAAGCACAGTATATTTTATTTCAATACCTATCTCTTTGCAAAAATATCTAATAAAATTAATATCAAAATCCGCATTATGAGCTACTAAAGATGCATCCCCAATAAATTCAATAAACTTTGGTATAATATCTTGATACATAGGTGCATCTGCTACCATATCATCTGTGATACCTGTAAGATTAACAACTTCTTGTGGTATTAACCTTTCAGGATTTACAAATGAGCTAAAGTTATCAATAATCTCACCATTTTTTACTTTAACTGCTCCAATCTCAGTAATTTTGTCTTTTCCTGGATAAAAGCCTGTAGTCTCAAGGTCAAAAACAACATATTCATCATCAAGACTTTGTCCACATGAATTATTTATAATAGATTTTAAATCATCAACTAAATATGCTTCAACACCATATATTATTTTAATATCTTTTCCATGAGCAGCATGGAAAGCCTCTGGAAAAGCTTGAACAACACCATGATCTGTTATAGCTATAGCTTCATGTCCCCATTCAATAGCTTGATTAACTAATTCTTTTGCACTTACTACACTATCCATATCACTCATTTGAGTATGGGCGTGAAGTTCTACTCTTTTTTCTTTACTTAAATCTACTCTTTTAATTCTAAAGTCACTAATTTCCATTATTGCTCTTGCCATTACTGTCATTTCTTTTGAAAATGTATCAAATTGAAGATTACCTTTTACTCTTATTGCTGTGCCTTTTACTAATCTGTCTTTTACATCTTCTTCAAATTGCTCTTTCTTAATAAAACATTTTGCTGTAATTGAATCTTTTTCATTTGTTAAATCAAATGCTACTATGTACTTACCGTTTTTAATTTCTCTACTTTCCACACTAAATATAATCCCATCAAATATAAGATCATCTATGTCATTATCAATTTCGTTAATTGGTGTTACTTCACCACTAAATTTCCTACCATATATCATTTTCTCATCAGCTATGTTTTTACTAGATTGTTGTTTTTTATTATTACTAGCTTCTGCCTTAGGTTCTGGCATAGTGCTTATAATCTGAGTAACTATCTTCTTCTCTTGTTCTTCTCGTTTCTGTACAAATAATAGATTATTTTCATTAGCGTTTTCGTGAAGTCGAAAATTAACAGAAGTATTAAGCATAAAACGTTCATTAATAATACTCTCTATTTTTTTATCAATTTCTCTATTTTTAAGATATTCGATAATGTTATCTCTTAGAATTATTACAATATTATCTTCTTCTACTATTATCTCGGATTTCTTTAATATACCAAAACAAACTGGGCTAAATTGCTTTAACTCATATAATATACTATCTTGATATAATAACAATAATTTATTTAGTTCATAACTAACACTATACTGACTTATAATTTTAACTTTCAAATCAGTATTTGCACATAACTTATTTTGTATCATAAATTCTACTTGTTGAATAAATTTTATATGAACAATATTGTTAAATATTGTGTAAATCTGTAGTTCTTTAGCCTTAGAGTTAATAACAACTCTTTCCACTTTCGCATTATTAAAGTATGTAGCCAAACTTTCATTTAAATTAATATCACTAAATACCTCTACAAAACATTTGCTCATATAAATTACACTCCTAACACAAACTAATAACAATATCTATCATCTATCATATTTTTCTATTTCCAAAGCTAGTTCATCTAATAGCCTATCTTCATCAACTTTTTTAATAATCTCGCCTTTTCTAAATATAAGCCCAACACCTTTGCCACCTGCTATACCAAGATCAGCTTCTTTGGCTTCTCCAGGACCATTAACTACACAGCCCATAATAGCTATCTTAATGTTTTTATCAATATTACCAAATCTTTGTTCTACTTTAGTAGCAAGATTTATAAGGTCTATTTGTGTTCTTCCACAAGTAGGACATGAAACAAATTGAATACCTTTTTTTTCTCTAAGATTAAGCGTTTCAAGGACTTTCTTAGCAACTCTAACTTCTTCCACTGGGTCTCCAGTTAATGAAACTCTAATAGTATCTCCGATGCCTTTTGCTAAAATAACGCTTAGTCCTACTGATGATTTAATTGTTCCTGACCATATAGTTCCAGCTTCTGTTATTCCAACATGTAAAGGATATTTAATTGATTTTGCTGCAAGCTCATGTGCTTTAATACACATAGATACATCTGATGATTTGATAGATACTACAATATTATCATAATTCATATCTTCTATTATTCTAACATTATTTACCGCACTTTCAACTAATCCTTCTTCAGTAACTCTACCATATTTTGCTAATATTTCCTTCTCAACTGAACCACTATTTACTCCAATTCTAATAGGAATATTATCTATACGTGCTCTATCTACTACTTTTCTAACTCTATCTAGTGATCCTATATTACCTGGATTAATTCTAATTTTATCAGCACCATAATCCATAGATAATATAGCTAATCTATAATCAAAATGAATATCTGTAACTAACGGTATATGAATTCTTTTCTTAATGTCAGCTACAGCTCTTGCTGCCTCTTCATTTGGAACAGCTACTCTAATTATCTCACATCCAGCGTCTTCTAATGATAATATTTGTTCTACAGTTTTATCTATATTACAAGTATCAGTATTAGTCATTGACTGTATAAGTATGGGATTACCTCCACCTATTACTCTATCTCCAATTTTAATTACTTTTGTATTATTTCTATGCATAACTAATCCTCCCAATCTCATTATTATTTTATAATTAATTGTTATAAAAAACAAGGGTTGTCTAATAACATTTTATGGTGATTATATAATAAATTTTTATATTTCAATAAAGTAAGATAGACTAGGTTTAGCAATTAGCAATCCTAGTCTATCTTCATTATTAATTGATATATAATTAATAAATAAAATACTATTAAAATACGTTTCTAAAATCATTATAGAATAAAAATACCATTAAAATCATTAGTAGTACAAATCCTACAAAATGAACATATGCTTCTTTTTCTCTATTAATTGGCTTTCTTCTTATAGCTTCAAGTAATAAAAATACTAAGCGTCCACCATCAAGAGCTGGAATTGGCAATAAATTCATTACACCTAGGTTAGCACTTAATAAAACAATATATGATGATATTGTTAAAAATACATTTCTAAATCCAATTTTGGCACTCTCAGAATATCCTTTACTTATCTCAGACATAATTCTTAACGGGCCACCAATATCTTGTTTTTGTACTTGACCATGTATTAACATTCCAAGACTTATAAATACTGTTTTTATCCAGAATACAACTTTAAGAAATCCATATTTAATTACTTGAATGAAATTACCTTGATCCATAGTATAGAAATCTTTTATTCCAATAAAATATCTTTTTCTATTATCTTGTTCTGGCATAATTTCAACATTAGGGGTTATATTAACTATCATAGTTTCGCCATTTCTTTTATAAGTAACATCAATAGGTTCACCTTTTTTTAGATTAATATATAGTCCAATTTCACTATAAGATATTATTCTATGATTATCAACTTTAATGATTTCATCGCCATCTCTAAGACCTGCATTATATGCTGGTGAATTATTACTAAGTCCTTTTACGGTAGTTGTATACTCACCTGCATTACCTACAATAATACATGCAAAAATAAATGCTAATATTATATTAAACGCTGCTCCAGCTACTACAACTACAATTCTAGCTCCAACAGATTTATTAGAGAATGCTCTATCATCATCAGCAACTACTTCATCTTCTCCTAACATTTTACAATACCCACCAAAAGGTAATAACCTAATTGAATAAAGGGTATCTCCTCTCTTTATTCCAACTAGTTTTGGCCCCATACCAATAGCAAATTCCTCTACTAATATGCCGTTTTTCCTTGCTGCTAGAAAATGACCTAACTCATGTACAAGTACAAGTAATCCGAATATGAGTATGGCTACAATAATATTCATGCTATCTTCATTCCTTTCCCTTAGGAACAAGAGGTTATAATTAAAATTACATTACTCTTCTATCCCCATTTACTTTCAATAATCTCATATGTTTCTTTTTCTGCTTCAAATATGTTATCTAATGTGGGATGTATTATGTTTTTGTGGTTATCCATAGCAAATTCAATAATTTCTGGTATTTCTAAAAATCTTATTTTATTATTTAAAAACTTATCAACAGCATATTCGTTAGCCGCATTTAACACAGAAAGAATAGAACCACCTTTTTCTAGTGCTTTATATGCTAGATCTAAACATCTAAATGTACGAATATCTGGTTCTTCAAATGTAAGCTTAGAAACCTCTAATAAATCTAGTTTCTTAATATTATTATTTATTCTGTTTGGATAATATAGAGCGTACTGTATAGGTACTCTCATATCTGGCACACCTAATTGAGCAATAATAGAACTATCATTGTACTCTACCATAGAATGAATAATACTCTGTGGATGTACAACTACTTTTATCCTATCTAGCTCTACATTAAATAGCCATTTCGCTTCAATAACTTCTAACCCTTTATTCATTAATGTTGCTGAATCAATAGTTATTTTCTTGCCCATAGACCAATTAGGATGGTTAAGTGCTTCACTTACCGTTATTTTTTCAAGTTCACTAGTTTTCTTTCCTCTAAATGGACCTCCCGAAGCAGTTAGAATAATTTTACTTATTTCTTTTTTATTCTCTCCGTTTAAGCATTGAAATATTGCTGAATGTTCACTATCAACTGGGTAAATATTTACATTGTATTCTTTAATTAAATTATTAATAATTTCACCCGCAGTTACTAGTGTCTCTTTGTTTGCAAGTGCAATATCTTTTGATGCTTTTATAGCTTCAACAGTTGGTCTTATTCCAATCATTCCAACTACTGCTGTTACTACTAAATCTACTTTGTCTAATGTGGCAACTTGAATTAAGCCGTCCATCCCACTAAGAACTTTAACTTTATTACCAACTCTTTTTTTTAGTTCTAGTGCTTTTTGTTCATTCATTACTGCTACTACTTGTGGTTTAACTAAATTAATTTGTTCTTCAAGTAAATCTATATTTGTATTAGCAGTTAATCCTAATACATTTATATTATCATGTGTTAGTACAATATCTATTGTTTGCTTTCCTATTGAGCCTGTTGACCCTAGGATAGATATATTTTTCAATTTATATTTCTCCTTTTTTATCTTATAAGAATCCCCATATATACAGACCCAAGGAATGTAAATATTATAGATTATATGTATTAATATCCTCAATATTAATATATTGTATAATACAAATAATTATATCTGATAATTAATCTCTTTCAGTAATTATATTACAGAAAAAATTTCATTATATAATATACAAATGGAGCTGTAAATATTATACTATCTAATCTATCAAGAATTCCTCCATGTCCTGGCATAATGGAACCAAAATCTTTTATGTTGTTTTGTCTTTTTATTGCTGACGCTACTAAATCACCAATTTGAGATAGCATTGAACCAATGCCTCCAATAAATAATAATGGTATTAATTGAGAATAATCAGTTAGTCTATCAATTTTTAATAATATAATACCAAAAACCAATGAATATACTATAGCACCAACAATACCACCAATAGAACCTTCTATACTTTTTTTAGGGCTTAATTCCTTAGCTAATTTGTGCTTACCAAATTTGCTTCCAATAAAATAAGCAGTAGTATCACTACCAAAAGCAACTATGAAAATTAACCATATAAACCAAGCTCCATACATTTCATTATTTCTAACTAATAATATATATGATAATAAATATACAACATAGAAAAAACCAGTAAAAATAAGCATTATTTCTTTCAAATTAATTTTGGGATAAATAAATACATAGCTTATTAATAATAGCAAGAAGAATATCCCAAGAAACTCTTGTAAGTATTCTATTTTGTTAAATATTATTAATAAATAGTATATAATAGATGCCAAATAACCAATTAATTTGATTTCATATCTATTGATTGAATATGCTCTATAAAATTCATATAATCCTAACATGGAAACTAAAATTAATATAGCTACAAGGATTTTCCCGCCTACTATTAAAGGTATTAATAATAAAGGTAATGCAATTATGGAAGATATTATTCTTGTTTTCATTCTAGACTCCTCCATATCTTCTATCAGTTTTATTGTAATATGCAATAGCATCTTTTAAATCCTCAATATTAAAATCTGGCCAATGTTTTTCAACAAAATAAAACTCTGTATATGCTATCTGCCATAGTAAAAAATTACTTAATCTCATTTCTCCACTTGTTCTTATTAATAAGTCAGGATCTGGTATATCAGCTGTATCCATATATTTACTTATCATATCTATATTAATATCATTTATTTCAATTTTATTATTTTCATAATCAGAAAGTATTTTTTGGGTCATTCGAACTATTTCATCTCTTCCACCATAATTTAACGCAATTTGTAATTGAAGCCCAGTATTATTTTTGGAGCCTTCTTCTAATTTATTAATACTTTCAATAATATCATCATCTAACCCAGTTTTATCACCTATCACTCTTACTCTCATATTATCTTTTATAGCATTTTTTAAACTAGTCTTCAAGTAATGTCTTAATAGATTCATTAAGTTATCCACTTCTTCTTTTGGTCTCGACCAATTTTCAGTGGAAAATGCATATGTAGTTATATATCTAATACCTAAATCATATGCTTGTTTGCAAATAGTTTCTAGCGTTTTAGAACCTTGTTTATGCCCTGCTTGTCTTTTTTTCCCTTTATTAACTGCCCATCTACCATTACCATCCATAATAATTGCTACATGTAGTGGAACATTATAATTATTGTTTTCTTCCTTCATAATTAATCATTCCTCTTATATCGTTTTTATAAATAGAGCTTTATACTGAAAA
The DNA here is from genome assembly GCA_025210515.1 of Vallitalea sp. Taxonomy (GTDB): domain Bacteria; phylum Bacillota; class Clostridia; order Lachnospirales; family Vallitaleaceae; genus Vallitalea. Next base: position 112,851 of record JAOARM010000003.1, on the reverse strand, counting down.
ATGCTTCCCATATAAATAAATGGGAGTTTTCTTGAATACAAGAAAACAAGGAGCTGTCGAATAATATATTTATAATGTTACTATCAAGGAAGATAGACTAGGTTAAGCAATATGCGACCTAGTCTATCTTCTAAAACAAGTAAACCTATTGGAAATGTGTTATCCGACAGCCAGTTAATTATAAGAAATTCTATAATGTATAGTTTAGATTCTAAACTGTTAGTATTTCCTTACATTTGTCTTCAATATGATTATCTATTTGTTTAACATATTTATCAGTTAACTTCTGCATGTCATTTTCAAAATCTTTTAAATCATCTTCAGTAATCTCATTATTTTTCTGTGCTTTTTTAGCATTATCTATAGCATCTCTTCTTATATTTCTTATTGCTACTTTAGTATCTTCACCTTTTTTCTTAACTTCTTTAGTTAATAACTTTCTTCTTTCTTCTGTAAGTTCTGGGAAAACTAATCTAATTATTTTACCATCATTGTTAGGAGTTATTCCAACATCAGATGCCAAAATTGCTTTTTCTATATCTTTTAGAATTCCACCGTCCCAAGGTTGAATTTGAATAAGTCTTGGTTCTGGAACAGAAACATTTCCAACTTGTTGTAAAGGTGTTGGTTGTCCATAATAGTCCACTGTAATTTTATCAAGAACATGTGGATTAGCTCTTCCAGCTCTAATTGAATTGTATTCATTTTCTAATGCTCGAATAGTCTTTGTCATTTTCTCTTCATATTTAGTGATATCTTCAAACATTCAATTTTCCTCCTTATTTTTTATATAGTAATAAATGTACCGTTAATTTTATCTTCCATTGCATTTATTATGCTATCTTCTTCAAGTAACGAAAATACTAACATAGGAACTTCATTTTCCATACACATAGTTGATGCTGTTAAGTCCATTACTTTTAGTCCTTTTTCTACAACTTTTTTCAAAGATAATTTATCGTATTTCTTAGCATCTTTATTTTCTTTTGGATCACTGTCATAAACACCGTCAATATTTTTAGCAAGTAATATGACGTCACATTCAGTTTCAATAGCTCTCAAAGCCGCAGCAGTATCAGTTGAGAAATATGGATGACCTGTTCCACCTGCAAAAAATACCACTTCATTGCTTTCTAAATGTTTTAATGCTAAATCTTTAGAAAATTCTTCTGTAACTGTTCCTATTTTAAAAGGTGTTTGTACAACAGCTTTCATACCTATTGTTCTAAATATTTCTGCCATGTATAGAGAATTCATTACTGTAGCCATCATTCCTATTTGGTCTGATTTAGTTCTATCCATATTTTGACTACTTCTACCTCTCCAGAAATTACCACCACCTATTACAATAGCTACTTGAGTACCTTCATTTACAATATGTTTTACTTGATTAGCAACCATTAAGACTGTTTTTTCATCAAATCCAATACCTTTTTCTCCTGAAAGAGCTTCTCCGCTTAATTTAAGTAAAACTCTGTTATATTTTGCCATGTTAACACCTCTATCTATTAATTTATCATAACTTGAAAATTTTTACTAGTAGTAATTATAATTTAAATAGTTATTTTCTCAAAAAAAGGAAACACTAAGTGTTTCCTTCTATAATTCAATAATACAATTATTGCATTTGTTTTGCTACTTCTTCAGCGAAGTTTTCTTCTTTTTTCTCTAAACCTTCACCAGTTTCAAAACGAACAAATCTCTTAACTGATAACTCTTTAGAAACAGATGCAATATATTTACCAACTGTAAGATCTCCATCTTTTACATAAGGTTGGTCTAATAAACAAATTTCTTTTAACATTTTATTAACTCTTCCAATAATCATTTTTTCAATGATATTATCAGGTTTGTCTGGGTTTTCATTTTTTGCTTGTTGCTTTAATATTTCTTTTTCTTTTTCAATGTAATCTGCGTCAACTTCATCTCTTGAAATATATTTTGGTGTTACAGCAGCTACTTGCATTGCAATATTCTTAGCACATTCAAGTGAAGCTTCATTAGCTTCTCCATTCATTTCAACAAGAACACCAATCTTACCACCACCATGAATATAAGAAGTAACAAAACTTCCATCAGCAACAACTTTCTCGAAACGTCTGATATTCATATTTTCTCCAATTACTGCAATTTGCTCAGTTAAAACTTCTTTAACTGTTTTGCTATCATCTTTTAACCATTTATCATTAAGAAATCCTTCAATTTCAGTAGCTTCTGTATTAGCTGCTTGAGAAGCAACATCTGCTACATAAGTTCTGAATGTTTCGTTCTTAGCAACGAAATCAGTTTCACTGTTAACTTCAACAATTGAAGCTAATTTGTTATCTTCTGATACATATGCTGCAACTAAACCTTCAGCTGCAATTCTTCCAGCTTTTTTAGCAGCTTTTGCTAATCCTTTTTCTCTTAAAAATTCAATTGCTTTTTCCATATCTTCATTATTATCTACTAGTGCTTTTTTACAGTCCATCATTCCTGCACCAGTTCTTTCTCTTAACTCTTTAACCATACTTGCAGTTACTGCCATGTTTACACCCTCCATATTCTTATTATAAGATATATTAATACCCTATTATCTAGTTAATATGCGATTTACTCGCTTGTTTTATTGTCTAATAGGAAATTTCTCTAATTAAGCATATGAAATAGAAACATTTTCATATGCTTCAACATAATTATCCTAACGACTGAAACTTCTACACGAAAAACGTGATGTAGTCACTTTTCTTTATAATATAAATGCTTCAACCGTAGTAGGTTGAAGCATTATGCTTACTTTATTTGCGATTACGCCTCTGCTTCTACTTCTTTTGCAGCTTCATCTATATGATTTTGTGCACCTTGGTTAGCTTCAATAACAGCATCTGCCATTTTACCTACGATAAGTTTTACCGCTCTAATAGCATCATCGTTACCAGGGATTACATAGTCTACTTCTTCTGGATCACAGTTTGTATCAACAATTGATACAATAGGTATACCTAAGATATGAGCTTCTTGGATAGCAATCTTTTCTTTTCTTGGATCTACGATAAACATTACATCTGGAATATCTTTCATTTCTTTTATTCCACCAAGATTTTTTTCAAGTTTTTCCATCTCAAGTTTTAATTTAATAACTTCTTTTTTAGGTAATACATCAAAAGTACCATCTTCTTGCATCTTTTCGATGTTTTTAAGTCTTCTGATTCTTGCTTGAATAGTTTTGAAGTTTGTTAACATACCACCTAACCATCTTTGGTTAACATAGTACATTCCACAACGCTCAGCTTCAGTCTTAATTGCATCTTGAGCTTGTTTTTTAGTTCCTACGAATAATACGTTACCACCTTCAGCAACTACTTCTTTAATTGCATTGTAGGCATCATCTACTTTACCTACTGTTTTTTGTAAATCGATAATATAAATCCCGTTTCTCTCAGTATAGATATACTCAGCCATTTTAGGATTCCATCTTCTTGTTTGATGTCCGAAATGAACACCTGCTTCAAGTAATTGTTTCATTGAAATTACGCCCATGTTGTACCTCCATATATTTTGGTTTTTTTCTTCCGTATCTATCATCTTCTTAGAATACCTAACTAGGCACCTTTCTAAAAATCAAAATACGTGTTTTTTCACGATTGTCAGTATATCATAATAGCTATAATTAATCAAGGAAAATTATATTAATTTGTAATTTTTTTCATAATTTCTTCATATGTACTGTTTTTATTAAAAATATAATTACCCGTTCTAAGCTTTCCCTCATACTTATTTTTAAGTATATACTTATCTAACTTCTTTGCGTCATCTACTACACCTTTTTCATATAATAGATTAGCTATATCGTGTGATGACATTCCATAAGATATTTTAACTTTTATACTTTCTTCATCTTCTGATATTTGTGGCTGTTCTTTGTTTTCGACTTCATTACTATTCTTTACTTCTACAACTGGTTTATTATCTACTTTATTTGTAGAGTCTTTCTCAACAAACTCCATCCCTAGCAATTTTGCTCTTTTTATTATCTCATTATCTGATAGAGTTTCTTTTATTATTTTCTCATTAATTTCTTTTTTCTTATTAATTTCTTCTTCATATATCATACCTAATTCTTTTGCTTTTATTATTATTTCATCATCATTTAACTTATTGTTATCAACATCTTTAGCATTAATTATATTAATAAAATAAAAAATAGAAGATATTATAATTAAAGCAATTCCCATACCTCTAAAAAAATATTTATGTTTGTTCATTTAAGCACCTCATACGTTTCATATTATCTAGTTAAATTATAGAGTTTACTTATATAAATCTAATATTAATTTAATTTCACCTTTTCCTACATTAAGAGCTTTAGCTATTTCTGTAACATTATACCCCTCTTTGTAAAGACTTAATATCTGATTGTTTTGATCCTTGATTTTATTGTCTACTGATTCATCAAGAGGTAAATCATCAAATATTGTTATAGGTTCTTTGTTTTTTGGTGTTTCTTCTTTATACAAATTATCTTCTGCTATTTTTTTAATGTTTGTTTCCTTTTCATTTATTAATTGATATAGAAATAGTAATTCTTTATGCTTGTCATTCAACTCTTTTTTTATAAAATTAGAGTAATCATTTAATTCTAAGATTTTATCATTTACTTCATTAATAATATCTTCTTTATTAATATTGTTATCTTCCTTAGGATTAACTTCCTCAAACTCATATTGCTCTTCTTCAATTATTTCAGATTTATCTTTTAATAAAAAACTTATTATAATACATATAATTCCAAATATAATAGAAATTAATACAAGTATGTTAATATCATTCACGTCAATTACCTCTTATTCTAATTTATTGAACTTCCATTTATATTTTAATATCTATTTTACATCTTTTTCTATAATAAGTATTACTTTTTTTATTATCATTATTCTTTTCATCTTCTTTATTGTGCTTCTGATACTTGTTTTTACCTTTTTCTTTTGCATCAGATCGTGTATATGTTTTTTCATTTTGTCCAGACTTAATTACTTGTTTTGTTTCTTTATGGATATTTTGATTTACTGTGTTAGCTATATTATGTTGATTTAGATTAGATTTCTGTTGGTCAATATGCCTAATACTAGCAACTTCCTGAGTTTTTGGTAACATAACTTGCATATCTAATGGTCTTATTGACACTATAATACCTCCCTTTTATTCACATAGGTGTTATTGGTATTTAACTGTAACTTGCAACTTTAATATCTGCTCCATCTTGATACATAATACAATATTGCAACACATCTCTAACATAATATTTTACATTACCAATAGTAACTCTTACTCCAGGATATATATTCCCAAGTATTTTAACTTTACCTAAGTTTTTGTTACTAAGTTCTTTAAACATTTCTGCTTGCTTAATTTTATTATTACTTAATTTATTACTTATAAATATTTTACTTCTTGTTGCAGAGATTAACATTTCTTTTTTATCTTCTTCTAGTTTTCCTTGAACTTGCTTTTTCTTGTTAAGTAATGTAATAATTTGAGTTAGCTTAATTTCTTCTTCTGAAAGCTGTTTAATCTCTTTTTGTATTTTATTATAATCATCTATAAAAGTAGGGTCTATTCCAACATCAATAGTTGTAACTGTTTCCATAGAAGACCCTATTACTTTCGCACTAATTTCTTTTCCAGAACGAATAGAACCTCCTGATATAAGACCTTTTTTCCCATCTACTAGAACTTCTTCTTTACAAGAAACGTTACTATGTAAAATTGCATCACTATGAATAAAACCTCCAGCTATTACCTTGCTATTTTCAATGTACTTAGCCATAACGTTACCTTTAGTTTCGATAACTCCTCTATCCATTCCTTGCATACCTCTATGTAAAATAATATTTCCATCTGCAGTTATGTGAGCTCCTTCAACAACGCCTTTAACTTCTACATCCCCTTTAGCTTTAATAGAATAACCTGTAAGTACATTTCCTTTTACAATTACTGTACCTAGGAATTCTATATCGCCAGTAGAATTATCAACATTTCCTGGTATTTCTAAGTAATCAAGTACAACTATTTTACCATCATCAATTTTAACTTGTCCATCACTTGTTGCATATAGTATATCGTCTTTTAGCTTTGTGTTTTTACCATGATTTAGTTTTAAAGTATTAACCTTTGATGCAGGTATAACTTCACCATATACATTTTCCCCATTAATTCCTGATTCCTCATGAATTAATTTGGCTAGAGCATCTCCGCTTTTTACATTAGTTATTAAATTAAGTTTGTGATAATCAACTGTACCATCTTCATTCATGTGTGGTTTAATTTTCTTCTGATTTTCAAAATAATAATTAATTATAGCATCTTTTCCTTTTGTTGGTTCTTTTCCTCTAGCGATTTCTATGTCTTTGTTATACTCAACTTCATTAATTAACTGTTCTATTCTTGGTTTATTGATACCATATATTACTTTTTTATTATTTAATTCATCATAAATCTGCCCTAGAGTTAATCTTCTACCTTCTCCAATAGGTTTATAAAATCTTATATATGCAGTAAGCTTATCTTTCGATATATTAATTTCAATTGATTCATCAATTGATTGTATAACTGCATCTGATATTTTGAACTCCTTTTGCTCTTTTAATAATTTAAGTTCTTCTTCTAACAACTGGGAGTCATAATTTATAATCTTTTGATTTTCTAAGGCTTTAATTATATCATTAATATCAATACTTTTTCCTTGTTGTTTTGACGGTATTAATTGTATATATAAGCCATCTTCTTTATTTAACAGGTTAAAGTACCCATCATAATTACTTTTCATCACAATTAATCACTCTCCTAAAAACCTGCTAATAGTTCCACACTATCTCCTAATTTTGCTTTCATCTTTTTTAATGCTTTTGTATGAATTTGGGATACTCTTGATTCGGATACACCTAAAATATAACTTATTTCTTTTAATGTAAGTTCTTCAAAATAATAAAATATAATTACTTTTTTCTCATTATCTAATAAGTTATCAATAGTTTCTGCAAGAATTTCTTTCAGTTCATTTTTTTCTACAACCATCTCTGGCTGTGTATATTTTGAATTATTAATAGGTTCTATTCTAAGCTCACTACCTTGCTCTACATATTCTTCTAAAGATGTTAAAGATAGTAATTTTGTTTGATTTAACCATTTCCTATACTCTTTTTCGGTAATTTCAAGCTCTTTAGCTATTTCTTCATCTGTAGCTAATCTTCCTAATGTATTTTCAAGTTTAGTAGTAGCATTATCAATCATTTTCTGTTTTTTCCTAAGAGATCTTGGTATCCAATCCATACGTCTTATATTATCAAGAATAGCTCCTCTAATACGAAGAGAGGCATACGTTTCAAATTTAACACCTTTTTCAAAATCAAATTTATCTATTGCATCTATTAATCCAAATACACCATACCCCACTAAATCCTCGTATTCTACGTTGTTACCTAGATACATATTAAGTCTACCTGCAACGTATTTCACAAGTTGAGCATATTCAATTATTAATTGTTCTTTAATTTCTAATGATTTAGTTTTTGAATATTTTTGCCATAATATTATTCTACTCTTTTCATCCATTTTAGCCTCCGTAAAGGTTAGTATTGTTCTTCTTCAGTCTCTTCCCTTAATGCATCTGAATCTTCTTCATCTTCATCATCACTATCTAATGCTTTAATTCTGTTAATTTCTTCATCCATCTCTATTAATTGTTTCTGCTTCTCTTTTTTTTCTGCTTGCATATATATCTTATTTAGTATATTTTGTAAAATTGAACCTATAAAAAAGAAAATAATTAGAACAATAAGTAAAGTTAAAGAAAAAGTTTTCAGGTCGTATCCATTAATTAATCCAATTATACTAACAATAATACCTGAAATTAACATAATGATAATGTGTATATTTCTAATCATAATTTTACCGCCTCTATATTATCTTAGTATCTTTTCCAATTGTTTTAATCAATAGATCTCCTGTTTCAGTATAAAATTCAATAGTTCTACCGTAATTTTTACCTGTATCTGTTGATAAAACTTTGATTCTAAGCATATTTAAAATGTTTTCACATGCTATTACATTTCTATCTCCAATTCTCATTAGATCATTACTACTCTTAAATGAGAACATCTGTGCACCACCTGCTAATTTAGCAACTAATCTATTTCTATTTGCTCCTAATTTAATCATATCATCAATTAACTTATTAATACCTGTATCTGCAAACTTAGCTACATTACTATTGTTTTTTATTTGGGTACTATCTGGTAACATAATATGTGCAAGTCCTCCTACTTTTTTAAGAGGATCGTATAATACAATTCCAACACATGATCCTAAACCAAGTGTAGTTAAAATCCCTGGTGATGGGCAGACATTAAGATCAGCCATTCCTACTTTGATTTTATCTTCCATATTACCCAGTTATCCCAATAGAAGTAAGTATTGTACCATAGGATTTAACGTCAGGAATAAGAATAAAGTTTCCAAATACTTTATTCTCTCCTTCACCAAAATCAGATTGTATTAATAATGCTTTATCCCCAATTTTCCCAAACTCAATAGCAGGTACACTAAGTATTGCTCCAGCCATATCTATAGCCATATACGGTATTGATGATATAATCTTTAAATTAGTTAGTGATGATAACGATGATAAATATGCTCCTGAAATTATATTTCCAATTTCTTTTAGTGCAGACAAATCTATTTCAGTAAATTCTTCAAATGTGTTCAAATCTTTCCCCATAAGTATATTAACAAGATTATGTGCTGAAGCTCTTTCAAGTACAAACATCATCATACCATTGATATCTCCTTCAACAGCTAATAATATACCAACAACTTGATTTTCTGCACCACCTAATACTTCTGATACTTCTTTAAACTCTGATATATTAACTTTTGGTACACCCATATCTATTTTTCTATTAATCATTTTAGAAAGAGCTGTTGTTGCATTTCCAGCACCTATATTACCTAATTCTTTGAGCACATCAATATGTACATTATTTAAAGTATCTATATTTATGTTGTCCATATATTTTTTACCTTTCCTTAAAGTTCGTTAATCATTGGTATTGATTAATCCATCAAGATTAAGAAGTGTAAATAGTTCCTCCTCAATTTTTCCTATACCTTGGGTGTAAATTCCTTTATCATCATTAGAATCTTTTGATACTTTTTCAATATCATCATCAACTAAATTAATAACTTCTTTTACCTCATCAACTATTATTCCCATTGCATTACCATCCAATTTAACAATGATAATTCTTGTGTTATTAGTATATTCGTCTTTATCTAGACCAAATTTAAGTCTTAAACTCATTACTGGAATAATATCCCCTCTTAAATTAATAACGCCTTTTATGTGATGAGGTGCTTTAGGGACTCTAGTTATATTAAGTATTCTTTCTATATTCTGAACAAATTGTATATTTATTCCGTATTGCTCATGACCAATTTTTGCAACTATATATTGTTTTATATCTTGATTTTTATTATCTTCCACATGCAACCCTCCAATTATACTAATGAATTAATGTCTAATATTAAAGCAACTTCACCATCACCTAGTATTGTTGCTCCTGCTATTAATTTGATATTAGCTAAATATTTTCCAAGAGTCTTAATTACAATTTCTTGTTGTCCTATTAGAGAATCAACAACAATACCTGCTTGTTTTTCTCCTTTATTAACAATAACAACAGTTAATGATTCTTTTTCAGTATCCTCTTGTGTAATATCTAATTTTTCATGCAATCTTATTATTGGTATTACATGACCTCTCAAATTAATTACTTCTTCATTTTGAATATATTTAATTTTAGATATATGAACATCTTCGATGTTTTGAATAGTATTAAGTGGAATGGCATATTTTTCACTACCAAGCTTAACCATTAGTGCTTGAATAATGGCAAGTGTTAATGGAAGTCTAATTATAAATTTGCTTCCTTTACCTACTTCAGTCTTAACTTCAATATCTCCACCTAAAGCTTCTATTTTTGTTTTTACTACATCAAGTCCAACACCTCTACCTGATACATCAGATATTTGTTCAGCTGTACTGAAACTTGGTTTGAATAATAAGTTAATAATCTCTTGATCGGACATGTTATCAGCTTGATCTGCTGAAATGGTTCCTTTGCTAATAGCTTTACTCTTAATCTTATTAACATCTATTCCATATCCATCGTCATTAACTTCTATAATAACATTATTACCATCTTGATATGCTTTTAAGTCAATGTTTCCAGTAGCATCTTTTCCTGCTTTTATTCTCACATCAGGAGTTTCTAATCCGTGGTCACCTGCATTTCTAAGTAAATGAACTAATGGATCACCAATTTCGTCAATTACTGTTCTATCAAGTTCAGTCTCTTCACCTGACATATGTAATTCAATATTTTTATTTAACTTTCTTGCAAGGTCACGAATTAATCTTGGGAATCTGTTAAATACTCTTTCAATTGGAACCATTCTAACTTTCATAACTGCATCATGTAAGTTAGTAGTAATTCTTTCTAAATACTCTATCTGTTCATTGAAATTTTGACTAGTATTTTTAAGTTCAATTGTCTCTAAACCATTTTTGATAATAATAAGTTCACTAACCAAATTCATAAGTGTATCTAATCTTTCAATATCTACTCTTACAGTTCTATTAGTTTTTGGTTTAGACGTTCCCTTAGCATTTTTATTTTGGTTAGCATTATCCTTTACTTTTGGTTTAACCTTTTGTTTGCTCTCTTTCTTAGGCTCTTCTGTAGCTGGTTCTTCTTCAACAGAAATAATAATTTCATCTGTTAATACCTCAACAACCTCTGCAATTGATGATAATTCATTTTTTATTTTATTATCGCTCTCTTTTGTAATAATAAAAGCAGAAAAATTATCATCAAATTTTTCGTCTTCAATATCTTGTACACTAGGATAAGACTTAATAACTTGTCCTAATTTTTCTAATGTTCTAAATACAATAAACGCTCTTGCTGATTTTAATACACAACTTTTACTTATATATATCGTAATTCCATATACTTTATAGTGATCTTTATACGCTTTTGCAATAGCACTATTTTCAAAATCAGTAAATGGTATTAAGAGATGTTTTCTTTTATTACTATCTACTTCTTGATCTATATTATTATTAATTGCATTACTAGTAGTATCATTACTAGTAGCTGCTATTTCTTGTTCATTTTCACCTTCTAGAATTCTATTTAGTTTTTCAATAATAGATGTATAATCGTTTTCTCCTTCAGAGCCAGATTCAACAATAGAATCTACGTATTGCTCAAGAGCATCTAAACATTGAAATAATATATCTAACAATTCAGATTGTACTTTGATATTTCCATTTCTAATTTCAGACAGTACATTCTCCATATCATGAGTCAATTTTTGCATTCTTTTATAACCCATAGTCGCAGCCATTCCTTTTAGGGTATGAGCAACTCGAAAAACTTCATTAATCAACTCTACGTTCTCTGAATTTTTCTCTAATTCTAATAGTGATTCATTAAGGCTTTGTAAATGTTCTTTTGATTCTTCAATAAAAATTTCTAAATATTGGCTTATATCCATATTAAAGCACCCCAACTTTCTTAGTAATAGAATCTGAAATCAATTGTAATGGTACTATTTCATCAGCAATCCCTTTTAATACAACAGCTTTTGGCATTCCGTAGACAACACAGGTTTCCTCATCTTGAGCAATAATATGAATACCATTATTGTTTTTCAGATTGTTAAGACCTTCACTTCCATCCATACCCATACCAGTCATTATCACACCTGTAAGTTCAACGTTATTAATGTCTAGCAATGAGTTCATCATAATATCAACTGCTGGACGATGACCTCTAAACGGGTCTTCTTTTGATAATTTAATGATGAGATTATTCTTATTATCTTTAATAACTTTCATATGATAATCTCCAGGTGCTATATAAGCTTTTCCTTTTTCAATTATATCATTGTCCACTGCTTCTTTTACTTCTATCTCACTTAACTGATTGAGTCTATCAGCAAGAGATTTAGTAAATCCAGCTGGCATGTGTTGAACTATTACAATTCCTGCGTCTAAATCTCTAGGCAAATATGGTAATACATATTGTAAAGCTCTTGGACCTCCTGTAGAACAGCCTAATGCTACAAGCTTAGAAAAAGAAGAATTTGTAGTAGCTTTTCTAATTCTACTAACAGGCTTATAGACCTGTTTATTTCTATCATGTCTAGAAGGTATTTTACTTGTTACTTGTTTACTCATTATATTAGATGCCATTAATAGCTTATCAATTAATTTCACTCTCATTGATTCAGTATTAACCTTAAAAATATTATTAGGTTTTTTAACAAAATCAATGGCACCTAGTTCTAATGCTCTAATAGTTTCTTTTTTACCTTCCTCAGCTAAAGTACTCATAACTATAACAGAAACATTAATGTTTTCTTCTCTTAGTTGTTCAAGCATTTCCAATCCAGTCATTATTGGCATTTCAATATCAAGTGTTACAACGTCTGGATTAAGTTTCTTGATTTTATCTAGCCCATCTTTTCCATTTTTTGCAGTTCCTATTGTTTCACATCTTGCATCACTATTAATTATATCAGATATAACCCTTCTCATGAATGCAGAGTCATCAATTACAAGTATTTTTTTCTTTTCGCTCATAATATTACAGTCCTTTTCTGCGTTTTCGTCTCTTTCTTTGCTCGTCAAATATAAATTTTATTATAGCTTCCCTATTTTCAGTGGAAATGTCTTGAAACATAATTCTAGTTTCATACTTAATTACTTGATAATCAACTAATTGAGATAATATTACTTTTCCTTTTAACTCAAGTCTTTTTGTTTCAATGTTATTGATATCTAATGTACAGTTTATTATACTTCCTACTTTTATTTGTTCTTTTGAAGTAAATCTTAAACCTCCACCACTTATATCAATAATTATTCCTTTATAATATGTTTCATTCTCTTCATTAGAAAAATGAAAAGTTAAAGCACATTCAAGACGATAGAATTGTCGACGTTGATGTTTTCTCATTGGGGATTTTATTTCCAAATCAACAAAATGCAAATTGTTCTTTTTATATCTGTTCGATACAACAGCTCTACACTTAAATAAACCACCTTTACTATAAATTGATAATAGATACGCTGTACCAATTTCTAAAGGTATTATTTTTCCATTTTCAACAGGTGCAGATATAATTAAAGAATCCTCTTTAATATCTTGAATTAGACTAACATAAACTGTCTCATTATTATATGTTTTATTTGTATTAAATTTTAATCTTGATAATTCAACCTTATCTCCTAATGCCAATGATGTATGTATCATAATAACCACCTTGTCCGCAAAATTTGTTTTTAAGTATCAGTTATTACTTATATTATTTTTTTGACTTTTTAAAGTTCATTAAATTACTAAATACACTTCTAATTCCAACATCTTGCTTAGCTTTATAAGAATTATTGGATAGCAAATTTGTAGCAATTTGTTCAAACGCTTTTGATACTTTTGTTTTTGGATATAATATTGTCACAGGTTTTTGCTCTATAACAGATTTAGTCAAGTTATTATCTTGAGGTAAAAACCCAATATTATTAAGATTTATATCTAAGAATTTATTTGTTACTCTATTTAATTTAGTATATATTTCAAGACCTTCTGATTCGCTTGAAACTCTGTTTACAATAAGATTAATATTAGTAGATTTGTAATCTTCTCTTTTTCTATTTTTTAAAGCTTTTAATACTGCATATGCATCTGTAATTGATGTAGGTTCAGGTGTAGTAACTAATATGACTTCATTAGAAGAAACAATAAAGTTAAGCACCGAATCTGATATACCTGCTCCTGTATCAATTATTATTATATCAGCTAAATAATCAAGATCCAATAATTTTTCGTTAAGAAAGTTCAATTGATTTTTAGATAGATTAATTAACTCTTGTACTCCGGAACCACCAGATATAAATTCTATTCCAAGTGGACCTGATGTTAGTACATCCGCCATACTCATACCATTATATATCATGTCAAACAAATTATATTTTGGAATAATACCAAAAATAACTTCAATATTAGCTAATCCAAAATCTGCATCAAATATAACAACTCTTTTACCCATTTTTCTAAAATGTATTGCCAAATTAACAGACACATTGGACTTACCAACTCCACCTTTTCCACTAGTTACTGTAATTACTTTGGAAGAACTCTTTTTACTAACTGACTGCCCATTTCTCATCATGTTTCTTAGGTTAGTAGCTTGATCCATTATTGTCCCCCTAATATACTTTTTGCAATTTCATGTGGATTGACTTCAATAATATCGTCAGGAACATTCTGTCCGAATGTAACATAAGATAACTTAGCATCTATTTTATCTTTTATGTTTAATATATTACCTACGCATTGCGACTCATCTAGCTTAGTAAAAATCACTTTATAATCTGTCATTTGATTATATATCTCTGTAATCCTAATTAAGTCATTATATTTGGTTGTTATGCTAAGTACTAAGTAAACTTCTTTATCTGGGATTGATTGTAATAACCTTTCAATATCAGCTTGCTGTTCTTCGTTTCTATGTGATCTTCCTGCCGTATCAATGAATATTAAATCTTTATCTCTAAATCTCTCAATAGCAGATTCAATTTCCTCATTAGAATATACTACTTCCACAGGTATATTTAATATATTTGCATAAGTTCTTAATTGCTCAACAGCAGCTATTCTATATGTATCAGCAGTAATTAACCCAATATTTTGTTCTTTGTCCATACTATAATGAGATGCTAATTTTGCAATAGTAGTTGTTTTCCCAACTCCTGTAGGTCCAACAAAGACAATAACTTTAGGTTTTTTGTTACTTATATCAATTGTTTCAATATTTCCCAACTCATCTATAATTCGCTTATATATAATGGAAATTACATCGTTCATTTTAATATTTCCTTTTGCTAATGAATCATTTAATCCCAACATAATTTTATTAGCAACTTTCTCATCTACTTCATTTTCTGTTAGTTGTTTATATATAAGCTCAATAAGAGGAATGTTCTTATTAGATATCTGTTCATTTTCATTAATAATTAAACGGTTACTATCTTTAGTATTATTATTAATAATTTCTTCAATCTTACTAATCTTATCTTGTATATTCTGTGAAGTTGTAGAATTATATATGTTGTCATTTTTTATAGCTATATTCTTTTTAAACTCTTCAATGTTCAAATTTTCTTTTGTAGCAGATATATTCCGTTCATCAAGAGCTGCCGTAACTTGAACACAAGGAGATTTGAATAACTTGAAGACTCCTTTTGGCTTAATATTTTTCACACTTACAATTAAAGCCTCTTTACCAAACTCCTCTTTTACCTGTAGCATAGCTTGTTTTTCTGTTTTTGCTTCAAATTGTTTTATTTTCAACTAATGCTCACCATCCCTACTGATTGTATTTCTGCATTAGAATCTAGCTCGTTATATGATAAAATAATCAAATCTGGAAGCTGTTCTTCTGTTAAACGTCTAAAATATATTCTTACTATTGGAGACGTTAATAGTATCGGTGTACGTCCAATGGATACTAATTTATTAATCTCTTGTTCAACAGAAATAAATATTTTATTAGTAACTTCTGGATCTAATGCCAAATAAGTTCCTTGTTCTGTATGTTTTACACTATCCATTATAACTTGTTCTAAGCTTGGATCTAAAGTAATAACATTATTATTTTCATTTTCCCCAAAGAAAGTTGCGGAAATTGCTCTTTTAAGGCTCTGTCTAGCATATTCTGTAAGTATATCAGTATCACGATTAGTTATAGCATTATCAGCTAAAGTTTCAAATATAGTTACTAAATCTCTAATAGAAATTCCTTCATCTAATAAATTCATAAGAACTTTTTGTACTTCTCCAACGCTTAATAATTTTGGAACTAACTCATCTACTAATGTAGGATTAGTTTCTTTAACATTATTAATAAGTGTTTGTACATCTTCTCTTGTAAGAAGTTCATCAAGATGTTTCTTAATAACTTCTGTTAAATGAGTTGCGATTATTGATGGTGGGTCAACAACTGTATATCCTATAGTTTCTGCTCTTTCTCTCTGATTTTCTGTTATCCATAAAGCAGGTAGTTTAAATGCAGGCTCAATTGTCTCAATACCATCTATTTCTTCTTCAACAAATCCTGGATTCATTGCCATATAATGATCAAATAAAATCTCACCCTCAGCAATTTTAGTACCCTTTATTTTAACAATATATTGATTAGGATTTAGCTGAATATTATCTCTAAGTCTAATAGTAGGTACAATTGTTCCTAGTTCTAGAGCAATCTGACGTCTAATCATTACAACTCTGTCAAGTAAATCTCCTCCTTGGTTAACATCAGCAAGTGGAATAATACCATATCCAAATTCTAATTCAATTGGGTCAACTTGAAGTAATGATGTAACATTTTCAACACTTCTCATCTCATCAGCTTCTATATCTTCTGTAGATATTTCTTGTTCAACAGCTTGAACTTGTAAATCTGATCGTATTTTCGTAGCCGCAACTATAACTAATGCACCTGTACCAGAAACAATAAGCCACGGAAGAGGTGTCCCTATACCTAATAAAATCAATACTGCACCAGTTAAATATAATACTTTTGGCATAGAAAATAATTGTCCAACTAATTGGTCACTTACGTCAGCATCTTTAGATACTTTTGTAACTAATATACCTGTAGCTAATGATATTAGTAATGCAGGTATTTGACTAACTAGTCCATCACCTATAGTAAGTATAGAATACTTAGTCATTACTTCACCAATAGGTGCTCCATCTCTAACTGAACCAATTATTAAACCACCTGCAACATTAACAACAGTTATAATTAAGCCTGCAATGGCATCTCCTTTTACAAACTTACTAGCACCATCCATTGAACCATAAAAAGCAGCCTCGTCTTGGATTTTCTCTCTTCTTGTTTTGGCTTCGCTTTCATCAATTAAACCAGAGTTAAGATCTGCATCAATTGCCATTTGTTTACCTGGCATAGCATCTAGTGTAAAACGTGCAGATACTTCTGATACTCTTTCTGAACCTTTTGTAATAACCAAAAATTGAATAATCAATAATATAATAAACATAATAACACCAATAACTATATCATTACCACCTACAAAACTACCAAAAGTACTAATTACCCCACCTGCTTCACCTTTTGACAAAATGGCTCTTGTAGAAGACATATTAAGAGATAAACGATATATAGTAGTAAACAATAGTATAGTTGGAAACGAGGACATATTAAGAGCTTCTTTTGCAAATAAAGCATTAAATAATATTATTAGTGCCATCATGATATTTATTGTAATTAATATATCAAGTATTACTGTACTCATAGGTATAATCATAATAATTACAACCATAATTATAAACATACCTAATACAATATCACCAACTTTTATCTTCATAATACTTAGCCCTCCTTCTCTTTTTTAAGATTATAAACAAATGCTAATACTTCAGCCACAGCTTGATATAACTCTGGAGGTACTTCGTTACCTATATCTACTGTATAATAAAGTGTTCTAGCTAATGGTTTATTTTCAACAATTTCTATTTCATTGTCAGTAGCAATACTCTTGATCTTCGCTGCTAGTAAATCAACACCCTTTGCTATTACTACAGGAGCTAAAGATGCGTCCTTATCATATTTAATAGCAACAGCAAAATGCGTTGGATTAGTAATAATTACATCTGCTGATGGTAAATCCTGCATCATTCTCTTCATTGATGCTTCTCTCATCTTCTGACGAATTTTCTGTTTGATTTCTGGATTACCTTCGCTTTCTTTATGTTCTTGTTTAATTTCTTGTTTTGTCATTTTTAATTTCTTTTCTAATGAATATCGTTGATAAATATAATCTATAACTGCAATAAGAATATAAAATGCTCCTACCTTGATACCTATATCAAGTGCAATGTCCGTCATTAGTTTAAAACTATCTAAAAGAGTCATTTCGTATACAATCAGTATAAAATTTTCTTTACCTTTTACAGTGAAATATACAATAACTATAATAATAGTTATTTTAAGTAGTGCTTTTAGTAATTCCATTATTGCATTCAAAGAAAATAAACGCTTAAATCCTTGTAATGGACTTAATTTACTAAACTTAACTTTTAACGTCTTAATAGATGGCTTCCAACCAACTTGGAGAAGGTTTACTAATAACCCAATAGTAACAACAATTGCAAAAAAAGGAACAAGAATTCCTATTAAGCTTGTAATAGTATATTTTAATGTGTTAGATACAAAATTAATACTAAACTCATTAGTTGCTATCGTAAATTGTCCGTAAACATGATTATATAATTTTATAAATTTTCCATACATATAGGGAGTAAACATTTTTAAAGCAGAAAACATAACAATCAAAATAAGTGCTGTAGAAACTTCCTTACTTATTGCTACTTGCCCTTCTTCTCTTGCTTTTTCTCTCTTACGAGGAGTAGCTTTTTCAGTCTTTTCTCCAGACCCACTATCTCCAGCAAAATATTGCAAGTTATATGGTATAACTAATCTTTTATGTACAAATTTAGAACTCATGATGTTAACTCATCCCTTTAATTATTATATCGATTACATTTAACATCTTATCAAAAATCCACTCACTAACACTTGGAAATGCACTTATTGTAATCAGCAAAACTACTAAGCCCGTCATAAGTTTCAGTGGTAATCCAATAACAAACATATTCATCTGAGGAGTAGCTCTAGCTAATATGCCTAGTACTACATTAATTATTAGCATTACACCAATCATAGGACCTGCTATTTTTAATGCAATAATAAAATAATCTTTGAAGAAACTCATCACTGATGGATATAACGTAGGTCTAAAAACTACATTACCAATAGGTATCCATTTGAAACTTTCTGTCAATGCTTTTATTAGAAAAAAGTGTGTGTCAGTAGCTAACATCATTAATAGTAATAAATAGTAATAAAAATTCCCTGTAATTGTTAATTGTATTTGACTTAAAGGATCAAATACATTAACCATAGTAAATCCTATCTGGTAGTCAATAAGTTGTCCTGATAATGTTATAATAGAAAATACAAGATAAGCTCCAAATCCAATAAGCCAACCTACAATAAATTCTTTAATAACTAATATAGCATAAGGAATAATATTGGCACTAGAGGTACTTAATTCCATTGGTTGAATATTAATGATTATAATTGTCAAAAACAATGCTAATATTACCTTAACAGTCCTTGGGATATTTCTCGTACCAAATAAAGGTACAGATATAAAAAAACTTATCATTCTCACAAATGTAAGTAAAAATATGTCCAAATATGCAAAAGGATCCTTTAATAGTACATCCATTTCTAATATCCCCTAACTTGATATATAAGAACCAAAATTACTGTATATGTTAGTTATTAGTGTTACTAACTTATTTAGCATCCATGGTCCAAATATTATTAAACCTAAAAAAACAGCTAATATTTTAGGTACAAAAGCTAAAGTGGGCTCTTGTATTGATGTAACAGTTTGAAATATACTAACAAGTAAACCAACAACTAAAGCTAATAAAAGTAATGGACCTGCTACTGTAATTACTGTTAATAAAGCTTCTCTAGCCAAATCTATAACCATATTTTGATTCATACCAAAATCTATTCCTTTCAAATATACCAAGTGTACCATTTTATAAAGCTACAACTTAAATATAATAAAACTATATTTTAATTATCAAAAATTAAACGTCTTAACCAATTGTCCAATTACCAAATTCCAACCATCTGCAAGGATAAAAAGTAATAACTTAAAAGGTAAAGAAATCATTACTGGAGGAAGCATCATCATACCCATTGACATAAGCGTTGAGGCTACAACCATATCAACAACTATAAAAGGTATATATATTAAAAAACCAATAATGAATGCAGCTCTTAACTCACTAATTATAAATGCAGGAATTAATACATTTGTTGGGATATCTTCAGTATTATTAATATTTCTTTCATCAGCCATGTCTAAAAATAATTTTAAATCTTTATCATTTACTTGTTTAAGCATAAAATCTCTAACAGGTTTAAGTCCTCTTTCAATAGCTTCTTCTTGAGAAATTTCTCCATCTGAATATGGCTTTAGAGCAGAATCATTAACATCTGTTATGACTGGTGACATTATAAATAATGTTATAAATAATGCAAGTCCAATTAACACTTGATTAGGTGGCGTCTGTTGTGTAGCAAGTGCTGACCTAACAAAATGTAGAACAACTATTATTCTAGTAAATGATGTCATCATTATTAATATAGACGGAGCCAAAGAAATTAATGTCAATATAAATAGTATCTGCAAACTACTTACTACATCTTTTCCATTCTCTGCGGCACTAACATTCAAATCGACAGAAAATGGAATTGAATTATTTGCAGCCTGAACATTATTTTTGCATATAAAGCAAACTAGAATAAATATACTTATTATTAATGTAAGTCTTGATAATCTTTTATGATTATTTTTAATAAATTTCATTAGATTCTACTCCGATATGTACAATTTATTTCTTTTTTAAGAATTTTTCAAGGTGCTTACTAAATGCAACTTGACTCATGTCTTTCTTATCGTACTTAGTTAAATCAATATTGTCTTTATTTATCTCTTTTAAAAAAGTTATTTTATCTTTAGTAATACCTATTAATATGTATTCTTCACCTATCTGAATGAGTTGAATAAACTTCCCTGGGCCAGCGGAAATAGACTCAAGCTGATGAATATTTTTGCTAGACCCTTTTTTAAGTTGAAATTTACCAAACATCTTAGTTGTAAAAAAAGCTGCAATCAATACTGTAACAAATAGTATTAATAGAACAATTACTTGTAACAAGTTATTCTGATTTGCAGATAATAAGTATATATTCATATTATTATCCTATTACTTTTGATACAGCTTCAATAACACGTTCAGCTTGAAATGGTTTAACAATAAAGTCTTTTGCTCCCGCTTGAATAGACTCTATAACCATTGCTTGTTGACCCATAGCAGAGCACATTATTATAACTGCATCACCATTAATACCTTTTATTGTTTTAACAGCTTCAATACCATCCATTTCTGGCATTGTAATATCCATAATAACTAAGTCTGGGCTTAATTCATTATATTTTTCTACAGCTTTTACTCCGTTTTCTGCTTCTCCAACAACATTATAACCATTTTTTGTTAAAATATCTTTAATCATCATTCTCATAAATGCAGCGTCGTCAACTATTAAAATATTCTTTCCCATAGAAATCTCTCCTCTAAATAATATTAATTAATCAAGCTATGTCCGTTGTGTTTAATAATATCAGTAATTCTTATACTGAAATTCTCATCAATTACAACTACTTCACCTTTAGCAACATTTTTCCCATTGACTAATACATCAATTGGTTCACCGGCTAGTTTATTAAGTTCAATTATAGTTCCAGGTGAAAATTCTAGTATTTCTTTAATTGGTTTACTAGTTCTACCCAGCTCAACAGTTACTTCTAATGGTACGTCCATAATTAAATCAATATTTTCTTTTTGTTGCATAACAGCATTAAAATCAAATTCTTGAAACTCAGCTTGCTGCACATCAATATTTCTAAATTGATTATTATTGTTTGGATTATACATGTTATTCATGTTACCCTGAGTATTAGGTACTTGTGTAGGAATTTCCATTCTCTGAACTGGCTGTTGTTGTGGCATACTCTGAGTAGTAGGTTGTTGTACTTGATTAGTACTTTGCTTTTCTTCTTCTTGAATCTTAACTTCTTCTTTTGGTGGTTCTTGACTTTGCATAAAATTATCATAAATTTCTTTTGCAAAATCAGTAGGATATAGTTGCATCATTTCACTATCAACTAAATCACCTATTTGCATTTTAAAAGAAACTTTAAGAAATTGTTTATTAAGAAACTCTGCAAATTCATCCCCTTCTTCTAAATAATCATTAAAATCAACTATATTAGATGACGGAGGGTTAATATCAATTTTTTTACCAAACATAGATGACATTGAAGTAGCCGCAGAACCTATCATCTGGTTCATTGCTTCACTTATTGCACTAAGATGAAGGTCTGTTAATTCAACATCTGTACTAGTTCCTTCGCCACCCATCATTAAATCAGCAATAATCTTTACATCATCTTCACGAAGCATTAATAGGTTAGTACCTTCTAATCCTTCCTTATATACTATCTGAATTGCCACACATGGCTTTACAAAATCTTTTGATAAATCATCCCAATTAGCAACTGAAACTGTTGGTGTAGTAATTACTACTTTTTGATTTACTAAAGAAAATAACGTAGTTGCTGCCGTACCCATACTAATATTAGATACTTCACCAACAGCGTCTTTTTCGGCTTCAGTTAATTCACAAGATTCGTTAGCACTTGTGCTATCTTTACTATCCGTATCATCATCCAAGCCTTTTAGTAATGCATTTATTTCCTCTTGAGATAGCATTTCATCCATTTCTTATTCCTCCTCTCTAATTATTGAAGTCACTTTAACCGCGTTATTATTATTAAAAATACCTGGTTTACCTGTGAATTTCTTTATATTACCTACATATACATCCATTTCTGAATCAACTTTATCAGCAAGTTTTATTATATCTCCTTTTTGAAGATTAACAAATTCATTAATAGATATAGAAGATTTACCTAGTACTGCTTTAATTGGTATATTTACAGTATCAATTTGATGCTCTATAACCTCTTTATATAAATCTACATTAGTTTTTTGAATAGTCGAAAACCAATATTTAGTATTTAATTTATCCATAATAGGTTCTAAACACAAATAAGGAATACAAAAATTCATTAATCCTTCAACTGCACCTATTTTTACATTAAGAGTTATAAGTGCAATTACATCAGTAGGTGATATTACTTGAGCAAACTGTGAATTAGTTTCTATCTTTTTAAGTCTAGGCTCTAACTCAACAACATTTTTCCACGGTTCTCTAAAATGCTGTAAACATATTACTAATATCTTTTCTATTAGCAATACTTCTATTTCTGAAAAGTCCCTTTTCTTGTCTAGAGGCTCACCTTTTCCACCAAGCAATCTATCAATTATAGCATACCCTATATTAACTGATAAATCAACAACAAATGACCCTTTTAAGGGCGAAAAATCAACAACTCCTAATAATATAGGATTTGATAATGCGTTTGCAAACTCAGAATACGAAATAGCCTCAGAATTAATAACATCCACTTGCGTCGTAGTTCTCAAGTATGCAGGTAAAGTCGTAGAAATCAATCTTGCATAATGTTCAAAAATTATCTCAAGTGTTCTTAAATGTTCTTTTGCAAATCTTGATGGTCTTGCAAAATCATATTCTTTTATTTGTTTTTCACTGGCATTTGACCGATATTCATCAACATCTAATTCTCCAGTATTCAAAGCGTTTAACAGATCATCTATTTCATTTTGTGATAAGACTTCACCCATATCCTCACCTCCTACCAGTAAGTGTATAATCTGATTATTGTTTTTATCTATATATTACCTATATAAATAATCTTTTATATAAACTTCTACAAGAGCATCTGTTTGTAGCTCTTCTTTCATCATAGCAAATATTTCATCAGCAATCAATTGCTGAATATCTGGTCTTAACATATCTTCTAGATATTTTTTGTTTAATAAACTAGTAATTTTAGACTTAACAATACCATTATTAGCTTCAAGTAGTTCTTTTGTACTAGTTAAATCTTTGCTTTCTTTATCAAGTGCAAAACCTACATAGAAAGTAAAATTCATTCTCTTTTCTGCATCAGTAGAAGAAGGAAGAATTAGTATAATATTTTCTGTCTCAATACTCTCAATTTGACTTAAAGGTATTTTATCAGGATCTTTTTCATCTTCTCTATTTTCAGTGTTTAATTTCTTCAAAGAAGACGTTAACATGAAAACAGAAACAGATGCTAATACAATAGAACAAACAATGAGAATAACTCCAATCATTAATATAGTTTTTCCACCATCTTTTTCTTTTACCTTTTTTTCTTTATCTTTAGCCACGTTGTTCACCTCACTCCTTGATTTGTTCTAAATTGTTCAAATCATTAATATTTTCATATTCTTCACTTACAATTTTTATTTCTACTCGTCTATTTCTAGCGCGTCCCTCAGATGTATTGTTATCTGCATCTTCTAATGGTCTATATTGTCCATATCCTGTTGCAGCTATTTTTGAAGGATCAATATTATGTTCTTCTATTAGACGGTAACCAACAGCAATAGCTCTAGCTTGAGACAATTCCCAGTTACTAGGAAATCTAACTGTATTAATAGGTCTGTTATCAGTATGTCCTTCTATCTGAATAGTTTTATTAGTAAGATGTTCTTTTAACTTAACTGATATTACATCGACTAATTTTATTGCCTCTGTAGTTAATTGAGCCTTACCACTTTCAAATAACACTTCTCCCTCAATTGTAAGCTTTATAACATTTGAGTTATATTCAATTTTCACTTCATTTTCATATCCTTTTTCTTTTAGAAATTCATAGATTTTTTCTGCTTCTTTTTTGGCTTCTTCTAATTTACTCTTAGTAATGTCTGCATCTTCCTCGCCCTTTTCTTCTAAAGGAACTTTATTATCAAATATCTGCTGAATTCCGTTTACCTGACTTATTCCATTAGATATCAACTCATTATTAGTTAGAGCAGTTCCTCCAGGCATAATGTCTATTTGATTTTGAAATGAACTCATAGCGGCTTTGAACTTAGCCACATCAATACTTGACATTGAAAACAGTAAAATAAAAAAGCAAAGTAAAAGTGTTACTAAATCTCCATATGTACTCATCCATGCTGGTGAACCCGACTTGGCTTCATCTGCTTTCCTCTTATTAGCCATTATTTTCACCTTCCCCAGCATCTTCACCTTCGCTTATTTCATTTCTTAGGCTAGGTGCTAAAAAGGCTTTTAATTTTTCTTCTATTACTCTAGGATTCTCTCCAGCTTGAATGGAAAGCAATCCCTCAATTGCTACTTCTTTTAGAAGAATTTCTGCTTCACTAATTACCTTCATTTTATTTGCAAAAGGCAATGCAATAAAGTTGGCTAACATAGAACCGTATAGTGTTGTAATCAAGGCAACAGCCATACTAGCACCTATTGTACTTGGATCATTCATAGTTTTTAACATATTAATAAGTCCTATAAGTGTCCCAATCATACCCCAAGCAGGACCGAATTCTCCAACTTTTTCCCAAAATCCTTGTATTGATTTATGTCTTCCTTCTATGAATATTAATTCTGTTTCTAATATATTTCTTACTAGTTCAGGGTCTGTTCCATCAACAATTAATAATATACCTTTTTTCATAAATTCGTCATCAATTGATTCTGCTGCCTCTTCTAAAGCAAGTAACCCTTCTTTTCTAGCGATATTAGATAATTCAATTATCTTCTTTATTATCTCTCCTTCGTTTAATTGCTTACTACTAAATACTAACTTTGCTGCTTTTAATGACTTGAGAAAATCAG
Organism: Vallitalea sp.; assembly: GCA_025210515.1. Taxonomy (GTDB): domain Bacteria; phylum Bacillota; class Clostridia; order Lachnospirales; family Vallitaleaceae; genus Vallitalea. Next base: position 87,258 of record JAOARM010000003.1, on the reverse strand, counting down.
CTAAAGGATAAGATATTAATGTTGCTGCGAATGCTCCACCAAAAGTAATCATTGCTGATGCCGCATGCAAGAAACTACCTAATTCTCCTCCCATCATAATAGAAGAAACAATAAAGAAAATACCTGCCACCAAACCTCCAATAGTAGCTAAATCCAACGTTCCCACCTCACTTCAACGATTCTTAAATAGGCATGTAAAATTTACCCATTCATACTATAAATCTTCCTGCCTATTATTGTTAAGGCACTTTACATTTGTTACTAAAAATATACATAATATGTTGCTTAATCTATTGTAAAATATCTTATATTAACTTTCGTTTATAAGCTATTATTTTTTTTACAATCTCTTTTGATGAATCTTGAACAATAATTTTTTTACCAGTTGTTAATGTTATTATTGTATTAGGTGTTTCTTCTATCACTTCAATTAAATCAGAATTAATAACTATTTCTTCACTATTTAATTTTGTTATATATATCATATAATCACCTGTTTCTAATAATGTCTCAATAATTTATTACAAGTTAATATTAATATAATATCAGTATTAATGGCTAGTTATAAACCTAGCCATTAATACTTAAATAACTAACTATCTTTTAAGATTAACTAGTTCTTGAAGTAATTCATCTGCTACAGTAACTATTCTTGAGTTTGCTTGGAATCCTCTTTGAGTTGTTATCATATCAGTAAATTCTCTAGATAAATCTACATTAGACATTTCTAGTACACCGCCATTAAGTCTTCCACCGTTAGCTGTTGGATCAACCCCAATTCCATCAAATTCACCAGAGTTAGTTGTTACTTCAAATAAGTTATTTCCTGCTTTTTGAAGTCCTGCTGGGTTTTGGAATCTAGCTACTGCAATTTGTCCTAATATTTTACTTGGACCGCTAGTGTATTTACCTAGAATTTTTCCATCTGAACCAATATCGAAACCAGATAATGTTCCAGGGGGATTTCCAGCATCTAAGCCATAAATATTACCAGCTTCTCCTTTTGCTGTCGTTTTTCCATCGAATTGAGTCAATCCTGTAAAATCAATTTTAACGTCTCCAAAATCCGCATTTGTTACTGTATGTCCAGTATCTATACCTGTTATACTTAACATAGTAGTTGCCCCAGATGATGTATCAAGTTTACCTTCAGGTGTAAATTGGATAGTATTTGAAGTTGTAGGAAAAGTACATGCAACACTATTACCTTTTTCATCTTTAATACCATGAGTTCCATCTATATTAATAGAATATTCACCTTTAGTTCCTGTGCTTTTAATTTTAGCTTCAACTGTATAACGATATCCTTGGCTATCATAAATATTAAAATTAACAACTATTCCTTCTTTTCCTGTTCCCAAATTTGCATCATTTTTATTAATATTTCCAGAAAAAGTTGCAGCGCTTGTTTGAGTAGGTTGGGAATATTTATTTTCTGGCTTTAATATCTGTAACTTAGATACTTTTTCTTTAATTATATTGCCATGATCATCAGATTGCCATCCCATAACATTAAGACCTTCTGGATTAACTAAGTTTCCGGCATTATCAATACGGAATGCACCAGCTCTAGTGAATCTATAACCACCACCGCCGTTAACTATAAAAAATCCATCTCCCTCTATTTTCATATCTAGAGGATTATCAGTTCTCTGAGCAGCTCCTTCTGTCATTAGCGTATCAATCGATGAAATATTAGCACCAAGTCCTACTTGCATAGGGTTACGACCACCAACAGTTCCATTAGCACCACTTGCACCTTGTAACGTTTGACTAAATATTTCATTAAATGTTACTCTACCTGACTTAAATCCTGTAGTGTTAACATTTGCTATATTATTACCTATAACATCCATTCTTGTTTGGTGAATTCTGAGTCCAGATACACCAGAATACATACATCTTAACATATAATATAACCTCTCTTTCTTAGTACAATCATTTAATCTCATCTATCAGTCAGAAATTAAAAACTTCCTCTATAAGGTCCAGTTTATACAATGACAGCACCATCAATATTAGTAAATACTTTATTATCATTTTCAGATTTTTCAATTGCAGTAACTACAGTTTTGTTCTTAATGTTAACAACAAGGGCAACATTATCAATAATAATCAAAGATTCTCTAATTCCCTTTTTATTAGCTTCTTCTATACCTTTGTTAATCCTATTAAGGTGATTATTGCTAAGATTAATATTTCTTGATTGAAGACGCATATTAGCATGTTTAGAAAATATAATATCTCTGTTTTTGATTATATTCTTCTGTAGAACATCACTAAACTTATTGTTATTAGGATTATTATTATAATTAATATTAGTACTTTTGTCATTAACTTTTATATTATTACTACTTATGTTATACATTGAAGGATTAATTTTCATAATTATTCCCCGTCACTTACTTTTTTGTCATCTGAATTATCTTTATCCTTATCTTTGTCTTTATCATCAGAATCTTTAGGAATATATTTTTCCTTTATTTTTTCTAGATCTTCACTTATCTTGTCCACTTTTTGACTAATTTTATAAATATCATCAGAAGGTATAACTCCTTCTACTTTTTCAAGTGGAACATCAACTTTTCCTACTTTTAAAAATACTTCACCATTTTTAATTAGCACACCAGTAACTCTTCCTGCTACAGGAGTAACCTCTAGAGACACTGGATTAACAACTTGAGCAAAAATACTTTTATCCATCAATGAATACGCTCTAGACATCTGTGCACTTGTATTGAGATTTTTCATTTGTTCAAGTGCAGTAAATTGTGCCATCTGTGCTAGAAATTCTTTGTCTTGAGTAGGATTAAGAGGATCTTGATAACGCATTTGTGTTACTAATAAATTAAGAAAAGTATCTTTATCAAGATTATTGCTTGCTTTTCCCTTAGGTTTGGTGCCATATTTTTCTTTTAATTCATTAATTACATCTGTTGGAGATACATTTGCCATATTATCACTCCTATACTGAATAATCAATTCCACCAGATTCATTAGATTCAAGCATACTATCATCACTTTCTTTGATACTATCAATTTCTTCATCAGAATTAATAGCAAGATTAATCATTCTCGCTGCTCGTTTCTTTTTATCACTCTGGTTTGCAAAATTATTTCCATTATTATCTTGGTTAAACATATTATTATCTGCTACATTAACTTCCAACTTATCTACATCAATTCCTTGTTCTTGTAGAGAAACTCTCAATTGAGCTAAATTAGCTTCTATTAATTCTTTCACAGCTGGATTTTCAGCCATGAAATTAGCTGTAATAACTCCATTTTCAGATGTTAATGAAAAAGAAAGTTTTCCTAGATGTTCAGGTCTAAGTTGTATCATCATAGTACTTTTATCATCATTTAATTCAACTTTCACGTTAGAAACAATCTGCTCAATAACTTCTTCAGTATTAATATTGTATGAAATTATTTCTTTTGTACCATCATTATTGATAATCTCAACTTTTTGAACATTTTGTTCAACAACGTTTAATTCATTATTAAAATCTACATGACCTTCACTAATATTATCTGATTTAGCTAAAATATCTTTTGAAGTTCCATCAATTTTTTCATTTGTTGCTTCATTTGTTTTTTCGTTTGTTTTTTCTTCAGTTTTTTGATCTAATACCTTACCAGTTTCATTTGTTTTTTCCCCAGTTTGAGTTTGTTTTTCAGTTTTTTCACTAGTTCTTTCATCAGTTATTTCAACTGTTGGTGTTTTCTTCTGGTCGGTATCTTTTTCTAAATCATTGTTAGTTGCTAATTGTTCCTGTGATAAATCTTCAGTTAATGATTGAGATTGATTATGTACTTTGTTAATAATATCCTTAATAGTTTCATTATCAAGCTTAAAAGATTCCATTACATCACTTAGCTGTGTTTTCAACTGCCTAATATTATTAATGATGTCTTGATTAGATAATAAATCAAAAGTATTCTCAACATTATACAATTTCGTTAAAAAAGCATCTAATTTATCAGGAAGTAATAAGTCAAATACAGTCATATCTAGTTCTGACAAAATTTCTTTTAATTCGTCTTTACTAATTCCTAATGTTTCGGTAACTTGTTTTACTATAGCATCTTCTACGATATTTAATTCATCAGTAGATAGCTCCTCTTTTTTACCCTTAATTAGTTGTTGTGCTTTCTTAATTTTTTGAGATTTATTTGTTTTGATTTCCTTTGTTGGTTTATTAACCTTATTTTTCTTATTATGAATTTTGCTTTGCTTGTTAAGAACTTCTTTAAAATCATTATCAGAAGTACTTTTACTCTGAGCATTAGTATCTGAGTTAACACTAGCTACCATTTTCATATTTGAAACAATATCAATCATTTTTTTGCCTCCTTTCTATATTTTTTTACTTACTTAATTAGTAGGAAACATATATTCAGTGATTCTAGCTGCTACTTTAGTATCCATAGCACTGAGTATGGCTCCCCGCTGTTCAGTATCTATATTATTAAGAATTTGAACAACCATTTCCATCTTCGAAGAAGAAGTAGTCATCTTCGATAGTATTAACGCGGCATTTGAAGGCTTCATTTGTTGATAAGATGATGCAATATTAAGCACTTCTTCATTGTACTTATCAATTATAATAACTTGTTCGTAAATATCAGCCGCATTTTCAGGTTTAATTTCTTCATAGAAAGCTCTAAATTGCTTTATATCTGGAACACCTTCACCTAGTACAACTAATTCATCAAACTCTTTTTTTCTTTCATCAAATTTAACTTGGTTTTCTTCAAACACCTTTAATCTTGCATTCTCATCTTGTAAAAGCTTTACTTGCTCTAATAATTTCTCAATCTCTATTTCTTTATCTTTTAGTAAAGTTTCTGTAACTTTTAATCGTTCTACAGCTTCATCTACATTCTCAAAAGCATACTCAATTATCTGTGATTGTTCAGAGCTAATTGTTTCTTCTGCTTTTGTTGGTAAAATCAGATTAACTACAGGTATATCTTTTAATAAAGGATACGCATATTTACTACCAATATTAGCTACATCAAACTTAATTAACGCAGAGAATATTGATATAATTATTAACAAAACAAGTATTAATACCATAAGTTTGCCTATAACTGATTTCTTTTCTTGTAGATCTATACTTTCATTTTCCATATTAATGTACATTCCTTTCAGTCTATTAAAAAGAATACTCTTATTAACAGGTTTATAACGTATATTATAATTAATTTATTGCACTCTATATTTGTAACTAACAATTTCATCTACTACTTTTTGTTCAGAAATATTTTGTTCCATACAATATTGTTCTAATGCATGATCTTTTAGTTTTTCATATATCTTCTTCTCTATTAGAGCCATATGTAATTCACTTCTTATAGTATCTACTTGATTACTAGCTTTTTCTATTTCATCATTTTGTCCAACTATACTTTTATTATAAAAATCACAAGTCTTATTATGCTCTCTAATATCTCTTATCTTTACTGTTTTTTCTACTTTGTTTTTAAATATATCATTGTTTTTATCTCGCAATTTAATTAATGTACTAAGCTTCTCTTTTTCTACATTAAGTGCTTGATTTGCTTGATATAATTCCATTTTCTTTTGTTCTTCAAATTTTTCTTTTATATTTAGCACATTATTTAATCTAAACTGAAATTTAGCCATATTTTTCACTACTTTCAAAATAAGATATATAGTAATTAATTACTACCTACATAAATATTTCTTTCATCATAATAAATTCTTCTTCTAGTTCAAACTTTTCATTTGTTTTTTGAGTTAAATAGTTGTTAACTAACTTAATTTTACTTATTGCATAATCAATATCTTCATTACTTCCTTTTGAATAAGCACCTATGTTAATCAAGTCTTCAACATCCATATATGTTGCTAATACAGTTTTTATATTATTAGCAAGTTCTTTGTGTTCATCAGTAACTACTTCTGACATTACCCTTGATACACTTTGTAATATATCAATAGCTGGATAATGATTTTTATATGCTAATTTTCTTGAGAGCACAATATGCCCATCTAATATACCTCTAGCAGTATCTGTAATTGGTTCATTCATATCGTCTCCATCAACCAATACAGTATATAACCCTGTTATTGAACCTATCTTAGCATTTCCTGCTCTCTCTAATAGTTTTGGCATTACAGCAAATACAGATGGTGTGTATCCTCTACTAACTGGAGGTTCACCGATAGCAAGTCCAATTTCTCTCTGAGCCATAGAAAATCTTGTGAGGGAATCCATCATAAGTAAAACATCTTTACCTTGATCTCTAAAGTATTCTGCAATCGCCGTTGCAGTACTTGCGGCTTTCTGCCTAACTAATGCTGGTTTGTCAGAAGTCGCCACAACAACAACTGAGCGTTTTAACCCTTCTTCACCCAAATCTCTTTCAATAAACTCTCTTACTTCTCTTCCTCGTTCTCCAATCAATGCAATAACATTAATATCTGCACTTGTGTTTCTTGCAATCATCCCAAGTAATGTACTCTTTCCAACTCCACTACCTGCAAAAATACCTACCCTTTGACCTTTTCCAATAGTTAATAATCCATCTACAGCTTTTACACCTATTGATAATACGTCTTTAATACGCTGTCTTTTTAATGGATCAGGAGGATCACTCTGAATATTATATTTCGTGTCAAAATATAGAGATTCTTTTTCGTCAATAGGATTACCTAGTCCGTCTAACACTCTTCCTAGAAGCTTATCTCCAACAGGTACTGACAATGATTGTCCAAGAGCTTCAACTGTACTTCCAAGACCTATTCCATCTAGTTCACCAAATGGCATTAATAATATCCTATTTTCTTTAAATCCAACAACCTCAGATAGTATATATGCTTTATTATCCGAAGAATATATAGCACACAATTCTCCCATATTAACTTTTGGACCTAATGACTCAATAGTTAAACCAACTACTTTAGTAACACGACCTTGGTGTTTAATATATGATTTATTCAAGAGTTTTTCATATTTACTAAAATCAATACTATGCATATTTTCATCCTTCTTATAATCTGCTCACATATTAAAACAATTTTCTATTTGGCTAAATCCATACTATCTGTTATTAGTTGCAAATCAGAGTTTAAACCACTAAGTTGTGTGTCTAAACTACAATCAATATTTCCAGACTTAGTTTCTATAATACAATCATTATTACCTAAGCTTGCATCTTTTAATATTTCAATAGAAACTTGCTCACTTACATTTGAAGTAAATATTGATTTGTTTTCTAGAACATAATCGTAATCATCCACTGACACGCGAACTATTACATCTTCTAACACTTCAACCTCTGAAAAACCTTTTTGAATTAAATACAAAATTATTGGTTCTTTATCAACAACATAATTAGTTAACTTTTCAACTAAACTAGTAATAATTAAACTAATCTTTGGTTCTATGCTACGAAGTATATCTTCTTTTTGTTTTATTGCATCTTCTAACATAAGTTGTACTTCTTGTTTTTTTAATACTATTTCTTCTTCACCTTTTTCTAAACCTTCTATGTAACCTTTTTCAAGAGCTTCATTATAAGCTTCTTGCTTCATCTCTAAAGCTTTATTTTGTGCATCTTGAAGAATTGATTCTGACTCAAGCATAGCTTTATTAATTATATTATTAGCTACTACTTTAGCTTTTGATGTTTCTTTTTCTATAATTGCATCTATTTCATCTTTATTATATTTTATTACGGAAGATGCTTGTTCTATAGCATTCTCACTATCTGTTGTAACTTCAATAATTTTCTTATTATTACAAGCATAGTTTATAAAAGGTGATTTGATAATACTAGACAATTATCTCGTCACCTCCACCTCTAGAGATAACAATTTCGCCTGCATCTTCTAATTTTCTTATAATACTAACAATTTTTTGTTGTGCTTCCTCAACATCTTTAAGTCTAACAGGTCCCATATATTCCATGTCTTCTCTTATCATTGTAGACAAACGTTTTGAAAGATTGTTAAAGATAGTATTTTGAACTTCTTCTCCAGCACCTTTCAGTGCAGTAGCTAACTCATTATTATCTACATCTCGTAAAATAGTTTGAATAGATCGACTATCAAGAGAAAGTATATCTTCGAATACAAACATTTTCTTTCTAATTTCTTCTGCAAGTTCAGTATTTTCAATTTCAAGAGTTTCCATAATATTTTTCTCAGTTGATCTATCAACTGAATTCAATATCTGAACAATTGAATCTACTCCACCAACAATAGTGTAATCTTGAGTAACTAATGAAGATAATTTTCTTTCTAGAACATTCTCAATATCTTTTATAACATCTGGTGATGTTCTATCCATCTCAGCTATTCTCCTAGCTACATCAGCTTGTTTTTCTTGAGGTAATGATGCAAGAATCATAGCTGATTGAGAAGGGCTCAAATATGATAATATAAGCGCAATTGTTTGGTTATGTTCATCTTGTATAAAGTTAAGCAATTGACTTGGCTCTGTTTTCCTAACAAATTCAAAAGGTCTAACTTGCAATGACGCAGTTAATCTGCCAATAACTTGCATAGCTTTATCAGAACCTAATGCATTCTCTAGAAGTTCTTTAGCATATCCAATACCGCCTTCGGCAATATACTGTTGAGCTAAACATACTTCATAGAAATCTTGTAGAACAGTTTCTTTATCTTTTGGCGAAACACTTCTTGTATTAGCAATCTCAAGAGTTAATTGTTCAATTTCTTCTTCTTTTAAGTGTTTAAACACTTTAGAAGATTTTTCTGGACCTAATGCTATAAGCAATATAGCCGCTTTTTGTAATCCTTTTATAGTGTTGTTTTTATTTGCAGCCACATTTATCACTCCCAATCTTCATTAAGCCAATTTCTAAGTAATTGAGCTACTGCATCAGGTTTTTCATCAACAAATTTCTCTATTTGTATTCTTGTATCTGATTTCTCATCATACTCAATCTCTTCTAAATCTTGTTGTTCTTTTGTGCTTGCTAACATATCTTCAACAGATAATTCTGGTTGCACTTCTGTAACTTCAACAGGTTCAGTACCTTTATATACAACATATCCAAGTAACGCTATCATAATAACAATAATTGATATTAATAGATAATCCATCATTGGTTTTTCTTTTGCCACAATTGGTACAAACATAGGAACTTCGTATCCTATAATTTTCGCTTTAGTTATATTTGCAGCATTTTTTACGATTGATAGTACGTCATCATCTACAACTATTTTTTTGATATCTTTGTTTTGTTCTTTAAATTCTTCCCAAGTTATATTATCAAGAGCACCTTGTTTTTTTAGTAATTCTTGATTAAATACTTTGAATTTCTTAGCAACAATAGAAACAGAAGATGCTGTATATATTATATCTCCAACGTTTTTTGTTTCATTAGTTATAGTTTTACTCACATCATAATCTATCTTATCTACTTTTGTACTACTATTTGAAGAACTATTATTTGGAATTAGATACTCCGTTGATCCATTGTTAGAATCAGTTCCTGGAATGCCCGAAGGTGTTTCATTAGTTCCTTCTGACTCGTAATGATATTCCACAGAAGGTATACCTTTGCCTTGTCCTTCTGGAGTGCTATATTCTTCTTTAACAGATGATTGCTCGTCGAAATTAATTACTAAATCAACTGTAACAACAGCATCATCATATTCTCCTAATAATATTGACATAACATCTTTTTTAATTTTATTTTCCAAAGATATTTTATAATCCATTTTCTTGTTAAGACTTGTTCCACCTGTATTGCTAATATCTTCACCAAAATACAGCATTTTACCAGTTGAATCAAGTATGCTTACGTTGTTAATTTTAAGATTATCAACAGAAGACGCTAAGAAGTTAGCTATACCAACAACTTGTTCATCAGTTAGTTCTCCTCTTGTAGTTAATATAGCAGACGCCTTAGATTCTTTTGTATCGTCAAAGATTGTTCTACTTTGGTCCGGAATTACTAACTTAACTATAGCTGAATCTATATCACTTATAACAGCTATTTTTTGTCCTAATTCATTTTCAAATGCAAGTCTTTGCATAGCTCTTTTTTCTGCTTGAGTCGTACTAAGACTTGTATTAAAAGCTTCTTTATATGTCATCCCCGTATTTGAAATTATACCCATACTATCAAGTGCCATCTGAGCATCTTGTTTTCTTTTTGAATCTACGTAAACAGAAGTTGCATTATCTCTTACTTCATAGTCAATTCCTTGTTCTTGTAATAACGTCTTTACTTGAGCTGTAATCTTAGGCTCTAATCCTGAAACAAATGGAACCATTTTTGTTTTACTTAAAGCTATTGTTAATATACTCAATGCAATAATTGCGACCAACAAGGCTACTCCTATTTGTAATTTCTGTTTTTTGTCAAATTTATCCCAGAACCCGGTTATTTGATCTGAAATTTTATTAATAAAACCAGGCATATGTACACCCCTTTAACATAAATCACACATCCATTTTCATTTAGTTTTTGGTCTTTATTAAACTTGCATACGCATTATTTCATTATATGCATCAAGTACTTTATCTCGTAATTTAACTGTATATTGCAAAGCTACCGTAGCTTTCTCTGAAGCAATTAAAACATCAACAAAATTATCTGTTTTACCAGCAGCAAAATCTGTAGTAACTTTATCTGCATTTTTCTGCAAATTATTTGTATCATTCACTAACCCTATTGCAGCCTTATATATATCTTCAAATAACTGGTTAGATTCATTATTAGATTTTTTCTCGTTAGTTAATAAATTATTAACACTACTTATATCACCTATTTTTATTCCCATATTGTACAACTCCAATCATGTGATTATTTGCCTATTTCTAAAGCCTTCATAGCCATAGATTTAGCAGCATTTAAGGCAGTCACATTTGCCTCATATGAACGATTAGCAGAAATCATATTAACCATTTCCTCCACTGTATCCACATTAGGAAGTAATACATATCCACTTTTATCTGCTTCTGGATGACTTGGATCATATATTTTTTTAAGTGGCTTGGTATCTTCGATAATCTTTGAAATCTTTACACCTGAAGATGCATAGCTTTCTAATGAATTATCTAGCATATTTTGGAATTCATTTCCTTTTTGCTCCTCAAAAAGCAACACTTTCCTTTTATATGGCCCTCCATTTTTAGTCTTTGTAGTATTCACATTTGCAATGTTTTGAGAAATAACATCCATTCTAAGTCTCTGTGCAGTTAATCCTGTAGCACTTACATTCATTGAACTAAAAAAAGACATTTAATTTTTCCCCCTATTCTTTTAGTGACATATAATTTTATTTACTAAGCACTATTTTTGTACGGCGAAAACCTTTTGATATTTGATCAATCAGTACATTGTATTTAATTTGATTTTTAGCAAGTTCAGTCATCTCATTATCAATATTCACATTGTTTCCGTCTAATCTATAACTATAATTTGATTTGTCTGTAACTACTTTTGGAGTAATTTCTTCTAAATCAACTTCGCTTAATTTATTATTAGCCGATAATGCTTCTTGTAACATTCCTTCAAAATGCACATCTTTTCTCTTATAATTAGGCGTATCACTATTAGCTATATTCATAGAAATTACATTATGTCTTAACAAAGTAGCATTTAATGATTTACCTAAAAGATTTGTATTACTGAACATATTATTGTTAATCACACTTTCCACCTACCTTTACTATCCATAACCATAATTATAAGTTATATGTCGAAAATTGCAAGCATTTTATCATAAGTAATTAGACTTAATTTTCCTTAATAACATAATATTGCCTAAATTTATAAAAATAGTAATAAAATACTTATACTTCCTTTCCATTTTATTACTATTATCCTATATTGTAACAGGTTATGTCGAAACTTACAATATAAAAATGGGTATTTATCGTTAAAGATATTTGTATAATTACATTCATTACATAGAATTATAAATATATGACCGATTAAGCAATATATTTATTTCTTTGTTAAGTCAGTAATTATGCAGGTAATTTAGTATAATCCCTATATATGTACTCATACGATAGTATATTTACTACTATAATTGCACATAAAACGAGACCACATAAAATATCTAGCGGTCTCGAATAATAATAATTATATTTGGCTAATTTTATAGTTTTCTTAATTCATCTACAAGAACATCATTAAGAATCTTAATATATGTTCCTTTCATACCTAATGAACGAGATTCAATAACGCCTGCACTTTCAAATTTTCTTAGTGCATTAACTATAACTGATCTTGTTATACCAACTCTATCAGCGATTTTACTAGCTACAAGTATTCCTTCATTACCATCTAATTCTTCAAAGATATGTGTAATTGCTTCTTGTTCTGAGAATGATAATGTACCTATGGCAGATTTAACAATTGTTGTTTTTCTAATCTCTTCAGTGTTTTCTTCATTAATTGATCTCATGATTTCTAGTCCTACAACTGTAGCACCATATTCACTTAAGATTATATCTTCAATATCATAAGTAGCATTATTTTTGTATAGGAATAATGTACCAAGTCTTTCTCCTGCGATATCGATAGGAACAATAATACCAATGTAGTTATTAACGTTTACATTTGATGAGAATCCTAATGTTTCAAGATTAACGTTTTCTTTAGTTGATAATACGTTTAATAATCTTTCATTCAAATTCTCGTCAATGTACTCTCCCAATTGGTCTTGAAGAAGTTCCTCAATCACTCCAATTTCATCTCTACTGTGGACACCGAGTAATTTGCCCTTTTTACTAATTACAAGTGAGTTAGAATATAATATATCACTTAACACTTGACATATATCAGTAAAAATCACTCTTTGTGTACCAGTCCTTTGTAATAATCTGTTGATTTTTCTAGTTTTATCTAGTAATTGTACACTCATTAAATTTTCCCTCCTAAATTATAATGCATAGTCGTTATTTTGTTCCCAAGTAAAAACAATTTACTTTAACGTCTAAATTCAATAAGTAATAAAATTAAATTGCATATCTAATTATATTACGAAGCTTCTAAATATTCAAGTATATTTTTTATTTTTTTCATATATTTTCATTTTTTATGAAAGATTTTATCAAGTATATTAATTCATTATTCTTGTCACAAAACAATGATTCGTTAGAAAAGTTATTATTGTTTTGGCTTTAATAAATTATAATCAATTTACAAAAATCAATTTATTATATTAATCTTGCTGCTTTGGCATACTATAATTACACTCATCATTATTACATTTCAGGTATTTACCTTTCTCAACCATTATTGTGTTACATTTCGGACACTTCTGTTTAGTAGGTAAATTCCAAGTCATAAATTCACATTCTGGATTATTCTCACATCCGTAATATCTACGACCTTTTTTAGTTTTCTTAACAAATATTTCTCCTTCACAATTAGGACAAAGAACGTCGTCAACTTTTTCATATAGTGGTTTTGCATTTCTGCATTCTGGAAATCCTGGACAAGCAAGAAATTTACCGTATCTTCCAATCTTGATAACCATGTTTCTACCGCATTTTTCGCATAACACATCTGATACTTCATCTTTTATTTCTATTTTTCCAATTTTTTCTTCTGCGTATATTATTGTTTTATCAAAATTAGGATAAAATTTACGAAGTACATCTTTCCAATCTACATTTCCTGTTTCTACTTCATCTAGTTCTTTTTCTAGCCCAGCAGTGAATTTAACGTTAACTATATCATTGAAATATTCTTCCATTATTTTGTTAACGATTTCACCTAGTTCAGTAGGGAATAAATTTTTCTTTTCTTTTGATACATAACCTCTTTTTTGAATTGTTGATATTGTAGGAGCATAGGTACTTGGTCGTCCTACACCATTTTCTTCTAAAGTTTTTACTAAAGATGCTTCTGTGTATCTTGGGGATGGTTGAGTAAAGTGCTGTTTCTCTACTAATTCTTGTAAATCTAACTTTGATTCTTTAGTAATATCCCCAATCTTCTGATTATCTTCTGTATCTTCTGCTATATTATATACTTTCAAAAAACCATCAAAAATCAATGAAGAACCTGAAGCATTGAATTTATAGTCACCTACATTAATTTTAATTGATTTTGTTGCATATTTTGCAGGTTCCATTCTACTAGCTACAAACCTATTATATATTAATTTATATAGTCTAAATTGATCTCTTGACAATGATTCTTTTATTTCATCAGGTTGTATATCAATATAAGATGGTCTAATAGCCTCATGTGCATCTTGAACTTTACCTTTTTCTTTTTTCTTATTCAGACTTTTGGTGTTAACATATTCTTCTCCATAATTGTCATGAATATATTCTTTTACAGATTTATCTGCATCATCAGAAATTCTTGTTGAATCCGTTCTAAGATAAGTAATAAGTCCTACTGTTCCATGCCCTTTAACTTCTATACCTTCATACAGCTGTTGTGCTATTCTCATACTTTTTGATGTAGTAAAATTCAGTTTCTTAGCAGCTTCTTGTTGAAGTGTACTTGTTATGAACGGTAATAACGGCTTTTTAATTCTTTCTCCTGTTTTAACATTGCTTACAACATAATCTTTATCTTTAATATTTTCTTTTATTTCATCAATTTGCTGCTTTGAAGTTATTTTGATTTTCTTATCATTGCCATAGAAGTTTGCAGTAAATTTACTTCTTGTCTTTTTGTCTTTTAATTCTGCTTTTAATGACCAATATTCTTCAGGTATAAAACTGTTAATTTCTTCTTCTCTATCACATATTAGTTTAAGTGCTGTAGATTGAACTCTACCTGCACTAAGTCCTTTTTTTACTTTTTTCCAAAGCAAAGGACTAATTTTATATCCTACTATTCTATCAAGTATTCTTCTCGCCTGCTGAGCGTCAACTAGATCCATATCAATTTCTCGAGCTTCTTTAATTGAGCTCTTAACTGCATTTTTTGTAATTTCATTAAAAGTTATTCTATAAGTTTTTTTATCTTGCAAATTAAGAGAATATAATAAATGCCAAGATATTGCTTCTCCTTCTCGGTCAGGGTCAGTAGCTAAATATATTTTATTAGCTTTTTTTACTTCTTTTCTTAATTGTTTTAATAGTTCACCTTTTCCTCTTATAGTAATATATTTTGGTTCAAAATCATTATCTATATCTACACCCAGTTGACTTTTAGGTAAATCTCTTACATGACCCATAGAAGCTTCTACTTTATAATTACTTCCCAAAAATTTTTTTATTGTTTTAGCTTTTGCAGGCGACTCAACAATAACTAAGTTCTTTGCCATCTTTAACCTCCACTACAATTTTTTAATATAATATTTATTTGGTAGTTGTTTTATAACGTCTTTAAATTCTAGTTTAGTTAATACGAGCTGAAGTTCATTAATTGGTATATTTGCCTTAATATGTATATCATCAATAAATAAAGGTTCTAAACTTAAACAAGAATACACTATTTTTTCAATTTCTGCAAGTCCTAAAGTAGTATTTTCTGAATCTTTATGTTTTTCATTGCAATAATTATGGAATATTTCCTCTAAAATATCGTCTACTTTTGTAACCATTTTCGCACCCATTTTTATTAATTCATTAGTTCCTTCACTATACTTATCTTTTATTCTTCCAGGAATACTATATACATCCTTACCTTGCTCTAAAGCTTGATCTGCCGTAATTAAAGAACCACTTTTCTTTGCTGCTTCAACTACCAATACACCATCACTAATACCGCTAATTATTCTATTCCTCAGAGGAAAGTGCCCAGCTTTTGGTGCTAGATTAACACCGAACTCAGAAATCAAAGCACCATTTTCATTAATGTCATTCATAAGATTATAATTTTCTTTTGGATAACATATATTAACTCCACATCCAAGTACTGCATAGGTTTTTCCTTCTCCTTCTAAAGCCCCTTTGTGAGCAGCAGTATCAATTCCTCTTGCCATACCACTTATAATAACAACTCCCATTTTAGCTAATTCTCTAGCAAAATATTTTGCAACCTCTTTGCCATATTCTGTGCACTTTCTTGCACCTACTATAGCAATTATTGGTGCCTCCATATTAAGTTGACCTTTTACGTATATACCATAAGGATAATCATATATATTTTTAAGATTTTGTGGGTAATTTTTATGTTCAATAGAGTAAAAATCAATATTATTTTTGTGTAATTTTTCATAGTAGCTTATAATCTTATCACTATCTCGTGACTGCCTTATTGATATTATATCTTTTTTTGTTATTCCTCTAACATCCGTTAGGTCATCATTACTAGAATACCATATCTCTTTTGGATGTCCAAAATAATCCAATAGGTATTTAGTCTTTTTTTGTCCGATACCCTTAATATTATTTAACCATAACCAATAATGTTCATTTTCCATTATTTTACCCATAAAATTCATCCTTTTACTAATTAGATTAATTAATATTAATAATTACATATTTACTATCTTTTTTTAATCTTTCTAATCAGTTTTTTGATTTTTGGCATCCAAAATTCCCATAAATAATAGTAAAATTTACTTACTACTAAATCAAACTCTCCAATATATTCTACAAAATCGCCATTAAATCCTTTTTTGAATCTATATAAACCATATAGATGATTATTAGGATCAAGATCACCTGAAATTCCTCTAAAATCATATAATGTACAACCATAGTCCATAGAATATTTAATCATTTCCCATTGTAATAAATAATTTGGCATAAGGTTTCTATATACATTATCGCTTGCACCATATAAATACCAAGCTTTTTTCCCATTTAATAGTATTATTGCACCAGATACAACTATACCATCTTCATGTTCTTTTAATAGTTTCTCCATCTCTGGTATTTCTCTTTTTAATTTATTAATTCTATCTTCATTTGGTTTTTTTGATGTCTCTTCTTTTTCCAAGTCAGAAATCCCTTTAGCTAATGCTTTTTTTACATTATATTTTGCCATAAACAATTTCATCTTAGTTGAGCTTTCCATCTCTTTATACATATCTTCAAAATATTTTAATGGACGGGTTATAAAACCATCTCTAGCTCCTGTTACTCTCATTATTCTTTCAAATTCTTTTAAGTCATCAATGTCACCTTCATATATTTCGATACCTTTTTTCTCAGCCAGTCTAATATTATATCGGGTTTTATGATGAAAACTTTTATATAGAGCATCTTTGTCTTTATCAACATCTAATTTGAATACAAATCTTGGTTGAACTCCTTCAAAGTCAAGATTTGTTCCTTTATGTTTATATCCCATATTGATCATTGAATTAATGAGCTTAGTATTATCAATTCCTTCTTCTTTTATTTCACCTTCTATTGTTCTCTCTTTGTATATAATACAAGGATCAATTTTCACGAAAATTGCTTTTGATTTTTTTGCATATTGCTTCAAGTATTGTGTGAATTTCCTAACAAGTTCAATATCTTCATAATCAAGTACATATCCTCTTGGAGCATATAAAATATATTTATTAAGCCCAGGTAGTTTTCTTCTAAGTAGCATAGCACCTGCAATTAAATCAGAATTATTTTCAAGACCTACTAATTCCATAGTCCATTCACCTATACTCTTAAAATTACCCCACTCTATTGATTGTAATGCGTGTCCATTAGGATGGTTTTCATTAAAACTAGTAAATCTTTTTTCATCTATATTTGTGACAAATTTCATTAACCTTTTACCTCCGAAATATATGTTCTCTTAATGTGCTCTTTAATAAATATAGGAGATATTTTTATATCTACTTCTATATCGTTTTGTTCCTTTTGTTCTTTTAGTATCAAAGATAAATCAACAATTGTATATTGCATATTAGGTCTTCCAAGTATTTCTAATGGTTTTCCCTTATAATAGATAACTGTTTTACTTCTAAAAAGATATCTATATAATTCTTTTAAATAATATATAATTGTAGGAAAGAATTTAGAACCTATTGGTTTTTTAATCAAACCCATACCACAATAAAATCCTATAGGCACAATTCCTAATATCATATTTTTCTTAGATTTATAACTATTTCCGTAACCTATACTTTCTCCTGCTTTAACATCTTTTGTATAAATAATCTTTGCTTTTATATTAGCAATCTTTTTAAGTCCTATTTGCTTTTTGCTATTACATGGACCATATAGCGCATTTCCTAGACGTACCATATTATAATGAGATTCTTTATAATCTATTGTATTTTCACTGTTAGCAATATGATATATAAGATTATTATATTGACTACTAAAAAAGTTCACAAATTTATCAAATCTAGTTTTCTGGTCAATAACATATTTCTTATTATTTTTATAAGTTGTAGCAAAATGCGAATATATACCTTCAAGTTTTGTATATCTACTATTGCCTATTAATTTTACAACTTGATCTAACTGTTCATATTCAATACCAAACCTATTCATACCTGTTTCTACTTTTATATGATATTTTATATTTTTATTATTCTCATTAGTCCATTTAATCAATTCTTCTAATTGTGTAAATGAACATACTCCAATTGTTATATTATAATTATATACTGTTTCAAAATCATTTGTAGGTCCCATTAAAAAAATAGGAGATGTTATATTATTATCTCTAAGCTCTATTGCCTCATCTAATACACCAACTCCTAGATAATCTACATCATTACATAAAGCCTTAGCTATTTGTATGCTACCATGTCCATAGGCATTTCCTTTGACTACACCCATAACCATAGTTTTATTACTTAATTCATTTTTTAATTTAGTTAAATTATAATATAAGTTATGAAGATTTACTTCCAAATAAATATTAGACATGAGTACCCTCCTCATATTATGGACTTTATGTTGTTTTACATAACATGTCCTAATCTAACATTATATACAGTTTATAATATAATATCAAGTCATCATTCCCAATATTTTCTGTCTAGTGACCTATATTGTATAGCTTCTGCTAAATGTTTTTCCAAAATATTATCTTGTCCATCTAAATCTGCTATTGTCCGTGCAACTTTTAGTATTCTGTGATATGCTCTAGCACTCAGATCTAATTTATCAAAAGCCATTTCCATCATTTCTCTACCTTTATTATCTAACATACAATATTTTTCCATCTCAACAGGTCCAAGCATGGAGTTAAAATAAATTTTACTATCTTCGTATCTTTTTTGTTGTATTTTATGAGCCTTAGTAACACGTTTTTTTATATCTTTTGATGACTCTGGCTTTTTTTGTTCATTTAAGTCATAATAATTAATATTGCTTGCTTCTACGTGTAAATCTATTCTATCCAGTAAAGGCCCAGATATTTTACCTAAATACCTTTTTATCTGTAGTGGTGAGCAATTGCATTTTTCTTTGTCTGGATAATAGCCACAAGGACATGGATTCATACTGGCTATAAGCATAAAATTAGCTGGATAAGTAAGCGTTGCATTAACTCTTGATATAGTAACTTCTCCATTTTCTAATGGTTGTCTCATTATTTCTAATACATTTTTATTAAATTCAGGCATTTCATCAAGAAAAAGTACTCCGTTATGAGAAAGACTTATTTCGCCAGGTTTAGGTATTCTTCCCCCTCCTGTTAAAGCGGAATTTGATACTGTATGATGAGGTGATCGAAAGGGTCTTTTAGTTACTAGTCCTTCTTCTTTTTTTAATAAACCTGCTACACTATATATTTTGGTAATTTCAATACTTTCTTCAACAGTTAAATCTGGTAAAATTGTTGGCAATCTTTTCGCCATCATAGTTTTTCCTGAACCAGGAGGCCCTATCATCAGCACATTATGAGCTCCCGCAGCAGCAATCTCTAATGCTCTTCTCACATTCTCCTGTCCTTTAATATCCCTAAAATCAATACTACTTTCTATTTCATTTGATTTTAATAATAATTTATTAGCATTTACTTTTGTAGGCTCTATTTTAAGTGTATTATTAAGAATCTTAACTACTTCTGTTAAACTATTGACACCAATAACATCTAATCCCTCAACCACAGCTCCTTCATCTACATTATCTTTTGGAATAATACATCTTGTAAAACCATTCAAATAAGCACAGTAGATAATGGGTAATATACCATTGACTTTCTGAACTTCTCCATTTAGTGATAGTTCACCTATAATAAGAGTTTTTTCAAGTGACTTAATATTAATTAATTCCATACTAGCTAATATTCCAATAGCTATTGGTAAATCAAATGATGGCCCTTCTTTTCTTATGTCTGCTGGTGCAAGATTAACAGTAATACGCTTACAAGGAAATTCAAAATTAGAGTTATTAATTGAAGTTCTTACTCTATCAATAGATTCTTTCACAGCACAGTCAGGTAATCCTACTAAATCAAGCTTAGGAAATCCACTTGATATATCTACTTCTACATTAACGATATATCCATCTATCCCCATTAAAGCCGCACTATAAACTCTATTAAACATATAGCTCCCCCTTGTCATTTTATTATGTGCATTATATATGAGCATTATAAATATATTTTTTCCTAATTAATCCATATCATTATATCATAAAATAATCATAATATTAACATATAACAACAACTTCGTCTAGAATTATAGATAATTATGATAAATATAGCATTCTTCTTTCCTCTAGCATAAGGCAATAAAAAAAGGCTTCCGTTGATAGGAATCCTTTTAATTCTTTTCTTTCAATATTTTTTTTAGTTCATCCATAAAAGTATTAATATCTTTGAATTCACGGTATATAGAAGCAAACCTTACATACGCAACTTCGTCTATATCTTTTAGTTTCTCCATTACCTTTTCGCCAATATACTTACTCTTAACTTCCTTCTTTAATGAGTTATATAAAGTATTCTCAATGTCATCTACTAGTTGTTCAATTTCTTTCATAGAAACAGAACGTTTGTGGCATGATCTTACTACACCATTCATTAACTTATTTCTATTATATGGTTCTCTAGTCTTATCTTTTTTAATAATAACTAAAGGAATAGTTTCTATTTTCTCGTAAGTAGTAAATCTTTTACTACATACTTCACATTGTCTTCTTCTTCTTATTAAATTATTCTCATCTGAAGGTCTTGAATCAACTACTTTGGTATTTTCCTCATTACAAAAAGGACATCTCATTATTATTTCTCCCCTTTATTATAGTAGTATATCAATATTGAGATTAATGATAATTATATATAAAAAAACATTGTCGTATTCCAAAAAAATTACATATAATTATACAATTACCTTTTATTAATAGTCCTATTATAAAATATATAAGAAAAAAATTCAACTAATAATCCGATTCTACCAAAGATTTTTCTACATTAATATCTACAAGAATTATATCTTCACCAATTTTTTTGATTTTATCCCATGGTATTTGATATTCTTTTTCTCTACCAAACATACCAAATATTTTGGCAGGTCCTGGTACAATTATTTTAATTAACTTACCTTCTTTCATATCTACTTCTATATCACTAATAAAACCTAATCTAATACCATCATTAGAGTTTATTACTTCTTTCTGTTTCATATCATATATTCTTACCATCTAATACTCCCCCATATTGAAATCAAACGTAATATCTAGTATATATCATAGATTTTTAATTAAGGTATCTCTTCATATGTCTAATTGCTGATTTCTCTAATCTAGACACTTGAGCTTGAGAAATACTAATTTCGCTAGCTACTTCCATTTGGGTTTTTCCTTCAAAAAATCTAAGCTTTAGTATATTAAATTCTCTATTAGGAAGTTTTTTCATGGCTTCACTAAGTGCAATAGATTGAACCCATCTTTCTTCTTTATTTTTTTTATCACTTACTTGATCCATAATATAGAGTGAATCCCCTCCATCATTATAAACTGGTTCAAATAGTGATACAGGGTCTTGTATTGCATCAAGTGCAAATACTACATCTTCTTTTTTCATTTCAAGTTCTTTTGATATTTCCATTATAGTTGGTTCTTTGTTGTTTTCTTTTAATAACTTTTCTTTTGCTTGTAAAGCTTTATAAGCTGTATCTCTTAACGATCTACTTACTCTTATACTATTATTATCTCTTAAATACCTTCTTATCTCACCTATTATCATCGGTACAGCATATGTTGAAAATTTAACATTCTGGGTTATATCAAAATTATCTATTGCTTTAATTAATCCAACACAACCCACTTGAAATAAATCATCTACCATTTCACCAGAGTTACTAAATCTCTGTATAACACTTAATACTAAACGTAAATTACCATGTATATATTCATCTCTTGCATTCAAATCACCCTCAAGAATTCTATTAAATAGTTCTTCCTTTTCTTTGTTTTTTAAGATGGGTAATTTTGAAGTATTAACACCACAGATTTCAACTTTATTTAATGCCATACTCTACCTCCAGTAATCATTTTGTCTTGAGGATTAAGTTCATAAAATAACTTTTTCCTTATATTAAAATGATTACCAGTGGTCATAGATTTATACGTTTTTTTATTGCATTCTAATAATTTCCTTTTGCAATCTTTTTATTATTTTTTTCTCTAGTCTTGATATATATGACTGAGAAATACCTAGCATATCTGCTACTTCTTTTTGGGTTTTTTCTTCTCCATCTGTTTCAAGCCCAAACCTAAGTTCTACTATAACTCTTTCTCTCTTAGAAAGCTTACTTAAAGCTTTTTTCAATAATTCTTTGTCAACTTCTTCTTCAATATTTTTATATATTATATCCTCTTCTGTACCTAATATATCTGATAATAACAACTCATTACCATCCCAATCTACATTAAGTGGTTCATCAATAGATATCTCTAATTTTGTTTTATTGTTTCTTCTAAGATACATAAGAATTTCATTTTCTATACATCTAGATGCGTATGTTGCTAATTTAATTTTTTTATCTGGTTTAAATGTATTTATTGATTTTATTAATCCTATAGTCCCAATAGAAATTAAATCTTCAACTCCAATTCCAGTATTTTCAAATTTCTTAGCTATGTACACTACAAGTCTTAAATTATGCTCAATAAGAGTAGATTTTACTTTAAAATCATCTTCACTTCCAAGCATACTTATGACTCTTGATTCTTCCTCATTCCCAAGTGGTGCAGGTAATATTTCACTTCCACCTATATAATGAATTTCTCCGTTATTCCAGAAAAACAACTTGCGAAATTTGTTCACTACTTTCATAGAATAAAAATCCAACATATTACTATTTTTACATATCAATTAAATCCCCCCTATTATATATTTCTAACTTAGAACATATCCAAATCAAAAATAATTTCATTAGCTTTTATGATTAATATTACAAGTGCTTTTATTATACGTATAATATCTCCTTAACTCACCAATTCTGGATGTATTAGAACTTGATAGCTGTTATCATTAGATAGTTTTTTATTATAGACAGCAATAACTACATCATTAAAATCTTTTTTTTCATCTCCAATATTAATGCATATATTATCAGCTACTATGCCAAGTAACATGCCGTTATCATTTCCCAAAGATGAAAAAGGAATTAATCTTAGCTTTAGTTTACTTAGTTGTCCAAGCTCAACAAAATCTGTTACGTTATACAAATTGTTAGATATATTGTTTAACTTATTAAAATTATCTTCTTCCATGAATTTTTTTAATAAATCGCTTTCAGCAATTATAACAGGATTATTAGTTATTGGGTCGTATAGATTGTTTCCTGTATCTAATAATCCATTTACATTAATTTTATGGTTATTAATATTAATTTCAATTCCAAATAGATTTTTATTAATTACAGCTGTGCTAGTGATAATTTTTCCAATCACTTTAAATATAATAAGAGCAATTATTCCAAAAAGAATAAACAAGCCCACTTTCAAATCCATATTATATGTACCATTAATTACTTTACTTATTTCTACTCCAATAAATGAATAGTAATATAAGGCAAACATTATCCCACCAAGCATAATAGCACTTAAATACATTATAACTGTTAACTTAATTAATTCACTTAGCCTACTTGGTTTAAATGATATGTATACTATTAACAAACTTGTTAATAAATACCCAACTATAACATTAAACAAGTAATTACTATACGGAAGAATGACGATAATACACATCATTAACGCTCCAACTAGAGCACCAATTAGCAATCTTATTTTTTTCGTATTTTTCTTTGTCATTACTTTAACTATAAATAATATAATATAATCCATTAATAAGTTAATAATAAAGACAATATCAATATAAACTTCTAAGTACACGCCCCCCCTCCTTTTCTTCTAATAATATTCCTTAGTATATTTTATTCATTTAACAATCAAGCTATGATTATTATAGCACGCATAATTGGAATAATTTGTCAAAAACGATAGGCAAATTCCCATTTTTTTACTATTTTTTTCTACAATATATCTGGTATGTTAAATCGTTAACTATTCTAGAAATATTTAAACTTCCGCTACGAACAATATAGGGTAATATTACGTCAGCTAGTTAATCGTCCTGATTAAAACAGCTGACCTCGCCGTCCTGGCTCGTGCTACATATTACCCTATATTATTCTACGCTAGGCTCCTAATACTTTAATGATGCTTGATATATTCATATAAATTTCTGCAAACAAAAAAGTATCCCAATTGGGATACTTTATAACCATAAAATGTTATTATCTTTTTCTTTTACGTTGTAAAAATGGTGGAATATCAATTGGTTTTTCTTCAATATGAATATCCTTTTTGATATTTTGTTCTTCTACCACTTCTTTTGTTGCACTTGCTAATTCATTTGCTTCTTTAACCTCATTATTGTTACTTGGTGCAATGCTTGTATCAATAAGTGATTCAAAGCCTGTAGCAATAACAGTTACAACTAATTCGTCTTCTAGTGAATCATCAATAATTTGACCATATATAATATTAGAATCGTTACCAGTTGCTTCTTGAATTAACTGGATAGCGTCATTAGCTTCAAACATAGACATATTAGAATCACCACTAATATTAATAAGTATATGCTTAGCTCCATCAATAGTTGTTTCAAGCAATGGACTTGAAATAGCCATTCTAGCCGCTTCTTCTGATTTATTATCTCCTGTAGCTCGTCCAATACCAATATGAGCAATACCTTTACTTGACATAACTGTCTCTACATCAGCAAAGTCAAGGTTAATAATACCTGGAGTATAGATAAGATCAGAAATACCTTGTACACCTTGCTGTAATATTTCATCAGCTTTTTTAAATGCATCTTTTACTGTTGTTCTTCTATCAATTATTGATAAAAGCTTTTGATTAGGAATAACTATTAGGGTATCAACAGATTTCTTTAGACTTTCTATACCGTATTCTGCATTTTTCATTCTTACTCTACCTTCAAAATCAAAAGGTTTTGTTACAACTCCAACTGTAAGAATACCCATTTCCTTTGAAATATTCGTAATTACTGGTGCAGCTCCTGTACCTGTTCCACCACCCATACCAGCAGTAACAAAAACCATATCTGCGCCTTTTATTGCTTCTGCTAACTCCTCTTTACTTTCTTCAGCAGCTTTTAATCCAACTTCTGGGTTAGCTCCTGCACCTAATCCTCTAGTAAGTTTTTCTCCAATCTGTATTTTGACTGAAGCTTTAGAGCATTGAAGAGCTTGAACATCTGTATTAACAGCAATAAAATCAACCCCATTAAGATTGTCTTCTATCATTCTATTAACAGCGTTATTACCGCCTCCACCTACTCCTATGACAACAATCTTTGCCACACTTGCCTTTTCATTCATTTTTATTTCAAGCAAAGTAGTTCCTCCTAACAACTTTCTAATCTATATGTACATAAGCGAGAATATTGGTATACAATTCTCTTAAGTATATTTACATAACCTCTTACACATAATAATATATTTTTTTTTGAAATTAATCAATATAATTTTGTAAAATATTTAATATTTTTTTTGGGCGGTGTTTTTTTACTGTATATAAACTCTTATTTATTTTAATACAAATTAAATAATAGCTTAAGTTCACAGTAATATCAACTATATAATTATAAATACTTTTTGAGTGTAATAAAATAGCTTTTAATGTATTTCCATTATTTACTAGTTAGAGGAGTAAATATTATATTTTTATTCTTAGGATTTTGTAAATCAAATATTCCTTCTTGGTCTTTTGGAATCTTTGCTATTAATCCTGATAAAAGCTCAAATTTCCTATTAATATTAGCTATATCCCCTATAAGCACAGATATTTTTCCACTTTTTAACACAATCTTTTTAGGATCATTATAATTAAAGTCAATATAATCTATTTTTATGTTATAACTCTCCATTTTAAGAGATATTTCTAATATAGATTTGAAAATTTGAGAGTTATCATCAAATAACTTGTCCCCAATTATAAAACAATCAAAAGCTAATCCATGAACAATAGGTATATTTTGTTGTAATTTATTTGTATAATCAATAACAATTCCGTCTTTATCTAAACAAAGATATTTACCCATATATGGAATATAAGATATAATATTTTTTTCTGTTACTATAATATCTACTTTATTAAATGCACTATATTTAATATCTATATTCTCAATATATGGATATCCTTGAATAGAAAGTTTTTTTGACGCCAATTTATATACAAATAAGTTTGTTTTTTTATTAATTCCTACAATATCTTGTATAATTTCTTCATTATATATAGTATTTCCTGTAATATTAATTGTGTTTACGTTAAAAACTTGAAAAGCACCGACAACAATGAAGAATATAATACATATTATTAACCAAATATGTTTATTTGATTTTTTCTTTTGTTTTCTTACTTGATTTATTGATATTACATTGGACATATAATCACCTTTAATCTGATGAGTATTTTACTTTCGCTCCTAATAAACTTAAATCGTTTTCTAATTTTTCATATCCTCGTAAAATATGGATTGCATTATTTACAATAGTTGTTCCTTCTGCGTTAAGTCCTGCTAATACTAATGCAGCACCACCTCTTAAATCTTCTGCAAATACTTCAGCTCCATTTAATTTGTCTACCCCTTTAATCACAGCTATTCTTCCATCTGTTATAATATCAGCACCCATTTTCACAAGCTCTGCAACGTGTTTATATCTAGATTCAAATATAGTTTCAGCTATAATACTTGTTCCATGTGCTATTGATAAACAACTCATTAATTGAGCCTGCATATCAGTTGGAAAACCGGGGTAAGGCTGTGTTCTTAATAAATCAATTGATTTTAATTTCTCTGGGACTTTTATCAACAACTGATTATCAAACTCTTTTACAATACATCCCATTTCAATTGATTTAGTTATTGTTGCATTAAGATGACTCTTGCATACATCTTTTAATAAAATTTCTCCACCAGTAATTGCAGCTGCACACATATATGTTCCTGCAACTATTCTGTCAGGCATAATTCTATATTCCACAGAATCTAATTCATTAACACCTTCTATTGTAATAGTATCAGTTCCTGCACCTTTTACTTTTGCGCCCATTTTATTAAGAAATTCTTGTAGTTCTACAATTTCAGGCTCTTTTGCCGCGTTATTAATAGTTGTTACTCCTTCTGATAATACTGCCGTCAACATTATATTCTCTGTAGCTCCAACACTTGGATAATCTAGACTAACTTTATTTCCAATTATTTTATCAGTACTACATTCAATATATCCATACTTATCTTCTATACTAATATTCATTTGCCTTAATGCTTTTAGATGTAAATCTATTGGGCGAGTTCCGATAGAACACCCTCCCGGAAAACCTATTTTTACATTTTTTAATCTTCCAAGGACAGAGCCCAGTAGTATAATAGATGATCTCATCATCTGTACATACTTCTCAGGGATTATATATGTATTAATAACAGATGAATCGATTATCAATACATCATCTTCCCATTTTATGATACATCCAATCGAGGCTAAAATATTAAGCATGCTATCTACATCGTGTATCTTAGGACAATTATGCAAATATGTTTTCCCTTTATTCAAGACAGTAGCTGCAAGCAATGGGAGAACTGCATTTTTTGATCCTTGCACTTTGATTTCGCCACTTAGACTGTATCCACCTTCTATAATATATTTACCCATGTACTGCGACCTCCGCACAAATAGCAATTCTATATAATTTATAGTATTCAATTAAATTCTTTTATGTTACTATATGAGCTAATAGAACCTTTGAACTTATATCCTAGTAACAAAAAGTAATTTAATCATTTGAGGTTAAAAATACACCCTCTATAAAATATGATACCTTTTATATAATAGTTCCATTTTTGCGTAGAGTTTTAATGTAAGTGGTATATAAATATAAATACTAACCTGCTCTGTTAATCTTTGATGTTCTTGCAACATTAAGAACTAATCCTATTTCCACCATAAGAAACATTAAAGAAGAACCTCCATAACTAATGAAAGGAAGAGGCATACCAGTAGCTGGTATAGAGTTAGTTACAACGGCTATGTTTATAATAACTTGTAATCCAATCTGTGACATTACCCCGACAACAATTAATAAACCATTAATATCAGAACAGTTACTTGCTATTACCATACATCTCCATATTAATAGAACAAACAGTAAAATAAGTGCCATTGCCGAAAACAAACCTAATTCTTCACATACTATAGAAAATATAATATCGTTATGTGCTTCTGGTATGAATCCTCTTTTTTGCATACTTTCTCCAAGTCCTATTCCAAATAGTCCTCCTGTTCCAATTGCATATAGTGATTGAATAGTTTGATATCCTGCACCTAACGGATCAGTCCAAGGTCCATCTAGCCATATTCTAACTCTAGTTGCACGATAACCTGCAAATATTATCCCTAAAACAGCTCCTAGCAACCCGGGTGGCATAACAATTATTAATAACTTATGCACTTTTGGAACAGCTACAAATAAAACTGCCATTCCGATAGAAAAAACAACTATAGCTGTACTCATATTTTGTGCTCCTACTAATGCAGTAGGAATGCCAATAACAAATAAAATAAATAAAATCATTCTATATTTACCAAGATGGTCAATCATCTTAGATGCAAGATAAGCAGTAACAATTATAATTGTCAGTTTTGCAAATTCAGATGGTTGAAAGTTAATTGGTCCAAGTGCTAACCAACGTTTAGCCCCTTTTACTTCTTTTCCAACAAGTAAAACTAGTATTAAAAAACCAATAGTTAATATGTACATTAATCCAGCAAATCTATTAAGGAAATGATAATCAACTCTTGATACTATTATCATAACAATAATCCCAAGTATCCCCCACATAATCTGTTTCTTTAGATAATATGCACTGTCATTATGCATATCTATGCTATAATAATAACTAGAACTATATATCATTACAATCCCAAATATAATAAGAATAGTAATAATTGAAACAAGGGTAAAATCAGTCTGAACTCTTTTTCTTAGTCTTCCTTGCTTTTTTTTATGTTGTCTTTGTGTTGTTTTTCTATACAACATAACCCCCTCCCTTACACCAAAATTAATTATTTAGTAAATTATATACATACTCCTTGAATAAATTTCCTCTTTCTTCAAAGTTCTTAAACATATCCCAGCTTGCACACGCAGGTGATAATAATACGTTTTCTCCTGGCTTAGCTAGATTATATGCCTTATTAACTGCTTCTTCTAAATTATTAACTCTATATACATCATTATAACCATATTTATTAGCTACTTTTTCTATAATAGATGCTGTCTCACCAAACAATATTAATCCTTTAACTTTTCCATTAAATGATTTAATGAAGTCATCAAAAGTTCCTCCTTTATCCATGCCTCCACCAATCAAAATAATATCTGATTTCATAGAATTAATACCATTAATAGCAGCATCTTCGTTAGTAGCTTTTGAATCATTAAAGTATTTCACATCGTTAATTGTAGTAACGTACTCTACTCTATGTGCAACACCTTTGAAGTTATTTATAACTTCATGAATTATATTTACTGGTATCTCCATACATATACATATAGCAATAGCCGCCATAATGTTTTCAACATTATGTTCACCTAGTTGTTTAATTTCTATAATGCTTATTTCCTCGCCATTAATACTTGAATATACTACTGAATCTTTTATATAAACCCCTCTTTCTGATATAGGGTTTTTACTAAAGAAAATAATTGTACTATTAATTTCATTCTCTAATTTTCTACAAATATCATTATCATAATTAAGAATACAATAATCTTCTTTTGTTTGATTTTCTGTAATTCTAAGTTTAGCATTAATATAATTCTCATAAGTTTTATGTCTATTAAGATGATCAGGAGTAATATTTAATATGGCACTTACTTTTGGATGAAAGTGATGAATAGTTTCCAGTTGAAAACTACTAATCTCAGCTACTACTTTACCTTCTTCTGGTATATTAGTAACTACGCTAGAAAAAGGTATACCAATATTACCAACAACATAAGTGTCTTCCCAATGTTTTTTAATTATTTCGCCTACTAAAGTTGTTGTTGTTGTTTTACCATTAGTACCAGTTATAGCAACTATAGGTGCTTTACATAATCTATATGCTAGTTCAATCTCACTAATAACAGGTATATCATTTTTAACTGCTTCTGTAATGAAGAGAAGATCTGTCGGAACTCCAGGGCTTAATACAATTAAATCAGTAGATTG
Organism: Vallitalea sp.; assembly: GCA_025210515.1. GTDB lineage: Bacteria > Bacillota > Clostridia > Lachnospirales > Vallitaleaceae > Vallitalea. The sequence goes on along the minus strand of JAOARM010000003.1, from coordinate 56,661 downwards.
AAGAATACTATAATCAAATTCACCTAACATAAGTCTAGGCTTTAGTTCATGAAATAGATTCAAACTATCCTTTAGCTGTTCTCTAGTTTTTCCATCGTATACTGTAACATTCCCTTGTTTATTCATACATAGCTTAGCTGCACTAATACCACTTAATGCCATGCCTATAACTAATATATTTTTGTCTTTTAACTCCATGCTTTCCCTCCACTCTAAAAGAATCCGTCAAATGCCAACAGTCCTATTAAGCATAAAATTGCAGTAATTATATTAAAGACAACTACTACTTTTGTTTCGTTCCATCCACCAAGTTCAAAATGATGATGAATAGGAGCCATTCTAAAAATTCTTTTTTTAGTTAATTTATAATACCCTACTTGAATCATTACTGATAAAGCTTCAATTACATATATTAATCCTACAATTAATAAAAAAAGTGGCATCTTTAAATATATTGCAGTACCTGCAACAAAACCTCCAAGTGCAAGTGAACCAGTATCTCCCATAAATACTCTAGCAGGATAAGTATTAAATAGTAAAAATCCTAATAAACTACCTACAGCAGCACAAGTAATAGGTGTAATATTACTATCTATACCCATACATATAACAGTAAAAAACGTTGCCACTAATACAGTAACTCCAGACGCTAATCCATCTAATCCATCTGTTAAATTAACACTATTAACTGTACCAATCATAATAATAAAAATTAATGGAATATATATATATCCTAAGTCCCAAACTAGTCCATTAGAAAAAGGAATATATATCTCTGTGCTAAGTCCAATCTTCTCAAACATATAGTAACAATATATACCTGTTATTAATAATTGACCAATTATTTTCTGATATGGTTTTAATCCTAATGACCTTTTCATAACCACTTTAATAAAATCATCTAAAAAGCCAATAATACCAAAACCAACGGTAATAAAAAGTATTGGTATTATATCAGAATTAGTACCTATATATATAAGTGAAGTAATAAGTATTCCAGCTAGAATTACAACTCCACCCATTGTAGGAGTTCCAGCTTTTTTTAGATGTGACTGTGGGCCATCATCTCTTACAAACTGCCCAAATTTCAATTTAGCCAAAAAGGGTATAACTATAGGGCACAGTACTACGCTAACAAAAAACGATATTAAAACAGGAATAATATAGGATGTATTTATCATAAGTTCCACCTCTTAGTTTATTGTAATTATCTCATTATTACTTATCAATATTCATTGCATATTCTTTTATTTTATCTATAACTTTCTCTAAGAACATTCCTCTAGATGCTTTAACAATTATTGTATCTTCTTGGTTAATAATTAAATGTATTTTATCTATAAGCTCTTCTTTGGTTTTATAATATTGTACTTTTGTCTTATTAACACCATGCTCTATAGCACTATCATAAATGTGTTTTGCATGTGCTCCTACACATATTAGAAGATTAAACTCATTAGAAGAAGCTATTTCTCCAACTTTTCTATGAGCAACTTCAGAATAATCCCCCATCTCAAACATATCACCTAAAATGGCAATTTTCCTACCCTCAGTTTCTAAGTTTGATAATGTTTCAAGAGAAGATTTCATTGAGTCAGTACTAGCATTATATGCATCATTAATTACTACTACACCATTATCAAAAATCATCTTATCCATTCTCATCTTAGTAGCTTTGTATCTAGATGCACCTTTTTCAATCTCAGAAATAGTCATATTTAGATGTTTTCCAATAATAATAGCTGGCATAACATTATATAACATATGCTTACCTAAAGTATCTAGATGAATATTAAACTGCTCTAAATTACTTTTAACTAATGCATTAATGCCTTTCCATCCTAATATATTATATTCGCTAACATATAAATCATTAATATTCTGAAAGCCAAAAGTTTTCGTTTGAAATTCCAATTTATTTTTAAGCTTATTAAGATATTCATCATCACCATTAAGAATTACTAATCCATCTTCTTTAAGAAAATCAAGAATTTCACTTTTGGCTTTTAATATACCATCTTTTGAGCCAAAGTATTCTATATGAGCTTCTCCTATATTAGTAATAACAGCAATATCTGGAGTAGCAATTTCACTAAGTCTATGAAGCTCTCTATAATGGTTCATGCCCATTTCAAGTACTAACACTTCATGAGTTTCATCTAACTTAAATATAGTTAGAGGTACTCCAATTTCATTATTATAATTTCCACTAGTTTTATGAACTCTATACTTAACACTCAAAATAGAAGCTATCATATCTTTACAACTTGTTTTTCCTACACTACCAGTAATAGCAACTACAGGTATGTTAAATAATGATCTATAATATTTAGCAAAATCTTTCAGAGCTTGCCCTGTATCATTAACTAGAATACCAATTTTGTCACTAGGAATTTTATTCTCGTATTGTGTAAAAGAAATGATTGCACCTTTTTCGTATGCCATTGAAATAAAATTATGACCATCAAAATTATCACCTTTTATAGGAATAAATATATCATTATCTCCTATAGTTCTAGAATCAATAGACACATTATTATAAACTATACTAGACTTTATTAGATGTTTATTAATAATACTTCCAGAAACTGCTATCGCTATTGATTCAATACTTACCTGTTTCATTAAAAAATCATTTCCTTTCTACTTACACTTCATTGTATTATCTATTTTTCAATATTATTAAAATAGTTTATAACAACTTCTGCATCATCAAAATGAATTACTTTATCATGAAGTATTTGATAATCTTCATGACCTTTACCAGCAATTAGTATAATATCTTCTTTTTCTGCCATTGATAATGCATTATGAATTGCTTCTTGTCTATCTACTATATTAACATAGTCACACTTTGTTTCGTCCATACCTTGTTGAATCTCGTCTATTATAGCTAATGGATTTTCTGTTCTTGGATTATCAGAAGTTATAATACAGTAATCAGAATATGTTCCTGCAATATTACCCATAATTGGTCGTTTGCTAGTATCTCTATCTCCACCACAACCAAAAACAGTTATAATTCTACCTTTTGCAAATTCTTTAATAGATTTTAGGACATTAAGTAAACCATCTGGTGCATGTGCATAGTCAACTATAACATTATAACCTTCTTTACTAGTAAAAGATTGAAATCTACCTTTAATGCCATTGTTATTTTTAAGTCCATTTACAATTATATCCATTGGCACTTTTAGAGCTATATTGGCTCCCATAGCCGCTAATGAATTATATACACTAAATTTCCCAGGTGTAACAAGTGATATACTATACTTAATATTATCGTACACAATATCAAATTTAACACCTGATAAATCAATTTCAAGATTAGTGGCATTTAAGTCAGCTTTATCATTATCTATTCCATAAGTTATATATTTTTTACATGATGAATTATCAATCATATATTGTCCATACTCATCATCTATATTAATAACACCTATTTCACACATATTAAATAATTTTAACTTAGCATCTCTATAGTTTTCCATAGTTTTATGATAATCAAGATGATCAAGTGTTAGATTAGTATATACCCCTACATCAAATTGGCATCCATCCACACGGTGTAAGTCAAGAGAGTGAGAAGAAACTTCCATTACAACACCATTAACGTTCTTCTGTACCATATTATAGAATAGTTCCTGTAACTCTAGTGATTCTGGTGTAGTTCTAGTTGCTTTAATAATTTCGTTTCCTATTCTATTCTCAATTGTACCAATTACACCTGTTTTCTTTCCATACTCTTCAAAAATGCCTTTTGTTAGGTAAGTTGTTGATGTTTTTCCATTAGTTCCTGTTATACCAACTAATCTAAACTTATTTGATGGATGATTATAATATCTATCTGCGACATATGCAATAGTTTCTCTCGTATTATCCACTTTAATAACTGTTACATTATCATTAATAATTGATATATCTTCTTGAACTAATAATGCTTTTGCACCTTTTTCTACAGCACTTTTTGCATAATCGTGCCCATTTACATTAAATCCTACAATACATACAAATAAATTACCTTCTGTAACTTTTCTAGAATCATATTGTATATTAGAAATATTTATATCTTCATTACCTTGTAATATTTCATAATTAATATTTTTTAATAATCCCCGTAGTTTCACACAATCTCCTCCAAACTAAATTTTTCCATGTTAATATTACCACAATTTCTCTAATCTGCATAGAGAATTAATTTACTTCCTCGATTTACTTTATCATTTGGTAATGGAAATTGCTCAGTTATTATTTCTCCGTTACCTAGATGCACTATTTCAAGCTCTAATTCTAATTCTTTCAACATTTTTTTTACTTCTTCTTTATTTTTACCAATCATGTTAGGAATTGTTATTTCTCCTACTTTATATTCATCAAAATCTCTCTGAACATATTTGGGGCTAATTCCCATATACGGAAGTATATTTTCATACAGTTCTCTTATAACTGGTGCTGCAACTGTACCTCCATAATATATTCCCACTGGTTCATCTATAAGAACAAGTGCTATAACTTGAGGATCATCTGCTGGTGCAAATCCTAGAAATGAAGATATATATTTATTACTACTTCTAGGAAGCTTTTCAGAAGTAGCCGTTTTACCACCAACCTTGTATCCTGGAACATAACATCTTCTTCCAGTACCTTCTGATACAACACTTTCTAAAATAGTTCTCATAGTATCAGATGTCTCTTCACTTATAGCTCTTTTTGAATTATCATATTCTATTTGTTTAATTACTTCACCGTCTTCATCCATTATCTGTACTCCAAAATGAGGAGTAACAAGTCTTCCTCCATTGACTACCGCTGCACCAGCTCTTACAAGCTGTAAAGGAGTAATTTGAAAAGTCTGACCAAATGATAATGTTGCAAGTTCAACTGGCCCTATTTTATTTTTCTTATGCATTATACTAACTGCTTCTCCTGGAAGGTCTACCCCTGTTTTAGTTAACAGCCCAAATTGCTTAAAATACTTTAAAAAGTTGTCGACTCCTAATCTTGCCCCTACTTCCATAAAAACAGGGTTACATGAATTCTGTACACCTTTTACAAAATCTTCTGATCCATGACCACCTGCCTTATGACATCTAATTCTTCTATCCGCTACAATACTATAACCAGGGCAAAAAAAAGTATCATCAAGCTTAACAACTTTTTCTTCTAGTCCTGCTGCTGCTGTCACTACTTTAAAGGTTGATCCTGGTTCATATGTATCATTAATACAATAATTTCTCCATATTTGATTGAGCATTTTTTGTTTTTCTTCACTAGACTCTACTTCTAAGTCTCCCAGATTAAATGGGTCATTTAAGTCAAAATCTGGTTTATTAGCCATTGCATATATTTCACCATTTTGTGGATTCATTACAATAATAGACCCTCTATTTGCCTTTTTTAGAATAAGAACTTTTTCAAGGGCTTGTTCAGCATACTTTTGAATATTCATGTCAACACTAGTTGCCAGATGATATCCTGGTACAGGCTCTTTTCTACTTTCTGCAATATTTTCTATTTCTATACCTTTTGCATTAGTTGTAGTAAGAATCATCCCTAATTCACCTTTTAGGTACTTATCATATTTCACTTCTAGTCCTATAATACCTTGATTATCTTTTCCAACGAAACCAATTATATGAGATGCTAATGTTGAATATGGATAAATTCTTTTATAATCTTCGTCTATAACAACACCATCTAAATCATACTCTCGTATCTCGTCTGCTATTTCCTTGTCAACATTAGTCTTAATTCGCTCTAGTGCTACTCTATTATTTACTTTCTTTTTTACATATTCATAATCTAGTTCTAGTTTCTCTGACAATACATTAATTACTTCCTCTTTATCTGTTATTTGATTATGAATAACAGATACACAAGTAACTGACTTATTAACAGCTAGAGGAGTACCGTTTCTATCGACTATATTTCCACGTTCTGCTTTAATAACTCTCTCTCTATTATGAAGCTCTTGTGCCTTTTCTTGTAAAAAATCAGCGTTTATAATCATAATATAACCAACTCGAAAGCAAAGTATAATTAATAATACAACAAAAACTGAACATATAAAAAATGTTCGTTTTCTATTATGTGTTCTCGTTCTTAACATTATTTTCACCATAATTATTAACTTTATTTAATTGTATGATTATTTACTTATGATATGCTTTATTTAAGGAAACTTAATAATTTATATAGATTAATATACATAAATTACTCTTTGGTTACGCTATCATTGTCATCATTATCAGTTGTTGGATATATATTTATATATGGAAGTGCTTTTTCCATAACACTTTTAAATATTCTCTGTGCATATATACTTCTTGGTTTTTTAACATCTGGTTCATCTACAATCACTAACATTAAAATCTGAGGATTATCTACAGGTGCAAAACCAACAAATGATACCATGTATTTCTCTGCAGATCTTGGTAATTTCTCAGCTGTTCCTGTTTTACCACCTATATCGTATCCAGCTATTTTGACACCTTTTGCTGTACCGTTGTCAACTACAGATTGCATTGCTTCTTTTGTAATATCAGCAGTTTTTCTTGATATTACTTGTTTGATTTGTTTTGAGTTATTTACTTCTACTATATTCCCACTATGATTTACTATTTTTTTCATTATATGTGGCTCATAAGTATATCCACCATTAATTAATGCTGCAAATGAAGTTACTAATTGTATGGGACTTATGTTAAACGATTGACCAAATGAACTTGTTGCAAGTTCTACAGGTCCTATAGCATTAAGTTCATGTAATGTAGATTCCCCTTCTCCTATTAAATCTATATTGGTTTTAGTACCAAATCCGAATAATTGTTGATACTTATAATATGTTTCTTTACCCATTTTTTCCCCAATATCCATAAAAGCAACATTGCATGAGTTTTCTAGTGCTTCAATTAAAGTTTGATCACCATGTCCAGAAGCTTCCCAACATGTTATAGTATTCTTATATAAAACTTTACTACCGTTACAATAATATTTATCAGCTAAGTTAACTTTTAATTCTTCTAATGCGGCAGCAAGGACAAAAGGCTTATATGTAGAACCTGGTTCGTAAGTATCACTAATAATAAAATTACGCCATAATGTATAAAGAAAATTAGATTTATCTTCTAAAGTCATTTCCCCTAACTGTTCTTCTGTAAAAAATGCAGATAAGTCATAAGGCTTATTTAGATTATAACTTGGATAACTTGCCATAGCTAGAACTTCTCCATTTTGTGGATTAGTTGCTACAACATAAACATTTTTCGGATTAGTATCAAGATTTTCTTTAATTGCTTGTTCTACATAGTATTGTATAGTTTGATCAATAGTAAGAATTACATCATTCCCATTAACAGCATCTATATATTTATTCTCTATATAATTACCATCGTTAATAACTCCAAATTCTCGACCTTCTTCTCCTTTTAGATATTTTTCATAAGTTTCTTCTACGCCCCAACTTCCTTGGTTATTTTTGTTGACAAATCCTAGAGCGTCACTTAACATATTATCATTAGGATATATTCTCTTATATTCTTCTGTAATATGTAAACCTTTGTACTCTCTGTTTTTAATATCTTTGAAATCTCTTTCTATCTCGCTATACTCTAGATTAGTGGCTAACAATTCATAATTACTATATGCCTTATTCTTAATCAGATTATTTAATTCATCTTTGTTATGCCCATAATTTTTATGTAAAAAATTAATTGTTTTCTGGATTTCTTTTTCGTCACATGTTGATAGTACTCCAGGGTCGAATATAAGATTATATACTTTTATACTTTCTGCTAATATACTGCCATTTCTATCAAAGATAGTTCCTCTCTTGGGTTTTATTAAATTATTATATCTAACATTATTATTTACTTGCTGTGTAAGAACTTTAATTTTGTAATTAGATCCTTTTGCATTAACAATAAAATATATTCTTCCACCTAGTAAAACAATTGATATAATAAAAATAAAGAAAAGGAAAAACAAATTCCTTTTCATTGCGTATGTAAAATATGTCTTTTGATTCAATGAAGTCACCTTCCCTTTGATAAAATGAAACCAAAAATACCATTAACATCATTATTATCTTGTTTTATTGGTTGCGTAATATCAGAATACTGCTGTGTATAGCTTTTTTCTTCAATATTAAATTTATTAACTTGATCTTTGTTAGGTGATACCATACCAAGTTTTGTAGTTGCAATCTCATATACTTGTTCTAGACTCATATTATCATTAATACTATCTTTTAATAATCTATTCTGAGTTTTTAATGCACGAAGTTTATTTTCAAGACTAAGAATTCTATCGCTTTTATCTTTTACAGTGAATTGTGTTTTTATCATTACTAAACAAACTGTCATAGTTACACCTAGAATAAGTGCAAATTTCATTTTGTATTTGTAACGTTTTACTCTCCTTTTAGAAACAGGTCTTCTGTTAACAGCTGTATTATCTTCATTAATATGATTAGTATCTGTCTCATAATACCGTTCTAATCTTGCTGCATTACTACCAACTACATAAATATCATCCTTTTTATAATAGTTTTTCCCCATTTACATCCCCCTCTACTTTCTCAAACACCCTAAGCTTAGCACTTTTGGAGCGACTATTATTGTCAAGTTCTAGTTGAGTGGCTACTATTGGCTTTCTTGTAATTATTCTGCCTGTTGATTTTTTATTGCATACGCATATAGGAAAATCGCTAGGGCAAGTACATGGATTTTGATTATCTCTGTATATTTTCTTAACTATTCTATCTTCCAGAGAATGGAATGTTATTATACAAAGTCTTCCCCCATTATTTAACCTATTAATCATATCATTTAATGTATCTTTCAATACATTTAGCTCTTCATTCAACTCAATTCTAATAGCTTGGAATGTTCTCTTTGCAGGATGTCCACCTTTTTTCATTGCTTTCATAGGTATTGATTTTCTAATGACATCTACAAGTTCTAAAGTAGTTGTAATTGGTTTGTCTTTTCTTATAGCAACAATATTATTAACTATTCTTGATGCCCATTTTTCTTCACCATAAGTTCTAATTATTCTATATAGTTCTTCATCACTGTATTCATTAACTATGTCTGCAGCAGTTAACTCTTGTCGTCTATCCATACGCATATCAAGAGGTGCATCTTTCATATAAGAAAAACCTCTCTCTGCTTCATCTAATTGATGAGAAGATACCCCTAAATCAAGTAAAATACCATCTACTTTCTCAATATTTTCTTTCTGTAATACACTTTCAAATTGAGAAAAATTAGCTCTATGTATTCTAGTTATTTTTTGAAACTCTTGTAGTCTTTTTTTGCTTGCATTTATTGCATTTTCATCTTGATCAATTCCGATAAGAATTCCTTTGTTATTTAATTTCTTACATATTTCATAAGAATGACCTGCTCCTCCAAGAGTGCCGTCAATGTAAGTCCCCTCTGGTTTAATGTTAAGTCCTTCAATACATTCATCTAATAGTACTGATTTATGCTCAAATGTCATTATTCTTCCTCTTTTCTTATCAACCCAGTTATATTATATGTCTAATTCTTCCATTTCTTCTGCCAAATCACTTATATCAATATCTTCTTTCATATTGTAATCATCCCATTTTTTCTTAGACCATATTTCTACTCTGTTTGATACTCCTATAAACACAACTTCTTTTTCTAACATGGAATAGTCTCTAAGAGGAGATGGAATTAATATTCTTCCCTGTTTGTCCAATGTACATTCATTAGCTGATGCTATAAAAAATCTTTGTATCCTTCTAGCATCTTTTTTCTTCATAGAGTTATTATCCAACTTATCTATAAATTTATTCCACTGATCCTCAGTATATATAAATAAACATTGATCAAATCCTTTAGTTAGATAAAAACTTTCACCAAGTAAAGACCTGAATTTTGCAGGCACAATTATTCTTCCTTTATTATCAATTGAATGTCTATACTCTCCAATAAACATAATAACACCTGCAATTCTTGGGTGGCTATAGTAATATCATACCACTTATTACCACTTTCCACCACAATCTACCACTTATATTATTATAATAGTATATATGAAAATTATTTTCAAGTGTTTTAACAAAAAAAATAACAGATTATACTCGATAATCTGTTATTTTATATAATTTGTTTCTATTTTTCTGTATATTGTACCTAAAATCACTAAAAAGTTATACGTTTCAAACCAACGTTCGTTCTTCTTCAGTTAAACCATAATATCTCTCTATTAGTTTATCAAGCTCTACACTTATTCTGTAGATTTCTTCTTCATCTGCCTTACATGCAATTAATTCATCTAGTTCTTTTCTTAGCTGTTCAATATTGTAACTTTGCATTTCTCATTACCCCTTAGCTAAACTTTCTTTCTATAATTTATTGCACTATTTACTAGATTCATATTAATTAATATAATTCTCTTGTTTCTTTCTTTTATACCAAATAAAAATTAATGATACAATAATAAGTATTCCTGCAAGTAATTGTGATACTGGGACAGTTGAACTTCCAATTAATAATTGATCTGTTCTAAGACCTTCAATCCATACTCTACCCAAACCATAGCCTAGTAAATATAAAGCAAAAATTTCGCCTTTGAATTTTCTCTTTTTGAAATATACTAACAAAATAATTAAAACAGCAAGATTCCATAATGATTCATATAAAAATGTAGGATGAACTTGTATGTACTCTATACCACCTACTGTCTTAATCTTATCCATTAATTGAACAGGAATATACTTAGCATCTGTCTTCTTCAACATCATAGCCAATGGATTTTCAGTATATCCTCCAAAAGCTTCCATGTTCACGAAATTTCCCCATCTACCAATGCTTTGTCCAAGAATGAGTCCTGGTGCTGCTGTATCTGCAAAATTCCAGAAGTCCACATTTCTACATTTTGAAAATATGATTAGCGTAATTACTGCTCCAATAATTGCTCCATAAATGGCAAGTCCACCTTCTCTGAACGCAAAAATCTTTAATAAATTATCTTTGTAACTATCCCATGAGAATATTACATAATAGATTCTTGCAAACGCTACCGATACTATTAATGCATATATCAGAAAGTCAGGGTATAGGTTTTCATCAATACCATTTCTCTTTGCTAAGTTCATAGCAATAAACAAACCTGCAAGTATACCAAATCCAATAATCAATCCGTACCAATAAACTTCTAAACCAAAGATGCTAAATGCCACCGGATTAATGTTACTAATTTCTATGCCTAGATTTGGAAATATTATGTCTGGTGCTACTTTCATTATTCATTCCTCCAAATAATCATATTATCAATATAATATAGCATAATCTTGCAAATTGCAAACATTTCGTCTACATTTATCATAACATTTTTTATTGTGACAAGGATAGACAGGATGGTATACAATGTGCATATCTTGCCATTTTTATAAGGTTATTTAATTTCTAACCATTTTTATCCAACTTACTAATTGATTATTATAATCCTAATGTGTTATACTAATATAAAAATATATAACAAATATGTTAGTATTGACATAAGGAGGATTTATTCATGAATAATGGTACTCATAGAAGACCACACCATCGTGTAGGAGAAAAAAACGTAAAACAACAATCTGAAGAAAAAAGTTTAATAGAATTCGATATCAAAAAAACAACTTTAGTTGTTGCAATATTTTGTTTCTTACAAGGATGTTTATTAGGAATGGCACTTAAAAGAAAATAGCTAACTAAACCTAGGTATGATTACCTAGGTTTTTATATTGTTATTATATATTGATGTTAGATAAAAATACAGTTTAGTATTTTTTGGTTATAGATTAATAATTATTTTGTATTGACAATAGTGTCCAATAAAAATTATAATAACAGAAGTGTTTAGCTTTAAAGATATTTTAATTTTATAATTAAAACAAAACTATATATATATTAAGGAAGGAAGAGGATTAATGAAATTAGGAATAGTAGGCTTACCAAATGTAGGCAAAAGTACATTATTTAATTCATTAACTAAGGCTGGAGCAGAATCTGCTAATTACCCTTTTTGTACCATTGATCCAAATGTGGGTATAGTAACAGTTCCTGATAACAGACTTGATGAATTAGCAAAATTATATGATTCAGAAAAAATCTTACCTGCTGCTATTGAATTTGTTGATATAGCAGGGTTAGTTAAAGGAGCAAGCAAAGGCGAAGGTCTTGGCAATAAATTCTTGTCAAATATTAGAGAAGTAGATGCTATTGTTCATGTAGTAAGATGCTTTGACGATACTAATGTAGTCCATGTAGATGGATCTGTTGACCCACTTAGAGATATTGAGACTATTAATCTTGAGTTGATTTTCTCTGATATTGAAATATTAGAAAGAAGAATAGCAAAATCAACAAAAGCTCTCAAAGGGGATAAATCTCTAGCTAAAGAAATAGAAATACTAAAAAACTTAAAAGCTAATCTGGAAGAAGAGAAATCAGCAAGAAATGTAGAATTTAGTTCAGAAGAAGAAATTAAATTCGTAGAATCTCTTGATCTTCTTACATATAAGCCTGTAATATATGCTACTAATGTTACAGAAGATGATCTTGCAGATGACGGAGCTAGTAACGATTATGTACAATCTGTAAGAGATTTTGCAAAAAAAGAAGGTTCAGAAGCATTTGTAATATGTGCTAAGATTGAAGAAGAGATTTCAGAGCTAGACGAAGAAGAAAGAGCTATGTTCCTTGAAGATTTAGGCATCAAAGATGCTGGTCTTGAAAAATTAATAAGTGCAAGTTATAGTTTACTTGGTCTTATTAGTTATCTTACTGCTGGTCCAAAGGAAACAAGAGCATGGACTATAACTAAAGGAACAAAAGCACCTCAAGCCGCTGGTAAAATCCATACTGATTTTGAAAAAGGATTTATTAGAGCTGAAGTAGTTAAATACGAAGATTTAATTGAATCAGGTAGCTATACTCAAGCTAAAGAAAAAGGATTAGTTGGCGTTGAAGGAAAAGAGTATGTAGTTCAAGATGGGGATGTTGTGTTGTTTAGATTTAACGTTTAAATAAGTTAAATTTTAATTTAAAATCAATCTTTAAAACCGTGTTATATCAAAGGCTTTGAGGATTGATTTTTTTGTACTGAAATTAAAATCTTTAAAATAATGCAACTGGAAAATTTACAAAACTGATTCTACTTATTTATTAACTATTACACTCCTCTATATCAAACTCTATTCTTGAATATCTCCAAATATTTTAATTACCTCATCATTTATACAAACAGAATCTTCAATTAATGGAATAAAAACATCCTTAAATTCATTATAGTCATTCAGAATACTTCGTGATATTTTTACCGCTGCCATTCCATCATCAAAATTTAAAATCTCGTATCCCTTATTAACCAATAATACATTTGCCTTATTCTCCATTTCTTCTAGTACTTCTTCATTCTCATACTCATTATAGTAAATGCTTTGGACTAGAAAATCAAAATAAATATACTCGTCAGAAAAACTTAATTCTTCATCATAGTATTCATATACTCCACATAAATACCTGTCTTTATAGTAAAGTGTCATATTTATAAATGGAAATACTCTATCTGTAATCCATGCATTCCTTGAAGAAGTTGTATATAACTTCTTAATTGTAGTTACCTCTCCATTTCCATATTCATCTACTGCATTTTTTATCCAATCATATATTTGCTTTATCCATTCATCTCTATCTTCAATAGTCCTATTTCCAGTATTTAAAAATCCATTCCAATTATTCAATTTATCATTTATATCATTAATATCACTAAAATTGACTTGTAAATCTTCTATTCCACCTAAAGTTCTTATTTCAACTCCTGCCAAATTAGCGCATATTTTTACTTCTTCTGAAGCTGTTGTTCCAATAAGTATTAATTTAGGACAATAATAATTCTGTTCAAATTCGCTTTGCCATTCAATTTTATTTTCTTCTTCCATCGAAACAACCAATGCTCTATATTCAAGTATTTGAGCAATGTTTTCTCTTGTTAGACTCTCCTTCTTGAGTTCTACAATAACAGGTCTATTATCCCTGGTGTCCTTAAACAATAAATCAATGTATCTATTCAACCCATTTCTACCAATATTAATTTGCCTACCAGATTCATTTCTACTTCCTTTAATCTTAGGAATAACATAACGTTCATCTAGTAACCATGGTGAATTATATATTATATCTTCAATATCTTTTTCTAACAAATTCATCTTAACCTCTCCCCCTAATAAAGTCACCATAAAAATATTTATAAGTACAGTATATTATACAATCATCTATTTCTCAACAAAATTAATAAAGTGCTAAAAGCTAATACAATTAATAATAGTATTTCTGCGTTAAAAAAATACTTCTTTTTTCTTGAAGATAATGGAATAATTTCAACTGTAGGTTGGTAATTATAGTTGACAAAAATAGTTTAAAGATGAAATGAGTTTTATCTAATTATATATCATTGTGTTATTCTGATATAGCGATAGCATTAGATTTGCAAATTATCTTATTTATGTGTAAAATAATAAAGTCACAAACATCACACAATAAATATAAGGAGAAATATATGAGATATGCTATAGTATCAGATGTGCATGGCAATATTAATGCATTACAATCTGTTTTAAACCATACAACAACGCAGAATATAGACGGTTATATTTTTGTAGGAGATTATTTTGGAGATTTTCCATATCCTAATGAAGTTGTAGATACAATAAAAAACATACATAATAATCATGTTATATCAGGAAATAAAGAAGGATATTTAATAGATTTGCATAATACTAGTCAAGATGACTGGGTTCATAATCAATTTAATGCAATATATTGGAGTTATAACGAATTAAGAAAAGATAATTTAGATTATCTAATGCAATTACCTACTAGAAAAGAAATAAACTGTAATAATGGCAAAAAAGCATTACTACTACATAGTATTACAGATTTATTCAAAGAAACGAGTTTAGATATATTAAGTAGTTCCAAGTATGCGCAATTAATAGATGAAAAGCATCTCACCCATAATGAGTTTTTAGAATATATTAAAGATTTACTTCTAAACGATGAAAAATTCCTTAAAGAATTAGACGCTATTGACTCAGAAATCATAATATTTGGACATACTCATTTACAGTGGTATGTTAATATTAATGGAAAAACTTTGATAAATGCTGGATCATGTGGATTACCTCTAGATTTAACTACTACAGCACCCTATACAATCTTAGATATAGAATTAGATGAAGTATCTGTTTATGAACATAGAGTTGAATATAATATAAATACTCTTGTTAGTGAAATCAAAAAGTCAGCTTTATATAAGAATGCAGAAGATTGGTGTAATATTATTATTCCACAACTAACTCTTGCAAGAGACCAAATTTCATTTTTCTTTCAACATGTATGGAAAATAGCTAAGAAAAACAATAATACTAAGTGGCCAATAGATAATAATATTTGGTCTAAGGCTATAAAAAGTTGGCAACCTATCAAAACCACAAAAAAATAATATATTTTTTATAAAAACTTTATTCAGCAAAACCCTTTTTGTTTAGTTTTCCAAAAAGGGTTTTGCTAATTGACTTATTCTGAAACATCCATATCATTTATATCTTTTAATAACCCTGCCATTTTTGCTTCAATTTCAGCTGATTTTGCTTTTAGATTAGCAATTTCATTATCTTGTGTAGCAACACTCTTAAGATACATTTTAATTAAATCTTGATTTTTGGCTTCATTGGCTTTATCTAATTTTACACTTAGTTTATCTCTTTTAGCAGTGGCTTTCTGGATTTTTTCTTGTATTTTTTTGTATTCCTCAAGATATTCTGTATAACGTTGCATCTTACCATTCATATCATTCAACTTATGTTCTTTTTGTTTAAGTGCTTTCATCAATCCATTTTTTATTGTGTCACCTAACTCATCCTCTGAAATGCTATCATATAGTTTGCCTAGTTTTTCCATGGCATTACTAGCAACTTCTGAGCGAGACATAATACTCTTATATATATCTTTTGAATTAATGATTTCATCTGGTGAATACTTTGTTAGCATATATTTTTGGGTATTCATTTTGTTCATTAAATCATCTGTAATATCTACAATATCCATAACAGTACTAAATGCATTATAAGTTTTAAAGTCTGATCTATTACTAAAACCTACTTTAGTATCAATATAATTACTAATAGGTTCCCTTGCATTATCTACATAATAGTCTTTTACAGCATGAGCTACATCTTTAAAAAGTTTATTAAAAGCATCTTTATCAAATGCCAATTCTTTATTATTGCTATCTGATAATTTATTAATCTTGCTTAACATATCTTGACTTTCTTTTGATATAGCTTCTTCAAAAGCAGCATCTAGTTTTTCTATATACTCGCCTTTTTTATTGTCATCTACATTTGCCATAATTTTTTCATATACTTCAGCATATTTCTGTCCATATTCCTTAACTAAATCAGAACTATATGTATTATCAGCAGATACATTTAATATAAAATCCTTTGAACGATTGTTACCAAATATACCTTTCTCAAAATATTTATCCATTGAATGTTGAGATAATTCCAAAGTAGCACTACTATGGTTATTATCATTTTGATTAGAATTTGTATTAACAATATGTGCATTCTTAAATAAATTATTTTGGATGTTATTAATAGAATGATAATTATTTTGAATTTGCATTATATCTCCCCTATCTGTTTATATTACTAAATTGCATACATTAATAATAATTTTTTTATAACCGTTTAATAAACTTATCAACTTATGGCAGCCTTTTACGTAAGTTATATTTTTTATAAACTCTTTCAATAATTCATTATAACATATTATACATATTACACCAATGTTTTTTGTTGATTTATTTATATATTTGTTAATATATATAATAATTTAGAATCTGTATTATAATAAGTTATTATTTATCTTATTTTTTAACTCTTCGAGTATACATATTATCGGCGGACTTAATTGTGGTAAGTTATTCACATCAAAAAACTTAACATCTTTTGACTCAATTCCATCAACTTGTATCTCTCCTGTATAATCTTTAGTATAATATACTACGCTAACATAATAAACTTCATCACCATTGGGATATATGTAGTGTTGATTCTCTCCAGAATATATATTGAATAAATTCAGATTATGTGCAATAAGTCCTGTTTCTTCATATACTTCTCTTTTTGCTGCATCCTCAACACTTTCTCCTAATTCAATAATCCCTCCAGGCACCCCCCATAAATCGTTATCAGATCTATGATGTAATAGAACTTTATTATCTTTATCTAATATTATTGCTCCCGATGTACTCAATGTCAATGGTTTATTACCTACCAATTTTCTTAGTTCAGTAATATAATCAGCCATCCCATCCATTCCTTTCAAATGATAAATTATGTTATTAACTTTCTTATTTCATTAAATAATAACACTATCCGTAACATTATATCACAATCATCTATCTTTGTACTAAAAAAAGACCAATATATCTCAACTGGTCTTTTGTCATTATTAACTCGTATAATTTTCTAATAGTCTTATTAGATCTTCTTCTCCATTAACAACAATACCTTCTTTTAACTTATCTTTTAACTCCTCTTCAAGTCCAATAACAGGAGTTTCAATAACTCGTCTTAAATACTTAGTTAGAAATTCATCTAGCATATCCTTTTCTAATTCTTCTTTATAATCTTGTACTTGCCTATAATCATAAAATATTCCTAGCATACCTCTATACTCTCTAAGTATATAATTTCCGCTTTTATTAAGATAATATACTTCTCCAATTCGATCAAGTATATCTTGTACTTGATCACCATGTACAACTATTCCATCATACAATTTTTCTTGTTCTTCTTGAACCAATTCATCTACAGGTATTTTTGTAGTTTCGATTAAATATTCATCTAAATTAGCATTGTCTTTTTTCGTATAATCATGAAATAAACAAACACTACCTTTATAAGATTTAATTATCTTATAGTTAGGAGAATAATCTTCGATTATCTTTCTAAGTATTACTTTATCACTGGAAAATGCCATTAGTTGTTGATCAGGATAAAATTCTTCAACTTGTTCTCTAGTCAAATTCAACATATAATATGGCGGTTCCACATCATTCTGTACTTCAAGTTTATCATCTAGTGTATAGTAGTTTTGATATTCAATTCTTGTTGAAGACAATATTTTTGGTTCATCTATAGTATCTACTGATACAATATCTTCGCTATTATTACTACTTGCAATTGGTTCAATATTAGATAACTCAGCATTGTTAAATACGTTATCCTCACTATCTTCATTTATTACTTTTTCATTGTCTTCATAATTATTATCAACTTCTTTATTATTTTTAATTACCGTATCATTTTTTACAAAATCATCATATATCTTATAGATTCCAATACAGCAAACACAAACAATACATAAAGTTGATAAGTATAATGCAGTTTTCCTTCTTCTTCTTCTCACCAAAATCACTCCTTAGAGTATTTTTGGTAAAAGTATTTACATTAGAAGGTTATTTTATACATAAATGTAAAATATTTTTTTACAATAATTTCAACTTAGTTAAAAGACTTACTATTTTATTTCCTTTTGGCATTGATAATAATTCATCTTTATCAATACCTTTAAGTTGTATCAATACAATAATATATACAATAACTGCAGCTATAATTGAAACAAAAGTAGCTATAATATTACTTTTTGTAATTAAGTTAAATATATAATATGTTAGATAGCATATACCGCCCATAATGGTAGCAGATAATAAAGGAATTATATACGTCTTCTTTATATCAAATTTGATATGTGCATATTTTTTAATAGCTCTTAAATTAAAAGATGATGATGCAAATGCAAATATTATATTTGTAATTACTGCTCCATATAGATTAGTATCAAATATATATAATAATAATATATTAAATAAAACTTTAATAAACAACGATTTTGCTGCACTAATTACTGGGATTCTAAGCTTATCCATACCTTGTAAGATTCCTATAGATATAGTTGATAGTGCAAAAAATATTACTGATAACGAACCAACTTTTAGCATATTTGATAGTAACTGTATATTACTACTTCCAAAAAGCATTAAAATAATAGGTCTTGACAAAACAAATATTCCAACTCCAGATGGTATAGCTATTAGCATAGTAAATCTAATTGCAATATTAATTTTCCTCTTAATCTGTTTTCGATCATTTTGTACTATTGATGTAGTTATACTTGGTATTGAGGCGGCAGCTAAAGCTGAAGCTATTGAAATTGGTAGAGTTACAATAGTCTTATATTTACCATCTAGCATCCCATACATAGCATCAGAAACATCTTGAGTATATCCATGAAAACGCATAGCATCACTAAACATAAACATATCAACAAAGTTGGTAAAGTGAAATACTGCACTTCCCATAATAATTGGTACAGATGTTAATATAATAACTTTTCCCAAAGACAGTGATGTAATATCTTTATTATAATGTATATCCTTTTTCACTCTATTTTTAATTAATTTACGAGACATTAAATATATTCCTATTAATGTAATTAATCCAGCCAGTGCACCAATTCCAGTTCCGAGAGTTCCTCCTGCTGCACCATATTCATATCCCTGCACAACTAATATAGATGCCATAACAATACTAAATATTGCGTTAAACACCTGCTCTACTATTTGTGATAAGGCTGTTGGGATCATAGTATTCATGCCTTGAAAATACCCTCTAAAAACAGCCATTATGGAAAATATAAACAAAGTTGGTGATAATGCTTTAATGGCATATTCTGAATTCTCACTATATATTAGATTCGCCAATCCTTTTGAAAAGAAAAACATAATTCCAGCAGATATAATTCCAATAATAAATGCAATACTTAATGCCGTAAGAAATACTTTATGAGCTTCTTTATACTTTTTTTCTGCTATTCTTGCAGAGACTAATTTAGATACAGCTGTAGGTAATCCATAGGAAGAAATCATAAGAGCAAATGCATATATTACAAAAGCCTTGCTATAACACCCAATTCCTTCTTCTCCAATTGTATTAATTAATGGTATTCTATAAGCAACCCCTATTAACTTAACTATTATACCTGCTGTTGCAAGTATTGCTCCTTGTACAGCTAAATTACTACCACGTTTTTTCTTTTGAATCTTATTCTCCATTATTACACCTCAAAAATAATATATGTATTAAGTAGTTTAACATAATTCTCAGAATCACTTCCTATATTTTATACTATATTTTTACATTTTTCAAATTAATATTACATATATACAAAGCTATAGCATTAGCTTTATAATTGCAAAATACTATAGCTTTTATATTATCTTATATAAAATGTACTATAATTCAAATCTCACAGGAAGTAAATCATCAAGAGAATACTCTCTTGTTTCACCTTTATCATTAGCTAGAATAATTATTCCATTAGGCATAAGTTCAGCAAGTACCTGTCTGCATATACCACAAGGTGGCGTGAAATCATTAGAAGAACTTACTATTGCAATAGCTTCAAAATCTCTATCACCTTCTGAAACAGCTTTATATAAAGCCGTTCTTTCGGCACAGTTAGTTGCACCATATGAAGCATTTTCAATATTACATCCTCTATATACTTTACCAGCTTTTGTTAGAACTGCTGCACCTACTTGAAAATGAGAGTAAGGTACATAAGCAAGTTCTTTAGCCTTCATTGCTTCTTTAACTAAATCACTATACTTCATACTATATGTTCCTCCTTATTAATAACTATATTACTTAATTAAATTTACATTATGTATTTACTCAAAAGTTATTTTACTCTTTCTATGTTTTGGGAAAACAGATATAAAAGTCTTTCCTTTGTTTAGTTTTATCTCTTCACCATTCTCATTATAATACAATGTTGGTTTATAGTGTGATGTTTTTTTCCATGTAATTTTCTCAGCTTTTCCATTAGTGATATAATACCCGTTACCAGAAGATACAAGTGACATATCCAAACAACCATTTGGATCACCTTTTATATTCCATATGCTTGTAAACTGAATAATGATATTATTGAACTTTAATTGCTCTCCTGTTTCTCTATCTATATGTTTGCTTCCATACTGAAATCTATAGTATTGTTTATCTTCATCATTATATTCAAGATATGCGTTTAATTGTTTATATGCATCGGAGTATGGTAATTTAACTAATGTAGCTTCAAGCTCTGTATCTAAGTTAACTTCTTCATCAGCAAATTTAAGTTTTGATTCAAAACCTTCTTTTGGTGTCTCTCTATAACCAACAAATTTCCATGCCTTTATTAGCCTATCAAAACTAGTGTATGTGCTATGAGGACGTCTTCTAGTAGAGTCTTGAAATGTCATTATAGTTTCATAGTTAGTCAATAAACCTTCTAAATTAGGTGAATTCCAAGTTCTAAATTTCTCCTTTGCATACACGCTTCGTCCATAATGACTATAGATAGAATCATGATCAAATGCAAAATCTAAATAGTAGTGACGAGCGCTTCTAACAGGCCCTATTTTTTCTGCATCAAAATCTCTAAAAATTGCAAACAGCCTTGTAATGCCACCTTCAACTAAAGTCTCATATATAATATCAGCTTGAACAATTCCACTCTGTGGTATTGCTTTTTTGAGATTATTAATCATTACACCTACAGGTCTTCTTTCTGCTGCTTCTTTACTAATCCATAAACCAGTAAGATTATTAATAGCTTCGTTATCATGATTTTCTTCTTCTACTACTTCCTCTTCTACTGGTTCAGTGGGAGGTGTTTTTTCATCATCTTCTTCATTTATCTCTTCTTTATCTGCGTTAGCATTATCTTCTTCTTTATTATCTATATCAGTAGTATGCTCATTTGTATTAGAGTCTATACTGATATCTGTATTAGTAGGTGTTATCTTATCTTTACTACAACCAGTTATTATAGTTGTTATCAAAATAGTTATTATAGCTATTGCTTTTATCTTATTGTTCATCTTATCTAATCCCTTCTTTAGCCCAGTCATTTATGTTACCGTATTATTACGTGTTTTAAAATATATCTGTTATTTTTGGTAAGAATATAATACATCCAACAACTACTGCTCCCAGTGCCGCTACTAAAGTTGCACCAGCTGCAATGTCTTTAGCGTATTTTCCTAATTCACTATAGTTATTGCCACATACTAAATCAACTGTATATTCTATAGCTGTATTAAACAATTCACTGATTAATACAATACTAATAGTAATGACAAGTGTTATATATTCAGTTGAATTAATCTCCATATACCATGCTAATATCATAACAATTATAGTAGCAAGTATATGAATCTTAAAATTTCTTTCTGATTTAAAAGTTTGTATAACTCCTCTAAAAGCACATTTAAAACTATCTATTAAATGCCTATTTTTCATCTTACAAGACCTACTTTGCTCAATATTTGTTCTTGCTTTTGTTTCATTAATTTTTCTTCATCAACTTCCATATGGTCATAACCCATTAAGTGTAACATACTATGAGCCGTTAAGAATCCTATTTCTCTTTCTATAGAATGACCATATTCTTTAGCTTGATCTTCTGCTTTTTCCATAGATATTATAATATCTCCTAACATTAACTCACCTGTATCTAGGTCAAATAATTCATCATCATCTTCTTCAACAACAGAAAAATCGCCAGGTTTATAATAATCAATTAACGGAAAGGATAACACATCAGTTGGCTTGTCCAGATTTCTAAATTCATTGTTAATTTTTCTTATTTCTTCATTATCTGTTATAGTAACACTTACTTCTACCTCATAAGGACACTCTTCTGTTTCTAATGAAACTGCTATAACTTCATTAATTATATGTTCATGCTTTTTATTGAATTCTTCTAAGTTATTATTTATTACAACTGACAACTTTTTTCCTCCTAATTAACTCTCTATATGTATTATAATTTAGTCTATATATGGTTAATATATAATCTATTCAACTTCATTATCTGGATACTTAACTCTTTCATGGTACAGACCATTATATACTTTCATAAATGAATTACCAATAATAGGTAACTCTTTTATTTTTAAGTTGCATTCATTAAGTTGACCTTCATTAAATTTATTATTAATTATTTCACGAATGCATTTTTCTATATTGTCTAATGTTCTATTAGCCTCTGGTAAGGCTCTTACATATGCTTCTACACAGTCTGCCAACATAATTATTGCAGCTTCGTTTGTCTGGGGTTTTGGTCCGTCATAGCGAAAATCATTTTCATCCACTTCAAATCCATCACTAGTTTCTATTGCTTTGTTATAGAAATATTTAACGATTGTATCTCCTTGATGCTGTTTTATTATATTTCTTACTGCTTTTGGCAAATGGTTTTCTGTAGCAAGTTTAACTCCATAGGTAACATGATTAATAATAATTTTTGCACTTGAAACAGGATCAAGTTCATCATGAGGATTAGTATCATTCTGATTTTCTGTAAAATATATTGGATTTTTTAGTTTACCTATATCATGATAAATAGCTCCTGTCTTAGCTAATAAAGCATTGGCACCAATATCGTTAGCAGCCGTTTGAGCTAAATTTGACACCATTTGGCTATGATGATATGTACCAGGAGCTTCTAATAATAATCTCTGAATTAACTTCTGATCTGAATTAGTTAGTTCCAATAGCTTTAATGGTGTAGCAACATCAAATAATGTTTCCCATAATGGCAAGCTTCCAATTGTAATTATAACTGAAAAAGTTGAATTGATACCTGCATATAAAATATCCATTATATTTAATCTTGATAAATTACCGAATTGATATAAGTTAATAAGTAATACTAATATTACGTTAAGTATAACTAAATATGCTGAAATAAAAACAATATTATTTCTCTTTTTTGCTTGTGAAATTATTATACATGCAAAAGTTCCAGATATAATATAAAATAAAAATAAGCTAAGTCCATATCCGCTTACTAATAATCCTATAATAGTTAATGAAATATTAGTAACAATTCCTAAACGATTATCAAACATTATTGCAACTAACATTCCAGCTATGGGTATTGGTATTACTAGATACGGCAATCTACACATGGAAACTACCGCAATCATTGAAATAACATATATACACATATAAAGCAAAGATCTATTTTTGTACTTTAGTATATCTTTGTTATAATAGTAAATATATATATATAATACTACAAATAATAATAGTACATATCCTGTTACGCTAATTTTAAAAAACAGTTCTCTTGTAGATAAAGCTATAAGTATAGCTCCTATTGTAATTAGAATAGTTATTATTCCAACAATAGCGGATAATATATTAATTTCAAGCTTGTTTTTTCTTTTGGATGACTGCACTTATATCCCCCCTATCATCTTTTGTTCTTTTTATTTTCATATTTTTCATATGCAGTTACTATTTTCTGAACTAATGGATGTCGTACAACATCTTTATTAGTTAAATTAGCTATACCAATATCATCAATATTCTTTAGAACTTTTGTTGCTACTTCAAGACCAGATTTGTGCCCACTTGGTAAATCTTTTTGTGTTATATCTCCTGTTATAACTGCCTTTGAACCAAATCCTATTCTTGTTAAAAACATCTTCATCTGAGCAGGTGTTGTATTCTGCGCTTCATCTAAAACAATAAATGAATTATCAAGAGTTCTACCTCTCATATAAGCAAGAGGAGCAACCTCAATAAGTCCTTTTTCCATGTTCTTTACAAATGCATCTGCCCCCATTATTTCATATAGTGCATCATATAATGGTCTCAAATATGGATCAACTTTACTTTGTAAATCACCAGGTAAAAATCCAAGTTTTTCTCCTGCTTCAATTGCTGGACGAGTTAATATTATTCTATTTACTTCATTGTTTTTAAAAGCTTTAATTGCATTAGCCATTGCCAAATAAGTTTTACCTGTTCCTGCAGGACCTATTCCAAATACAATCATCTTATTTCTAATTAAGTCAATATATTTCTTTTGTCCTAATGTCTTAGGTCTAATATGTTTTCCAGAGGGAGTTATGCAAATTAAATCATCATGTAACTTATCTATTTCATTTTCTTTCTGCTGAATGCATAATGACACTGTATAATCTACACTTTGCTCAGTTATTTCAATGTTTTTATTAGCTGAATCTACTAATTGCTTTAGTACTCTTTCTCCTGTTTCAACGTTTGATTTTTCTCCTATTATCTTAACATCATTATCTCTATTAATAATATTAATGTTCAACTTACTTTCTATAAGCTTCACATTATTATCATATTGACCAAATACATTTACTATAATATCATGGGGTATCTGTATCGTCTTCTCTAAAGTATTCTTCATATTCATGCCTCCGCTCGTTATCGTTAAAGTATTTTTTAACACCAACTTTTTCAATTAGTACTATTATTCCGTTAGCCGTTACTCTATCCTCTAACTCTTTAATTTCAATTTCTTTGTTAATTATTTGCTTATTACTATCTTCTAATTCAGCTATATATCTATTAATCCTTTCATTAACAATATTAGATGCTTCTTCATTTGTATAATTTCTCTCTATTGTTTTATATTCTTCATAAGAAGTAGTTCCTATACTAATAGGCAGATAAAAATTTTCAAAAAGACAAATTTCATCATATGTATATATTTTATCATAATTTCTATATTTAATTCTAGGCTTAAATAAATTTATTTTCTTGCCAAAGATATTAAAAGTATAATCTTTCTTATTTCTATCAGTATATAACTTGTCTAAATATCTATATTCTAATTCATCATTATATTCATAAACAGTTCTTATAAGTATATCTGCATCTGAGTGGGTAAATTCAATAGCTTTAACTTCTTCTAGTTCTTTAATTTCAAGTGTACCAGACACTAACAAATCATCTTCTTCTACAACATCACCTTTAACCACTTTTGGTGAACCTGTTCTTGTTACTATAGATACTATTACACCTTTTTTGTCACATATTATATCACACGGCTTATCTATATCTTCTATCTGGACATTATTTCTACCTTCTTCTATATATATTATTAATCTTGTTCCTTTTAGCTCACATGTAACCCAATTAATATTAGTAAAGTTTTTCAATAATATTTTTTCTAGTTCATTACATTTAGAATCTTTTTTCCACATTCCAACATAATGTGAATTATTCTGTAGAAATTTAATAAGTTGTTCATCAGTATACATAGAATTTCCTTCTATATCAATCTTCCATATAAATAAAGATAACAAAAAGACTATTGCCATACAAATGATAAAACTAAATAGGAATATTCTCCTTCTTCTAAACAAGAAAAATCTGAATGGTAATCCTATTTTATTGGTAATTTTCACCTTACATCCTGTTTTTTTAACAATTGGACGAATAGTTTTAAATCCTTTTGCACTAATACATAAGTTAAAACCATTATTAACTCGCGTTACATTCCATATGTATATTCCCTTATTAGCACATAGATTAATAAATCTTTCTGGTGAAAAACCACTTACATTTATAATAACATAGCCTCTAATATATTTCCATAATTCAAGAAGCAAATGTCACCCTTCTTCCTTTTTAATTTTTATTATTAATAATTGATTTTTTTGATTTGACCTGTAATTTTTATTTCTTCATCGGTAAGATATGTAATTAAGAAATTATTGCCTTCTAATTCTATTAGTCCATTTTTCGTTTTAACTTTTAATAGTTTTTCATCATACTCTACAATACCTTTATAGTTCTCAATGAGCATTTCACGTTTACCAGTAAGGGTAATAATTGATTCGCCTAGTGCTACATCTCTTGGAACCTCTAATATTTCTGCTATATGAAATTTTTTGTCATTGTTTTTCTCTTTTTTTCGTTTCATATTGCCCTCCTCTATACATAACTATGAATTATATATATCTATTATTCTTCATATATAATTATATTCTAATAATGAAGATTTTGCCAAAATATATATAGGCAATATAAAAAAGCTGTTGATAAATCAACAGCTTTTATTTCAAGGTATTTCTTATAATTTCACTTACTTTTTTATTATCTGCTCTTCCTTGAACTTTTGGCAATATAGCAGACATAACTTTACCCATATCTTTCATTGACGAAGCAGAAACTTCAGTAATCACTTCATTAATTATAGAAATTAATTCATCGTCACTTAATTGTTCAGGTAAATACGACATTAATATTTTAATCTCGTTATTAAGTTCTTCAACCATATCAGCTCTACCACTTTTTTCATAATCAGGAATACTTGACCTTCTTTTCTTTACCTGACTAGCTATTACTTTAATAATATCATCATCAGATAATTCAATTTGATTGTCTTTTTCTTCTTGAAGAATGGCTGCTCTGACTAATTGAACAGTGTTTTTACGTAAAATATCCTTTTCTTTCATTGCAGTCTTCATATCTTGCAATAATTTAACCTTTAATGACATATTAAATCATCCTCAAAAACTTAATTAATTAAATTTACGTTTTCTTGCAGCTTCAGATTTCTTTTTACGTCTAACACTAGGTTTTTCAAAATGCTCTCTTTTACGAATCTCTTGCATAATCCCTGCTTTTGCGCAGCTTCTTTTGAATCTTCTGAGTGCACTATCAAGGGTTTCGTTATCTTTAATAACAACGTTTGACATAGCCAACTCCTACCTCCCTCCAGTTGCAATTTTGTGCTTAACCTCACAACTATTGGGGTCTAATAATTTACTAGCACTATATTAGATTATAACATATTCTACGAATACGTCAATATATTTTTGATACACTTTCTATATTTTTTATAAGGCTTTAGACATAATTGTAATTAATCCCCAACATATATAGTGTAAGATTTTCAATTATCTTGATAATTACAATTTATTTTCATGAAAGTCATATCATTATATTTTATTCTTTATTAGGTTTTAATGTTAATAATGCTACCAACATACCAATAATCGCTAAAATCATTATAGGTAAAAAGATATATTGATAACTACCAATTTCAGTTCTAACAAAACCTGCTAATGGAGTTCCTATTACTGCTCCAATTCCATACGCAGTAAATAACACACCATAATTCCTACTATAGTTTGCTTCACCAAAATACATGGCTATTGTAGTAGGAGCAATTGAAAGCCAAGCACCTAAATTCATCCAGAATATAGATAGTGCTATCATATATAGACCTATTGTATAATCATCTGTAATATACAGTAATAAAGCCACAACAAAGATAAGAATGAAGGAAATTATAGCAGCTATATATGGACTATATTTATCTGCAATCCAACCAAAAAGTGGACGACCAAAAGCATTAAATATTGCAAATATAGATAATAAAAATGCTGTTGTATTGGAATCAATTTTAAATAACTCCTCACCAATTTGACTAGAAATACCTATAATCATAAGACCAATTGAAGTGCCGATTACAAAACATAGCCACAATCCTTGAAATTTCCTGCTTTTTAACACTTGAAATATAGTTTCATCTTTTATCTTATTATCTTTAACTTTATTTTTCTTACCGTCTGATATTTTATTTGGTTTTTCAAAATATAATCCTAATAAGGGAATTACTATTAAAAAAACGGTACCAACAACTATAAAAGTAGTATTTACGTCCATTTTGTTAATTAATATTTTTGTTATAGGAGCCGTTATTAAAGGTGACATACCAAACCCTGCAAGTAATAATCCTAGTGCAATACCGCGTTTTTCTTCAAACCAACTTGATATAACTTTTATTGGGGGTCCATATGCAATCCCAACACCTGCACCTGCTATTACACCATAGGATAGTATAATCATTGTAAATGATACTGCAACACCTGATAGAATCCAACCTAATCCTACTAAAAAACCACCTATTGAAATCATTATTTTAGGATTAATTTTATCTACTATTTTACCAGTCATAACCATAGATATTGTATATGATAATAAAAATGCTAAATAGGGTAACCCACTTAAAGTTGCATCTATCTCATACTGTTGTTCAATGGGCGTTTTAAATACACTCCATGAGTATACAGTTCCTAAACACATAAACATAATCATACCTAGAATAACAAACATCCATTTCTTATGTTTATAATGGTTAGTTGAACTATTTATACTACTCTTATCATTAGTGGAACTCATATATACTCTCCTTATGTCATAGGTATTAATTTTACATAATCTTCAACTGTACCATCATTCATAGCTATATTGATAATTTCTCTTCCAAGAGGTAATAATTCATCAGTATTGAACTTGGCAAGCTCTTGTTTAAAGAAATCTGATAACATTTTAGCACCTTCATCATATGCTTCTTCGCCAACACTTAATTGATGATTTGTCTCAAGAAGTCCTTTTGGAATAGTATGACCATCAACTCTTAATCTTCTTAGAGTATAACCAAGAAGTGGACAACGAGATTCTTCAATTTGTTCTTCTTTAAACTTGGCACTTCCTTTTCTAGCCAAGTATTCTCTTGCTATCCATTGTGGATTAAATCCAACTTCATATGAACCAATATGTTGGTTTGGAATAAGCACATATCTTGTACTTGGTGTATTAATTATTTGATTTAACAATAAGTTAGCTTGATCAACCATTTTTCCAGTAGCAAATGGCCAATAAGAACCTACACCTTCACTTGTCATACCTTCTGAATCTGTAATACTAGGATTAGCATGACCTCTTGGAGCTACTAATCTCCATATCCAAGCTAAAGCAGGAGGCAATACATGTAAACATCCAATAATTCCATAAGATGGATTAGCTTTGGTACATGCTGGTGTTCTAACTCCAAAACTACGTACATCTATCTCAACTGGTTTTGATATAACACCTGGAACGAAATTTCTTGGCATTATTACTCTTGGATTAGGGCATGGCTTGCCTGGAGCATCTTCAATATGATCCCATATTAATATTGTTGAATCTGGAGAAGCATCCATATTAAAAAATATTAAAGGTTCTTTTGGATGTATACAAAGTTTTTCGTGCTGTGGAGAAGTTCCATACTCTGTAATGTGGTTAAATCTCAAAAACCAACCTGCTTCTGCATCTTTGACAACTAATTTTCTATTATTTTGTAACTCTGGATGGCACATAGCCATATCATCAGTTACAGGGCTCAAATCACATGTATCAGCTATTTCAAGATAAATACGTTCTTTTGTCACTGTATTTTCCCCAAATAATATGCTTCCATCCACTTCTCTATGAACTTCTTCTATCATTTCACTTTTACCGCCACCACTTGCTCCTTCATGCATAACAATTAGAGTATTGTCATATGGCGTTGTTACTTTTACTGTTGATGCATGAACTGTTGTCCAGCTCTCTAATTCACCCATGTTTAGAAGAACACCATATATACCTTTTTTAGCACTTGGGCCTGGATATAGATTAAATGAAAATACTTCGTGGACATCGCTAAGTCTATTATGCACAACAACTTGTTTTCCATTATAATGAGTATGTCTAAAAGGTGGGGCTAGATAAACAATTGCTTTCGGCTGAAATGTTTCACTTATTTCTTCCTCAGGTATAAATCCTTGTAAATCAGCTAAACCTGCCGCAAAAAAAGCTGCATTAACAGGACAAATAAGAAGTGTTTCATAACCAAACTCATTATCTCCTGAAATAAGTGGCATCACAATTAATTCTTGATTTTTAAGCCATTGATATGTTTCTTCTCTTACACCATCAAAATCTTCATTAAATCTTTGTTTGTATGTTGTTTTATCAGTGTCTTTATTATCTCCAATAACCATACAATCTGGATCACGTCTTCTCATATATTCTTCAAGATAATTAACTGATACTCCATTTTTACATTTAGTTACTGTAGCTTCTTCAACCAAACCAACTCCATCAACATTATAGTTAACTTTAAAAACCGATTCTCCTCCACCGGTAGCTAAGTCAAGTAAATGCTTTCTACTTTTTGGTATTATGACTTTTGAAGCTGAATTTAATATATTTTGTACATCTTTATTAACTTTAAATCTACTTACATCAAATGAACTCATAATAATCCTCCTTATAATATAGTTTTAACAATAATAAAAGCCAATATCCACTAAATTAATTTGTGAATATTGGCTTACTTATAACTGGTTATAAAAACCATTTAATTGTCTTCCAATGTTATACATTTTTGTTTTTACTTCTAAAACATTGATTCTATATTTTCATCAAATGTAACAACAATAATCTTTTCTCCTGTAATTGTACTTACATCTGAGTGAATACTAATAATATTAGAATTAATTAACTCATTGATAACAACCCTAAATTTATCATTAACTTTTTCAAAAAGACGCGTTCTAACTTTTTTAATAAGTTCTGTTCCGTCGTTAGTTTCTGCAAGTATTTCCTCCGCAGGCGTCAAAAATCCCCATTGTCTTATAAAAAGAACATCGTCAATGATTTTCACATTAATTCTTTTGGGACCTCTTCCCATATACTCAGCCTCAAATTGGGTAATCCTCTCACATATTCTAGCTTCCGTTTGTCCTTTTGTCATAAGCACTCTCCAATAATTGTCTACTATATAGGCTTGGCTCAAGCTGGTTAATCCATCCGAAACCCTTCCTTAATATTATACCCTTAAATAATACCATAGGTATCAAATCATTGCAAGTTATTTATTTGTGACTTTCATTTGACATTCATCTTGCAATGTCCTTCAATAATTTTTCAGAAACATTTTATATTTAATTTGATATAAGCAAGAAAATCTACTATTCATATTATCATTTGTCCTTTATACTAATTGTGTATTTATAATTTTTATACTCATAGGGAGTATCTACATATGATAATAAATGCTTGATTGTCTTATTCTTAGTATACTGTAGTCTATTCATAGTATAATCATATTTATCAAACTCAATATCTAGTTTATCCATGTTATCTAATATTTTATCTACTGGTAACACTCCAAGTTCTGTATTATTTCTATATACACATGTAGGAATAAGTGATAGACTAACTATTTCTGGTTTGTGATTATCAATTTTCCTAATATTAATATCCATAATAGCTCCTATATCAGTATTAACTGGTCTTTCTTTAGAATACCTCTGAGACGATATAAAGTTACCAAGTGAGTAAATTACTACACCTTTTCTTATTGTTCCATCTTCATCTTCAATATCTCTAATTTCTATAGGTTGTAATACATGTGGGTGACTTCCTAATATAATATCTGCTCCTGCATCAAATAGTCTATCAACTATTTTTCTTTGATGTGAATTTGGAAAATCAAAATACTCATTTCCAAAATGTATAATTACAACAACCATATCAGCTTTTGTTTCATCTGCTTTTTTAACATCTTCTATCATTTCATTGATTTTATTCTCATCATAAATATTAGATTTTCTATTTTCATCATAAGTTTCTAAAGTATTTATTAAATACGGTTCATCTTCTGGTATAACATATCCATTAGTTCCATATGTATAACTTACAAAAGCAAAATTAATATCATTAATATTTTTAATAAGAATTTCGCTGGCTTCTTCTTCATTTCTATATGTTCCAACATGGCTAATTCCTTGCTCATCTAGTCTATCTAAAGTTGATTTTACTCCTGCTGATTTACTATCTAATGAATGGTTGTTACATGTGGATACCAGGTCAAATCCAATGTCTTTCAAGTTTTTTGCAAGTATTTCAGGTGTGTTAAAACACGGATAACCATGATAACCTTGAAATGCATTATCCATACGATAATTTCTACCTTTATGTCTACCAGCCAATGTAGTTTCTAGATTACCTACAGTAAAATCAGATTCACTCAAGAAATCCCTTACATACGTAAACGAAGGTAAAAAATCAAAACTATCGTTGTGTTCATCATACGCTCTTTGTAGTTGCCATTTATGAAACATAATATCTCCAACCGCGGTTATAGAAACCTCATTAATCTCATGCTCTACTAATTTCTCTGATATATTATTTATCACGTTAATACTACTAAGTGTTTCAATGCTATCATAATTAGGGGTTAATATATAAGAATTATCAGTACACCCATTTAATAATAGTACAATTATTAAAATAACACTTATTTTTTTTAATTTCATTATTATACCTTCCTTATCATATGTTAATTAAGCCTAGCATTACTATCTTAATATAACGCTAGGCTGTTCTTATGATTTATCTAACTAATTAGTAACCCATAATTCTAAATCTAATTGTATCTAACCAACTTGTTTTTCTAATACTTCTTTTGCTTTTTCTAGAGCTTGTGATATTTTCTCTGGATTTTTACCACCTGCTTGAGCCATATTTGGACGACCTCCGCCACCTCCACCTACTACAGATGCAACTTCTCTAATTAAGTTTCCAGCATGAGCACCTTTCTTAATAGCTTCGTCAGTAGCCATAACAACTAAGCTAACTTTACCTTGATTAGAAGTGATTAATACTATAACTCCTTCGTTAATCTTCTGTTTCAAACTATCTCCAAGATTTCTAAGACTATTCATATCTGTATCTTCTATTTTGGCAGCAAGTAATTTCACTCCACTTACTTCCACAATGTTATTTAATAAGTCATCAGCAGCACCTTTTGAAAGCTTAGCTTTTAACTTCTGAGATTCTTGTTTTAACTGTTTATTTTCTTGTATTAATTGTTCTGCTTTTTTAAGTATCATAGAAGGATCAGATTTTAATAATTTAGAAACATTTTTAACTAGTTCCTCTAATTCTTTATAATAATTAATAGCATTTTCAGAAGTTAATGCCTCAATTCTTCTAACGCCAGCAGCTACTCCTGTTTCTGATACAATTTTAAATGTTCCTGCTTCTGATGTATTTGAAAGATGTGTTCCTCCACATAATTCAATACTATAGTCACCCATATTAACAACTCTTACTTTTTCACCATATTTTTCACCGAATAATGCCATAGCACCTACTTTTTTGGCTTCATCTATAGTCATTTCTTGTGTAATTATATCTAGCCCTTCCATAATTTTACTATTAACTTCATCTTCAACTTTCTTAATTTCTTCATTAGTTAAAGCTTCAAAATGAGTAAAGTCAAAACGTAGTTTATCGTTAGTTACATTAGAACCCGCTTGTTCAATATGTGTTCCAAGTACATTTCTAAGAGCTTTTTGTAATAAATGAGTTGTACTGTGATTTTTAGCTGTAGCTTTTCTATTATTAGCTTCAACTAATAAGTTAGCTTCTTGATTTATTTTAATATTACCTTCTATGACAAATCCAACATGTCCAATTTTATTACCTATGACTTTAACTACATCTTCAACTTGGAATTTACCAGTTTCAGTTGTTATAATTCCTGTGTCAGCTTCTTGTCCTCCACTTGTTGCATAGAAAGGTGTTTCATTTACAAAAATAGTACCTTTATTACCTTCTGATAAGCTATCTACAATCTCTTCTTCTGTAGTAAGGGCATTTATATTAGATGCATATTCTAGATGATCATATCCTACAAATTTTGATTCTATTGTAGTATCTAATCTATTATATACTGTTTCTTTTGCTCCCATATAATTACTTTCAGCTCTTGCTTCACGAGCTCTTGTTCTTTGTTTTTCCATTTCTTTATTGAATCCTTCTTCATCTACTTCAAGTTCATTCTCTTCAAGTATTTCTTTTGTAAGGTCAATAGGGAATCCATAAGTATCGTATAATTTGAATGTTCTTTCTCCAGAAAGTTGTTTTTTACCTTCTTTATTTAATTCTTCAATATATGTTTTTAGAATACCTAATCCTTGGTCAATAGTTTCATTAAATCTATCTTCTTCTACAGAAATAATTTTACAAATATAATCTTTCTTTTCTTCTAATTCTTCATAAGCATCTTTTGAAACTTCTATTACAGTTTCACTAAGTTTTGCCAAGAATTTATCATTAATACCTAGTAGTTTTCCATGTCTTGCAGCTCTTCTAAGTAATCTTCTAAGGACATATCCTCTTCCTTCGTTAGATGGCAATATACCATCAGATGTCATAAAGCATACAGAACGAATATGATCAGTTATAAGTCTTATAGAAATATCCTTCTTAGGATCTTCATTATATGTTACATTAGCAATTTCACATACTTTATCTCTTAGGGCTTTAATTGTATCAACATCAAAAATAGAATCTACTTCTTGCATCATTAATGCAAGTCTTTCAAGTCCCATACCTGTATCTATGTTAGGGAAATCAAGTGGAATATATTCTCCTTCTTCTGTTTTTTCAAACTGAGTAAATACAAGATTCCAAAACTCCATATAACGGTCACAATCACAACCAACTTTACAATCTGGTGAACCACAACCATATTTTTCTCCTCTATCAAAGTGAATCTCTGAACATGGACCACAAGGACCTGTTCCATGTTCCCAGAAATTATCTTCTTTTCCTAGTCTTACAATTCTTTCAAGAGGTAATCCAATTTGTTCATGCCATATTTTCTCTGCTTCATCATCTTCAAGATAAACAGATACATATAATTTATCTTCTGGCAATCCTAAAACTTCTGTTACAAATTCCCAACCCCATTTAATTGCTTCTTCTTTAAAATAATCTCCAAAAGAAAAGTTTCCAAGCATTTCAAAAAATGTACCGTGTCTTTGAGTTTTACCAACATTTTCGATATCACCAGTTCTAATACACTTTTGACATGTAGTTACTCTTTTACTTGGTGGTACTTCTTGTCCAGTGAAATAAGGCTTGAGAGGTGTCATACCTGCATTTATTAATAATAAACTATTATCATTTTTAGGTACTAATGGAAAGCTATTCATTTTTAGATGATTTTTGCTCTCAAAAAATTCAACATACATCTTTCTTAATTCGTTTAATCCGTACTTTTTCATTATATTAATTCCTCCATTCGATGCTTTATTATAATTAATTATCTTTATCTATTATTTATTTGACCTTAATATTGTTTATTTCCATTAAAAATCTAATTACCTACATAATAAAGATAATCTAATATATTTACTGTAAATCTATTAAAAAAAGAAAAAGTAGAGCTGTGGGATAATACATTTTCCATAATAATATAGAGGAAGATATACTAGTATAGCATTAAGCCAAGCCACTGAAGGCGTAGCACATACCCACTAAACAGGACGTTTAAGGGTATGATAGCTAAAACTAGTATATCTTCAAAACTTTTAGCCATCAAAAAAATATATTATCCGACAGCCCCCATACAATTCTCTTTATAAAATTATAAATAAATGGACTAAGTTTGTCAATACATACCATATAGAACTAATGAAAAATTTAATTAAAAATACTTATTCTATATTTTAATTGTGGTCTTATCAACTAATTTTAGTTGATTATTTACTTCTTTCAAATCATCCATTAGTTTAAATAATGCCATTTCTTTTTTCTTAGACTCTAGCATTATATCAAAATCTCTATCTACTACATTACTCATATTATATATAAATTTATTAAATTCTTTTGCATTAATATAGTCTGCATGCCTTCTATCAAACTCTGTTTCTTTTGGACTAGAATAATGCACTTTCGGTATAAAGACATCATTATTCCATGTGTTAAATATATCATCAATATAGTTATACATATCTTCACCTTCATTATTACACAAATGATGGTGGGCATCTAGCACCATTGGCAAATCAAGTTTATTACATAATTCAAGAACATCTATAACATTAAAAACTTTATCGTCATTTTCTATAATAATTCTTTTTGTAATTTCTTCTGGAAAATATTTAAAATTAGTTATAAAGCGATTAATTGCTTCTTGTTTTCCACCTTGAGAACTACCAACATGAATAATAATCTTACCTTCATTATAATTCATATCTTCAAATAAATTAGCTAAAAGTAATAAATTAGTAATTGTATTTTCTACTACTTGACTATTAATACTATTAATAACATTAAATTGATCTGCATGAAAATCAACTCTCATATTATGCTTTCTTATAATCTTACCAATATATTCAAAATCAACTTTAAACATTTCTCTATAATTCCAATCAGTTACATTAGGATGAGTTGCAAGTGGTACTAATGCCGATGTTAAACGATAGAAATGGACATCATTTTGCACATTATAATCTAATATTTTTTCTAAATCTTGGATATTAGATAATGTTACTTTTTTTAATTTATTTAACTTCTCATTATTAGATAAACCGCTATAGTACTTATAAGTTACTGTGCTTGATGAAGTAACTTTTTTTAATCCTAATGCAAGAGCAACGTATCCTATATGAATTCTCATGTGTACTACCTCCTAAAGCTGAGTATATATTTATCTATAGTATTGTCTTTACTGCATATTTTATAAATATATTATTAGTAAATTCTAAGAGTTATCAACTAATATTTATTAGTGGTTAAAATGTATTATGCGACACCCATATTAATTATTACTATACTTGATATTTAATAAATAATGTGGCTATTAACAAAACTCCATATACAATTAATTCTATTCCACTTCTTCTAAAAAATAAATCTACAAACTTATTAGTAGGCTTTATATTATTGTTTATGCGTTCTAGATCTAAATCTCTTTCAGCTTTATCAACTTCTATATTAATTCTCATATTTGATTCTAAATTAATTGAACTATTTCTTGTTCCTATTGGAGTTATAATTATAGGTAAAATACGTTTACTGTTTTTTGTAAGTTTTATGTATCCAATGATAATATAGATGACTCCAAAAACAAAAAAGCAATTATAGAAACTATCTTCAATGACTTTATCAATAATAAAAACAATTATCAATGTATATATCATATATATACACAATTTCACTATACTTATTAATACTTTGGTGCATTTCTCTTTCATATTATACTTATCCTCCTCATCAATATTGCATTACTTATAAATATTCTAATGATTACTTGTATCTATTAACCATTATATATATCATAATATAATATGCCAGTATATTGTTATATGCTTATAACATTGCCTGTACAGTTATAAAAATACTTATCTCCGAAAACTTTTTCAAGCTCTAATACAGCTATTTTTCCTGTACAATGAGATACCCCTATATAATTAATATTTTTATTTTTCATAAAATTAATTGTATGTTTTATTCTATCTTTAGAAGCTCTCACTAGATGAGTACCTCCAATAACCATATATATAGTTTCATGAAATCTACTTATAATAGTTTCTAATATATTTTCTATCCCTGGATGTGAACATCCCAGTACTACAACTAATCCTTTTGAAGTTCTAAGTACCAAACATATTTCATCGTGAAAATCATCAATAATATACTCATTTCTACTCTTTACTTTATACACTTCATTATTATTTTCATATTGTGATATTCTAACAAAATTAGAAATGATATATGCATTTTTTGATATATTTACAATATCTTCATTAACATAATTAATATTAATATTATTATCTATTATCCATTGCTTATCGAAATCCATTCCTAGATACTTATACAATCCATTATCTTCTCTATATTTTTTTATAAAAATATCTTCATGTGCATATAAATTATATTTGACCTCATACTTATTAACTAGATGTTTCATTCCTCCCGTATGATCATAATGCCCATGACTAAGAATAAGATAATTAATTTTGCTTAAATCTAATTGTAGTTTTTCAGCATTTTTAATGAAAGCATGGCTACTTCCAGTATCAAACAATATTTTATTATTATCTATTTCTATAAGTATTGATAATCCATGTTCATTAATTAAGTCTAAATCTTGTCCTTTTTCATTTTCTATTAGCGTTGTTATTTTTAACATAATATTCCTTCCTTCTTATATTACATTATACAAAAAACAAAGGGGGACTTCTCATAATTATTGTATGTCAATATATAGAAAGATAGACTAGTTTTAGCTGTAAATAAGCCATGACGGCATAGTGGTATCCTTTAAACATGACGTTTAAGGATATCATTAGCTAAATCTAGTCTATCTTATAAAAGCTGAAAACCTCAAAAAAATATATTATGAGATAGCCCTTTATGATAGTTATGTTAATTCAATATAATACTGTTATTATCAACCATTTTCTGTAATGCTGTTATAATACCAAATTTAGCATGATGCCAAGATAATCCACCTTGGAAAAATACAGTATAAGGCGGTTTTATAGGTGCATCTGCACTCAGTTCTATAGATGACCCTTGAACGAATGTACCCGCTGCCATAATAACGTCACTATCATAACCCGGCATAGCCCAAGGTTCAGGTACAACAAAACTATCAACTGGTGCCGCTGCTTGTATCCCCCTACAAAATGCAACAACCCCATCTTCTGAACCCATATTAATGGCTTGTATAATATCATGTCTACTTTCTGTTGAGTTTGGTATTGATTCATAACCTAAGCTTTCAAAAATATTAGCTGCAAATATAGCACCTTTTAATGCTCCTGCTACTATTTGTGGAGCCATAAACAACCCTTGGAAAAATGATTGATTAAGCCCAAGTGTCGCCCCAACTTCTTTTCCAAGACCTGGTGCTGTTAATCTATAAGCTGCATTTTCTATATATTGTTCTTTACCAACTATATAGCCTCCTATAGGTGCTAATCCTCCACCAGGATTTTTAATCAAAGAACCTACAACCATATCAGCTCCAACATCTGTTGGCTCAATTATCTCAACAAATTCACCATAACAATTATCTACCATACATATAAGATTTTCATTAATGCTCTTAACATAAGAAATAATATCTTCTATTTGCTTAACAGATAAAGTTGGTCTTGTATCGTAACCTTTTGATCTCTGAATTGTTATTAGCTTAGTTCTTTCATTAATTGCATTTTTTATTCCTTCGTAATCGATAGAACCATCTTGAAGCATATCTACTTGACTATAAGTAATTCCAAACTCTTTTAGTGAGCCTTTTGTTTCTCTTATACCTATTACTTCTTCAAGAGTATCATATGGTTTACCTACTGGGGATAATATCTCATCTCCAGGTCGTAGATTACCAGATAATGCAATAGTTAATGCATGAGTTCCAGATATTAATTGAGGACGCACTAAAGATGCTTCTGCATTAAATACAGAAGCATATACACTTTCTAATACATCTCTTCCTAAGTCATTATAACCATATCCAGTTGTAGCTGCAAAATGTATATCGCTAACTTTATTGTCTCTCATCGCTGTAAGAACTTTTAACTGATTATATTCTGCAATTTCATCAACCTGTTCAAATCTATCTTTTAATTTTAATTCAATATTGTTGCAGTAATTGTAAACATTTTCTTGAATACTTAATTTCTCGTACATCTTTTGTGTAAAATTAGTCATTAACTCATTCCTCTTTTTTACTCTTCAACAGTTAAAGATACTTCTCTTGAAGGTATAACTGTTGATATTGCATGTTTATATATCATTTGTTGTTTACCTTCTGATTCAAGGATTACTATAAAATTATCAAATCCTTTTACATATCCTTTTAATTGAAATCCGTTAGTCAAATATATAACTACTGTTGTTTTGTCTTTTCTCACTTGATTTAAAAATAAATCTTGCAAATTAATTGGTTTACCCATTATATCGCCCCCCATTAGTTTTACTATATGAGTATATAATTTTTCTCATGTAGTTTGCTGAAATTTCCTTAGTTAGAAAATTTAATATATTACTATTGTATTATATTATCTCTAATTCTTCAA
This sequence comes from Vallitalea sp., assembly GCA_025210515.1. Lineage (GTDB taxonomy): Bacteria > Bacillota > Clostridia > Lachnospirales > Vallitaleaceae > Vallitalea. Next base: position 15,990 of record JAOARM010000003.1, on the reverse strand, counting down.
TATCTTTTAATATATTATTTGAAATTAATGGAATATCTAAGTTATAATCATCAACTTTTATCCATCTTACATTTTTTTCTCTTTTGAACCAAGTTAATTGGCGTTTGGCAAAATGTCTTGTATCACGTTTTAATATATATATGGCTCTATCTAAATCATATTCTCCATCTAAATATCCATATATCTCTTTGTATCCAAGTCCCTTCATAGAAACTAAATCTTTTGAATAACCCATATCTTTTAGTTTCCTTACTTCTTCTACAAGTCCTTCTTCAACCATTATATCAACTCTTCTATCTATTCGTTCATACAATAGTTTTCTATCCATTGTCAATACATAAAATGCTAGATTATAAGGAGATTCTTTACTACTTTCTATTTCATTATGAATAGATATAGGTTCACCTGTTTCTCTATAATATTCTAATGCCCTAATAACTCTCTTAACATTATTAGGATGAATTTTATTATATGATTCATTATCAATATCTCTAAGCATCTTATGAATATATTCATTACCCTTTTCATTAGCTATGGATTGAAGTTCTAATCTATATGCATTATCTTTATTAGTCTCATTAAAATTAATATCATATATTACTGATTGAATATAAAAACCCGTACCACCTACCATTATAGGCACTTTATTATTATTATAAATATGAGTCATACTACCCTTAGCCATTTGTTGAAATATATTAACATTGAACTCTTCATCAGGGTACAAAGCATCTATAAGATAGTGTTTAATACCTTGTGTTTCTTCCTCTGTTACTTTCGCTGTTCCTATATCCATATATTTATATACTTGCATTGAGTCTGCTGATATTATTTCGCCACAAATGCTTTTAGCCAAATTCACTGATAAACTGGTTTTTCCAACTGCTGTAGGCCCTGCAATAACAATTAACGGTTGTTTTTTCAAATATTATCACTCCTAAAAAATTCTAACTACTGTATTCTTTTAAATTTCTTTTCTAATTCATATCTTGTCATTGAGATGATTGTTGGTCTCCCATGAGGACAAGTATATGGATTCTCAAGTTCTAATAATTCATCTAATAACTTTTCATATTCTTTTATAGACATTTTATCATGTGCTTTTACAGCTGCCTTACATGCCATAGTGGCAATATCATTAAGTATAATATCATATTTTTTATTATCGTATTTATCATCTAACTTATCAAGCATCTCAATAAATTGTTCAGCACTCATAGATTTTGCAAATATATATGGCACACTTCTAATAGCATATGCATCTTTACCAAACTCTTCTATTTCAAACCCAATATCATTAAAAACTTGTTTATATTCTGTTATAAGCTGTTTCTCTTTAATAGATACATGAACAATAATAGGTTGTAGTAGACCTTGAGACATAGCTTCACTATCAGAATTATTAAGTTTATTAAGAATTCTTTCATATAATACTCTCTCATGAGCCGCATGTTGGTCAATCATATAAAACTTATTTTCAAGTTCAATAATCCAATAAGTATTAAAAAGTTGTCCAATTATTTTATGATTTTTAACCGTTTTTCTATCAATAAATTTATTATCTAGTATCTCAATCTGTTCACCTTTTAGTATTTTCTTATCTGACACTAATGTATCAGAGAGCTTATTAACTAATGACTTTTTAATTTCTTCTTTAGACTCAATAATATTTTTTTCTTCATTACTATTAATACCATCTCTATTATTTTCATCAATATAACCTTTACTTATATTATTATCAATAGTAGATGAATTAAACTTATTGTTACTTCTAAATGTTTTATTAATTTCATATGTTGGTGATATTACTTTCGCATTATAATTATTATCCACTTCTCTTACATTACTAACTTTGTTAGCTTCAATTCTATTTTTCTCAAAAGGCTCTGGTATACTCTTACTTATTATATCTTTCCTTTTATCTGATGCCTTAGTCTTATTAAAACCTACTTCTGGTATTAAATCAATCTTATTTAATGCATCATTAATCCCTTCACTTATACAATCATATATTAACTTTTCATTATTAAACCTAACTTCCATTTTAGTAGGATGTACGTTAACATCTATTAAATCTTGATTAATATTTATATTAAATACTGCAAAAGGATACTTGTGTACTGTTAATCTAGTCTTATATCCGTCTTCAATAGCTTTCATAATTAATTTACTTTTAATATACCTACCATTAATATAATAATTCTCATAATTTCTATTCGCCCTACATATTTGTGGTTTTCCTATATAACCATCAATAGTAAACTCACTATTATTAATCTTAATAGGAACAATGTTTTTAACAATATCTTTTCCATATACATTAAATACACAGTCTTTTAAAACATTATTACCAGAAGTATGTAGTTTTATTGCATTATTATATATGAACTTAAATGATATTCCCATATTACCAAGAGCCAACTTATTAATTAACTCACTTATATAAGACCCTTCAGTAGCAGGTTTTTTCAAAAACTTTCGTCTAGCAGGTGTATTATAAAATATATTCCTTATTATAATAGTAGTTCCTTCCGGACACCCTATCTCTTCTATACTAATCTCTTTTCCACCTTCTATAACATAACGTATCCCTGTTATATCATCATAAGTCTTAGTTATTACCTCCACTTGCGATACCGCCGCAATACTTGCAAGAGCTTCTCCTCTAAATCCAAGAGAAGACACTGTAAACAAATCTTCTATAGACTTAATTTTACTTGTTGAATGACGTATAAAAGCCGTATTAATATCCTCTTTTGAAATACCTATTCCATTATCAGTAATACGAATAAAAGAAATACCTCCCTCTTTTATCTCTACTGTTATAGCACTTGCTGACGCATCAATAGAATTCTCTACTAATTCCTTCACAACAGAAGCAGGTCTTTCAACTACCTCTCCTGCTGCAATCTTATTAATTGTACTCTGATCAAGCAATTTTATCTCAGGCATATTACACATCCTTTCAAATATATTACACCAATTATTTATTTTATGAAAAATCATATATTCTACACAAATATTACTAATACATCCACTAGCCCAGCGGAGAATGTATAGGGTAATATGGAGCACGAGCCAGGACGGCGAGGTCAGCTATTTTAAACACGGACGTTTAACTAGCTAACGGAATATTACCCTATACGTTCGGAGCGAAGTTCACTTCACATTCACAAAATTCATACGCAAAGCATTATATAATTCTTCACCAGCCTAGCGGAGAATGTATAGGGTAATATGGAGCACGAGCCACGGACGGCGAGGTCAGCTATTTTAAACACGGACGTTCAACTAGCTGACGGAATATTACCTTATACGTTCCGAGCAGAAGTTCACTTCACAATCACAAAATTCACGCAAAGCATTATATAAATCTCCACTAGCCTAGCGGAGAATGTATAGGGTAATATGAAGCACGAGCCAGGACGGCGAGGTCAGCTATTTTAAACACGGACGTTTAACTAGCTGACGGAATATTACCCTATACATTCGGAGCGGAAGTTTACTCCACCTCTACCCCATACTCTTCTTATGCAAATCATACAACTTATTAAGCGCATCCATCGGTGTCATTTCCACTATATTCAAACTTTTAAGTTCATCAATTATATCTTGCTTACCATCCATAATATCAAATAATCCTAATTGTATAGGTGCATCTTCTTTAACTAAAGACGTCTGTACACTCTTATTTTCTATAACACTTGTATCTATATCCTCTATAGCAACAGCTACCTCATCATTATCACAACTTATAATAGCCTCCGTATTTTTAGTAATATCAGCCTCACTTAACTGAGTTAACAAAACCTTAGCTCTACTTATAACTTCAAGAGGAACTCCTGCAAGCTTAGCCACTTGAATTCCATAACTATTATCCGCACTACCTTTAATAATTTTTCTAAGGAAAATAATATCGTCACCTTTTTCTTTCACAGAAATACAGTAATTCTGTACACCTTTTACTTTCCCCTCTAATTCAGTAAGTTCATGATAATGAGTAGCAAATAATGTCTTAGCACCTATTTTATTCTCATTTACAATATACTCAACTACCGACCAAGCAATACTAAGCCCATCAAAAGTACTTGTTCCTCTACCAATCTCATCTAATATTAGAAGACTATTACTTGTTGCATTACGAAGAATATTAGCAACCTCTGTCATCTCCACCATAAACGTACTTTGCCCAGATGCCAAATCATCAGAAGCCCCTACTCTTGTAAATATTCTATCTACAATTGAAATATCTGCCTTACTAGCTGGAACATAACTTCCAATCTGAGCCATTAATACAATAAGCGCAACCTGTCTCATATATGTAGACTTACCTGCCATATTTGGACCTGTTATAATAGAAAATCTGCTATCATCTTTATTAAGATACGTTTCATTAGGAATAAACATTTCATTATTCATCATTTTTTCAACAACTGGATGTCTACCATCTTGTATATCAATTATTCCTTCTTCATTAAGTTTAGGTCGTACATAATTATGCTTAGTAGCAACCTCTGATAAAGATGCAATTACATCAAGAATAGCTATCTTATTAGCAGAATCTTTAATTCTATCTACTTCCATACCTATTTTATTTCTTAACTCTACAAATAACTCATATTCAAGAGCAACTACTTTTTCTTCTGCACCTAGAATTGTATTCTCCATTTCTTTTAATTCTGGTGTTATGTACCTTTCTGAATTAGCTAACGTTTGTTTTCTAATATATCTTTCTGGAACTAAACTTAGATTAGATTTAGTTACATCAATATAATAACCAAAAACTTTATTAAACTTAATTTTGAGAGTTTTAATACCTGTTTTTTCTTTCTCTTTTGCCTCTAATTCAGCTATCCACTGTTTTCCTTTTGTACAAGCCTCACGTAGTTTATCTACTTGTGGATGATAACCAGTATTAATAATATTACCATCTTTTATCGAAATAGGCGGGTCTTCTATTATACCCTTTTCTATTAAACTAAATATATCTTTTAACTCATCAAAAGTATTATTAATATCTTTAATATAATCTGTCTTACATTCATTTAGAAGCGCTTTAATATGTGGTAACATTTCAAGCGATGTTTTAAATGCAATAAGATCACGACAGTTAGCTGTTTTCAGACTTATTTTACTCATTAGTCTTTCCAAATCATATACAGGTGTTAAAAACTCTTTTAATTCCTCTCTAACTATTGGATTATTATTAAGTTCTTCTATGGCATTAAGTCTTCCTTCTATATGTGATTTTGATAATAGAGGTTGTTCAATCCATTTTCTAAGTAATCTTGAACCCATAGCAGTTTTTGTTTTGTCAAGCACCCATAGCAATGAACCTTTTCTCTCTTTTTCTCTTAACGTCTCTACTAGCTCTAGATTTCTTCTTGATGATAAATCAATCATCATATATGAATCAGTTCCATATGGTAATACTTTAGTTATATGTGCTATATTACTTTTTTGAGTTTTTAGAAGATACTCAAGTAAAGAACCAACAGCACATATACCAACGCTATAATCTTTTATCCCTAACCCATCAATAGTGCTTACTCCAAATTGCTCTTGTATTCTCTTAATACTTCTATCATAGGAAAAATACCATTCTTCTTCCTCACTAATATAACTATGAAATCTATTTTGTAGCTCATTAGTAAGTTCAGTATCTGTAATTACACTATCATTACAAATAATTTCTGTAGGTATAAACTTACCTATCTCATCAACCAGTTTTCTTTTGTCACTTACTTCTGTTACTAAAAAATCTCCAGTAGTAATATCAACAAATGCTAATCCATAGTTCTCTTTACTATTAAATATACTCATTAAATAATTATTTTTCGTTTCATCAAGAGATTGCATATTAAGATTAGTTCCAGGAGTAGCTATTCTTACAACATCACGTTTTACTATTCCTTTTGCTACTTTTGCATCTTCAACTTGTTCACAGATGGCAACTTTGTAACCTTTTTTAATAAGCTTATTAATATAATTCTCAGATGAATGGTGAGGAACGCCACACATAGGTGCACGTTCAGTTTGTCCACAATCTCTACCTGTTAATGTAATTCCTAATTCTTTTGATGCAGTAATAGCATCATCAAAAAACATTTCATAGAAATCACCTAGTCTGAAAAATAATATACAATCTTCATATTGTTGTTTTAACTCTACATATTGTTGCATCATAGGCGATAGTTTTTTCTTCATTAGTATCCTCCGTTATTTTGTAACATGTTCTCCCAATAAATAATATGATTTTGCACTTGTAATTTTTACTGGCACTATTTTTCCAATTAAATCTTTACTTCCTTCAAAATGAACTAAGTTATTACTTCCAAGTCTTCCTGACACTAGATTATCATTTTGACGATTAACGTGTTCAACTAGAACATCGTAAGTTCCTGATACTTTTTCAACACTTTTTTTGTATGCTATTTCATTAAGAACTTCTAACAATCTATTAAATCTATCTTTTGTTACCTCTTCTGGAACTTGTTCTTCCATAGTAGCGGCTGGAGTTCCTGTTCTTATAGAATATATAAATGTAAACGCATTATCAAATTCTACTTGCTTAACTACATCTACAGTATCTAAGAAATCTTCTTCTGTTTCACCTGGAAAACCAACAATAATATCTGTAGTAAGTGCTACATCTGGTCTTGCTTCTTTAATTTTCCTTACTAATTCAAGATACTGCTCCTTAGTATATTTTCTATTCATTTTATTAAGAAGGTTAGTACTTCCAGATTGGAATGGTAAATGTATATGATTACATAATTTCTTAGAAGTTCTAATAACTTCTATAAGCTCATCAGATAAATCTTTTGGATGAGAAGTCATAAACCTTATTCGTTCCAATCCTTCTATCTGTTCTATTTCTTGAATTAGTTTTGCAAATGTAATAGGGTTGTCCAAGTTCTTTCCATATGAATTAACATTTTGCCCCAGTAATGTTATTTCAACTACGCCATCTGCTACTAATTCTTTTATTTCTGATATTATATCTTCTGGTTTTCTACTTCTTTCTCTACCTCTAACGTAAGGTACAATACAATAAGTACAGAAATTATTACATCCAAACATAATATTGACACTTGACTTAAATGAGAACTTTCTAATACTAGGTAGATCTTCTACAATCTCTTTGTGATTTTCCCAAATATCAATTACCATTTTTCCTGTATCCAGTCGTGTCTGAATAAGTTCTGCTAGTTTATATAGATTATGAGTTCCAAATAAAATATCTACGTGCTTATAAGTTTTTCTAATCTCACTTATTACAGTATCTTGTTGCATCATACACCCGCATAAAGCAATTAACATATTAGGATTTCTTTTCTTATTGTTTTTAAGTGAACCAAGTCGTCCATATACTTTTTGTTCTGCATTTTCTCTTACACAACAAGTATTATATATAACAAAATCTGCTTCTTTTTCTACTTCTGTAGGTATATAACCTATCTGTTCTAGAATACCTTTTAATTTTTCTGAATCATGTGCATTCATTTGACATCCAAAAGTAGACACATGATATTTTAATTTTTTGTCTTTTATGCTATGAGATAGTTTTTCCATTATTTGTTTTTGATGCAAACTTTCTTCATGAGAAATATCTATTGTTTTCTTCATTATTGTTCCTCCGTAATCATATATGATAATATTAATTAATCTAAATTACAATTATCTCAATTAGTATTTTACATAATTAATATGTTTTTTTCAACATCTGATATTATTCGTCATCTAGTACTTTTTCACAGCAACTGTCGTCGTGTTCATTACAACAGTCTATATTGCCTTTTTTTCTTTGTTTCATTTGACGTATAGTACTTTTATGTCTATCTTGATAAACACAATATGCAGTATTTGTAGAGCTTACTAAACCTGAAGCACTAAGCCCAATATATAAACCATCTAAAATACATGCTTTAGGATTAGTATAACATAATACTACGCCAAGTATTAACCCCATTATTAAATTAATAAAAGGAATATATTTACTATTAACACCAGCTTTTCTAATAGCTTCTCCTATTCCTGCAATTACAGATATTAAAACTAAATATGAATATTTCATAAACTTGTCCCTCCCTTATAGTTCTTTGGTACATTATATGAACTAATAACTATAAGAGTGTACAAGCTCTACTTAATCTTACTTATTATAACATAAATATATTCTTGTTTAAAAGAATACGTTATTAATTGATTTACTTAATAAATTAAATTATACTATTAATAAATCTGTACATAGAAAGTGAGATATTTTCATGATTATAATACAAAAAAATATTGATATTGACATTAATATATTAAAAGTGCAATTAGGAGATATTCATGATAAATTAATTTTTGATATAGAAACTACTGGATTTTCTTATAGAAAAAACATGATATATTTAATAGGTTGTATACATTTTACTAATAATCAACCTACAATTATACAATGGTTAGCTGAAAATGAGAATGACGAATATGCTTTATTATATGAGTTTATTAAGTTCTGTAATAATTATAGCTGTCTTATTCATTATAACGGGCTAGCATTTGACATACCTTTTATAACTAGAAAAGCCAAATTATATAATATAAAGTTTGATTCATTTAGTTATGAAAGTATAGATATTTATAGATTAATAAAACCATGTAAACATATTTTGGGCTTACAGAATTGTAAATTAAAGACGGTAGAAAAATATATGAATATTCATAGAAAAGATATATATACAGGCGGTGAATTAATCAAGCAATATATTGACTTTCAAAAAACTAATAGTGATACAATTAAAAACAACCTTCTACAACATAATGAAGATGATATAATTGGTTTATACAATATAATCAGTATTTTACAATCTATTAATTTCTATAACGAAATGAAAAATAATAATTTATCTTTTTCTATTAAAGATACTAATATTAACGATACTGAAATGACTATTAATATATTGCTTAGTAACTGTTCGCCAATTACTTATAGTTACCGTTCTAGTTATCACTTTGCTAATATTGAAAAAAACTCTATTACAATAAAATTAAAGCTATATGAAGGTGAGTTAAAATACTTTTTTGATAATTATAAAGATTATTATTATATTTTATCGGAAGATGAAGCAGTACATAAGCAGATTGCGAAATACATTGATAAGTCTAATAAAATAAAAGCATCTAGCGAAAATTGTTATTTAAGAAAAAGAGGTATTTTCATACCTCTTTATACTTCATATACTGACACAACTGAAAAGTTTTTTTATGTTAATAAAAAAGATACTATTAAGTATATGCTTGTTACAGAAAATATTACTTGTAATACTAATTTATTAACAAAAATATGTAATCATATATTAAGTTTATTATAATTCGCCATCTTTTTTATAAAAAAACGATTTGACAGGTGTTATCTGATATTGAGATGATTGAATGATTTGTTCAGTGCTTCCCACAAATAGGATACCACCTTTTTTTAATGATTTATTAAATTTCTTGTATATATTATTTTTTGCTTCGTCTGTAAAGTAAATTAATACATTTCTACAAACTATTAAATCGCAGTTAGTTGGATATTGATCTTTTAATAAATTCATATGCTTAAACTCAATACATTTTTTAATTTCATCAACAATCTGATATGAATTACCGTTCTTCTTAAAAAACTTGTCTTTAAATTCAGAAGGTAATCCTGCAATACTTTTTTCATTATATAATCCAACTCTAGCTTTATCTAGAACTTGTTTATCAATGTCAGTTGCTATAATTTTAATTTTGCTTAATGGAATAAACTTACTAAGTACCATAGCTAATGAATATGGTTCATCGCCAGTAGAACATGCCGCACTCCATATTTTTAAGTTATTTGAAAAAGTATCAAATAAGTAGGGCAATATATTTTCTTCAAGAACTTTCCATTGAGCAGGATTTCTATAGAATTCTGATACGTTTATTGTTAAGTAATTAATAAATTCTTCGTATATTTTTTTATCATTTTTAAGCAATGCTACAAAAGCTTCATAATCTTTTGCATTATTTTTTCTAATCAACGAATCAATACGTCTTTTCATTTGTCTTTCTTTATATGCATTCAAATCAACACTAGATAGCTTTAAAATAGCTTCTTTAAAATCTTCATAATCTTTTATCACTATTCATCCTTCTCCTATAATGTATGATTTTTGTTCGTTATTATATAATACATTCTACAGTATTATATAATTAAGTTTACTTATAAAGTAAAAAACTACAAAAAATATTAATTAATACTCTTTGTAGTTTTATATAACTTTATTTACTTATTCTATTCTTCTGTACTAACTTCTTCAGCCTTTTCTTCTTTTTCTTCAAGTGCTTTTATACTTAAACTAATTTTCTTGCTTTCTTCATTAAAGTCTAATACTTTAGCTGTAACTTTTTCACCAATTGTTAAAGCGTCTGATGGTTTTTCAACGTGTTTCTTAGAAATTTGAGAAACATGAAGTAAAGCATCTACACCTGGCTCTAGTTCAACAAAAGCTCCAAAATCAGTCATTCTTGCAACTACACCTTCTACAACATTACCAACAGCATATTTAGTTGTAGCATCGTTCCAAGGATTTTCTTCATCGAATTTCATTGATAATGAAATTTTATTCTTTTCTTTATCAATTCCAATGATTCTTACTCTAACTTTTTCTCCAACTTTAACTACATCACTTGGCTTCTTAACTCTTCCCCAAGATAATTGAGAAATATGAATTAATCCATCTACTCCATCTATATTAGCAAATGCACCGTAGTCTGTAACATTTTTGATGTTTCCTTCAACTACCATACCTACTTCTAATTTGCTCATTGTTTCTTTAACTTTAGTTTGTCTCTCAGCTATTAATAATGTTTTTCTGTTTCCAATAATTCTATTTTTTCTTAAGTTGAATTCACTAATTACAAAAGTTATTTCTTGACCTAAGAAATCTCTTAGATTATCAACATATTGATCTGATACTAATGATGCAGGAATAAATATTCTTACTTCATCAACAATAACAACTAATCCACCTTCAAGAACAAGAGATACTTTTGAAGTAAGTTCTTGCTTACTTTTATAGTATTCTTCGATTTTGCTAATACCTTGTTCTGCAAGTATTCTTTTGTATGTTAATAATACTTGTCCTTCACCGTCGTTAACACGAAGAACTTTTGCACTTATTTTATCTCCAGCTTTAACAACTTCTTTTAAGTTAACTCCAGGGTAGTTTGAATATTCGCTTTTTGGTATTATACCATCAGACTTATATCCAATATTAACAAATACTTCATCATCATTAACATCTATAACTGTCCCTTCAACTATTTCTCCTCTGTGAATTGATTTAAAATTTTGTTCTAATAATTCTGCAAAACTAATTTCGTTCTGTACTTCTGACATGTGTAATAACCTCCTGAATAATGTTCTTTGGAGTTGAAGCTCCTGCTGTAATTCCTATCTTCTCATCACTTCTCAAAACAAGCAACTCCAAATCTTCTATAGTCTCAACATGATATGTATTATCACATTGATTCTTGCATAATTGGTAAAGCTTTTGTGTATTAGAACTATGTCTACCACCTATTACTATCATTGTATCAACTTCACTTGATAACTCAATAGCTTCTTTTTGTCTTTTCTGCGTTGCACTACATATTGTTTCTTTTATAACTACATCATAACCTTTTGAGCGTAAAATTTCAATTATTTCTTGAAATTTTATATAATTAAATGTAGTTTGCGCCACAACACAAATAGTTTTTTTCTTACTAACATTAAATTTTTTTGCGTCTTCTATATTTTGTATAATGATTGTGTCTAAATTACTCCATCCTTTTATACCAATAACCTCTGGATGATTAGAATCACCCACTATAACTATAGTATCACCTTTTTTACTGTAATCATTTACGATATGGTGAATTTTCTTAACATAAGGGCACGTAGCATCAATAATAGAAAAACCTTTTTCTGTAATTGAATCATATACTTTTTCTCCTACTCCATGAGATCTTATTATCACAGTTCCCTTTGGTACATGATCAAATTCTTCTGTATCATTAATGGCTATAACACCTTTATCTTTTATATCGTTAACAACATGAGGATTGTGGATTATTGGTCCGTATGTATATAATGGCTTTTGGTCAATATTATCATATACATATTTAACTGCTCTATCAACTCCAAAGCAAAATCCTGCTGATTTTGCAACAATTATTTCCATAAGTATTTTCCTTTCAAAAATATTAATTCAATAATTATTTTCCTATAATACTAATGACTTTGTTAATAACCTCATCAATTGACAAATGAGAGGTATCTATTTCAATAGCATCATCTGCTTTTTTGAGAGGAGCAAATTCTCTATTCATATCCCTATTATCTCTATTAGTTATTTCATCTTTAGTAGATTGTAAATCTGTAATAATACCTTTCTTTTGAAGTTCCATATGTCTTCTTTTTGCTCTAGTATCAACACTTGCTGTTAAATATATTTTAGTTGTGGCTTCTGGAAGTACATATGTGCCTATATCTCTTCCATCCATAACAACTGATTGTTTTTTTGCAAGTTTTCTTTGGAGTTCTACTAACTTAATTCTGACATTTTTATTTGCTGAAACTTCTGAAGCCATATTTCCTATTTCTTCATTACGAATAAATTCATTAACATTTTCATTATTAAGTAGCACTTGTTGCTCACCATCTACATAATCAATGCTTATATCAATTTTATCTAGGACACTATTTACTTCATCACTACTACATTTAATATTATGTCTTTTACAATATAAACCAAATGCTCTATACATTGCACCTGTATCTACATAAATTATTTTAAGCTTTTTGGCAATTTTTTTGGCTATTGTGCTTTTTCCTGCACCAGCAGGCCCATCAATTGCTATATTAATTATTTCCACAACATTACCCTCCATAATAATATTGTCACCAATAATAAACTATAAACTGTATTTATCAAACTGTCAATACTAAGTTTTATTAAAGTTCAATAAGTAGCTCATAAGTCTTAGAATAAATTATCTATTTTAGTGACAAATCAGGTCTTAATGCCTTTGCATCTTTTAGATAAACATGCGTAACATTTTTCTGTAATAAATCTCCTTCAACATATATCATTACTCTTATGCATTTTTGTAAGCTATTATCTACATTCATTTCTTGAACACATAGTAATGATGCTTGTACTATGTCAAGTTCTCTAGCAGAAATAGCAGGATATGCAGCTGTCAAATCTTTTGTTGCAGTAAATATAATTGATATTATATGTTCTTTATCTATATTATTTCTATTTATAATATCTTTTAGTAATATTTTTGTTTCTTTTAAAATATCTTCTTTTGTATTATTATCTACTGTTATTGCTCCTCTTATAGATACCATAATTCTCCTCCAAGCTTTATTCTATTTTATAATTACACATAGAAATACTAATTAACAATATATTGATTGTTAATTAGCCTCACCGACAGCAAGTCCTGCTAGATATCCTGTTGAAAAAGCTATTTGCAAATTATAACCTCCAGTTAACGCATCAAGGTCAAGTACTTCTCCAACAAAATATAATCCATTAATTTTTTTTGATTCCATTGTTACTGGATTAATCTCTTTTGTGTTAATTCCACCATATGTAATAATGGCTTCTTTATAATCTCTTGTCTTAGTAATATGACATGTAAGATTTTTCATCAAGTTAACTAATTTTAATCTCTCTTGTTTTGATATTTGATCTACTTTTTTATCTTCATTAATACCAGATAACTTAATAATAATAGGTATTAATTTCCTAGGTAATAAATCGTCTAATGCATTTTTAAATTGTTTTCTATTATATTTCTCAAAATCTATTAATATTCTGCTGTCTAACTTATCAATACTTAATGATGGTTTTAAGTCAATACTTAGTACAAGCTTATCTTTTTTGTACGGTATCATAAACCTACTGGCTGATATTATTAATGGTCCAGATACACCAAAATGAGTAAATAACATTTCCCCAAAATCGCTATATACGGTCTTATCTCCAGATTTAATCTTTATCTCAACATTTTTCAAAGATAATCCTTGAAGTTCTTTTACCCACTGTTCTTTTATTTCTAATGGAACTAATGAGGGATGTGTTTCTTCAATTGTGTGATTTAGATTCTTTGCAAATTTATATCCATCGCCTGTAGAACCTGTTGATGCATAAGATAATCCACCTGTAGCTATAATAACTTTATCTCCATCAAATTGAGTGTTATTTTCAAGAATAATACCTTTTATCTCTTTATTAACTTCTTTTACACTTTTAACTCTTGAGTTATAATGTATTATAACACCTAATTTTTCCATTTCCTTAACTAATACTTTTATTACATCTGATGATTTATCTGATATAGGAAAAACTCTGTTTCCTCTTTCTATCTTAGTTCTTAATCCAATATTCTCAAAAAAATCAATAAGCAAATAACTATCAAGAGTATAAAAAGCACTGTATAAAAATTTATTATTTGTTATTACTTTATCTAGTAACCCTTCTACACTTGTTGCATTAGTAAGATTACATCTTCCTTTACCAGTTATATAGAGTTTTTTACCACATTTTTCATTTCTCTCAAAAAGGTGGACTTTGCAACCATTTCGTGCTGCTATAATTGCAGCCATCATACCAGCAGGTCCGCCTCCAACTATTAATACTTTTTCCAAATATGTTCATTTCCTTTCCCTTTTCAAATAATTGCATTTCTTAAAGGATAATTATTATAGCTCTTTTATATCTTTAGTTTGTGAATTATAACCTAGATTGAGTTCATCGTTGTTATCATATACTTGATATTCATTCCATACCTTTTCCAAGTTTTCAAGAGTATCTAATACTTCATCTTGCTTCTTAATACATAAAGCTACTATTAAAGCGTTAATTAAACTCATAGGTGCTACTAACGAGTCAACAAATGATGCCATATCACTTCTTGCAATCAAATTACAATCTGAAAATTGTATTAATGGTGCTAATAAGCTATCTGTTATAGCAATAATTTTAGCATTTCTGTTTCTTGCAAATTCCATAGCTTTTATAGTACGTTTTGAATATCTAGGAAAACTAATTCCAATAACAACATCTTCTTCCCCAATTCTATATATTTGTTCAAACATTTCACTCACACTATTTGTGTGAATTAATTTTGTATTATCAAATATTAGATTAAAATAAAATCCTAAAAAGCCTGCTAAAGAAGCACAACTACGAACACCTAGAATATATATTTTTCTAGCTCCTAGAATCATTTCAACAGCTTGATTAAATGTTTCTTCGTCTACTTCTTCTAATGTGTGTTTTATCTTCTCTGCATCTGACTGCAAAACTGATTTTAGCACATGATTTTTATCAATTCTATCTGATGTAACCTCAACTCTCTGAAAAGATGTTAACTTTGTTTTAACTAATTCTTCTAATGCTCTTTGAAGTTTAGGATATCCATCATAACCTAGTTCGTTAGCAAATCTAACAACTGTTGATTCACTAACCCCTACAATTTTACCTAATTTTGCAGCAGTTAAAAAAACAGCTTTTTCATAGTGCTCTATTATATAATTAGCTAATAGTTTCTGTCCCTTACTTAGCTTAGGATATGTATCGTTAATTCTTTTTATCAAATCATTTTGTCTATGCATATTTAACCCTCTCTACTAATTATTATCAACTTGAGACAATTGCATAATCTATTAATATATATTCCAAAAAAGCGAAGTCAAATTAATGATTTTATGCAATCATCTTAATTAAATTTAACTATTATATAGAAATAATGAATGATTTCATTTATAATCCTTCATTATCATTATATATTAATAAAATTGATTTTACAATATGATTAATAAGAAAAAGTAATTTTGGCTAACACTCTATATGTAAAAAGCCGATATCAATATAATATTGACATCGACTTTAAATTTAATTATTAAACAGGATAAACTTTATTAGTTTTATC
>JAOARM010000014.1 GCA_025210515.1 Vallitalea sp. | reverse complement strand
CTATACCCTTGTGTATGGGAGAGTTAATTAGATTTGATTGATTTAGAAAAATAATAGTTGTTAATTTTAGAAGAGTGATAGATTATGTGTGAATAGGTCAGGGTATAGGGTGTTAGAATAACTTGCCTTACCCTGAGAAGCGGTCGGTCTGCGTTATTATAACACCCTAAACCCTTCTGTATGGGAGAGTTAATTAGATTTGATTGCTTTAGAAAACTAAAGTTGTTAATTTTAGAAGAGTGATAGATTATGTGTGAAGAGGTCAGGGTATAGGGTATTATAATAACTTGCCTTACCCTGAGAAGCGGACGGTCTGCGTTATTATAATACCCTATACCCTTCTATTTTGGAGTTAAAGGGATAGAGATTATTTAAAGTTTGAAATAGTATATGAAAACTCGTTTGGGCAAATAAAGATATAGAAATTTATGTTTAAATTTAGTACAATAGAGTTTATAGAAATTTAGGTTTGGTAAGATGAAATAAATTAGATAAATAAAATAGGAAATATAGAGGAGGAAATGGATATGGAGACATATATTCAACAATTAATTGCTGAGAGAATTGGTGGGAATCAATTTGGGAAGAGTACAGTAATCTATAAATTTGAGAAGATTAAGAGGGCTAAAGCGGCGGCTATAAAAGAGCATCCTAATATGGAGATTATTGATATGGGTGTTGGAGAGCCAGATTCTATGGCAGATGATGGTGTAGTTAGTACATTAGCTTCTGAAGCGGCTAAATGGGAAAATAGAAATTATGCAGATAATGGTATACCAGAGTTTAAAAGTGCTGCGGCTAAATATTTAGATGATGTATATGGTGTAAAAGGTATTAATGCTGAAACAGAAGTTAATCATGCAATTGGTTCTAAGCCAGCACTTGCTATGATGGCACAAGCTTTTATTAATCCAGGGGATGTTACTTTGATGACAGTACCAGGGTATCCAATTATGGGAACTATGACAAAGTGGTTAGGTGGAGAGGTTCATAACCTTAGTTTACTTGAAGAGAATAATTTTTTACCTGATCTTGATTCTATTGATAAAGATATATTAAAAAGAGCAAAGTTATTATATCTTAATTATCCAAATAACCCAACAGGTGCGGTAGCTACAAAAGAGTTTTTTGAAAAAGTTGTATTATTTGCACAAGAGAATAATTTGATTGTAGTTCATGATGCGGCTTATGCGGCACTTACATTTGATGGATATAAACCATTTAGTTTTCTAAGTGTTGAGGGAGCAAAAGAAGTAGGAGTTGAAATACATTCTCTTTCAAAAGCTTATAATATGACAGGTTGGAGAATGGCTTTTGTTGTAGGTAATGAAAAAGTTGTAAGTGCATTTGCAGCAGTGAAGGATAATAATGACTCAGGGCAGTTTAAAGCTATTCAAAAATCAGGTGTATATGCTCTTGAACATACAGATATAACAGAAGAAACAGCTAAGAAATATTCTAGAAGACATAATATGTTAGTAGAAGTTCTTAATAAAATCGGATTTACAGCGAAAAAACCAAGTGGTTCTTTCTATTTATATGTTAAAATTCCAAAAGGAGTTAAAGGTGGAGCAACATTTGATTCTGCTGAAGATTTTTCACAATTTTTAATTAGAGAGAAATTGATATCAACAGTACCTTGGGATGATGCAGGAGCATTCGTTAGATTTTCAGTTACTTTCTTAGCTAATGGAGAAGAAGAAGAGAAAAAAGTTATCGAAGAGATATACAATCGTTTATCTGATGTTGAATTTATATTTTAGATTAATTATTATAAAATTGCCGTTATTCTTTAGAGAATACGGCTTTTTTTGCTATAGAGAGAAGTTTGAATTTTGATATAGAGTATATGAACTTTATATCAAAATAACATGGGAGTTTCCGCTCCGAACATATAGGGTAATATTCCGTCAGCTAGTTAATCGTCCTGATTAAAATAGCTGACCTCGCCGTCCGTGGCTCGTGCTCCATATTACCCTATATATTCTACGCTAGTATCATCATTTCTTAGTATCATATATATTATCATGAAATTTCAACGGCTTAAGTCGTAATAAAAGACGAAACTAAATAGAATATGTTGGAAACATAATGAGCCTAGTTTTTCTTTAATTCTTTATCAGGAACAAGTTTTCTATATCTATACATCTACGGAAATTAATCCAAACACTTAGCTAAAAAACATATCTCTAATATAGTCTTCATTAAACTTCACACTAGTAGCTAACTCTATATACTCACATCTTGACTTAATCAAATCAAAATCATCATAACTATTAGCATTAAGGAGATATTTCACACATCCTCCTAACGAACTATTGCCTAATAGTTTTACTTTGTTCTCTAACTCTCTTGGTATTATTCCTATAGCAGTAGCATTTGATATATTAAGATTACTACCAAAGCCACCTGCTATATACACTTTATCAATATCACTAACATTTATATTAGCTTCATTTATTAATACACTTATTCCTGCCGATATTGCAGATTTAGCCAACTGTAATTGTCTTATATCTTCTTGATATATTGCTATTTCAGAGTGTTCATCTGTATAGATAATACATTTCTTATCATTCATCTTACCAGTTGTATCAATCATATTGTTATCTAATAATATAGAAGCTATATCTATAAGAGCTGAACCACATATACCTTTTGGAGAAATATTTCCTATAACATCATAAGTGAATTCATTATTAGTATATTCTACATTAATTATAGCTCCATTAATACTAGGCATACCACATTTTATATTTGCTCCTTCAAATGCGGGACCTGCGGCTGTGGAAGCACATATAATCCTATTATTACATTTTAAAGCCATTTCTCCATTAGTTCCTATATCAATAAATAGTATATTTTCATTTTGATTAACTAAGTCACAGTAATAAAGTCCAGAGATAATATCAGCACCAATATAAGCAGATATTCCAGGTAGTAAGGTGACTTTGCAATCAAGTAATCTATCATTAAATAGCTTATAATATTCATATTCTTTCATAGATAAATCTACTGTTATAAAAGGGCTGATGGATAATTGATACGGATTTAATCTAGTTAATAAATATAACATAGTTGTATTACCGCCAATAGCTACTTCTGTAACATTTTCTGTAGATATATTAGATTTATTAAGTAATGATATTATTCCTTGACTTATTTCGTTAAGTATTAAATCTGTTAATATGTTTTTATCATCATTTATTGCATAATTAATTCTAGTTATAATATCAGCCCCATAAGCTTTCTGAGGGTTTTCGTATTTATAGATATCTATTTGTTTCATATTAATTAAGTCAATTAAAACTATAGCTATTGTTGTAGTACCTATATCAATTCCAATACCATATGCTTGTATATTATCATTACTTACTTTAAGAATATCTTTGTTATTGTTAGATAACAAAGTAATACTGCTTGTATAATTATTAATTAGTGATAATTGCTTTAGTGAGTTTAATGAGTAATTATAATTAGCACATAATTTCTTATTAATTAACTCTACAACACTTTGATGAAGTTTATTATTTTCTATTATATTATTAACACTTATTATTCTATATTTTGGTGAATTAACAGTTGGAAAGATATAGTTTGTTTCTATTTTAGATATTGTATCTGAACTTATAATTTCAACTATAGTATTTTCATATAGATTATGAAAACATGCTAATACAGTATTATCATTAATTTCTTTCTCTGTTAATAATCTCTTTTCATCTACTGATAATTCTAAGTTACTACTTATAACTTTTACTTTACACTTACCACATGTTTTTTGTCCGTTACAATATGCATTAATAGGAATGTTATTATCTCTAAGAGCTGTTAATAGATTAGTACCTGATTTTACATTAATAGTATAAGAATTATTTTTATCTTTAATAGTTAACATAACTTTTCTGTAGTTGCAAGTTACATTAGAGCACATAGAACAATCATGGTCTATATGTGTACAAGGTATAGACTTAGATGCTCCATAACAATATGATAGTGATTTAGAAGGATATAACATATATCCAGAAGTTATTTTTATATTAGTATTTTCTTCTTCATTAATTAAATCTAAAATAGTTTTTTGGAATTTAATATCATATTCTATTGAACCTGGCTCTATTCGTGAGCTAAGATTAATACCTTTTGAATTTTGTTCTTTTGAAAGTAATTCATACATAGATGTACTCATATTAAATAGTATTATGTCACCTATAGTATTTAATAGCATGCCTTTTAGATAATTATTATTATGAAAGTAATGCTTGATTTTTTGGTTAATGTTATTACCTAGAGTAATAATACAGAAGATTACTTCTTCATATTTATTATCTATATAGTTATCATTTTCTTTTATAATATAATATCCTTCTGGATTAATATCCATAAGTGACTCTTCAATAACCTCATTATAAAGCTTGCAATAATGTGGATAATTAGGGCTATTTTTATAACATTCCATTGTGCTTAGAACTTCATCTCTATCTATTTTTTTTTCAAAAGTTATTTTCATATTATCACCTATATTAGTAATAGTAATTATCTATTATATATACTTTACTAAAATATTATATCATATTAGCAATAGATGGGTATATATTTACATCTATTATCCTATATTATTTAATAAAAGGCTAATAATAATTGAAGGTAGTATGATACAATGTTGCAAAAATAACTCATTTATATTATAGTTAATAACAAGATAATTTGGTCAGTAAGAGTTAATAATTTAGTAATAACTAAGGAGGTATCATTATGTTGGAGGGTAGCATGTATACGAAAGATGAAATAATTAAAATTGCCAGAGAAGAAGATATTAAGTTTATAAGACTACAATTTGTTGACATCCTAGGTACTTTGAAAAATGTTGCAATTACTGTAGAACAACTAGAAAAAGCATTAAACGGTGAGATTTTAATTGATGGGTCATCTATTGAAGGTTTTGTTAGAATGGAAGAATCGGACATGTATCTGAAACCAGACTTAGATACTTTTGAAATATTTCCTTGGAGGCCACACCAAGGAAAAGTTGCACGAATGATATGTGATATCTATAATTTAGATGATACCCCTTTTAAAGGTGATCCAAGATATGTTTTGAAAAAGGTTATACAAGAAGCAGAGAATATGGGATATTATTTTAACGTAGGTCCAGAATTTGAATTTTTTTTATTTCATATAGATGAAAATGGTGAACCAACTACAACAACTCATGATAATGCAGGATATTTTGATTTAGGTCCTATTGACTTAGGAGAGAATGTAAGAAGAGATATTGTATTAACATTAGAGGAAATGGGATTTGATATTCAAGCATCACATCATGAAGTAGCTCCTGGACAGCATGAAATTGATTTTAAATACTGTGATGCTCTAAAGTCGGCAGATAATATTGCCACCTTTAAACTTGTTGTGAAAGTGATTGCAAGAAAACACGGATTACATGCAACGTTCATGCCAAAACCTATTTTTGGAATTAGTGGGTCGGGTATGCATTGTAATTTGCTTATGTATAATGAAGAAGGAAAAAATATATTTTATAATAAAGAAGATGAGTTGAAGTTATCAAAAGAAGCGTATTATTTTATGGGAGGATTATTAAAACATGCTAAGGCATTGACTGCTGTTGCTAACCCTACCGTTAATTCATATAAGAGACTTGTTTCTGGTTTTGAAGCTCCAGTTCGTATTGGTTGGTCTACAATAAATGCAAGTCCACTTATAAGAGTACCTAGCGGTAGAGGGAAAAATTCTCTGATAGAGCTTAGAAGTCCAGATCCATCATGTAACCCATATTTAGCTGTTGCAGTTATATTAAAAGCTGGTCTAGATGGTATAAAAAATAAAATTGAACCTCCTAAAATGATGAAAAAGAAAGAATTAAGTACAGTGTTAGATACTCTAGATGTAGAATCTACAATTCCTAGTAATCTAAAAGAAGCACTAATTGAATTATCCAAAGATGATATTATTAAGGAAGCACTAGGAGATGTATTTGATAGATATATGAAAGCAAAAAGTATTGAATGGGATGAATACGTATCAATGGTACATCCATGGGAAGTTAATAAATATATTTCAAGATATTAGTAGTGCATAGTTAATATTATGTTGAAGGGTGTTTCATATGGGAGCGAGAGTTATCGTAGGTTCTTCAAAGGAGAAAAATTTAAAACAATTGTCCTACTTTCTGAAAGAAAATGGATATAACATAATAGGAGAGACTACTAATGGTTATGACCTATTAAGAAGAGTCCATGCACTTTATCCAGATATATGTATATTGGATTATAACATGGTAGGATTAAATGGACATGAAATAAGTGAAGTGTTGATAGCAGATAGAATATGCCCAATTATTGCTATTATAACATCTGCTAATGTACAGTATTTTACTAATTTAAACCAAGAACCTATGTTCACTTCTCTTATTAAGCCTATTAATAGAACACTATTACTAAATAATATTGACATAATGATAAAGACATCAAAAAGTATAGCTAAATTAGAAAAAGAAGTAAGTACGTTACAAAAGAAACAAGATGAAAAGCAGCTAATACTAAAAGCAAAAGAATTATTAATGAAGAATATGGATATGACTGAAGAAGAAGCTCATAGAAAAATTCAAAAGTATAGTATGAATAAAGGTATTTCAAAAGTAATAGTAGCAAATCAGATTATAAATAAATATAATAATACTAGATAAAATATTTCTTAATAATTACTATATAAATATAGTGTATTAATTGATTGGATATATACAGATAATTCTGGAAAATAAATTCAAATAGGTTTATACTTGCAAAAAATAATAAAATATGATATAGTATATTCAACGTGATAAAGCGAAGAAGCTTTATTAATTAACTATCCTATAATTTTTAGAACAATGGCGTTCTTAAGGATTTTCCTTAGTGCGCCTTTTTTGTATAATAATAACTTATAAATTAGTTGTTAGCTTGTAAAATGTGACTATTAATAAAAATCAAGGAGGATATAAATATGAGTAAAAACATGATTGAAGTATTTGGAACTAACGTATTTAGTGATGCAATTATGAAGGAAAGATTACCAAAGGATACTTACAAGACATTTAAGAGAACAATAGAACGTGGAGAAAAACTTACAAAAGAAACAGCAGAAATTATTGCAAATGCTATGAAAGATTGGGCTATTCAAAAAGGAGCAACACACTATACTCATTGGTTCCAACCAATGACAGGAAAAACAGCTGAAAAACATGATGCATTTCTTTCATTAACGTCTGATGGAGGAGCTACAATGCAATTTTCTGGTAAGGAATTAATACAAGGTGAACCAGATGCTTCATCTTTTCCTAATGGAGGACTTAGAGCTACATTTGAAGCTAGAGGATATACTGCATGGGATCCAACATCACCAGCTTTCTTAAAAGAAGATTCAGCAGGAGTTACTTTATGTATTCCAACGGCATTTTACTCATATACAGGAGAAGCTCTTGATAAGAAAACTCCATTACTTCGTTCAATGGAAGCTTTATCAGTTCAAGCAATGCGTATACTTAAATTATTTGGAAATAATAAATCAAAAAAAGTAATTACTACAGTTGGTGCTGAACAAGAGTATTTCTTAGTAGACAAAAAATATTATCAACAAAGAAAAGATTTGATTTTTACTGGAAGAACATTATTTGGAGCATTGCCACCAAAAGGTCAAGAGATGGACGATCATTACTTTGGTAGTATAAAAGAAAGAATTGCTAACTTTATGAGAGAGTTAGATATTGAACTTTGGAAATTAGGTGTTTCTGCTAAGACAAAGCATAATGAAGTAGCTCCAGGACAACATGAAGTAGCACCAATTTTTGCTACAACTAATATTGCAACAGATCATAACCAATTAATGATGGAAGTTATACAAAAAGTTGCAATGAGACATGACCTTGTATGTTTATTACATGAAAAACCTTTTGCTGGAGTTAATGGTTCTGGAAAACATAATAACTGGTCTATGGCAACAGATGATGGTATTAACTTATTAGATCCAGGTAAAACACCTCATGAAAACGCTCAGTTTTTATTATTCTTAGCGGTTATTATGGAAGCGGTTGACGAATATGCACCACTATTAAGATTATCAGCAGCCAATGCAGGTAATGACCATAGATTAGGAGCAAATGAAGCACCACCAGCAATTATTTCTATGTTCCTTGGAGAGCAATTAACAGATATAATTGAGCAAATTGAAGCAGGTGACTTAAATAACTCAATCTCAGGAGGATTTCTTGATATTGGAGTTTCCACATTACCTAGACTTCCAAAAGATGCTACAGATAGAAATAGAACATCTCCATTTGCATTTACAGGAAATAGATTTGAATTTAGAATGTGTCCTTCATCTGCATCAATAGCAGGTCCTAACATTATATTAAATACAATTGTTGCAGAATGTTTAAGAAGAGTTGCAGAGGAACTAGAAAAAGCAGATGATTTTACTCATGCTCTTAAAAAAGTTGTTAAAAGATTAATTAAAGATCATAAAAAAGTTGTATTTAACGGAGATGGATATTCAGACGAGTGGGTTGAAGAAGCTGCAAGAAGAGGACTTCCAAATATAAAATCAACAGTAGAAGCCACATCTTACTTTGATAGACCAGAATATATCGAGATATTCGAACGTCATCATATATTCTCAAAAGAAGAAGTAGCATCTAGAAAAGAGATTACATACGAAGAATATGCAAAGAGTATTAATATTGAAGGATTAACAATGTCTCAAATGGTTAACAAACAAATAATACCTGCATGTATAGATTATATGACAAGTGTTGCTGAGTCAATTAGCAAAATAAAATCTGTTTGTCCAGCAGTAGATGTATCTATTCAAGAAGAGATTGTGACTAATATTTCAAAATTATTATTTGATGTAAGAGTTACAGTTGCTGAACTTAATAAAGCAATTGATGAAGCAAAAGCAATTGATGATGTTGAGAAGCAAGCATTTGTATATAGAGAAAAAGTATTTACTGCAATGGAAAAGCTTAGAAAGCCATGTGATAAACTAGAAGCTATAGTATCAGAAGATATGTGGCCATTCCCAACTTATGATGAACTGTTATTTAGAGTTTAATATATATTATTAATATTATTTGTTTATCACCAAAAGTTCTGATATAATATAATAATCTTAAATGCGTAATAATATTGAGGTGGAAATAAATGATAGTAACAATAGCACTTAATCCATCAATAAATAAGCTAGCTGTTATTGATGGATTAGAAGTGAATAGTATTAATAACGTGCAAGATTATAGAATATGTCTTGGTGAAAGCACTATATATTCAGCTTATACAACGAAGATCCTTCAAGGAGAACCATATGTACTAGGGTTTATTGGTGGAATTGGTGGTAGATATATTAAGAACTTTATGGAGAAAAGTAGAATTAAATCAGATATGGTGTTTAATCTAGGAGAAAGTAAATCTATATATAAAATTGTAGATTCTATTAATGGAACAGAAACAACATTATTAGATAATGGTTTAAGAGTTGATGAAAGAGATACAAAAAACTTCAAACACAAGTTACAAAATCATATAAAAGATGCAAAAGTTATGATTATTGGAGGAGAATTACCAAAAGGAACAGACTTTAGTTTAGTAGAAGATATTATAACATTAGCTAAGAAAAATAATCTAAAAATAATATCAGCTATGAAAGGTCAAGAACTAAGAAAATCTTTAAGTCTTAATCCATATGGAGTAAAAGTTAGTAAAGATACTATTGCAGAACTAAAAATATTTGATTCTTTAGAAGAAGATACAAACTATATAATTAAAGAATTATATAAAATTTTGGTTAATAATAGAATTCATTACATGGTTTATGATGCTTTTGATGAAGGAATCTATGTTATATCCAAAAGTAAAATATGTAAAGTAATATGTGATGAATGTATTGATATCTCTGATGGATTAGGAGCTAGTGATTCATTAGTCGGAGCTTTTGCAGTTTCCATTGAAAGAAAATATGAACAAGAAAAAATGGCTAAGCTTATTATGGCTACAAATATTTCAGTCAAAAACTCAAAGCACCCTAACATATGTAGTAGAAAAGATATAGATTTTTACTATAATAAAGTTAAAATAGTTGAAATAATGAATAAAAAACAAGGGTATATTCAATAAATAATAGGTAAAATAGCATAAAAAATATCGCAGTAATATTATATATATGACGGTATTATACAGAGATACTAAGAAGAATTGAAAATTAACGTCGAATGAGGATAGTTTATATTTGGAATTTGCGATATATTTATATAGAATACTTGCTAGAAGTAATATATAATGTTCATAAGGCATTAAACTACAATATGTATTGTGATAATATATATAGACTACAAGATATTGTGGTTTGATTTTTGATAATTATCTGAATGAAGCTAGGGGGATAATTGGTATATGTCTTGATAATATTTTATTACAGAGAGCGGGGATAATATGAAGAAATATCTAGAAGGTACAAGACGTATTAACACTGAAGAGTACCGAAATATTAACCTTGAATATTACTTGATTGAATCCACTTATATAGAAACTGGATTATCTAAAACCGCATACGGAATAGAAATATTAAAGACTACTGGGGAGCTTATAGAAACAGATATTATTCAAAAGATTACAGACTCAAAACTAAAAGCAATGGAAATAATTAACAAACTTATTGCTAATACAGTTACACCTATTGGGATGGTATATGCTATTGACGAATTAATATAATAAATAAATATTAGGTTTACAATTAAGGATAGGAATAGATAATATAATCTTATCCTTTTTATTTTAGTATATAATTGTTTCATAAAAAGTCTTTTGGTAAAATTATTAAAATGTTATAATGTAATAGATTTTATACTAGATTTTATTTGAGGAGGGCTTTTATGATACAAGCAAAAGTTATTATAAGTACAGAAGTTGATCCGTGGAAGAATCTTTCTATAGAAGAATATTTAGTAAAAAATTTGGACGAAAATCAATGTATATTATATTTGTGGAAAAATGATAAGACAGTTGTTATAGGTAAAAATCAAAACCCTTGGAGAGAGTGTAATCTATCTTTGTTAGAAGAAGAAAATGTAAAGCTTGCAAGAAGAATTACTGGAGGAGGAGCAGTATATCATGGACTTGGTAATATTAACTTTTCATTTGTAATGTGGAGACAATATTATAATCTAGAGAGGCAATTGAAGGTTATACTTAATATGTGCCATAAGTTAGGTATTAATGGTGAGTTAACAGGACGTAATGATTTAACTGTAGATGGTAAGAAGTTTTCTGGAAATGCATTTTATCACGGTTCTAAAGTTTCTCTACATCATGGTACTTTACTCATTAATGAAAATATGAGTAATCTTGCAAAATATCTAAAAGTATCCAAAGAAAAGATTGCTTCAAAAGGTGTAAGTTCAGTGAAATCAAGAGTAACTAATTTGATAGAATTCTATGGTGGATTAAATACTGATATAATTAGTGATATGTGTATAAAAAGTTTTATAGATGAATATAAACTAGAAAATACAGATATTAAAATAGAGAAAGACCCACAATGGTTTAATAATGAAGAGATAAAAAGACTATATGAGAAAAACGCATCATGGGAATGGAGATATGGAAAAGTTCCAAAATTTGATATTAGCTTAGAAACAAGATTTGAATGGGGAGAAATCCAAATTCATCTAAATATTATAAATGCTATTATTGAAGAAGTAGCTATATATTCAGATGCGTTAGATCAAGATTTTATTGAGAAATTACCTAATTACTTTCTTAAACAAAAATTTTCTTCAAAAGACTTAGCTAATAGATTAAGACAATATAATTCAGGTAATATGATGAAAGATATAGCAAATTGGATTGAAAATAAGAAGTTCTAAAGGATGAAATACAATGTTGGAAAATTATGTAACAATATATAAAGAAAATAAAGCAGAAATAGTTGAAAAAAAATCTAGGTTTATTGCTACTATTAAGCACGTTGAAACAGAAGAAGAAATAAAAATATTTCTTGAGCAGATTAATAAAAAATACTTTGATGCAAGACACAATGTATTTGCCTATACAATAGGAACTAAACAAATCTTAGAGCGTTGTAGTGATGATGGTGAACCTAGTGGAACAGCAGGATTACCAATATTAGAAGTTATTAGAGGAAATAACTTGCATAATGTTATTATAATAGTTACAAGATACTTTGGTGGAACTCTACTAGGCACAGGAGGTCTTGTTAGAGCTTATAGTAGTAGTGCAAAATCAGTAATTGAAACATCTGATATTGTGGAAAATATTTTGTATCATTTATTAGAAGTGAAAGTAGATTATAATTTAACAGGTAAAGTACAATATGAAATACTACAAAATAATCATATTATATATGAAACTCAATATCTTGATAAAGTATGCTATAAAGTATTAGTTAAGTATAGTGAAAAAGAGATATTTAGTAATAAGATGTTAGATATTACTAGTGGAACTTCAGTTATTAACAATGAAGGTATATATTACGCATCAACAGATAGTGACAAAGCTATAACATTAAGAAAAAAGATAAAATAAAATACACATAGAGAGAGGGATATAATATGCTAGAGCGTAAACATAAAGGAATTAACACAAAAGTCTTGATTGTCTCAGGCTTATTAATTGCAATAAGTATTATTTTGACAAGAGTATTTGGGATAATGGTTCCAGTTGCAGGAGTATCTGCACTAAGAATTAGTTTCGGAATGATTCCAGTATATATAGCGAGCTTTTTATTTGGCCCATTAATGGGTGGATTAGTTGGAATGATTAGTGATTTAATTGGTTTTATGTTAAATCCAATGGGAGGAGCTTATTTTCCTGGATTTACTTTAAGTGCAATATTAATAGGAATTATTCCAGGATTATTAATGAAATTAGTAAAGAGATTTAACCTTGGAAGGAAATTATATGCTTTTAATACTACTGTAATAGTGCTATTAACACTTGCAGCATATTATGCTTATCTAGTAAAAAATGATATAAACTTTAATAATTATTTTGAAAGTCTTAGGGAATCAAGACATTTACTAGTTTCTATTTTAGTTGTAATATTACTTATTGTATTTAATATCCTTTTTCCAAAATATATTAATAAAAAAAGTAGGAATGTGGTAGAAAGAGGTTATTCAATAAATGTAATATATTTAAGTGTAGTTTTATGTACTGTATTTGTCACTGTAATACTTAATGCATTATGGTTATCTATATTATTTAATAAAGGTTATATATTATTTTTGCCATCAAGATTAATTCTTGGCTGTATTAAAATTCCACTTGATACACTTATATTATATACTCTTTTAAATCTAACTAAAACAATATACAATGAAAATAAGTAAAAGTATAATAAATGTCAAAATCAATTGACATTTATTATTTTATTTAAACATTTACCATCAACATCTTGCATACTAATATTTAACAATTTAGCCAGAGTAGGTGCTATATCAACAAGATAAGCTTTTGATAAATAAGAATTATTGATATTCATTCCTTTGGCAAGAAGCATAGTTCTCATATTTCTATGACAAGGTTCATATCCGTGATCTGCTACATGTTTTGGAAATTTGGTTCTTGGAACTACTAATTCATCACATATATAATTACCAAATACATATTCATCTTTAGCTTCAACAACAAAAGAAAAATTACCATCTAAACAAAACTTTTTATTTGCCTCGTTAGCAGTATACATATTTTTGATACAACTATTAGAGTCCATATATATATTGTTCAGAATGTTATATACTTTATTAAGCGTTGATTTATCTTGCTTATTACGTAAGAATATTTGAGCTGAACCACCACAAGAATTGCAAAAAGCTTTCCAACTAGTTATTTTATTATTTTTATCAGTATTAATTAAATTAGCTTTTTTGAATATTGAATTAATGCATATATAATAATCATAATCATTAGTTCCATGATCTCCCAGTATTATAAAAGAAGTTTCATTGTATATACCTGCTTTTTTAGTAGAGTCAATTATTCTTGCAACTCTTTTATCCATTCTACTTAAAACTTCTTTACCTTCTTTTGCATATAATCCAAGTTTATGTCTAATATAATCTAGTTCTGTGAAATGAACAAATAATAGATTAGGTTTTTTGTTAGTTATTATATAATTGGTTAAATCTCCAGTAAAATTATCAAGAGAAGGTTGTAGAGGAGGGGTGAAGTGTATACCGTATTTTAATATTTGAGGTAGTAGATTTGTAGTGCTATTATTTATAAAAGTCTTAATGAAATTTTCTAGTTTAACAGGCCATATTTCTGGAACATTATATGTAATCTTTGCTCCTGCCATAACAGGCCATAATACTGTTCCACATGAATAACCTTTTTTCATAGCATAATCAAATATAGTAGGAACTTTAATATATTTTTCATACCAATACCATTCTTCGTTTAAATATCTTTTTGGTTGACATTTTTTATTAGAAATAATACCATGCTTATTAGGATATGTTCCAGTTGTAATAGATGTGTGGCATGGATAAGTTAAACTTGGGTATATACTAAATAGGTTTCTAATATAAGAGCCATCTTTTATAAAGCTTCCCAAAGTAGGAAGTTGTTTTATATAATCAAAATCATGAGAATTAAGTGCGTCTATACTAATAACTAATAGATGATTATTATATTCTAAACTCATTACGTTCTCCTAAATTATACTATAATATACAAGTATGCAATTAGAGAATTAATGTGATTTAGTAATATAAACTGTTTTATTTAATACTCAATACAATGCAAGAGAGTATTGTGCTGTATAGTAGATATTGTTTTAAGATTTAAAATTAGTACTTAATTTTTTTAGAAGTTTAAGGAATACTTCCTTTTCTTCATCAGAAAAACCATTATAAGCAGTTAAAGAAACTTCATCACATATTTTATTGTATTTTGACTCAATAGACTTTCCTTTATCAGTTAAGATTATAAAACTAACTCTTTTGTCTTTTGGATTTGTTTCTTTTGTAACATAACCAAGTTTAATTAGTTTATTAATTAATGATGTTATAGTGGATTTATCTTTTCCAACTTTATTAGCAATTTCTTTCATAGTTAATTTATTGTTATTTTCATATAAAACAGTAAGAATATTTCCATGAGAAGGAATTAAATCACCTAAATCGTATTCATTCAATTTTTTTTCAAGAAACTTAGTCATTCTTTTTTTGGTTTTACTTATAAAATATATAATATATTTATCTTGCATTTTAACACCTCATTTATAAATAATAAATTTTTTTATCATATAGGAAATCTTTTATGGAATTCGTCGTTACTTAGTTACAGATATTTTTAGATTAGTTAATGCAAATTATAAACTAATTATATAGTTAATGTCAATCTATATATTAAAATAGAGCTAGCTCAAAATATATTATGAGCCAGCTCCTTTAATTATATTATTATTTATTTATTAATTTTATTTATTTTGCTGCATATTTTCCAGCAAGTTTACCAAAAACTGTTATATCAGTTAAAGCATTACCACCAAGTCTGTTGTTACCATGAATACCACCAACTACTTCTCCAGCAGCATAAAGACCTTCAATAACATCACCATTTGTGTTAACTACTTTACACTCAGTATTAATTAATAAACCACCCATAGTATGATGTGCAGATGGAATAACTTTTTCTATATAGAATGGGCCATTTTCAACTTTTGCAAGTTTAGCTTTTCTATTCCATTCTTTATCTGCTTCTGTTGAATCAGTTCCAGAAAGGAAATCTTCTGCATATTCATTATATGTATTAATTGTTTCTAATAATTGTTTTTCATCAATATTGAAGAATTTAGCTGCTTCTTCTAATGTATCAGCTTCAATTAAAAGTTTATCTTCAACTAAGCTATTATATTCTTCGCCATAGATTTCTAAAGTTTTTGCTTCTTTCATAATAGCGGCATCCCAAACCATATAACCGTGACTATCTGATTGAGAAAGAATTGCTTTTGAAACAACATCTCTTCTATCAGATTCTTCTACGAAACGTTTTCCTTCTACGTTAACCATTGGAGCACCATACATTCTAGTATCTGCTACAAATGATATTTTACCAGTAGTACTAAAGCAGAAAGGATATGTTTGAATCCATTCCATATGAGTTGTTGCAGCATCAAATTTTTGTGCCATTATAATTCCATCACCAGTATGTCCTGGAGCATTTGTTGTACCTACTTTTTCATCTAAAAGTGAATCAAATTGTTTTCTCATTTCAACACTACCTGCAAAACCACCAGAAGCAAGGATTACACCTTTTGTAGCATTGAAAGTTAAGTTTTGATCTAAAGTATTTAGAGCTTTAACACCAACGATTCTACCAGCGTCATTTTTGATTAATTCTTTAGCTTCAGTATTTGCTTTAATTGTAACACCTAGTTCTAAAGCTTTATCTAATTCAGACATAATTAATTCTGAACCAATTCCACCTTTAACAACGATAGCTCTTGCTACAGTATGTCCACCAAAATGTTTTTGGAAATCTTCCATAAACTCAACGCCTACATAATCTTTTAACCATTCAGCTGTAGGAAGTGCATTTTCAGCTAAAACATCTACTAATTCAGTAATATTAGTATTATCTCCACCTACTAAAGTATCTTTTGTGTATAACTCTATACTATCTTCGATGTTTTGTGTTTTTTGAACCCAGTTTCCTGGAATATCCATTCCTGCACCTGACCAACTAGTATTTCCACCTACGATAGGCATTTTTTCAAGTACAACAACACTAGCACCATTTTCTGCTGCTGAGATTGCTGCAGCTAAACCAGCTCCACCAGCACCAACGATTACAACATCGTAAGTTTGATTTTCTTCAGTTTCTTTTTCTGCTTCCATTACAGGTATAGTACGTAAACCTGATTCATCAACTTTGATACTTGCTTGAGAAGTTGCATCTACAGCTTCATCTTTTTCATCACTTGTACTTCCATTTGATTCAGTTACTTTGTCTGTTTCTACTGTTTCATCTTTATCTTTGTTACCACTACATGCAGTAAAAGATAAAATTAAACAAAGTGTTAATACAATACTAAAAAACTTTTTTAAATTTGTCATTTTTAAAGACCATCCCTTCACTTTTCTCAATTTCAAAACCATTATGGATTTTGATTCGAGTTCTTTTTATGTTTATAATTATTTAGCCAATACTAGTGTTAGATATTTATTTTATACAAATAGATATTGTCAGTTTTTTAACAAAAAACATATTAAATAAATGCACAATACTAGTTTGACGTTAAACTAAATACATGATGATTATAGGGTGATTATTAATTATTGTCAAACTATAAGTACTGATTAGTAATATTTGTTCATTTAGTAAAATAAATACGTATAGAAAATGATAAATATATATACTGACTAAGTTTGTTAAAAATAGTACAATGATTACCTTCTTGACAAACTAAAAGGAAATGATATAATTATAATAAATTATAAGTTAATTTAAGAAAGTATAACTCTATGAAGAGATCAGTAGAATGTGAAAGTTTACAGAGAGAAAGTCATATGTTGAGAGACTTTTATATGGAAGCATTTGAAGACTACCTCTGAGTGACTCTAATCAAGTCCGTTGATTACGTTATAATCATTATAAGTGGTTTCTAGAAACAATGAGGGTGGAACCGCGGGAAAGTATACTATCTCGTCCCTTACTATGCAAATAGTAAGTTGGCGAGTTTTTTATTTTATAAAATAATATATAGTTACTTTTCTTGTTTGTTATATTAATTAAGAGTGAGGTGCTACTAGTGGTGGTAAAATGGAATGATAAATATATGCTAGGTATTGATGAAATTGATAAACAGCATAAACACCTTTTTGAAATAGCTTCAGAAGTAGGTGGGCTAACGAAGGACATTGGTAATAGTATAGATTGTTATGATGAATATATGGTTATATTAAAAGAACTTATAGAGTATACTATATATCATTTTGACTATGAAGAAAAAGTTATGAAGGCAAATAATTATAATGAAGATGATTTTATTGTTCATCAATTTGAACATAAAATGTTTGTTAAGAAATTAGAAAAATTTGCTGAAGAAGATTTTGATGAGAATCAGTATGAGAATATTAATAATATGTTAGAGTTTTTAGTTAACTGGATAACTCATCATATATTAGAAACAGATATTAAATAT
Source organism: Vallitalea sp. (assembly GCA_025210515.1). Taxonomy (GTDB): domain Bacteria; phylum Bacillota; class Clostridia; order Lachnospirales; family Vallitaleaceae; genus Vallitalea. The sequence goes on along the minus strand of JAOARM010000014.1, from coordinate 46,944 downwards.
TGTGGAGTTATTAAATAAGATAAGTTTATTATGAAGTACATATTTTTAACTTATTAATTTAGTTAGAAGTATTATAAACATAGATTTAAAAATATTAATAGCATAGAAAGGAGTTTTATATATGATTATTACTTTAAAAGATGGTTCAAAAAAAGAATATAATGATAAGATGTCAGTTATAGACATAGCAAATGATATTAGTGCAGGACTTGCAAGAATGGCTTGTGCTGGAGAAGTAGATGGTGAGGTAGTTGACCTTAGATATGTAGTTGATAAAGATGTTAATCTTAACATATTAACATTCAATGATGATGAAGGAAAAGCTGCATTTAGACATACTGGTGCACATATACTTGCACAGGCAGTTAAGAGACTTTATCCTAATGTAAAACTAGCTATTGGACCTTCAATAGAAAATGGTTTTTATTATGATTTTGATGCTGAAAATCCTTTTACTAACGAAGATTTATTAGCAATAGAAAAAGAAATGAAAAAAATAGTTAAAGAGAATCTTCCTATTAAGAGATTTGAACTTCCAAGAGAAGAAGCGATTAAATTAATGGAAGAAAAAGGAGCAGATTACAAAGTAGAGTTAATAAAAGATTTGGAAGAAGGTTCAGTTATATCATTTTATGAACAAGGAGATTTTGTTGATTTGTGTGCTGGCCCTCACCTTATGTCTACTAAGTCTGTTAAAGCTTTTAAATTGCTATCAGTAGCAGGAGCATACTGGCGTGGCGATGAGAAAAATAAAATGTTATCAAGAATATACGGAACAGCTTTTACTAAAAAGGCTGACCTAAATGAATATATTGAAAAGTTAGAAGAAGCAAAGAAAAGAGATCATCGTAAACTTGGAAAAGAACTTGAGTTATTTGCTATGTTCGATGAAGGTCCTGGATTCCCATTTTTCTTACCAAAAGGAATGGTTCTTAGAAATACACTAATTGATTATTGGAGAGACGTTCATAAGAAAGCTAATTATCAAGAGATTTCAACACCAATCATTTTGAACAAAGATTTATGGATACAATCAGGACACTGGGATCATTATAGTGAAAACATGTATACAACTAAAGTAGATGACTTGGATTTCTGTGTTAAACCAATGAACTGTCCAGGTGGAATGTTAGTATACAAAAACAAAATGCATTCATATAGAGATTTACCACTTAGAGTAGGAGAATTAGGATTAGTTCATAGACATGAAATGTCAGGAGCATTACACGGGCTTATGCGTGTTAGAAACTTTACACAAGATGATGCACATATTTTCATGCTTCCAGAACAAATAAAAGATGAAATTGTTGGAGTTATTAACTTAATTGATGAAGTATACAAAGTATTTGGCTTCAAATATCATATGGAATTATCTACTAGACCAGAAGATAGTATGGGTAAAGATGAAGATTGGGAAATGGCTACTAATGCACTAAGAGAAGCATTAGAAGAAAACGGACTTGACTATATTGTTAATGAAGGTGATGGTGCTTTCTATGGTCCTAAGATTGATTGTCATCTTGAAGATTGTCTAGGAAGAACTTGGCAGTGCGGAACTATTCAACTTGACTTCCAATTACCAGAGAGATTTGAACTTGAGTATACTGGAAAAGATGGTGAAAAACATAGACCAGTTATGATTCACAGAGTAGTATTTGGAAGTATCGAAAGATTTATTGGTATATTAATTGAACATTTTGCAGGAGCATTCCCAACTTGGGTTGCACCAGTTCAAGCAAAAGTACTTCCTATCTCAGATAAATATGAGGAATATGCTAAGAAAGTTGTTAGTGAGTTAGAAGCTCAAGGTATTAGAGTAGAACTTGATGATAGAGCAGAGAAGATAGGTTATAAAATTAGAGAAGGTAGAATGGAAAGAGTTCCTTATCTACTTATCGTTGGTCAAAAAGAGCAAGAAGAAGGATTAGTTGCTGTTAGAAGTAGAGCTAAAGGTGACGAAGGAGCTATGATTCTTGGAGACTTTATTTCAAGAATTAATGAAGAAATTGAAACTAAGATAATTATTGAGCAAGAAGAAAATTAGAAGTATAGGAGCTGTTATTTTATGAACAGCTCCTTTTGTTTTGGCTACCTATTTAATATGTAAGATTTAATTTAGCTGGGTTAATAATTTTATATAGTTGTAATAATTTATAAATGAATTGAATACTAATAAGTAAGTACAAAAAAGAGATAGCGCCTAGTTGTTGGAGTTATCTTTTTAGCTATATAGTTGTTTTATATATTTGGATATTAATTCTATATTTTTATTTGACTACATAATGTTTAAAGGATATAATTAGATTAAAAGTTGGAAATTTTGAAATAATTATTTGTGTAGTTAAGTTAATTATATTAATGAAAGGAGATTCATATGATTTCTAGTGAACATGTTAGAATTCAAAGAGAGTATTTTTTATCAGGCATAACAAAAGACTATAACTTTAGAATTAGGCAACTAAAAAAATTAAAGAAAGTCATTAGTGATTATGAAGAAGAAATCTTAGACGCTCTGTATAAGGACTTAGGGAAAAATAATTTTGAAGGATATATGGTTGAGATTGGGACAGTATATGAAGAGATTAATCATAATATTAAAAGGTTGAGAAGATGGATGAAACCTCAAAAAGTAAAAACCCCCATTTCTCAGTTTGGTGCAAAGTCATATATCTATAGTGAACCAAGAGGTGTTGTTTTAATTATATCTCCCTGGAATTATCCTTTTAACTTGACTATTACTCCTTTAATTGGAGCAATGGCAGCAGGTAATACATGTTTAGTAAAAACATCAAGAAATTCTCCTAATGTATCCAAAATTATTGCAAAAATTATTGAAGAAGCTTTTTATCCAGAATATATAGCAATTCTAAAAGGTGGCAGTGAACAATCAATGGAAGTTATTGGTGAAGGTATTGATTATGTTTTCTTTACTGGAAGTCCACGAATCGGAAAAGTTGTAATGACAAAGGCAGCTGATAATTTGGTTCCTGTTACGCTAGAATTAGGTGGAAAAAGTCCAGTTATAGTTGATAAAAGTGCCAATATCAAAATGACTACTTTAAGACTTGCTTGGGGTAAATTTCTTAATTCTGGACAAACTTGTATTGCTCCAGATCATGTCTATGTACATAAAGATATTAAAAATGAATTTATTGAAAACATGAAGAAAGCAATAGAAAAATTCTATGGAACTGACCCAATTTCATCAAAATCATTTGGTAAAATAATTAATGAAAAACAATTTGATAGACTTCTTACTTACTTAGATGAGAGCAAAATAGTATATGGTGGTAATTACGATAAAGATAAGATGAAAATATCTCCTACAATAATGAATAACATTACCTATGATGATGCTGTTATGAAAGATGAAATATTTGGTCCGATTTTGCCAGTATTGGAGTTTGAAGATATAGATGAAGTTATAAAAGAAATAAATAGTAAGCCAAGACCTCTTGCATTATACTGTTTTGCAGATGATAAAAAAATATATAGCAAAGTAACTTCTAGTGTATCATATGGTGGAGGTTGCATTAATGATACTATATCTCATATAGCAAATGTGAATTTACCATTTGGAGGTAACGGGAATAGTGGTATGGGTTCTTATCACGGAGAAGCAAGTTTTGATACTTTTTCCCATAAGAAAAGCATTCTCAAAAAAAGTACAAAGATCAATATAACATTACCATTTCCACCATATAGTAAAGATAAGATGAAAAAAATTAAAATGGTAATGAAGTAATAATAATATATATAAGACTTATTATATTAGGGGGCTTTGTTGCCCCCTATAATTTTAATCATTAATATCTTTGCTTATTTTATGTAAATATTCTTTTGGAGTAACCCCTTTATATTTCTTAAAAATTTTAGTGAAATAATAGGCGTTATCAAATCCCAACATATAAGCAATTTCATATATTAAATATTGATTTTCATTTAATAATTTACATGCTTTGTCAATTTTTAATTGATTAATATAATCTACAAAGTTAGGATTACATTCTTTTTTAAAATGGTGTGATAAATAACTTGGAGAAATACTTAAATAATTTGCTACAGAGTTTAATGTAAGTTTAGTATCTATATGTTCAAGTATAAATTCTTTTGCACTGTCAATTAAATTATTACTTTTTGAAGTAACTGATATATTATAATTGTTTATAGTGCTATTTAATTGTCTAATCCATGAAATGACGTCTTCAAATGTACCAACGGATATTAATTTATTAATTGTATTAGAAGAATTACTAAAATTATCATTGAAAGCTTTTGGATTATCCAAAGATTGTAAAGTAGCAATAGTGTAATTATATATTCTAATGCAACAGTTTATTGCATTTTGCTTTTCAGGTTTTGAAGTAATTAATAGCTCAATAAGTTTTTCAAATACGCTATTAATGTCTTCAAAATTATAGCTAGTTAAAGCTTTACTTAGGTCATTAATTATAGTTGATATATCAAAATGATCCTTATATTGATTATGATTAATTTCATCGTAGAATATAATACCTTTATTATTGTAGTAATAGAAATTATTCATATGTTTTAATTGCTCTATGCATAAGTAAATATCAGAACTATCATTAAATACGTCTGTTATAGCAATGTCAACGGATATTTCTAAGATGTTTTTTGATGTTGTTAATATTTTTCTATATAAATGTCTTATATATTGCTTATCTATATTAGGATAATTTGAAACAAAAACAAGTACAGAGCTACTATTATAATCTAGTATAATATAATCTTCAAAAAAGTTTTTACAGATTTTATTAATTATATCTTTTTCACAATCCATTAGTTTATTCTTTTCCTTAGCAGTGAATAAATTGATATTAACTATATCTGGATTATTAATATATATTTGTATAATACAATATGATCTGAAAATATTTGCCGAATTACATATTTTAAATTGTTCGTCTAGTTGATGGTCATTATTAGAAGCACTATTTATAATATTTAATAAGCTGCTTTTAATAATGTCTGTTTCATTTTTATATATGTAACTTTCTACAAAATCAATTTTCTTGATTTTTCTTTTTTTATTAATCTCATTTTGAGCATTTTCTATTGATTGTATAAGAAGTTCTGGTTGTAAGTTGGTTTTTATTATATAGTCAACTGCTTTATATTTAAGCGCTTGTTGAGCTAAATGAAAATCTTGATGGTTCGTAAGCATAATAAAAACTGTATTCTTTCCAAGATTATTACATTGTCTTAAAACCTCTATACCATCAAAAACTGGAAGGTTAATGTCACAGATTACAATATCAGGTGATTTCTCTTCGATTATTTTTAACGCTTCTTGCCCATTACTTGCAGTATCTATAATTTCACAACCTATAGATTTCCAATTGATTAAAAATTTTAATCCAGACAGAATTATTAGTTCATCATCTACAAGTAATACTTTATATATTAACTGTTTATCCATAATGGTTACTCCTCAAGTGGTATTTTTATTGTAATAGTTGTATATTTAGAAAGTTCGCTTCTAATACTTAATCCATAATTATCACCGTAAATTAATTTTAATCTAAGATTAACATTGTAATAACCAATACCATTAATAGAAGTTTTATTAGTTTCTTTTTTACTATTTATTAAATTAATAATATCGTCTTGAGTCATTCCAACACCATCGTCTGTTACAGTAATTAATAAGCAATCCTCTTTTATTTCACTATCTAATGTAATTGTACCAAATTTTCCTTTTGGCTCAATACCATGAAAAATAGCATTTTCAACTAAAGGTTGCAATGTCATTTTAACTATTTTCTTATTATATAGAGATTCATCAATATTATTTACAAATTCAAAACTTTCCATATATCGTATTGATTGAATAGTTAAATAGTCATCTAATAAACTAAGTTCTTCTTCTAAAGTAACTTTACCAGAAAAAGAATGTGCCATATTTTTTAATAAGTTTGTAAGAGCATCTACGAGCCTACAGATACCTGTGTTTTTCTGCAAAGTCGCCATCCAATGAATTGAGTTCAATGTATTATATAGAAAATGTGGATTAACTTGAGATTGTAACATAGCTATCTCGAAGTTTTTCTTCTCATTAGTAATTTCAATAGATTGCTCTAATAATTTTTCCATATCTCTAGCCATTTCATTAATAACTAAACCAATCTCACCTATTTCACCATGAAGATTTTCTGTTTCATAATCATGAGAAAAATCTTTCATAGAAATTTTCTTAATACGTTTTTTTAGAAGCTTAATAGGTTTAGTTATAATGACTGAGGCACCAATAAATATTAAAATACCAGCTACTAGAGATATTCCTACAGTCATATAAAATACTGATAACATACTTCTTGCTTCCATATTGATAAGCTTTTCCATTATGTATATTTTCCATTTATATTTATCTAAATCATAAGATTTGATTATGTAGTGCTCATAATTGTTATTTTCATTTTCTATAATATCCTTATAATCTATTTTATAATGATTATTTGAATGTATAATATGATTACTATTAGTTGTTACAAATAAACTTGTATAAGATTTATATGAATCAAGTATATCGGTTATTATACCTAATTCTATTTCCATATAAAGCCACCCATTAATATAATGATTACTCAAATTATATATAGGTTTTAAAACAGGAATACATAGTTTGCCTCTTGAAATTACAGGTTTTGAGATAAGCTGATAAAGTCTTGTTGGGTCTTCACTAAGTAATTTAAAATTGTTACTAGTAGTTACATTAATATAATCTTCCAAGTAACCAGCTTCTTTTCCAATCGATTCTATTATCATTCCAGCATCATTGAAAATTATAGCTTTTTTAACATACTGATTTACAATTGAAGAATCAATATAGTTTGTTAATATAGTTTGTACTTTAAGACCTCTTGATTTTAAAAATGAATTATTTAAAGATTTATATGTTATAATGTTTTGAATAGATTCATTGTTAGCTATAAGTATAGTTAAAGCATCTAGATTAGAAAGCCGCATATCTATCTGAGAAGAAACGTTACTAATATTCATGTTATTAATAACATCTACTTTATTAGAAAGTTTTTTGTTTAAATATTGATATATAAATATATTTGAAAGAGTACCTATTATAAGGAGACTAAAAGTTGAATATAATACTATTTTGGATTTAATGCTTTTAGTATTAATGTTTAACATGATTATCAATTCACCCTTTCTGTTAGGTAATTTGCATATAAATTATACTCTTAAAATAGAGGGAATTCAACTTAAAACCTGTTTTATCTTAAAATAGTATTAGAACTTAAAAATAGTATTATTAGTATTTGACAATAACTTAAGAAAAATGTTATTTAATCATGAAATGATATATTAACTTACAGCAACTAATAAATTATAATATAATAATAGGTGAAATAATTATTGATGTAAAAGGATAATATAGAAAAGAGGTTACCAATGGTAAATAATACAAAAATAGATAGATATCTAAATCTTACTATGATTGATTTTGAAAAAATATCTAAATATTGTTTGGATAATCACTCATGTGAAGTAGAACAAGTTATTGAATCTGCTGATAATATATGTAATCAAAAATTCTTATTTAATTTAAACTGGGATATGGAACAAACTCATGAAATTGTTCATTTTATAGACGATATAGACTGGGAATATTATCCAAGAGATGATCCAGAATGGACTTATGCATTAAATCGTCATAGATATTTTATTACTCTAGGTCAAGCATATCAGTTAACTAAAGATGAGAAATACGCTAAAACTTTTGTATACCAATTGTGTCACTGGATAGATAATGTTGAGCTTAATGATATTACTAAAAATACTACATATAGATCAATAGAAGCAGGGCTACGTTGTGAGTATTGGTTAAAATCTATTAATTATTTTAAAGAAAGTAAATATATTACGGAAGATGTGATTATTAAATTTAGAGATAGCTTAATAGAGCACGGTGATTATTTGTTATCAAAAGATGTTCCATTCAGTAAAATAAGTAATTGGGGCATATTAGAGAATCATGGACTTTTTGAAGTTGGTATTGCAATAGGTAATAAAGAATATATACAAGTCGCAAAAAAAAGATTAGAAGAAGAAATTAATATTCAAATTATGAATGATGGTGTACACTGGGAGAAATCACCTATGTATCATAACGAAGTATTACATTGTTGTTTGGATGTTATACATATAGGTAAAGAAAATAATGAATCTTTTTCAGATGAATTCATAGAAAAAGTTAAAAAAATGGCAATGGTTAATGTAATATGGAAAAAACCTAATCACAAAGAATTTATGCAAGGGGATAGCGATGATTTTGACCTTAGAGATATTATTACATTTAGTAGTTATATTTTTAATGACGGTATTTTAAAGTTTGCAGGTTATAATAAGCTAGATTTTAATAATATATGGGAATTAGGATATGATGCATTAGAACAATATAATATGATTAGAGCTATAAAGCCAAGTTTTACATCATATTTTCTAGAAAGTAGTGGTAATTATTATCTTCGTTCTAACTGGAATGGAAGTAGCAATCTATTACACTTTTCATGTGGTAGTGTTGGTGGTGGACATGGACATTGTGAAAAGTTGCATGTTGATTTAGTAGCTAATGGAGAGGATATATTAGTTGATAGTGGAAGATTCACATATGTTGATAATGAAATAAGACATATGTTAAAAGGTGCAAAGGCACATAACACAATTATAGTTGATAATATAGATTTTATAGAAATGACTAATTCATGGGGATACAGTAAGCTTGCAACATCGATAAAACAAGAAACATATGTTTCAGATAAATATGATTTCATTCAAGGTGGTCATTTAGGTTATATAGACAAAGGTGTATTTATAAATAGAAAAATTATTTTTATTAAGCCAGAGATATATATAATATCAGATGAAATGTACGCAAACCAAGAACATGAATATAATCAGTATTTCCACTTTAATAATAATGGAGAGATTAATATTAATGAAGCAAGTAATCTAATTTCATATAGTAGTGAGAAATCAAATGTTTTTCTTGAATTTGTAGATAATGTTAATCTACAAAAAATGAATACTAAGTTGTCAAGAGTGTATAATAAAATAGAAGATAATGAAACTATTAAAACAAATTTTAGTAGTGACAAAAATAGTTATAGAACTTTCGTTATTGATATAAATAATATAGATAATGCATATAAGAAAGCAGTTATAGAAAAAGTAAATGTAAAATCAGTTGGGGAAGTTATAGGGCATAATGAAGAAAGTACGGAGGCTATTAGAATTACTAAAAATAATAAAGAATATATTATCTTTATTGCTCATGAAGAAACATGTTCTAATATTAATCTATTCCAAGTAGATAAACATAATTTCTATGGTAGAGTAGTAATAATTGAGACTGAAAATAATATGAAGAAGACTACTGTTCTTAATTGGTAAAATATAATATAATTTAGTAGATGAATAATAGTTTTTAATAAAAGACTACCTTAACACAATAACTGTTTGAAAAAAAATAAAAATATATTAAAAATAAGTTGACATAGCAATTGATTTTGTATATAATAATATGAGATAAAACAAGTAGAAGTATCCACTTCTCACCTTAGGGTGTAAGACTACTAAGGTTAATATGCTTTAAATATGATTATTAAGATGATTATATTTTGTGTATAAAGTGGGTGTTCTATAACTCGCTTTTTTTGTTGGAAAAAAGTGTTGATAATAAAAATTTTGGAGGTGTCCTACTATTAGCGATTTAATGATTAATGAGCAAATTCGTGACAGAGAAGTACGTTTAATCGATGATCAAGGAAATCAATTGGGTATAATGTCAGCAAGAGATGCTCAAAAACTTGCAAAAGAAAGAAATCTTGACTTAGTTAAAATTTCTCCTAAAGCAAAACCACCCGTTTGTAAAATAATTGATTATGGTAAGTTTAGATATGAACAGGCTAAACGTGATAAAGAAGCTAAAAAGAAACAGAACATCATCAGTGTAAAAGAGGTTCGTTTATCTCCTAATATTGAACAACATGATATTGATACTAAGATGAAACATGCTAAGAAGTTTCTTAATAATGGAGATAAAGTGAAGGTGTCTGTGCGTTTTAGAGGTAGGGAATTAGCTCATACAGCAGTTGGTAGAGGGATTTTACTTAAGTTTGCTGAAAGCCTAGTAGATATTGCGGATATTGAGAAACATCCTAAAATGGAAGGTAGAAGCATGGTAATGTTTTTGGCTAAAAAAAGATAAACATTTTTACAAGGAGGAAAAAATTATGCCTAAAATGAAAACACATCGTGGCGCTGCAAAGCGTTTCAAAAAAACAGGAACTGGTAAATTAAAAAGAAATAAAGCATTTAAAAGACATATCTTAACTAAGAAATCAGCTAAGAAAAAGAGAAATCTTAGACATGCAACAATGATGGATGCATCAAACGAAAAAGTAATGAAAAAATTATTACCATACGGTTAATATATACTGAACAGGAGGGAAAACAATGGCAAGAATTAAAGGTGCTTTACACACACGTAAGAGACGTAAAAGAGTATTAAAGTTAGCTAAAGGATATAGAGGAGCAAAATCTAAACAATTCAGAACTGCTAAACAAGCGGTAATGAAATCAGGAGTTTATTCTTATACAGGAAGAAAACTTAAGAAAAGAGATTTTAGAAAACTTTGGATTGCAAGAATTAATGCAGCAACTAGAGCTCATGGATTATCTTATAGCAAATTCATGTATGGACTTAAATTAGCAGAAGTTAATATTAACAGAAAAATGTTAGCAGAAATGGCAGTTAATGATGCAGAAGGATTTACAGCATTAGTAGAAACTGCAAAAGCAAAACTTCAATAATTATAATGATTAAAAACAACCGTTAGGTTGTTTTTTTATTATATAGATTTTTGATTAAGTATGTAAAAGAAAAGGTTTGTAGAAATTAGTAAGTAATATGTAAAAACTGGTCTGATATTGAAGAATTTCGCTCTCTATGGTAGAATTATATAGAAAAAACTAATAGAGGTGAAATATATGCAGAAAAAAATAAGCAAGATGGCACTTTTAGTAGGTATATTATCAATAGTTTTTATTGTATCTATTGGATTTAAACATAAGATAAATGTTGAAGCAAATGAACAAGAAAAACAGATTCAAGCTACTAAAATAAACCAATCAACACAAAAAGAAAATAATATTGATAACAACGTCGTAGAAGAAAATCAATCACCAAAAGTTCAAGAGTTAAAAGTAGTAAAAGTATTAAAACCTAAGGATAGATATAAGTTATTTATTGAAGGATTACTAACAGATGGTAATAAAATTGATTTAACTAATGATAATAAGCTAATTATTAGTTCTGACAATAAAGATTTAATTTCTATATCAGAAGATGGATATATAGAAGTGTCTGAAAACGCTGAGACTGGAAACAAAGCAACAATAACATATACATATGATAAAGTTTCAGTAGAAGTACATATAGTAATAAAAAAATCATTAGAAGATACAGTTGTTGAGAAGAATAGCAAGATGGTAGTAACTAATTACTTAGATACAGATGTAGTAGTTAATAAAAAGAGAAATTTACCAAGTAATTATATACCAGGAGACTTAGTTAAACCTAATGTTCCGTTTTCTTTCAAGGGAGAAAATGAAAAAAGATATTTACGCAAAGTAGCCTCAGATGCATTAGAAGAACTATTTGATGAAGCATATGCTAATGATATAAAACTTTTTGGAGTATCTGGATATCGTTCTTATAAACGACAAGAGATTATTTTTAATTACAAAGTGAAAACAAGAGGTTTTGAAGCTGCAAGCAGAATAAGTGCTCAACCAGGACAAAGTGAGCACCAAACAGGACTTGCAATAGATGTATCATGTGAAAAACTTAGATTTAAGTTAGAAGAAAAATTAGGAGATCTTGAAGAAGGAATTTGGTTAAGAGAAAATGCTCATAGATTTGGCTTTATAATAAGATATCCATTAGGTAAAGAAGATATAACAGGATATCAATACGAACCTTGGCATATTAGATATGTAGGAAAAGAAATAGCTACAGATATACATGATATGGATTTAACATTTGAAGAGTATTTAGAGTTAAGATAAATTAAATGACTATATTAAACTAGAACATATATTAATAAAAGGACCTTAATAAAAAGGTTCTTTTTTATTATCCATTTATTCAAAAGGAAAGATAAGATAGACTATTATATTGATTTGTAATAATTAAATGATATAATATATATTATGATGATAGTGATACTATCAAGTGATGTTATATATATTAATTGGGGCATTTTATTGAAATATCTAATAAGAAAGTAGGGATAAGGTATGTTTAGAAATATGAATATTAATTTTCAATATTACAAAGAAGGAAAGAAAATTAAATTAAACTTTGATAATGATTATAATAATGAGGACTTTACTACTGACGTAACAGTAGAAACTAGCAATAATATTAACAAACTAGAACTAATAATAATACCTCATAGGCAAATTGAGATTGATAAGTTGGCTATAAGTGTAGATTATATGTTTAGAGATAATAATAGAATATTTGTTAATGGGTATCAATCATGGACAGATAGTAGAGAGTTTTTTATTGATGAGAAAATTAAATCAATATCAAAGTTAGCAGCTCCTATAATGAAAAAATATCAATTTCATAAATATGGAGATTATACATTTAAAAAGTATTCACAAAAAAATGGTGAATTTCATGGATATACTTATTCATACATAAGAGAAGGAAATGAAATAGATTTAATAGGGTCATTATCAGAAAGAAATGGATTTACAATTATAGAACAATATGTTAAACAAAATAAGATTGTTATTAATAAAGAATGTAAAGGACTTAATATTAATGATAAATATATAGCATTTGAATTAGTATGGATTAAAGGAAATGAAGAGGACGTTTTTGATAAATATTTTGAACTAATGGGTATAGAGAAAAATTGTAATAAGCCTATGAGTGGTTGGACAAGTTGGTATAACTATTACCAAAATATAAATGAAAGAATAATACTTAAAAATCTAGAAAGCTTTAAAGCGCTTAATAAAAATATTGATATATTTCAGATAGATGATGGTTATCAATATAATGTAGGAGATTGGCTTTTAGTGGACAAAGAAAAATTCCCTAATGGAATGAAATATATTGCAGATTCAATTAAGAAAAAAGGGTATAAAGCAGGTATATGGCTAGCACCGTTTGTATGTGAAACTAATTCTATGATATACAAAGATAAAAAAGAATGGATACTAAAAGATGAAAAAGGAGAGTTAGTTTTAGCAGGCAGTAACTGGAGTAGGTTTTATGCACTAGATATCTATAATCCTCAAGTGAGAGAGTATATTAAGAAAGTGTTTTCTATTATACTTAATGATTGGGGATATGATATGGTGAAACTAGATTTTCTATATGCAGTATGTCTTATACCAACTAAAATAAAAACTAGAGGGCAGATAATGACAGAAGCAATGGAATTTCTACGCCAATGTGTAGGAGATAAGCTTATATTAGGTTGTGGAGTACCCCTAGGCACGGCATTTGGATTAGTAGATTACTGTAGAATCGGCTGTGATGTAGGGCTTGATTGGGATGATAAGTTTTATATGAAGGCACTGCATAGAGAAAGAATATCCACATTAAACGCAATAAGAAATGCAATAGGTAGAAGACATCTTAATGGAAGGGCATTTCTTAATGATCCAGATGTATTTCTTTTAAGAGAAGATAATATAAGTCTTACTGATACTCAGAAACATACTCTTTCATTAGTTAATTCTATTTTTGGAAACTTGATATTTACTTCAGATAATATTGACAGCTATGGAGAAAAAGAACATTATATATTCAATAACATTATAAAGCTTCAAGATAAAAATATAGAGAAAATAGAGACTTATAGAAATAATCTTATAGAAATTACCTACAATCAAGACGGGAAAAAATATATGGTACTTATAAATCTCAGTAATAATATAATAAATTACAATAATTTATTATATAAACTAGAAGAAAAATTTATTGATGATAATAAAACAATAATTATTAACGATAATAAATTAGAATTACAACCTTATGAAAGTAGGATTTTTCTAGTTAAATAATTATAATAAATAGCATAAACAAAATATAATATATATTATTATATAAATATAGGCTATCTCATAATACATTTTATTGAGGTTTACAGTTTTTATAAGAAAGATTAGATTAGGCATCTTTCTTTATACTGAAATTAAAATGTATTATGGACAGCCCATTGTTTTTATCTTAACTTGCTTTTAATTTTGGTACTGCTTTTTGGATTTTATTTTTGATAATTCTTTTATTATATGTATATGCGCATGGAATGTGTAGCATTTTGTAACCTGATGAAATTAATACTTCATCAACAAACTTGTCCCTTGCTATTCTATCTTCTCTATTATGTGATTTATCATCTAATTCAATACAAACTATTGGTTTTAGTGTTCTAGCATCACATAAAACAAAATCAATATGTTTAGACTGTACTTTATTTCTACATGTTAGATAATTATCTTTTGATATTATAGTAACTAAATCCCACATTCTTACTTTGGTAAATAAAGTAAGATTAAGTTCGTCACATACAGGTTCTAAAGTATTATAGAAATTTAATTCAGCTTTTGTTAATAAACTATTGACGCCTTTATACGATTTAGAGTAGCTATAATTCTTCTTACTTCTTTTATTACTTTTCTTACTGTTTGTTTTGATAGCTTTCTGCTTTAAATATTGTACTAAAACACCTAAAATAAATATTCCTGCTAATATTAATGCTATGTCCATTACTAACTCCTTACTGAATCCCCCTCAAATAAGTTTGTAAGTTTTATAGTTTTTTAACTTCATACATATATTTCATTCTATATAGTGTAATTTACTATATTTATTCTTTTAAAAATAAGTAAAAAAATAAGCGCGAGACGGGATTCGAACCCGCGACCCTCGCCTTGGCAAGGCGATGCTCTACCACTGAGCCACTCACGCATAATATATTATATTCAGTTAAATAAAAATAGTGCAGTTGGAGGGACTCGAACCCTCAAGTCCAAAAAGGACACTAGATCCTTAGTCTAGCGCGTATGCCAATTCCGCCACAACTGCATATATACTAGGTATGCGTCAGATTTTCTATTGAAAAACTGTATCAGATTACCTCGCTTGAAGATTATAGCACAGGACCATTTTTTTTGCAACCCCGAAATATAAAAAAGCCAAAAAAAGATCATTTAATACTATTGAGATTATTACTTAGTGAATTGAATCTAAGTTAAAAAAATAAAATAATTCTACAGAACTGGAACTTATATTATTAATCATGCGTCAAATAAATATAACACAGAATAAGGCATAATAACACAAGCATAACAGAAAGGGAATGATAAAATGATTAAAAAGGTGGCTATATTTTTAAGTTTAGGAGTTTTAGTAACTGGAACTGTAGTTGGAGCTACAAGTTTATCAAAGAAGGAACAAATAATTGATCATGGTGGTCTATACGGTGATGATTCTAATGTAGTTTATCCTGTGGAAGGTCAGAAAATTGACGATGGTGGTCTTTATGGTGATGACAGTGAAGTAATCTATCCTGAAGATGTTAATAATAAAGAAATACTTATTGAATGTAGATAATAAAACAATCAAGAGAACTGTAATTTTTGCAGTTCTTTTTTTATTCATATTAATGATTAATTAAAAGTAAGGTTTTACAATAAAACTATATTATTAATGATATGAAATATAAATAAATATAAGAAGCTATCAAAAGTAAGGCAAGATAGGTATAATATACCTACGATAATCTTGAATGATTATCAAGAAAAAAATAATAATTTGCATAAAAAAACTCCTTCGTATAAGAAGAAGTTATCCATAAATTATAATGAGCCACCCGGGACTCGAACCCGGGACACCTTGATTAAAAGTCAAGTGCTCTAGCCGACTGAGCTAGTGGCCCATTTAAACATATTAAATTATCCTTTGCTTATTAATAAAAATAAGCGTGCCTGCAGGGATTCGAACCCCGGACACGTGGCTTAGAAGGCCACTGCTCTATCCAACTGAGCTACAGGCACATATAATCGGGGTGACAGGATTCGAACCTGCGGCCTCTTGAACCCAAATCAAGCGCTCTAGCCAAGCTGAGCCACACCCCGTTATATAATTGAATTGGCTCCCCGAGTAGGACTCGAACCTACAACCCTTCGGTTAACAGCCGAATGCTCTACCATTGAGCTATCGAGGAACAGCAAAATGAATTATATAGGAATTTCATACAAATGTCAATAGATTTTATGAAAAAAAATAAAGAAAATTGTAATACTAGTTGGAAATCCCATATATACAGGGCTTTAGAAATATTGTTTTTGATAATCATATAGTCTGATAATAATAAATTATATAAATATATGGAGTATTATAAGTGAAAATAAAAATGTTGAATATTTTCACAATAAATGATAAAATAAACTTAGACATACGGACGACTATACTACAATTAAAATTAATATTATTTATTGAATTCGGGAAGGAGGTAGGTGATAATTAGTTATATAATATATGCAAAATAACTTATTAAAGGTATTTAGTAGTTTTAATATTAATCCTGTGTTAAAATTAACATTAGTAATATAAGCATTGTACACAGGAGGAATTACAAATGGGAAAATATGTACTTGCAATTGATTGTGGTACACAGAGTTTACGAGGACTCATATTTGATAATAAAGGTAAACTCATAGAAAAGGTTAAGATTGAATTTAATCCATACTATTCAATTAAACCTGGTTGGGCTGAACAAGATCCTAACGTATATTGGAATAGTTTGTGCCAAGTATGCCATCAAATAAAAGAAAATAATATAGATGTTTTTGAAGAAATTGATAGAGTAGTAATTACAGCACAAAGAGATTCGTGTGTATTACTTGATAAAGATGGCGAAATTGTTCGTCCAGCTATTTTGTGGATGGATGAGAGAAAAATAGATAAACCAAGAGATATGAAGCTTTATCATAAGTTAACAATAAAAGCAGTTGGTATGATGAGGACTGCATCAATATTCAGTAAAAATTGTAACGCTCACTGGATACAAGATTATGAACCAGAAAATTGGAAAAAAACACATAAGTATTTACAAATATCTGGCTTTCTTAATTACAAATTAACTCATGAATTCAAAGATAGTATTGCCTCACAAATAGGTCATATTCCATTTGATTATAAAAACTTTAGATGGGAAGGAAAATATGGACAAAAAACACAGATTTTCCATATAGAAAGAGAAAAATTATGTGACTTAGTAGCTCCAGGAGGAGTGTTAGGATATGTAGTAGAGGAAGCTTTCAAAGAAACAGGGTTAAAAAAGGGTATTCCAGTTATCGCAGGAGGTTCAGATAAAGGATGTGAGACTTTAGGTGTAGGATGTTTTGACAATCACACTGCCAGTATATCATTAGGATCTAATGCATCTATTCAAACTACTACACAAAAATATTATGAAGCATTAAGATTCATATGTCCTTTTCCAGCTGTTATACCTAATTCATATAATCCAGAAATCCAGATATATAGAGGATATTGGATGATTTCATGGTTCAAAAAAGAATTTGCTCAAAAAGAAGTAAAACAGGCTGAGAAATTAAACACTACACCAGAAGAATTATTGAATCAAAGATTAAACGATATACCGCCAGGTTGTGAAGGGCTAGTTTTTCAACCAAATTGGGGAGCAGGTGCTAAGAGACCGGAATGTAAAGGATCAATTATAGGTGTTGATGACTATCATACAAGAATACATATTTACAGAGCTATTATTGAGGGTATAGGATTTGGTCTATACGAAGGATTACAACATATTGAAAAAAAATCAGGCATGAAGATTAATAAAATAATGATATCAGGTGGAGGTTCACAAAGTGATGCAATATGTCAGATCACAGCTGATTTATTTAATAAGCCTGTTTATCGTGTTCAGACGTATGAAACATCAGGACTTGGAGCGGCTATTGTTGGATATGTATCAAAAGGTGAATACAGTTCATTTGAAGAAGCTGTAAGTAATATGGTTCATTTAACAGATGAATTTCTTCCAAATGCTGAAAATGTAAGCATATATAATGAGATATATAACAGTATATATAAAAAGATATATAAGAAACTGAAACCATTATATAAGCAGATGAAGTAAATATTTTATTATGTCCTTCTGCTACCTCTTTTTCAATGAAGATAAATAAGTAAGTTATACACTATGTATAAGTAATAATTATTTTATAAAAGGAGGAGTTATATGTCTAAAAAATATAAAGGGTTTATGCCAGAATGGGAGCAAGAATCTCCACCAGAAAAAAGTTTTCGTTCTATTCTAAAATGGGGTAGTCCTACTGAATTTAAAAGCCCTAATGAAAGTCTGTACAAAGTAATGAAAGATACTTTTTCACTAACTGATGAAGATTTTAAGACAAAACAAGAAGAAGGATTAGATAAAGTTGAGGTAGAAGTACCTGTTAAATTATCCATTGAACAGATTAACAAATTCAGACAAATCGTAGGAAATGATAATATTAGGCTAGATACATATACTAGATTAAAAGTTTCATATGGTAATACTATGATTGATATTATGAGACTAAGAAAAGGAATAATTGAAAATATTCCAGATGTAGTTATATATCCTGCCAATAAAACTCAGATAGAAGAAATAGTGGAATATTGTTCTAGTGAGAAAATACCTGTATATTGTAAAGCAGGAGGTTCAACAGTTACTAGAGGAATGGAAGCTGTAAAAGGTGGAGTAAGCCTTGATCTTGCGGTTAATTTCAATAAAGTAGTATCATTTAACGAAAAAAATCAAACCATTACAGTAGAATCAGGAATGCAAGGACCAGAGTTAGAACGTATTCTTAATAATGCTGAGGAATTATTAGGTGCTTCTAGAAAATATACTTGTGGTCACTTTCCACAATCATTTGAGTATTCTGGTGTTGGTGGTTGGGTAGTAACTAGAGGAGCAGGACAAAATTCTAGTTATTATGGAAAGATTGAAGATATTGTAATATGTCAAGAATATGCTACACCTGTAGGAATAATAAAAACAAAAGAATATCCAGCTATGGCAACGGGACCTTCAATAGATCAAATAATGATTGGAAGCGAAGGGGCATTTGGAGTTCTTACTCATGTAACGCTAAAAGTTTTTAAATATAGACCGGAAAATAGATTAAGATTTAGTTATATATTTCCTAGTTGGGAAAATGCTCAAGGAGCAGCAAGAGAAATAACTCAAGGTGAGTTTGGTATGCCTTCTGTTTTTAGATTATCTGATCCAGAAGAAACAAGTCTAATGTTAAAACTATATAATGTAGAAGGAACTAAGCTTGACACTCTAATGAATCATAAAGGTTTTAAAAATATGGAGAGATGTTTATTTCTAGGTTTTACAGATGGTGAAAAAGGCTTTTGTAAAAACATGAAGAATAAACTTCATAAAATATGCAAAAAATATGGAGCTATGTATTTAACTGGATATCCAACAAAACAGTGGGAAAAAGGCAGATTCAGAGATCCATATATGAGAGATGCTCTTGGTGATTATGGAATTGTAATAGATACTATGGAGTGTTCGGTTACTTGGGATACTATGACAGAGGTACATAGAGGACTTAGAGAATATTGCAAAACTAGACCAGAAACAATATGCTTAACACATATGTCTCATGTATATCCTCAAGGAGCTAATCTATACTTTATATTTATTGCACGAATGGAGATGGATGAATATATAGAATATCAAGCAGGAATACTTGACAACTATGTTAAATATGGAGCCGCAATCAGTCATCATCATGGAATAGGAAAATCATTCGGTCCTTGGTTAGAACATTCATTAGGGGAACCTTGTTATGATATTATAAGAACACTTAAGAAACATTTCGATCCAGATAATATAATGAATCCAGGTGGAACTCTTGGGCTTGATGTAGAAAAAAGAGAATTAAAGTATAAATAAAGTTTAAGTTTATACAACAATTTTGAAATATGCATTGAAATATATAATACATGTAAGCAACTATAAAGAATAATTAATCTTTATAGTTGCTTATTTTTATGATATAATTATTGAATAATGTAGTAAAAAAAGATATACAATTATTGTTTGTCGTAAAATGTTATAAATGCAAAGGAGAATATCATAATGAAATTAAAAAGACGGTTAATAACTATTAATCTTGGAGTTATAAGTATATTATCAACAATAGTTGTTGCATATATTCTGTACAATTCATATACAACTATAAAACAAGAGCGTATAGAAAAGATTCAAATGCAAACAAATGATATATCTAATGAAATAGAAGACATATTGCACGATGCATTACACGAAGCTGATTCTCTGGCAAAAACCCTTGTACATATGAAAAAAAGTGGTGGAACTGATAGAACGGTAGTTAATGAATTATTACAAGATGTTTTAGATGATCCTACATACATACATTCATGGGTTGCTTTTGAACCTAATGGATTTGATGAAAATGATGATTTATATATAAATAGTACAGGCTGTGATGAAACAGGGCGTTTATTATCAGTGATAGAAAAAAATGGTTCAGGTTATATAATAGGAACATGTGATAATATTGATAATCAAGTTGCTTATACAATTACTAAGAGCACTAAGAAAAAATATATAACCCCACCTCAAATATATAAATTCGAAGGTAAGGAAATTATTGCAATAACATTTTGTGAGCCAATAATTATTGATAATAAATTTTATGGAGTAACAGGAGTTGATATTTCTCTAAATGAACTTGCAGAAATTAATTCAGAAGTAAAACTATTTGATAATGGATTTGGAAGATTAGTCACTGATACTGGGCTAGTATTAGCACATCCAGAATTTGGAAGAGTCAATAAAATTGGGGGAGAATTTGAAGGCGAAAAAGGGAAAGAATACCTAGAAAGAATTAGTAATGGGGAAAAGTTCATGAATGAATCTTGGTCAACTAGCATGGGGCAAGATGTATTCAAATATTACAACCCAATTAATTTTGAGGGTACTGATCTTAAGTGGTCTTATACAACAATTGTACCTAAAAATGAACTAATGGCTAAGACTAATAACATGATAAAACTTATGATTTTTTTAACAGCTATAAGTATACTGTTTGTAGGAAGTATTCTATATTATAATAGCAAATATGTAGTAGATGCATTTGTAAAACTTTCAGAGGATATTGTTAGGTTATCTAAGTACGACCTTACATCTGATGATAATCATAAAACTATTAAATATCAAAAGAGAAAAGATGAAACGGGACAAATGGCAAAGGCACTATCAATGATGAGAAATAATTTTATTAACTTAATTAAACAAGTGCAAGATGTGGCTGGTCATGTATCTGCATCTTCAGAACAGCTAACTGCTACAGCAGAACAATTATCAAATAGCTCAGATGAAGTGTCAAAAACTATTGATGAATTAGCGAAAGGTGCAATGAATCAAGCAGATGACACTGAAATAGGTTCTTCTAAGATTACTGACTTAGGAGAGTTAATAAATCAAAATCAAACTTATATGGATAATGTAAATAATTCATCTAACATTGTGTATAGACTAGTAGACGAAGGACTAATAGTTATAAAAGATTTGACACATATAACTGGTGAAAGTGGACAAGCAGCTAGTGAGATTTTCCAAATTATAGAGGAAACTAATACTAGCTCAGAAAAAATAGGGAAAGTTAGTAGTGTAATTGCATCTATTGCAGAACAAACAAATTTATTAGCATTAAATGCGGCAATAGAGGCGGCAAGAGCAGGCGAAGCAGGAAAAGGCTTTGCAGTAGTAGCAGAAGAAATAAGAAAATTAGCAGAACAATCAACTAGTTCAACTAAAGAAATTGACATTATAGTAAATGAATTACTCATTAATTCATCAAGTGCAGTTGAGAAGATGAAAGAAGTAAGAGATGTAGTTAATAAACAAGTAGAAAGTGTAGAACAAACTGAACAGAAATATAATCAAATATCAGAAGCAATTGGCTCAACAGAAAATGCAGTTGAAAGAATGAATAGTTCTGTAGAAGAAATGGAAAGTAGAAAGACTAATGTTCTTGATATTATACAATCACTTTCTGCAATAGCTCAAGAAAATGCTGCTAGTACACAAGAGGCGTCTGCATCAACACAACAACAATCAACTTCCATTCAAGAAATGGCTAATGCCAGTGAAAATCTATCAGAGCTTGCTATGGAATTACAACAGACTATTTCTAAATTCAATATATAATATATTGAAATAGTATAATAGAATGAATAATTAGAATTAAACCTATAAAGGAATTCCCGTATTATAGCACTTAGTCTATACTACGGGGATTTTTATGTTTCATAAAATAATATTTATATTGTAATTAAATATGTTGAACTAAGTGTGTTATAAGAATTTTAACACCTATTGCAATAAGGATTACTCCCCCCAGTAGATTAACTGATGATTGTAATTTTTCATAATAACTAATTTTATTTCCAATCCATACCCCTAATAATGAAAGAAAATATGTAACTAATCCAATAAGTAATGCAGATGTATATATGTTAACGTTAAATAAAGAAAATGTTACACCAGTAGCAAGAGCATCTATACTAGTTGCGATAGATAATGTAAGAAGCATTTTTATACTATCTATAGATAATGATTTATTAGTCTTTTCACGAGATTGAACAATTAAGCCTATACCTATAGCAGATAATAATAAAAAAGAAATCCAGTGATCAATAGGATCTATAATATTTTTCATTGATGTTCCAAGAGCCCAACCTATAGCTGCCATACCTCCTTGAAAAATACCAAAAGATATGCCTGCCTTTAGAGCATTTATTAAATGATTATTATTACATGATAGACCTATAGATATAGAAACAGCAAATGCATCCATAGCTAAGCTAAATGCAATTAAAACTATGTATTGTTCAGACAATATAAAACATCCTTTCAAAAAGATAATTTATAGTATGTATTATAATTGTTATTTCATAAGACATAGAAATTTACTATAATTGATACATATTGCCAATTGTGATATAATGAAAAGCTATTAGAACTATGTAAAAAAATACTTTACTGACAATTATTAGTTAATACAATAAAGTATATGCTTAATAATTTTATATAATCAATGAAGATAATTATATTTTATAAAAATCTATATAAGAAAAGGTGATAATCATTGAAAGACAGAAAAAGGCTGAAAAGATTTATAAGTTACTATAAACCTCATAAGAAATTATTTTTTCTTGACATGATATGTGCATTTTTGATTGCAATAATAGATTTATCTGTACCAATGCTATCAAGATTTGCATTACATAAATTATTACCCAAAAATCAATTTAAACCATTTTTTCTATTTATGATATTATTAATTTCATTATATATCATCCGTGCGGTGTTCCAATATATTGTTGACTATTGGGGGCATATATTAGGAGTACGAATGGAATATGATATGAGAAAAGATTTATTCAAACATTTACAAACTCTATCATTTAGATTCTATGATAAAACTAGAACAGGGCATATAATGTCAAGAATGATTAATGACTTAAATGAAATTACTGAATTAGCTCATCATGGACCAGAAGACTTATTTTTATCGTTAATTATGTTAATAGGTGCTTTTTTCGCATTACTTACTATAGAGTGGAGATTAGCACTAGCTGTATATATATTTATACCATTTCTTGTTTGGTTTGCTATTAAGCAAAGAACTAAAATGTCAAGAGGATTTAAAGATGTTAAGAAAAAAATAGCGGATGTTAATGCTCAATTAGAAAGTAGTATTTCAGGAATAAGAGTTTCTAAGTCATTTGCCAATGAAGAATACGAAATTGATAAATTTACAGTAGGTAATAAACAATTTAGAGTCTCCAAAAATGGAGCATATAGGAATATGGCAGTTTTTATGTTAGGAATGCATTTTACTACTAATATACTCAATGTAGTGGTACTTGGTTTTGGTGGTTACTTAATATACATTAATGAGATGAATTTTGCAGATTTATTTGCCTTTATGCTATATATTAATTCATTCATGCAACCAGTTAGACGATTAACTAACTTTGTACAGCAATTTGAGTCTGGAATGACTGGATTTGAGAGATTTACAGAATTAATGGAAATAGAACCTTTAATACAAGATAAAATCAACGCTACAGAAATGAAAGATACTCAAGGTGAAATAAGATTTAATAATGTTACTTTCTCATACAATGATCATGAGAAAGTATTAAGTAAAATTAACCTTCACATTAATGCTGGTAAAACTCTTGCTTTAGTTGGTCCATCAGGAGGAGGAAAAACAACATTATGTCATCTTATTCCACGTTTCTACGAAGTAGATGAAGGTGAAATTACAATTGATTTAGTTAATATAAAAGATATTAAAGTAAAATCATTAAGAAGCAATATAGGATTAGTATCACAAGATATATTTCTATTTGCAGGTACAATAAAAGATAATATTATGTATGGCAATATTAATGCATCTGACGAAGAAATTATAGAAGCTGCTAAAAATGCGGAGATACATGATTTTATAATGGGACTTCCAGAGGGATATGATACTAATGTAGGTGAAAGAGGAATCAGATTATCAGGTGGACAGAAGCAAAGAATAAGTATAGCAAGAGTATTTCTAAAAAATCCTCCTATTCTTATATTAGATGAAGCAACATCAGCACTTGATAATGAAACAGAAATAAAAATCCAAAAAGCCTTAGAAAAATTATCAAAAGGAAGAACAACACTTGTAATAGCTCATAGATTATCAACTATTAAAAATGCAGATGAAATAGTAGTTATAACAGAAGAAGGTATTAAAGAAAAAGGAGATCATGATAAGCTATTACAACAAAACGGTATATATAGTAAATTATATAAAGCACAATTTAAAGGTTATATACCTGATAATATCTAATAAAAATATCTACAATTATAAGTAATATATATTATAGAGTTATTCATTGAAGAATTTACTTTAATTAACAAAAAAGACTAGGAAAGTTTATTAAGTTCATGTATACTTTATTCTAGTAAGCAATTTATTGATTAGAAAATAATTAAATTGGTTAAATGACCAATATTGTAATATTATAAGAGGAGTGGAAAAATGTTAGATTTAAAATTCTTAAGAGAAAACCCAGAAGTTGTTAAACAAAATATTAAAAACAAATTCCAAGAACGTAAGCTTGAATTAGTTGATGAAGTTATAGCATTAGATGTTGAGAGAAGAACGACACAACAAGAAGCTGATCAATTAAGAGCAGATAGAAAGAAAATCTCTAAGCAAATCGGTGGGCTAATGGCTCAAGGAAAAAAAGACGAAGCAGAAGAAATAAAAAGACAAGTTACTGCTAGTTCTGAAAGATTATCAGAGTTAGAAAGTAAAGAAAATGAATTAGCAGAAAAGATTAATAAAATTATGATGGTAATTCCAAATATCATAGATGAAAGTGTACCTATTGGTAAAGATGATAGTGAGAATGTAGAAGTTAAAAGATATGGAGAACCTGCTGTACCAGATTTTGAAGTTCCATATCATACAGATATAATGAAAAGATTCTGCGGAATTGATTTAGATAGTGCAAGAAAAGTTGCAGGTAATGGATTCTACTACTTAATGGGAGATATTGCAAGACTTCATTCTGCTGTTATTTCTTATGCAAGAGATTATATGATTGATCGTGGATTTACTTATTGTATACCACCTTATATGATTCGTAGTGACGTTGTTTCAGGTGTTATGAGCTTTGATGAAATGGAATCAATGATGTATAAAATAGAAGGTGAAGATTTATTTCTAATTGGAACTAGTGAGCATTCTATGATTGGTAAATATATTGATACAATTTTACAAGAAGATTCTTTACCACATGCACTTACTAGTTATTCACCATGTTTTAGAAAAGAAAAAGGAGCTCATGGAATAGAAGAAAGAGGAGTATATAGAATACATCAGTTTGAAAAACAAGAGATGATTGTTGTATGTAAACCAGAAGATAGTATGGCATGGTTTGATAAATTATGGCAAAATACTGTAGACTTATTCCGTTCTCTAGATATTCCAGTAAGAACATTAGAATGTTGCTCTGGTGATCTTGCAGATTTAAAAGTGAAGTCAATTGATGTAGAAGCATGGTCTCCAAGACAGAAAAAATACTTCGAGGTTGGAAGTTGTTCTAATCTAGGTGACGCACAAGCACGTCGTTTAAAAATTCGTGCAGTAGGTGAAAGTGGCAAGTTCTTTGCACATACATTAAATAATACAGTTGTTGCACCACCAAGAATGTTAATAGCATTTTTAGAAAATAATCTAAATGAAGATGGATCACTTAATATACCAAAGGCATTACAACCTTATATGGGTAACAAAGAAGTTATTAATACAATTGATTAATACTTGAGTTAATAAGTAATATTAACAATAATATAAGAATATAGGAATAAAAATTAGAATTAAGAATAAGACTCTACTTATTAATATATAGCAGAGTCTTATTTTTGATTATCGTGAAAATATAGTAACTTACTTAGAGGAGGAATAAGCTATATGATTATTACTGTCACATTAAGTCCAACTATAGATAAAACAGTATATGTTAATAATTTTCAACTTGATTTAGTTAATGAAATATACGATACAAGAGAAGATGCAGGAGGAAAAGGCATTAACGTATCTAAGATGATTAAGAAACTAGAAGGAAATTCTATTGCTACTGGGTGTATTGGTGGAAGAGTTGGGAATATGATTATAGATAAACTACAAGAAGATGGTATTAATTATGATTTTGTTCCAGTTCAAACTAACTCAAGATATAATATCAAATTAGTGGATATAGTTAATAAAAGTTTTACAGATATAAATGAATCTGGTGGAGTATTAACAATAGACGAAATCAATAATCTAGAAAATAAAATATTTTCACTAGCAAAAGAAGGAGATACGTTAGTATTATCTGGTAGAGTTCCAAGTAGTATTGAATCTAATATATATAGAAAATGGATAGAAATAGGGAAAGGAAAAGGTATTAAGACAATTATTGATGCTGACTTAGAACCATTAAGAGAAGCTGTATTGGCAGGTCCTTATGTTATAAAGCCTAATATCCATGAACTTGAAAGATTGTTTCAAGAGAATATGAACTCCATAGATGATATTAGAAAACATGTTAATAAGTTATATCAATATGGTATTAAAATAGTAATTGTGTCATTAGGAGATAAAGGAGCTTATTTATTTACTAAGGAAAAAGAATTATATTATAAGGGATTAGAAGTAGATGTAAAAAGTACAGTAGGAGCAGGAGACTCCATGGTAGGAGCGTTTGCATATGCAATAGATAATAACTATAGTATTGAAGATGCATTTACTTTATCTGTTAGTGTAAGTACAGCTACAGTACAGAAAGATGGTACGGTTATGGCTGAGTTGGAGGAAGTTAATGATATGAAGATTAGGATTGATGGAGAGGGTAAAATTGTATGTAATAATCTTTAGTTTTATTGTGATTTTACAGGTCAGAAAATTAAGATAATTACTGTATGCTTTATTTTATGCGGGTTATAGCTATTTGTTTTGTAATTTGATAATCTGCTAGGATTAGCTGGAAAAATAATAAACAAATGTTGTATTAATGGGATTAGTGGAGTATAATGAGAAAAGAGATCGTTGATTTTGTAATGGTTGAACAGTAACATAAGATGTATTGAAATACCAGCTCCTCTTATTAAATTTATTACCCGCATTGGTTGAACAGTAACATAAGATGTATTGAAATAACTTAGCCGCACATTGAGCATATTCAAAATCTGTCAGTTGAACATTAACATAAGATGTATTGAAATACTATACCTCTGTAGCGCATAGTTTTATGTTTTATGTTGAATAGTAACATAAGATGTATTGAAATTTTACAACAGATGAAAGATATATGTTTTCCCATGCGTTGAACAGTAACATAAGATGTATTGAAATCGGCAAAGACTTTGCTTATCTTTAATCTACCGTTATGTTGAACAGTAACATAAGATGTATTGAAATTATTTATAAGCATCTGCATATCCTGTTTTATACATCGTTGAACAGTAACATAAGATGTATTGAAATATATAATTAGAAGGTTTAATGTTAAAATGCTCTTGAGTTGGATAGTAACATAAGATGTATTTAATATTTCTAAATTTCATATAAAAACTATAAATCTACTTAGTTGAGATTTATAGTTTTTTATATTGTATAAAATAATTAAATAATAATTTCATGGAGAATAATAAGTAAATATGTTAAAATAAGTAATATAATAATTTTAATATTACATTAAGGAGACAAATATGCATAATAGAGTTTTTTATGAATTGAATATAAAAATAACTATAAACCAAGACCTTCAATTGGACAATTCATTGAATTATATTGGGAACTTTATAAAATTCTATAAAATATTTAATGATAAGCTTAAAGCAGAACATATAACTAATAATTTTAAAAACTATGTATTTAGCAATCTATATCCAATTCCAAAAGATAAAGTATATAAGAAAAACAAAATCTATAGCCTAAAAATAAGAAGTATTGACCAAGAATTAATTAATTACTTTTTCGTGCAGATGAATGAAAAGAGAAACTATAAAATGATACATATTAATGAGATTACTATGAGTAGTGTATCACTAGGTAAGATTATTAAAATCTACTCATTAAATCCAGCAATTATATTGAAAAATAATGGTTATATAACTAACCAAGATGACATTGAAGAAGTTAAGAAAAGAATAACTAATAATCTGCTAATGAAATTTAGAACTTATATTGATGAAGACAAGATTGAAGATGTTAATTTCATTAAAAGTATTAAATGTAATAATAGAAAACCAATAGGAATTAACTATACTGATAAAAATATTAAGTTTCTAGGTAATAAATATGATATTACAATTAAAGAAGATAGATTCTCACAAGAACTAGCATTATATGCAATAGCATTAGGAATAGGAGAGAAGAATTCAATAGTAGGGGGTGGCTTTTGTGAATACTACTCAGAATAAAGAATTAGAAATAAGTAGAAAAGACTTATATTATTCAGCACTTTTTCATGATATAGGTAAATATATTAGAAGAGGAGTATTAAATGAATATAAAGAATTACATATTTCCTCTGAAGAGTTAATAAAATACTCAGGCAATAAAGCTCATGCTAGTTATTCAGCCACCTTTACAGATAAATTTTTAGACAATACAACAGGAAATGTTTTTAAAAACTTAGATAAAGATAGTATTATTAAGTTAGTACTTAATCATCATAGTCATCGAGATAACAATATATTAGAGAAGTATCAAATTGAATTTAATAATAAATTATCAAATGAATTATTATTATTAATGTTATCTGATTGGTTATCAGCTTCAGAAAGGGATTACGAAGAAACACTGCAAAATAAACCACAAAAATCAATATTTTCAAATATTAGAATAGATAATAAAGCTAATCAAAGAGACGATAAATATTATTATATAAAAAGAATGGATTTAGTCAATAATAGTATTTTTCCAGAAGTAACTAAAGAGCATAAATACTTTAAATATAATAAGAAAGAAAAGCTTTATTTCTATCCATTTTATAAGAAGCAATTTGGAGATTTTGTAGAAAATTATAAGAAGATTAATAAAGAACAACAATTATCTACATTAATGGAAAGATATTTTACAACCGCACCATCAGCATATTTTAAAAGTGTTCCAGATATTAGCCTATATGATCACACTAAAACAACAGCTGCAATAGCAGTATGTCTATATGAACAATTTCAAGCATCACAATTATCATTTGAGGATATTGAAAAACGTGGTGCAAAGTTTAATAACACAGTACATAAACTAATAAATAACACTCAAGAGAAACAATTTATATTCATAAACGGTGATTTATCGGGAATTCAAGAATTCATATTTGATATAAAAGATAAAAAGAACGATAAAGATGTAAAAAATAGTGCAAAAAAAGTTAAATTAAGGTCAAGCTATATATCATTGATAATGGATGTTATAGCTAATTATATAATAAGAGAGCTAAAACTTGAACAAGAGAATTTATTATTTAGTAGTGGTGGTAATTTCTATATATTAGCTCCTTACTGCATGAAAGATGAAGTAAATAAATTGATTGAAGATATAGCCACTAAATTATTAGGATTACATAAAGGAGAATTATATTGTGCTATAGATTATTTAGAGCTTACTTTTTCAGATTTCATGAACTTTAATAAACAATGGAAAATTCTATCTGATAAAACCCAGAGAAAAAAATCTAAGAAATGGCTTTGTGATGGAAATATAGATATATACGAATATTTCTTTAATCCAAATAGCGAATATATTAATAAACATAATATTATTAATGAAATATGTAATAATGATAAAATGCTTAGCGATATTATTAAGACTATCACTAAAAGTAACTATATAGTCTATGAATATAGTGACAAAGAAAATAAAGAAGGAAGTAGTGGGCTAAATACTATATTCAACGAATTTAACACTAATCTTATTTTTATGACTGATATAAATAATTATAAAAAAAATCATAATTCTATTATATATAAAATTAATGATTTTGACATATCAGACAGAGATAATAAGCTGATTAATGCTGACAAGTTCACTTTTCGTACTTACAAATTACCTACTAAATCTATAACTAATGAAAATACCGCTTCTTTTGACGACTTAGCTAAATTAGGTTATAAATCAGTAAAAGGAAGTGATGTATTAATAGGTGACGATAAGTTAGCTTATGTCAAGATTGATGTAGATAACTTAGGTCAATTATTTAGAGATGGATTTAAGAAAGTTAAAGTGGATGATAAAGAAATAGAAAATAAAACAATATCTCGTGTGACTACTCTAAGTAGAATGATAAATATATTTTTTGAATGTTATATACAGTATTTAGTAGACAAAGAATATGAAGTTGAAGAAGATAATAAGAAATATAAGAAGAAATTATATAAAAATAAAATATATATTCTATATAGTGGAGGAGACGATACATTATTAATTGGGTCTTGGAATATAGTATTAGATTTTATTAGCTTGGTGAATGACGAATTTAGAAAATATACATGTAACAATACTGATATAACAATTAGTGGGGCAGTCAAAATATATAATCCCAAATATCCAATAGCTAGAGTAATGCCAGCTTTAAATGATGAAATGGATTTTATAAAAAACTATATTAGAGATGATGAAGTAAAACCAACTAAAAACAAAATATGTATCATGGGACAACCATTAACATGGGATGAATTAAAAGTAATAATTGATTTGAAAAAATACCTAGTAAAATCAATAAATTATTCAAACCTTAGCAGGAATAATCTACAAAAACTTTTTCTAGTTAATGATGAGATAACTAAAGGTACTAAAAAGATATGGAAATTATATTATTACCTAAGAAACGTTAATCAAGAATGTTCTGACAAGGTTATAAAAATATATGAGAAAATACTGTTTAATAAGAAATATAATCTAATAGATGGTAACGAATTAATTAATATATATAATAAGCAAGTGTTAAATATAGCTGTTAAGATGGCTGAAATAGAAACTAGAAGACAAAAAGAGAATAAGTAGAGGGTGGTAATTATGAGTAACTTTAAAAAACTTAGTCATAAATATAAATGTAATATAAATTATTATTATTATGTGCATAAAGATTATTATGATAAAAAATCAAAAGAATATATAAAAATAGATATATTATTTATTGATGAACTAGAGCCAATAAAGGATAATTATAATAAACTTTTTTATAATTCAGATTCACATAAGTATTATTATAATAAAAACTTAAAAAATTGGAGATGTAAGTATGTATTAGGAAGTGAAGAACAATATAACATTGTCATTGATAATTTGAAAAGAAATGTAATCAAATTAAAGGAACTAAGCGATAAAGAATATCAAGATTTTTGTAATGATATAAAAAAATATGTTTTATTTATTAAAGAAGAAGTTTCAGCAAGTATTATAAGAAAAATATATGATAGAGTAAATAGCACAGAAAAATTAATTAAAATGAGCCCTTTTCTAGCGTATCAAATAGGCAGAAATAGCAATAAAGATTTTTATATTCAATTTATAGAGATGATTGAAGAGTTAATTAAAAAGACTGTCAATGATGAGTCTAATCAACTGAAGGAAAATATAATAGATTTTATAGAAATGCTAATCGCATATTACAAATATTATGTACCTAAAGAGAATCAATAATACTTATAGGAGTGGTTAAATATGAAGAAAGTTATTATATCAGGTGTGATAGAAGTAATTACAGGGTTACATATAGGTTCTAATGAAGCAGAAGTTAGAATAGGTGGATTAGAAAATGGAGTAATAAAAGATAAACAAGGAAAACCATATATACCAGGCTCATCACTAAAAGGTAAAATGAGATGTTTACTTGAGATAGATGCAGGTAAAAGAGATATAGTTAGAGATTATACAGAACCAATTGGAAAATTATTTGGTACTGGTGCAAATAATGAAGATAAAGATATTAAAAGAAGTCATTTAATAGTTAGAGATGCTAATATAAAAGAAAATAAATCGGATAATATTGAGTACACAGAATTAAAAACAGAAAATGTTATTAATAGAAAAAATGGAACAGCAGAACACCCAAGAACTATTGAAAGAGTAGTAAAAGGAACTGAGTTTTCTTTTGAATTTATATTTAATAGCTATTATATTGATGATAAGGGTAAAGAAGAGGAGATAGAATTATTAGAGTTACTTAGAGATGGAATGAAATTATTAGAATATGATTATTTAGGTGGTAATGGAACTAGAGGATATGGACAAATTAAGTTTAGAGATATGAAACATAATATAATTGATTTTAAACAAAAGAATACACAGGAAGCAGATAATGTACAAAATACAAGTAATGAGGACAAAGGGAAACAAGATATAAATATATTTTTTAAAGACTTAACTAATAAATTGTATAGGAGCTAGTGGTGATTAATATGAAATGTATACAATTATTATTAAATAATAACGATAAGTTTATTTTCGGTAATCATAGAAGAACTATTGATAATCATTATACTTCTGATAGATTATTTTCTAATCTAATTAGTAATTTAGATAAAATAGGATATAGTTTATCAGAGATTGAAGAAGTGATTAATAGTTTTAATGAAAATAACGT
The DNA here is from genome assembly GCA_025210515.1 of Vallitalea sp. Classification (GTDB taxonomy): domain Bacteria; phylum Bacillota; class Clostridia; order Lachnospirales; family Vallitaleaceae; genus Vallitalea. The sequence continues at coordinate 13,619 of JAOARM010000014.1, read as the reverse complement.
GAAGATATCTTCACTATTATGGGGAATAACTGTAATAGATAAACAGAGAAATAAAACAGTAAAAGATATATATTTTTTCCCTTTCCCCAAAGCATATATAAGCAATGAAAATATATTAGAAGCTAAGATAATGTCGCATATTAAGTATATATCAGTAGAAGCTATTAAGAAACTAAAATTTACTATACAAGAAGATGATGTTGTAGTTAGTGGTAAGTGTCATGATTTTAATATGAAAGAGTTTGCAATAATACAAGATAAATTTCTAGTATTAAAAGATGAGCTAGAAGAAGTGAATAATATAAAGCTATTTAATAAATCTATAAAAGACCATAATATTATAGATAGAACAACTGGAATGTCAGATATATATTTTAATAATTATTTAGAAGTAAATTACACAGAAACTATTAATTATAGTTATCAGCCATTTATGTATTTTATATTACAAGGAGAAATAACACAAAGCATACAAGAAGCAATAGAGCTAATTAAATATGATGCAATAGGTGGTAAGAAATCAACTGGTAATGGTAGAGTAAAAGATATAGTAATAAATGAATTTGCTCATAGGAATATGTTTAATAGTAACAGTAAGTATTACACTAATTTATCGGTTGTTATTCCAAATAAAAATGAGCTAAGTAATATTGAAAGCTATAGTATGGAAATAAGAAATGGGTATGCATATTCATCTTGGAATAATGATACTAAAAAACCTATATATGTCATTCAAGAAGGAGCTATATTCAACAATATAGTACAAGGTAAAATTGCAGATGTAACTCCTATAATTAAAGATTATAAAGAAATTAAGCACAAAATATATAGGTACGGAAAAGCTTTATTACTACCATTAGGAGGTGATGACAGTGGTAAATAAACAGGAAAGAATTAAAATAACTGTATTATCACCTGTACATATAGGTAATGGAGATGTGCTATCTCCATATACAGATTTTATTATTAACAATGGTAGAATTGTGATTTTGGATAGCCAAAAATTATTTGAAAAAATTGAACCTCATGTAATGGAAAAATATCTACAGAGAATAAAAAAAACAAAAAGTAATAACAGTAATAAATATACTTTATCAAAGCTTATATATGAAAATAATATAGATTATACTGATTGTGAAATAACTGAAAGTGAATTTATATATAGCAATAAACAATCAGAAATACAAATGCATATTAAAACAAAAGACCAATTATATATTCCAGGTAGTTCAATAAAAGGTGCAATAAGAACTACAATGATGTATGATATACATAATCAAATACAAGGATGCAAGAAAAAAAATAGACTTACTGAAAAAAAAGAATTAGAACTAATAAATAAGCTTGATAATCATAATAATATAATGAATATATTTAGTTATAACATAGGACTTAAGGATGCATACATTGAAAAGTTAGATAACGTGTCATATACAAATAGTTTGTTATATAACATGAAAAAATCTGACGAAGATAGAGAGCAAAATCATATTTATTCTCAATGTATAGATGTAGGATGTCAATTAAGCACAACAATTAGTTTCTATAAAAATTTAGATAACAGATATGATATTTTACGAAACCATATTGACGCTAATGTAGTAAGTACTGTCGACTTATTCAAAATAATTAATAACTTTTATTACAGTTATATAGAAGATGAAATACAGGAATTAAGTTATACGAAGGATTTGAATAATGTAAAAGATAGATATAATAAATTAATAGAACATATTAATAAATCAAGAAACAATAATAAGTCTTGCGTATTAAGAATAGGCAGTTATAAAACGAAGAGAAATCATATAGTTTATGAAAAAGATAATATACAATCTATAACTAGAAATTTTATTGTTGATGAGAATGATAATATTATAGATGTATTTGGTTGGGTGAAGCTAGAAAGGATAGATTAGAAAATGAAGCTAAAACAATTATATCTAACATTAATATTGTTAGTATTAATACCATGTACATATGTTAATGCACAAGAGAATATAACAAATAGTAAATTCCAAGAAAAGCTAGATGAATTAGAGGTAAATATTCTAAAATACGATAATAAAATTGATAAATCTTATAATGAATTGTATAAGAGTTTTTTAGACCTAAAAAAACAATGGTCAGATGAAATAATAGTTTTAGAAGCTAAGAAAAAAGATGTAGATAAAACATTAGCTTGCATAATAATTATTTCTGTATTATTAGGAATTACTTCGATTTTAAAGCTATTCAAAGAAATGAAAAAACGAGTAGATAATAAGATTGAGGAGTCATTAGAAAAACATATTAAACTTGGAAAAGATGAATTAATCAAATTAGTCCAAGGACAGCAGATTGAGACTAAATTAATGAATGAAAAGAAGATACTAGTTGTTTCCGAGGATTTAGAAAGTATGTCAAGTATTAGCCCTATAATGAACGTATTTACAAATAAAGACTATTATTCTACTAAAGATATTGATAAAAGTATCTATAGTGAATATGATTTAATATTATTTAATTGTGTATCTGAGCAGTTTATTAAAGAATGTATAGAAGATACTATAATAAATTCTAGTTTAGTATATGTATGTTATATTAATAATGGAATAAGAATAAGTAATGAGGTAATGGCATTAACGGAGAAAATAAATTGTGCTAATTCCAAAATACAACTATATCAGAATATGATGAACTCTCTTAAATATCAAGAGAACATTTTGCAAAATCTACCATAATATATTATGTAATAAGATTGATTTTTCCAGGTAAGAAAATTGAGACAATTGTTGAACGCCTTATATTATATAGCTTAAAGCAATTTATTATGGAATTTAATAAACTACCAATATTAGCTGGAAAAAAATCTAACAAATGTTGTAATAATGGGATTTGTAAAGTATAATATAAAAAGAGATTGTTGATTTTATAATGGTTGAACAGTAACATAAGATGTATTGAAATTTGGCAATAACAAGTATTATAGAAGTAATGATTTTAGTTGAACAGTAACATAAGATGTATTGAAATTTTGGACTAAATAAAATAACAACTTATAATACAAATGTTGAACAGTAACATAAGATGTATTGAAATTCATTTCTGATTTTATAGTCCAGTCACCGCACCTGTTGAACAGTAACATAAGATGTATTGAAATTTAGAAACGGTTGAGACTAACGTGGCATAAGAGATATGTTGAACAGTAACATAAGATGTATAGAAATAACGTTTGATTAGGAGTAAATTTATTTACTGATGTTGTTGAACAGTAACATAAGATGTATTGAAATTCATTATAAAGATTAACAAGCGTATTACTAATTTCGTTGAACAGTAACATAAGATGTATTGAAATTTTTCTGCTTCTATTTCCATTACTCTTGTTGAAATTGTTGAACAGTAACATAAGATGTATTGAAATTCTAATACCATTCATGTTAAATATTATCTCAAATTATGATATGCTACCATAAAGACAAATGATGATATAAAGACTTTAAAAAATAAAGAGTTATCTAAATAGATGGGGCAATAGCAAATAAGATAGCTATATCACTAGCACATCCAGATGCAATACAAGTAAGTGAAACATAGGAAAGTTGATAGAAAGTTATTGAATTCTAAGTTGAAGTATATAGGAAAACCCAAGACAGAGATGTTATTATCTTTGTCTTGGGTTTGAATACATCTATTTATTTAGAGTCTTTTCTTCCATACTGATAAAGTCACCAGTTTCGGCATCATATATAGTGGTTCTTATTGCATTTTCGATAATCAAATTTTGGGGTTTGGTTCCTGGCATTAACATGTCAGCGTTTATCTTAATACCATTAGGATAGTATATTTCAACAACCCATATTTGTCGTTCTTTGGATATAGAAGTGTCCATATTGCAAGTGTTCTTTTCTTGTAAATATTCTCCATAAGAAAGTAATTCTGTTCTTTGTACTTTTCCACCTTTTTTTTCTATTTCTGAAATATCAATTTTCTCATTAATATCATATAATGCTGGTGTTTTAGAGATAGATAGAGTTTTTGAGTTTAGCGTATTTGCTTTATAATAAGGTTCTGGATTTGTTACTAACTCTGGCATAACTTCTCCACTATTATCTTCTCTTAATTTTACTGTTTCATCAGTTATTCCCCAACTAGGTACAAATTCCTCTTCATTATATGATTTTGTCATACCATAGACACTAATTGAAAGTACAATTAAAAGTGCTGGTAGTATAACGTATCGTAATTTTTTCATATATAATTACCTCCCTTTATTAATTTTGGCTAGAAAATATGGATGTTGGTTCATCATCCCAATTAACTGATGCGTTACCAGATTGGCTCAAAATAGCATCTGACCAATTTAACCAAGTACCATTTTTGTATATTTGGAATGCTCTTTCATTCCAAGTTGAAGACGTTGAAACTATATTATTTGATTCTAATCCTACATGAGGTGAAAAACCAACGCTTCCTGTTCCTGATGTCCAAGTTTGTCTTAATGTGTAGTCAATATAAACACCCCATGTATTATTCCCATCTCTTTGTATTTGAAAGGTATGAGTTGTACCTACTTGAGTAGAGGGACCTGATATTTTCTTTAAATTCCTTTGTTGTATATTACCATTTTGATCCATTATGTATTGGGCGGCGTAAAATCCTCTATAGTAAGTATGGTCTCCAATCCATTCACCATCTAAGAAACCTACTTCGATCCAAGAAGTATTAGAGTCTGTTGGTAGCCAACACGTATGTAAAACAAATCGATAATTTGAATTGTCCCATTGTGCATCCATGTCTTGAATAGTAGCCCTAAAAAAAACACCATCTAATTCGCTTGCATTATTATTAGCAGTGCCATAGTAATTTGCAGCATTTGCTTTAATTGATGATAATGAGAATAAAGTTATCATTAAAAATATGAAAAATCTTTTCATAATATATAACACCCTTTCATTTGAATTATAAGTTAAAATATCAACATATATGTCTGAATGAATTATATCATTTTGTGAAAAAACAGAAAATAGGAATTAGTATCTATTTAATGTTGGGAAATAGTAAAATGCATAAATTATGGAGCAAACTATGTGATGCATACAAAAATATCTGACAATACCCTTTGTAAATATATCTACCAAAAAATATTACAGGAGGTAAAACAGCCATATTCGTAACTTAAGAACGTTTACTAATGGGACTAAAAGGCTTACTTTACAGAACAACAAACCTATATTTGACAAATACTATATCATCCCCTATAATTATTACCATATTAATGAAATCAACTCTACAATAATGAATTATTTGTGATTCTTATTAATATAACAAAATCATTTATAGGGAGGATATTATAATTGATTACTATAGTTGCCAAAACAGTTGTAATAGAAAGTGAGATAGAGACCTTTATTAATCTTGCTAATGAACTAATTACAGAAAGTAAAAAAGAAGCAGGATGTAGAGAGTATAATCTTTATCAAGATACGGAAAATAAAAATGTACTAACTTTTATTGAAAAATGGGAAGATGAAGAAGCTATAAAGTTACATAATGAATCAGCTCATTTTACAAGTATTGTACCAAAACTTGGTGAAATGCAAGTAAAAGATACAGAAGTAAACTTATATAAACAGTTATAAGAGTTGAATTATAATATAAAACACTATGAAGGTTGATAATTACCCTCATAGTGTTTTTAATTTAGAAGAGATTTCATCACAATAACATATTAAATCATTTATAATTTTATCTATTGGATTTTTTTGATATCTAGTGCAAGGCATAGAAACACTAATGGATGCAATAGGCTTATTTTCTTTTGAAAAAATAGGAACTGCTATACAGTTAAGTCCAATTTCATATTCTTCCAAATCAAGAGCATATCCTCTTTCTTTAGTAAGTTCTAATTCTTCATTAAGCTTATTTTGGTCAATTATTGTAGATTCCGTTAAAGGTACAAATTCAGCTTCTGATAATAATGATTGCTTAGTTTCAATATCAAAATTAGCTAACATAGCCTTTCCACTTGCTGTATGATGAAGTTCATCAATACAACCAACTTTTGAAGTTAATCGTAAAGCATGTGTAGATTCTACTTTATGAATATATTGGATTTTATTCTTTGCTAATAATGCCAGATGAGATGTTTCACCGTACGATTCAACAAGTGCATTCATATAAGGGTGGCATATATCTTTTAACGTTAAACTGCTTTCATATAATTTCCCAAGTTCAAATAACTTATAACCTAGGGAATATTGATTGTTGGAATTTTTATTAATATATCCCCAGTGTTCTAATGTACCAATTAAAGCATGTAAAGTAGTATTTTTAATATCTAGTGCTTTGCTGATATCAATTAGTCTACAATTTTGATTTTTCGATACATATTCTAATATCATAGCAACTCTATCTATAGATTGAATAGTTTTCACAGGTAACTCCTTTCATAAATCAAAAATAGCCATATTAAATAAAGTATATTTTAATAGGTTACTATTATATACTATTTTATAACTTTTATAAAGAATATATTTTTTGCTTATTGAAGATGTTTCTTTCATTTTAATATCAGAATAATTATTTATTGGGGTTTGATAAAATATTGACAAACACTTCTAATTGAGATATTATATTCAATATACATGAATTAAGTTCATCAATATTGAATATAATTCTGAAATCGAATGAAACTAAGGAGGTAAAATATGTTTAATCACATATTTCAACCAATGAATATTGGAACAATGGAAGTGAAAAATAGACTAGTAGTACCACCAATGGTAGTAAGTCTATGTAATGAAGATGGAACGATAACAAATCGTTTTGTTAAGTATCATGAAGCTAAGGCAAAAGGTGGATTTGGACTTATTATTACTGAGAATTACGCTATTTCTAATCAAGGAAAAGGATTTCCATATATGGGGTGTATGTGGAATGATGACCATATGGAGTCCAATAAAGCACTAACAGAAACCATTCATAATTATGATACTAAAATAGTTTTACAATTAATTCATGCAGGAAGAGAAACAACAAGTGAACTTACAGGTGAGAAAATTGTAGCACCATCTCCAATTGCTGACCCAGTGGTAGGAGAAAAACCACATGCATTAACTATAAAAGAAATTAAAGAAATAGTAGAACAATTTGGAGATGCTGCATATAGAGCTAAAAAAGCAGGATTTGATGGAGTGGAATTACAAGGTGCACATGGTTATTTAATTAACCAGTTTATGTCACCATTCTCAAATAAGAGAACAGATGAATACGGAGGAAACTTAATAAATCGTGTAAGGTTTGCCATAGAAATAATTGAAAATATTAAACAAAAAGTAGGACAAGAATACCCTATTATGTTTAGAATTTCTGCTGATGAGTTAATAGAAAACGGATTAACTATTGAAGATACAAAAGCTATAGTAAAATTACTTGAAAAATCTGGAGTATCTGCAATCGACGTATCTATAGGAGTATACCAAACAGGTTTTTACATAACAGCTCCTGCTGCAATAAAACATGGATGGGAATCTGATTATGCCAAAGAGTTTAAGTCAGTATTATCTATTCCTGTAATTTCTTCAGGAAGAATTAATAATCCTTTAATTGCGGAAAGTATTATTGCTTCTGGTAAAGCTGATTTTGTAGGAATGGCAAGAGCATCACTTGCTGATCCAGAGTTACCTAATAAAACTAAAGACGGTAAACTAGATGAAATTATTGAATGTATTGGATGTCGTCAAGGATGTTCAGGGAATTTAAGTAAGTCAATTCCTGTTAATTGTGTTCTGAATCCTCTAACAGGTAATGAAGAAGCATTGGCAATTAAAGAAGCTGATAATAGTAAAAAAGTATTTGTAATCGGTGGCGGACCTGCTGGAATGGAAGCAGCCATTGTAGCAAGAAAAAGAGGTCATGAAGTTCATTTATATGAAAAAGAAAATGAACTTGGAGGACAGCTATTGCTTGCATCTATACCTCCTTCAAAATATGAGATTAATTCATTTGTTGCTTATGGAAAAAAACAATTAAATAAATTAGGAGTTAATGTTCATCTAGGACAAGAAGTTGATGAGAAATTATTACAGAGTGAAAAACCAGATAATATAATAATTGCAACAGGAGCTATCCCTTTTGTACCACCAATTAAAGGAATTAATAATAGTAAAGTAGTGTATGCTAATGATGTTTTATCTTCCAAAGCTGATGTAGGAAACAATGTAGTTGTAATAGGTGGAGGACTAGTTGGTGCAGAAACTGCTGAATATTTAGCAAAGCATAATAGAAATACAACTTTAATTGAAATGGCAGACGGTATTGCAAAAGATGCAGAAGCTGGTGTTCGTTATTTCTTACTAAAGGCATTAGAAGAACTTAATGTTAATATTAAAATTAATACAATTGTTCAAGAAATGAATGAAGATGAGATAATTCTAGTATCAAATGGCATAGAAAATAAATTAAATTCATTTGACTCTATTGTAATTGCAACAGGCTCAAAATCTGAAAATAGTTTATATGAAGCTTTAAAAGACAGCTTTACTAACGTTTCTGTTGTTGGAGATGCAGAAAAAGTAAGAGGTATTCTTGAAGCTGTTAATGAAGGATATAAATGTGCATTAAATATATAATAATAAATAAGATATGGAGTGATAATAATGGATAAAATGAAAGCAGCTGTATTTACTGAACCTGGCAATATTGAACTTATGGAAATAGAAAAACCACAAGTAGGAGATAGACAAGTATTAATCAAAATAAAATACTGTGGTATATGTGGTACAGATATGCATATATATAATGGAGTATATAGTAAAGATAAATTACCTTTAGTAGCTGGACATGAATTTTCTGGTGTAATTGAAGAAGTAGGAAAAGAAGTAAAAGCATTTGAAATAGGACAAAGAGTCACAGGAGATATAAATTTAACTTGTGGAATGTGCTTCTATTGTAGAAAAAATCAACCGTTTATGTGCCAAGAAATGCAACAGTTAGGAATACATATGGATGGTGCTTTTGCTCAATATATAGTTCTACCAGAAGACAAAGTTTTCCAGATTCCTAATAAAATGTCATTTGAAGAAGCCGCATTATTAGAACCAATCTCTTGTGTTGTTCGTTCAGCTAAATCATATGATATTAAAATAGGTGAAAGTGCTACGATTATTGGAGATGGTGCTACAGCATTACTTCATGTTCAGATGGCAAAAATAAGTGGTGCATCTCCTATTATTGTCATTGGATTAGATGAAAATAGAATGAAAAAGGCAAAAGAATTAGGTGCTGATTATGTATTAAAATCAAGTGCAAGCAATATAGAACAAGTAAAAGAGTTAACAGATGGTAGAGGAGCTGATGTTGTAATTGAATCAGTAGGATTAAAAGTTACATATGAGCAAGCCTTTAACTTAGTACGTCCAGGCGGTAAAATTGTTGCATTTGGGTTAAGTGATGACAGTTGCAAAATAGAAGTAAAACCTTTAGATTTTATTTTGAAAGAGTTAACTATGATAGGGTCTGTAGCAGGAGCTAAAAATGATTTAGCTGATGCCATTAGTTTAGTACAGCATAATCGTTTTAGTTTAGATGATTATAAAAATAATATCGTACCATTAGCAGACATTAGTAGTGCTTTTGAAAGATTAAAAACTGATAGAAGTATTTTGAAAATACTTATTAAAATAGATGATTAGATTGTAGACTCTATGTAATATAAAAAGGGGCTATTCATAATGCATTTTATATAATTACAAGTATAGAAGTTATATTAACTCGCTTTACTTATAATAAAATGTGTTATGAGATAGCCCTTATATTATTTATGAGATAGGATTACTTAGAAATTACGAACAAGGTCTTCTAAAGTATCTCTTCTTCGAATCAATTTCGCTTCACCACTTGATGTAATAAGAACTTCAGCAGGACGTAATCTATTATTATAATTAGAAGCCATGCAATAGCCATATGCACCTGCATCTAATACATTAATAATATCATCTTCAAATATTTCTGGAAGTTCTCTTTCTCTAGCGATAATATCTCCGCTTTCACAGATGTTACCAACGATATTAACAACCTCTGATTTTGTAGAAGGAATATCAGATTCTCTAAAGATTTCTACATCATGATGAGAATCATACATAACAGGACGTTTAAGTACATTAAAACCTAAATCAGTTCCAATATATTTCATTCCATAGTTTTCTTTAATAGAATGAACTGTTCCAAGTAAAACACCACATTCTGCAGCAATATATCGTCCAGGCTCAATCTTGAAAGTTACCTTCTTACCATACTTATTAGTCCAATCATATAGCACTTTATCAAGACGTTTACCTAAATCTTGCAAATCAAGTCTTTCTTGTCCATTAAGTTTTTTATAAGGTATACCAAATCCACCACCCATATCAACAAACTCAAGATTATCAAAGTTTTCTGCTATTGATAGGATTGACTTAACTCCTTCAACATATTTATCACCTTCCATAAATAGAGAACCAATATGTTGATTAATTCCTACAAGACGTAAACTATATTTTGCAATTATTTCTTTTACCTGTGGAATGAAGCTTGGGTCTACTCCAAACTTAGTTTTTTTACCACCAGTAACTACTTTTTCATGATGTCCTGCACCGACTCCCGGATTAAATCGAATACAAACACGACCACCATTATTGATTTTTCCATAGGATTCAAGTTGTGAAAGAGAATCAACACTTATTAGAATATCTCTATCAATTGCATATTGCATCTCTTCTTTTGAAACATTATTACTAATATAGAGTATTTGCTCTGGTTTAAAACCAGCTTTTAATTCAACAAAAATTTCTCCTGGAGACATAGCATCTGCATTAAGCCCTTCTTCACGTACTATTTTTAAGAGAGATAGATTTCCATTAGCTTTAACTGAGTAGTTAACAGAAAAATTAGGATAATCTAATAGATTTTTTAGCTCTCTACATCTTTCCCTTAATATATTTTCATTATAAACATATAAAGGGCTACCATATTGTTTTACTAAATCAACAGGATTAGTGTTACCAAAAAAATTAGTTGCATCTGATACTTTGTTATGTACTGTAAGCATAGTTATTACTCCTTTCAAATAAAATAATATAGTGTATTTTAATATTTTATAAAAACATCTAAACCTAATGAAACTAAGTCAGTTCAATTAGTTCTATTTCATTTATTATAGCTTCACGAATAAGTTTTACTAATGTCTTATTTCTTGAATATAATGCTTGGTTCAAAGTTCCTGTAATGACTTCTTCAGTATCTACAATTAATTTTATAGATTCATAGTTAAAAGATTTATAATATTTATGATGATTAAAATCTAGAGAGTTTGGTGATAGTATTACTACTTTGATATCTCTATTACAAGCATCTTTTAGCTCATCATAAAAATAGTCTAGAATTTTATTATCGGCACAGAAATATAAACGCATCTTAGATTGTAATATCATATTTTTAATCTTATTAACCACATTTTTAGATTCGGTTATTGTAATATATGGATCGTTTAAGATAGGATTAAATTCTAAGCTATTTTCAATTATTTCTATATTATTATTAAAATCCCTAGTAGCATTTTTAATTAATTCTTCTCTAGAGACGGCAACATATTTAACGGAAGTTTCTTCTATTACATAGGCACTGCCTTTATCTACTAAACTAGATAATGCTGCATAAGCATTAGAACGAGAAATTCCTGAAAGTTTGGCGGCTTCATAGCCTGTTAACTCACCATGCTTACATAATGTTATATAAATAATTGATTCTTGTTGAGTAAATCCAAGTTTTTTTAGTGCATTAATTAAATCCATTATAACACCTCTTCGTTAGTGTTTCTTTATAGAACTACTATAAATCAAATACATAAAAATGTCAAGATAATAGGAATATACATTAATAAGTAAATTTACTTTTAATAAGTAATATTGCGATAAAGTCAATGGATACCTATATGTACAATTATTATGATTATTACTTTTAATAGAATAATCATAATTAATTATGGTATAATAAGCTAAGAATACTGATTATATGAGGATAATATCTATCTCATTATAATATTGCTATAATTAAGAGGAGAAATATATGGATTTATTTGATATGATGAGAGAAAAAACATTACAAGAAGAATCGCCTTTGGCAGCTAGAATGAGACCAACAACTATTGAAGAGGTTGTTGGACAACAACATATTATTGGAAAAGGTAAATTATTATATAGAGCTATAAAAGCAGATAAACTAGGATCACTAATATTATATGGTCCTCCAGGAACTGGTAAAACCACATTGGCAAAAGTAATAGCCAATACTACTAAATCAGAATTTGTTCAATTAAATGCTACAATAGCAGGTAAGAAAGATATACAGAATGTTATAGAAGAAGCAAAATCAACATTAGGTATGACTATGACAAAAACTATACTATTCATTGATGAGATTCATAGATTTAATAAAGCACAACAAGATGCATTACTTCCTTCAGTAGAAGATGGAACAATTACATTAATAGGTGCTACTACAGAAAATCCATATTTTGAAGTGAATAATGCCCTTGTTTCAAGATCAAGAATATTTCAGTTAAAACCTTTAGACATAGAAGATATTAAAATCCTAATTAAAAGAGCATTAACTAGTTCTGACAAAGGACTTGGAAGTTTTAATGCTATAATTGAAGATGACGCATTAGAATTTTTAGCAGATAGAGCTAATGGAGATGCAAGAGCTTCTTTAAATGCTATAGAATTAGGAGTTCTTACAACAGAACCTAATGAAGATGGCAAAATCATAATCACTCTAGAAGTAGCATCAGAATGTATTCAAAAAAGAGTAATAAATTATGATAAAGGCGGAGACAATCATTATGACACAATCTCTGCATTTATTAAAAGCATGAGAGGTTCAGACCCAGATGCTACAATATATTACTTAGCAAGAATGATATATGCAGGAGAAGACCCCAAATTTATAGCAAGAAGAATAGTTATATGTGCCGCAGAAGATGTAGGTAACGCTGATCCTAATGCAATGCAAGTAGCCATGGCAGCCGCCAATGCTATTGATTTCATAGGTATGCCAGAAGGTAGAATAATATTATCTCAAGCAGCAAGTTACGTTGCTTGTGCTCCAAAAAGTAATGCCGCCTATGTTGCTATTGATAAAGCACTAGAAGATGTTAAAAATGTTAAAATAGAAACAATACCAAGCTATCTAAAAGATGGTCATTATAGAGGTGCACATAAACTTGGAAATGCAATAGGCTATAAATACGCTCATGATTATCCTAATCATTATGTGAAACAGCAATATTTACCAGATGAACTAGTAGGTAATGTATATTATGAGATATCAGAGGAAGGTTATGAAAAGCTGATAAAACATAGACTTAACAAAATTAAATCTTCTGCTGAATGATATAAGTTAATTAATAGATTATTAGTAAAGAATAATATTAGTCTTGACATATTATATATACAGTATATAATCTCATCTTTGACACTTGTATATTATAAAAAGCTCGTAAACCCTTATGAAATAAAGGATAACGAGCTTTTGTTATGCCTATAAAAGTGCGTACCATAAGCTATTTTTTAGTATCTCTAAAAAGTTTTTTCATTTTT
>JAOARM010000013.1 GCA_025210515.1 Vallitalea sp. | reverse complement strand
AGTTGTTATGTTTGAATTGTCATCATAGTAATATTTTTTTATTGTTCCATCACAATATGTTTCTGCTGATTTTCTTCCCATAGTGTCATAGCTATATTTTATAGTGAAATCTAAGTTTCTATCTTGTGATTCGGCATCTTGAATTGTCACCATCTGATTTGCTAGGTTATACGTATACTTAGTTCCGTAACCTGTTATTATATGGTCTTTTATGTTATCTCCTGAACCTCTTGCATATCCTTCACCATCTAATTCTTTTATTTTATTTCCATTATTGTCATACTGGAATGCTTTTTTGATAGTAGTTATATAAGTATCTTCTCCTGTTTTTTTCTGTATTTCTTGTTTAGCTATGAGTCTGTTCATTGGGTCATAGATGTATTTTATTCTATTCATCTCTGATATTGTCTTATCTTTGTCATAGTTCTCTGGAGAAATTTCAACCGTTTTTCTACCTGCTCTGTCATATGCATATTGGTTGATTATTTCTGTTTGATTACTTTCTATAGTCACTTTTTGTTTTGTTTTTACTAAGTGTCCCATAGGATTGTATTCATATTCTGTTGTATTTCCATTTGGGTCTGTTATTGTCTTTATTTTTCCAATTGAGTTATAAGTTGTTATTGTAGCAATTAGTGCTGGTAAATCGTGTTCATCCATTCTTTTATAGTATGCACGTACTTGACGATTTAATTTATCATATCTATAACTTGTTGTTATGTTTTGTGGTGAAGTTTCTTTTATTAAATTATTATTTTTATCATATTGATATGTAGTAACTCGTTCTACTTCATCGTCATTAGCAAAGTCATTATTATATAAATCCCCTGCTCTAATATAATCTTTTTTCTGTACTATATTTCCTCTATGGTCGTATTTATACAACGTATTTCTAGTAGTATCTTTATCTTCATATAGTGTTTGTTTAATTATATTTCCATTGCCATCATATTCATATTCTACTTTACTACCACTACTATTTGTTTCTGTCTGCAAATTTCCGTTTGAGTAATACGCTTTAGTAACAGTGCTAAATCTGTCAGATGCAGGTATTTCATTATAATCAACTTTATCTTTTCCTACTTTTTCTTCTATCACACGTCCAGTTTTATCATATACATATTCTTTATAAGCAAATGTATCATTTTCTATTGGACTCCATTCTTGTGATAAACGATTTAGCCCATCATATTTGTAGTATGTTATTGCATGATTAGGGTCTTCTTTTGATTTAATAGTCCCATTTTTATTGTATACATATTTGATTGTTCCACCATCTGCTTTTATTTCTTCTACTGTTCTTCCTGCATAATCTTTTATAAGACTTGACTCGGCATAGTTAGTATCATCAAAATATGTTTTCACTGTTTCATATTGTTTTCCATCTGATAATATTTTATATATATATTCTTCAAGTAATGTTTCTTTATCATCTTTATCGTTTTTAAATAATAATTTTGTAAGCCTATTCATTGTGTCATACTTATATACATATATACTACCATTTGGTCTTTTCTGTGTGATTTTGTTTCCATATATATCATAAGTGTATTCTGTTGTATTATTTTCTTCATCTGTTTCAGATACTATGTTTCCTTTATCATCATATGTACTAACAAATCCTGAGCCATCAACATATATATGTTCTGGTGTTTTGAAGTTAAGACCATCTAATTGTTCTTGGTAATTATTAGGTGCTATAGTTTGAATGTTTCTATTTTCTTTATCATAAATCATTCTTGTTGTTTCTCCTTTATGAGAAACTATTTTTTCTATATTGCCATTATTATCATAGAAATATTTTGTTTTGTAACCAGATGGAGTTGTTTCATCAACTAACCATCCTATATCGTTATATGTCTTTTTAGTTTTATTTCCAGCTGGATCAGTTACTGATTGTATAAATCCGTTTTTATCATATGTATATACTGTTGTATGACCTTCTCCATCTATTGTTGATTTTAGTAGTCCTTTTACTTTAGCTCCCATCTGCTGCAGCTCTGCATATGTGAAGTAAGTATATTTTTTATGAGTAAATAACTTTGATTGATCATCATTAACATAATCATCTGTTCCATTCACTGGTCTTATTTCATCTACAATATTAATGCTTCGACTATCGTATTTGTAAAAAATTCTTCTACCTGACTCATCTTTTTCTTCTATTAAGTTATTTTTATAATCATACTTGTACGTACAGAAACTACCATCATTATTAATCTTCTTAGTTATATTTCCTTTGTCATCTCTTTCATAGCTTGTAACATTTCCATATCTGTCAGTTATTTTCTTTTCTTCTCCAAACTTATTATGATTACTTGAATCAAGGAAATATTCAATAGTTGTTTGTCTTCCTTCTGTATCTTGAGATTTAATTATATAATAAGCTGAATCATACCATTTATTAATCTCTCTACTATTATCATCAATAATAGTTGTTGTTTTATTAGCTGTATCATAAAAATATCTATTTGTTCTACCTTTTCGGTTAGTATATTCTACAACTTTATTTTTATTATTTCCTGATTGTTTTTCGTATACAATTTCTTCAAATGCTTTTCCTTCTCTATCTGTTGTCTTAACTAAAAGTCCATTATCATAGTCATATTTAGTATCATTTCCTCTTGGATCTGTCACTTTAATTAGTCTATCTTCTTCATTATAATAATATCTTGTTATTCTATTTATTGGATCTTCTATTTTTGATATTAATCCTTTTGCATTATATGTAACTGTATAGTAATGACCATTTTGATCTGTTAACTTCTTAATGTTTCCTTTGTCGTCTACATCAATAGTAATTCTATTACCATTTCTATCTTCCATGTAAGTTAAGTATCCATCTTTGTTGAATCCGTAAGAATATTGGTCTTTTGTCTTTAGAACATGAGTATTATTAAATATTTTTTCTAATGTACTTCTTGAATCATTAGCTGTATAAGTACCATTAGAGTTTCTAAGAAATACCTCTGCGCTACCATTAGGTAATTTAACTACCCACAGAGATGAATTATTTGTATCTTGTTTTATATTTCCTTCTAATCCAAACGTCCATCCAATACCCATCATACTTTTCTTAGTATCTTTTGAGTTATATGTACGACTGATATTAATCTTAAAACCAGGTGTATCTGTAGTCATATCAGTAACAGATTTTGAGAAGTTTCCTATTGCAGGATTGATGCCTTCTTCACCATAGTGAATCATTTCTTTTAATGATGCTGACACTGATACGGCTTGTATTGATAAAGCTATATCTTCATTATCAATATCATCCTTATCCTCACTATTACTATCATTATCCTCATCTACATTAGCTGAATTATCAATATCATTATTATTATAACTAAGAGCAGCAAATGTATTAATTAAACCACTTGTCTTAACATGATTATTTAATGATTCTAGAGGATTAACTGATTTTTCTATTCTTCCTATTACTTCACTTGATGTCATATCAAAATATTTACTTTTAATCAATGCTGCTGAGCCTGTAACAAATGGTGCTGCGAATGATGTTCCACTCATATAACCGTACTTACCCTCAGGTAAAGTACTTATAATGTTTACACCTGGTGCTGCTATATCAATATCAGGACCATAATTAGAGAAGTTCGCTAATTGACCTTTATTATCTACTGCTGCTACTGATATTACATTTGGCAGATCAAAACAAGCTGGATATATCTTCTCTACTTCAGTTGAGTTGCCACTATTACCTGAGGCACAAACAAATAATATATCAGAATTCTTCATCGCATCATATAAAGCAGGGTTTTGTTTATCAGCTCCAAAACTACAGTTAATAATCTTAACACCCATTTGTTTTGCATACTCTATAGCTTCTATTGCATCTGATGTATATCCCACTTTGTTATTAATAAATTTAAGTGGTAGTATTTTTACACTAGGTGCCACACCAGTGACACCTTCTTCATTATTTCTTGCAGCGATTATTCCTGCAATGTGAGTACCATGTGTATCGTATTTAACTGAGTCGAAGACTGTTTCATCATCGTTAGCAAAATCCCAGCCTAATACATCATCAATATATCCATTCCCATCATCATCTATTTTGTTATAAGGTATTTCATTAGTGTTCACGAATATATTTTTTCCAAGATCTGTGTGAGATATATCAACGCCTGTGTCCAAAACCCCTACAACAATAGATTCTTCTCCTTTAGTTATATTCCAAGCCTTAATAAGTTCAATATCAATTCCGGTTATTCCAGCAACTTTTTCAATATCTTGTCCACTATTTCTTAGAGCCCATTGTTGTTCAAATAAGGGCTCATCAAAAATTGTCAGCGGATGGTCGACTTGGGCATATAACACTTGTTCATCATTGTTAAGTTCTTCAACAAGTGAATCTATATTTTCTTCTTCATCAACTTCGTAAATGTCTACTTTACTGTACTTCATCTTTTTTAATTTACTAAGTTTTTTGTTCTCTTCTTGTACACCAAATGCTCTCATTCCACCATTGTCTTTATATTTTACAATTACTCTTTTTTTATTCTTTACTTCTGTTTTTTTATTAGATCTATCTTTAACTTTTGCATTTACAGGTATTGATTGTGCAAAGATAGATGTAGTCATTATTGCAAATATTAGCAAGAATGTTATAATTTTCTTCATACACTTCATAAGTTGCTATTTCCTTTCTTCTTGTAGTTGTCTAGTTGTTATTTTTCATAGACTGTATATGTTATTGGTGTTCCACCTGTTACTTTTGGATTAAATATAATGTTGTTAATAACACCAACCCATGTTTCACCCGGTATAAGTACTTTACCAACTTCAAAAATTATTTTACCAGGCTCGAAATAAGTTATATTAATGTCTGTACCTTCTATATTTCCAACTGTTAATTCTTGCTCTGAACTAAATCCACATAAATCTACTACATCAAGTACATCATAGTTATAAGCAACTGTTAATTCATATTTGCTAAAATCAGATATATTACTACCTGTTAATCCTAATTGTAAGTCTTGTTTTCTACTGCAAATAGCAGTTATTGTATTATTAATAATTTCACCGCTCCACTCACTAACACCAGCAGTTGATACAGTTCTTACTCGATATCTGTGTTGTGTATTAGGTGTTATTCTACGATGTACATATGATGTTTTTGTTCCTACATCCATTAATTGTCCATCTACTTCTAATTCGTATCCTAAAGCTCCATTTACTTTTGGCCATGCTATTTCAACTATTGTACTTGTTGCTTTTGTAAGAACAATATTAGTTGGTGCTTCTGGCTTAGTATCAAGAGTAGTTATAATAACTGGATTACAAAAATCACCTTCGATAGCAGCTGTTTTCGCTCTTATTCTATATGTATGGGCTGAATTGTAATCAAGTTCATCATGTACATAGTATGTTCTATCACCGTTATCAATTAAAATATTATCAAGTTCAACATCATAACCAATGGCATCAGTTACTGGATTCCATGTTACAGTTATTCTATCTTGTGTAGCTGATAAAAATATGTTGTTTGGAATTGATGGTTTCTTAGGTAATGTAACTGTTGTAATCACTCCTGTATAGCTACTTGTACCATTAGCATTTTTAGCTCTGATTCTATAGGAATTCTTAGATTCTGGTGATAATCCCGCGTGTTTATATGTTGTATTATTAGCATTATCAATAACATTACCATTAACTTCTATTTCATAAGATGTTGCATTTTTAACACTTGCCCAAGAAATAGTTATAGATTCTTCTGTTTCTATTGTTGTAATATTTGTTGGTGTTTCTAATAAGTATGTATCAACACTCTTAGATTTACTCCATTCGCTTTTTCCTGCTACATTAATAGCTCTGATTCTATAGGTATGTGATGTTGTAGGTTGTAAGCCTGTTTTTTCACAATATGTATTTAATCCATTATCAATAATTTGTCCGTCAAATTCTATTTGATATTTATCTGCATCATCTAATTCATCCCATGATAATGCAATAACTGTTTTGGATACATAAGCTCTTATATTATCAGGCACTTTAGGAGGTATGTTAGTCGTTGATACTATTGTTATTGGACTCCAATAGCTTTTGCCTGCTTCATTAACGGCTCTTACTCTATAAGCATGTTGTGTATTAGGTTTTAATTTCTTATGTTTGTAACCTGCTAGTTTCCCTGTGTTAATAACTACACCGTCGGCTTCTATTTCATAAGTAGATGCACCCACTACTTTATCCCATGTTAATGTTACTGTTGTATTTGAAAATACTTTTTTAATGTTCGTTGGTGCTATTGGTGGCTTTCTAAGTGTGACTGCAGATATATAACTACTCCAATCTCCTTCTCCCCCTGCATTAATAGGACGAACTCTATAAGTATGTTGTGTATTAGGTACCAGTCCTTTGTGAATATACGATAAAGATGTAAATGAATCTATCGTTACTATTGTTCCATCAACATCAATTTCATATCCATCAGCTTCATCAATTGGATCCCACATTATCGTTATAGAATCATGAGATTCTTTTGATGATAAGTTAATTGGTGTAGTTGGTGCACTTACAGTTGTTCTCCCATAAACAAGTTGGCTATAAGGAGATTCTATATTCTCAGAATCTCTTGATTTTACTCTAAATGAATAAGTAGTATCTGGTAATAAGTCAACTACCTTCATCGTTTTAGATTGTGGTAGCGTTATCCATATAGGAATATCAACTAATTTACCTTTCTGTGATAAATATTTATTTCCTGATGTTACTTGGTATTGTACTGATTCTGTACTTTTATCATTGATTACTAGATTAAGTGTCTTTGATTTAATATCTTTAATTTCTAAGTTTATATCAAAATATAATGTATCTTCTCTACCAATATCATACCAATCTGATATTATACCGTATCCATCTTTCGCTCTAACTTTTAACTGATAACTTCTACCTGATTTTAACCCTGTAATTGTGTCAGTAAAATCTGGCATCCAACCATTTGATTTAATAATATTATCATCTTTATCAAAAGCTGCTAATTGATACATAGTTCCTGATGTTTCACCAGCAACAGTCCATGATGCTTGTACAGATTGTTGTGTTTTATTAATAATAGATGCACTATTAAACTTTACTAATAACATATTTGCTCGCATCGGTGTTAAACTTCTTAGAACTGAACCATCTCCTAGCTGACCGTAACTATTATTTCCCCATATATAAGCATCTCCGTTTTTCAGTATTGCTAGAGTTGTATCGGCACCACATATTATTTGAGAGACATTTTTCAGAGAAGATATCTTTACTGGTTTTGTTCTATTTTGGTATGTTCCATCTCCTAATTGACCCTTATTATTATATCCCCATGCCCATATTGTTCCATCTTCTTTTAACGCCATATTATGATGTTTTCCACATGAGATAGCAATAACATTATTAAGGTCAACAACTTTAATAGGTATATTTCTACTAGAAGTAGTTCCGTTTCCTAATTGTCCATAGTTATTTAATCCCCATGCCCATACTGTTCCATCTTTTTTCAGAGCTAGACTATATCTAAAACCACTTGCTATTTGTTTGATATTGAATAGTTCATTTATCTGTATTGGGTTATTTCTCTGTGAAGTTGTTCCATCACCTAATTGCCCATTATCATTTAATCCCCATGCCCATACTGTTCCATTACTTTTTAACGCTAAGCTATGACGATAATAACCTGCTGATACCTGAGTAACATTGTTAAGATTAGGTACTTTAATAGAATTTAACTGATTAGTTGTGTTTCCATTTCCTAATTGTCCATTACCATTATATCCCCATGTCCATACTGTTCCATCATCTTTCAAAGCTATATTGAAATATTCTCCTGATGAAACTTGGTTAATATCGCTAATAACATTTGTTTTAATAGGTGTATTGTAGCTAGATGTATTTCCATTTCCTAATTGTCCATAGTTATTTACTCCCCATGCCCATACTGTTTTATCTTCTCTTAAAAGAACACTATGATTAGATCCAGTTGCTAATTGCTTAATTCCATTTAGATTATTAATTATCTTCGGTGTTGAATTATTTATTGTTGTTTTATCCCCTAATTGACTATTTCCATTACTTCCCCAACTATATATACTATTATCTTTTTTCTGGACTAACCAATGATAATAACCTGATGCAGACTTTACATTGTCTAATACTTTTTTGGGTTTAGAACTTTTTGCATTCTTATTAGTTAATTGTCCATGACTATTATCACCCCATGCAAAAATACTACCATCATCTTTTAGGGCAATGGTGAAGTTATATCCTCCTGATAACTTTGAAACTCCTGTTAGAGAAGAAACTTTAGTTGGTGAGTATCTTCTAGATGTAGAATTATCTCCGAGTTGACCACAACCATTTTCTCCACAAGCCCATACTGTTCCATCGTTTTTTATAGCCATACTATGGTTATCTCCTGTAGCTATTGATTTGACATTTGAAATTGAAATCTGTACTGGGGTACTATTTCTTGATGTGCTTCCATTTCCATACTGTCCATAAGAATTATTTCCCCATGCCCATACTGTTCCATTATTCTTTAATGCTATTGTATGTTGACTCCCTGTAGATATTGATTTAATATTATTAAGATTATTAGTCTGTTGAGGGGTATTGCGATTACTTGTGTGTCCTATTCCTAAGTTATAGTTCCCATTATATCCCCATGAATAAACATATCCATCATTTTTTAGTGCAACACTAAAATTTGATCCACATTGTATTTCTTTCACATTGTTTAAATTATATGTCTGTACTGGAGTATGGTAATTGCTATTATTATTATTTCCTAGTTCCCCATGACCATTGTATCCCCAAGCCCATACTGTTCCATCATTTTTCAATGCAAGTGAATGCCCAGATCCTCCTGCAACTGATTTAACATTAGTTATATTGTGAACTTGAACTGGTTTAAGCCTATTCGTAGTGGAATTATCTCCTAACTGACCTTGACTGTTGTAACCCCATGTCCATACTGTTCCATCTGTTTTAACAGCAAGACTGTGATAAATACCACATGCGATATATACAACATTATCTAATCCTTCTACCTTAATTGGAGTATCTCTTGACTCTGTTGTTCCATCACCTAGTTCACCATGTCCATTATATCCCCATGTCCATACTGTTCCATCACTTTTAAGAAGTAATGTATGATAATATCCTGTTGCTACCTGCACTGTATTTGATGAAGCTACGACAGGTATAGAAAACAAATTAAAACCAGTATTAACTGAAAGTATCAGTAATACTATAATTAATATTGATGCAATTTGTTTTTTTAATGTTCTCATTTTTTGTCCTCCTACTAGTTATTTTTTATATAAGAAATTGCCATAAATAAAATAAGCCAAATCAAATTATGTCATTAATTAAATTTATTATGGAATTTTCTTTACTGATGTAATTATTAATCTGAAGTGGTAATTATATATATTTTAATAATTAAACTCTAATTAGTATAATCTATATATATTATCACCATACTTTGTGCCCATTTTTTCACTTGTTTTAAAACATGTATGGTATATTGTAACTATCTATTATTTATATTTCAATAGTACTTTGGTCACATTATGTATTTTATTGCAAAATAAAGCACATACTTATATTTTTATGTAGTAATTATTGTTATTATGTAAGAATGTATAATTATTAATATTTTCAACTCCTCATTGATGGTTAAATTATTAACAATCCATTGACTTTATTTTTATTTTTGATAATATATAAATTACTAGAATAAATATTAACTACATTTATATACACATATTAAACTTATTAAATAATACATTTTTACAAAAGGAGTGATTCAATTGCTACCAATAAATATCTGTATCGGAAGTGCATGTCATCTAAAAGGCTCATATTCGGTAATTACTATTTTTCAAGATTTAGTTAAAAAACATGCTGTTGAAGATAAAATTGAAATTAAAGGGGCGTTTTGCCTTGGACACTGTACAGAAGCAGTTTCAGTAAGAATCGGTGATGAAATATTTTCTGTGAATCCATCTAATGCAGAGGAGTTTTTCATTAATACAGTGTTAAGTAAGTTAGACTAATTAATCAAAACTTTTTTATGAGATAAATAAAAGTTAACTACTCTTGATACATAAAATACTATTTCATACTTAGCAGAAGTATGTTAAATAATTAACCATTTCACCGAATTTGAAAACTTATTAACCAAACTATTAAATTTATATAGATTAGAATACTAGAAAGAGGATTATAATTATGAAAATAATGGATTTTTCACCTGCTAATTGTAAAAACTGTTACAAATGTGTAAGGAACTGTCATGTGAAAGCAATTCAGATAGTTAATGACCAAGCACAGATTAAGGAAGACTTCTGTATAGGATGTGGAAAATGTTTTGTAGTCTGTCCACAAAATGCACGTAATATAAAAAGCGATTTAGATAATATAAAAATGTCTATAGATAATAATAAGAAAATGATTGTATCTATTGCTCCATCTTACCGTGGAATATATAAAAACCACAAAAAACTAATTACCGCTCTTCGTTCTCTAGGATTTGACGTTATTGAAGAGACTGCTATTGGTGCAGAAATAGTTAGCGATCTATACAAAGATTATATTGAAAATCATAATAACAAAAATTATATTACTTCATGTTGTCCTTCAGTTAATCTATTAATACAGCGATATTATCCTGCCCTATTACCTTCTCTACTTCCAATAGTATCGCCTATGATTGCTCATAGCATACAACTAAAGAAAAAATATGGACAAGATTGTTTTATAACTTTTGTAGGTCCATGTATTTCAAAAAGATGTGAAGCATTTGGTTATCAAGAAACTGGTGCTATTGATGCCATATTATCTTTTGAAGAACTAG
The DNA here is from genome assembly GCA_025210515.1 of Vallitalea sp. Lineage (GTDB taxonomy): Bacteria > Bacillota > Clostridia > Lachnospirales > Vallitaleaceae > Vallitalea. The sequence goes on along the minus strand of JAOARM010000013.1, from coordinate 123,148 downwards.
ATACTTGGTTAAATGAAAGAAATATTAATATCAAAGATCTTGAAGAATCTCAATTAGATTCTTCAGCTTCTGCATATGGACAACGTTATCCTCTTGAAGGTGGTATATCAAAAGGAATAATTAACACAATTGAAGCTAATGGTTTTCGTTCAATAAGTGTTAATGGTATAGAAGATTGTAAAAATCTATTTAAAACATTAACAGAAGATAATCTCGAAAATCTATTTATAGAAGCTAACATATGCACTAATGGCTGTATAGGAGGTCCCGCAGTAAGTAAAAATAATGAAAATATACATATTAGACAGTTACAATTAGATCAGCGTCTTAATGTACATAATGAAAAGCCTTCTTATGAAATTAATAATACTAGTGTATATAATCGTTCTTTCTCTAATAATTATATTACTAAGAACAAGGCAACAGATAAACAAATCAAAGAAATATTAAAATCAATGGGTAAAATGACTGTAGAAGATGAGCTTAACTGTGGAGCATGTGGATACAACACTTGTGTCGATAAAGCACAAGCAGTATTTGAAGGTATGTCACAACCTGAAATGTGTCTTCCATATATGAGAAGTAAAGCTGAAAAACTATCAAATATAATATTTGAAAATACTCCTAATATTATTTTCCTTGTAGATAACAACCTTAATATTGTTGATATAAACCCAGCTGCTGAAAAAGCATTTTTAATGCATTCTAAGCAATGTAAAGGTACTCCCCTTTCAAAATATATAGATGATAGCGATTTTTCACATGTATTAGATACAAAAGAAAATATTATTAATAAAAGAGTTATTTATAAAAACTATAGTCTAGTAGTTAATCAAACATTACTATATTTACCTAAACAAGAGCTTATAATGGCAATATTTTATGATGTTACTAATGTAGAGAAAAAAAATGCAGAGCTTATAAGCCTTAAAAAGAATACTCTTGAAATTGCTGATAAAGTTATTGAAAAGCAAATGAGAGTTGCTCAAGAAATAGCTAGTCTCCTAGGTGAAACAACGGCAGAAACAAAAATTACATTAATGAAATTACAACAGATTGTTTTAGGAGAAGAAGGTGTAATAAAATGAACTACTTTATAGATATATTTCATAATAGTATTAATAAATACGGTGAACAACTATGTGGTGATACAGTAGAAATAATTCGTACTAAAGATAGCGTTATAGCCGTATTATCTGATGGTTTAGGTAGTGGTGTCAAAGCTAATATCTTAGCTACCCTTACAGCTAAGATTGCTGTAACTATGCTAAAAGAAGGAGCAAGCATCAAAGATACAGTTGATACAATTGTAAATACTCTTCCAGAATGTAATGTAAGAAAACTAGCTTACTCAACTTTTACTATGATTAAAATAGATAATAATGGCGAGGTATATATAGCAGAATATGATAACCCCCCTATTTTCATATATAGAAATGGCAGAGATTATCCTCTTACTAAGAGAAAACTAGATATTAATGGAAAAACTATTTTAGAAAGTAATTTCAAACTTCAAGTAGGAGATAATATTTCAGTAGTTAGTGATGGGGCTGTTCATGCTGGCGTTGGGGCTTTTCTTAATCTTGGATGGCAATGGGATAATATTAATGATTACCTTAGAGATTTATCAAAAGTAGAAAAAACTTCTCGAGATATTAGTGGTAATTTTATTGGCGTCTGTAATAATCTATATGGAGATCATGCTGGTGACGATACAACAATTATGAATATTAGAGTTCGTGATATAGAAAGTATAGACTTATTTACAGGCCCTCCAGAAGATAAATCTATGGATAAATGGGTAATTAATAAAATAACTAATAATACTAGCAAAAAAATAATATGTGGTGGAACTACTGCTAATATAGCATCAAGGGAACTTAATAGAGAAATTTTTGTTGATATAGAAACTATGACAAAAGATATCCCTCCTATTGCTTATATGGATGGATTTGATTTAGTAACTGAAGGTGTTCTTACTCTAAAACAAGCTCTTGAAATTATTAGAAATTATGCAAAAGAAGATTTTATATCTAATAATGCTTATTACCTTAATAATGATGATGGAGCAAGTAAGCTTGCAAATCTTCTAGTAAATGAATGTACTCATATAAATTTTTGGGTTGGCAAAGCTGTTAATCCCGCACATCAAAATCCTAATTTTCCAACAAGCTTGAACATAAAACTAAAAATCGTTCAAGAACTTGTAAATGAACTAGAATCTGTAGGAAAACAAGTAACAGTTACATATATATAATTGACAAACATACATAATATAACTGAATTAATAATTAATATACTAGAATATTTATCTTTTTATTTACTTAGCTTTTACTAGATAGACTAATTTAGCTTAAAACTCTTTAATCGTTCTATACATAAAACTTATATAACTTCTATAGCTAACTTTAGTCTATCTTGTAAATATATTTATCATTAATTATCTGTAATTACTGTTGCGTCTTCTAAAACTTCTACAAAATCAATTGTAGCACTTTTTTTATACTTGTCATATGTTTTTCTCCACTGCATATTATAATTTTCATCAAATTTTACTAATACAACTTCTATGTCATACCATATACTTGAAATATAAACTGGTTGAGGAACTGTATCAATTTCCCTTATAGCCTTAATTATAAATCCACCATCTGTAGTAGGTATAATTTCATTACAATCTATAGCATTATCTATACGTTTAACCAACTTATTATTTTTATCATAAATCATAAGTTCATATTTATTTTCATTTTTGCTTTTCTTTCCAAAAATGAAATTACCATTATTCAGTATATTTCCATTATAATACATAGTTGTATTATGTTCATTAGATTCATAAGTCATTTGTCCAGCTTTATTATATTTAATATAATGTACCTTTGATAAATTACTAGTAAAACGAATGCATCCTAATATGATAATTTCATCATCTGACAATAATAATTTTTCATAATTTATGTTCTTTTCATCAATATTAACCCATTTAAGATTCATATCATCATTAATGCAAGCTACAAAATCAACCGGCATTTCTGGTTTTTCAGAAACCCCAAAGTCTCCATCAATAGAACTAGTTCTACCAAGTATCACAATTCCATAATTAGGATTGTATTTAACTTCATCTATATATTCGTAGTCACTTCCACCAAAATATTTTTGCTTAATAATATTACCTTTCATATTAAGTTTTGCTACTAATATATTCCACTGTTCTTCTGTTTTATCCTCATTATTATAAGAAAGCCCTGTTAACATGATTTCATTTTTATCATTAATGAAATAATCATTAAGTTTATCAAATCCAAGTGTAGATATTTGCTTTTTCCATATTACTTTACCTTGTTTATTACATTTTATTAAAAAGTTTTTGTCTTTCTCAAAATAATTATTCATATAAAATATAAAGTCATCATTGTCTAGAGATACTATACTATTTAATCTACCTTCATAATTCGCATCTTTTATTACTTTCTTCATTAAAAGCTTTCCATCAAAATCAAATCTGCGAATTACTAGCATTTTCTTATCTTCAATATTAGTTTCGGTATCTTTTTTTATAATACTTTCTATACTAGCACAGACAAATCCATCTGATAATTTACTAACTTTATAATAAATCTGGGGATTCATATTTACCAGACTGTTATTTAATGAGTTACTAGTGTTATTGTTATTATCAAGGTTAATATTAATATTTTTATCAATCTGTAGATTTATTTCTGGTACTTTATGAGGAGATATATCTTTTAATTTCACATAGTTATTATCAGGTATATCTAAAACAATTGTACTAAAACCTTTATTAATATTCGGTATTTCTTTATTAAATGATGAATCACTTTTATTTTCATTTTGCTTATTATGTTGATTAGTTACTATTCCAGGTTGTGAGCATGCTGATAGCATAACACTAATTAGTACGCTAATAATTATCATTTTATTTTTTTTCATAATCTTTCACCTCTTATAATGTGGGATTAGTTATTAATAGTATTGTTATTATAATGCATACAATTGTCATTATAATAATCATATATAGTGGTAATTTTCTATAATGAACTATATTTAATATTCTTGCTTTTATTGCTGTACTTCCAAAAGCAGTAACAGTAAATTGTGGATCACAAGCCATATTAGTTAGAGCTGTTGCATATTGTTTTTTCTCGTTATTTTGTATATTATTAAGTACTTTTTCATCACAAGACATTTCCATATCTCTATCAGCTATATAGAAAAGCAACCATACAAAAGGATTATACCAATGAATGCATACTGCTATTATAGTCAATACCTTCCATAATTGGTCTTTTCTATTAATATGACATAATTCATGAAGAATGATATATTTTAGTTCTTTGTTATCAACTGAGTTGGGAATAATTATTTTGGGTTTAATCAACCCTATTACAGCAGGAGTTTGAATAAAATCTCCTTTATATATTAATATTTTGCCTTTCATTTTCAATACATTCATACACTGCATTAGAACATCATTATACTCATCAGTCTGTTTAGCTTTCATTAACTTCTTTATTGTAATTCTATACATTATAAAAGCTATTATACCTATTACAAAAATACCTATTAACCATATTAAACTTGTAATATTAAAAAAAGAGGTTATAAATTGTGACTTGTATTTAATAGGAAAATAATTATTTGCAACTTGAATAGTATTAGTATAACTTAATATATCTGCTTGATTATTAGGTATTTTAATTGATTTTATATTATAGGAATCAATTATATTAATAATACTCCATTTACTTGATAAAGATATTGGTATAAGCAATCTAAAAAGTACAATAGCCCATACAGAATATATGAATTTTCTTGGTATTATCTTTCCAAATATAAATCTTATAATCAAAAGTATTATTGCAATAATTGAAGCAATTATACTCATGTTAAGATATACATAAAATATATGGCTTATCATATAATCACCGCCATTTATAGTTCTTTATCAATAATATCTTTTATTTCTTCTATTTCAGCTTGTGATAAATTTTCTTTTTTAATAAATGAAGCGAAAAAAGTTTTTAGTGATCCATCATAAAGTTTATCTATAAGCTTTCTAGTCTCATGAGCTTGAACTTGTTCTCTTGTTATTAATGAGCGACACTTAAAATTTGGTTCTAATCTTTCAATGGCTCCTTTTGATACTAATTTTTTAATAACTGTATAAGTTGTATTTTTGTTCCAACCAATATCTTCAGCTATAATATTACTTATTTCTTTGGCTGTTATACATGAGTTATGTTGCCATATTACTTCCATTACTTTTAATTCCGAATCAAATAATTTAATTGTTTCCATTATGTTTCCCTCCAGACTACTGCAATAGTTTATATTCATACTATCACAATAGTCTGGTTCTGTCAACAACATTGTCTTTACATTTTTTTACATTTTTTCTTGTATTTATTTTAATAAAAATTGATTCAAATCAAATAATATAGTTATAACGATTAAGATATAATCAAAAAAATAATAAAACGAATAGACATAATCTTATTGGATTTGTCTTATTAAGGAGGTTACTATGAAAAAAATCAAACCACTATTTTTTCTAGTTCTGATGGTTTCATTAATGGTTACGGCATGTCAACCAAAAGAACCTGTAAAAGGTGTTGAATCATCAGTAAACGAGACAGGTGATGTAAAAGCTGTAAAAATCACAGCAAATCAAGCAAATGTTACTCAAGGATGCGATGCTAACTCAAAAGTATTAGAAACTCCTAACAAAAATGCCACTCTTAATGTACTTAATAAAGTAAATAATGACTGGTATGCTGTTCAACTAGCTAATAATCAAATTGGATTTGTTCCTCAACAACAATGTACACCAGTAGTACCAAATCAACAACAAAATGTTACAACTGCAAAAACACCTGCTCCAACTACTGATGTTCCAAACAAAGGAACTGAACCAGATACTCATAAAAGTAAGACTGCTTATCCAAGAACAACAGCTCCAGAAACAGATTCAGCTGCAAATAATAAAGATAAAGCAGCTGACACAGATAAAACAGTAGCTGATAGATATAGAAATGAAGATAAAGACAAAGACACAACTACTACAACTAATCAAGGTATCTCTAGTTCAGAACAAGAAATGCTTAATTTAGTTAATGCTGCTAGAAAACAAAATGGTTTAAGTCCATTAAAATCAGATAATCAATTAATAGATGTTGCTAGAATGAAATCAAAAGATATGATAGAAAAGAATTATTTTAGTCATAATTCTCCAACTTATGGTAGTCCTTTTGATATGTTAAAAAGCTTTGGTATTAGTTATTTAAAAGCTGGAGAAAATATTGCAGGTAACCAAACTGTACAAAAAGCCCATGACGCATTAATGAATTCACCAGGACATAGAAAAAATATTCTAAGCCCAGATTATACTCATGTTGGTATAGGAATTCAAGAAGGCGGAAATTATGGGAATATGTTTACTCAGATATTTATAAAAAAATAGAATTAATATGATTTATTATATGTACCTATAATATTTAAAAGGAGCTATAGTATATACATCAAACAAAAAATGTATTATCCTAGACTCCTTTTTATCTTTACTCAAATATAATTGTTATTTTAATATGTTAACTATTTCTTTTACTTTTACTACACGTCCAGTTGCCTTTACTTGTTCATCTACAACTAAAGCTGGTGTCTTCATTACTCCATATGCCATTATTTCTTTTATATCTTCTACTTTAACTACTTGGGCATCAACTTTTAATGTTTCTATTGCCTCCAATGTATTGTTATATAACTTTTGACAATTTTTACATCCACCACCAAGAATTTTAATAATCATTATTATTCATCTCCTTTATTTTATCATAATAAGTTTAGTATATATTATATTAATATATGACCTATAGCATTAAACAAATAACCTGTAAGTAATATACCAATTCCTGTAACGACAACAAATAACGCAATTAATTTAGGCTTAATAACCTTTCTTAGAAGAACCATCTCTGGTGCTGATAGCGCTGTAACAGCCATCATGAAAGCTAACGCTGTACCTATACCAACTCCTTTTCCAATTAGTGCTTGTGCAATTGGTATAGTTCCCATAGCATTAGAATATAGAGGAATTCCACATATAACTGCAACAAATACACCAAGTGGGTTGTTTTCTCCTGCATATTTAACTAGAAAATCTTCAGGTACCCATCCATGTATTAGTGCTCCTATTCCGATTCCTATTATTAAATATAACCATATTCTCTTAATTATATCTTTCACATTTTGAATAGCAAAATTAGTTCTTTCTTTACTTGTTAATTTTTCTGTTTCAGCTGTTCCTACTTTCATTTCATAAACATATTCTTCAACATATTGTTCCATCTTCATATTACCTATTATAACTCCACCAAACACTCCTACTATAACTCCCGTAATGACATAAACAACCGCTAATTTCCAGCCAAATAAACCAAGTAAAATAATAAATGCCGCTTCATTAACTATAGGAGATGTAATTAAAAATGAAAAAGTTAATCCTAGTGGGACACCACCTTCAACAAATCCTATAAATATAGGAACAGAAGAACATGAACAAAAAGGCGTAACAATACCTAGAAGTGATGCCATAATGTTACCTGTAATACCATTAAATCTCGCTAGTATTTTTTTAGTTCTCTCTGGTGGAAAGTAACTTCTAACATAAGAAATAATAAATATCATGAAACTAAGTAATATAATAATTTTAATTGTATCATATATAAAAAAATGTATACTACTACCTAATTTACTATCCATTGATAATGAAAATACATTAGTTATCAATAATTCAACTAAATAATCTAACCAATCAAACATATTTTTAACCTCTCTATCTATTTATTAGTATATCAATCTCTGTTCTAACAAGGTTATTAACTGACATTACAATATCTTTTACCTCATTATGCTTAATAGCGTATATAACCTTATTTCCATCTTTTCTATAGCTTAGTACATCTGAATCTCTTAATATCTTCAGATGCTGTGACATATTTGCTTGTGAATATTCATTATCATTACATAGTTCACATACACAAAGTTCACCTTGAAGCAATTGTTTGACTATATCTAGTCTAATTGGATGAGCTAATGCTTTCAGAACATTAACTTCCATAATATCTATTTTCATAATGACCTCCTTAATCATATAAGTATATTCTTATATAGTTATTTTATTTAATTATATATTTTGTATTGATTATTGTCAATTACATTTTAAAATTTTATTTATACGTTATTAGCCTTATTTTAATTAGGACATAATTTTATATTGAAACTATATGGTATATTGCTGTATACTATTAGATAAACTTATAGATTACATTTTGATTAACTTATGAAATAGAAAAGAGGATATATACATGAAAACAATTTCAGTTAATGAATGTTTGCATATGGATAAAGTAATTTTTATAGATGTTCGTACTAAGAAAGAGTATGAAGAAGGAACTATAACTGGTGCAATTAATATACCTATTTTTGATAATGAACAAAGAGCAATACTTGGCCATACTTATAAAAATGTAAGTAAAACTACTGCTAAGGAAATGGGATTTGAGATAGCTTCTCATAAGCTTCCAGAAATATATTCAGAAATAAAAAAAGTATCAAAAGGCTATAGTAAAATTGTTATTTTTTGTTGGAGAGGTGGTATGAGAAGTAAATCTATTGCAACTGTAATGGATTTAATGCATCTTCCTGCTTATCAGCTAGAAGGCGGATATAAAGCTTATAGGAAACATATATTAAATTATTTTGATAAAAAATTGCCTGCTCCTTCACCATATATTGTTTTACATGGTTATACTGGTTGTGGTAAAACATTACTTCTAAATGCACTTGAAAAAGCAAATATGCCTGTTCTTGATTTGGAAGGACTAGCTAATCATAGAGGTTCAGTTTTTGGAGGTGTTGGACTTTCTGAACAACCACCTCAGAAAGTATTTGAATCACTAATATATGATAAAACGAAAGAACATGAAAACACACCAATATTTGTTGAAGCTGAGAGTACCAAAGTTGGAAAACGTATGGTTCCTGCTTTTGCAATGAATTATATTAAAACAGGTATTCACATTCTAGTTAATCTTGACAAAGATATTAGAATTAAGAGATTAATTGATGATTATATTGGAAGTGCTCAGTATCATGCACAAAATTTCTCAGAGATACGAAAATCTTTAACACTGATTAAATCTTATATGTCTAATGAAGATTATAATAAGATGCAAAATTATCTTGACAACGGAAATATCTATGAATTCGTTAGTTTACTTCTAGATAATTATTATGATCCTATGTATGAAAAATGGAAAAAATTATATGAAACTTTTGATTATGAAGTTGACTCAGCAAATGTTGATGCGGCTGTAAATAATCTAATTAAAATATATAATTCAGAATTAAATAACTTCAAAAAACTAACTAATTAACAATCTATATACAAAAATTGGGGCTATCTCATAAAGCAAAATGTATTATGAGACAGCCCCTTTATATATTAATAAATTACATGATAATAATTAATTGAAAATTATTCTTTTATCTTTATTTCATCACTACTAGAAATCTTAAAGCTATCTTTAATTTTACTTCCTTGAACAATTGTTCCATCTGCTTTATACGTTCCAGGCGTAATAACTCTTGCATAGTAGTATAATTTATCATTATAATTACTATCTTTTACTACATATAATGTTACTTTTTGTCCTTCAACATCTCTATAACAATAATATTTTTCATCACCTTTAAATCCATAGTCATACGTACTTTCAATAGGTACAAGCCCTGATGGAGCAAAATCTGTAACTACATAGTAATTATCTATTGCTTTCTTATCTATATCAACATCAATAACTACTTTAACAATATCAGATTGATTAAATGTATTAGTTTTCTTTCCAGTTGCATAATCATAATAAGATTTAGATACTTTTATATTATTATCTTGTTTATTAATATTCACTAATTGTTTATTATAAATTGCAACTAACGAAGCATCACCTTCTACACTATTAATTGTAAATTCATTAAGTTTACTTGATGGAATTTCAATAGTTTCAGCCCATCCATTATTAATAGTAATGTCTTTTGTCTCACCTTCATATGTGTAAACAACTTTTGGTTTTACATCACTTACTTTATTTAACTCTTTGGTAATATATGTTAGTAGCTCACTATTAACTAATATTTCATCTGAATATGTTGTAGATACATATTCATAATATAAATCTTTATCATTCATATTAAGATTAGATGCTAATAACATCATAAGTGCTGAATACTCTAAATACTTATCTTCTGAATTACCATACTTAATACGTTTAATAGTTTTATACTCTTCCACATATTGAATAATCTTTTCTTCGTATATTACATTTGCTTTATAATTATCTCCAATTTCACTATATGCAAGTGCTAAATATATATAGTCTTTTAAATTAAGATTAGATATTTTTTCTATATTTTGAAGTTCTAGTAAAACAGGTTCATCTAGTAATGCTAATCCATATAAAGCTATTAATTTATTTCTACTGTTTCTATCATTTAATTCATTGTATAGATATAACTTAACTTTTGTTTTATTTATTTCATCTTTTATAATAGGAAGTAATTTAACAGTTGTTTCAATATCACTTTCTGCATATGGTAAAATTCCATATCCACCATCATCTGTATTATAATCTGAAAGCTTTACTTCATCTTTTAGTATATCTTCAACGCCAAATACATTAGTTAATATTTCACTTGTTTTATAAGCTAAGTATTTCTGATCAACTCTTTTACCGTTGTTATAATTTATAGAATATAATTCTGGCAAGAATTTACCTCTGCCTTTATCAACTATCATAAGTTTTGTTATTCCCTTATTGTTAGTTTTAATCTTCATTCCTTTAACTAAGTCATAATAATCAGCTGTCTGCATCTCATGATATGTTTTTACAACTTTGATAGTTTGTTTTAATCCATCTGAATGCCCTGATTCTGAAATAGCTTTTACAATAATATTGTAACTGCCTTCTTTCATCTCCCATAGAGGAATATTAACTCTCTCAAATGCTTTTCCAGTTGCTGTTACTTTATGATTAGTTCCTTCTGCTGTTACTTCATAAGTTATTTTTTCTCCTTCTTTTAACTCTTTTCCGTATGCAGAAACTCCAATAAATGGCTTATCTCCTACTAAATAAGTTCTATTTAGATTAGTACTTATAAAATATGGTAATGACACGATAAGTTCTTGTTTATCAGTACCTGCTTGTAAAGATTTAGAAATTCCTGCAAATGTCATTCTCCATGATGTAACATTATCTGGTAATGTAAATGTAAATGTTCCTTCACCTTTTTCATTTAATTTAATTGTTTTAAATATTGCAGTATCTTTAAATACTGATCTAACATAAACATTTGCTGACTGTTTATCATTTGTTACAGCATCAAATCTCATCTCAGACATTTCTGCTCTAGCTGAATCAACACCTTTTTCCATAAACATACCATATCTAGGACTTATCATATTATTATTTTGATTAGTATGAGATATATATATTCCATTTATTCCGCTATTAACTCTAGTATATAATTCTTCTAGAGTATCAATCTGATGTTCATTTAATTTCAGTAATGCTTCATCTACTAAGCTTACATTAACATAAATATCTTTTACTGGTATATTTTTATCTGCAAATAAACTAGCCTTTAAGTTAACCGTACATTCTTCTCCAGGCTTATAGTTTTCTTTATCTGTATCAGCAGTAAAAACTATTTTATTTTTCTCTGTATTTAATCTAGGTATAAAACTCTGTGATTGAATATATGTTTTTCCGTTAAAATATACTCCTCTTATATCTACATTTGGAATATAACTTTTATCAAAGTCTTTACTATACTTAGATGAACTAGTTACGTCATATTCTTTAATTCCATTTTGACTAACAATATACAAATATGTTCCTTCTCTTAGAGCTTTATCATTATTAACAAACTCCATATTAATTTGTTCATTTACGTTATATTCTTCTTTTTCAGCTTTTAATACATATCTATCAAACTCATCATTTGGAGCATATGGTTGATGCTTATAACTTTCACTAAAGTAATTTTCAAAGCGCATTTTTCTTCCTTGCAAATCATTAGTATGAAGCTCTACTGTATAATAGCTATCATCTATATCTTGGAAATTTACTTTTAATTCTGCTTTTCCATCTTTATCAGTAGTTAGTGAGATATCTTTTACTTTAGTTGTATCCTTATAATAGTCATATCTTTTCTTAACAACTTTATTGATGAAATCGTAATACTCTCCTACTTCTTTTCTTTTCCATTCATTTCTATATATTGTACCTGTAATTTTCTTATTAGCTACTGCTTCACCTAAATAATCATTATGGTCTTTTGCTGTACCATCATTTAATCTTGAGATATCATATTTATTAACTTTAACTGAAAGTGTACCTTCTTTTTCTTTTCGTTTAGATTCTATATTTACATTAATATCATTAATAAATATTCTAAATTGCTCATTACCATAGATTTGACCAGATTCAGGTAATTTTGCGTAAGCGTTAATTCTAGCATTAATTATACCTTGTTGTCCTTGTGAATATTTAGGAGTATATTCTACTTTACTATTTCCCTTAACATCTGATACTTTCATTCCATTAGAGAAATTGTTAGCATTAATATTATAATTAACTTCCAAATTAGATACTGGTGTTCCTTCAAAGAACAAAGTATTAATATCAAAAGTTATCTTTTCATTAAGCATTACTGCTTTTTTATCTTTTGACATTTCTAACTTATAAGCAGGCTTAATATAATCTTTTACTTCAATGTAATTAGTTGATATTATATTATCTTTATATTTAACTGATACTTGATAACTTCCTTCATCTAAATTAGGTAATTTTATTGTACCGTCGTAAAATCCATTTTCAACTTTTATAGTTTCTTTTTCATATGCCATATCATTAGTAGGATATGGAAAACGCATGAAGTAATGCCATCTACTCTCAGTAATTTCAACTGATAGTTCATCAATTATTTCGTTATCATATCTATTTTGAACAAATCCCCAAAACATAATATTATCATCTGGTTTATATAATCCCCTATCTGTTTGGAAATATTTCCAATAATTTTGCCCATTAGACTCATTATTATAATTAATAAAATCTACTAATAATGCTCTTTGATTTCCAGCACTAATTTTATAGATACTACCTTTTTCTTCTTTATTATTTGTTGTAATTTCAACTACACCTTTATTATTTGCTCTATATGTTTTAGTGCCTTTATACTCATTTATTGTTGCATTAGTAACTGGCTTACCTGTATTCAAATCATTTAACCATACAAGTCCTCTATTAGTTGCTCCTATATAATAATAGCTTAAATCAGTAACTTGGATAAATGTTTGAAAATTAATATCTTCCCAATTACAATCAACAATATAAAATCCTTTTGGTAATTTTTGTGGTAAATCCATAGTTTGTTGGTTATGAGAATTCTTATTAATTGGTTGATTGTATGACATTACTTTTGATAAATTTTTTATATCTACTTTGTTCTTATTTGATCCATAATATGACCATTTAGGTACTTGATTAAATTTATTAATATCAGAAGCAAAGTCATCTATAGATTTATAATTATATACGTCAACTTTAATAGGTTTATCTGCATTTTTCTTATCATAAATATAGTAATCTAATGGAATTTTATTAGCTTCTTTTGTTCCAAATTCGTTAATAATATTTTTAAAGTTAAAATATCCACCTTGTTCCATATATTCTTCATTCTCTTTAGGAGATGTTTCAAAGCTAAATGTATAGTCTTTTAATAATTTTTTATCTGAATTATTAAGCTGTAAATCTTTTTTTAATGTAATAGTATATATTGTTTTTGGCTTTAATCCACCTTTTGGAGCAAATACTACTGTTTTTCCATGTTGTTCAAAATTTCCTTCTACTGTAGGTTTAATTTCAAAAAAATCTTTTATATCTACGCCTTCATGGCTAAAATAAAATTCTATTCCTGTATTAATTGGTACGTTAGTTGATTCATTACGAGGTAATACTCCAAATAGTGTAAACTCTGAAGTTGTTTGAAATGTCCATACTGAATCTCTAAAAGAAAATGTATATATATTATTTTTTTCTAATTCTTTTTCTAATGAAATTATAAAATCTTTTTCAGATATTATTACATTAAACTTAATATCATCTTGAGTTTTAAATTCTTCTTGGACTTCTTTTACTGTTAGTTTTTTATCTTCAGTCTTTAATAAGAAAGTTGTTTTTGTGTCAATTCCTGTACTATCATATTTTTGTGGTATAAGTGCATATCCGTTTCTAAATTCTTCTGCACTTACATCAATACCTTTGTTTATAATATTGTTGCTAAAAACTGTTATAATAAGTGCAATCATAATAATTAAGCTTATTACTCTTTTTTTCATTATTTTCCCTTTCCTTTCTTATAATACTATTTTTTATTATCCAACATGCATTTTAATACTTATGCTTTTGGCTGATATCTTTTAGACGTTATATATATAATTATAGTTCCATAATTTTGAAAAAAAATATGAGGAGCTATCTGAGACAGCTCCTCATCCTTTACTTTCTTAGTATAATTAATACCTCAAGCTATTTAATTCATTTATTTTCATAATATCATTAATTCCGATTATACCAACTAGTGCATATGATTTTGTTATTGGATTATATTTTAAATCTTTTACTAGCTTAAAATTCTCTATTTCACTTGTATTTCTAAGATGAATTCTAGGGCCAGTACATTCGAACTTTTCCTGTCTTCCTAGAGAAATATGATTATCGTCAACGTAACAAATATCTAGATTTTTATTAATAAGCTCTTTCGTTTTCTTTTCCAATTCTTCTATATCAATATCTGGCTTTGTATCAAATTCCAGAACAAATCCATGCTTAACATCATTATGACCTTCACAATGTTCGAATCCAAATTCTTTCTCTAAAATATAACCTGTTAAGTCTTCAGCAGTATGTGCCATTCTTCTATATTTAATAGACTTATGAACAATATCTGCAATATCACTTGGACAAGGACCAAAAATACTAGGTCTTGTTACAATAACTTCTTCTCCAATTCCTATAATAATCTCAGCATTAATTTGTAAATATGGATATAGTAATTCAAAATGTTCAACTATAACTCTTTTATCATTATTTATTGCTGTTTTAACAGCATCTGCAAGAATATACATCTGTGTAAATGCAGATTCAAAGCGTACGTCTAAGTGATAAGTATGGCTACTAAAAAAACTATTATCAGCACCGTCTAATAATGGTAATGGTCTTATATTAACACCATCGTCGTCATTAGTAAGCTCAAGCCCCGGAAACATTCCTTTTATAAGTACAGACTTACCAGCTCCTGCATCACCAATAACTCCAATTAGCTTATCAAGAGGACTTAAATATCTCTGTGATATTTGATGTCCTAGGTTTAACAATCTTTTTCTACCTCTTGGTGCAAAATAAACGGAATACATTAATGCTTCTTGTAATAGTGTTATAGCCATACAATCACTCCAATTCTATATTTCTACTTCTAAATCAACTAATGGTGCATGTTGCTGTGCTCCATAAACATCTGTTTCTCCTAATTGTCCAGATGCTATAGGTCTAACAATAGTTGCCTTTATTGCTTTAGCAGGTTTAAATTCTATAATATTAATAACATCACTTACTGGAATATGATATAGATTAGCTATAACTTCCTCATTAATCACTTTGTTTTCACATGCTCTATAAAATGTATCCCAGTCTTTAAATATTATATCAAAAGTTAGTTCGTATGGACCAGCATTTTTACTTCTTATAACTTCTGCAATTTCTTTTAACTTTGTTTTCATGAATTACACCTCCTCTAGAGACATTTCATATTCTATAGGAAATAACTCATATGGATTATCAACTTCTACAATGTGATATAAGCTAAATTCAAATACTTCTCCTGCTTTAAAATCAGAAGGTGAATAAGGAAATGCCAAGTTTCCTGCTGTAGATATTCTTCCATTATATCCATAGTGAAGCATAGTTGACCTTGCAAAACTACATATAGTATTAGCTATTTTCTGAGTATTAGCAACTGCCTCTATAACTATACCTATCTCATGGCTAGTTATGCTGTTTTGTGGCTCTAACGAACCCATTACTGCATTTTTTCCATATACTTTAAAATCTAAATAATATTCATAATTAGATTGTTTAAAATTATCTTTTACACGTTCTTTTACTTCTTCTATAATCTCATATATTTGTGAAATCATAATACTATCTCTTGTACCTGCTATGGATACTGTTCTATACCCTACTTTCTTAGCTCCCTCTAATTTAATTGTATATTTATCAGAAGGTACGAATTTAGAACCTGTCACTTTAACTATACTATCTGTTTCTTGTTCAAAATTTGCATCATGTAAATCAATGCTTCCACCAGGACCTGGTAAAATATATGGATTAGTTTTTTCATAAAGTGTATGTGCGGCTACAGATAATGTGGTACATTTTCTAATATTACTTAGAGGTTCAAGTTTAAAATAATCTTCTCCAAGATAACCAAACATACAATCGCTTCCACTTCCCGGAGTAGCTGCGATACTTGCACATTCTAATATTTTACCCATATGAAGAGCAAGTCCTGTGTCATATCCTTCTTTTACTGCTAAAGCCGCAAATACAGTTGGGTCATAGGCTCTACCAGCAATTATAACTTCTGCTTCTTCCTCAAGTGCTTTAATTATTGGCTCAAGTCCCATTTGTCCTACAATTCGTTCTGTTTTATCTAGTTCTTCCTTAGTAAGTTCTTTTGCAGGATGTAATGGCTTTATTTTACCTTCACTAAGTTTACTTGCAACAATTTCTTTGTCAATTTCTGCATGAATAATTGCCATCTTAAAATTAATATTAAGTTCTTTACTTATTTTTTTTACAATATTGACTACTTCTTGTAAATGTGGCTCACCGCCTGAGCCTCCCGCAGTACCGATAATAACTGGAATGTTTTCTCTTCTTCCTGCTTCTATCATAATAGATAAATCTCTTTTTACTGCACTTTCATCAGTAAAAGATATTCCTGCTCCAAGATAATAAGGACCAGGATCTGTTGACCCTGCATCTACTGCTATTACATGTGGTTTACGTTTCATTCCTTCTTCAAAAGATTCCATAGGAAATCCGTATCCTAATATAGCTGTTGGAGATAATACTCTTAATTCTTTCATTATATATCAGCTCTCCTATCTCTTAGCTTCTTTATTGCTAATATTCTCTGCATCTCGTTATATACGATCATATATCCTTCATCTACTCCCATACCCGGTTTTGCTAGAATCTGGATAGGATTTGTTGCCATAGCAAGATGTACACACACTCTAGCTGAGCGATCCGTTTCATTACAAGTTCCACCTTGATATGCACCTATTCCTTTTTCTTTACAATACATTACAGCTTCAATAGTATTATTAATACCTCCAAGATCAGGAGTTTTAATCTGAATCATATGTCCCGCTTTATTATCAGCAAAATATTTAATATCCTCAAAAGTATTACACCATTCATCTGCTACTATTTCTACATGTATCTCTTCTTCATCTAATCTTCTACACAACTCTTTTAATGCTTCCATCTGAGCTGTTCTTTCTTCCATATCAATAGGCCCTTCTATTCTAAGCTTTAATGGATAAGCAGCTTCTTCAAGCTCTTTAAAATATTTTACCATTTTATCATAATCATTATTAAATATATTTCCTATTGTTCCATATACATCAAGATGAATTACAGGCTGATAGTCATCTACATCTCTAATTTCTTCAACTCTATCTCTAATCCACATAACATATTTTTCTAGAAGTTCACCTTCTTCACCAAGTTTAAGTTTAACGTTATTAATAAGCCCGTGTGGTAATACATCTGCACCTTTTAATATCATTTTATCGACATTATTATAACGGTCATCTCCAGATTGCATAAATATAGGTATTTCTTCATCTGAAACAGTAGTTCCATATTCATCAGCTACTACTTCTGCCATAATCATATTTTTACTCTTAGCTACACCATCAAGAATAGCTTGAGTTACACCATACCTAACTGCTGTATGCATTTTCTTTCTCGTTACAGGGTTAATGAAATCATCAACTTCTTCTGCTAATTCCTTGAAACTATCTAGTTCTCTACCTATAAGCATAGGTTTTATCTGTTCTTCTATAATAGGTATGTAATCTTTTGCAAGAAATAATGGGTCTCTACCACCTGCTCCAGAATATTGAACAGCGGCACAGTCACCATATGCTATTTGTCCGTCTTCAAGAAGAATCATAACTGATATTGCTTCCCCTGCTTGCCTTACTGCATTAAATCCTTTCGTCAACGGCTTTCCAGTATATGTTGCTCCATTTTGAACTGCATGTTTCTTAATTGCTTTTTGGTCATCAAAGAAAAATCCTGTTTTTGCTTTGGACGCAATAACATCTATTATCTTCATAACTACTCATTCCTTTCAAAGCTTTTAAACATAACTTCATATAAGTTAAGTCCTATACAATCTCTACTATATTCATGATACCTATTTATCTTGGTCTTCCTACTAATCTTCCTTTTCCTATTGCATATATATCGTCTATTACCATTTGGAAGCTCATATCTCTCTTTTCGTAATCCGCTCTTTCTTTCATCTTCTTATAATGATACTCTTTTATTTCTTTATTAAATGGTATGTTGGCACATTCAAGAAATCTAATTGCTCCCATATTATCTCTAGCTGGGAACACTTTTCCTGCGTTTTGTCTACTAGGTGCAAATGGTATATCTATTACACCTGCACTAAATGCTCTAATTGTTCCTACTGCAATATCGCCTTCTCCAAGTTCTAATGTTTTATCTATAATACATCTAGTTTCTGCCATTATCATATCTTTTTCTTCTGCTAATTCTTTTGTTAACTCCATTTTCTGATCTTTTAACATTGTTACTAATTGTTTGGTTGCTTTAATTCCGCTTGCATTAGCTTCTTTTGTAGGAACACCCATTGCTTCATGAGGAGTTTTAACTATTACTTTTGTAGCTTTTGCTAACGCCGCAGTAGCAGCTCCCCAAGAAATAACACCAAATGCTTTAGCTTCATCTTGTGGAAATCCACCCATCCATTGATGAAGCACTGTGGTTACAATAACGTCATCATAACCAAATTTTCTAAGATATTCTTCTGTTAATGTTTCAAGAGTTGATATTGCGGCAACATCTTGAACTAGATTTCCACATTGACCATATCCAACTGTAATATTTTTAACGCCTTGTTCTGCTGCTAAGAGACTTTCAATAATTGCTACACTATGAGATATACAAGGAGGTACTAGAGTTCCAGTAAGAGGACCGAATGGCTCTCTATTAATACTTATTCCTGCTTCTTCATATAACCCTATTAAACGATCTACATACTGCCAATCATATATAGTTTTATCAAGAGGTATGTTTTTTGAATATGGAATATTATAAGAAATTCCTCCACCTTCATATGAAGTAAATCCACCAGCTATAGTTATCTCTGTGAGAAGTCTTGCATCTGGTGTACCATGTCTTACTTGAACTGGTACATTTACTGATTCATTAACTTTTCTACATAATGAAATACCATGATTAACTGCTGGAAAACCATTTAGAAGTGAACGTCCTGCTTTTCTACTTTCGTTAATACCTTCTTCTGCTTCGTTATATCTATTATGTCTTGTATAGCTATCTATAGTAGTAGGTAATAAATCTGCTTCTCCCTCTTCTACAAGATAATTAAGAAGTTCTATATGCTTGTCAACAAGTGCAACACCTGCTCTAGGTTGAATAAGTGTATTACCCATTTCCTTAGCTTTTATAAGCTTATTAGAAAACACTTTATGTGTGGGTATTAACTTATGATAGTTAATAGCTTCTTCAAAATCAACTTCTTTACCAGTTGCCCATTGCATAAGTACTTCTTGTTGTATATTTTTAAAAAGGTCAATATCTAATTTTTTATTTCTTAGTTCCATTTCATTCACCTCTAGATTATTTGTTTTATTTCTTTTTTCATTATATTTAGAGCGATATCCTCATACTTTACTGCTAATAATCCCATAGCGGCTAGAATATATTTGTAATCAACATAGAATTCACCACGTATAGGCTTTAACACTGTTGGCATAGTTTCATCAAAAAGTGATTGTTCCAAAATATCTGTAACCCTATTACAGTTAATAATAGGACCTCCAGTTCCAATAATTTTTCTAGTTGTTGTTAAGTCTTTTCCTGTTTGTACATATGTAGCTCCAAAAGGTGTGTAGTGTGTTTCTATCGTACCAACATGCCTATTGACAGCATTTTTAACTGCAAGAGATGCTAATGAAAAATCACATCTCTCATATATATCATTATCTGGAACAAATGAAGGATTTTCTTTAATTAGTTTTATATATTCAATAATCTGCTTCTCATTAAGCTCTGATTTATTAACCATTTCTTTCATTGTACA
Source organism: Vallitalea sp. (assembly GCA_025210515.1). Classification (GTDB taxonomy): domain Bacteria; phylum Bacillota; class Clostridia; order Lachnospirales; family Vallitaleaceae; genus Vallitalea. The sequence goes on along the minus strand of JAOARM010000013.1, from coordinate 102,580 downwards.
TGACTCAATAAGTGAATCTGCACTGTATCTTACTCCAAGATCACCTTCAACTGTTCTCTTTACTAATGGTTCTGGTAATCCTTTTAATAGAACTCCACCTTTACTTGGTAATCCTTCTGCTATAGAATGAATATCCGTTGTTGCACCTCCAACATCTACAACAATTAAATCACCGATTCCTTTTTCATTGTCTGTTCCTTGTGATAATAGTTTTGCTGCACTAAGAACTGCTGAAGGTGTTGGCATAAGTATTCCTTCTATTAAATCTTTTACTTTGGATAATCCTTTTGCATAGATTATCTTCTGTAAAAACACTTCTCGTATAGCAAGTCTTGCAGGCTCTATATTAAGCTTGCCAAGTTCTGGCATCACATTTTCACATATAGTTATTTCTTTTTTTTGTAGTATTTTCGCTACATTTTCTTGTACCGATTTATTTCCTGCTATAATTATAGGCACTTTTATATGTAATTTTGATATAACTTCTGCATTATGAAGTATTACTTCTCTATTGCCACCGTCTGTACCACCAGTAAGTAAAATTATATCTGGCTTTAGTTGTTCTATTTCTTTTGCTTCTCTATCATTAAGTTCATATGAATAGACTTTCATAACTTTTGCTCCAGCACTAAGTGCGGCTCTTTTAGCTGCCTCAGCAGTTAAATCTGGAACAAGCCCTACTGCAATCATTTTTAGTCCACCTGCTGCACTACTACATGCATACATTTCTTTTATATTTATTTCTCCGTACTTATTTCTAAGATTAGCTATTGCATTATTAAGCCCATCACATATATCTGTTTCAATAGTGGTAAAAGCTTTTGATGATCCTATAACGTATTCAGATTGAATATCTACAGCAGTTATTTTAGTATAAGTGCTACCAAAATCAATTAATAATACTGCTTCCATTAATTATCCACTCCTAAATCAGTTTTCAGATCATTAATAGCTTCATCTGGTAATGTTCCTGGTGGATATACTTTATTAAATCCCATATTAATAAATTTTTCTTTCACTTCTTCAAATGGTGTTTTACCAACTACTAAATTTCCACCTACATATAGTAAAATATCTCCAATTCCTGATTCTTCACATTTCTCTCTAAGTCCTCTACAATCTAGTTCTCCATGACCATATAGTGATGATACTAATATAGCATGAGCACCTGTTTCAATTGCTGCTTTTATAAACTCTTCTTGAGATACCATTACCCCTAAGTTAATAACTTTAAATCCTGCTTCTTCAAATGCATATGCTAATATCTTATTCCCAACAGCATGTACATCAGCACCAATAACACCTAATATTAATTTTTTACCATTCATTTTTTCCCTCCAACAATCTAAGAGTTATTTTTTTAACAACATTGGACTATGCCCTTAATATATACTGAACGGTTCAATATGTCAATAGGATTTTTGTATACTTTTAACAAATTTACAGAGTTTTATTTTGCACTTTTGTGGCATTGTATACAATCATCCACGAATTATTTTATACTTATATATGTTCCTACTATTATACAATTATGTTATGTATAGATTTATAACTATATTTGTTGTTAAATTGCCCATACTTATTTAACAAAATAATATTATTATTTTCCAATAAAATAATGTATAATATAATAATATAATTTAAAATAGAGGTGATAGTTATGGGAAATATTGCAGCTTTTTTTGATATTGATGGTACTCTATATAGAGAAGGGTTAATAACAGAAATCTTCAAGAAATTAATTAAATCAGAGATTATAGATAAAAAACGTTGGTATAATGAAGTCAGAGATAAATATGTCAAATGGGATAAACGAATAGGTAATTATGATGACTATTTATTAAAAATGGCAGAAATATATATTGATGCTATAAAAGGACTTCATAAAACTCAGATAGAATTTATAGCTGGAAAAGTTATAGAGCAAAAAGGAGATAGAGTCTATACTTATACAAGAGATAAGATTAAATGGCATGTAGAACAAGGTCACAAAGTAATTACTATATCTGGCTCACCTTTAGAATTAGTTAGTGCTATGTCTATGAAACATGGCTTTCATGATTATATTGGTTCTAACTATATAGTTGATGATAATAATATGTATACAGGTGAGGTTAATCCTATGTGGGATAGTACTAATAAGAAAATTGCCATTGATAACTTAGTTAAGAAATATAATATTGATTTATCCAAGTCTTATGCATACGGAGATACTGCTGGAGATTTTTCAATGCTAAAAACTGTTGCATATCCTGTAGCAATTAATCCAACTAGAGAGTTAGTTAATAAACTTCAAAATGATACTACTACTTGTTCAAAAGTACAGATTATTGTAGAGCGAAAAGATATGATATATAAATTACGACCAAAAGATATAATAATATAATAAAAAAAAATACCTTTAGGTAAATTAGATATATAAATATCAGTTTAACTAATGGTATTTTTTTAATTTTCTTTATTGTTAATTTTTTAACGCTTGGATTCTTTAATGAATTTATTTTTTCTTATAAACACACTTATTATTTTCTTAATTACGCAACTTTCATCTTGTTGTTAGTATTTCTTAATTCACCTTTTTTGAAAGTAGTATTAGCTTTACCTGTATGAAGTTGCCAGATAAACCATAGTGCATAAGGAACACAAATCAATCCATTAATAACTCCCCAGTTTTGTAATATCTGTTCGTTATGCCAAGTTGATGCGTCCATAATCTGTGGGAAAACTCCTCCCCAACATGCTCTTATAAGTATGTGTGTAGCTAATGTATATACCCTAGTCATAACATATAACTCTGGTCTTCTTTTGATGATTGGGTAAAGTTCTGCGGCAAATATAATACAAAGTGATGATGCAAAATATGCTCCTGTTTCACCATATACAAAACATGCATTCCATGTAGTATATAATAAGTTCCATCCTATAGTAGTATATACTACTAAATCACCATATCCACCTTTGTTCATATTTTTTCCAACGTTCCAGAATTTACCTGGATATGGAATTGTAAGACATAATATTACTCCACAAAGTGCGTTTAGGTTATTACCCATTTCAAAATCTTTCATTGTGGCTTCCATAATGTTTAGGAAAAGGATTCCATATAAGAACCACATAACCCATTGTCTTTGGAATAGTTGCCAAAATTTACCACTTTTGTTCTCAATAGTTGCTACTCTTGAAAGTCCTACGATAATAGTTGGTAATAATACACTTAACGTCTTAGCCCATCTGAACCATCCTTCAACATTGTTTAACCATAATGGGAATGTCAATAATGAAGCAATCCATATGATGTTAGCAGCTTTATAGTTTTTTCTCATAAATGCTGTAATTACTAAGAGGATAACAAAATAACCTCCCATAGCTAGTATGTACTGTAGTATTTCCATATAATACCTCCTTTTACTTTTTTAACTATTACAATATTACTCCTTTTTAGTTTGTTTTTCAACTATCTTTTACTCTTTTATTAATAATGATTACTTTTTATTAATTTTGCTATATGTTTTTTAATTCAATTAGCAATAGTACTAAAATCTCTATTATATATCCTGTTCTATTTCATTTTTTTCAATAAATAATTTTACAAACAAAGGACATAAAATTAATAATATCCCAGAAATGAAAAATGTTATTTGCATATTATTAATGTTTATATTAAATACATTAAACTGTACTCCATCCAAATATCCAATGATTTTACCGCCTATCCATACAGCTATTCCGCTAAATATCCCTCCAATAGCCGCATTAAGCCCAATATACATTGTTCTTCCTTCTTTTTTGGCAAATAAAAATTGAATATTAAATAAAGAAATATTAATACCACTCCATGCTATACCACCTAATATATGTAGCAATGGTATAAGAATTACATAATTATTAACATTTACAAATCCCCATGTAAAATGAACTATTGCCAATATCCCTATTGATATCTTTGTACTTAAAAACCAAGATTTCTTATCTGCTATACGCCCCCATATATTAGATACCAATACTCTAACTACCATTGTAACAACTGTTAAAGACATCATATATGAATATTTTAGTTCTAATTTTGTAACCATATATACCGCAATATATGGACCACCGATTTGTAAAGCAAAATTCCAAATAATAAATAATATTATTATTTTTCTAAATGAATTGTTGTTAATAGGTGTTGTTACAACTTCTTTTAATTTATATTTTTTCTTTACATAGTTTCCTTTTAACTCTTTTATATTCATGAGTGCGTATATATTCAATATTCCTAGTACTATAGTAATTAAACCAACTATGCCAAAACCTATAAATTGATTTCCCATATTTTTAAAATAATCTAATACTTCACCTAGTACAATTGTTAACACTGCTGTCATTATCAATGATACTTTATCTTTATAAGCTAAGTATTGTCCTCTTATAGAAAGAGGTGTAATATCTACTAGCCAGTTACCTAATGCTGGTGCATTTAATGCATTTATTGAATATGCAATAAAATAACATACTATAAAAGCATGTAATCCTAATCCATATGGTATAAATATCATAGGAATAAAATAAACTGCTGATAGCAATAATCTCATAGTTGTTGCCATTGCTATAATTGTTTTCTTTCTGCTTTCTAATCTTTCAAATATAATAGAAGAAAAAATCTGTAATAGCCCTACTATTGCAGGAATAACTGCAATCATACCGTTAATCTGCTCAGATCCATCTAATAAATTTATGAATCCTGCTAAAAATGCTCCCGCTGTTAATGAATACTGAGCAACTCCAGTTATTCCTTCTAATACAAAATAATTTCTACTTTTGTACATATAATCATTTTTATCTGCTTTACTTCTATAACTTCTTTTTTTAATAGTTTTTGTTATGGATACTGCCATTTCCCCACCTCAATATATCAGTCATTAATTTTGCATTATACTTAAATCATGTATATATAAAAATGGTTATAATGGTATTTAGAATGTCATATTTGGTAAACCTTATTTGATTGATAACTAAAAATATTTTTAATGTTAATTATATATGGTACAATATATTAATATTATTAATGAGGAAGTGACCTATGAATATATCAGAAATCATACAAAAAAAATTCCCTAAAAACGAATCATATCATCGTACACTTAGCGATAATCATTCATTAGGAATATTAATCAGTGGATATGTTAGAAAAAATAGAGCTAATGGATCTCATTTTGACTTTTCTCCTAATGAATATCATGGACTATTTGTTCTATCTGGCAAAGGAATTTATATTGACGAAAACAAGAAAGAGATTCCTATAAAACCTGGTGACTTTGTTCAGAGATTTCCTAATAAAAAACATAGTACAATTATTACATCAGATGATTGGAGTGAATTGTATCTAGCTATAGGCTCTGACGTATTTAATAGTTTATCTAATATATATGTTTTTTCGCCTGATAAACCAGTATTATCTCCGGGACATGATTTTGAACTTATACAAAAAATGCTTGATTTTCATTATAAGTTAGGCAAAGTCAATAGAATAGAACTGCCCTTACTTATGAATCAAGCAATTGCAATTATATCAAAAGCTTCTTATCTTGATAGAATTAATCGATCAACTAGTGATGAAATGAATACTCTTGCAATGAGTATTAAATATATAGAAGAAAATATTACAAAAAGAATTACTGTAGAAGACGTAGCTACACATGTAAATATGGGATATGAAAAGTTTAGAAAACTTTTTTCTAAACAATATAGAGTATCTCCAGGTAATTATATTATGAATAGAAGAATAAATATTGCACAGAAAATGTTATCTGGTGGTAACTTTTCTATAAAAGAAATATCAATGGAACTTGGTTATCCCGATGCATATACTTTTTCAAAACAGTTTAAGAAAATAACAGGTCATACCCCTACTGAGTTTAAAAACTTTTATTATATTCATTAAAAGATTACGAAGCTATCAATAAATGAGAAGCTTCTTAATCTTTTTTTATGTTAATTTTATTGAACAAACACCAAAACTTCTATTATCTCATATGGTAATTTAGAAAGCTTTTTAAGGAGAATTTTAATGAGAGATATTTATGACCCTAAGAAAAGACCTGTCTATCCACATAGACCTGATAAAATTGAACCTCCGAATATCAAGAAGCCTGATTCATCACAGCCCAAACCAGAACTCCCATTAGCTACAGCTTATATTCCAAACCAACCTTACGTTGGGTTAGTACCTCTTCAAGAAGGATTTCATAGAGGTAGTATGTTTCCTAATCTTTATCAGCCCTATCATGATTGGAGGCGTAATTAATGTACGACAAAAAATTACTAAGAGATATACAACAATTAGGATTTGCGGCACTTGATCTTAATCTATATTTAGACACACATCCTGACTGCAAAAAAGCTCTAACGGATTATAATATTATACAACGTCAATTAGAAAATAAGAGAAATATGTATGAAATGAATGTAGGCCCTTTAGTAAATTTTGGTTTTGCACCAAGTAAATATCCTTGGGAATGGGTTAATGGACCTTGGCCATGGGAAAAAGAATAAGGAGGTATATATATGTGGCTTTATGAAAAGAGATTAGAATTCCCCGTTAATATTAAACACAAAGACTTAAATATGGCTAAACTATTAGTTACACAATATGGTGGTCCAGACGGAGAATTAGGAGCTGCCATAAGATATCTAAATCAACGTTATACAATGCCTACTAACAAGACAAAAGGATTGCTTACTGATATTGGCACAGAAGAACTTGCACATGTAGAAATGATATCAACAATGATTTACCAATTATTAAAAGGAGCTACAATACAAGAATTAAAAGATGCTGGATTAGCTCCTCACTATGCTCAGCATAATCATGCACTATTTCCTACAGATGCCAGTGGAGTTCCATTCTCTGTTGCTGGTATAGGTACATTAGGCGATCCTGTAGCTGATTTACACGAAGATCTGGCTGCCGAACAAAAAGCAAGAGCTACTTATGAACATCTAATGAATCTTACAGATGACCCGGATTTAATAGAGCCTTTGAAATTTTTACGTCAACGCGAAGTAATACACTTTCAACGATTTGGTGAAGCTCTAGATCATGTTCAAACAGAATTAAATCGAAAAAAATATTATTAACTAAAGCTTATTACATAATTAGATAATTTATAAGTTAATATATGTAACATTGATCTTATATAAGAATAGACTAGGTTTAACTGCTTTACTACTAAGTAAATAACACTCTTCTTAAACTATAAGAGTATTAATTAACAGTTAATCCTAGTCTATATTTAATGATTTGATTTAATCTTTCTAGCTACCTCAACAAATCTTGGTAATGTGTATTTATAAAATCCTTTATAAGTACTACAGAAATAGTTTTCATTATATGCGCCATCAATCTTAGGCTCTTTATGTCGTCTACATCCACCTCTACATATTCTATAGTATTCACATTCTCTACATTTTGGATCTGTGTTAAGAGATTCTTTTATAAACTCTTTTGCTCGTTCTGATTTGATAGCTTGTTCAATACTTGTTTCCATAATATTACCTAATTTCCACTCATCAAGTACATAGAAATCACATGGATAAATAGAACCATCTGCTTCTATAATTGCATTTGCAGAACAGTAACCATTCATGTCACAACTTTCTGGTGGATATCCCAATATCATCTGTATTATATTATCAAACATCCTTATACTTATACCATCACCATTCATAAAATCTTGATACCATAAATCAAATATAGTTTTCAGAAATATTTCATAATCTTCTGGCGTTAGTGAATATGGATTTTGTCCTGGCTCTTCTCCTAACTCGTCAAGACAAGGAATAAATTGTAAAAACTTATATCCTTCTCTTTTATAAAAATTATAAACTTTTGTCCCATGACGAGCAACATGTTTATTAATAACACACAAAATGTTATATTGAACGTCGTATTTATCAAATAACTTGGAAGTTTTAAGTACTCTGTTAAAGCTTCCGTCGCCTTTAACATTAATTCGATAATAGTTATGAATATCCTTATATCCATCAAGTGATAAACCAATTAAAAAATTATTGTCATGAAAAAATTGTGCCCATTCATCATTAATATTTATGCCGTTTGTTTGTAAGGCATTATTAATTTTTACGTTTTTAATATTATATTTTTTTTGCAGTTCAATTAACTTCTTAAAAAAATCAAGTGAAGCTAATGTAGGTTCTCCACCTTGAAAAGCAAAAGTTATAAATCCATCCACATAATCAAAAGCTTTTTTTACTATCTCTTCTAATGTTTCTTCAGACATTATTCCATAGTTCTTAACTTCTCTATTGTTAATAACATCATAATAGAAACAATATTTACATCTTAAATTACAATTACCTGATGCTGGTTTAATGAGTAAACTAATTGGTGGCATATAAACATCCCCTTTATGTCAATTTAATTATGAATTCATTTTGATTATACATCTCTATAATACTATATTGAGAGCAAAATGAAAACAGTTTAATTATAAACTAACATCTACTTCACTGCCTACACCAATTTTACTATTGTATTTCATAAGTCTTTTTTCTTGTCTATTCTCATTTTTTTCTATTTCTTCAAATTTATCTTTTGTTTTTGCATCAACTTCTTTTTCTTTCTTAGTTTTTTCACTTACTTTGCTAATCATCTTGTTAGATTTCTCTAAATCATTCATTGCATCTTTGTCAATTACATCTGCATTTGCTTTATGTGACATAGCTAGATTTAATCTATAGTCATTACTATCTACGCTTTGTCCACGTCCCATATCTGTCTCATATTCTTTAATCAAAATTTTTGCTTCTTGTTTAAGCTCTTTTGATATTCTATGTTTTTGTTTTGCAGCATCTAAAGAATTTGAAGCCTTAATTAATCTTCTAGAAGAAATATATTCTACTCCCAGTTCTGCTTTGATTTTCTCTTGAGGTGTAAGTGGTTTATTTTGTTTTGCTTTTCTTTTTTCTTCTATTTCTTCTGCTTTTTCCATTTTTTCTTCTACTTCATTCATCTTTTCCTTAATCTGTGCTTCTGTAATTTTGCTAACTAATTCTTTCTTTTGCTCTTCAATTTCTTTTAATTTTTCTTTTTTCTGTAATGGTGAAAATTGCTCGTTTCCTTTAATATCAGCAATCTGTTTATCTAATCTAACTACTTGTTTTTTTAAATTAGATAAATAGTCATTTTTTTGTTTTTGATTATTATTAGTATAACTTCTTTGCATAATATTTGTATTATTATTTATACTTGTATTTATATTCATTTTATTCATCCTTCCAAATTAACCCTATATTTCTCTTGTTCTAATCACCATCAAATAAATTACCTAGCCCACCAAATACGTCTAATACACTACCTTCGCCTTTGGATTTTCCTCCTGGCACTCCTCGTACTGCACTTAACATTCTATCAGCTAGTCTACTAAATGGCAGAGATTGAATCCATACTTTACCTGGACCTGTCACTGTTGCAAAAAACAGTCCTTCTCCACCAAAAAAGGCACTTTTTACTTTGCCAACGTATTCGATGTTATATTGAACATCTCTAGTAAGAGCTACTAAACAACCTGTATCAATTTTCAGTGTTTCTCCTGGTAATAAGTCTTTCTCTATTACTGTACCTCCAGCATGAACAAATGCAAGTCCATCTCCTTCTAGCTTTTGCATAATAAAGCCTTCACCACCAAAAAATCCAACACCTATTTTCTTTTGAAACTCAATTCCTACTGAAACTCCTTTTGCAGCACATAGAAATGCGTCTTTTTGACATATTATTTTACCTTGATAATCATTCAAATCCATAGGAATTATTTTCCCTGGATATGGTGCAGCAAAAGATACGTGTTTCTTCTCATTCCATGTATTAGTAAATACTGTCATAAAAAGACTTTCACCAGTTAATACTCTCTTGCCAGCCCCCATTAATTTGCCCATAAAGCCACCTTGATTATTTGAAGATGAACCATCTCCAAAGATAGTCTCCATTTCAATTCCTTGCTCCATAAAAGTCATAGCTCCAGCTTCGGCTATAACGCTTTCTCTTGGATCTAGTTCAACTTCTACTAACTGCATATCATCTCCATGAATTCTATATTCTATTTCGTGTGCTAATGCCATATATACTCTCCTTTCTAATCTTGCTAATTAATATGTTATATAAAATAATACCATATTTCACCAAACTAATAAAGAATATAATAAAAATAGCCAAATAATCTAATATTTGGCTAACGAATGTCTATATATATCTAATTGTTTTCTACTTTTTAATCTATCCAGCTTGTCTATATCTATTTTAATATTATCCTTAATCACTACTGGACGACCTTTAAAAATATAAATATAATCAGATAACAATAAAGCTTCTTCTATATCATGTGTTACAAACAATACCGTCCTCTTATCTTCTTCCCACAATTGTATAAATGACTTTATCAAATCTAATTTTAGTGATGTATCTAGTCCTTTAAACGGCTCATCCATAAGAAGAACTTCCGATTTATAAGCAAAAGCTCTAGCAATTGATACTCTCTGTTTCATACCACCGCTTAATTGTTTTGGATAATACTCTTTATACTGGGATAGCTTAACAATATCTAGATATTTATTTGTTATATAATCTGCATCTTTTTTACTTATATTTTTCAAAACAAACTTAATATTCTCTTCAACAGTAGCCCAAGGTAATAATCTTGTATCTTGAAAAATATATGAAAAGTTATTATTTAATCCTTCAATATATCCTTTGTCACTATGTACTGTACCACATATCATATTAAGAAGAGTACTCTTGCCACATCCAGATTCACCAAGAAAACAACTTATTTTACCTTCTTCAATAGTTAGATTAAAATTATCGAAAATTACTAAGTCATTATACCTCTTAGATATATTATTAATATTTATCATTATTAACACCTACTTTTGTATTCGCACAGGTAATATTTTCTTAATAATATGTTTAAATAAATACTCCAGTATTAAACTTAGTATAATAACAACTATAGTCCATGCAAATAATTGCTCTGATTCTACATAAACCTTAGCATTATATAGGTTATTTCCTATAGAAAACTTTGGATTACTAAGAACTTCAGCAGCAACTGTTACTTTCCATCCTAACCCTAAAGCTGTTATCATAGCTGTTCTAATATATGGAACTATTGATGGTATATATATATGTTTAATAATATATTTTTTCTGCACTTTATATACATATGACATCTCAATAAGTCTTTTATCCACATGACTAATACCTTCTACTGCTGACGTCCATATAATAGGAAAACACATTAAAAAACATATGAATATAGGTACATTTCTTGATTTTAACCATATAATAGCTATTAATATAAATGAAATTACTGGCGTAGATTTAATAGCAACAATAATTGGATTAATAATTTCGTATATAAAATTATTAATCCCGCATATTATTCCAAGTAAACTTCCTAGAATACATGCAATTATAAATCCAACAGTAACTCTAATAATCGTTGCCCCTATTGTTTTCCAAAAAACTATAGTTTGCATATGGTATATAAGTGCTTCAAAAGTTTTTATTGGAGTTGGAAGATATATTGATTTATTTATTAATAATGCAATAATCTCCCATATTATAATCCAGAATATAAACGATATACTTCTATATAGTAATCGTCTATTTTGTAAAATAGAAGTCTCCATCTGGTAATTTTCCTCCTACAGACTTAGGATTAAAATCGAATAAAATCTGATAAAAATCTGATAAAGTTTCTTTTGCTTCTTCTGCATTAATATATACAATATTACAATTAGGAATGGCTATTTCTGCGATTTTTGCCTTTGGTATTATTTCATGTTTTTCAATTAATTTACTTGCATCTACTACATTATTATTAACCCAGTTCACTGATTCTTCATACTCACTTAAAAACTTATTTACTAATTCTTTATTGTTATTTGCAAATTCCTTATTAACAATAATACAACCCATAGCTAACTTACTATTTTCTCCTTGAATCTTTTCCCATTCTTCTGTTAAATTAATAGCAATTCTTGCTTCTTTATTTTTCATAGTAGCAGTAGTAACAAAAGGCTGTGGTAATAATGCTACTTTACTATCACCAGAAATAAATGATGTAGCAACTTCTGCATGTTCTGTTACATAATTAACATTAGTGTCTTCTACTTTGTTTTTCTCTAATATGTATGAAAGAATATACTCTGGTACTTTACCTTGACCACTAGCTAATATTTCTTTACCTTTTAAATCTTCAATACTATTAATTTCATCACCAGTCTCCATAATATATAATACACCAAGAGTATTAACAGCTGCTAATTGGATTTCTCCTTTTGTTTTATTATATAATACAGATGCTAGATTAGTTGGTATACAAGCCATATCTACATCTTTACTTATAACTTTCCCAACTATCTCATCAGGTGATCCTGTTATAGTAAAGTCACACTTAATATCTGAATTATTCTCATTCACATCTTCTATTAACTTAGCCATACCCATTCCAGTAGGTCCTTTTAAAGTGGCAACTTTTATTGTAACGTCATCTTTAATATTTTCTGTTTCATTAGAAGTATCTTGATTATCTTTGTCCTTATTTTCATCTGTAGTCGTATTAGTTTCATCTTGATTATTGTTACTCTCATTTTCTTGATCATTTGTATATATATCTTCGTCTACTTGCTTTTTGTTGTTACATGCTACAAATGATGTAGATATAAGAGCCACCATAATTAATAAACTGATTGTTTTGGTTAATTTTTTCATATTAATAATTCCTTTCTTTTTATTTATATTAAGTCAATGATATTCATTATCAACTACAATATAAATTATCTTCCTTTATTTGTCAATAGTCTTCTTCCTAACTATTAACATTATTATATCACTGGTCAATTATATCATAATTTTACTAATAATCATACATCATATATCTTATAAAACACATAAATTATAAATCAAATATTATATATTATTCTAGAAACTATTTGTAATAGTAAATAGTATAGACACTCAAACAAAAATATTTTAAGCTTGATATTGACAATCATTCTCAGTTACTGTATACTATTATCATAAATTAAAAAAGGGTGATTAATTAATGAGTATTGTACTTATCGGTGGACACGATAGAATGCATAGAGAATATAAAACAGTCTGTAAGAAGGCTGGTCATAAGCTAAAAGTATTTACACAAATGTCAGCTGGACTAAGCAAAAGTATTGGTAATCCAGACGGATTACTTATATTTACAAGTACTGTTTCTCACAAAATGGTGAATATAGCTAAGAAGGAAGCTAAGAGAAAAAATATTCCTGTAGTTAGATGTCATTCAAGTAGTATTGATGCATTACATAATTCTATAAAAACATTAGAAACAACTATTTAATATATAATTCGTTTTAGTATATGATATCACTTTCATGCGCTATATATGTAAATCCTCCCTATAACAAATATGCATATAATATAAAGCATTGTATTAATTATAATATTTCTCTCTCAATGATTATTAGCTTTATATTATATGCATTATATTTTATTAATTAACTATTATATTCTATAACGTTTCTTTTCTCCCATACCAAAAAAATTATCTAACATAATTTTCTTATCATTATTATCTTTGATATAACCTTTTAACTTACCCATAGGACCTTCATAATCAGAATATACTAATCCATAGTTAAATTTAACGTCAAATTTAGTTAATGGATAAAATCTAATATTAACTTTATCAAATTTATCTTGTACAATCCACACTTCCTTACCATGCCTAATTCCTCTTCTAAATTTAACTGGTGGTAATACATTCATCTTTCCATTAGCCCATAAACAATTTTCATTAAATTTATTATGATCTTTAATCTGATTATTAGTTAGATTAAAACCAATAAGCCCTTTATCCTTATTATTAATGCATCCCGTAAGCCAATCATATTTAACAGTAAATGGATAGTATCCTTTATGATCATCAATTATGGTAAAAGCATTATTTTCTGAGAAATCTATTGTTTTTTCTCCAAAAATAAGCTTACCTTCCATTTTCATTAATGCTTTATGTGAATACAATCCTCTATTGTCATCAAAAGGTTGGCAGATTACAATTGGCTCAGTCGTATGGAAAGCAACTATATCTAAACTAACATCTGGCAAATCTTTTTTGCCTTTTATATTAGCTTTTATAGTTATTGTTCCTTCATCAATATTATTATTAATTGTTATAGAAAATACTTTTGATATATATTTACTTTCACTATGGTACATTCCGTTACTTAACACCTGTTTCCATGGCGCACAAAACTTTCTATAATTATATAGCTTATCTTCTATTTTATCGTATATTAATAACTGATTTAAAGCTGTTGCTTTAGTATTGTATATGGCTCCTAATATGAAGATATTGTCATTACCAGCTTGAAAAGCTTCCCACTCTTTTAGTCTAAAATTCTTAAATCGCTTTGAAGCCGGAAAGCCAAAAGGTTTTTTAGCATCTATCATATTAATACTTTTTATACCTTCACTATAAGTGCCAAATTGAAATTTTCCTTTTTTATCAACCAAATAATCTATAGAATTTTTTACTTCTCTTCTGTAAATATCCATAACATACATAACCTCCAAAATATATTATAAAATTATAATGTATTATTTATTATGTATATAAGCTAGAAAAGGTGCTTATCCAATTTAATTATTTAATATTTATTAATTAATTTTAAGTACTTATAATAATAGTATAAACCATATATATATCATATATACTTGATGCAACCTCTTCAAGGGACAAGGTTCATATAATTTTGGGCTGATTATTGTTCGTTAGAATCTTCTACTTTCTCCTCTTCTTCACTGTTTAATTCAATATTACTTTCTTCTATATTGGATTTATCTTCAATATCTTGTTCTTCTTGTTCTTCAACTAAGCTATCTTGTTCTTCTTGTTCTACGTCAATTATTTCATCTTCTTCATTATCTGCTTTTTTAATTTCTAGCCCTGAAAATTTAAGATTATATTTTATCTCAAGTAATGGTGCCTCTGTATTATCTTCATTATATTCAAATTCGTTAGATACTCCTGATTTATCATCTTGTCCGCTAGCTTTCACGTTCCAGTGTTCTGGAACAATAATACTAATTCCTGAAAACTTACTATATAATTCTATTATTGCTTTATTATCTTTTAGAGTTGCTCCTGTGAAATCAATATCTACTCCGCTAAATAATGCAGCAATTGAATCTTCATTAAACTCTTGCTCTCTATAGTCAAGTTCTTCACCATTAAAGAAATAGCAATTATTATATTTGTTTTTTAATGCTTTACTTTTCTTAAATATTGAAACCCCCACAGATACCAACGATGAAATCACCATTAAATTAATAATTTTTTTACTAGTTTTTCTTTTACTCATACAAAAACTCCTTTCACTTATTTATTTTACATATATTATACCATTAAATTTGATATATGTATTAACAAATCCACAAAAAGTAATTTTATATTAGTTTATTGAATCATTACTTTTTGTGGATTATTGTATTGATATTTTATTATAATCTAATTAAATTTATCAATTATTATATAACAAATTTATCAGTTTCATTTTTTAATTTTCTTGCCATATTATCTAATTCTTCTATACTAGCACCAATTTCTTCAAAAGAACTTGCTTGTTCTTCTATAACACCATTAATTTGTTGTACTGAATTAGCTTCATCCCCAGTAGAAGCTGATATCTCATCCATTGCTCTTGTCATTTCTTCTGCTACTAGTAATTGCTGATTAGATGAGTTAGATACTTTTTCAATCTTATTATTAATCTCTTGAATTTCGTTCATAATAATTTTAAAATGATCATTAATAACATTAGATTTTGAAACACTTACATCTACTAGTTTCTGTCCTTCATTTATTGCATCATTAGCTACATCAGCTTTGGTTTGAATTTCTGAAATTAATAGTTGAATATCTAGTGCTGACGTTTTACTTTCTTCCGCTAACTTTCTTACTTCTTCTGCAACTACTGCAAATCCTTTTCCATGTTCTCCTGCTCTTGCCGCTTCAATTGCTGCATTTAAAGCTAATAGATTAGTTTGCTCTGATATTCCAGTTATAAGTGTAACAATATCTCCTACTTTTTCCGACGACATTTTAAGTTCTTTGATTGCTTTATATACATTATCTGTTGCTGTTTTAACACTATTATTAGCATCAACGACTTCTATAATATTTTTTTCTCCTTGGTTAGCTGTTTCAAGTGCAGTTTTACTATTTTCAGCTACTTCACTTGATTCATTAGTAACCATATCAATGCTACTGGCTAACTCCTCTATACTTGCTGTAGTTTGCTCAACTACACTAGCATTGTTCTGTGAACTATCTGAAACATGTGTCATACTAGTAGAAATATTAGCTACTCCTTCATTGGCAATATCCATCGTTTGAGTAATTTCAGTTGATGTTGTCGCAAGAAGTTCTGCAGAGTTTTTCATTTCAGATATTAAACCATGTATTTTATCTACGAATAAATTAAATCCTTTTGCAAGTTGTCCTATTTCATCCTCTGTATACACTTCTAGTCTCTTAGTTAAATCACCATCTCCCTGTGATATATCTAATAACATATCAGATGTTTTAACAATTGGTTTAATAATATTTCTTAATACAAAGAAAAGTATAATTAATATAATTATTATAGATATTGCTGCTATTGATAAAATAAAGTTTCTTATTTCTTTCGCATCTTTAACTATATCTTGTAACGGTACACTTATACTAAATGACCAAGGTGTACCTGAGTTACCAAAGTAAATAGGTGTATAATATTTGTAAGATTGCTTTTTATCATACCCAGATATAGTATTTAAAATATTATATTCTTGACCCTTTTTAATTGCTTCTTTTACTTTCATTCTTTCTTCACTAGTGCCAATATCATTACCTATATGATCATCACTTATATGCGCAACATAAACTCCATTATTAGCTATAAGAGATGAATATCCTGTGTCAAATACTTCAAGATATTTAATAATTTTTTGCAAATGCTTTAGCGAAAGATCTATCCCTACAACTCCAAGTACTTTATCATTACTTATAACAGGAACAACAACACTTGTAATTAATTCTTGTTGTCCAGCTACATTATAATAATAAGGATTCATAATTACTTCTTGCTTAGTATTTTTGGCTATAAAATAATAGTCTCCTTCTCCCTCTTTATCATATCCTTCATTAGGCACTACATCTATTCTACTATTGTTCCTATACCAATAAGGAACAAACCGCCCAGTAGAATCATGTCCTTTAGTATTTACAAATTCACTATCTCTACCATCTAATGCATTTTCTTCCCATACTGCCCATACAGCTATAAAATCTGTATTCTTTTCTAATACGTTTCTTAGTATTCCATTTAACAAATGTCTATCAGTTATTTGATCTTTTTTCAAGCTCTCAAAAGTATATGCCATAGTTCTAGTTGCATCCATTGCTTCTTCAATTTCGTTTTGTATGAACAAACTATATTCTCTAGCCATAGAAGAAGCCTCTCTATAAGACATTCTTTTTGAATACTTTGTTACTTGGGTTGTTACAAAACTTATAGAAGCTACATAAGATACAGTAATAAGTACTCCAATAATTACTAATAACTTTGTATTAATTTTTTTAAATTTCAACATTCCTTTTACTCCTTTGATGTATTGGTAAATTTAGTCAAGAATAGTAATAATTTACTTTATTAATAAGAATTATAGCATACCATATCATATTTTGTAAATATTTCCAATCTAATTAATTATAATTTTCTTACTTTTTTATTTAATACCCAATAGCATAATAAGAACTTTTTATAATAATAATAATATACTAATATTGTAAGGTGATTAGGCATAACATGATAATTACATAGTTATATACACATATTCCAAATCTGTGTACATTATCTAAGGAGGCGAAATTATTGGCTTATAGTGCCAGAGAACTATTAGCAAGAATTATAAAATGCGAAGCTGGCGGAGAAGGAGAAAATGGTATGAAAGCTGTAGCTTCTGTAATTATGAATAGAGTTCATACAGCATATGGTGAATACCAACGATTAGGTCAAGGTGACCTAAGAAAAGTCATTTATCAGCCATGTCAATTTGACTGTGTTAAATCTACCATAGGAGGTCAACCTAACAATCAGAATATTTGGTCTAATCCTCCTGAACAGATACACTATGATATTGCTGACTGGGCTTTAGCTGGTAATAGATTGTTTACTACTGGTGATGCCTTATGGTATTTCAATCCATTCAAACCAAATTGTCCTTATATATTTCCAGCCAGCGGTTCTGGAGAATTTCAAGTTAAAGTTGGAAAACATTGTTTTTATAATCCTACTGATTTTTACTTTGAAACTTGAAAACTGCGAAAAACTTGTATAAAAAATCATAATTATAATAAAACTTGAGGAGGTTTATATTATGTATAGAAGAATGACAGATGATTATTATGATGAAATGATACATCCAGCACAAATGATGCCAAGAGGTGACGTTATGGAGCCAACGCCACCAACTACTCAACCAATTTCACCAGTTATGCAAGGGACTGGATATTCCCAAGGCTGGCTAATAAAACAAATTGGAAAGTATATTAAAGTTGAATTTTTAATTGGAACTAGTATGTTAATAGACAGAGAAGGTATTCTTACAGAAGTAGGAATTAACTATATAGTTCTAAAAGAATCAGGAACAAAAGATGATTTAATGTGTGATATGTATTCTATTAAGTTTGTAAGAGTATTTGATGATCAAAACAAAGCTATTATCTGTAAATAACATAATAATCTTGATTAGAATACTCTAATATTATAGTCCTAGAAAAAGGTGGCTGTCTCATTATGAGAACAGCCACTTTATTATAAGATATTTTTAACTATAGGATTCTACTGCTTTGTATTTTGCAAAATCTATATTTCTAAAATAATAAATAAATATAATAGTTATTATAACTTCTGGTATCAAAAAGCCAATTGCAATTCCATTAACTTTAAATAAATATATCATAGTAAAAGTAGATACAGGTATTAATACAAGAGTTCTTATAACAGCAATTGCTAGAGATTCTATAGGACGATTAATAGCAGTAAAGAACAAAATTGATTGTATACTTATACATGATGTAATATAAGCACTACCTACTCCAATAAATATTAAAAATGCAATTGGAACTAATGATGCTTCATCAAGTAGATAAGGTAATAATAACCATGTAATAGGTATTAATATTATATATATAATTACCGCATATACTAAACTTCTTTTTATTGAATATAAAAATATATCTTTTAATTCACTATAATAATCTTGACCAAAAAGTCTTGAAGTAATAGGTTGAAGCCCTATCTGAGAACCAACATATACTTTAGTAATAAATGGTGTAAATATTATTGCTGTGGCAAAAGCCTCTAAATAATTCTGTGGCAAAAATTTGATAATAGCTGTATTTACAACATATACCATAATTGCATCTGTAAAAACAGATAAAAAATCACTACTTCCATTATATATAATATCCTTTAACTTACTAAAATGATAAGAAGGAATTACAAATCTAATGTTCTTCGATTTGAAAGTAAAGTAATATATATTTCCAATCATATGATATATCTGGCTAATAAGCGTTGCAATTGCTAATCCTTCAACATTCATTTTAAAAACAACTACAAATAATATATTAAGAGAAAAATTAATAATCATAGTAATTATATTAACATGAAAAGTATACTTAGGTGATCCATCATTCATAATTAGCTTATCAAGAACAATTGCTATAATTTGTGGTAAAAAACTAATACCTAGTATTCTAAGATATTTTGTAGCTTCAGTATGATATTGCCCATTGGCACCTAATTTATTTGCTATAAATCCTGCATTTAGAAAGACAAATAATGCTATAACTACAGATAATATAGTTATTACTACTACTACAAAACTTGCTAAATTATTAGCTTCTTCTGTTTTATCTCTTCCTAATAAAAAGCCTACATATGATCCAAGCCCAGATGAGAACATAACAGATAGTGCTATAACAAAAATAACTAACGGCATTAGTAGTGCTAATGAAGCAAGAACAAGGGAGCTAATAAATGCAGCCGCAATTATATTATCTGCATTAGACGCAACAGCTAAAATAATTTTGGTTGTAATAACTCTATCGGAATATTCTCTATAATACTTTCTATACTTTTGTTTGTCCATAATGTAACCTCTTCTTTAATTATGAGTAGATTTCTTTAATTAAAATTATATATATTAATATTTACGAAAAAACAATTTTATATGTATAGATTTTACCTATTCTCCTGCCACTGATAAACTTTTTATTTTGATTGATGGCGAACCGATATAACCATATCCAGGCATTGTAAATTTCAGATCATCAGAAATTTGTTCAATATCTTTTAACAAGTTAAAATAATTACCTGATATAGTAATTTGATTAACAGGTCTATTTATTTCCCCGTCAATAATCTCATAACCATAAGCAGATAATGAAAAATCACCCGAAATAGTATTTAATCCTGAATGTAATCCTTGAACGTTAATAATTATTAGCCCTTTCTCTATACTTTTTACCATATCATCAAAACTTACATCACCTTTTTCAATATACATATTAGTTGGTGCTATATCAATAGGTGATTTATATGAGGATTTATATGCATTTCCTGTTGATTGTATATTATCTTTATTAGCTGTCTTAAGATTGTGAAGATAAGTTGTTAGAATTCCTTTATTAATTACTTTTTTCTTTTGACTTGCTACTCCTTCGGCATCAAATGCTCTAGTAAATACACCATTCTCCATAAAAGGATCATCAACCAAAGTTACAATTGGACTTGCTACTTGTTTAGAAACTTTTCCTTTTAATAAAGATACATCTTTATTAACATTATCTGCCGAAAAAATCACTGCAAATGTTTTTAAAATGTTTGCAGATACATCTCCTCTAAGAATTACTGGATAATCACCTGATTCTATTGACTTAGCACCAAGCATTGATATACCTTCATCAATTGCATGTTTTGCCAAAGTCTTTCCATTAAGATCATTAAAACAATTAGTTATCTCGTATTTTGCACCTGTTTTAACGTCATCATCTTCTTTTATTACTGCTGATATATATGCTATGTATTGGTTAGATTTACTTTCTAGATTAAGTCCTTTTGTATTTACTATCATAGTGCTATTATTGCTATCGCTAAGCAAACAATATCCTATAGTATCTACTCTATTATCTATTCTAAGCCCTTCTTCTTCCATCTTCATAACAAAATCAATCTTATTTTCAGTAGGTACTGCTTCTGACTTTTCATTATAGTTATTTACTTGTTCATATTTATCTGATCCTTGAAAAATATACTCTTCATCATTACTATCTATTATCTTGGAATTATCTATAGCTTCATTAATAAGTAGTTCTATTGAACTTTTATCTATTTTTTCAGTATAGGAATATCCCATCTTACCATTATATAATCCACGAAAAGATAATCCTTCCTCATCAGAGATACTATAATTGCTTATTTCTCCTTTGAAAACCATTATCTCAAGTTCATTTGAAGAACTAATATATACTTCCATATCTTCAAATCCTGCCTGTTTTCCTTGTGTAAATAATAACTCTATAAATTCTTTCTTATCCATTACTTCTCACCTTCCCTTCCACCAACAGTCATTTCTTTTATACGGATTGTAGGCTGACCTACACAAGTAGGGATTCTACCACTAATAGAACCGCATACCCCTTCACCATGTTCTAAGTTATTACCAACCATATCAATTTTATTAATTACATCAAGTCCAGTACCAATTAAAGTTGCACCTCTTACAGGCTTATCTATCTTTCCGTTCTTAATAATATATCCTTCTCTAACTGAGAAGTTAAAGTCACCAGTAGATGTATTAACAGAACCTCCACCTAGATTTTTGGCATATAATCCATATTCAGTATTAGCTATTATTTCTTCTCTAGTTGAATCTCCACCTGCTATATATGTATTAGTCATTCTTGATGTTGGGGCGTATCTATAAGACTCTCTTCTACCTGAACCTGTTGATTTCATACCCATTCTACGACCATTTAATTTATCTATCATATAACCTTTTAATATACCATTTTCTATTAGTACATTTTTTCTTGTTTTAGTTCCTTCATCATCTATATTTAATGATCCCCAAGCATTAAGTATAGTACCATCATCAATAGCTGTAACACATTTTGATGCTACTTGTTCACCTATTTTATCTGTGAATACTGATGTTTTTTTTGCTACACTTGTTGCTTCAAGTCCATGTCCGCAAGCTTCATGGAACAATACTCCTCCAAACTGATTATCAATTATTACAGGCATTTTGCCACTAGGACAAAAATCAGCATATATCATAGTCTTTGCCATTCTTGCTGCTTCTCTTGCATGTTCTTCTATATTGATATTATTATATAATTCAAATCCTGTATAAGCTCCTTTTCCAGATGCACCAGTCTGCATTTCCCCGTTTCTTGAAGCTATTGCTTGAATTACTGTTCTAGTTCTAACTCTCTTATCTTCTACGAATACTCCTTCTGTATTTGCAATAAGAACATTTTGAATATGATCAAGATAATTTACTTTTACTTGTGAAATAATTGGGTCATATTTTATAGCTGCTTCATAAGCTCGTTTCATTAAATCAACTTTTCTAACTTTAGATATTGTATTAGGTAGAATCTCTATTTCATGGATAGGCTTTACTTTACTTTTCATAAGATTTAATACAATATCTTTCTTCCCACCCTTCATAGCCAAAGCTGCTTCTTTTGCAACTTTAATTAAATTCTCACGAGATGAATTATTAGTATAAGCATATACACTTCTAAAACCTTGAAAAATTCGTATACCTACACCATAATCTTTTCCTGATACGCTTGATTCAATATTACCTCCTACTAGAAGTATATTAGTATCATTTTTGTCTTCAACAAAGATTTCTGCAAAATCCCCACCTGTAGATACGGCTACATTCAAAACATCTTCTACTATAGATTTACTTAGCATCTAAGTTCCTCCTTATTATCTTATAATTATATATCATATTTATTTTACACTATATATCATTGTTTCTCAAAACAATTTAATATGAATTAATATACATACCAAACATAATACATATTGCAATCATTTCTATTGTTTTATTCATTTTCCCATATATATTTATCAGTTTAATAATGTTTTATCTAAGTAAATCAAATGCAGCATGCACCTAATTTATCTATGCATCTCTATGTTTTATATAACAGCATTATATATCTCTATTAATATCAATCTATTATTAATGAAGGAATAAAATGTAATTATTTCAAAAAGGACTTTTTTCTATTTACATTTTTGTATTTTTATACTATTATAAGATAGACTAATTATCCAATAACGAGGAGGACAATTTATGAACAAAAAGCTATTAAATAGAGTTATGTATACACTCTTACTTATAGTAACAATAATTGGTTTTATCGTTTCATATAATGCTACTGTTACAGATGAAATAAAAATATGGGAAGCATTAGGATTCTGGACTTTAATTCCACCAATTGTAGCTATTTCACTTGCTTTTCTTAGCAAGAATGTTATCATCTCACTTTTTTTAGGTGTATTATCTGGAACAACAATGGTTTCATTAGTTGGAAAAACAAACTTACTAAAAGCATCTACTGATTCTTTTACTTTATTAATTGATACTATGGTTTCATCTATGGCAGATAAATGGAATGCAGGAATTTTATTGCAAGTTATGGCTATCGGTGGACTTATTGCATTAATAACTAAAATGGGAGGAACTTACGCAGTAGCAGAAAAATTAGCTTTAAAAGCTAAAACAGCTAGAAGCACGCAATTTATTACTTGGTTCCTTGGTTTATTTGTATTTTTTGATGATTATGCTAACTCTCTTATTGTTGGTCCTGTGATGAGACCTGTTACCGATAAACAAAAAATATCAAGAGAAAAATTAGCATTTATTGTAGATGCTACAGCTGCTCCAATCGCTGGTATCGCTATTGTTTCTACTTGGATTGGCTATGAACTTAGCTTAATTTCTAAGGAATTACCAGCTCTTAACACTACTAAAAGTGCTTACACAATATTTTTAGAAACTATTCCTTATCGTTTTTATAATATATTTATATTAGCTTTTATTATATTTACAATTGTAATGCTAAAAGAGTTCGGCCCTATGTACAAAGCAGAAAAAAGAGCTAGAACAACAGGAAAAGTATTAGCTGATGGTGCAACTCCACTTGCAATTGATGAAAATATGGATATCAAGCCTGGTAAAGATATGAAAACTAATGTATGGAATGCTATTATTCCAATTCTAGTACTAATTATTGCATCTTTAGTTGGCTTTTACTTTAATGGATATAGTACATTAGAAGGTGATCTTCTTGCTATGGTTAATAACAATCCTCTTTCTTTTGAAGCTATAAAAGAATGCTTTAGTGCTTCTGATGCTTCTGTTGTATTATTCATGGCAGCTATGATTGCTGGTATTGTTGCGATAGTTATGGGTATTGCACAGAAAATATTCACTCCTGAAGAAGGTGTAGATACTTGGATACAAGGTTGGAAGTCTATGATTATAACAGTTGTTATTCTTCTATTTGCTTGGTCAATTGCAGATGTAATCAAAGTTCAACTAGATGCTGATGAATACTTAGCTTTTTGGTTACAAGGTGCTATCCCAGCTTATATATTACCAACTCTAATATTTATATTAGGTTCTGTAATATCTTTTGCAACTGGTACTAGTTATGGAACAATGGGTATATTAATGCCTCTTGCTATTCCACTATCTAATGCTATATCTTCTGGTGATATGAATTTAATCACTGTTTCAATTGGTGCTGTTCTTACAGGTGCAATACTTGGTGATCATTGTTCTCCAATATCTGATACTACTATTTTATCATCAATGGGAACATCTTGCGATCATATTGACCATGTTAAGACTCAGCTAATGTATGCTATTGTAGTTGGAATAATATCAATATTATTCGGATTTTTACCTGCTGGATTTGGTGTTTCGGCATTAATTACTTTACCTGCTGGTATTATTGCAACAGGATTAACACTATACATATTTGGAAAACGTGTTGAAGCATAACATTAAGTAAAACATTAAAAAGACTAGGTTTAGCTATTCATGCTTTTGCAATAAGCTAACCTAGTCTTTTTATATGACTTTATACTAATATTACATACGAATTTTATTCAACTTCTTGTACTTTCATAAGGTTAGTTGTGCTTCCAGGTGCTAAAGGAACGCCCGCTGTTATTACAACTAAATCTCTAGACTTTACTAATCCTAATTCTCTTGCCATCAATACAGATTTATAGAATAATATATCTGTTGAAGTTTCTTCTTTTAAAAATAAAGGTATAACACCCCATTGTAATTGCAATTGTCTTCTTGTCTTTTCGCTACTAGTTAATGCAATTATAGGAACTTTTGGTCTATACATTGATATCATTTTTGCTGTATTCCCACTAAAAGTAGGGCATATTATAGCTTTTGCTCTAAGATTCATAGCTGTAGAATAAGCAGAGTAACTAACTGCATGTGCTATGCTTTTTTCACTTTCTTTGCAAATACGGCTTTGATCATAGTCCGTCATATTTTCTGAGGCTTTTGCAATCTTACTCATTACTTTAACAGCCTCTACTGGATAAGCCCCAGCAGCTGTTTCTCCAGATAACATAATTGCATCTGTACCATCTATTACTGCATTAGCTACATCTGATACTTCTGCTCTTGTTGGTCTTGGATTCTTAATCATTGAATCAAGCATTTGTGTAGCAGTAATTACTGGTATTTCAGCACGATTACAACGATCAATTATCATTTTTTGAGTTATTGGTATTAACTCAGTTGGTGTCTCAACTCCTAGATCTCCACGCGCTATCATAATAGCATCAGAAACTTCTATTATTGAGTCTATATTATCTACACCTTGTTGGTTCTCTATTTTTGATATTATTTTTACATCTTTTCCGCCATTTTCATTAATAAATTTTCTGATTTCAAGTACATCATCCGCTTTTCTAATAAATGATGCCGCTACAAAGTCAATATCATTTTCAAGCCCAAATATTATTTCTTCTTTATCTTTTTCTGTAATTGCTGGAAGATTAATATTTACATTAGGTACATTTATACCTTTTTTATTTTTAACAATTCCACCGTTTTTAACTGTACATAGTATTGTTTTTTCTTTGTTATTAACTTCTAATACTTCAAGTTCAATTAATCCGTCATCAATTAAAACTTTACTTCCCTTTTTTACATCCTTGTATAGAGTAGGATATGTAATACAGAATATATTTTCATTACCATCAAAATCACCTGTTGAAATAGTGATATCTTGACCAATCTCAAGTGATACTTGATTACCAACAAAATTTTTAGTTCTTATTTCTGGTCCTCTTGTATCCATTAATATGGCTATTGGTTTATTTAGTTCTTCTCTAACCTCTTTTATTATAGAAATAATTTTTTTATAGTATTCCTTATTACCATGAGATAAATTTAGACGAGCAATACTAAGTCCATTCTTTACAAGCTCAGTAATAGTTTCTTTATTATCACTGGCAGGTCCAATTGTACAAATTATTTTTGTTTTTGCACTTTGCATATAGGCCTCCTAATTTTATATTAATTGTAAAGTTTCATAAGAATCGGGCATTGAGAATAGTTATATCAAAAAAATTTCGCCCATGGTATTATAACTATAAAAACAAAATTTGTAAAGTAGTTTTTAATACTATTTGTTCCCGAGATTTATTTAATATTTTCTTATTGTAAGCATTCTATTAAATTCTATTCATTTGATATAAATCATATGCTTAATCACTTACGTTACAGGGTTGTTATACTTCATGATTACGTTATGAAATTTTCTATTATGTTTAATTAAAATTAATTATATTAGTGATTTTATAATAAATATTCAATAAAATTGTTGACATTTGACTTATTAAGATTAATAATGTAACTTGATTAGATTTTTGTTTATGAGGAGGTGATCTGTTGGGCAATATTATATATATAGTTATATTTATCATGATTGCACTTTATGTATTTGAGAAATTAGGTAATAGTCATAGTGAATATGACGATGAAGATACTTCAATAGAAATTGATACATATGATGATGATGAAGATTATGAAGATGAATATTACGAAGAAGAATATTATGAAAACGATACGGAAGAAAATTATTACAATAACAACTTCATGGATTCTACTTATCAAGAAGAAAATTCTTTTGAAATAATTGAAGACTCATCTTTTACATCTGATTTTGAGGATAGTAGCGATTTTGGAGATAGTAGTGATTTCGGTGATACCAGTGATTTTAGTGGAGAATAATAGTATTTTACTATTTTGGTTGTCTCATATAATGAAGCCACAGCTTTGGATATATGAGACAACCTCATTATTTTAGGAAATATCTATTTATATTTTCAATTGATAATGTATTTATCACATCATATTCTTCAAGCCACCCTTTTCTTGCTACATTAATACCATAAATCATATAATTCAATTCCTTAACACTGTGTGCATCTGGCGATATAATAAACTTAGCTCCTTTTTCTTTTGCAGATTTCATATGTCTCCAATCCAAATCCAATCTATATGGATTTGCATTAATTTCTAACACTACATCATTATCTATACACTCATTAATTATTTTATTAATATCAAGTTTATATCCTTCTCTATTAAGCAGAATTCTCCCCGTTGGATGTCCCAAGATTTTCATATGCTTATTTCTGATAGCTTTTACTATTCTATTGGTCATTTTATCTTCATCCATTTTAAATAAACTATGGACAGAACCTATTATAAAATCAAAGGACTCTAATATATTGTCGGAATAGTCTAACTCTCCATCTGATAATATATCAGATTCTATTCCTTTCATAATATGAAAATCTTTATATTTCTCATTAAGTCTATCTATTTCTTCATGTTGTCTTTTAATGGTTTCTTCCGAAAGTCCTCTTGCATATATAGCTGTTTTACTATGATCACTTATTCCAAGATAATTATATCCTTTGTCAATACAAGCTTTTACAAGTTGTTCTATAGTGGCATTACCATCACTATATATAGTGTGTACATGAAGTGCTCCTTTTATATCTTCCTTAGTTATGAGAGTTGGAAGTTGATGATTTGATGCAGCCTCTAGTTCACCATAGTTTTCTCTAAGTTCTGGAGGAATATAATCCATTCCAAAAACATTATATATATCTTCTTCGCTTTTGCACTTAATGAGTATATCATCTCTAAAAAGTCCATATTCATTCATTTTAATGTTTTGTTTCTTAGCAATATGTCTAAGAGCTGTATTATGTTCCTTACTTCCAGTGAAATGGTGAAGTGCATATGGATATTGTTCATCGCTTACAACTCTAAGATCAGCTTTTATATTATTTTGAAACACAACACTAGATTTTGTTTCTCCTTTTCCTGTTATTTCTTTTACATATTTTTGTGAGACAAATAAATCCATAACTTTTTCTGGATTATTACTACTTGCAAGTATATCTATATCTTTAATAATTTCTTTTTTTCTTCTTAAACTTCCCGCGATACTATATCTATTAATATAATCAATATGCTCAAATTCCTTTATTACTTCATCAGCCATTAACTTTGCTATTGGATAATGAAATTTCTGTGAATATACTTCAATATTTTTGATACCTTCTAATATTTTATTCTGAGTTTTTTGACCAAATCTAGGTAAATTCACTAATTTATTATTTTCACAAGCTTGTTTTAATTGTTCTATATTTTCTATCCCTAGAGTTTCATATAACACCTTTACCTTCTTAGGTCCTAACCCAGATATTTTTAACATATATGTTAATCCTTCTGGAATAGTTTCTTTTAATTTATTATAATAATCTAGTTTTCCAGTAGTAACTAATTCAGTTATTTTCTGAGTAAGTGCTTTTCCAAATCCTTTATAACTACTTAATCTATTTTCTGATACGATATTGTTAATATCTTCTTCTAAAATTTCTATCTTATTCGCCGCATCATAATATGCTTTTGATTTGAAAAAACTTTCTCCTTTAAGCTCAAGTAATAAACCTATATGATTAAGCACTTTAACTACATCATTGTTATTCAAATTGTATACCACCTTATTATTAATTAATATAGAAATACTAGATTATTTTATAAGTAACTATATTATTATTTAGTATTAGTATCTATTATTTAATATATACTCATTAGTGGTATTGTTTTTTTGTTCAATGTCGCCCTCTACATCCTACCAACAAGTATCCTCCTCATATCTTCACTAGATAACTGAACAGGATTATATTTATTACTAGTTATTTTAATAATTCTGTCTATATCTTCTTCTCTAACATTAAACTCACCTAGCTTAGGAACCTTTAACTCTTCAACCCATTTCTCCAAGATTTCAATTAACTTATAACAAGACATTATAGTATCTTTCCCGTTACACCCCGTTAAGATTGATGACACTTTCGCATATTTTTCTAGATATATCATATCATTTTTTTGCCTTAATAGTTCAACATTAACCTTTATAGCTTCTGGCAATAACGTTCCACATATTACCCCATGTGGGATATCAAAATATCCTCCAACACTTGAAGCAAATCCATGAACTATTCCAAGCCCTGCATTAGCTAGGGTTATTCCAGAAATATAAGCTCCATAAGCCATTTGTCCTCTTTTCTCTATTGAATTATATCCTTCTGTGCATACTGACATAAAACTTTTACTAAAATACTCTAAACCTGATAAAGCTAATGAATCTGTCATAGCAGATGAATGAGTTGATAGATAAGAACCGATTAATTGTGTTAGAGCATCTAGCCCACTTGCAATAGTTATACTAGTTGGACATGTAATTAATAGCTCTGCATCTATAATTACATTATCTGGAATAAAATTATTATGTCGTAATGATTTCTTAAAACCATCTTTTGAAACTTTACTAAGTACTGCATTTTTCGTAGCTTCACTACCCGTTCCTGATGTTGTTGGTACTGCGATAAAAGTAATTTTCTTTCCATTATGAGTTTTACCTTCTCCCACTCCCTCTAGAAAAGCCATGACTGAATCTTTCTGGGTTAACATAGCAGATATAGCTTTACCAGTATCTATTACGCTACCTCCCCCTACTGCTATAATCAAATCAATATTATTATCTCTATATTTATCAACTTCATCATCAATTAAATCTGGTGATGGTTCTCTTACTACTTTTGTCTCATATAGATTAATTCCTCTTTTTTTGATTATATTAATTAGCTCTATATACTGTCTTGATTTTCTAAACGAACGTGCTCCAGATACAAGCAAAATATTATTAGCTCCATACACTTCAATCAATTCATAAATCTTACTAAATTCACCAGAACCGAATATAGTTTGTGGTACTTTAGCAAATTCAAATTTCATCATATTATTCACCTTCCCATTAATTGACTTTGTTCATTAAAAAAAGTTCTGTAACTAAGTATTAGCATAATTATTACTGTTAAAGATACTGAACCTAATATCCCAAGCATAATAGCTATTTGATAAGCAATAGCTATAGTTGGATCTGCTCCAGCAAGTATTTGTCCAGTCATCATACCTGGTAAAAATATAATTCCCATACCTATCATTGAATTAATTGTAGGAATAATAGCAGAATCAAAAGCTTTGTTAATAACTTTTTTTGAGGCTACTTTAGGTGTAGCACCTAGAGTTAGTGCTTCTTCTATTATTGCTTTTTCTGTTGTCATTCCTTCAAGCAATGAATTAATTCCAAGAGTTATTCCAGTCATTGAATTACCTATTAGCATTCCAGCTATAGGTATAAAATATCTTGGGTCATACCAATTAGGAATTCTAACAACAATTAATAGGAAATATAGAATACAAGTTATCGTCCCTATGCTCATTGAAAATCCTATTACTTTCTTTAATTCTACAGATGTTTTACTTCTAAACTTTTTTAACACCGTATATATAGCAAATATCTCCATTAAAATAATTATTGCTATCGTAATATACGGTGAAGGATTATTAAAAACAAATAATAAAATATGCCCTGTTAATATTAATTGTATTGTCATTCTTATTGAAGATATAATAATTTCTTTCTCTCTATTTATATTTCGTATCTTTACAATTATTAATACAAAACAAACAAAAATATAGGCTAAAGCTACTTGAACTACTGATAATTCAATAATACCTTCCATTATTATTCCTCCTATACACATGTTCCATTAGCAATATTTATTATGACATCAGAATATTTATTTGCTATGTCTCTTGAATGAGTAACCATAATTAGCGTTTTATTATCTTTTACAAACTGGGTAAACATTTTAATAATTAACTCTTCCGTTGATTCATCTAATGATGAAGAAGGTTCATCTAGAAGATATACTTTTGAATCAAGAAGTAATACTCTAGCTAATGCTAATCTTTGTTTTTCTCCTCCTGATAAATGAGTTACCATATCATCTAGAGATTTACTTAGACTTACACTTCTTAATACTTCAATTAGCTTATCATCACTTGGTATCTGTCTTTCTTGAAATTCAAATCCAACTAGTAGATTATCTCTAATATTACCATCAAAAACAATCGGACTTTGTGATAACATTGTAACTTCTCTTCTATGAGTTACTGAATTAATGTGCTCTAGATTATTGCCTTTATATAAAATCATTCCATCACTTGGTGAAATCATTTTATTTAATAATCTTAGTATAGTTGTTTTTCCACCACCACTTTGTCCAATAAATGTAGTGATTTTTCCTTCTTCAATTAATAGTGAGGGTATATCTATAATATCTTTATATTTTAAATCAACAAATTCAAACATAACCATCCCCCTTATAATCCTATCTCAGCAACTAACTCTGAAACATATTTTTTTGATTCATTAAGCTGGTTAACTCCTTCTTCTGTTATAATATAGTATTTTCTTATTTTCCCATTTACATTCTTGTCATAATGTTCAATAAATCCTTCTTTTTCTAGACTGTGTAGAATGGGGTATAAAGTTCCCGGGCTTAGCTTATAACCATGCTCAGATAATTCTTCTAACATCCAGCTTCCATAAAATGGTTTCTTCTTAGCATGATGTAATATGTGTAAACATATAAATCCTTGGAACAATCTCTTACTAACGTAATTATTCATTTAATTCACCTTATTCTGTTATTCGTTATCGTAATTCGATAATATTATTTTATCATTATCTATATTTATATGTCAATCAAATACCCCTATATAATATAAGAATTTTCTCATTAGTAAAAAATCTTATAGGATAAAAAAATAAACCCACCAACATAAAGTTGTATGGGATTTTATAATTGATACGTTTTTACTTTGTTATTTCTTCATTTAATACTCATATGTAGCTTCTACAGTTGAAATTATGCTTAATTTTCCTGTTTGAATAGGTGTGCCACCGTTTCGATATGTTATACTTTGTTCATAAGGTGCTATTTGATCTTTTCTTGTTTTCTCGGTTATTTTTATCGGTTGCATATTAATATTACCTTGCAATGTATTTGCTATATTAGTTGCTTTTTCTTGTGAATTAATAACTGCCAATTGCAGTGCTCTGTCATAATAATTTTCAGGATTATCAACTGCAAATGTTAATCCTTGTTGATAGTTAGCTCCATCTTTAACTGCATCGTCGATAATTACTCCTACTTTATTAGTATCCTTAATAGTTACTTCCAACACATGTCTTATTTCATATTCTCTAAACACTTGCTTACCATCAATGTAATCGTATTGTGGAGTAACTGTATATTGGATTGTTTTTATATCTGTTTCATCAATTCCATTGCTAATTAAACCTTCTATTACAGCATTCATTGTATTTTTATTTTCATCTTGTGCCTCTATTATATCTGTATCTTTTGTTATTACTCCTATCTTCAATATAGCAGTATCTGGCTCTACATCCACTTTCCCAGTTCCAACCACAGTTATTAATCTTTCGTCCATTTCTTCATTAATGTCATACATCTGTGGCTCTCTGTAATAATACATATTTGGCATTATTGCAACCTTCTATTAACATATTCTCTATTATAATATGTAATATATTATAGTAAGTGAATGTCTTATAATGAAGTTATATGCTCTACACTTATAATTCTTTGCATTATTACTTACTATATATTTTTTATAAATGTATATAAAAAAGGGGCTGTCTTATAATACATTTTTCTATAGGCTACAAGTTTTGAAAGATAGACTAGGTTTAGCTTCCTATATATTGACATAAAAAAGGTATTATAAGACAGCCCCTTTATATAAACTTATTTACTTGTAATATATCCTTCAGCAGTTAGAAGTTCAGCAATTAAAACAGCTCCACCAGCAGCTCCTCTTAACGTATTATGAGATAGACATACGAATTTGTAATCATATAAATTATCTTCTCTAAATCTACCAACTGTAACCCCCATACCATTTTCATAGTCACGATCAATTCTAGTCTGAGGACGATTATCTTCTTCCATATATTTCATAAATTGACTTGGAGCAGATGGAAGTTTAAGTTGTTGAGGTTTTCCAGAATAACTATTAAGAATATCTATTACTTCTTTTATTTCTGGTTTGTTTTTGAAGTTAACAGATACAGCAGCTAAATGTCCATCAGCAGCAGGAACTCTAATACATTGAGCAGAGATAACAGGCTCATTAGCTGAAATTATTTTATCATCTTTTATTGTTCCCCATATTTTCATTGGCTCTTGCTCACTTTTTTCTTCTTCTCCACCAATGAATGGAATAATATTATCTACCATCTCAGGCCAACTATCAAACGTCTTACCAGCACCAGAAATAGCTTGATAAGTACATACATTGACTTCTTTTGGTTCAAATTTCATTAATGCAGCAAGAACAGGTACATAACTTTGAATAGAACAATTAGGTTTAACTGCAATAAAACCTTTTTCTGTACCAAGTCTCTTTCTCTGTGCTTCAATGATTTTAATATGTTCATCATTAATCTCTGGAATTACCATCGGTACATCTTCTGTCCAACGATTTGCTGAATTATTAGATACAACTGGCACTTCAGCTTTTGCATAAGCTTCTTCTAATTGGCGAATAGCTTTTTTATCCATATCAACAGCACAGAATACAAAATCAACAATATTGGCAATATCTTCAACGTCCGTTGCATTTTTCACAGTCATATTACCAATTCTCTCTGGTATTTCAATAACTTGTGCCCAACGACCTTCAACTGCTTCATAATATGTTTTACCAGCTGAACGTGGACTAGCAGCTAAGCAAACTATATCATACCAAGGGTGATTATGTAATAATGAAATAAATCTTTGTCCTACCATACCAGTAGCACCAATAATACCTACACGTAACTTGTTTTCCATATTGATACCTCATTCCTTTTCTTCTACTTTAATAAATAACTTCATAATTAATTATATACACACACTGATAAAATACAACTTTCTATATGTATGGATTTATTATCATTGTTCTTATATAATATTTATATACATTAAACAACCAATTGTCTTTGTGCTGTGTACATTTGTTTTTACTATGCGTAAATTTTATCATGATTTTAGTAAAAAATCAAGTTTTTTATTAAATTACCTCTGTGTTTTGTTAAAGTAAATTTAAAACACTAAAATATATCACTATCATTAATATATATTATATTAAATCTTAATTAATACTTTTGAACATAAGAAAAGAGGCTATGCCTCATATTCTTATCCCAAATAAGCTTCTTTTACCTTTTCATCATTTAACAGCTTTTGTGCATCGCCTTCCATTATTATTTTACCTGTTTCTAATACATAAGCTCTATGTGCAATACTTAAAGCCATATGTGCATTCTGTTCAACCAATAATATAGTCGTACCACTTCTATTTATCTCTCTTATTGTATCAAATATTTCCTCAACCAATATAGGTGCTAATCCCATTGATGGTTCATCCATTAATAGCAATTTAGGACGTGCCATTAATGCTCTCGCTATAGCAAGCATTTGTTGTTCTCCACCACTCATAGTTCCTGCTAGTTGTTTTTTTCTTTCTCCTAATCTAGGAAATTTCTTATACATGTCACTTATATCTGAATGGATATTTTTATCTGTTCTAATAAATGCACCCATCTCAAGATTCTCTTCCACTGTCATTCTAGAAAAAACTCTTCTACCTTCAGGTACTTGTGCCATACCTAATCCTAGAATATTATGAGCCCCATAATTTTCTATTGATTTATCGTTAAGTATAATACTTCCAGTTTTAGGTTTTATAAGCCCAGAAATAGTTTGTAATGTTGTTGTTTTCCCAGCACCATTAGCTCCGATAAGCGTAACTATTTCTCCTTGTTCTACATTAAAACTTATATTTTTAATGGCATGAATGGCACCATAATATACATCAAGATTATTAACTTTTAACATAATGTCACCTCCTAAGCTCCTCCAAGATAAGCTTTAATAACTTTTTCATTGGACTTTATCTCCTCTGGCGTTCCTTTTGCAATTACTTTGCCATAATCTATAACTACTAATCTTTCACATATACCCATTACAAGTCTCATATCATGTTCAATAAGTAATATTGTAATATTAAACTCATCTTTTATTAAACGAATTGTATCCATAAGTTCAAGTGTTTCTTGTGGATTCATTCCTGCTGCTGGTTCATCTAATAATAGTAGTTTTGGATTAGTTGCCAGTGCTCTTGCAATCTCTAGCTTTCTTTGTTTTCCATATGGAAGGTTTTTTGCCTTTTCATTTCTTGAATCTTCCATATTAAATATTTCTAATAATTTTATAGCTTTTTCCTCTATACTTTTTTCCTCTTTCCAATATAGCGGAAATCTTAATATTCCTTGTGCCAATGAATATTTCATATCTTTTTGGAAAGCTATTTTTATATTATCTAGAACAGATAGCTCTTTGAACAATCTAATGTTTTGAAAAGTTCTTGCCGCTCCAACTTTAACTATCTGGTCTGGTTTTAGACCAACTATGTTTTTTCCATTTAGAGTAATACTTCCACAGGTAGGCTTATATACTCCTGTCAACATGTTAAAAACTGTTGTTTTTCCAGCTCCATTAGGGCCAATCAGACCCATAAGCTCACCTTCATTGATAGTTACATTAAAATCATCAACTGCTTTTAATCCTCCAAATTCTATAGTTAACTTATCAACTTCTAATAATGCCATAACGTATCCTCCTCACTACTCACTTTTAATACCGACTTTTTTAAGTTTTTTACTCATTGAAAATTCATATCTTCCAAGTAGACCACCAGGTTTAAAAATCATAATGATAATGAGTAATACTGAGTATACAATTATTCTATATATGGAAAAATCTCTCAAAGCTTCATTAAATATAGTTAGTACAACAGCTGCAATTATTGAACCTGTAAAACTTCCCATACCGCCAAATACAACAATAATTAATATTTCTACTGAATACATAAAATTAAACTTTCTAGCCTCAAGCATAGTTATATAATGAGCAAAAATACCACCACCAATTCCTGCAAAAAAAGCAGAAATAGTAAAACCAAGTATTTTATAATATGTAGCTGATATTCCCATAGCTTCCGATGCTATTTCATCTTCTCTTATAGATATTATTGCTCTACCATGTCTTGACCTTATTAATAAAAACAGTAAAGTAATTATAATAACTGTAATTATAAAAACATTAGTAAAATTACTCATCATAGGAATACCCGAAAGACCTTTTGCTCCACCTGTAAATTTCGAGTTAACTATAAATACTCTTATCATTTCACTAAACGCAAGTGTTATTATTGCTAAATAATCACCTCTTAATCTTAGGGCTGGAATACCTATTGCTATTCCAAAAATTGCCGCCACAATTCCTCCAAGAAGTAGTGCAACAGGAAACTCAACAAAAGGTAACTTAACTGATTTAGTAAATAACGCCGATGTATATGCACCTATAGCAACAAAACCTGCATGACCAAGTGCCAATTGACCCAAGAAGCCAGTTGTTAAGTTTAGACTTGTTGCTAGAATAATATTAATACATATAAAAATAATAACTGATTCATAGTAAGAATTAATAACGCCATTTTTTATTAATATATATAGGGTTAAATATAGGGCTATAACACAAATAAAATTAATTATATAATTTT
Organism: Vallitalea sp.; assembly: GCA_025210515.1. GTDB lineage: Bacteria > Bacillota > Clostridia > Lachnospirales > Vallitaleaceae > Vallitalea. The sequence continues at coordinate 65,286 of JAOARM010000013.1, read as the reverse complement.
CCACTGTTTTTTTCTTGTTCATATCTATCACCTATACTTTCTCTTTCACATTTTTACCAAGTATTCCAGCAGGTTTGAATAATAGCACTATAATTAGTATGCCATATACAACTCCATCTGCCCACGCACTTGAAATATATGCTTTAGTAAGACTTTCAACTAATCCAATTGCAAATCCACCTAACATAGCTCCCGGAATAATACCTATTCCTCCAAGCACTGCTGCAATGAAAGCTTTTAATCCAGGTGTAACCCCCATTAAAGGATTAATCTGTAATGCTATTCCACTACTATATAATATACCTCCAATAGCACCAAGCGCTGTACCTATTGCAAAAGTTATAGCTATAATCCTGTTGACATTAATTCCCATAAGTCTTGCAGCTGGTTTATCTTCTGATACAGCTCTCATAGCTTTTCCTGTCTTTGTTTTATTAACAATAAATTCTAATAAAATCATACAAATAATAGCTATACCTACAGTTAATAATGTAATATTTTTTATATGTAAACCATCAAATTCACGAATACCTTTAATAAGACTTGGAAACTTTCTTGGTCTTGGTTTATAAATAGCCGCAAATAGATTTTCTAAAAACAAACTCATACCTAGAGATGTAATAAGAGCCGATATTCTTGGCGCATCTCGTAAAGGCTTATACGCTATTTGATCAATCATAACACCTATTATTGCACATACTAACATTGTAATAATAATAACTAACCAGATGGGTAAACCAAGTACAGTTATTGCGATTAACGCAAAATACGAACCAATCATTAAAATATCACCATGTGCAAAATTAATTAACTTAACAATTCCATAAACCATTGTATATCCTAATGCTATCAAAGCATATATACTTCCAACATGAATTCCATTAATTAATTGTTGTAAAAAATTCACGTCATCACCTCTCTCTATTTTTCATCAATCAATCTAAATATTTCAGCATATGTAATGTGAAATTTCCATTTCCTAACCCCAAAAACTAATTACAATTAATAATCGCTCTAACTCATCAAAACTCTATAATTTACGATAAGTTATATATATAAATTTATTTATGAACAACTACTATAAGATGAAAAAAAGGAGAGAGAAACTTCCTCCCTCCTTATAACTTATCAAATGTCTAATTATCACTAAATTTGGTTTTTAATTTTAGTTCACCATCTTCAACATTAATAATTGTTACACTTTTAGTTGTATCTCCATTTTCATCAAATGTAATATGCCCAGTTACTAAGTCTAGTGAAGTTAATTTTATTTGTTCTAGTATCTTTTTATTATTAGTTGAATCTGCTTTATCGATAGCATTTGCCATTATCTTCATTGCATCATATCCAAGAGCGGCTAATGCATTTGGAGTTTCAGAGTATTTATCAGTGTAAGTCTTAACAAAGTCTTTAACTATTTTACTCTCGTCTCCTGCATAATAATGGTTACCAAAGTATCCACCTTCTACAACATCAATATATTCTTCTTGAACACCATCCCAACCATCAGGACCTAATAATGTTGCATCTATACCTAATTCTTTTATTGTTGTTGCAATAACTCCAACTTTGTTATAATAATCTGGAATAAATATTAAATCTGGTTCATTAGCTTTAACATTAGTTAAGACTGAATTAAAGTCAACATCATCATTAGTATATCCTACGTAATTAACTATTTTGGCTCCACCATCTTCTGCAACTCCTTTAAACACTTCTGCAAGACCTGCTGAATAGTCACTACCTGTGTTATATAGAATAGCGATATTCTTAGCATCTAGTTCTTTTAAAGCGTATTTTGCAAGAATTGTTCCTTGATATGGATCTGTGTAACATGCACGAAAAACATATTCATATTCAGGTGTTACATTTAATGCTGTTGCTGTAGGAGTAATCATAGGAATTTCACTTTCCTCTGCTAAAGGAGCTACTGCCAAAGTTGTTCCACTAATTACTGGTCCTATTAGAGCATCGATTTTATCATTATTAACAAGTCTTCTAAATAATGTAACACTCTCCTGTGCATCACCTTTATTGTCATAAATCACTAATTTAATTTTCTTACCATCAATTCCGCCTGCTGTATTAATTTCATCTGCCGCAAGCTTTACAGCATTCTCAACTGCCATACCATATTGAGCAATATCACCCGTTTCAGCAGTGATCAATCCAATTTTAACTACTTCTTCATTACTGCTTTCTGCATTTGTATTCTCATCCCCATTTGTATCAGCATCAGTTGATTTATTACCACAACCACTAATAACAAATACTAAACAGATTAAAATACTAACTATCATTAATAATCTTTTTTTCATTTTATGTTCCTCCCTTTATTTACTTATATATATGTTTTTTTATATGCTTATATGCAATTATACATTCTATCTCCTTCAATTGCAAGATATTTTCTTTGGCACTTTATAACATTAAACTTATACTCAAAAAAACCACATAAATATTACTGGTTATTTTATCAGTTTTATTAATACCCAACTAATAAATATCACTTTCTCTATACTATCCATATATTTTTTTGTTAAATTCTTCTATATTGCAAGCTATTTTTTTGTAACATTTTAACATTATTATTGCTTTGTTCTTAACATTAAATCTATACAAATATAATTACAACTATATATTTTTTAGAATAACACAATAAAAAAACACCTAATCGCGAAGGAAGATGTTTGCTTTCACTTAATCTATTTACTTTTCCATGAATAATTTGTTCGTATATAATTCATATATTGCAAAATCTTGTAGTAAGTTAATATAATAATATAAGCATAAAAAAAAGCTATAAAACGCATTATAGAGCAGACAATTCTTCGTAGCGTTTTATAACTTCTTCAATTGTTAAATACTTGTTTGTTTTTAGTATCTCATTTTTGCTTTTATTTTTTAGAGGAAATACTATTTTAATAAGAACCTGTGATAATTGTTTCATTATATCAACCTCCTTATGTTCATTATACACTATGAACATTATAATCAATTTACATAAATATTTCATTTATATTACTTTTCCTTATACAAAAAACAGCTCCTAATGATAAAATTCAGGAGCTGTTCTGCTTAATATTTAATAAGAATTTTTATTTTTTATTATTATCTTTTTCTTTTACTTCTTTCTTAGCTTCACCTTCAAATACATTTATATACATATTTTTAATTTCGCTAATAAGTGGGTATCTTGGATTAGCACCTGTACACTGATCATCAAATGCTTGTTCACTCATTTCATCAAGTGATTCATAGAATTTCTTACTTGATACTCCAGCTTCTTTTATTGTTTTTGGAATTCCTACTTTTTGTTTAAGTTCATCAATAGCTTTAATTAATAACTCAACTTTCTCTTCTTCAGTGTTACCACCTAATTGTAAGTAGTCTGCAACTTTTGCATATCTCCACTTTGCATTAGGATATTTATATTGTGGGAATGCTGCTTGTTTTCTTGGATTATCAACAGCATTAAATCTAATTACTTCATTAATTAACAATCCATTAGCTACACCATGTGGTATATGATGCATTGCACCAAGTTTATGTGCCATTGAGTGGCAAACACCTAAGAATGCATTAGCAAATGCCATACCAGCTATAGTTGATGCATGTGCCATTTTTTCTCTAGCTTTAATATTAGTATTACCTTCGCTAAATGCATCTGGTAAATACTTAAATATTAATCTAATAGCTTCAAGTGCGTGACCGTTAGTATATTCAGATGCAAGTATTGAAACATATGCTTCAAGAGCATGTGTTAAAGCATCTATACCAGAAGCTGCTGTTAATCCTTTTGGCATATTCATCATAAGTTCAGCATCAATGATTGCCATATCTGGTGTTAATTCATAATCTGCAAGAGGATATTTAACTCCTGTTTGCTCATCTGTAATAACTGCGAAAGGTGTTACTTCTGATCCAGTACCTGCTGATGTAGGAACTGCAACCATCATAGCTTTTTCACCTAGTGTTGGGAATTTGAATACTCTTTTTCTTATATCCATGAAACGCATTGCTAAATCTTCGAAACGTACTTCTGGATGTTCATACATTACCCACATAATTTTGGCAGCATCCATTGGTGAGCCTCCACCTAACGCAATAATTGTATCTGGTTCAAAAGCTCTCATTTCTTCTGCACCTTTTCTTGCTGTTGCAAGTGTAGGATCTGGCTGTACATCTGTAAATACTTTAAAATCAATGCCTAAATCTTCTAATTTATTAGTAATTTGCTCAGCAAATCCTAAGTCATATAAAACTTTATCTGTAACAACAAACGCTTTTTTCTTATCTAAATCTTTTAATTCTTCAAGAGCTACACCTAGGCAACCATATTTGAAGTAAACACGTTCTGGAACTCTAAACCAAAGCATATTTTCTCTCCTCTCAGCAACACTTTTTACATTAATAAGGTGTTTAACTCCAACATTTTCTGAAACAGAGTTACCACCCCAAGAACCACAACCAAGTGTTAATGATGGAGCTAACTTGAAGTTATATAAATCACCAATTGCACCTTGTGATGATGGCATGTTAATAATAGTTCTACCTGTTTTCATTCTTGCACTAAATCTTGCAATACGATCTTGTGATTTTACTTGATTTGTATAGAATACTGAAGTGTGTCCAAGTCCTCCAAGTTCAACTAAACGAGCTGCTTTATCTAATGCTTCATCAAAAGTTTTCACTCTATACATAGCTAATACTGGTGATAATTTTTCATGTGAAAATGGCTCTTCAAGTTCAACTGATTCCACTTCACCTATAAGTACTTTTGTTTCTTCTGGTACTTTTAATCCAGCCATTTCAGCAATCTTAGATGCAGGTTGACCTACAATATTAGCATTCAATCTACCATCAACAATAATAATTTTTCTTACTTTATCTACTTCTTTTGCTGAAAGAATATATGCTCCACGATCGTTAAATTCTTTTTTAACTTGCTCATATACTTCATCAATAACTAATACTGATTGTTCTGAAGCACAAATTACACCATTATCAAAGCTTTTAGATAATAATATTGAACTAACTGCCATTTTTATATGTGCTGTTTCATCTATTATTGCTGGAGTATTTCCTGCACCTACACCAATTGCTGGACGACCTGATGAATATGCTGCACGAACCATTCCTGGACCACCTGTAGCAAGAATTAAATCTGCATTATGCATTATTTCATTTGATAATTCTACTGATGGTTCATCAATCCAACCGATAATGTCTTTTGGTGCACCAGCTTTAACTGCTGCATCTAGTACAAGTTTAGCTGCTCTAATAGTACATTCTTTTGCTCTTGGATGAGGTGAGAACATAATACCATTTCTAGTTTTTAGTGCTATAAGTGCTTTGAATATTGCTGTTGATGTTGGATTTGTTGTAGGTACAATAGCAGCAATTACACCAATAGGATCTGCTACTTTTGTAATACCAAATGCATTGTCTTTTTCTATTACACCGCAAGTTTTTTCGTCTTTGTACTTATTATAAATATATTCTGATGCAAAATGATTTTTTATTACTTTGTCTTCAACTATACCCATACCAGTTTCTGCTACTGCATGTTTAGCAAGTTCAATTCTAGCATTGTTAGCTGCCATAGCTGCCTGTCTAAAAATCTCGTCAACTTGTTCTTGTGTATATGTTGAAAATTTCTTTTGTGCATTTCTCACTTGTTCGATTTTAAGTAATAATTCTTCTTTATTAGTTACCTTCATAACTGACACCTCTTTCAATAATTGTGATAATTTTATTATAACCATAAAATCATCATTAATTAGTAGTTGATTTTTATACTTTACTTTGTTATTTTTTTAACTATTTCATTCAAAAAAATAACAGCCTTACTTATCTTATTGTTGTTTTTAATATTTGTATCGTGTTGCTTTTTGATTACAAAGATATAATAGCACAGCTTCATTAGAATAGCAAGCCCTATTGTTAAATTAATAACAATTTAACAATTATTAATAATTTATCCTATATTTTTTGTTAATTTTTTCACCATATATTTATATCATTGTACCTTTACTGTATTAAGTAGCGTATATTCACCAAACCAATTCATCATATTTTAATCATAGTCATTTTAATTCTATATATTAATAATAATATATTATTTATTCCTACTATATAAATTGTGTGTCTAAATAAATATAATAATATCAAAAAATGAAGAAACTTGTTTTTAATTTTGCTAGATATATAGTATAATTATTATATGAATATATTATACAAAACATATATTTTACTCAGTAGTTAGCAACATTATAAAATAGTAATCAATGTATGTAAATATACATATATATAAATAAAATCCATCCCCAGTACAGAAAGGTGTTGAATATGAAATACACAAATTTTATTAAAAGTACTAATCAATCAATTAAATATTTTATTGTATCTTTTTCAATACTTTTTTTAATTTCTTTTTGTGTTATTTTCGTATATGAAAAAAAAGTGAGAGAAATTCACATTGAAGAACTAAAATCAAGCGAAAAACATTTAGTTTCTCTACAGAAAGATTTAATATCAAAAGAATTAAGTGGAATTCAAGATGATTTGCACTATTTACAATATGCTTTCACAGATGAACTTATAAAAGAAAATTATACAGAAGTTGCTAACCATTGGCTTATCTTTTCTACTAATCGTCATATATATGACCAAATACGCTTCATTAATTATAATGGTGATGAGCAAGTGCGTATTAATGTTAATAAAAAAGATAGCTATATTGTACCTACTTCCTCTTTACAAAACAAAAAAAACAGATATTATTTCTATAAAACTACAGAATTAGATAAGGGAAATGTATATATATCCCCTCTTGACTTAAATATAGAACATGGAGAAATTGAAGTGCCTTATAAGCCAATGATAAGATTTTCAACACCTATATATGATAAAACTAACGAATTAAAAGGGGTTATAGTATTAAACTATTTAGCTAAAAGTTTTATAGATAATTTTAGACAACTATCAAAAAATAGTCATGGAGATGTTATGCTTCTTAATTCAGAGGGTTATTGGCTTTCTAGTTCTAACAAAGATTTAGAGTGGAATTTCATGTTTGATCACCGTAAACATATAACATTTAAAACACAATATAAAAACGAATGGTCATCTATTAATAAAGGAAGTGGACAAATAATATCTTCAAAAGGATTATTTACTTTTGAACCAGTACAATTAAAATGTAATTTTTCTGATGAATATCACAATGACGCTTACACTCTAGGTGATGATAATTGGTACATAGTTTCTATTATTGCAAGAGAAGGTATTAATGATTCGTTTTTTACTGATAATATGTTGAACTTAGTTTTTTATGTACTAAAAAAGAATATAATATACTTCATTTTTTTAATAATTATTTCAACAATTATTTCATCGTTAATTCATATAAATAAAAAGACATATTCTAAGATTAAATTTTACTCTGAATATGACTCTCTAACTAAAGTATATAACAGAAGAGCAGGTATTTCCAAGTTATGTCATGTTTCACAAGAAAATACTTGCATTTGTTTCATTGATATTAATGGATTAAAACAAGTTAATGATACTTTGGGACACAAATCAGGAGACGACCTTATTATCAATGCAATTAATATAATTAAAAGTAATATAAGAAAAGACGACTTTATTATACGTTTTGGTGGTGATGAATTTATTATAGTTTTTAACAATATGACTACTAAACAAGCAGAAAATAAATGGTCTTATATAGTAGATTGTTACAATGAGTTTAATGAGAAAAGCAAAAAACCATATATAATTAGTGTAAGCCACGGTATTGCTAGTGTTAATACTCTAAAAAAACTCCAGATTGATGATTTTATAAAAATAGCAGATGAAAAAATGTATAAAGAAAAACATATCATTAAGCAATCTCTTCATGTTATTAGATAACTCACTATATAACAATAAAAATCGCCATATGCTTGTTATACATCACAAGCATATGGCGATAATAATATAGTTCTTTATTTACTATTATTTGCTTTCAAAAGTATAATTAGAACCAAAATTATTGTCCCAATATGTAACACCATTAACAGTATAACTTACTACATATTCTCCAGTATCTAAAGGACTTAAAGTAACTCCGCATTTTTTTGTATCGAAGAACCATGACTCACGACCATTACCATATGAGCTTGTATACGTTCCATCTACCTCATGATATGATTGCCAATTATCAGTAGTAAATCTAAGTTTTACAGTTTTATTATAAGCTAAATCTTGCAATTTCGCATATACATATAATCCATCTTCAGTTCTCATAGAATCAGTTACTTTAACATAACTCTTAGATAAAACATATGGATATTCTGGATATACTGAACTACGTCTAAGATAATAATCATTTCCTCCATTGTTATCCCAGTAAGTATTGCCACCAACTTCATATCTTATTGCAAATTGGCAATAATAATTATACTGATGAGCAGGTTCGTAAGTCATTTTTGGTGTATTATAACTCCAAACTTCTGACCCATCTTCAAGCGTCTTCAAATATGATGCAGGAGCATCTAACCAATCAGTACCATTATATGTATAATGTACATAAACATTTTTTGCGGAAGACATATTATTAATATGTATATATCCTGATGTAGAATATGCCTTAATACGTCCGTAATCACCATAAACAGTATCCATTTGAGCACAATATAATTGTACATTTTCTGTTTGAGCATTAACTTTGATAGTAAGTATATTAGTAATTAACATTAAGCAGATCAATACGCTAAATACGTTTGATAATTTTTTCTTTGACATAAAGTCTCCCCCTTTTTCGTATTATGTTATTATATTACTACATTCAAATATTTTTGTAAATACTTAAACCTAAATAATATGTTAACATTTTAAAAACTATGAATATTTCTTGTTTTCATATTAAAATAAAAGCTTAATTTATCCAATATTTCTATGAATAAATCAAGCTTAACATTATTACCCTAATGTATTATTATATAATAACTTATTAAGTTTCAATAAACATTATAATTATCATCACTAATTGAAAACTTATCGAAACACACTAAAATATATAATTACAATTATCCCCAATGCAATTCTATACCATCCAAAGACTCTAAAATCGTGTTTTTTAATGTAACCCATTAAAAATTTAATAGCTAATATTGATGTAACATATGCAACAAGCATTCCAGTTAACAATATAACTATTTCAAAAGAAGTAAATACTAAACCAAATTTTAATATTTTTATTAAACTTGCTCCAAACATTACAGGAATAGCTAAGAAAAATGTAAATTCAGCAGCAACAGTTCTGGATGTTCCTATTAAAATGGCACCTAGTATAGTAGCACCTGATCTTGATGTTCCTGGTATAAGGGAAAGTACTTGAAATATACCAATCATAAAAGCTATCTTATAGCTAACATCTTGCAAACTATTAATTGTAGGTTTCTTATTTTCATTAAAGTACTCAATAATAATAAATAAAATTCCATATACTATTAATGTTACTGAAACAGTTTGGTAATTATAAAATAAGTCATCAAGTTTATCATTATACAACACACCAATTATTCCTGCTGGAATACAAGCTACAATAATCTTAGTCCATAATATTATAATATCATTCTTTAAAACTATTTTTCTATTGCTTGTAATTGAAAAAGGAAGAAGCTTATTAAAAAATAAAACTACAACTGCCAAAATTGCACCTAACTGTATAACTACAAAAAACATTTCCATAAAAGCATCACTCATATTCAACTTCATAAATTCATCTACCAGTATCATATGTCCTGTACTACTTATTGGTAGCCACTCTGTAATGCCTTCAACAATTCCAATAATAATTACTTTAATAATTTCTATAAAATCCATTTTTATATTTTCCTCCATTTTCTATTAATCATAATAACTATATCTATGTATATGTGATAATAATTATAATAGATTATACTTACTTTTGTCTATGGTCTTAGTCAAATCAACTGTCATTATATTTTAACTTATCTAGAAACAATTATCCATATAATTATATTACATTATCTACTCTATTATTACATTTTTGTCATATATATTGATTTTTAATAATTTTTTTTCTAGATTTCGTCATTAATCTCTTTATTTTAATATGCAAATATAGTATTATAGTGTTGGTAATATATACCTTATAAAATAAGTATAATATCTTTTACATTTATTTACATTCATGATATTATTGTTTTATTATAACGAAATTGTAAGATTATGCATTAATAATCATCATTAGGAGGCGCTTATGATAAAGAAATTGAAGTATAAGCTAAGCTTATACACAGGAATTGTCGCTTTAGTTGGTTTTTTGGTACTTATGACTGTTGTATTAGTTCAAATCTATTATACTAGCAGAAATGAAGCCAAAGAAATTGCTATTGTTAATTCAAATTATTATTCTAAGGAAATTTCAAATAATCTCAATAACTTACTCTTTACTATTGAGGATTTTGCAATTGAAACAGAAACATTAAAAGAAAATGGTTTCATATCTAGAGATATGATTACTAATAACTTAAAAAAGGTTCTAAAAAATCATTCTAATGCTGTTGCAATGGGTATCGCTTATGAACCTAATGCATATGATGGAAAAGATGAAGAAAATATAAATGTATTTCCTTCTGATTATACAGGTAGATTTTTATCATATGTATATAAGAGCGACAACGATATTAAAGTAGAACCTCTCATAGACTATGAAGGTAATGATGTTGAGTGGTATGCAGGTGTTAAGAAAGCTATGAAACCTGTATTAACTGAACCCTATGAATATGAGACAAATGGTTCCAAAGTAGTTATGACAACTATTTCAGTCCCAATTATTAATAATCAAGGTACTTTTATAGGGGTTGTTACTGTTGATATTGTATTAGATGCTCTTCAGAAAATGAGTGAAGATATACATATAATGAATGGACATACTGAAATCATATCTTCTAATGGTGTTTATGTCACTAGTAGTTATGACAAAGATAAAATTATGACAAATGTATCAGCAAATAATAATTTAGCTGCTACTATTAAAGAAACCTCCTCTGGAAAAGAGTTTGATGAATATAGTACTAACGATGCAGGAAAAGACGTTCTAAAAGTATATAGAAATATTCATGTGAAAAATACAGATCAAAACTGGACCTATATAAGTATAATTCCAATGAAAAGTATATTAGCAGACTTTAATCATATATTTAGACTTATGATTATAATAAGTATCATCTCTATTGTTATAACTATTGGATTAATTTATTTATTGATTTCTAGAATTACTAAGCCTATTGTAAGTACTTCAGAAGTACTAAGCAAGATGGCTGATGCAGACTTCACTAATGAAGTTCCACAAAAATATCTTAAATCTAATGATGAAATTGGTAAGTTAGCTAACTCAATTAATATTATGAAAGAATCTATAAGTAATATACTAATACAAGTTAAGTCAGTAGCTGTGTCAGTAGAAGAAGCTAATGAAAATACTGCTGATCATATGTCTTCTCTAATGGCAGAGATAGAAGATGTATCAGCCACTACAGAGGAAATGTCTGCTGGTATGGAAGAAACTTCTGCATCAACACAAGAAATGAATGCTACTGCTGTTGAAATAGAAGGTGTTATCAATAATCTATCAGAAAAAGCTAAACAAGGAGCTAGTGAAGCAAGTAACATTTCTTCTAGAGCACAGGAACTTAAAGATAATGCATTAGTTTCTCAAAGGGAAGCTAGTGAAGTTACTAATGTATTAAGCAAAGAACTTAAAAATTCTATTGAAAAATCAAAAGCTATCGAAAAAATTAGCGTTTTGTCGGACTCTATTTTACAAATTACTGAACAAACTAACTTACTTGCTCTTAATGCAGCTATTGAAGCCGCAAGAGCTGGTGAAGCAGGAAAAGGATTTGCCGTTGTTGCAGATGAAATTAGAAAACTTGCTGAAGACTCTAGTAACACAGTAAACAAAATTCAAAACATCACAAATCAAGTTATTGAATCAGTTGAAGACTTGGCAACTAATTCAGAAAAAGTTATTACATTTATTGACACACGTGTAATTAAAGATTATGAAAAATTAGCTAGTACTGGTGAACAGTATTATAAAGACTCTGAATTTATTAATGAAATGATTACTGACTTAAATCAAACTACTAGTAACTTGAGTGAATCAATAGATGATATGATAAAAGCAATAAATGAAATTACTATGGCAAATAATGAATCAGCTATAGGAACTCAAAATATTGCAGAAAAATCTTCAAATATTGCTCTACAGTCAAGCGAAGTAATGGCTTTATCAAGTAGCACTACTGAAAGTTCTAACAACCTAGTTGAAATAATTAATAACTTTAAAGTAGAATAATTAATATAAGTTTTATATATTAGGGGCTGTCTCACGATAGTCCCTTGTTTTTTTTATAACAACTATAGTATAATTTATATGTGAAAGCATCATATTATAACTAAAATAATATTAATTTGGAGGTAATTAAATGAATTCATTAGTAGTATACTATTCAAAAACAGGTGTATGTAAAACCGTAGCAGAAAATGTTTCATCAATACTTTCTTGTAATACTATTGAGCTACAGGATAATATGAACTTCAAAGGTATTATTGGTTTTATGAAAAGTGGACATTATTCTATCAAAAAAAAATTAGTGAGTATAAAACCTATTTCGGTCAATCTTTCTGAGTACGATAATATCTTAATTATTTCCCCTATTTGGGCAGGATATATGACTCCTACAGTAAGAAGCTTTATAACACAATACAAAGCTGATATAAACAATGCTGATATTATTTTCACATCAGCCGCTGGCAATAATGAAAAAGCATTTATTGATTTCAAAGAATACTTCAATGAAGCAAATTATATTGAATTCACTAAAAAAAATGTACAAAATAATAACTACCTAACAGATCTAAACAGATTTTTGGAAAATAATAAAGTTAACTGAGGAACAGTTAACTCTTATATTATATTTGAAAGTAAAACTATGGCTATAAGATTATACTTATATAAATCTAGTAGTCGTAGTCACATCTTTTTTTATCATGTTTATAGTAATAACATTTACATTTCTTAACGTATTCGTAACATACTTTATAAGGTTTTTTATGTTTTTTATAACAATCTTTTTCTTTTTCCCAATCGTCTTCACACCAGTCTTTTTCTCTCTTGCAATCATCTTCGTACCAATCTTTTTTACATTTACAGTCATCATAATAATCATCTTCATAATATTTTCTCAAGACATTCAACCTCCTTTCAATTTTATTTTTTAGGATATTAACTGTCCCTCAATTTATACTATGAGACAAGCTTATAAAGTGTGCAAATAATTAGTCAATTGGTACAAGATTTATAATTTCACTTTATCTAATAAGCGATTATTTCTTTAATCATGAACTCTTTACCACCTAATAAATCATAATTTTTATTACAACAATTAGGACATTCCCCATTGTTTTTAATAAGATTAAATATATTATCACACTCTTTACAAATAGCGTTACCTGGTAATATCTCTATTTGTAATTTAGTTTCTTCCATCATAGTGCCATCAACAGCAGCAGGATAACATGCTTCTACATATTTTGGAATCATTGAAGATAGTTCACCTATTTGTAATACTATTGTATCTACCTCAGTTAATTTATTTTCTTTGGCAAAATTCTCTACTGTTTTTATTACTTCTAATACAACTCCTAGTTCGTGCAAATCAATTCACCTCTAATTCAAAATTAAGGGGGCTGCCTGTTAATTTTTGAGACAGCCCCCTATATGTTAACTTACATGTCTTTTGACATGATTGATTGTAATTTCTTAACTGGTTTCTTAACTGCTATTCTAACTTTACGTTTTAATGCATGTTTGATGATGTTAGGCTTTAGATCTTCAAATTGTGGTGTTGGGCGATCATATTTTCTAACTAATTTAATTGCATCAAATTTACATTTTGTAGTACAAGAACCACATCCTACACACATAAATTCATCCAATACTGTAGCTCCACATCCTAAGCAACGTTCTGTTTCTCTTTTAAGTTCTTCCTCAGTAAAAGTACCTCTTAGATCTTTGAAGCTATTTTTTGACTTAATTGGGTCTGGATGACTAGTTTTTTGTCTTGGCAATCTATCATATCCATCAAGGTTAAGGTTATTCTTATCAAATGAACTGTACTCTCTCTTAAGACGTCCAATTGTTAAGCTAGTACCTTTATGAACATAACGATGAATAGAAATTGCACCTTCTTTTCCCATTGCAATAGCATCTATAGCAAATCTCGGACCAGTAAAAGCATCTCCACCAGCGAATACGTCTGGCTCACCAGTTTGATATGTAAGAGAATCTGCTTTTATTGTTTTATTAGGATTTAATTCTATTTTACTTCCTTCAATTAAGTTACCCCAATCCATACCTTGACCTACAGATATTAATACATTATCCGCTTTAACTATTTTTGTATTATTTTCATCATATTTAGGGCTAAATCTTCCATTTTCATCAAAAACAGATAAACATTTCTTAAATTCTACTCCTGTAACGTGGCCATTTTCTACTATTATACGTTTTGGTCCCCAAGAGTTATTAACTACAATATCTTCTGCTAATGCTTCGTCAATTTCTTCTTCTAGTGCAGGCATTTCTTGTCTATTTTCTAAACAATACATATTAACATTAGAACTTCCTATTCTAGTAGCAGTTCTTGCAACATCAATAGCTACGTTACCCCCACCAATTACTACAACTTCGCCTTCCATCTTACATTCTTCACCAAGATTTACTTTACGAAGGAAATCTACTCCTGTACATACTCCTTCTGCATCTTCACCTTCTAGGCCAATGTTTCTTCCTGACGCTGCTCCAATTGCTAAATAAAATGCTTCATATCCTTTATTTCTAAGATCATTAAGGCTTACGTCTTTTCCAACTTCAACACCTGTTTTAAATTCAACGCCTAATTCCCTTAGTACATCAATTTCCGCATTAATAACATCTTTTTCAAGTCTAAATGCTGGTATTCCAAGTGTTAACATACCACCTAATACTTTTTGTTTTTCAAAAACAGTTACTTTATATCCATCAAGAGCAAGATAATATGCACAAGATAATCCGGCTGGTCCTGCACCTATAACAGCGATTTTGTTTCCATATTCATGTCTTAATTCTGGAATATAACGATGTTCATCATTAAGATCTTGTTCTGCGATAAACTTCTTAATATCATCTATAGCAATAGGATCGTCAATATCTCCTCTAGTACATGCTGACTCACAATATCTTGGACAGACACGACCACATACTGCTGGGAATGGATTTTCATGTTTAATAAGTTCAAGTGCTTCTCTATACTTTCCTTGTGAAGCTAACTTAATATAACCTTGAATACCAATATGAGCAGGGCATTCTGCTTTACATGGACTTGAGCCAGTATCTTCCACAACTTTTCTATTAGTACGATCATCAATGTTCCACTTATCTTCAGTCCACTCTGTATCATATGGAAGTTCTCTTTTTTTCTTTTTAGGTTCCGGTGTTTTAGAACATAGTTTCTTACCAAGTTTTAACGCATTAGTAGGACATGTTTCCACACATTCTCCACATGCAACACATTTATCTTTGTCAACTTGAGATACATAGTTTGAACGAATCATATCATTGTTCATAAACATATTAGCATTTCTTAACGAGAAACAACCACAACCACAACAGTTACAAATAGCATGAGTTTTTCCTGGTCCGTCAGTATTAGGAACTTGATGCATTAATCCATTTTTCTCTGCTTTTCTAATTATTTCAAAAGCTTCTTCTCTTGTTATCTCTCTACCTCTACCTGTACGTATATAGAATTCTGCTCCTTTGTCAAGCTGAATACACATATCTTCTTTTAGATGACCGCATCCTTCTCCTAGAGATTC
Organism: Vallitalea sp.; assembly: GCA_025210515.1. Taxonomy (GTDB): domain Bacteria; phylum Bacillota; class Clostridia; order Lachnospirales; family Vallitaleaceae; genus Vallitalea. The sequence continues at coordinate 49,344 of JAOARM010000013.1, read as the reverse complement.
TCTAGCTGTTCTACAAGAACAATCTGACACAGAAAATACTGTACTTTCATTAAGATACTTAGAAACTTCTTCATATGATGCTCTTCTTGTTTCTCCTTGAATAGCTTGCTCAATTGGTATAACACGCATTAAACCAGAACCAACTGGCACATTACCTGTACCTAAAGGACCTCTTACTTTTCCATATAAATCAAATGCTGCTCCAACTTCTGGATGAGTTAACATGTTGGCTTTACTATTTACTATTAATTCCATATGTCCTGGAATAAAAATATCATGATAATATTTGTCAACACCATCTTTTTCTTCAAAACATGCAGCACCGACCATTGCTAAATCCCATAATATCTCAGCTGTTTTTTCTACAGATTTTCCACATAAAGGAGCAATTTCTTCTGCACTCATTGGTTTACGAAGTTCTAGACAAAGTGCCACATCTACCATTTCATCAGTTAAGATAGGCTCTAGAATCTTATATTCTGGGTGTTCTGGTTTAATTTCATTTTTTGAACCACGCTTACGTCTTGCGTACTTATTTGCTAAGTCAAGGACTTTTTGATTGACCATATGTACTTCCTCCAAATTTCTAGTTTATATAATTTATATTTCTTAATTAATTTACTTTGCGTTCCACTGTGCTACTTCTTCTCGTATCCAATCAGCCCACTGATCAATACCTTCTCCAGTTCTTGCTGATATTGGTATTATTTTAATATTAGGATTTAATTTCTTTGCATATTTTTTAACATTGTCTAAATCGAAATCAAAATGTTCTATAACATCTATTTTGTTAATTAACAATACATCTACTATACTAAACATTAGAGGATATTTTAATGGTTTATCGTCTCCTTCTGGAACACTTAAAATCATTGCATTTTTAGAAGATCCTGTATCAAATTCTGCTGGACATACTAAGTTACCAACATTCTCTAATATAGCAAGATCAATTTCTTCAGTTCCAAGTCCTTCTAATCCTTGTTTAGTCATATCTGCATCAAGATGACACATTCCACCTGTATGTAATTGAATTACTTTTGCACCTGTTTGTGAAATAGTATGAGCATCAACGTCAGAATCAATATCAGCTTCCATAACTCCAATTCTCATCTCATCTTTTAATGCATTAATTGTTTTTGTAAGAGTTGTTGTTTTTCCTGATCCTGGTGATGACATTAAGTTAAGTAAAAAAGTCTTCTCATCTTTCAATTCTTTTCTTAGCAAATTGGCTTGTTTGTTATTATCCTCAAACACACTTTGCTTAATTTCTAAAACTTTGTATTTACTCATAATATATATACCTCCATTCATTTATTAACCCTTTATATATAATATCTATTTTCGCCCAACTAATATAAGATACAAAAATAAATCTATGTATTATGCCACTCAAACAGATTGTTATTATTTTATCAATTTCAGTATATTTAAAAGTCATCATTTTGTCAAAAAAAGTTAAAGCCTTGAATATTCAAGGCTTTGCAACTTTCTATTTCAAGTATGTTTTACACATATAATAGAAAATCCACACTCATATACAATATATACCGACTAATTGGTGTTAACTATACTCCAAAATAAAAATTTCTCAAAAATAACTATCTACAAGGTAATTTGAATATCTTATACAGTTATCCATAGTAATAGTACTCATTATTTCTCCTGCAATGTAGACATTATTTTTCCCTTGAATAGTTTCCATCTTATCGTAAAAACCTTCTCTTAATATACTTGAATCTACATAAGGACATTGATGCCAATTTCTATATTGATATAATATAGAATTATGAAATCCTAATTCAGTTAAATCATCTTTAATAATGTTTAGAGCCGTTTCCATTGAGTTTTTTGGATTGTTATATGCATACACCATAACTAATTCTTTATCAGATGACACGCCCCATCTTGAGTTCCATATTAGAATGTGACCTTTCCTTATCATGGGAATATTTTCAAGAACAAAACCACATTTATTAGGAACTTTTTCAGTTATAAAAGCATATACGGTGTAATTTTGATATTTAATATTATCCATAAAAAACAGCATTTTTTTATCGTTAAAAAGACCCTTAAAATGATTATAAGAAGAAGTAATAATTACTTTATCAAATTCATCTAGTCCAAAATCTGTTTGAACTAATATAGTTTTATTTTCTGTAATATGAATACTATTTACATTCTGAGTTAACCTAACATCATCTATTTTATTGGAAAGGCATTCTATTAACGTAAAGACACCGTCTTTCCATGTGCAGAAATCTGGTAATTCCATAAAAGACATCAAATTATCATAATTCAATATTCTAAGAACATATACTGCAGGAATAATTTCTATATGTCCTAATCCATAACTAGTAATATAATGAGCATAAACAGTTTTTAATACATTAAACTTATTAATTTCACACCACCTTGAAAAAGGAAGCATTAACTCCTCTTCAATATTATGGATATTAATTTTTTCTAGTGATTTATATTTTACTAAAACATCTGGCAGTCTATTTAACTCTCTTACAAAATCCCCTAAAAGTTCTTTTGGTATACGCATAATCTCATTGCCTTTTATATCATAATTAACACGAGATAACTTAGGGCCATCTGCTTTAATATTAAACTCTTTCATAAGTGTTTTTAAGTGTTTTTGACAAGGCATACCAAAAAGAGCGCCCATTTCATAAGACTTATTTCTATAAAAAATAGTATGTAATTTTCCTCCTAATATATTACTTTTTTCAAAAACAGTTACATTTTTATAACCTTTTTTTTGTAATCTATGGGCTATTACTAATCCAGAAATTCCCCCACCTATAATAGCAATTCTAGTATTTGTGTTAATTCTAATCACCTTCTTTAATTGAATTAATAAGTGTTAATGTCCATAATGGCAATGTATCCATATCCACGTTATTATGAATAGCCCTTTCAAGCATTACTTTAGCAGGCACTTTTCCTAAGTTATGTCCACTAGTTATTTCTCTCGCAAAATTATAATATCTCAAAAATTTATGAAGTTCTATTTCAACATCGATAAATGATTTTATATTACTTTTTATTTGGATTTTATTATAGAATTCTTTTATTAATAATTCGTTAAAATCATTTAACTCATCTAAAACCTTACTTCCACTAGGAGGTATAAATTCATGTTTAATATTAAAATCATTTATTATTTCTTTATAATTATTATTTTTCACATAGTAAGGTACGAAAACTTTAGTTTTCTGAGTTACTAAATTCTCTATACTAATATTGAATGTTCTCATTAGATAACCTAGTTTAAGTTCAAAATAATACCATATGTCTATATCTTGTTTTTTGTTATATAATTTCACTGATCCCCATTTTGAATATGTATCGTATATGCTGTATTGATATATTTTACCTATACCTTCAAATGTACCTATATAATCTATTCGTTGAATTACTAAATATCCTGGATAAGAATTTTTTATATTTTCAAAGGTTGTTTTTGGCTTCTTTATTCTCTTTTTAGAATTGAAATAAATTGATTTATTATGTGAATATTCTATTCTCTGATTTTTTCTAGATAGATTATGACGCTTTAATACATTGTATATACCAGACACCCCAATATCAAATCCTTCTGCTTTTAATTCATAATAAATTCTATTAGGGCCGTCTGTAGGAAATTTCTTGACATATGTCAAAATTTCATTCTCAATAGTTTTATTAACCTTATTAGGCATCTTTGGCTTTTTGGGTTCATCTATCTCAAGTCCAATCATTCCATTTTTTTCATATGCTTTTTTCCAATTATAATATGTAGTTCTCGAAATTCCGAATAATTCACAAGTACTAGAAACGTTATTTTCTTTTAAAGCGTGTTGTAAGACAATATATTTGTTATGTGCATTAAAGACCTTCGCTTTCATGACTACCTCTCTTTATGTAAGAATACTATATACTCATTTTATTAAAAAATCATATAAAAATCAATGAAATAATGTCCTTTTATTTCTGCCCTCTAACAAAACTAGAAACAACAGTTGCAAGTGGTATTGGAGCTACATCAAATACTCCATCTTGTTTAATTGTAATTAAAGTACCTCCTCTTTGTGTATATCTTTTTTTAATTCTCTTATAACCTAGAAAATCTATGGACATTCCATATGTCATCATAATACCTTTATATGTAAGTGAAAGAGTATTCAAGTGATCATGTCCACAGAACATCCCTTTAATTATATCGTTATCTAAAGCCTTTTCAAAAAAATCACATTGATATTTCGTTATTCCAAAATAATCGTTATATTCTGAGATGCTACCAAAGTTATATTGTACACTTCTATCTCCAAGTTTCATTTTTTCATATGCCTCTTTGTATTCAGGTAATGGCATATGGAAAAATGCTAAAGCCGTTAAATCACTATTTTGCTTTTTAAGTTCTGATAGCTCTTGCATACACCATGATGTTTGATCTTCATGAATACAGTCAAAACCACTATAGAACCAACCTTCTCTATACATATTAGAGTCTAATATAACTAGTGTATTTATTAGTTTATCATTATTATTAATAAGTTTAATTATATAATTACCCACTCCAGTAAGTTCTTCTAATCCTTTGTCAAAAATGCTATATTTTCCATTAATAATTATATCTGAAATATCATCTTTATTACCTTTTGACCCCATTTCAACATCATGATTACCAAACAAATAAGCATAAGGAATTCTAAAGGAATCCATAAATTCAATGAGTTTTTTAGCCTGCTTAATATTATTTCTTGTTCCAGATTTAATTACAAAAGGAAATATACTATCTCCTGTTAGAATAATAAGATCAGGGCAAGTTTTCTCTATAATTTTATTAATAGCATCCATTGCTAATTTATCTTGTTTCTTTGTTATCATAGAAAAACCAAAATGTAAATCAGTTAATTGTAGTATTTTGAATGGTTTATCATCAATTTTCAAAGTAAAATTATTATCTATATCTTTGTAAAATCTAGAATTATTATACATGATTTAACTCCTTTATATAGTCTATTTTAGTGGTATAATAGCTCCTACTGTACATATTATTGTTGATATTATTAAAATTATCTGGAATGGCACTGTACCTAATCTACCGCATATTGGACTTGTTCCAGCTTTTTTTCTTGATTTGTTATAAGTAAATATTAGCATTATAGCAACAAGCACTACAACTCCAGACATTATTCTTGTAAGAATAATAAAACTATTAATTCCAAATATAGCAAATAATAGAGAAGGTATTGTAGCTAACAACCAACAAACTTTGTGATTCAATTTTATCTGTTCATATACAACATCACGAAGACTTAATGTGTTAGACCAAAATGTAGTAAGAAGTGCAAATAATGAGAATATACCTGCTAGGATTGCGCACCAATATCCAATACTTTCGCCTAACTTTAGATATGCAAGTTCTCTATCTATTGAACCTTTTACCCCTAATAAAACAGTTGTAGTTACAATTAATACGAATATTGATGATATTGCAAACCCAATAAAAATTGATATTCTAATTTTTTTTGCATCACCATTTAACCCTTTTACACACTGTATTACAGCTTGATTTGCAGAAGTAGCAAATACAACCATGCTATATAATGCTAGCATATTATTAATATGTATTTTTGAGGATTGTAATTGGTTTAATGGTTGTGTAAATGTAGCTATACTAATTACTACAACAATAGCAATTAATATAATCACTGCATACTTTCCTGCTATTCCAACAGCTTTCATCCCCATAAACACCACTATACCTGCTAAAACATAGTATATAAGTTGAGCTACGTAAAATGGTACATTAAACCAACTTTCAATTATCCCTGCTCCCCCATTAATATTACCACTAACCCCTATTACTATTGCTAATCCATATACTGTAAACATAGTCCAACTAAAAACTTTTTTTCCTCTGCCTCTAAATAATTCCCCTTCAAAGCTTTTAACTAGTTGTAATCCTCCATTGTTATAAGATAATTCAGCAATTAGTAAGTGTAATAAAACATTTATTAGATATGCTAACACTATCATAAAAACTACATCTTTTAGACTATTTTTAGTTGCTAGAAATGGAACTGCAATAATACCCGTACCAATACTATGACCAACAATCATACTTATTGCCTCAAACATAGTAAACTTAGCTTCACTTTGTATTTTCATATGTATACCTCTCCTTAATATATATATTAAATAAAATAATGATGCTAAAAATATGTTCTCTATAATATTATATTATATCAAATAAAACAGCTATAATCTAATCAATTTTAGTTTATAGCTGTTTTTATTAGTTCTATATTTATAATTATTCAATTATTATACAAATAATTAATACTTAAATTTTTCTATAATATTTTCCATCCTATTAGCTATTCTAGCTAACTCTTCACTAGATTTTGCGATATTTTCCATTGTAGCATTTTGTTCCTCAACAGAAGCATTGACTTCTTCTGTTGATGCTGCTGATTCTTGTGATACAGTAAGAATATTTTCAACAGATGTAAATGTTTTAACTTTATTTTGTTCAATAAGTTGTAATGAGCTCATAACTTTTCTAAATTGACCTATTACTTCATCTGAAGATGTTTCTATTACTTGGTATGCAGCTATTGTATCTTCTAGATATCTATCTACATTTTCAACAATTTTAGAAGCTTCATCTACATTTTCATTAGCAACATCAATTCCATCTGTCATTGTACCAAGTATTCTGGAAATGTTAGCAGTAGCTTTTTCTGTTTCTTCTGATAAAACTCTTATCTCATCTGCAACTACAGCAAATCCTCGTCCACTTTCGCCTGCTCTAGCAGCCTCAATAGATGCATTTAGTGCTAATAGATTAGTCTGACTTGCAATGTTAGAAATAGTATTTAATATATCTGCGATAGACTTTGACTGTAATGCTAATTCCTTAGTATTATGTTTAACTTGTTCAGCCATCTTAACATTTAAACCAAATTCAGATTTTAATTTTGCCAATAATTTATTTCCATCAGTTGTTATTTTCGTTACTTCAACAGTACTATCATTAACTCCATTGGCTATTACATTTAAGTCGTTAATAAAATTTCCTAAATTAGATAATTCTTTTACTGCCTCTTGAGATTCACTAGCTTGCTTATTAGCTCCTATAGCAATTCCTTGTATAACTTTTGCTATTTCCTCACTAGTTACTGCATTTTCATTAATTATATCAGCTAGACTTTCTGAAGAATGAACTAATTCATTAGAAGAATTATATATCTCTACTATAACTTTCTTAGTATTTTCTGTTATTGTTTGGAAAGCTCTTACTAAATCACCAACTTCATCTTTTGCATTAAGATATATACTTGGTATTTCTTTAGTCAAGTCTAACTTCGATATTTCTTTTGCATAATCAGTAGCTATTAAAACAGGTTTAATAAATATACTTCCTACAAAATATATAATAATTATAGCTACAATATTAATTATAGTTAAAAATATTATTAAATTTCTTCTAAAAGCATCTATATCTTTCTTTACTTCTTTTTGTGGAACTTTAATTGCCAAACTCCATCCAGTATCTTTTATAGGATGATATCCACAATATATTTTTTCTCCATTATAAGTATATCTATCTACGCCCCACATACCTTGAGTCATCTTAGTGATTACATTTGCCACTTGCTCTAACTCACTATTATCTTTAGCATTATTTATTATATTTTCTTGATTAATAACTTTCTCTATATCCGGATGAGCAATTGTTGTTCCTTGATTATTTATAATAAACGCATTTCCACTTTCTTTTAATTTTATTTCAAGTACTTTGTTTCTAAGAACCATTCCATCTGGGATACCAACAATTACTCCATCTATAGAACTGTTTTTAATTGGCGCAGATGCAAAGAGACTTAATGTCTTATTTTTAATATCTGGAATAAGATCACTAAAATATACATTACCTCCAACTGCCTCTTTAAAATACCTATAATCACTTACATTCATTGTTGTTCCATCTAAAAATTTAGCATTACCTTTCTTATCAACAATAAATAAATCTATAAAATCTTTATTATTTTCAACTTCGAATTTTAATACTTGTTTTTGAGTTTCCCAATCCATTGTTTTAATACTATCCATATTAGATAATCTTTCTACAAAGCTTTTTCTATCAATAATTAACTCATTTATGTTACTACTATAAGCTTTTGATGTCTCTAGTAGTTGCTCATCAATAGTTTTATTTAACGTTTTCATAGAAGATGTATATCCCATCATTCCCAATACAGTACTTATAAATATAATAATTATTGAGAAATAGGTTATTAATTTTGTTCTTATACTTTTAAACATTATTCTCCTCCTCATTATATGTATAATTATTAAATAGATATACTTTTCTATAAATAACTATACTTTCTGCAACTAATTATAACAACTTATCACAATTTTTACTTTGTCAAATGCTAGGTTTTCGACATATTTTTTTATTTTTCTTTTAACCTAGTAGTCCTTGTAACATTATGTCTAAAATTAATATATAAATATGCAGCAAAAAAGAGCTAGGTAGCTCTCTTATAATCAGTCTGAATATATTTCCTCAATCTCACACTCTCCACAATAACTATCTTTATATATATTTCTAAATTCTGATGGAGTACAGCCAAAATACTTTTTAAAGTATTGTATCATATATTTCGGATCAGAAAATTTGCAATGCTGGCATATAAAAGTTATGGGCTCATTTGTTGATAGCAACATCTTCATTGCTCTTTCAGTCATTATGTGATATTTTAGCCACTTATATCCATGACCATACCTTTCCACAACATCTTGTCTAAGATAACTATAATTAACTCCAATTTCACTAGCAACTTCTTTCAAAGAATATCTATTATTCTCGCCATCTATTAACATAACTGATTTGTATAGTTGGCGATTTCTTTCAGTTATTTTTCTACTAAATTTTTTCATTCCAATACCACAAGTTACAAAATCAAAATTCTCTGATAAATACAATAGAAACTTAGTTGAATTTTTTTCTATATTTTTATTATGTGACAATGAACTATCTATTAGTTTATCAATATAATTTCTTAGTATACTATACTTCTTACGATGATATTTTTCATACTTACTAGAATTACAAAAAAATAACATATAATCAAATTCATTAATAACTGATTTACAATAAGAATCATTAATATATGTTATAGAAACTTTATTATTATCATCCATACATTCAATTTGATGTATTTCATACACATTAAAAATTATAAAATCATTTTCTTCTAGATAACTTTCACCAGTTGTTACTTTTACTTTTATATTTCCTGTTATCACTTTCATGATCACTAGTCCATTATGATAGTGAAAAGGATATTTATTAACTACATCTACTATTGTTCTTATAGGTAGTTCTTGTTTTTTTTCTGTTTCTTCTTCCCTTACCATAGCATTCCCACCAGATTGCATTATAATATCTTAATATGTTAAAATATTATAATACTAAAATTTTCATAGGTCAAATAACGTCAATTATTTTCATAATAAAACCATTATTTATATATTATTATTACATTCTACAAATTTATTGTTTATAATATAATTATATTATCTCAAGATTTTTAAGTAAATCAATACAATCTCTATATCCTTGAAAGTATATTTCTTGTCTCTCTACCCATTGAATTGTACTGATACAGTCTTTATTATCTGAAATTAGTTCTTCATCTTCATCATTAAGTGATTGTAATATTTCCATAATCTTAGTACTTTGTTTTTCACGTATAGTAATTAACTCACTATATCTTTTATCTTTTTTACGTAGATTACTTATTATATCTTCATGAATATTAACGAATAATTCTTCCAAGTGTTCCCAGTATTTTGTTGACATATTTACCCTCCTCTGTTTCAATAAGTAGATTATGTTAATTATTCTTATTGAAGCTTGTATAATAATTCCTTGAATTACTATCTAGAACAGGGTATAATATATTTACCTCTATCCTAGATAGTGGTTGTGTAAGAAGTGGTGTTTTGCTGGCGGGCGTTCACCGCTTCTTTTTATTTACTTTTTTAAATCGCTTTCCAACTTATAAATCCCACGCCTAATACCTTCTGCTCTACTTACTTTATATTCTTCACAATATTCTTTAAGTATTTCATCATTTCTTTTATCTAATCTTACATGAATAGGCTTACCTTTTGGATTGTCAGTCGGTCTACCAACTTTTTTAGGCACACATCCACCTCCTTATTTTTTGTAACCCATAACAATACTATATAATGCGTAGCCCAAAATGTCAATAGATATTTTAATAAAATGTAAAAAAATACAATTTTTCAAACTTATAATAAATGGGTATTTATTTTAATAAGAATTATGTTATAGTCTAGACGAATTTTTTCATAACAATTTCGTTATTCATATTATTATTACACAGAATAAAACTGAGTTAAATTAGCAATATTAAGTACTAATGTTAAACTCAGTAATATATTAACTATTATTTAATTTTACTTAACAACTTCATAAGGCCAATCAATAATCCCACCAAAATCATATACATTAGTATATCCAGCATTTACTAGAGCCTTTGTGGCAGTAGCACTTCTATTTCCACTTCTACAATATACTAATATTATTTGATCTTTATTAGGTAAATCTTCTAATTTCCCTGCACTAATAGAATCTACTGGTAATAACTTAGCACCCTCAATATGTCCTTGGTTATATTCTTCTTGTGTCCTAACATCAAGAATTATATTTCCTTCTACCATCATTTCTTTTGCTTCTTCTGGAGTTATTTTGATATATTTTGGTTTTTCATTTTCTTCTGGTTCATCTACTTCTTTGTTTTTATCCATATCTTCCTTTCCCTCCTCTTCTACAGACTGAACGATATCGTCTGCTACTTCTTCCTTAATTGGTTTATCATTAATAGTACAGCTACATAATACTACTGGTAACAATATCAATAAAATATACTTATACATAATTATCCTCCTTATTTTTTAATTATACACTTTTTAACTTGTTTCAACAGTGTCATTATAACATTACAACTCTATTTTTACCATTTTCTTTAGCCTTATACAAAGCTTTATTAGCATAATTCAAAACATCTTCAACATCATTATTTACTTGACAAACTCCAATAGAGACTGTTACATCTACACCAATAAAATCGTGACTTTGAACATTACTACATTTCTTCTTTCGTTAGGTTTATTATATATTCCTACTATTTGCTGTGTCAATATACATTAATCATGTATCTCCAATAGTTAAATACTCACTTTTTCCTTGAATTTCGTCAACGTTTACATGACTAAAAGACATTGCTTATGTTATAATTATAAAGCATCAAATGAATGTAACTATTGAAAGAAGCAAACAAGTGGGGTACTAAACGTGAAACAAAGAATCATATCACCTTTACTAATAATAATAACAAGTTTACTACTAGTAGGAAATATCATTTCAGTAATGAGTTTAAGATACATAAGAAAACAAGAGTTTATTTCATTAGGTCAGCAATTTACAACTCAAACAACCTCTGTACTTGAGTTATGGTTACAAGATCAAATACAAGTAGTTAAAAAAATAGCAAAAGATGAGGAGATTGTTGATCTTTGTCTAAATCCTCTTGACGATGTTAAAAGATACTCGGCGACAAATCTATTGAAGGAATATCATGCTACTTATCCATATTACGAAAACCTACCTGTAGCAATTAAGACTACCTCTCCATTACATATACCAACAAACAATGGGTTTGTAACAGTAAACAACGGCGAATTTATAGTTGATACCGTAAATGGAGATACCATTGGAAAAGGCGGAGAACAATATTCATATATATCAAAAATTCTAAATGGGCAAGATTACTTCATAAGTGAAATTTATAGAAGTATTTGGAGACAAAATCCTATTTTTGTAATAAGTTCACCAGTAGTTCATGAAGATGAAATTGTGGGTATTGCTATTATTTCACCTCAAATGCACTACTTTACAAAGCTTTTTGTTGATTCTATTTCATTAGGAAAAACTGGATATATGTTTGTTTTAGATAGCTCAGGGTCTATTATTTCACATTATAATCGTGATCTTATACTTAGTGATTCAAAACCTAATTTGGAAATTACTAGTCAAATTATTTCTCAAATTGAAAGTGGCAATAATTTTTTTAAAGGAAGTTTTCTAAATAAGAAAAAATACTATTATGGACAAAAAGTGAATTTGGATTCTGAGCATATTAAGAATGATATTTATATAGTAATTGCACAAGAAAAATCTGATATATTTACTAACGTTCAAAAATTTGCTTTATTATCTGTATTCACGATGATATTAACTTCTATACTTCTGCACAGAATTTTTAAACTAGTGAACCAAAATCACATTCGTCAAGAAAAAGAAAAGCAACTTCTTCAGATGAATATACAATTAGAAAACCAAGTTACTGAACGCACACAGCAACTAGAAAATATGGCTAATAGAGATGGATTAACAAATCTCTATAATCGTAGATATTTACATAGTTATTTATCAGAACGATTTAAAAAAGCTAATCCAAATGATCATATTACAATAGGAATAATAGACATTGATAATTTCAAAAAAATTAATGATAACTGTGGTCATCAAGTTGGTGATCACGTAATTATTCAAGTTGGAAACATTATTGAGGCTAATTTAAGAAAAATAGGCATAGTTGGACGTTACGGTGGCGAAGAATATTTAATTCTTATAAATGATATTGAATATAATAAGTGTATTGAAATTGCAAATTGTATAAGAAAAACTATTAATTGCTGGGATTTCAATAATGTGAATCATTCTATTTCAGTCAGTATTGGATTATCTCAATGGCATAACGAGAATTTACATGACCTTATTAAAAGTGCCGATGATCGTTTATATCAAGCTAAAACTCAGGGTAAAAACAGAGTAATCTATGACTAATGAATAATCATCTGTATCTATTGCCACAGATGATTATTATAGGAGCTGTCTCATAATGCATCTTTAATGTCAATATAAATAAGATAGACTAGGTTTAGCAAAATCAAAGCCATTACGGCGTAGCGCATACCCTTCAAACAGGACGTTTAAGAATATAAATAGCTAAATCTAGTCTATCTTTCAAAAACTGCAAAGCTCAAAAAATCAATTAAATACTTTTAACTTGAGTTATACTATTTAATTCATCTGACATGCTTGATAGTTCTTCAATACTTGCACCAATCTCTTGGAAAGATGCTGCTTGATTTTGGATAACATCATTTATATAATTTACTGTCTTGGTATTAGACTCAGAGTTTTCCATAATTGCCGACATAGAATTTTTCATTTCCTTAGTTAAATAATTTTGTTCAGAAGACTGATCTGTAATTTTATTCATTAGTTTAGTCATTTCATTTATCTCAGCTGAAATAGCAGAAAACTGCTCTTTTGCAACTGTAGACTTCTTAACACTTTCATTTACTATTTCTATACTATTTGAAATAAAAGCATCTGAAGTATTCGCTTTTTGCTGTACATCAACTATTAGTTGTGCAATTTTTGTAGCAGATTTACCTGATTCATCTGCAAGCTTTCCTACTTCATCTGCAACTACAGCAAATCCTTTTCCATGTTCCCCAGCTCTAGCAGCTTCAATAGATGCATTAAGTGCTAATAGATTAGTTTGTTCAGTAATAGCTGTAATAAGAGTTATTATTTCCCCTATTTCATTAGAACTTGAAACAAGTCCTTTAATTTCTTCATTTACAGCTTTTGTAGATTCACTCATTTTGGAAATCATAGCTGTAACGTTAGAAATACTCTTATCTCCTTCTACTGTATAATTTACGATATCATTATTTTTATTTAATGCATCTTCTGATAGTTGCTTAATTACTGATGACTTATTAGCTATAGCCTCAATCTGTTCATTAGATTGTTCAATAGTAACTGCATTATCATTAATACTAGATGTAACATTATTAAGTTCATATACTATTTTCTCTAACCCTCTATTGGCATCTTCTGTTGAATCGTATATTTCTGAAGATACTTTAGTAATAATTTGTGCACTTGATTGAGTTTTGTCTACAACTTTTTGATTAAAAATCACATTCTTTTCTAATTGTTTATTATGAGCAGTTTGGTTATCTTTATTATTAATATACAATCTCACAAGGAAAATGCCAGTCAATGCAATTATAAGAAATATTATTATTCCTGTAATTACTGCCTCTGTATAAACACTAGTAATAACTCCCCTATCAATATGAGCTATTACATAATAATCATTTGTGTCATTTTCTGCCATTTTTGTTCCAACAATACTCTCTGCATATATATCTGGATTAACAGGAATTATTTTAAAATAGCCATTTATTGATGAAAACTCACTAATATTATTTTCCTGAATTTTTTTCCAAGCATCTGGATAATCTTTAAAAAATCCTTCTTCTTCGTTACGCATAAAAGCCCAATCTTTCGTAGAATCTTCATTGTATAAGTAATAACCATTACTATTTACTAATTGGATTTGAGAAATATGTGATTGATCAGCTTCTCTTAAATCTTCTATTAAATTTTCACCTAGGTAATTGAACACAATTAAACCATCCAGTTGCCCATACTTGTTCATATAAGGTGTAACAAAACGAATCATTGGCTTTATAGGTTTTTCAATTTCCCCTTTTTCTTTATTTAGGTCAAATTTTGAAGTGTAGATTTGTCCTTTTTTTAATACTAGTGCATCATCCACGTAATAACTTCCTGCTTTTGACTGCAACTTGTTATCTTCTACAATCTTTACATCACCTTTATTATAGTTAACTCGTAATATTTCTTGTCCTGTTTCATCAATATAGCGAAGTTGATCATATACCTTCTTATTGGAAACAAACGCGTGAAAGTCATTTAACTGCCTTTTCCTTTCGGATGTATTACTCATGCTTTTAGTCCCAGATAGTTCTTCTCTTCCTGAAAGATATAATAAATCATTAAATACAGATGAAAATACTTTTTCTATAGAGAAAGATGCATTTTTCATACTAACCGCAACTTCTTGCTTATAACTATCCATTGTGTTTAATATTGAATTATATTGTAGAACTACAACTAACACTGCACTGATTATAGTGACTATAACACTATATACTATATTTTTTTTCTTCATTTATTTCATCCTTTCCCACCTAGTTAGCTATGAAAAAACAACTTATTTGATAGATGTCATTATATAAGTGATACTTTTATTTAATTATTTTATTTCTACCACTTTCTTTCGCTTTGTATAAATTATTATCTGCCCTATTAATAATATCTAATATAGAGTCATCTTCTCTATATTCTGCAACACCTCCACTAATTGTAATTTTAATATTATTACTTCCTATAACTAATTTACTTAATTCATCTCTATATGTATCAGCAGCAATATAAGCCTCATTAAGTTCAGTATTTGGCATAATAACCATAAATTCTTCACCACCATAGCGCCCAAGAACATCATCATCTCTTATGCTTGATGATAAGAAATTCGTTACTTCTTTTAATGTGAAATCTCCTTCTATATGACCATAAGTATCATTTACTTTCTTAAAATAATCAATATCAAAGATAACTACTGAAAAAGTTTTATTGTATCTCTTAGACGTGTCAATATTTTCCTCAAGTTTTTTCATTAGATATCTCTTATTATAAATATTAGTTAAACTATCTGTAATAGTTAATAACTCTAATTCCTTTGTTCTCTCATGTACCATTTCTTCTAAAGTAGTATTAATTTCCTCTAACTCTTCTTGCTTATTATTAAGCATCAATAGATAATCTCTTAATTTAATAGACATAACATTAAATGATCTTGTTAGCTGACCTATTTCATCTCTTCTATGTGTTTCTATTTGCACGCCCCAATTATCTTCGGCTATTTCATTCACTTTACTATTAAGTGATGTAATTGGTCTCATTATCCACCTAGAAATAAGTATATATGCTATCAATATTACTATTAAAACAGCAAAAAATATTATACTAAAATCATCAAATAGCAACTCTATATCACCTATTAAATCTTCTCTAGGAATTGATATCATAAGATTCCATTTAATTTTATCTTTATAAGAATATTTACTAAAACAATAATAGTAATCTTCTCCCATTACTTTAATTCTATCTTTTATCTGTTCATTAAAATAATGATTTCCTTCATCAATAATTTTACTATATCCTTCTCTAATTACAGCATTTTTACTTTCTACCGCTGCCAATCTAACTTGTGAACCATCAATATCTTTAAAAGGCTTTTCATCTGTAGAAGACGCCACAATTAATCCTTTTTCATCAACTAGACAAACAACACTATTTCTAGTTATTTCAATAGTTTTTAGAAATTCTGCTAATTGATCTAATAAAATATCAGTTCCAAAAACACCTATTTTTTCACCACTTGATAAAATAATTGGGTAGGAAGTACTCATTCCTAGAATAGGTTCTTGAACACCCGAATAGACTTCAGTCCAATATGATCTACCATCTTCATCTGCTTCAATATACCAATCTTTTTTTCTTGGGTCAAACTCAACTGATTTAATGTAATTAAAAGTATTCCCTTCTTCGTCAAATTCATTTATTTTAAAAGCTCCACCTTGCAATTTTTCAGTATAAGAAATTCGATTAGTACCTTCATATAATCCCGATGATACTATTCCTCCATCACTATTAGCAAAATATGCATAGTCAATAGCAGTGTTACTTTTTACTTGATTCAATAGTATTTTTCCTAATAGTTGCTCGTCTTCCATATTTAATTGTTTGTTTTTTACAAGAATAGCATTATATTTGTTAACCATCTCAGGAATGGCAAAATAATCATCTAGATGATCATATATATGATTTTTAATTCTTCCTTGATTTGTTGCTATAACTTTCCCGCTATATTTTGTAACGAATTTTTTAATTTGAAAATAACTTAAAGTACTACCCAATAACAAAATTATAAAAACTGGAATTACAATTATCGTTCTAAGAGATAATCTATTTACTAAACGAAAATACACCGATTGTTTTTTCACTTTCAAACCTCCTCTTAGAACTATGTTCTAAGTAACTTAATCAGCAAGTATCAACATATTAATCCATTTGCTTTCTATCTTTTCGACAACATAATACTAATTTTAATATATTTCTTATTTCTTTTTCATAATATACATATGCCACAAACAAATTATACCATTATTTGTCATCATATTCAATTTAATGAAAAAGAATCAGTAAAGGTAATTCACCACAACTGGTAATATATTTCCATATATTTGTAGATTATCCCAATAACAAAAACGTTTTTATGATTGGAATCATAACTATCTATACATATTTTCTATATATTAAAGATAAAAAAATAGACTTTTATTAAAAAAAGTATACAGGGCTGTTTTTAATAAACAACCTCATATACTTTTTTATTAATTATACTATGATTTATAAAACCACCAATAACAATACGTCTCTATAAACATTTTATATTATTCAACTAATCCTTGTTGTGCGCCAACATATAAACCTTTTTCAGTACACTTTATAGAAGCATATACTGTATAAGGCATAACTTTATTTCCTCCTGTAACATTTATCGTATAAGTTTTTGTTTGTCCTATTGGTACTTGAATTGCTAAATCACTTTGTCCTAATGAAATACCTGCTGCTGATAATTTAACAGTAGCATCAACATCTTCAAGACCTTTATTAACGACTTTCAATGTTACTGTACCTGCTGTATTTTGCAGAATTGTTGGTGTTACAAGTGAAAGTTCTACGTATTTAGCAAAATCAATATCTAAATCCATTTTACCTCCACCCATTGTTTCAATATGTTTAGTAATAGTTTTCCCTGAATATGTAACTAAAACAGTACCTGTAGCATTTAGTGGTAAATCTGAAACAGATAAATTACCATTAGCATTAGTTTGATAATTATATGTGTTTTCAAGTCTTACTTCTACTTGTGCAGGAACACCTACATTATTGTTATAAACATTAACATTAAGATTATAATCAGCCTCCATCTTTGCAGCAGCTCCTACATAAGGATGACTGTGAGCTACCCAATCCTCTTGAGCTCCTGCAATATCAGGTTTATCAGCTATTTGATCAATGCTATAAAGAGTCCAATTTCGTCCTGATTTGAAACCATTTACTACTCCACCTTTGATTCCTTCACCACCTGTATTATAATAAGAAGTTCCCACTTTATTAATCATACTGGCTGCTTTCCATTTATTGCTTGCTGTAGGAATACCAGGATTTAGTCCTGTGTAGAAGTTTAAGTTAGAAGCGGCTAGTTCTGAAAAGCTAGTATCATTCATATAACTTGCTAAGTCAAGTAGATTTCCTGCCATCTGACCATAGTGTCCAGTTGCTCCATGTAACAGATTCATGAAGAATTTCACTCCACCATTTTCATTATCTTTATAAACACTAAGAGGATGTAAGCCTAGTGGATTCAACTGTGCTGACTTCTTAACATAATTATCTGAATATGTTTTAATAACATTGTACCAATTAGCTGCTTTCTCATGTTCAGGTCTTAGTGTTAATAGATTCATAAACCCATGAACTACTAGTGGGTCAATGTTACCCATATGATAACTTCCTGCCTGTGCACTTTCTACAGATAAAGCTTCATTGTCTCCTTCAAACTCATAGAAAGTTCCATATACGCCTTCAACAGGATTCTTCCAGTCAACAAATTGTCTTTCACTAACTAAATCAGCAAATTCAATAGCTTTGTCCAAATATTTATTATCTTCAGTAGCATTATATAGTAGAGTACAACTATATAAAAATAATAATTTATCTCTTGTCTTTAACGTTAAAGGTTCTTGCCAATTAGCATCTTTATCATAAAACTTACGTGAAAATTCTAATCTGTTATTCCATCCACTTGGTACTTTATTTGGATTTGTCCTATAATCTGTCACATTAGGATTCCATAATGCTTCTGCATAATTAGTACTTGGATCATAATCAACTTTTTTAGCTAATTCTAATTCTGATGGCAATTTATATGGTCTATAAGTTGCACAATCATAAGCCTTTTTCGCGGCATCTAAATATGTATTAGCTAATGCAGTATCATATTCTTTTACAACTTCATAAGCACGAGTTAATACAAATATACCATAAGCCATATCGTGCCATGTATAGACATTTCCAGCCCAAGCACAACCATCATGTTTAGTGTTAACTAAAATACTATGTGCAAAGCGCCCATTAGTTTTAGGATCATTAGTTGTTCTCTGACATGCTACAATGTAATCTGCACTTAACTTAATATAATCCTTCATTCTTTGCTGATCATGTGAACTGAAATTAGATTTTTGAAAAGAATACAGATCAAGTAATCCAACTAAAGTCATACCAACTGATTCAATTTCAGCAAAGTTAGACATACAATCTCTAAAAATTCCTTGAGAGTATGTTCCATCAGGAGTGAGCCATTTACCTTTGAATCTGATTTTTCCATGTAAATATGTATTAGGTTCTCCATGATTATGACGCTCATCTAGCTGATCTAGAGCAATAGCAGTCATTTCATAATTAACTAAAGCATCTTCAGCTATTTTTATTATATTACTCTTTTTATCATCTACTTGTACATAAAAATCTCCTGTTGACTTAAATTCTGTAAAATCAATTTTCCACCAATGTGAACCCCATTTTTCTCCCCAGTAACTTACTGGACCAGTAAATACTGTAGCATCTGTATCTGCATTTTTCACTTGAAACTGTGTTCCACTTGCCACCTTTGTACTTAATTCGTCACGAATATAAGCATATTTATAAGCATCTGGTTCATATCCTAGTTGAGAAGACAATAGATTATAGTTTTTTAATTCTTGTCCTTCATCATAATTGGCAGATATGAAATCAAATGTAACCGTCCCTGTTCCTGCTTTGAATAGACCCATTTTTCCAATAGTATGATCATCGTTTGTAACTTCAATACATGGTGCTGCTTCATTGTTAAAATACACTTTAATATTACTTCCACTTACCACAACTTTTAACTTATATGGAACCATGAAATCAATATTTTTATCAACAGTTGCCAAAATCTTGGTTGGAATTCCTGTTGAATATAGCTCTACACGTTGTAAATTACTTGTTTTATGTAATAACGCAATGTATCCATCTGTATGGTCATTGCTTGTATTTCTAAACAATAAACCACCTTGAGCTGCATCAGTATCATTATACAACATAATTGTTGATTCATAAGTTAAATCTGTTGACATTTCTTCGAAATTTAGACTAGCTATCGTTGTTCCACGACCAATCACCTGTGGATTATTATTTTCCATACCATTTGGAAAGACTGCTGGCCAAGTTAATGTGTTACCTGTATAAGCATATATTGTATTAACATTGAAAATCCCCACTAAAATAACAATACTTAATATTATACTTAAATTAATCTTTTTCATCATTAACCTCTTTTCTTAGAACATATTTTTTTAATTGTAATAGAAGTCTTTTAAGAGTTACTGCACAACTATTTTTATCCACTGACCTGCTTTTAATGTAACATCTTCTAGTAATATACTGTCAACACCTATTTCAAAGGGTAGTTCTTTATCTATAGTGTATACTTTTTTTACCCCAAAAGCATTTTCAATACCAATAGATTTTAATTGAAGCAAACCATATTTTACCTGTATTAGCTTCTCATTATTATATGATTCATAGCTTCCCCATGCGCTATTTACACACCAAAATGTGTTATACTTATCTTCACTAACTTTTGGTGTAAATCCTATATGTTTCTTTCTCATGTCATAGTCAAATCCGCTGAGAGCCAGAAGTAACCCATAAGATGCCATACTTCTTGCATAGTTACTTCCACATTCAATTTCATTATATGGATTACGTTTCTTCCCATCATAACGATTCCTTATAGCCTCAACCATTTTAAAAGCTTCATCAACCAATCCTTCATATATCATATGAGAAGCTAACTGGTATTCAAATCCTGTCATACACTCTGCCGCATATGGTACTGGAACTTTTGGTCTGTTACCATTAGGCCATGTACAAATAACTGTTCCCTTTTCATCATTTAACGCATATACTCTATAAGGATTAGGATACTCTCTAAAAGAATCTACAAAATTATATTTATGTATGGATTTTAAGGATTTAACTACTTTTTCTTTATCAAAAATATAACCGATTCCTAATATATGAGCATACCATTGACCTATAACTTGATCAATATGGCATCCTTCTCCTATTTGATATTTCATTTCTCCAATTTCTTCATCAATTGGATATTTAGAATCTGTTAAATCTATCTTTTGATGAAAATACTCACCATTAAATAGATTATTATTTACCCACTCTTTGCCGTTTTCAAACATAGTCATATATTTTTTAGCATCTGCATCATTGACAGCTTCTGCCATTTCAGATGCTGTTTTAAGTGCCAGCATATAATAACCTGCTATATAAGAGTTAGGTCCATACATATCTACATCTAGAGTATGATGTTGTATCCCTTCCATAATTCCATCAGCATCAAGATCCCACCATTCATCGTTATCTTCACTCCATGCATATTCTAATGCCTTTTTAACAGACGGCCAAATACTAGCAAGCCAATTATCATCTCCACTAATCTTCCATTCACGATAGGTTTTAAAAATACCACCCATCTGTCCGTCTGCTGCTGCTTTTCCTGTTCCAGCAAGCTCATTAGATTGCTCTTCACCACCTCTTCCCGGAGGTAATAACATTCTAAAGAACATTTTTCCATGTTCATCTTGATTACTTTTATAATCAATTTCTCGCATGGAACGTTCCAAAGATGGAAATAAAAATGCTGTTGATTGGACATAGTTCCAGACATGAGTACATGACCCTTCACAACATCCAGCATGAGTGTGACATCCTTCAAACCCGTACAATGTTCCGTCAGTCAACCTAGTGCAAGTTGCTGATTTTAGCACAGATAAGTTACTAGCAATAGCATCAATTATAAAATCAGGATAAGTAGAACTAAAAAGTGTATCTCTGAAACATATTGTTTCCTCATATAAGCGATCAATATGTTTCCAAGTGTAACTCATAGCCTCTTGCGAATCCTTATATATAGTGGCATAGTAATTCTTCCATTTTGGATTTTTTACCTTGCCGGGATTCCAGTAATTAATGAAATTTGGAAAGTTCCAGTGAATCATGAAACGAAAAGTTTTTGTCTCTCCAGGTGAAATAGTTTTATCAGAACAAAGAGTTCCTACGTCACAAAAATTTACCGTAGCATTCCAACTGTCACTATCTTTTACTTCTTCATATACACGATCTTTCAATGATCCAGTTTTAGAAAAATCATCCCAAAATACCATTAGATTATCAAACCACTCACCACGATACCAATAAGTCTGTTTGCTTACCTCATCATCCATAGTACTTAATGTCATATCACCATATTCAACATCTTCTTTATCATAGTGAGACGTTGTATATTTAATAGATTTTACTTCATCTAATTCTGTATAAGTATTAACTCCACCTTTATTAAAAGGATTAGATAAACTTCCTGCCAAACTAACCTTAACTTCCTCTTTCCCTTTATTAGTTACCTCAAACATAAAAATCGCACCAGGAATAGATGAATCTCTATTGTTTAGAGGAATAAAAGGATTAAATGCTGTCATTTTAACATCAATTGGCGAATTATCTTCTATAAAATTTAGAGTTGCGAAAGGAAAAGTACCACTGAATTCTACATTCTTAAAATGAGGCATACCAGACAAATATTCTCTTTTTACTCCAAAACCATATGTCCAGTCAGCATCACCGTTTCCATTATAACCATTATTAAGATCTCCATTAAGTACTTTTGCAAACACTGTTCCATCTTGTTTTTCACATTTTACTGCAAAAAATGAATAACCATTTGTAGAGCTATTTTTATTTGGTCTATTAAAAATTTCCCAATCAATAAGTCTTCCATTACCTGCTAGACCAATACATCCTGTTCCAATCCCCCCTAGTGGGAATGAAATTTCTGTAGTATATTCCCCTGTATATGTTTTAAATTGCCTCCCATTGTTTTTCAAATAATCTCCTCCTTATATATGCCAAAGGAAGGGGCTGTATTACCTACTAACCCCATTCCATTATCCTCTCATTATAATTAAATTAATTTACATATTATCTGTAAATATTTCTACTAAGTTATTTATTTTATACCTTGTTTTTCTGCTTCAGCATTGAACTCATCAATAGCTTCTTGTACTCCGTAGTTTTCTAGTACGTCTTTTAGATAAGCATTGAAATGTTTTTCTACATCTTTTGTTGCCATAAATCCTTTGAATAACATTTCTCTGTATATATCTCCAATTTGCATTGCATCTACTGCTGGTGTTGAGATATATCTTACTCTAGCATCAATATCTCTTTCATATGGGACTAATAAGTCATGTGCTTTTTTCTCAAGTTCTACACAACGTTCAGGCATAGATGGCTCTAACCATCTTCCATCAACATCCCAAGTTACTAAAGATTTTATACCTGCTGTTGGTTGCTCTAGTGTTAATGTTTTAGGAAGGTTTGTATCTGGATCAATAGGAAGTAAGCTCTTGTACTTATCTCCATTCATTTCAAAATGTTTACCTTCAAGTCCAAAACGTCCAAGTTGTAAACCTTCTTCTGATAATAAGAAATCATATATTTCAAGACAACGCTTCATTTTATCATCATCCATAGAGCCATTAAATAATGTTCCTGACCAATAGTTGTCAAAAGCATTTATAACAGGATCACCATACTCTGTTGAAACTGGTGGAATAATATCTACTACTTCTGGACCCCACTCTGGGTTGATTTTCTTCATTTTGTCAACTAAGTTTTCTTTAAACTGATATGCTTCTGAAGTAGCTGCTATTGCTCCCACTTTACCAGAAATGAATTTATCCATACCTTGCTCAGCTTTTATAGTTGTATAGTCAGGATCTATAATACCATCATCATATAATCTTTTTAAGTATTTAATAACATCTATATTTCTCTTAGAAACCATACCAGGAATGTATTTTCCATCTTCTTTAATCCAGTTTGCATCGTTTATTTGGAACATATTAAGAACCCAAAGTTCTTCTCCACCTTTAGTAATACCATATGTATCATCTTTTCCATTTCCGTCTGGATCATCATATGTGAATGCTCTTAATAACTCGTATAGCTCTTCTGAGTTAGTAGGCATTTTAGTAATACCAAGATTTTCCATCCAGTCTTTTCTTACCCATGTTGCTTGACTTACAAATGCATTTTCTGGTTGCCAAGCGATTCTTGGTAACATGTAATGAGAACCATCTCTAGTTTTTAGAAACTCAAAATTTTCCATAAGTGCTGAAATATTTTTATAAGAACTTAAATCTTTTGGAAGTGGTCTGATTACTTCGTATTCTGCCCATTGAAAGAAAGTTGTTCTTGTATCAACGCTACTCCAAGCTGGATGCGCAAACATATCTGGCAATGTTCCACTAGATGCTGCTACATTTAACTTCTGTAAATAATCTGCCCAACTAAAATCTTCAAATGATACAGTAACATTGAATTTTTCATTTATGTAGTCAGCAATTTCATCATTACCATAATCAGCACTGCCCCATAACCCAATTTTAATATCATAGTGCTTATCTTCTGATGATGCCTCACTATCTTTATTATCTACATTAGCTGTTTCAGAACCATTATCAGATGTAACTTCCTTATCTCCTGTTTTCCCACCGCATCCTACACTAATAATCATAGTCATTATTAAACAGATACTTAATACAACCTTAATATTTTTCATGAAACTATTCCTCCTTATAATTAAATACATTCTATAATCAAATGATCATATTATATAGCCTTTCACACCTCCTTTGACGCTCTTTTGACTCCAATATATTTTTTATTGTTTAACTGCTCCAGCCATAACTCCCTTAACAAAATATTTTTGAAAGAAAGGAAACAATACGGCAATTGGAACAATGGTTACAATCGCAGTTGCCATTTTAACAGCCTCTCCAGTTACATAAGAGCCTGTTGCTTTTCTATAGCTCCTAGCCATGTTACCTGAACCAAAGTTGTTAAAAACAATATCTCTTAATAGTTTTTGTAGTGGTATTTTGTGAGTATCTTGAATAAACAGCATAGCGTTAAACCACTCGTTCCATCTTTCCACTGCATAGAACATAAGGAACGTAGCAATCATAGGCTTTGATAATGGTAAAATAATCTGCCACAGTATATGGATATCATTTGCACCATCAATTCTTGCTGCTTCACGAAGACTTTCTGGTATTTCCATAAAATAATTTTTAATAATAATTAAATACCATATGTTGATACCTACTGGTAAAATCATGGCAAAAACGTTATTTATTAAACCAAGATTCTTTACTTGTAAATAGAGAGGAATCAATCCACCTTGAAAGAACAATGGAATAATGGCAAATGTTAAAAATATTTTTCTGCCAGGTAATTTTCTAATTGATAAAGCATATGCATATGATATTGTTAAAAATAAATTATACATTGTCCCAACGATAGTTACAAATAAACTAATTCCAATTGAACGAACAATTTCATCTGATGAGAAAATAAATCTGTATGCAGAAAAGTCTAGTTTCTTAGGAAGTACTAAAAATCCACTTTCTGCAAAAGTCTTATAGTCAACAATAGAAATCATCAATACATTCCAAAAAGGATAAATCATAATTATTACTATTATTGTAAAAAATACTACATTGAATATATCAAATTTTCCATACTTTTTGCTATTTGCTACATTTGCATTCATCTTATTTCACCAACCTTACTCATAGATTCCAACACCTTTTATTTTTCTTGATATTCTGTCAACAATCAATAACAGTATTAGATTAATGAATGCCTTAAACAATCCAATAGCTGTAGCAAGACTGAATTGACCTCTTTCCATTGCTTGACGGTATACATAAGTATCAAGTATATCTGCAACACTATACACTACTTGATTATAAATATTAACAATTTGGTCAAATCCACCATTCATCATATTACCTACACATAGAATTAATACTGTTAGAATAATTGTTTGCATTCCTGGCAAAGTAATGTGCCATATTCTTCTAAAGCGGTTGGCACCATCCACATATGCCGCTTCATATAGTTGCTGATCTATGTTAGTAATAGCTGCCAAATATAATATAGTGGAATATCCTGCCATCTTCCATGTATTTGACATATATACTATAGGTCTAAACCAACTAGTTTCTGTTAAAAAGTTTACAGTATTCATTCCGAAATATTGAAGAATCCCATTAATGATTCCACCATCAACAGAAAATACATTTTGTAGTAAAGCATACATAATTATCCATGATATAAAAAATGGAAAATATAAAAGTGATTGAACTACTTTTTTAAATCTTTTTGATATTAATTCATTAATTAATATAGCTAGAATAATTGGAATTGGAAATTCAAATATTAAACGTCCAAGAGAAATATGTAATGTGTTGAATGTAACATCCCAAAACTTCTTATCTGTAAAAATTTGTTCAAAGTATTTGAACCCTACCCACGGACTTCCACTTATTCCTTTAGTAATAATAAAATCTTTGAACGCCAGCGTTACCCCATACAATGGCATATAGTGAAATAAGAAAAAGAACACCATGCCCGGTATAAGCAGCATATAAATGTATTTATATTCTTTTAGCTGCTTAATAAATTGATTTTGTTTTTTGGATTGGCATATGCCATTCATGATTGTATCGTCCACATTAGACCTCCTATTTTTTTCTGCATATTGTTATGCAAGTGATTAATATAATTATAGTAAATACACCTTAGTATTAAAATGCAATTTTTTCGGATAAATATATACTTTTTTCGGAAAGAGCAATTAATATGATTACAAATACTTTACAAAACTTTTGAATCCTAATATAATTTTAATCATTACAACTAGTAACTATTTATGGAGGGATTAATATGTATTCTGTCTATTTATTGGATGACGAGCCTTGGGCTTTAAAAGGTTTAAGAAGTAGTTTTGACTGGGAAAAACTAGGTTTTCATATTGCAGCTCAATCAAGTAATCCTTTGGAAATATATGAACTTGCTAAGGACAATCCACCTGATTTGATTATTACTGACATCCGTATGCCTGGTATGAACGGTCTTTCGCTAATTGAAGAATTAAGAAAACTAAAAATACCTTGTGACTTTATTATTGTCAGTGGATTTGCTGATTTTACATATGCACAAAAAGCTCTGGAATTTAATGTGTTGAATTATATTCTAAAACCTATAGACATTGAAAAAACTATACCTCTGCTTCAAAAAGTACATACTGATATTGATCGTAAAAATAAACTGAAATACTACTCATCTCAAATAAGCCAATCTACTAATAAACATTGTAACCAACAAACTAATGAGAATTTTAACGCTATGATTGAATATATTAACAGTCATTTTTCTTATGATGATATGAATTTACAATGTATGGCAGATAAATTCTGTCTTAATAGCACCTATATATGTGACTTATTTAAAAAAACACTTTCAATGACTTTCAACGAATATGTAACTGAATTACGATTAAAAAAAGCTTGTTCCATGCTCTCTAACTCTAATTTAGCTGTTTATGAAATAGCTGAACAAGTAGGTTATAAACCTTATTATTTCAATACACTGTTTAAGAAGAAATATAATATAACTCCATTGAAATATAGAAAGGAGAATACTCGTTGAAATCATTATCTAGGTTCAAGTTAAAGACTCAAGTCTTAATGTTTATTATAATAGCCACTGTTGCCATGATTCTAATTCAACTGTTTTATTATGTTAATTTTATAGATCTAAGTACGAAAAAAACTAATCAATATTTTACTAATATGATTCAACATGTGGAAAATCAACTTATAACAATGGACAAAGATATTACTACTATTTCAGGTATTATATCTTCAGATAACACCTTACAAAAATTCATCTTAGAAGATGATTCCATTGCAAGATATGACATGTCTGCTAAGCTTTATTCTCTCTTAGATACAAATGTTTGGCTAAATGATTCTCTTGAATCTATTCAAATCATTGACTATAAAGAGCGAATTATATCAAGCACATCACCTAGACTTACTGTTGTATTTAACCAAATAATAAATGACTATGACTTGTATTATACTGATTACAATAAACCATTTTACACAAATGCCTATTATGATTCAAATACTAAACAATACTACTTTGGCTATATCACCCCAATATATAATAAGTTCCAATATGATAACAAACCTATTGGGAAAAATATATTGATTGTATCTACTAGTTTTATTAATTCAACTATCGACTTGCTACAAATATCACCTAGTTCATTAATTTTTTTAGTTGATGGAAATGATGCGATTATTGCATCTACTGATCATGAATTAAAAGGTACACATGCATCTGACTTTAACTATGGTATAAAATCAATAAGTATGTCCGATAATAGCAAAACAGTTAAATACAATAGTGATGACTACTATATTAAGTCTATAGGTCTACTTCATAACAATTGGCGTATTGAATTTTTAATCTCCAAATCAGATATAAGTAGTAATATGCTACCTATAGTGCATAAAGGTATTATTATAACTTTAATTTTCACTTTTATAATTCTATTTTTTGGGACAAGAATGATATTCAACATTGTATGGCCTATATCTAAAATAACTTCTCAGTTAGAGAATATTGGTGATAGCACTTTTAAAAATCAGTTAAAAGTTTCTTCCAATAACGAAATAGGAATTATTGTTAATGATATTAACAATATGCTTACAAGACAGAAAGCAATGACTAAGAAAATATTCAAGACACAAGATCAGCTATATACATTAGAATTAGAAAAAAAAGAAGCTGAACTATCAGCACTTCAAAGTCAGATTAATCCTCATTTTCTATATAACACTTTGGAATGTATTAGAAGCATCGGAATATATCACAACATTGATGAAATTCAACATATTTCCACTTCTATGGCTAAAATATTTCGATATGCTATAAAAAGTCAAGAACAAGTAACTATACGAGATGAAATAGAATGTATAGAGGATTATTTAAGAATAATGAATATCCGTTTCATGGATAAATTTGAATTAATTCTACATATAGATGAATCATTGCATACACTAACTATAAATAAAATGGTATTACAGCCCATTGTAGAAAATGCTATTTATCATGGACTTGAAAATATAATTGGCAAAGGCACAATAACTATAAATGCCACTGTTGATGAGAAATCACAACAACTTACTCTAGAAGTAAAAGACAATGGAAAAGGGATGGAATTAGAACAATTGACTCAACTACAAGAAAAGTTATCTTCTAATACAACTAGTACTATTACAAAAGAAACTCAACGAAGCGTTGGAATAATCAATATTCATAATCGACTAAAGCTAAACTATGGTGATGAGTTCGGTATTAATATTGATAGTAAGTTAGGAGAAGGAACTAGCATTTATCTTCAAATTCCTATAATAGAATAAATATTGAGCATGAAATATATACATTTTATGCTCAATAATAATACAGGAAGATATACTATTCATAAGTATTAATATCCTTAATAGTCTCGTTAAAAATAATTAACTACGCTGTTTATAGATTTTTATACCTTGAATATAGTATATCTTCCTTAATGTTGTATAAAACATATTATATTATAATTCTCTTAATCAGAAGCCAATATATTTATTTCATTAATAAAATTGCATATTACTCTAAATAAGGTTATTTTGTTCAATGCTTTTTTGGTAATATTTTGTATCAGTATATATTTCTTGTTTCAATGGATTCTTCTTAGCCTTAATACTAGTGTATATCATAAATACAAATGCACCAACATTGAATATAAATGCTATAATACTAACTGTATAAAGTGCTGATTCTGTATATGTAGGGATGATTCTAAATACATCTACACTTTGGTAATCTACTGCTAGAGAAAATACAACGTAGATAGATAAAATCTGTGCTCTATGCTGTAACCATACACCTTGTTTGAAAAACAGTTCTGCTATAAGAGCTGCAATCAGTATTGAAAATCCTGCATACATTGCTCTTACTGAAATACAATTATATACATAAGCAAAGTTCCATAATGTATAT
Organism: Vallitalea sp.; assembly: GCA_025210515.1. Classification (GTDB taxonomy): domain Bacteria; phylum Bacillota; class Clostridia; order Lachnospirales; family Vallitaleaceae; genus Vallitalea. The sequence continues at coordinate 19,169 of JAOARM010000013.1, read as the reverse complement.
GCTACAATATATATCCAAGTCATATCTGGCCAAACCATATCTTTAAATCTATCTTTTGATACTCTAATGCCAACAAAACCTGTTAATGTAACAATACACAGTATTCCTGAAATTCCATTAAAAATATTCCATGTTCCACCAAGAATAAGACTTCCATTAGAATTAACTACAGCAGTCTTATAAGTTGCAAATACTTCAAACTCTCGATAGACTGCTTCTGCAATATTTAATGATAAAATGGTTACTGGGAATATAGCTGCAAATTTCTTATTACCTAAATCAGTAAATCTAATTAGCATGAAGCCATAAACTCCAGCTAATGCAGATACAGCTTTTACCCATCCAAACCAATATTTACCAACTGGTGAGCCAAGTACTCCACTTATAACCAGAATTGCCAAAATAACTGGAAGAACACAATATACCCCTATTGATGCCTTAAATGATCTTCTTGTCACTTCATTTATCAATACCCAAAATGCTATAAATAATAATAATACAATAAAACTTGATACCGTTAAACCTTCAAATAATAGTCCCATAATGACCTCCTCTTAAATTATATGTATAATTAGATTTGTTAATTACTTAACATTTAATTCTATTTCATCACTATAATGTCTTGTAAGTATGTCATATTTTAGATTATTATCTTGTTTTTACAAAAGGATTAATCTTATTAACTTTTATTTTAGCTTTTCTAGTAATAGCTTTTTTAATAACTGCTTTTGATAAGTTTTCAAATTCAAATCCTGCTACATTATGAACTTTTACAAGTTTAATAGCGTCAAACTTACATTTAAGTGTACATTGACCACATCCTACACATAAATACTGGTCAGTTTTAGTAGCACCACAGCCCAGACATCTATTAGTCTCTTTCTTAATCTGTTCTTCCGTAAGTATACCTCTTAAATCTTTGAAAGTTTTTTTGGCTACTTTACCATCAATATGTTCAATCTTCTGTCTTCCACTAACATCATAACCTTGAGAATAATCAAGATTTTGCTTATCTAACATTATGTAAGAATGATTATCTCTACCAAATACTAATGACTGACCGTGTTGAACAAATCTATGTATTGAAATAGCTGCTTCTTTCCCTGCGGCTATTGCATCAATAGCTAATCTAGGTCCGCTTGCTACATCACCACCTGCAAATATATCGTCTACAGTTGTTTGAAGAGTTATAGGGTCAACTTTAATAGTTTTTCTGTTTGTAAGCTCCACTGATTCACCAGCAAATAAATTTCCATAGTCATATGTTTGACCTACTGATAATAATATGTAATCACATTCAACTACTTTAGTATCTTTCTCGTCATACTTAGGATTGAATCTTCCATCTTCGTCAAATACAGATAAACATCTTTTAAATTCAATACCTGTTACTTTACCATTTTCTGTAACGACTTTTACTGGACCCCAAGAATTGTTAATATTTACTTCTTCTTCCAATGCCTCTTTTACTTCTTCATCGTGAGCAGGCATTATTTCTCTTGATTCAAGACAGAATATATCAGTTGAAGTAACATCATCAAGTCTTGCTGATGACCTAGCAACGTCAATAGCAACGTTCCCTCCACCAATAACAACAACTTTACCTTTTACTTCTGGTTTATTTCCTAAGTTAATAGTTCTTAGAAATTCTACACCACTAATTACCTCAGTAGCATCTTCCCCTTCAATACCGATTTTTCTACCTGCTCCAGCACCAATAGCAACGTAGAACGCATTATATCCTTGATTTCTTAGTTTCTCAATAGTAATATCTTTGCCAACTTCTACTCCTGTTTTGAATTTGACACCCATTTGTCTTATTACGTCTATTTCAGCTTCTATAACGTCTTTTTCTAGTCTATATGATGGAATACCAAGAGTTAACATACCTCCAAGTCGTTCTTGTTTTTCAAATACAGTAATGTCATAACCATCAATTGCTAAATCGTATGCACATGTAAGTCCTGTAGGTCCTCCTCCTATAATAGCTATTTTTTTATCGCTATAATTATGCCTAATTCTTGGAATATATCTCTTATCGCTTTCTAAATCTTTTTGTGCAATAAACTTCTTAATATCATCAACTGCAACAGCTTCATCCACTTCACCACGAGTACAGTCTTCCTCGCAAAGCCTTGGACAGACACGTCCACACACTGCTGGTAAAGGATTATGTTTTTTAATAAGTTCTAGTGCTTCTGTATATTTACCTTGTGCTGCAAGCTTAATATATCCTTGTACTGGTATATGAGCTGGGCATTTTGTAATACAAGGTGCAGTTCCTGAATCTAGCGTATTTTTTCTATTAGTTCTGTAATCTCTATTTAATTTATCTTCTGTCCACTCAGTATTTCTAGGAGTTACTTTTGTTATAACCTCATCAATAGGTTTAGTTGAACATAGTTTTTGTCCTAAACGAAGAGCATTTGTTGGACAAGATTCTACACATTCACCACAGGCTACACATTTTTCTTCATCTACAACTGCTTTATAATTTGATCTAACTATATCACCATTAACAAACTCGTTTGCAAGTCTCATAGCATAACAACCACATCCACAACAATTACAAATTGCATGAGTATGTCCTGGACCGTCATAATTAGGTATAGAATGCATTAAACCATTGTCCTCTGCTTTTCTAATGATTTCAAATGCTTCTTCTCTTGTAATCTCTCTTCCACGTCCAGTTCTAATATAATATTCAGCTGCGTGACCTAATTGAATACACATATCTTCTTTTAAGTGACCACAACCTTCTCCCATTGCTTCACGTGATGTTCTACATGAACAATCAGATACAGAGAAAACAGTTGCTTCATTCAAATGTTTTGAAACTTCTTCATAAGATGCTCTTTTTGTATTACCGTCAATAGCTCTCTCAATAGGGATTACACGCATTGGTCCACCGCCTATTGGCATAATTCCTGCTGCCATTGGGCCTTTTTTTCTACCGAAATAATAAAATGCCTCTCCTATTTCTGGATATTTTGCAACAAGCTCTTTGTTATTTACTATCATCTCCATATGCCCTGGAACATAGATATCTTGCCAGTATACATCAACGCCGTTAATGTTATTAACAAATGCAAGCCCTGTCCATGCAATATATTCTAGTGTCTCTGTAACCTTATCAAGAGGTTCTCCTGAAGCTGTTGCAATATCTTGTGCACTTCTCTTCTCACGAAACTCAATATGCATAGCTAATTTTGCTTGATATTCATCAAGTACAGTTTCAAGTATGCAGTATTCAGGGCCAAATGGAACACATTCTCTTTTACTTCCAGCTTTCACTCTTGCGATTTTGTTAGCCAGATCAAGAACTTCTTGTCTATATTCTCTATCCCCAACATCACCCCACGTCAAAGCAAAATCGTAAATTTTGGACATGTTAAAATCTGTTTTCTTCATGTTCTTAGACATAATATACCTCCATATTGTAATCATTGTTAGATTAGTAAATAAAAATATTTATTGTGTATTTTACACATAATATATTTACTTTCCGTCTAATATATGTCAATTATATCAAATTGATAAAAGCTTAACAATCATTGCACCTTTTATAACTTGATCTAATATCTACTTTACCTATCTGTTTACAGATTTCTAATTAAGTGTTTATAACAAATATTTTGTCAATATTTTATTAATACTACTTAAATAATTGTAAACACTAACCCAAAGTAAATTTTCTTTAAATTCATTTATTATGTCTATTGTTTCTATATTGAATTTAACATTCTACAATGTTAAAATAAAATTATATTAAAATATCTATTTGCTAATAAGAGTATTGGAGATTGCTATGCAAAAAGATTTAAAATTTCAAATAATTACAGAAGGACAAAAAAATGGAATAAGTTCTACATGCCAAAAATACAATATATCAAGAACAATTTATTATAAATGGTTAAAAAGATATCAATCCCTTGGCATGGAAGGTTTGGAAGATATTAAGAAAAATTTTGTTCCTCCTAATAAAACTAATCATATAATTGAAAAAGCAATATTTAATCTTATAAAAACATATCCTCATTACGGTCCAAGAGCTATAAAGTATCTTCTAGAAGAAATTGATTACTATATTAGTGAATCAGCTGTATTTAATGTAATGAAAAGACATAATCTTACTAATAAGGAAAGTCGTATTTCCTTCGCAAGAAAAAGAGAGAAAAAACAAGTAGAAACAATTCCAAGCATTAATGAACTTAACAGTGGTGAATGCTGGAGCTTCTGGATTACAGATTATGGTTATTTTGATAACATTGGTAATCTATATGAATATACACTACTGGATTTAAAAAGTAGAATAGCTTGTTCTAGATTATATACATCTTTTTGCTATGAATGTTTTGAAGATTTATTGACTGCTGTAGCTTTACCTGTTGCACTAACATTAAGTATGAATGCCAAGTATCTATGTTTCTTCGATTATTCCAAGTTAACAAAATATTTTGGCAAAGATTTTTCATCAAAATTAAACGTAATTTTGAATGATAGTGGATTTGACGTTGATATACATATATTATCAGATAATAATAACATAGACAGATTTTATAATCTTCGTTCTCAATATACAAAGGACTCCATAACTGTCTTACTTCCATTAATTAATGAAGGTATGCCTCTTGCAGATCTTAGAACTAAATTGCAACAGCATATTAAAAATCATAATATTAATAACCAATATTTATATGATTTAGTTTACTGTTCACCTGTTGAATATCACAACAAATTAACTAACTCAAAGCTTATTCTGCCTATATGGGCATATATAGATAGACAATACTAATTATAAGGAGCTTGTGATGAAAGTAGCAATTATAGGAGCAGGATTTAGCGGAATGCTTGCAGCTTATTTATTAGAAAAAGAAGGTATTGACGTTACTGTATATGAAAAACAGGAGTATTTAGGTGGTCATTGCAGAACTATTGCCAGTATTAATGAAAATATAGAATTGGGAACTACTGTGCTTTTTTCTAAATCTATTAAAGAATTATTAATCGAACTACAAATTGATTATACGGAACGTTTTATATATAGAAATTATATTGATGACAACTATAATAATGTAGAGCATATGTTAAGTGACGAAATTTCTTTGTTAATAGAGGAACTTAATAGACTACGTGTAATTCTTGATAGATATACTCCTATTCTCCAAGGTACTAACTACGGTAATATTCATAAAGATTTATTAGTACCTCTCAAAACTTTTCTAAAAAATAATAATCTTAATATAGTTCATCATGTTATAGAGCCATATTTATCATCTTTTGGCTTTGGCAATATTGAAGATGTACAAGCTTACTATGCTTTTAAAACATTTAATATTAATACTATATATACGTTTATCCAAGGCAAGAAACTGTTATTTATTAAAAAAGGAACAACGGAACTTATTCATAAATTAAGTAAAAAAGTATCTGATATTAGATTATCACTTGAAGTTACCAATATAGATATAAAAGACAATAAAGTTATTGTTGATACTATCTATAATTCAGAGAGTTTTGATAAAGTTCTTATTGCTACTAAGCTACCAATAGGCGTTATTAAAAATCAATTTTATAATAAATTCATGGAAAAAGTTATAACTAATCCTTTTATTTCATGTGCTTTTGAAGTAACTAATAAAAAACTGACTACAACATACTATAAAACTAATCTTGGTAAAAAAGGAAAAATCCAATGTTTTCATACTTCAAGACATAATCATAAAACAATATTAGTAGCTTATGCTTATGGAATAGCTAATAACAAAATCATTGATAATATTACTAATGATTTATGTCATACAGGTATTGATATTAAACGATTAATTACTGTGAAACAATGGGATATATTTCCTCATGTAGAGAATAAAAAACTGACTGAAGATTTTTATGAAGAATTGTTCAATAGACAAAAAGACAGTAATATGAGGTTAATAGGTTCTCTTATATCAAAACCAGAACTTGGAAATCTGTATTTATCTGTTAATGAGATTGTGAAGGAATTGACTTAGATTTTATTTAGTTTTATCATAATTTATTTTACAAATAATGTTGAATTTATAGTTATACTAGCTTTACTTGTGCTCTTAGAATTAGTTTTATTTACATCTCACGTAGTTAATATAAAACATCAATTATAAATACAACATAGTCTTTATTTTCTTTATTTACATTTCACGTAGTTAATATAAAACAAGAATAAAACAGAGATTAAGACTCTTGGAAGACGATAAATTGCAAGGTGTGGGTGTTTACACTTACGCTAAATTTACATCTCACGTAGTTAATATAAAACGGATAGATTGGGATATATTATATTTTGGCTATTGTGTATTTACATCTCACGTAGTTAATATAAAACACGATAGAGGTGATTTAATGCAGAAGATAGTAATAAAATTTACATCTCACGTAGTTAATATAAAACTTTAGATCACGAATAATAGTATCTGTCACTTGCTTGAATTTACATCTCACGTAGTTAATATAAAACCTTCTCCAAATGCATCAGATAGCACATAACAATTAATATTTACATCTCACGTAGTTAATATAAAACGTGAATTGATATATATTTTTTTGCAAATAATTATTATTTACATCTCACGTAGTTAATATAAAACCTGTCGGTCTGCCGTCATTGTACTTACCAACTCCTTGATTTACATCTCACGTAGTTAATATAAAACTTGTGTTTTATTATCAATTAACCACAGCTCACAAAAATTTACATCTCACGTAGTTAATATAAAACCAGCTACCTTATCATCTGCTACGTAATAACTGATAGTATTTACATCTCACGTAGTTAATATAAAACTGTTGACCATCATCTTTATAACCCACTATTTTATCAATTTACATCTCACGTAGTTAATATAAAACTTTATGCCATTATTAACAAGATTATTGCCAATGTTAGATTTACATCTCACGTAGTTAATATAAAACAAAGCTAGACGATGATTTTTATGACAAAGAATTTCAAATTTACATCTCACGTAGTTAATATAAAACTGATAATGCAAAACCATATAATGCTAAGTTAGAAAAATTTACATCTCACGTAGTTAATATAAAACTAAGGATACAGATTACTTTATTCCTGTTCTTCTGGCATTTACATCTCACGTAGTTAATATAAAACCTCCGTCATACTTCCAAATCTTTTTTATTGTTTTTATTTACATCTCACGTAGTTAATATAAAACCAAGAATGTAAAGAATAATAATATTATTATTACTAATTTACATCTCACGTAGTTAATATAAAACATGGAAGTAAATTTGACGGTGACTTTATAGTTAACGATTTACATCTCACGTAGTTAATATAAAACGGGAGAATAGGAGTTGTGTATGTAAGCAAATACTTCAATTTACATCTCACGTAGTTAATATAAAACTAAGTACGAAGCTAGAAATGATCTTGTTAGAAAATAATTTACATCTCACGTAGTTAATATAAAACGTATTTTTAACCTGCTTATTATTATCTAGCTTATATATTTACATCTCACGTAGTTAATATAAAACGAGATAGTTGTTTCTTCTTGTTCTTCTTGTTCTCCATTTACATCTCACGTAGTTAATATAAAACACGTATTTCACGTCTATTATTCAATAATTTAAGCCTATTTACATCTCACGTAGTTAATATAAAACTTGCATATGCAGAGCTTTTGTAATAATAGATTGTCTCATTTACATCTCACGTAGTTAATATAAAACCAAAACAACAAGAAAAATTACAGAGAGTACATAGCAATTTACATCTCACGTAGTTAATATAAAACATAGAAAATATTATATAAATAGTAAAGCTTAGTTTATTTACATCTCACGTAGTTAATATAAAACATGGAAATGGAAAAGAAAATTGGTCATACAGTTTTTAATTTACATCTCACGTAGTTAATATAAAACGGAGTTGGAGCGATATGAGTAATTCTAAAGACTTAACATTTACATCTCACGTAGTTAATATAAAACGTTTCGGAATTATTAGAATTTCCTAACAGGTAGTCAGATTTACATCTCACGTAGTTAATATAAAACTATAGCATTCTCTTTACCAAATGTGCCACCATCATCAATTTACATCTCACGTAGTTAATATAAAACATTGATGCTGTGCATATCTAAGATGGACTTAATAATATTTACATCTCACGTAGTTAATATAAAACTATAAGGTTTACCAGCTTTTAAATTTGGTGTTGTAGATTTACATCTCACGTAGTTAATATAAAACCTTCTTCTATATGCATCTTCTTTACTATCATTTATATTTACATCTCACGTAGTTAATATAAAACTGTCAGTAAGCCAGTTCAAAAGTTTTGTACCTGCCTTATTTACATCTCACGTAGTTAATATAAAACGATATGTTAATCTCTAAAAATGATTATGTAATCAAATTTACATCTCACGTAGTTAATATAAAACAAACCATAGCTTAGAACCATCAACTGAACATCTTGCTAATTTACATCTCACGTAGTTAATATAAAACAAGATTGCCCCCCTCCTGCCCAATCAGGAATCCAGTCATTTACATCTCACGTAGTTAATATAAAACTCTTTATCGTAAAACATTATCCCACCACCCTAATGAAATTTACATCTCACGTAGTTAATATAAAACCCCCAAAAAACATATTCCTTAAACCATTGATATTACTAGTGTTAAGAGATTATTGAAATTACAATAATCATTGATTTTGCAGTGAACCTTTAGTGTTGTTTTATTAAATCATATCAAATGACCTTAAAAGCTAGTAAATTCAAGGCTTTAACACATCAAGAACATTTGTTTGCATTACTGCACTTTTATAAAAATAACTCATTAAAATTCTTTTCTATACCAATAACATCTTTTTTGATGTTCTTGGATATTTTTACTCTATATACATATATAGAGTCTGTTTTCTTGTCTATTAGTTTATTAATCTCTGATAAACACTTATGTAGTTTTCCCTCTGTTATCTCACCCTCAAATACTGAATTTTGAGTCCATGTTAAATATTTTTTAAGAGTTTTTCTTACTTTATTTATTCTCTTATCTTCTATATCATAGGTTATAATCACAAACAAAATGCCACCACCATTATATCATTGATTTCAATTATTTGATACTATATAATAAAAAATTATATTTACCACCATGCTTTAAGTGGTTTATATCTCTTATCATCAATAAAGTGTTTAATTAACTTATAGCATTCAAGTCTTATGAACATTCTATAAGAAACTTTTCTTTTTAATGATCTATGTTTAATAGTGACTACTAGCTTCTTTTCATATTCAGAAATAAATTTCTTTCTTCCATCTTCATTAAGAAAGCATATACCTTCTTCAATATCAAAATCTTGAGATTTTATTCTTCTATTATTGATTAAGCTAAAGATTATAGGGTCAATTATTAACGGTTTAAATATCTCAGCAATGTCTAAGCTAAGTGAAAATCTTTTTGTTGAAGGCTGGTGTAGAAAACTGATTGTTGGGTCAAGCTGTGTTTTATATATTTCTCCTAATACTGTTGTATACATTAGGCTATTACCAAAAGAAATCAAAGCATTTATTGGGTCTGTAGGGGGACGTTTCTCTCTTTTTTTAAACTCAAATCCATTTTTTAGAATAATATTAAATGCTTGATAATATATTTTCCTTATTCTTCCTTCGGCTCCCATTAATTCATCTATATAATTTACATTTAATACTTTTTCTCTTTCCACTTGTATTTTTTCTATGTAGTTTCCAGTATCCTTATAATTTCTTAGATTTCTTAATATATGATGAACCGCACTATCAATAAATTGTTTTGCCAAATATAGCCTTTTATCATCATAATTATAATGCATAGCTTGATTAACAATCAAAAAACCAGATACATTCTTTTTTCTTGTATAATACGTTCCAGAATAAAATCCATAATAATTATAAATATTAAGCATTAGACCATATTGAGATAAATAGTTAAGAAGCTTAGTATTAAAATCTACTTCTCCAAAAATATGAATTTTACTTGTTTGTTCAATAGGTAATGATCTTTTACTTCCTTGTTCATCTATAAAATATATTGTATTGTCTTTTCTCTTTAATCGCCCACTACTAAATATATAGTAATCTCTATCCATTATATATCATCTTCTTTCACAAAACAAAATTCATAATATGCACATTTAGTACAGTAAGGTAATCTATTCAATTTTGGAGGCTTATTATCACAAGTAATTCTTTTTATATCTATTAATGTATTAATTATCTTATCTTCTATCTCTGGTGTAAGTTCAATTATTTCTACCTTTTTTTCTTTTACATAATTTATTGAACCTTTCTTATAAATTCCTATGTTTTTTAGATAGAACAGATAATAATATAATTGCATTTTATCGGGTTCTGTAAGCTTACTACTTATTTTAACTTCTCTTACATAATCTTTATCTAGTATATCTAATTTCAATATATCATCTATTAGTATTTCTTTATTTTTTCTCTTATATGAATCCTCGTGAACTAATTTTCCACTTAGTACCCTATCGCTTGTTCCTTCCATTGCTATTCCTTTTGAGAATAACCATAGCTTTCTTTTGCATACATAATAGTAGTTTACTTTTACTCCTTGTGTTTTAAATTTTTCTAATTGGAATTTTATAATATCACCACCTAGATAAATTGTAAATCTTCATCAAACTCGCTTTTATTTGTAATTTTCCCTAATCCATTTTCAGAGGTATAATCAATATTTACAATAGGTATATTATTAAATTTATCAAGTTCTATTACCTCAACAATCTTATTATTTTTTTTAGCTGTTTCAAACATATATCCAGGTATATCTACTGTATAATCTTTTATTTTATATTTTTCTTTCTGAATCTTAACGTATAAATTTTGTAATTTTATCTTATCCTTTTCTTCTTTCATCTGGATTTTATATTTTACTATTTTGTTTAAAGCAAAATTAATTCTATCATTATCATCATTTAATTCATATACACATTTAGGTAAAATAGGATATGTTACAATATTTCTAAGCCTTGCTTCATTTCTATGTAATTCATATTCTTTTATATTTTTAGCCCATATAATAGCATCATTCATTTTCTTATAATAGGAAGAATCCTTTAAGTTTTTTTCAGTATATACCATTTCTACAAGTTGCATTTTTTTCTCTTCATCAATTTTCTCTCCATTTATCCCCTTCACTGCTTCTTTAGAATAATTAAAGATATCTATATCAACTATACTTCGTTCATCGTTTCTTATACCAGAAGTAGGTTTATCTTTACCAATATATACATATACATTAGTATTATCACTATCTAAATCTCTTCCTCTATACACCCTACCCATTCTCTGAAGTAGTCCTGATATTTCCGATAGCTCTGTATATAATACATCAAAATCAATATCTAAGCTTGCTTCAACAACTTGTGTCGTTACCCATATTCCTGTATCTTTACATTTCCTCTGTCCCATCTTAAATATTTCATCTTCTTTCAAGCTTCTGTCTTTCTTAATAAATCTGCTATGAAACATTTTAATAGGTGTATTAAGTTCTTCATTAATAAGATCATTATATATTTTTTGAGCTTGTCTTACTGTATTCACTATGATAAGAACTTTTTTATCTTTATAATTCTCTTTAATATGATTAATATTAATATACTCTTCTAATACCTCTACTTTGTGTCTTAACTGTGGTTCTCCTTTTTCATTTTTCTTACAAAAAGTTATAGATTCTTTAAATGGAATATTTTCTTTTTTCATAAAATCTACGATAATTCGTGGTAAAGTAGCTGTAAGTATTGTAAATCTCCCACCTGCTTCTGTTATATATTTTAGTGCTACAATTAAATATCCAAGCATATCTGGAGAATACATTTGAATTTCATCAATGACTAATTTTGAATAAGATAATGTTGCCAACTTCAATTCATACCCCTCATATTTGAAAATAAAATCTAAAAGTTGATCCAGTGTACATATTGTTAAGGGCATAGAAAACTGCTTAGTTTTTTCATAATAATCCATATCTATAATTTGATTGTTTTTTATTTTATCTTTATTACCTCTTTTTAAATATTCTCTAAAAGTATCAGAGTGTAGCAATGCAGTATTTTGAAAGCCTATGTTTTCTTCGTCTCTTATTCTGTCATATATTGCATTAATAGATACTCTTAATGGTAATGTGAAAAATCCCTTGTTATCCCCAATCCAGATTAAAGCTGCTTCTGTTTTGCCAATACCTGTTGAAGCTCTAATTATATTGTTCTGTTCCAAATTATTATTAATATATACTTGAAGTTCATTTAGTTTATATCCTTTTTCTATTATTGAATTAATTGTTCTCTTGTATAAATCTTTATTTTCTTCTTCTACATTGATATGAGCACTGCCAGCATAGTCTAATCTATTCAATATTCCTTTTGTAATCACATATTCGTAATAACTATTATTATCTTCATCATCACTTCTTGAAAATCTATTCTTATCATCAATATATTTTAGATAACTTTTATATAATTTTTCTTCTCTATTAATGTCTAAATCATTAAAATACTGCCAGTGTCTTTTTAAGTCTTTTTCTATTGCATCTTCAATTAGAGTAAAATCATATATTTTCTCTCTATTATGGTGATAATAGATACTTTGATATAAAATCCTTAATTTATCTCTATTTCCCTTATATTTTTTCTTTAGTTCTCTTAATGGTAAAAATGCAGGGCTTAAATATCCGTGTGGTATTTCTTTTGAATCTTTAATTATATCTTCGATTTCTTTTTCACCTAATTTATTAAGTAGTTTATTTTGAAATTTTGAATTCATTTTTCCAAGATCATGATACATACAAGCAAGTTTTAATAATTCCCAATCAAGATAAGGAATATTAGGATATAATTTTTTTAGTGTTTCCATTCTATTAATCAAACATAGCGTATGCTCTGCTATTGTTTCTCTTGGATATGTTTTTGCTAGAAATTTATTCATATAATTATCCTTTCTTGCAAAATAATTTATCTGAGTTTCTTTAGAAAAGATAGGGTTATGCACCCTATCTCAAACAAAAAATACAGGTATATTGCTGTCAGAATCAAAAGTAAATTCCGCATCTGCATATAAAAAATCTTTTTCTTTAACTGCATGAATTACACTGACTTTCTTCCACTTTCTTATAAATGTATTTTTCTTTACTTCCACTAAATCATAGTACCTATTTAATTTATATACAGTCGAATTTGATTTGAACTCATCATCACCAAACATATTAACAGATATATATGCATCATAATTAAGCTTCAGATTTGTATCATCTAAATATTTTTCTTCAATATCTACTATTTTTACATTATCAATTCTTACTATATCTTCTCTTCTTCCAAGAGAAATATATTCTTGTGGGCTTTTAAATGCTTTATATATTACTTGAATGAGTTTTTCGTCAGTAGGTTTAATATGAATTATAAGCTTTACATCTACAAGCAGTTCTGATGTAGATACACCTCTTATAGCTCCATAATATTTTTCTACTTCTTTGCCTGTTTTTTTATTTACTTCTTTCCCTTTCAGCATTATATTATGTCGTTGTTTCTCATATCCAGCTCCTGCAAATTCATATCTTGTATACAAATCATTTACTTTAGAATTATAAGTACCTTGTATACTTATTTTCATATCATTATATTCCTCAAAACCACATGTATAATGAATCATTCCATTAACAGTAGAATATGGAGGTAATGGATAAGTTTCTTTTAGTTGAAAACTAGTAGGCTTTTTATAATTCACTAAATTTTGATATAATTCTATTCTTATTGCTTTCATATTCTCACCTACTTAGCTTCTTCTATATAATATTTACTTACCTTTTTCTTAATATTACCGAAGAATTCGCTCATGCTTACTGAACTTAACTCTTTTTCAATTTCACTATCATTATTAAATATCCCTTTTATTAAACCAACATAAGTGTTATCTATTATATTATCATCAAGTTCAAGGATATCTTTTATTGTATTAACTTTAATACTATTATTATTTATTTTAACTTTATTTTCAAAGAAAGGATTTTTAATATCATAAACTCCACCAATTGCAAATATAGGACTGAGATTTTCTCTTCTTCCTTTTATATCTCTATATAAAAATTTCACAGTATCTAGTAATCTATTAACTCTATCTTCTTTTATATTATTGTCTACTTCAATATCATCATTATTGTCTATTCCCACTTTATCCAAATCAATAGTAATTGTATATGCATAGTAAGACTTATGTATTTCACTTTGAGCGATATTTCCACCATCTTTGAGTTCTTTTCCTTGCGAATTGTATCTATCTAGCAATCCTTTATTAGTTAAGAAATCTAAATCTGCATTAAAGCTCTCTAAAGACACAGCATTAGAAAGTCTTACTACTGCTGAACGAGTTTTTGTAGGTTTCTTAGTTTTCATATATCCAAACAGATCAATTTCTGCATAATCTTTGATAGTAGCTTCTGGAGCAAATTGTATAACAGAACCATCAACATCTAAAGGTGTATTATCATTACCCATTTGATTAATAATATTGTATCTTATAGCTTGTCTTGAAATATAGCTATAGCTTTCCCCTGTTTCTCTTGATATTTTCTTCAAGGATGTTACATTTCCTACACCTTCACCATAGTTTGCACTTTCAGCTTCAAATATAAATGTAGCCGTTAAACCCTTCTTATTCATTACCTTTTTCCTCCTTACCTAAGTTTAATTTTCCACTTTCTCCCTGTAATCCAAGTATAAAAGCATAGCCTACAGTCTGGAGTTTATCATCACCTTTTAATGCATCAAGCAGTATAACAGGAATTTGCTTTCCTCCATACATATAAGCATTTATTAATGTATCCATAAATCTATTCTGATTTTTTGTTTTTAAAGCATTTAGAAGTCTATAACATATTCCGCTAATCTTATTATCAGCTTTCTTAATTTCATATATGTTTCTTAATTCATATCCTAACTGCTGAATTTTATCTATATCTTTATAATAAACACTTTGTTTTCCCATAATACCTCCTATAAAATCATTGTTTATGTTTATAATTGATTTAACATATCCCAGCCTATTGAATTTTCCGTCTAAATTCAAAATTAAAAGTTTATTAATAATATCAAACTGATTTTTATTATTATAAAGTCTTCCAATAACTTCTCTATAAAGATTTATGTAATCATTTGAACTAACTTTAACTGTGGCATTTACCAATGCTCTTAACCTTTTTCTATGATTGACTATAATATGTAATTTCTTTTTTGAAAGTATATTAAATGTATATGGTCTTCTATCATTTCGACTATCCAGCTTAACAATTTGAATATTATCAATTTCTTTTGAAGCTCTTTCTATTTCACTCTGCTTAATACTATCTGCTATTTTAAAATAACTTTTCTCCTCAAGTTCTTCAAAACTTGTATTATTATTAATAGACGTATTATTAACTTTTATCATATTTTCCATAGAGTTATTTTCATTTATAAATATTCCTCTATTCCTAATAACAGTAAATCCTGCAGGTATGCAAGAATATACTAAATTACATATAGGACATATAAATGAATCACCATAAAAATTCCAAAAGTGGGATGTCTTCCTTGACATATCTACTCCCATTTTATTTACCCACGTTAAATCATAAGAAGCTGGTTTTGATAATTTTGAAATAGGAGCATCACAGCTAAAACACTGATATTTATATTTGTGTTTTTCATCTTTTAAATAGGTCATAATATTAGAAGTAAAGTATGATTTATATTCCTCGTACATATTATTCTTACTATTGTTCTTATTTAAGAAACTTACATCTGACCAAAACTTTGCTATTACATCATAAATAATATTTTTGGCAAGTATTATTTTTTTTACATCATCTCTTTTTAGATAACTAATTATAGCTTGTATATATTTTAATTGCTCTTTTATCATAGGAACTAAATCCGAAATAAGTTGTTTTTTACTCTTTTTTATCTTCTTTAGTTTCTTTTCTTCATTCAATAAATCAATTTCATTATCATCAATAATTGCATAACCACTCTTATAACTTGCACTTTTAAGTTTAGTTTTTGTATACTCAATATAATCGTTTAATTTATTAATAAAAGCATCATTTAAAGTATTTTCCTCAAAACTATTAATTTCATCTTCAAAAGAAATAATTCTCTGCCAGGAGGTAAAAGGTTTGTATTTATCAATAAAGTAATTAAAATATTTCTCTTCAAAATCTTGAAGTGCTTCTTCATTAAATTCTAACACATTTCCAACTTTTTTTATTGTATCACCTGAAGTCTCTAATATTTTAGCAAGACCAACTACCCCTGCATTATACAACCAATCTGACAACTCAAGTTTTATAGCACCTATTTTTATCATCTCCTACCTAACAACTTCAATCATCCCAAAACCTTGCCCTAGCTTAAAGCCAAGTCCTAGCAAATATATCTCTTTTAAGTCATTAATATTACCTTCTAGTTGAAATTCACCAACATAACTATTAACATAATAATAAGGCTTGTTTGTTTTATCTTTAAACGTTCTTATATCTTGTTTGACAACTCTTTTTTTCATATTTATTGATGGTATGAATTTTAATTCTTTTTTCAAACCAAATCCTCTATAGTTTTCAAGAGTTTTATTAGCTATATAATTAAGTTCTTTAACAAAATTATCATCATTAATATCTAAAGCTATATTATTCTTATCTTTAATGTGGATTGGAGATAGTGTTCTAAATGTTACTACTTCATTATTAATGCTTTTTTCCTTAACTAAATTAATCTTAACTTTGTTGAGATTAAACTCTTTATAGCGAAAAGCTTCTATTTCCAATAATCCATTATATAAGTTAACCATGAATTCGTAGTTAGGAGAACTGAAATTAAAAATTACTTTATCTTTGATAAGAAATATATCTTCTTTTTTTTCATAGCCTTGCATATATACGGAGAAGCAAAAATCTTTTGTACTCTTATTGGATTTTATATTGTTATACTTATAAAGATTATTATAGTACTCTTTATCTACTTTCATTAATGCTTCTTTTATAAGGCTAACTCCAAACATATGGTATGCTAATGGAAATTTATCTGTTTTATATTCACAGCTAATTCTCATAACTATCACCTCCTTTCATGGAAATGCAAACAATACAAGTTGATATTAAATATGTTATGTACAAATTATACTATTATTCCATGACTTATTTTGTAAGGAATGTAAATAAAATAAATTTTTCTAACTTTTTTTATAAGTTATATATTTTAATCATCTCCTTCAATTCTTTTTTCATGTCCTCCTTAAATTCATATGGTTCTATAATCTCAACATCACTCCCCATGCTCAATATCCAACTTTTAATTTCAGTAAGTCCACTCATCTTTGCCTCAAAGATTATATAATCTTTGATATCTGTAATCTTCTGATCTTCAACCCATATTTTTTCTTTTACTATTTGTGCAGAAGGATAATATATTTTCAGCTTTAGATCAACTTGTCCATCTTTGAATATACCAATACTGTTTTTCATATATTGTTTGATATTAAAACTTGTATCTTTTTGAAACTTATTTTCAAGAATTTCATATTCTTTAATACGTGAAATTTTAAACTGTCTTATTTCTTCTCTATATTCACAGAATGCAACAAAGTAAAGTGAGCCTTTATATTGAAAGATACCATATGGTCTAACTATTCTTTCTGTCATTTGATTTTTTAACGAGCTGTACATAATTTTAATTTTCTTACTCATTATTGTGGCTGCATTTATATCAATCCAAATTTTTCTTTCTTTGTTATAATCAAAATTAGTTTTAAATCCTTTAATATAATAATCTGTTTGAAAGTCACCTTCTCTTTCTTTAACTATATTTAGCTTATCAACAATCATCTTAAAATCTTCATAAAAAAGAAACTCTTCATATTTAAGTTGATTTTGTGCCATAAGTAAAGAATTATATTCTTCGTCAGTTAAATACAAACCTAATAAATAATCTTTATCTTCTATATAATATCCTCCATACCTTCCCGATATTGAAGTTATATATATTCCAGCCTGTTCAAGATCTTCTTTGTACCTAATAATTTGTCTTCTATCAACTTCTAGCTCTCTTGATAATTCACTTATTTTCATCTTTCCCCTACTCTTTAGCAGGATAAGCATTTTTAGTGTATTTCCAACCTTACTCATAACTATCTTCCTCTTTTTAAAATTATTTATGATAATTATAAATGCATTATTCAACTTAATTCTTCTATTTTTTTATTTTTTTGTTATATTATGCGCATGTATAGTATTATAACATTTTATACTACATAATCCAACATTATTCATTATATACAATGTAAATATTCATTATAAAATAATATTAACATTATAACGCACAAAAAAAATAAGTATTCTTCAAAATACTTATTTTTTACTATAATAATGTTAATAAACAATTTTATAATTTTAATATTTAACTATATTTAGTTGTGTATTACTACTGTTAAATCAACTATTATATCAAGAAAATATATAATTTTGCAGTAAATCTTAGGTTTTTCTTCGTTTCACTACATCTTTTTTTTGTTTGTTTTTATCTAAATCATAAGTTAACCTTCAAATATCTTATATCTTAAACTTAGTTATAGTTTTCTGTAATTCCATAGCTAACTCTGCGAGATTGCTACTAGAATTAGCCATTTCTTCTATAGAAACTGATTGTTCTTCCGTAGATGCAGATGCTTCTTCTGTACCAGCAGCATTTTCCTCTGCTATGGCAGATAGTGATTGAATAATATCGAGAATAATAGATTTTCTATTTTCCATTTCTTCAACAGAGGTACTCATTCTTTCAATTGAAACTTCTGTAGAATTAACTGCTCCTGAGATTTCATTATATTTTTCTTCTGTTTCTTTTACACTTAGAATTTGTTTTTCAACTACTTCTTTTACTTCTTCCATCTTCTTAACTGCTCCTGAAGAATTCATAACTAATTCATTAACTACAAAGTCAATTTCTTTAGTTGAATAAGTAGATTGTTCTGCAAGCTTTCTTATTTCTTCTGCTACTACTGAAAAACCTTTTCCTGCTTCACCTGCTCTTGCCGCTTCAATTGCAGCATTTAATGCCAATAGATTTGTTTGCTCT
>JAOARM010000012.1 GCA_025210515.1 Vallitalea sp. | reverse complement strand
TGGGTAGTCGCCAAGCGGTAAGGCACTAGACTTTGACTCTAGTATGCGTAGGTTCGAATCCTGCCTACCCAGTTTATGGGCCACTAGCTCAGTCGGCTAGAGCACTTGACTTTTAATCAAGGTGTCCCGGGTTCGAGTCCCGGGTGGCTCATTGCTTGAAAACATTCAAGCAAAAAAAATGAAAATTTTACTTGACATATCATACAAATTAGTATATTATGATTAAGGTAAAATTACTGCTAAGCGGATGTGGCGGAATTGGCAGACGCACTAGACTTAGGATCTAGCGCCTCGCGGCGTGGGGGTTCGACTCCCTTCATCCGCACTACGAAAAACACTTGATTATATCAAGTGTTTTTTTGTTGTCATAAATTGTGGCTCTTTGTTAATAGTAGAAATAGAATCTTTGGATCTCAATATTATCTTATATGTACATAATGTAACGAAAACTACCACTAGCCTAGCGTAGAATGATATAGGGTAATATGGAGCACGAGCCACGGACGGCGAGGTCAGCAGTTTAAACATGGACGTTTAATTTGCTGACGGAATATTACCCTATATCATTCGGAGCGGAAGTTTATATTTATTATAGTAGAAGGTTTTTAATACAGATAACGATAGCATCATCGTAAGAAAAGTATAAAAATAGCATATACGAATACTCGCATATGCATTTATCAACTGTTATGTTATAGAAGAAAATGGTTACGTTATTTTAAGAAATTAATATTATTTTGCTTACACAGATTACTATTTTGAAACATTGGATCATAAGTAACTTCTTTAATGAACCAATTAGGTGCTATAAAATTATTAGCATCTTCTTCACTAGCAAACTCAACTTCAGCCATAACTAGCCCTTCTAGTTGGTTTTCAAATACATCTACTTCAGCTGTTAAAGTATCAGAAATTGGTATATAGTAACGTTTCTTACTAATTAAGTTGTAATTAATCTTAGGTTTTAATGATTCATATTGTTTGTGTGAAATTTCATCTTCAAATTCATTTCTGATCATCAATCCTTCTGATTTATATGTAATATAGAAAGATTGGTTTTTCTGCCTTATCCTTATAACAGGATCTGTTGAAATATAGCCTTGTACAATTTTATCGTTATTATATTTTGATAGCTCAGATAATTCTAGATTGATTAAATACTTTTTTTCTATTTCCATAACTCTTCCTTTCAACCAATTATTATTTTTATTACGCAATAGAAATCATTGAATACATTATAAAAATAAATAGCAATATACAACTATAATAGAAATATATTGTTGTGCTACTATGTTTTTTTTGCGCATACAAATAAGTGTTTTTTAGATGTTCTTTTATTTCAGTATCACTTTTCATGGAATACTCTTGTTTAATACTATATTTGTATTTCTCGGAAACAGTTGCCCTAAAATGCTTAAAGGAATATTTGAATACATTAAAAGTTCCTTGATCATCAATAAAAACAACTCCAGTAATAATAAATACTAATAGATTAATAAAAAATACTTTTTCTAAAAAGCTCATAAAGAAGCTCAGTTTAACATCTTTGTTTAATATAGTAAATAATAAGCCAGTGCCTCCTATAAAAATAATAAAGAATAGAAGTTTTTTTAAATGTTTTTTCATAGTATCCTCCGTATATATGTGTTTGTAAAAATGACTCAATTGTAACAAAAGTCAGTAAATTCCTACATTAGAATCTTGCATAAAATATTATAGCATATTGAAGAAATTATTATAGCATGAAAAAAATGTTTTTTGAAGATAAATGATTATATAAAATTCAAAGGTATTAAATCAAAACAAATAAGTGTTTTTAAAGAGGACATATTATATAATGACAATAAATGGCTGAATAACTATAAAATATCACTAGCATTTTATTACCCGAATACTATGATGGATTAATACGGTAGCATGATAACCTATTACCAAGTCCTTTACAAAGAACTAAAATTAATATATAATAAGTAGGTATAATTTTGTTGGACTTATATCAAAGTACTTCAAAATTGCAATTAACCCCGACTTAAAAGATACATATAAAATTAATGTCTAGGGTGGGATACCAAATTTAGAAGGAGGATTTTTATGAAGAAATTATTAGCTTTACTATTAGTATTGACTATGACTTTTTCACTAGCTGCATGTGGTAACAAAGATACAGATAAGGATAAAACACCAGATGAGAACCAAACAGTAAGTGAAAACGACGACAAAGACAAAGATAAAGAGACAGAAGAACCAGCTAAACAAAATAAGGTATTAAACTTTATTGATGCAGAAAATATACCATCATTAGTAACTTGGCAAGCTACTGACGCTGCTTCATTCCGTAAGCTTGGAAATATTAAAAGTGGATTATTTATTTTAGGATTAGATGGAACTCCACAACCTGAAATAGCAGAATCCTACGAGGTTTCTGAAGATGGTCTTACTTATACATTTAAGTTGCGTAAAGGTGTTAAGTGGGCAACAGTTAATGGCGAAGAATATGCTGAACTTACAGCTAAAGACTTTATTTTCGCTTGGAAAAAACTTTTAGATCCAAAAGAAGCTGCACAATATGCTTCTATGATTAAAACTGCTTCAATCAAAAATGGTGCAGAAGCTGTTGATCTTAACGTAGGACTTGTTACACTTGAAGGAAAAATGAAAGACTTAGAAAAATTAAGTGTAGATGATTATGAAGATACAGATGACGCTACTGCAAAACAACAATACGAAGAAGCAAAAAAAGAATTAGAAGAAACAATTGCTAAGAGTACAGAAAAAATTGAGAAAGATTATGGTTCACTTGAAGAAGCTAAAACTAAGCTTAATGAATTAATTGATGCTTTAGCTGTAACTGCTGAAGACGATTATACTTTAAAAGTTGAATTAGCTAACCCAGTTCCATATTTCCTTGACTTAATGACATTTGCTTCTTTCTTCCCAGCAAGTGAGAAATTCTATAATGAAGTTGGAGCAGATAAATATGGAAAATCAGTAGAAGGTTCATTATACAATGGTGCTTTCATATTCAAAGAGTGGAAATTATCAGAAAGACATTATTTAGTTAAAAACCCATTATACTGGGATGCTGAAAATGTAGATTTAGATGCACTTGATTACCGTGTAATTGAAGGTGTTAGTAACGATACAGCTGTACAAATGTACTTAGACGGCGAAACTGATTCAACAGGATTAGCTGGTGAAAACGTAGAGAAGTATGGTAACAGACCTGATACTATTCAATTAGGAGAATCAACATTATTCTACTTAAGCCTTAATGTTAATAATGGTGCATTAACTCCAACTAAAAAAGTATTAAGAGATAAAAGAGCAAGAAAAGCTATGAATATGGCTATTGATAAATCATATATCACTGATGTAATTTTTGCTAATGGTTCTATTCCAGTTGACTTCTTCTTACCAAAAGATTTTGTAAGTAGTCCAGATCATGATGGAAAAGGATTCCGTCAAGTAGCAGAAGAGTTATATGGTGGCGGACAAGGTTATAACAGATATAATCCAGAAGAAGCTAAGAAATTATGGCAATCAGTATTAGATGAGTTAAAGGTTAAAGATGTTACTTTAGAATGTATTATCTATTCAGGAGATACAGCTGCTAAAGTAGGAACACATATCAAAGATGAATTAGAAAAAACTTTACCAAATACTACTGTTGAATTGTTAGTACTTCCTTTCTCAGAAAAATTAAAGAGAACAACAGATGGTGATTTCTCTATGAACTGGGGCGGATGGGGTCCAGACTACCCAGATGCTATGACATTCATGGATATGTGGGTAACTGGTGGTGCTTATAACAGAGGACATTACTCTAACCCAGCATATGATGAAGGTATTGAATTAACTAAGGCAGGAGAATTAACTGCTCCAGCAAAATCAAAAGAACGTTTTGAAAAATTAGTTGAATTAGAGAAAATCTTACTTGAAGATGATCAAGTAGTTGTTCCACTTTACCAACGTAATAGATTAGGTCTTAGAAATCCTAAGGTAAAAGATATGAAATTACAACAATTTGGTGCTGATTATATCTACAAATGGGTAAAATTAGAAGACTAAAATTTAACAAATAAAATTTTATATCAATATTTTAGTTTTGGCAGGGATTTCCTGCCAAAACTTATGTTTATCACTATTTTAATTCGTTAAAGTAATAATAATTGATTGGAGGTTAATTCATGATTCGTTATGCTATGCAAAGAATCGCATTAATAGTTTTGACTTTGTTTATTGTTTTGACTATTAATTTCTTCTTGTTACGACTTATGCCGGGTACACCTTTTGACAATCCAAAGATTACCCCTGCACAGCAAGAATTAATGAAAAGAAAATATGGACTAGATGATCCAGCATTTGTACAATATTTAAGATATTTAAAAGGAGTAATTCACGGTGATTTGGGAGATTCGTTTAAACTTCAAGATCAACCTGTTACAAAATTAATAAAAATTAAATTGCCTCACACTGTAAAAATTGGAACAATAGCTCTAATCTTTGGTGTTATTGTTGGAATTTTTCTTGGGGCGTTAGCAGCGATATATAAAAATACAGTTTTAGACCATTTTACAACTATTCTTGCTGTAATTGGAGTATCTATTCCATCATTTGTTATTGCTGCATTTTTACAACACACTTTATGTGCTAAATACGGTTGGTTTCCGTTCTTATATCAACCAACAGATGCAACTAGAGGAATTTCTTGGTTAGATTCCTTACATTCTTCACTACTACCAGCTTTTTCCTTATCTTTATTCGTTATATCTTCTACTATGAGATATATGCGTTCAGAATTAGTTGAAGTATTAAGTAGTGATTATATTTTACTTGCACGAGCAAAAGGACTTAGTAAGCCAAAAGTAATATTTAGACATGCACTTAGAAATGCTTTGATTCCAGTAGTAACAATAGTAGGACCTATGACAGTTAGTTTGTTAACAGGATCACTTATTGTTGAAATGTTTTTTGGTGTTCCAGGATTATCAAAATTAATGCTTAATGCTGTATACACTAATGATTATTTCCTAATACTAGGAGTTAACTTATTCTATAGCTTTTTATTTGTTGTTGTTATTTTAATAATTGACTTATTATATGGAGTTATTGATCCAAGAATTAGACTAAAGGGAGGTGGAGTATAAGATGGCAGTTTCGAAAGAGAAATTTAAACTAATAGAACGTGATTTTTCAGATGTAGATAAAATAACTACAGAAAGTTCAAGTTTCTGGAAAGACGCAAGAAGAAGACTTAAAAAAAATAAAGCATCTATGATTGGATTATATGCAATTACTTTCCTAATTATTATGGCAATCATTGGACCAATTAGTCCGATTAATCAAAAAAATGCTGATGGTACAGTATTCAAATACGACCATGCTCCTGTCCTAGCTGATGATAGTGGACAAGAAATTAACAAGAAAAGCATTGCTTATGTTCCACCAAGAATTCCTGTAATAGAAAAATTAGGCATATTTGATGGACATTCTGATATTGAGATAGGAACATTTGATTTAGTTGTTGGAACTCTTCCAAAGACTGATGAATTTGATGAGTTAAGAAAACCACTAAAAAAGAAACAATTAATAGAAAAATTAGGAATACCTTATCATCCTTATGAAATTAATATTATAGATATTTATAAAAATGATAGTGATGTTTGGACAGCTAAGATAAAAGAATTAGCTACAGATGAAATTAAGGAATTGCCTTATGAGGAACTAATTAGTGAATATTCTAAGTACAGACCAGGAACTTTTAAATTAAGGAGTACAAGTATAGATGAATATGGAGTAGAAATGATTAGTATAAATGCCGATTATTATGCTATTCAAGGTATTAAAGATCTTTACTTCTGGTTTGGTACAGATAAGTTAGCTCTAGATAACTGGACTAGATTATGGATTGGAGTTAGAGTATCTCTAATTATTGCGCTAGCTTCACTTATTATTGACTTTAGTATTGGTATAATATATGGTACTATAGCAGGTTTCTATGGAGGAACTAGAGTAGATACTGTTATGATGCGTATAACTGAGATATTAGGAAGTATTCCAGCATTAGTGCTTATGATTATATTTATTAGTATAAGTAAAACTATAGGTAATATTGTAGATGGTATTTTACCAGGACAACAAGCATTACCAACTATACGACTTATTATATTAATTATGGCAATGAGTTTAACTGGATGGATAGGCGTATCTAGAGTAGTTAGAGCTCAGATTCTTAAGTTAAGAGAAAGAGAATTCGTATTAGCTTCAAGAACATTAGGAGCATCTAAGAGAAGACTAATGGCAAAACATTTATTCCCTAATATTATTGGACAAATAATTGTTATGGCAACTTTCTCTATTCCAGGGGCTATATTCTATGAGGCATTTTTAACTTTTGTCGGTATTGGATTACCAATTCCAATGGCTTCACTTGGAGTATTAGTAAGAGATGGATATGAAGCTATTCAAACTATTCCAAGTATGTTGTGGATACCAGCAACAGTTATGTCAATATTAATGTTATCTATTAACTTATTAGCTAATGGGCTTCGAGATGCACTCGATCCACGTATGAGATAGGAAGGAGAAAGAGAATGAATAAAGAAAAAGTATTAGAAGTTAAAGATTTAGAAGTCTCTTTCAAAACTCATGCAGGTGATGTGCAGGCTGTTAGAGGCGTATCGTTTGATGTATACCAAGGAGAGACTCTTGCAATAGTTGGAGAATCAGGTTCAGGAAAATCCGTTACAGTTAAAGCTATAATGGGATTATTAGCAGAAAATGGATATTATAAAAACGGTGAAATATTATTTGATAATCATGATATTACTAAGATAAAAGAAGCTAATCTTCATTCAATTAGAGGAAATAAGATTGCTATGATTTTCCAAGATCCAATGACGTCATTAGATCCTACAATGACTATTGGAAAACAAATTATGGAAGTTATTAGACTTCATCAAAAAGTATCTAAAAAAGAAGCTTTTGACAAAGCAGTTAAACTTATAGATATGGTTGGAATTCCAGATCCAAATGCAAGAATGAAACAATATCCTCACCAATTTTCAGGTGGTATGAGACAAAGAATAGTTATAGCTATTGCTCTTGCTTGTGAACCACGTATTCTTATAGCCGATGAGCCAACTACTGCTCTTGACGTTACTATACAAGCTCAAATTCTTGATTTAGTTAAAGATTTACAGCAAAAAATTGGTGCGTCAGTTATATTTATTACTCATGATTTAGGGGTAGTTGCAAACGTTGCAGATCGTGTAGCTGTTATGTATGCAGGTAAAATGGTTGAGATTGGAACTAGTGATGAAGTGTTTTATGATCCAAAACATCCATATACATGGGGATTACTTGGCTCAATGCCAGACCTTGATACAGAAGGTGATTTATATGCAATTCCAGGTACACCACCAAACTTACTAAAACCACCAATTGGAGATGCATTTGCACTTCGTAGTGAGTATGCTATGGAAGTAGATTTTGAAGAACAACCACCTATGTTTCAAGTAACAAAGACACATAAAGCTGCTACCTGGCTATTACATGAAGATGCACCAGAAGTAACTCCGCCAGATGTTATAGTAAAACGTAGACAGCGTTTGAAAGAGGTGAAGAGTTAGTGAGTGAAAGAGAAGTCTTAGTAGAAGTTAAAAATCTAAAACAATATTTTAAATTAGGTAGAAATGGTGTTGTTAAAGCTGTTGATGATATATCATTTAAAATATATAAAGGTGAGACATTTGGCTTAGTTGGTGAATCAGGTTCAGGAAAATCAACTACAGGAAGAACTATGATTAAATTATATAATCCTACAGGTGGAGAAATCTTCATGGAAGGTGATAAAATCAATGGTAGAGTTCCTAGAAAAGTAGTTCAAAATGTAAATAGAAATATGCAAATGATTTTCCAAGACCCTATGGCATGTCTTAATCCTCGTATGAAGATTGAAGATATTATTGCTGAAGGATTAGATATTCATAAACTAGTTAAGAACAAAGCTGAAAGAAGAGAAAAAGTAGTACAAATGTTAGAAACAGTTGGACTGAATGAGCAACATGCGGATAGATATCCTCATGAGTTCTCAGGTGGTCAAAGACAAAGAGTTGGTATTGCAAGAGCAATGGCAGTTCAGCCAAAGTTTATTATTGCTGATGAACCAATCTCTGCACTTGACGTTTCTATTCAAGCTCAAGTTGTTAACTTAATGAATGATTTAAAGAAAAAAAATGATTTAACTTATTTATTTATTGCTCATGACTTATCAATGGTTAAGTATATAAGTGATAGAATAGCTGTTATGTACAAAGGTAAAATAATGGAGCTTACAACTAGTAAACAACTATTTGATAAACCATTACATCCTTATACTCGTTCATTATTATCTGCTATACCATTACCAGACCCAATTAATGAACGTACAAGAAGACGTCATGCATACAGACCAGAAAAAGAACATAATTATTCAAATGATAAACCTCAGTGGTTAGAAGTAGATCCAGGGCATTTTATTTATGCTACTGAGAATGAAGTAGAAAAATGGGAAGCATTATATAGATAAATATATATAAAAAAAGACTATTAACCAAATATATACGGATAATAGTCTTTTTACTTTTATATGAAATTTACATGAAATGAATGTACTAAGTATAATGAAAATATTGTTAGACATATATGTAAGCAAATAACTCATTAATATTTTTAGATGTTATATCTTTATCTTCTATACTTGCTTGTTTGGCTGCTTTTAAGACACTTTCATAAGGAAGTTGATAGATATACGAAATATCGGAAATACTATAATAGTCAGGAATACTAACTTGAAGCTCTCTTGCAAATAATTTACAAATGTCACTACTTCCATTAAGCATAATAATAAAAAAAGAATGTTTTGTAATATCATTAAGCCCATTGACACTCATAATCTCTTTTATTTCAGATTTTGTTATTTCTAGTAATTTGGAAACATCATTAATGTCTATAATATTATCTTCCTCTGTTTTCAAAAATAAATCTATTTCTTGTAATTTAGGTGATAGATTAGTATTGTAATATTCTAGATATGTAGTCATAAAATCCTCCTGAAAAAAATTATATATAATTAAAAAAAACACCAAAATATAAACCTAAAGGTTTTTATTGATGACATTATTCTATTAAGTAAATTATAACTTATTTTTATAGTAAAATCATATGCAATTATTGGGTGATAAATGGTTACATATACCATAGTAAAAAAACATATATAGTTAATACTATAATTACGGAGGTGATATCAAATGGCATATAACAAGCAAGCTCAAGAAGCTCTTAATAAGTTTAAATATGAAGTTGCAACTGAACTAGGTGTTAACTTAAAACAAGGTTATAATGGTGATTTAACATCTGCTCAAGCTGGATCAGTTGGTGGCGAAATGGTTAAACAAATGATAGCTAGACAAGAACAATCAATGTCAGGTGGTTCATATTAATAAGAGTATAAAACAAAATATTATTAAATAATAAAAATCCTAGATTATAATTCTGGGATTTTTTATGTATAAAAATAATAAATAATACAATACTTTATAGATAATGCTTAATATAAGTAGTAACTATATTTAGTCATTTAGCTTATATTAACTTTGTGATAGTAAATGCCAATATTTCTTATAAAAGGCTAAATTACTTATAGAAAATAACTATAAAAAAAATTGTAGATTTATTACAATCCCTATGGTATAATAAACAAATGGTTAAATTAGGGATAGCTATGCCCTTTTATATAGTATATAATAATTTAATGTATATAAATAAGGAGGAACATTTTAATGAACGCTAAAGTTGAAACACTAGAGAAAAGCATGGTTAAATTAACTATTGAAGTTGATGCAGAACGCTTTGAAGAAGGCATGAAGCATGCATATAACAAGAACAAAAGTAAGATTACTGTTCCAGGTTTTAGAAAAGGTAAAGTACCAAGACAATTAATTGAAAAAACTTATGGATCAGAAGTATTTTATGAAGATGCAGTTAACTACATAATTCCAGAAGCATATGATAAAGCTGTAGAAGAAAATAATTTAGAAGTAGTATCAAGACCAGATGTTGATGTACAACAAGTTGAAAAAGGTAAACCAATGATTTTTACAGCAGAAGTTGCTGTTAAACCAGAAGTAACACTTGGAGAGTACAAAGAATTAGAAGTAAGTAAAGTTGAATTAGAAGTAACAGAAGAAGATATTAATGCAGATATTGAAAAAGTTAGAGAACAAAACTCTAGATTGATTAATGTAACAGATAGAGCAGTTCAAGATGATGATCAAGTAGTAATCGATTTTGAAGGATTTGTAGATGGAGAAGCTTTTGAAGGTGGTAAAGGTGAAAACTACTCACTAACAATTGGTTCACATTCTTTCATTGATACATTTGAAGAACAATTAGTAGGGAAAAATATTGGTGAGGAAGTAGAAGTTAATGTTACTTTCCCAGAAGAATATCAACAAGAAGATTTACAAGGAAAACCTGCATTATTTAAAGTTAAAATTAACGAAATAAAATATAAAGAACTTCCAGAAGTTGATGATGAATTTGTAAAAGATGTATCAGAATTTGATACACTTGATGAATACAAAGAAGATATTAAGGCAAAACTTTTAGAGCAAAAAGAAAAAACAGCTAAAGGACAAAAACAAGAAGAAGTATTAGAAAAAGCTATAGAAAATGCTTCTATGGAAATTGCAGAACCTATGATTGAATTACAAGCAGAAAATATGACTCATGAATTTGCTCAAAGAATGCAATATCAAGGTTTATCATTAGAACAATATTTTGCATTTACAGGACAAAATATGGCAACATTAAAAGACAACATGAAAACAGAAGCTGAGAAAAGAATTAAGTCAAGATTAGTTCTTGAAGCTATTGCTAAATCAGAAGATATCCAAGTATCAGATGAAGACTTAAAAGCTGAATTAGAGAAAATGGCTAGCATGTATAATATGGAGTATGATAAGTTAGCTGATACAATGGGTAACGAAGAAAAAGAATCTATTCGTGACGATATCAAAAATCAAAAAGCGCTTGACTTAATTGTAGAACAAGCAAAAGAAGTGTAATAATAAATATATCATTTGCGTAAGATAAAATGTAGAGGAGGTAAATATTATGAGTTTGGTACCTTATGTCGTGGAACAAACAAGTAGAGGGGAAAGATCATACGATATTTTTTCTAGACTCTTAAAAGAGAGAATTATCTTTTTAGGAGAGGAAGTTAATGATGCAACAGCTAGCTTAGTTGTAGCACAATTATTATTCCTTGAAGCTGAAGACCCAGATAAAGACATTCATCTATATATAAATAGTCCAGGTGGTTCAATTACTGCTGGAATGGCAATATATGATACGATGCAATATATTAAAGCTGATGTTTCAACAATATGTATTGGTATGGCTGCTAGTATGGGTGCTTTTTTACTAGCTGGTGGAGCGGAAGGAAAAAGATATGCACTTCCAAATGCAGAGATAATGATACATCAACCACTTGGTGGAACTCAAGGGCAAGCTACAGATATTAAAATACATGCAGATAGAATAATAGCTACTAGAGAAAAACTTAATAAAATATTAAGTGAAAGAACTGGTCAGCCATTAGAAGTTATTGAAAAAGATACTGATAGAGATAATTTCTTATCAGCACAAGCTGCTAAAGAATATGGTCTTATTGATAAGGTATTTGAAAAAAGATAGCCGAAAGAGGTGGTTAAGTGGCTAATAAATATGATGATAAAAAACAATTAAGATGCTCATTCTGTCATAAAACTCAAGATCAAGTTAGGAAGCTAATTGCAGGACCTAATGTGTATATCTGTGATGAATGTATAGAATTATGTGCAGAGATTATAGAAGAAGAATTTCAAGATTATAAAGAAGCAGGCAATCTTGATAACGTACCTAAACCACATGAAATTAAAGAATTTCTAGAGGAATATGTAATAGGTCAAGATGATGCTAAGAAAACTCTTGCAGTAGCAGTATATAATCACTATAAAAGAATTAGAAGTGATTTTAAAAACCAAGATGTAGAGTTACAGAAGAGTAATATATTAATGGTTGGACCTACTGGTTCAGGAAAAACTTATATGGCTCAAACACTAGCTAAGATGCTAGGTGTTCCATTTGCAATAGCAGATGCTACATCACTTACTGAAGCAGGTTATGTTGGTGAAGATGTAGAAAATATATTACTTCGTTTAATTCAAGCTGCTGATTTTGACATTGAAAAAGCAGAGCAAGGTATTATCTATATTGATGAAATTGATAAAATAGCAAGAAAATCAGATAATCCATCTATTACAAGAGATGTAAGCGGTGAAGGTGTGCAACAGGCATTACTTAAAATATTAGAAGGAACTATTGCATCTGTTCCTCCACAAGGTGGAAGAAAACACCCTCATCAAGAGTTTATTCAGATTGATACAACTAATATATTATTTATATGTGCAGGTGCTTTTGATGGATTAGAAAAAACAATACAACAGCGTATTGGAGAAAAATCAATAGGATTTGGTGCAACAGTAGATAATATTAAGAAGCAACAAGTTGGAGATACTCTCAAAGAGTTATTACCTCAAGATTTAATTAAATTTGGGCTTATTCCAGAATTTGTTGGACGTATTCCAGTTAATGTTACTCTTAATAACTTAACAGAAGAAGCTTTAGTTGATATATTAGTAAAACCTAAAAATTCATTAGTTAAGCAATATAAAACTTTATTTGAAATGGATAATGTAGAGTTAGATTTTGAAGAGGAAGCATTAAAATCAATAGCTAAGAAATCTCTAGAACGTAAAACTGGTGCTAGAGGACTTAGAGCAATATTAGAAGAAATCATGACAGAAATAATGTTTGAGATTCCATCTAATGATAAGATTGAAAAGTGTATTATTACTAAAAATGCAGTAGAAAACAATGAAAAACCGAATTTAATCATAAACGAAAACATACAATCATTAAAAAAGCCAGTGGCAAAATCAAGATCCAAACGTAAAAATGAAGATGAAACTGCTTAGGAATGTAATGTCCTAGCATAAAACCCCCCTGCTTTAGTAGGGGGATTTTTATAACAGAAAAGAGGTTACATAAATATGGGAGATAATATAATTGAAATTCCTTTGTTAGCCCTAAGAGGCATTAATGTATTACCTGGTATGATTATTCATTTTGATGTGAAGAGAAAAAAATCAATTAATGCTTTGGAAGAAGCTATGACAGACAATCAATTAATATTTCTAGTTGCTCAGAAAGATGCAAAAGATGAAGAAATTGAGATTAATAATATATATGATATTGGAACAATATCAAAAATTAAACAATTAATTAAACTTCCAGGTAATATAATTAGAGTATTAGTTGAAGGTATATATCGTGCACAGATTGTAGATATAATTAGTGAAGAGCCATATTTAATGGCAAAACTAGAAAAACATGATAGTGAAGAAATAAACATAACTGAGGAAGAAGAACAAGCACTTCTTAGAACTACGTTTGAATATCTAGAAGAATATTCTAAAGTTAATCCACAATACTCTATAGAAACAATTAAAAATATGCTTGGTATTAATGATATTAGTAAATTGGCAGATAGTATTGCATCTAATGTTAACATACCTCTTGAAAGTAAACAAAAAATTCTTTCACAAATTGATCCAGTAGAGAGACTTAAAATAACAATAGCAATATTAAAAAGTGAGATAGAACTTAGTATAATTAAGAAAGATATTCAAGTTCAAGTTAAAGAAAAAATAGACAAGAATCAAAAAGAATATTTTCTTAGAGAACAAATGAAAGTTATTCAAAATGAGTTAGGCGATAAATATGGTATAGCAGAAGAAGTTGAAAATTACTTGAACAAGCTTAAAAAGCTGAAAGCATCAAAAGAAGTGAAGAATAAGTTAGAAAAAGAAATAGAAAGAATTAAAAAGATTCCTAGTGGCTCATCAGAAGGTGTAGTAGTAAGAAATTATATAGAATGTCTTCTTGAATTACCATGGAACAAAAAAACAAAAGAATCAACAGATATTATTAAGGCAGAAGAAATACTTAACACAGATCATTATGGGCTAAAAAAAGTAAAAGAAAGAGTACTTGAACATTTGGCAGTAAGAAAACTATCTTCTAAAACAGATAGCCCAATTATATGTCTTGTTGGTCCTCCAGGAACTGGTAAAACTTCAATTGCCAAATCTATAGCTACTGCACTAAATAGAAAATATGTCAGAATTTCATTAGGTGGAGTAAGAGATGAAGCAGAAATAAGAGGACATAGAAAAACATATATAGGTGCAATGCCTGGACGTATAGTAAATGGTCTTAAAAATGCAGGATCAAGTAATGCTTTAATGTTATTTGATGAGATTGATAAGATGAGTTCAGATTTTAAAGGTGATCCATCAGCGGCTTTACTTGAAGTTCTTGATGCAGAGCAAAATAATAAATTTAGAGATCACTATGTTGAATTATCAGTAGACTTATCAGATGTTCTATTTATTGCAACTGCTAATTCTGTTCAGACAATCCCCAAACCATTACTTGATAGATTAGAACTTATTCCAGTAACAAGTTACACTGAAAATGAAAAAATGCATATTGCTAAAGAGCATCTAATACCAAAACAAATAGAAAAACATGGATTAAAAGAAGAAGAACTATCAATTAGTAATAATGCCTTAAAACACCTTATTAATTCTTATACAAAAGAAGCAGGGGTTAGAAACTTAGAAAGAAAAATAGGTGAAATATGTAGAAAAGTAGCCAAAGAAGTACTAACTAAAGAAAAGTCATCTGTAAAAATAACAGAACAAAATATCAAGAAATATTTAGGAGTTCCAATATATAATTATGATAAAATCGCTGATAAATCACAGGTGGGAGTAGTAAGAGGATTGGCTTGGACAGCCGTTGGAGGAGATACTCTTTCAATTGAAGTTAACACTATGAAAGGTTCTGGAAAATTCGAATTGACTGGTCAACTTGGTGATGTTATGAAAGAATCTGCTAGAGCAGGTATAAGTTATATAAGATCAAGAACAAAAGAATTAGGAATTGATGAAGACTTTTATAACAAAGTTGATATTCATATTCATATACCAGAAGGAGCAGTCCCAAAAGATGGTCCATCAGCGGGTATAACTATGGCGACAGCAATGATATCTGCATTAACTAATAAATCGGTTAAAAATGATATTGGTATGACAGGTGAAATTACATTAAGAGGTAGAGTTCTTCCTATAGGTGGATTAAAAGAGAAGTTACTAGCTGCCAAGAGAGCTGGAATAACTAAAGTACTAATTCCACAAGATAATTTGAAAGATATGTCAGAAGTTGACAAAGAGATATTAAAAGGCTTAGATATCGTATATGTAAGTAATATGGATAAAGTTATAGAAGAAGCCATAATTAGCTAATTAGGAATTAAAAAAATTATACTAGAAAGGAGACAAAACATGAATGTAAATAATGTTAATCTTGATATAGTTGCAGGAAATGAGAAGCAATTTCCAGATACAGGTTTAATAGAAATTGCTTTTGCTGGAAAATCAAATGTAGGAAAATCTTCTTTAATTAATGCTTTAATTAATAGAAAATCTTATGCAAGAACATCATCTCAGCCAGGTAAAACACAAACAATTAATTTCTATAATGTGGAAGATGCATTATATTTTGTAGACTTACCAGGTTATGGTTATGCAAAAGTTTCCAAAAAAGAAAGAGAGCGTTGGGGAAAATTTATTGAGAGCTATCTAAATAAAAGAATGCAGTTAAAACAAATAATACTCTTAGTAGATATTAGACATGAACCTAATAATAACGATAAGATGTTGTATGATTGGATTACTTATAATGGGTTTCAACCACTAGTTATTGCTACAAAACTAGATAAACTTAAAAGAAGTCAAGTTGAGAAACATGTAAGTGTAATAAAAAAAGCATTTAATATTAAAGATAGAAATACAATTATTCCATTTTCAGCAGTTACAAAACAAGGAAAAGATAAATTGTGGGAAATACTTGATGAACTAATATAAAGATAAAAAAGGGGCTGTTTTATAAGACAGCCCCTTTAACCAGCAATAATTTAGTATGAAAATTATTTTAGTAATTCATTAAGAAGTTTACTATATATTTTATGTGGATTTTTCTTCCAATTATCACATATTTTAAGAGCATAATCTTTTGAAACAACATTTAATTTTAGATCTAGTAATAAATCATTTTTTTCTTTTGCAATACAATTAACTATATAATCCCCATTTTTCTTAGGATAATAATCTACTGTTATTTCAAAGTCATTTTTTAATTCTAGTTTTTTATCTTTTAGATATTTTAGTATTTCTTCTTTTGTACTATCTGGAATACGGTTCTCAAAATACTCTAAAGTTTTTTTCCCATTATTAGTTATAGTATATTTAGTTGAATGGTTTATCATCTTAGTTACTAATAAATTGGTTTCAACTAGTTCTGAAAAATATTGCTGTAGAGAAAAGTAATTAGTATAATCATGAGCTAATATAAACTCAGAAATCTGTGTGTAAGACATTGGTAAATCCAATTTATCAATCATATATAAAATCATTAATTTATTAACACTTAATTCATGATTAGAACCTTTCATAAAAACCTCCTATTACTCTAACCACAATATATTGTGGTTGACATAGACATTGATACTGTATATTGTTAACTTAATAACTATTTTATATTAAAATAGAAAAATAAACAAGAGGATAATTGAAATAAATTAATATTAATATATAATGACTTAATCACTTTTTTTACCTTGCCAAGTATTCCTTGTTTTAAACTGCTTCATAATACTGTTAAGAACAACTTTTTTATTTCCACTCCATAAAGGATGCAATAATAATTTCTTAGGGCCATCACCAGTAATTCTATGAAGAACAATATTAGGGGGAATTAATTCAATACATGAAATTAATAAATCAATATATTCATCCATAGTTAATATATGAAATGGATTGTTTTGATAATAAGTTGCTAAATCCGTGCCTTTTAGTATATGGAGTAGTTGTAATTTTAATCCATGTATATTTTTACTTGATGTATATTTTATTGTCTTGAGAATATCTTCCTTAGTTTCGTGAGGTAGTCCAAGAATAAGATGCACTACTACATCAATATTAGCTTTATTTAGTTTGTCTAATGCATTTTCAAAGCAATCTAAATCATAACCTCGACGAATAAATTTAGCAGAAGATGAGTGCATAGTCTGTAATCCTAATTCTACCCAAACTTTTTTATGTAAGTTAAGAGAAGATAATAGATTAATTATATTATCATCTATACAATCAGGACGAGTAGCTATAGACAAACCAACAATATCTTCATGAGAAATTGCTTCACTGTATACTCTTTTTAAGTGATCTAGAGAAGCATAAGTATTAGTATAAGCTTGGAAATATGCAATATACTTATTTCCAGATTTCTTATTAGCTAATCTCTTCTTTCCTTCCTCGATTTGGTCATATACACATAAAGAAGCAGATGAAGCAAAATCTCCAGAACCACCACTGCTACAAAAGATACAACCTCTAGTATCAATTTTTCCATCTCTATTTGGACATGTAAAGCCACCATCTATAGCGATTTTATATACTTTTTCTCCATATAATTGTTGTAAATAGTAATTCAATGAATAATATGGTTTATCGCCCCATTTAGTCATAATATAATTTCCTTCCCTAGTTAATTAAATCAAAATTAATTATCCAAAAAACGTATTTTAAACCAGTGTTTTAGAATATCTTATTTTTTTACATAATTCTACTAGATCATTCCATTCTTGTTCTGTTGAGATATCTTTTACCATTTCTATAAAATCTAATTTTATATTAAACAACACATTTTGCTTAATTAATTCTTCATCTTGACTTTTAACGTTAATAATTTTTGATATTAGATTAATAGTATCACTTGGCAAACTTCCTGGTAAGTATGGATATATACTATTTAGTATATTTTCTATAGCATCGTATTGTTTTTCAAAAGGATTTTCTTTATAATTTTCAATGTAATGATTAAGAGAATTTATATCAAAGAAAATCACATTTTCTATTTCTGAATAGTCATAGTTAATAAGAACATCTCTAAATTGATTGAGTTTATTTTCAAGTTCATTTTCGCTTATTATAGTCAATTAACTCACCCTTTATTTCAACATATATTTATTAATATCTTCTCGTATATATAATAATATATGCTTTAATGAGTTTAATAAACAAACAAAAAAAACCACTTTAAAAAAATTTTGTTAAAAAAAATGTTTATAAAGCATTCTTTACAGCTTCAGCTACTTTATCTGCAATACCTTCATCAAAAGGCTTAGGTAGTATATTATCTTCGTTTATTTCGCTATCAGGTACCATAGAAGCTATAGCATATGCAGCAGCTAATTTCATCTTCTCTGTAATATCTTTGGCACGACATTCAAGAGCACCTTTGAATATCCCTGGGAAAGCAAGAACGTTATTTACTTGATTAGGAAAATCAGATCTTCCTGTACCAATAACTTTTGCACCAGCTTCTTTTGCTAGATTAGGCATAATTTCTGGAGTAGGATTAGCCATAGCAAATACAATAGCATCTTTATTCATTGAAGCTACCATTTCTTTTGTAACGATATTAGGAGCAGATACACCTATAAATATATCAGCGCTTATTAATGCATCAGCTAATGAGCCTTGTATACTTGTTGGATTAGTTAAAATAGCCATATCTTTCTGAGCCCAATTTATATATGATGCTTCTTTGTAAAGTATACCTTCTTTATCACACATAAGAATATTATTAAATCCTTCATGAAAAAGTAATTTCCCTATTGCTATACCAGCTGAACCTGCTCCATTAATAACTACTTTACATTCATTAGGTTTTTTATTAACTATTTTTAAGGCATTAATTATACCTGCCAATACAACAATAGCAGTTCCATGTTGATCATCATGAAATACAGGAATATCCAACGTTTTTTTTAATTTTTCTTCTATTTCAAAACATCTTGGGGCAGCAATATCTTCAAGGTTAATTCCACCAAAAGTAGGAGCTAAATATGTTACAGTCTTAATTATTTCTTCTGTATCTTTAGTATCTAAACAGATTGGTATAGCATTAACATTAGCAAATTCTTTGAACAAAACAGCTTTTCCCTCCATTACAGGCATAGCAGCTTCTGGACCAATATCACCTAGACCAAGAACAGCAGTACCATCAGAAATAACAGCTACTGTATTAGCTTTAGAAGTATATTTATACACATCTTGTTTATTTTTATGTATCATTCGACAAGGTTCTGCAACTCCTGGAGTGTAAGCGATTGACAAATCATCTTTGTTATTTACTTTTGATTTAGCTACTAGTTCAAGTTTTCCTTGCCACTGTTCATGTAATTGTAATGATTTTTCTTTTAGATTCATTGTAGACACCACCTAATTATATTTTAATTTATTAGTAATTCATTCCTTTAGAGATTATGATATAACACAATGAGATATATTACAAGCTTTAATAAACTATGAATAATGGAATATAAAATAGTTTAGTGAAAATAATATATTAGAAATATAGATAAAATATGTAGATATAAATAAAATAACCACATGTTAACATGTGGTTATTTTGATGAGGGGAGTATAAATAATTAATAAGGGGTTATATAGTGTATATGATATGCATTGCTCCTTTGCAGGAGTTAATCAACACAATCATATATTCTCATTATAGTACATTTTTTATATAATTTCAACAAAAAAATTAAATTTTTATTAAAAAATTAATAAAAGAAATTAATAAAACTAATTCGTAATAGAAATTAATTTACATAATTTCTTCTATATGTAAATCAGATTCATCTTGCATATCGATTATTGCTATGGAGAACGCTGGAAGTAATCTATTCATAGAATAAGCTATTATTAACCAATTGATTAATTTGATTGTTATAGTATATATCTTTAATTGTTAAAACAATATTTTTGGTGTTTTGGTAAAAGCAATGTTCATTAAAATCACATTCATTACAATTCCAACAATTCAAGGAACTATATCGTTCAAATATATTATTAGCATTTTCCATGTAAGATAATACATCTTGAAGAATATCATCCTCATAAAATATATCCAAAGATTTTTCTATTTCATCTATATTTAAACCGTCAAT
This sequence comes from Vallitalea sp., assembly GCA_025210515.1. Taxonomy (GTDB): domain Bacteria; phylum Bacillota; class Clostridia; order Lachnospirales; family Vallitaleaceae; genus Vallitalea. The sequence goes on along the minus strand of JAOARM010000012.1, from coordinate 91,459 downwards.
ACTTAATCCAATATAGTCTCTTATACACTTATACCATGCTACATTCTCCTCGTCCAGTTCTTCAATAAACAGTTTTTCATTTCTCAGAAATTTATCAATAGCATCATGAGATTCTTCAAGTTTTCCCATTTTATAGTAAGCAGCACAAAGAAATAAACTTTTTTTGATATCATGCCAAGGAAAAGAATATTTAACAGGAACGCCTACTAGGTCCGCAAGAGAATTTTTATCTGTGTAGTCATATACTTCCAAGTGATTTATTATTTTATTAAGATCATCAAAAGATGCAACATTCAAATTTCTGACAATTTTTCTTATCTCAAATTCTTCTATTTTTTTATCAAGATAAATATCTACATCAGTTAGGATTTCTGTCAAAGAAGGAATAATTATCTGGAAACTAGGAAATCCCATAAAAGATACATCTCTAACCAAGATATTGTATTGTTTTTGCTTTAGAAGGTCAAGTAAATATTTGAGCATCTCTCTATTTGTTTTATTACTCATATCTTGAAATGGCTTAAATTGATAGCTATATTCACAAGAAAATACGCTAGTTGGGTAATACCCTCTACCATCTCTAAACACTTTCATTTTATTTAGTGTAGAATCAAGTGAATTGTTATGAGAAGAGAAATCCATAAGATTGAAATCATGGATGTTATGACCCTGTATTAACTCGGTTAATGTCCTCTCAAGTGCTATTTCAAAAACAGGATGAGCTCCAAGACCCCAAAAATATTTTTGATGTTGGGAATCAATTACTACTATACCTACCGCAGGAAATCCGTCATTTAATGAACAATCTTTAACAATAAGTTTATAGTTACTTGTTTTCATAAATGTTTGAATCATATCGTATTGTCGTGGAAAATTTTTTAAGTATTCCTCTGGAATTGTTGGTGGAATTATTGAACCTTCTAAAATTTTATAATTAACGTATCTTTCCATTATTTCAGATATGCCTTGTACTAAAGCTTCTTCTCTAGTATTACCTGCACACATACCATTTGTACTATAGTACAATTCTATGACAGCTAATGGTACATAAGATATATTCTTCGTATTAGCATCATAGAAGGGAATAGTTAAAATATCTGATTGTGAATGTGTAGGACTAAATGACTTCCATTTAGTTATAAAATCATAACTTAGACTTTTCTTTGCAATAGGAGGAATATATATAGATTCACTATCAGAATTATGCAGAATGTCTTCTGTAGAGAAATATTTTTCATCTGGGGCAAAATAAAAGTTTCTATATGTTTCTACATCATTTGAAAAATCTATTTGATATTTATACAAGTATTGGTTTTGTAATCGTTCCATAAATTCTCCATATCCACTGGCTAGTGTTAATTCGTAATTAATACCCTTTCCATTTGTAAACATATTTGTGTTAGGTATATTAATATGTACTGAATTATATCCTTCCATTGATGTAAACCAAAGAGCTTCTACGGGAAGTATTCCATTACTATTAAGTATAGTTCTAATTTTATTAATTGTTGTAATCGGATCATTATCTTTATAATTCATATCGCATATATCCATAGAAAAACACTCCTTATCTTATATATTTATTAGTCAAATTGTTGTAACCAACATTCAAAGCATGTTACAGTCCATAATATATAAATCTCTTTATTAGAGAGTTTTTGCTTATCTAAAAGTTTTTTTATTACATTTATTTTATAGATTGATCTATTTCTACATTCAGGCTTTAATAAAATACTACGACAAAAAGATTTTACTTCATCTGACATATATTGTACGGGTGCAACTGGAAAATACCCTTTTTTTCTGTAAATAAACCTATCAGGAAAATATGATTTTGCCATTTTTTTTATAATATATTTACCAACGTCATTGTTATATTTTAATGATGTATCAATGTTTGTTGATAAATCCACTAAGTAATGGTCTAAGAATGGTGCTCTTATTTCAACTCCATGCCTCATACCTGTGTTATCTGTTCTTTTAAGACAATCATCCACAAGAAAATATGAAATTTCGATTATTAAAAACTTTTCAAATTCAGTTCCTTCAGATTCTTTTAAGTATTGAAATTGATTTGATATTATTGTATTTACCTCTTCTGACTTAATATAATCAATATTAATATACTCTGATATTGTTTTTTTGTCACGTAATAAAGCACTAAAAAGCTTATCCCCTGGCAAGTCATAATCCTTTATATGTTTATGCCAATGATATCCTAACCATATTTCATCAGCACCAACCCCAGATAGAGCGACTTTTATATCTTTTGGAGCATATTTTGATAATAGGTAGTGACCTATCATATCGTACTCCCACATTGGTTCATTAATATTTGTGTAGCAATCTTGTAAATGATGATATAATTCTTTAGTTTTAATAAAAATTTTATGATGATCTAAATTATATCTCTCTACAACATAATCAGAGTAAGAAAACTCATCACCTTTGTTATTATCCACATCTTCAAAGCCTATAGAAAATGTTGGAATGTTTTTATCTAATTCTTTTTTCGCTACAGATGCTATTAATGAAGAATCTAAACCACCAGATAGCCAAATTCCAGTATTTGCATCGCTATTTATTCGTTTATCGACACTGTTTATAAATGTTTTTTTTATTAATTCAATTAGATTATTTTCTGGAATAATTAGTTTTTTGTTTTTGAATTCTAAGTTATAATATTGTTTTTTGGTAATTAATATATTTGAAGTATCTTCTGAAAACTTTATGGTAGCCATATAACCTGCAGGTAGCTTATTGAAATTTTCAAAGGGTGTATAAGGTGCAGGTATTACTCCAGTTGAAAAATAAAAGTACACACTAATTGGATTAATTGATTTTGATATAGGAGAATGTCGAACTAAGGCTGGTAAAAAAGAAGAGAACCAAAAATTATTATTGATTAAGGAGTAGTATAGAGGCTTTTTACCAAAAGGATCTCTAGCAATAAATAATTCATGTGTTTTGTCGTTCCATATTGCAAAAGCAAACTGACCATCAAAATGATTAACACAATCTTCTCCATAACAATCATAAGATTTCAAAACTACTTCTGTATCACAATTTGAATCAAAGACATATCCTTTGGACTGTAATTCTTTTCTTAGCTTTTTATAATTGTAAATTTCTCCATTATAAGTTATTGCTAAATGTTTATATATCATTGGTTGGTTACCATTACTTGTCATGTCTTGTATACTTAATCTTGTATGTTTTAATATCACATTTTTAGATTTGTTTTGCCAACTTCCACTCGAATCCGGTCCTCGCATTTTTAATTCATTGTGAATTTGATTAAGTTGCTTATTTTGAGTTGAACATATAATATTTTTTGAAAAAAGCCCTGCGATACCACACAATTTAATAAACACTCCCTTATTAGCTATTTGCATAATAATTTATATAAACTTACAATCTCACATTAACTGTGAGATTGTAAGAAATGATACTATAATCATTAAAATAGTATTACTATTATCATATAAGGAAATAATCAATTAAAATATTAACATTATCCTCTTGGTCCAGCATTCATAACTTTTACTTTTAAATCTTTTAATAGTTCTTTTTCAGATTTTAAATTAGTTTTTTTTACGTTTTTTATCATTGTAAAACACCTCCTTTTATTATTTGTTAATTTCAAAAAAACAATAGTCAAGATTTTGAAAATATCCTTATAGTTTTTTTATTTATAAAACAATAAACTAAATAGTAAAACAAATAAATGATTATGCTAACAATGTCATTATATTACAATTAGACAAAAAAGTCAACAATTTCATAATAAATACAACAATATAATATTTTTATATACATAAAGCAACACATGCAACATATTTTATAATTATAATATGCTGCATGTGTTGCTTTATAGCATTTGATAGGAAAATATATAAGATTTTGTAGAACAAAAAAATAAAAAAAATAATAATATTAAATATATTAAAATATTCAACATTATTAAAAAAGAATTTATATTTGATTAGAATAAAAAGAATAAACTAAATCATTTTAAAATTTCTTCTATAAATAAGTTTGCCTCATCTTGCATATCTATAATAGCAATACCTACGTCAACTATAGGCTTTGATGGACAAGTAGGGTGAATAAATATTATTTTACCTTCTTCTCCATTAGATAAACGTACTTTTCTATGTAAGTAGTTATAGGCAATATTTTCTAAGAAAACAAATAAATATTTTGTGTCAAGCAACCCATAAGATTCTTGTTCAAACAAACGAATTACTTTGAAAGGAGAAGTTTTGTCATGATAAGAACGAATAGAAGTCATAGCATCATATATATCTGCAATAGAAATTATTTTAGCAAAATCATGTATTTTATTATCTTTTACTCCTAATGGATATCCTGAACCGTCTATTTTTTCATGATGCATTAATATACCCATTTTTATCTCTTCTGGTATATCTAAATCTTTTACAATATCAAAACCTATTTGAGGATGCTGTTTAATAATATCAAATTCCATAACTGTTAAGCTACCAGGTTTATTAATTATATCCTTATCAATAGATAATTTTCCAATATCATGTAATAATCCAGCAACAGTTAATTTTTCTATTTCATTAGAATCAAGATGTAGCCACTGACCAAAAATATTACAAAGCATAGATACGTTTAATGAATGAGAATAAGTATATTCATCTTTACTTTTTAAATGATTAAGATAATTAAATAATTCACTTTTAGTTTTTATTGATTTAACAAGTTTATTACTTATTGTAAATAGATCATTTATATTAATATTTCCTCCAGCACTTATATTATTTAATTGAGTAGATATAAGTTCTTTGCTTTCATCATAATTTTTTTTGAACTCAGTGAATTTTGGCAAAAATTGAGGATCCTCATCATTATCATAGTTTTCGTCCGAATCCTCGTTGATATATTCTTTTATATCAACAAAAAATATTTGATATAAATTTAATTTGAAAATATAATTTTCATCTATAATAGTATTAGAAGGAATTAAAATTAATCCGTTAGAAGTTAAAGCGTGGCTAGCCAATTCCATACCAACTTCTAAGCTATTAATATTAATTCTTTTTTTTATGTAATTCATATTAAAACCTCTTTCTGTGTGAAATGAATATTAATAGATTACCTATTCTTACCATAATTATATCAAATTACACCTATTAATAAAATGATATTCGACAATTTTTTTTACATTTTATTAGAAAATCTACTCTAGAGCTTTTGCGAAATAATTTTCCTTAATTCATTATATTGTATGAATAAAAATCATTTATAAACAAATAATACTATTGTTAGAAAAATAAAAGGAGGCATATATATGCACAAGTCAAAAAGAAACAAAAACAACGAAGAAAGCATGACAAATAACAACAATATGAATACTGAATATAGTAAAGAGTTATCTGATACTTATGATTCAGAAAACATGAATGACATGAATAACATGAATAATATGAAAGACATGGCTGAAGGTAGTAATAACAGAAGTAATAACAGCTATGAAAGTAAAAATCAAAGAGATAAATATAGTAAATAATTAAAAAAAATTATTAACATCAAAAAGGTACAGTTGAAAAAACTGTACTTTTTTGCTATCTTATTACAAGGATAGTTAATTTTATTAAGAGATTTTATTGTAAATAATTATTTGTATTAAATTAAGCTAAGTTATAAAATTTTATTATTAAATATATGTTTTTGTTGAGTATAAGAGGAGGTAATAGAAATGACATATACAATAAAACAAGTATCAGAAAAGCTAAACATTAGTGCTTATACGCTAAGGTATTATGAGAAAGAAAAAGTAATAGCAAATATAACACGAGATGATTATGGCAATAGGCTATATGGTGAAAACGATATAAGTTGGATTGAAACGGTTAAATGCTTAAAAGAAACAGGTATGAAACTTTGTGACATAAAAAAGATTGTCGAATTAAGCTGTCAAGAAGATAGTGATAAAAATATTCCAGAGAGAAAAGAAATCTTACTTAAACATAGAAAGCAAGTGGTTAAACAGATTGAAGATATGAAAAATAGTTTAAGTAAAATAGATATAAAAATTGCATTCTATGATGGTAAGATATCAAAATGTTAATTAAGCATAATCTTATAAAAAAACTATATAAAGGTGATAAGATGAAATATATTATTAAAAAATATTATATGCTTGTTATAGGATGTTTTATCTCCATTATTATTTTACTAGCTATTTCAAATATAAGTTTGATACCAAAAGATACCCCAAAAGCTGAAAATGGAGTACTTGATTTAACTCATTGGAATTTTGAGAAAGATGGTATGTTACAGTTATCAGGTGAGTGGGAGTTTTATTGGGAACAGTTATTAACATATAATGATTTTACAAAAAATAATACATATATGAATGGTTATCAAAATGTTCCAGATACATGGGATAGATATAATGTTAATGATGATAATAATCAACATCCAACAGATAAAGGTTACGCTACATATAGAATAAAAGTGAAGACAGGTTATTATCAAAAACCACTTGCACTAAAAATATTAACTATGTCAACATCTTATAAACTTATGGTGGATGATAGTGTAATAGCTACAAATGGTATTGTCTCTGATAATGAAAAAGATACTAAGCCTATGTATAAACCACAAGCAGTAAGTATTATCCCTAAATCAAATGAATTTGAAATTATTATTCAAGTTTCTAATTTTACATATGCTCGAGGAGGAATTTGGAGACCTATAATACTGGGACTTGATTCAGATATAAGAAAGTTATCAGATAGAACATCAAGGAGTGAAATGCTTGTTTTTGGAGTTATGTTCATTATGATGTGTTATCATTTTATACTTTATTGTGTTCGTAGAGAAGACAAATCATTAATATATGCTGTAGGGGGATTGTTTTTCACATTATTACGGATTATAGTTACAGGAGAATATTACATAACAATACTTTTTGAAAATATTCCTTTTGAATTATTAATATTATTAGAATATGGTACACTTTATCTTGGATTATTATTTTGGGTATTATTTGTAGGACAGTTATTTCCTTTTGAATTCAATAAACATATAATTAGAGTATTTACAATAATATCTATATGTTTTACTATGTTGGCGGTTATATTACCAATATATATATATACTAACCATCTGATTTATATAGAAATATATCTTGTCATACTTATTTTATATACTCTGTTTAATGTTATAATGGCTGTATATCATAATCAAGATGATGCAAAACTTATATTTTATTGTTGCATATTAATGCTTACAGCATATATAATTGATGTTTTTATTTTTTGGAATTATATTTCTAATAATACAGGAGGTATATTCACTGCATCGGTAGGACTAATAGTATTGCTTCAGTCAATTATAATTTCAAGAAGATATTCAAGAGCTATGGAGCAATCAAAACTTAGTGAAGTCGCTATGCTTCAAGCACAGATTTCTCCTCATTTTTTACATAACGCAATGAATGCTTTAGCTGAATTAAGTTATGAAGGTGGAGATAAGGCATATGATGCAATTACATCTTTTTCCGATTATTTAAGATACTCCTATGACTTATCACATCAATCCAAATTTATTACATTATCAAAAGAAATTGAACTTGTTAATGCTTATTTGGAAGTTGAAAAACTTAGATATGGAAATAAACTACAATATAATATAAGTGTTGAAAATTCTAAGATTGTAAATATGCCACCGTTTATAATTCAACCTCTTGTTGAAAATGCAGTGAGACATGGTATTTCAAAAAAAGATGGCGGTGGATTTATTAGTGTAACTGGTAAGCAAAAAGATGAAGTATATGAAGTTATAATTAAGGATAGTGGTGTAGGAATTTCACAAGAAATCATAGATAAAGTTTTAATAGGAGAGAAAACAGATAAAATGGGACAAGGACTTTCTAACGTTAATAAAAGGCTTTTAAATGTATATAAAAAAGGACTTATTATTACAATCAATGAGGAGAAGGGAACAACTATATCTTTTTCTATTAAACTAGGGGGAAAATATGATAAAGACGATAATAGTAGATGATGAACAACCATCAATTAATATTTTAAAAAGATTATTAAATAATAGTGGTAAAGCAGAAGTAAAAGCGACTTTTAATAATTCAATTGAGGCATTAGAATATCTAAAAAATAATACAGTTGATGTTGTTTTTCTAGATATACAAATGCCTAGTATAGATGGACTAGAATTAGCTAATATTATTAATTCAAGTTTACATAGAAAGTGTAGGGTTGTATTTGTAACAGCTTATAATCAATATGCCATAGAGGCATTTACTATTAATGCACTTGATTATTTACTTAAACCTATTAAAAGAGATAGATTAAACTTAACACTTGATAGAATTATAGAGGAGCTTGGAATAAAAATATCTTCAAAGAAAATGGATATTAACTGTTTTGGCAAGTTTAAGGTTTTTGCGGATAATGAAAAAGTTAAGTTTAGAACTAAGAAATCTGAAGAGCTAATAGCTATATTAATTGATAGTTGTGGAAAGAATGTAGCAAGAAGTAGAATAATTGATTGTTTATGGAGTGATTTTGAAGGAGATAAAGCACTTATTAATTTTAACACTACATTATATTATGTAAGAAAAGCTTTAGCAGACCATGGATTAGAAGTTTCCATAATATATGAAAGAGAAAGTTATAGAATTGATATTTCTAATATTGAATGTGACTATTTTCAATTTAATGAATACGTATTACCATATAATAATGTGGAAGATAATAATATATTAGAATTACATCAAACACTTGATCTGTATAGAGAAGATTATCTTGTATCAAATGATTATAAGTGGTCAATAAGTTCAAGTCTTAATCTAAAAGAGAAATATATAAGATTAATTCTATTAGCAGTAGATTATTATACTAATAATAACGATACACAGAAAGCTATCACATTACTAAAAGACGCTTTTTTAAAAGAATGTAATAATGATGCGATTACTTATAAGCTTATAAAATTCTTAATTAATGATAAAAAATACTCTCTGGCATTAAAATACTATAATTCTTACAAAAAAACACTTAAAGAATTAGGTAGAAAACCTAATAAATCATTTAATAAATTAATAGATAAAATATAACGTTTACACTATGAAAAATAATAAAATTTTGATATCGTTTTCTAAATATAAAGTTAATGCAATAATTATTGCAAATAAATATCAAAGATTATAAGTTATTAGGTATTATAACTCACGTATATATCTTGACTAAGCAATGAGTTAGTAATAAAATACATATATAATATATATATTATTAGTTCTTAGGTAAATAGATGCATAAAGTAATATGTTTTGAATATTATTATATGTTGAATAAGTTGATTAATTCAAATATGAAACTTGGTTAATCAAAAGCTTTAGTAATAAAGTTAAAAATAATTATTATTAAAGGGGGGAGTCATTATAGAGTTACTAAAATATGCTGTTACGGGAGTTAATATTATACCTACAGTACTATTAGGATTAATAGTAATATACTGGATTATTGCAATTATAGGTGCACTAGATTTTGATTTTTTAGATGTGGATTTTGATGCTTCTGATAATTCAGGCCCTTTCTATGCAATATTAGTATTTCTTAATGTGGCTGAATTGCCTTTTATGTTAGTACTTAGCATATTAATACTTAATTTTTGGATTATATCAATGTTATTATATTACTTACCAATAGTACAAGGAGGTTTAGTTACTGGATTATTATTTATACCTGTAGTAATGGTTAGTACGATTATTACTAAGTATGAAATTATTCCACTAAAAGGAATATTTAAGTATAGTAATATGCAAGACAACATAGAAAATGTGGCTACTGAGCAATTATGTACACTAATGTGTCAAGTTAATAATGGACGACTAGGACAGGCAAAAATAAAAAGAGATGGAGCATCAATTGTAATAAACGTAAAATCAGAATATGACAAAGAAACATTTGAGAAAAATGAAGTTGCGTTTGTTAGTAGGAAAGACACTGATAAAAATATATATTACATTGTAAAAATTGAGGAGTGATAAAATGCATTATACAATTCAAGTCGTATTAGTTAGTATAGCAGTTATTGTGTTAGTAATAGGAGGACTTCTTGCTTTATTTTCAAGATTCTATCATAAAGTTGAGCAAGGTAAAGTTATCGTAAGAAATGGTGTTGGTGGACCAGTTGTATGTTTTGGTGGTATATTTGTAGTACCTATTATACATAGATACGAAGTAATGGATATATCAGTTAAGAGAGTAGAAATTGCAAGAGAAGGTAAAGACGGTTTAATATGTAAAGATAATCTTAGAGCAGACATTAGAGTTGCATTTTTTGTTAGAGTTAATCAAACAAGAGAAGATGTATTGAAAGTTGCTCAATTATTAGGTTGTCAAAAAGCATCTGATCCTACTACATTAATGGAATTTTTTGATGCTAAGTTTTCAGAAGCTCTAAAAACAGTAGGTAAGAAATTTGATTTCGTTCAACTCTATACAGAAAGAGAAACTTTCAAAAACGAAATATTACAGATTATAGGAACAGATCTTAATGGTTATGTAATGGATGATGCAGCTATTGATTATCTAGAACAAACAGATGTTAGTTTACTAAATAGCAAAAATATTCTAGATTCAGAAGGTATTAAGAAAATTACAGAACTTACTGCTGAACAATCAGTTCTTGCTAATCAAATAGAAAGAGATAAGCAAAAAACAATTAAGCAACAAGATGTAACTGCAAGAGAAGCTATATTAGAGCTTGAAAAACAAAATGCAGAAGCAGAAGCTAAACAAAAAAGAGAAATTTCTATTATTAACTCTAGAGAAACAGCAGAAGCAGAAAAAGTTGCTCAAGAAGAAAGATTTAAGTCAGAAATGGCAAGAGTTAAAGCTGATGAAGAAATCGAAGTTGCAGAGCAAAACAAACAAAGGCAAGTAATTGTTGCCATGAAGGCAAAAGAAAGTACAGATGCTGTTGAAACAGAAAGAGTAGACAGAAAGAGATTACTTGAAAGAACAGAGAAGGAAAAATTAGTAGAACTTGCTGTTATAGAAAAAGAGAAACATGTTGAGGTAGAAAAGAAAAATATTCAGGCAGTAATAAGAGAAAGAGTAGCAGTTGAGAAAGATACTGTTGTAGAAGAAGAGAAGATAAAAGATACACGTGCAATTGCAGAAGCTGAAAGATATAAAACAGTAGCTATCAAAAAAGCAGAAGAAGAGTCAGAGAAAAAACTTATTGTTGAAGTTAAAGCAGCAGAATCATCAAAACAAGCAGCAGAGAAAACAGCAGAAAAAGTAATTATAGATGCAGATGCCAAATTAAAAGCTTCACAAAAAGAAGCAGAATCAATTAAAGTTATCGCCGATGCAAAAATAATTGATGAGTCAGCTAGTGGTGTAGCAGAAGCAAAAGTTATAGAAGCAAAAGCTTTTGCACAAGCTAAAGGTGATACAGCTATGGTTGATGTAAAAGAAAAAGAAGGAACTGTTGAAGCAGATGTACTAAGGAAAAAATACATGGCAGAAGCAGAAGGTATCAAAGAAAAAGCAACTAGCATGAAGGCACTAGACGAAGTTGGAAGAGGTCACGAAGAATTCAAACTTAAACTTGAAAAAGAAAAAGAAATCGAGCTTGCTAAGATTGATATCCAAAAAGAAATCGCAAGTTCTCAAGCATCAGTTATTACAGAAGCACTTAAATCAGCTAAGATTGATATTGTTGGCGGAGAAACTATGTTCTTTGACAAGATTATTGGTTCAATTACTAGAGGTAAATCATATGACCGTCTAGTAGATAATAGTGAAGTACTTAGCGATATTAAGGAAACATTTATTACTGGTGACCCAGAGTATTTCAAGAAACAAATACAAGAATTAGTTAGCAGATTCAATTTAACATCAGAAGACTTGAAAAACTTATCAATAGCTGGAGCAGTAAACAAGATGATGAAAAATGCTGATAATCAAGATAAAACAATGCTAGGTAATTTATTAGAAACAGTTAATAAAGCAGGAGTAGCTGATTTACCTGCAAAAATGTTAGAAACTACACGTAAATGAGGTAGATAATATTGGATGTTAGAGATGATAAAGATATAAATACAAAAAACAATAATAAAGATATGGAAAATGGCACATATGAAGTTATCAAAAATCGTCTTGTAAAACATGGAAATGACTTAAAAGAACGTGTTCATAAGCTTAATACTGTCAGAAAAGAAGTCTTTGGTTCTATTGAAATGGGACTTCTTGGCAGTGAGCGAATTATAACAGATCATAACTGTATACCTAGAGATATGGCTCCTGTAGATGATTGCTTTATTTTTGGATACAATGTTCATATAGGTCTAAAATCCAAAGTAGAGTTAAGTGATGTATTTTCTATATATGAATATAAAGATCGTACATTCACAAAACAGTCATTAAATCTCATTAATGATGAACAGTTTTTGAAAGATTTTGATGAACTTTATAAGTACTACAAAAATACATTCTTTGCTAAGTTTACTATAACTGAACCATATTTTTATATGATTTTTCAAACGGGGAAAAGTGCTACAGATATTAAAGTATTCAAATGGTTAATTGAAGGTAGCAAATTAGTGTATGTTGATTGCAGAAGTGAACATGAAGTTAAATTTATTAATAAGAATGAGTTTGATTATGTTAAAGCAACAAGAGACGACCAGAGAAATGGTGCTTATCCACATGTATCTGTTTTAGATAAAGTATTTGTAGAAACTATTGGTGGAGATTTAACTATCAAAGTTGAAGATAATACAGAAACAGGTAAAGGTATATATTCAGAAAGTGTAGAAGATAAAGACCAGACTCTTGATGATGCTGAAATATGGTATGTAGATTTAGGACAGATAATAATTCTTAAAATTTTGCCATATAAAGAGCAAGAATATAGGTACTTTATATATAATAATAAATTAAAAAATGTTGTAAGAGTAGATTCTATAAAAGATACATGTATGTTATTACCCTCTCAGCACGGGCTTATTTTTCCAAAAGGGTATTATCTACAAAATGGAGAGTATAAAATATTTGATGTCCCAGCAGAAAACTCAGTATTTGATCAGATGATTACTTCTTCTAATGGTGAAGATTATCAATATATGTTTTATAACATTGATAGCGGTATATATTTAGTATATTCATATAATATTATCGAACAAACAATAGATACACCAATTGTCTGTAGTGGATATTCACACTTTAACAACGGTGAAATGATTGTGTTTAAGCATGAGAACGAGCCAAGAAAGAATCATATGATACAGATATGGCAAACGCCTTATGTAGGTAAGAACTATGTAAGCGAAGGAAATAATGAGTCTATATTATTCAAAATAGGTAATAAAGATATAGTAAGCTGTATGGCTGATTGTAAAGCTGTATATAAGATGATACAAAAAGGTGAAAGCTACCAAAGTATATATGTTGATATAGTAAAAGAATCAGAGCAAATAATTGATTCATATTTCTGGCTAGATAAAGAAGAAACATATAATCTAAAAGAAGTGCTTCTTAACATTAAGGAAACATCTGCATTTGCAATTGGTGAATTTGAAAAAGTAGTAAGAATAAAAAAATCAACAAAAAAACAAATAGAAGAAGTTAATAACATATCAGAAGAACTTCTGAAAAAACTTCAATATGGAACTTTCGACACAGTAAATGAATATGTAGAAGTTTTGGCAGAAATAAGAAATCTTAGAGGTAAAATAGTTTCACTAAGAGATTTAAGATATACTGACCTTAATATTGTAGATTCACTTGATAAACAAGTAAAAGAGAAAAACGATGAATTTTCTAAAAAATGTATTGAGTTTTTAATTCAGCCAGAAGGACTAAAATCTTATGAAGACCAAGTAATTAATTTGCAAGATGGTATCGAAAAAGTTACGAAATCAAAAGAAGGTAAAGAGCTTAGTGAGAAGATGGATAAAACATCATTAGATCTAGAACTTCTTATTGATATTGTAAGTAATTTCAAAATTGAAGACCCAACTATGACAACAGCAATTATTGAGAAAATATCATCACTATTTTCATTAATTAATAATGCGAAAGCTAAGTTAAAGTCAAGAGTAGATGAATTTAATAAGAGTGAGATGACTACACAATTTAACTCTCAGATGAAACTACTTAGTCAAGCAGTAGTTAATTACTTAGATATATCAGATACAGTTGAAAAGTGTGATGAGTATCTTAATAAAGTAATGGTTCAGATTCAAGAATTAGAAGGAAAATTCGCTGAGTTTGACGAGTATATAATAAAATTAACTGAGAAAAGAGAAGAATTATATAACGCTTTTGAAAGTAAGAAACAAGCACTTCTTGATAAGTTAAATAAGCAACTAGTTGCTTTATTCAGCTCATCAGAACGTATTACTAGTGGTATAGCTAATAGATTAAAAGGCTTTAATTCTGTTGAAGAAATTAACGGTTATCTTGCTACTGATATTATGGTTGAAAAAGTTAGAGATATTATGTCTCAGTTAAGAGAATTAGGTGACAGCGTTAAAGCTGATGAGATTAGTGGGAAATTAAAAACTCTAAGAGAAGATGCAATTAGGCAACTAAAAGATAAGCAAGAGCTATATGTTGACGGACAAAATGTAATTAAATTAGGTAAACATAATTTCTCTGTTAATACTAAGCCTATTGAGCTCTCTATGGTACAAAAAGATGATGAGTTATATTATCATATTACAGGAACTGATTTCTGGGATAAAGTTATACATGTTGACATTGATAAATACAGACATGTATTTTCACAAAGTATAGTATCAGAAAATAGAGAAGTATATAGAGCAGAGTATTTAGCGTATTTGATATTTGAAGAAGCAAAAAATAGTCAAATTGAGAGTCTAGATATTTTATATACAAAATCAGAAAGTCAATTAGGAGAAGTTGTTAGAAAATTCATGGAGCCTAGATATCAAGAAGGTTATACAAAAGGGGTACATGATAATGATGCAACTAAGATATTAAAAGCTTTACTTGAATTACATCAAAATATTGATTTATTAATATATGATAGTGAAGTAAGAGCTATTGCTAGATTATATTGGGATACATTAGCTAATAAAGAAGATAAGGAATTATTGACATTGCGTCTAAAAGAATTATCCAAAGTTAGTATGTATTTTAATACAGCTCCTAATCTACAGAGTTATATTCCTTATATTGTGGAAAAGATTGAAAGTAGTTATAGAGATATTACATTTTTCAATAATAAGTATATACCTAAGGCGGCAGAATATCTATGTAAGGAAATTATGAAGGGCGATCAGTTTATTGTTAGTAAAGATGCTAAAATAATATTTGATGATTTCATAAGTTATTTAAGAGATAAACACGCTTATAATGAATTTAGAACATCATTAAAAAACAGTTCACAAGATATAGAAGGGCTTTTTTATCTAGTAAAAGAATGGGTAAATGCTTATAGATTAGATATAATATCTAATAATAAACAACAAGAAGATAAGAAAAAAAATACTGATATAAATATATTAGTAAATCTAGATAAAGAAGAGATATCAAGTATACTTAATGAAGTTATTGTCTTATTAATAGAAGATAACGTCAACTTAGGTAGAGTTATGAATATTAGTTCCAAAATGACTATATCAGATTTAGTTGGAATGCACGGCGTAATTAATAATGGACAGTACACGTTAGTTTACACTAAGTATATACAAAGATTAAAGAACTATAATGAAGTATTAGTTAAAGATTATATTAAGTTTCAAGATATTAAGAAAGAACTTATTACACAGTTTTCAGATAAGCTACATTTAGATGATTTCAAACCAAAGGTTCTTACTTCATTTGTAAGAAATAAGTTAATAGATGAAGTATATCTACCACTTATTGGGGATAACTTAGCTAAACAAATGGGTGTAGTAGGAGAAGATAAGAGAACAGACCTTATGGGTATGCTACTATTAGTATCTCCTCCAGGATATGGTAAAACTACTTTAATGGAGTATATTGCAAGTAGGCTTGGTATTATTCTTGTTAAAGTTAATGGTCCTTCTCTAGGAAATGAAGTCACATCATTAGACCCATCAAAAGCCACTAATACTAGTGCAAGAGATGAACTGAAAAAGTTAAATCTAGCACTCAAAATGGGAAATAATGTAATGATATATGTTGATGATATTCAACACTGTAATCCAGAATTCTTACAAAAATTTATATCATTATGTGATGGTCAACGAAAGATCGAAGGGGTATATAATGGCATAGGAGAAACATATGATCTAAGAGGTAAAAAAGTAGCTGTAGTTATGGCTGGTAATCCATATACTGAAAGTGGTGAAAAGTTCAAGATTCCAGATATGTTATCTAATAGAGCTGATGTTTATAATCTAGGAGATATGCTTAGAGAAAATGAAGAAGCATTTAAACTAAGTTATATAGAAAATAGTATAACTTCTAATCCTGTACTTAGTAAATTAGCAAGTAGAAGTCAGAATGATATTTATGGGCTTATTGAGATGGCAAGTGGTGCAGAGAGAGAGAATGTTAATCTAGAGAGTAATTATTCTATAGATGAGCTTAATGAATATGTTAGTGTAATACAGAAACTTTATATAGTAAGAGATGTCGTTCTCAAGGTCAATATGGAATATATTTATTCAGCAGCTATGGCAGATGAATATAGAAAAGAGCCACCGTTCAAGCTTCAAGGTTCTTATAGAAATATGAATAAAATCGCTGAAAAAGTTGTTTCAATAATGAATGAAGAAGAATTATCAGAACGAATACTTGCAAGCTATGAAAATGATTCACAGACATTAACAACTGGTGCAGAAGCAAATATGCTAAAATGGAAAGAAATCGTCGGTTGTATGACTGAAGAAGAAAAACATAGATATGACGAAATCAAAGAAATATTTATTAAGAATAAGCTTGTAAAAGGTGATGATAAGCTTGGTCAAGCGGTAATGGTACTAAGTAATCTTACTGATAATCTAGAAATGATTAAAGATATACTTGCAAAAGGTAAATAGAAATATAATTATATATAAAAACTTCTTGGGAAATTATATTAATCACCAAGAAGTTTTTTATTATTTTATAATAGATATTTAATTTTTCTAAAATATAATTAATAGTTTCCTTTAGTGTAAAATGTTATAGGATAATAGGGAGTATAAGCTAGTTGATTATGTATTCTTTAACATAGCTATAATCTATATCCCATCCTATATCATCTAATGCAGATGCAGTAAGCATAGTTATTGTATAACCATTTGCCATAAGATCATATGGTGCTGATTTTATATTTTTCCAGATGCCTTCTGTCCTTTTTTTATCATTGGACTCTGCATAATCATAAAAATGACTATCATCATCTGAAATAGGAACAAAATCAAGTTGTGTACCAAATATTTTATTATAAGCTACTATAGTTTTTGGCATATTATAAGATACTCTTCCTGTACCAGTTGACTTTTCTGATTCAACTAGTGAGCCTATTTTATTACCAGAGTCATCAACTACTTCCCATAGACAACCTATACCAAAAACATGACCCATTTCATGATGAATATTAGCATTAAACTCGCTCATAATATCTTCATTATCTGCTGGAGATTCAAATACTTCTGGTTCATCATAGAGTCTATTGTTAATTACTATATAACCTTGAGTTGGTATTGGCTTGTTATCTACCATAATTAGACTACAATAGTCAACTGTAGCAGCACCATTTCCACCATTAAAATCATTAACATGAATATCAATTGTTAATGAATGATTTTCTTTTCCCTTTACTCCTTTAATTACTTTACTGAAGCTTTCTAAAGCATCTACAAATGGTTTCATAGTTTCTTGTGTCCATGCTTGTTTTGAACCATCTGCTCTTAAAATATCTCCTTTAAAATTAAGTTTTAATGTAAGATGTTCCGATTCTAATTGAGATGTTTGAGTAGTTGGCAACTCAGGAAATTCAGTGGAATCGGTTTGATTATAAGAGCTACATCCTACAGATATTATAATTAGATATACTGTCAAACTAACAAACATTAATGTTTTTTTTATGTGCATTTCTTAGTCCTACTTTCATTCGTTATAGTTATAGATAGGTTTAATATCATTACTATTATATTATTAATATATTAAAATGTAAATTAGATTTATTAACATATTATTATGTAGTATGTTAAAATATTGGTATCTTTTTTAATAGTAGAGAAGGTTATAATCTTCATTATATTACATTAAACATTATGAATTATATTTATGCTATATAATCACATATATTTAAACACTGTAATAATATTATTAGTATATAATAATTTTATCTAAGGAGTATGTGATGGAGAAAAAATCATGTAAAATAAGACATTTATTTCCTGGGGGCAATACAACAAAAGGATTTTATTCATACTATGATTATATTCTAGGTCAGCAAGAAGCTACTAAAATCATTTGCTTAAAAGGTGGACCAGGAGTAGGAAAATCAACTTATATGAAACGTATTGGAAAAGTAATGGAAGAAGAAGGATTTGATATTGAATATATGCATTGTTCATCGGATCCTAATTCACTTGATGGAGTAGTTATAACCGATATTAAAGTTGCTTTGCTAGATGGTACAGCACCTCATGTTGTTGATCCAAAAAATCCTGGAGCAGTAGATGAGAGTGTACACCTATTGGGGATATTTCTTTACATCAAACTATTAGTTTTTTATAGAATATGGTATACTACACATAAGGTAGGAGGTGTATAATGCAATGGAGATTTATCATGGGAGCAATGAAAAAGTACAATTTCCACAAATTAGGATTAGTAAATATACGAAAGATTTTTCATGGAGATTTTATTGTACTAATAATAAAAGACAAGCTATAAAATGGGCTATGAGAAATGATGATACACCGACTATTAATATATACACATATACAGAAAAAGATAATTTGAAAATAATTAAATTTGAAAAAATAACAGATGAATGGCTAGATTTAGATATCCTACCCATCAAATTAGTTTTCATACTATAAAATCATTATCATGTTTATCATTTGAAAGAGGGGAAATACTTAGATGAGCAATGAAGATAAAAATAATGTAATTTATGTTTGTAGCTTAATTGAATATATAGCTAGAGTCACCAAAAACAAGGTGGCTGATATTGTAAAGATAATGGGAAAGAAGGAAATAGAAAGACAATAAATGATTGCTGAGGTTAACCATTCATTATCTTTTGAACAAGTATCCGATGAACTCATTAAAAAATATGGTATACAAGAAGGTAACTTTGATTCAGTGGGTAACTGTATATATGAAGTACCTAAACATGTGGATATTGGGAAAAATTATTATAGGTTAATTGAAGATGTTATAGGTAATAAAAGCATTACTGATACATTGTATGAAGTTATGACGTCTTTTATAGCTGAGAAAATGTCTAACTATAATTCATCTTTATACTATAGTAATAGAGAATATTTAAGAGAATGTTATAAAGCTGGTATGATATTAGATTAAAGTTTAGAATAAATAAACAGATATAATTGTAAAGTATATTTAATATTATTATCATTATAATATGGTATAATTTTAATGTAATATATTAGTTTGTTATTGACTTATAAATCAAGGAGGTAACATGATAATAAAATCGAAGTTATATTGTTCATGGGATATATGTGATTATAAAATACGTGAACCTTGGAATGTCTATACCAAAAAAGAATATAAATTCAAAAAAGACTGGGCTAAATGTTATTATTACAAATAAGAAAGAGCATAGTATCTATATAATAAGAGGTACTATGCTTTTGCTACAATGTTCATTTATATTGTATAGGAAAAACCGCTTATGAAGTTGGTAAAAAATAGAGATAAGGTAAGAAAGAGGGAGATAATACAATGAATAACATAGAAAATATAATGGCACCATTATGGCTCATGCATCCACATATAATGAGACGTAGTATAGGATGGCGTATGGGATATGGAGAAGATTATGCTTATACATTTCATGGGTGGTATAAAAGCTTAAATGATGAAGAAAGAAGAAAATATATGAATATGTTCCCTGAGCCAAAGGGTTGGTTGGGCTGGTATAATCATACTTATGAAGATATTTATGAAAATAACATACTTTTATGGAATAAGGATTATAGTCTGAAATATAATCTTAAAAAAGTACAAGCTGATTTTAGAAAAGGTGATAATAATAAATATATCTTTTTTTGGGGACATAGACCTTCGGTAGATAAAAAAATTATAAAAAGCTGTATGAGTCAGTGGTGGAAATCATCTTTCAATATTGGGATAGATGAATATTGTTGTATGGAGCAATATATGATGGCTGAGAAAGCTAGATTATTTAATGACCATGAAATAGAAGAAAGAATATTAAATAATAAAAGCCCTAAACAGATTAAAGAGCTTGGAAGACAAGTAAGAGGATTTGATGATAATATCTGGAAAAAATACAGTCCAAGTATTGTACTAAATGGTAACTTTGCTAAATTTATACAAAATGAAAAACTAAAACAATATTTGATATCAACAAAGGATAGTGTTCTTGTAGAAGCAAGTCCATATGATAAAATATGGGGAATAGGTCTATCAGCAGATCATGAAAATGCAACTAATCCGCTATTATGGAAAGGACAAAACTTATTAGGCTTTGCATTAATGGAAGTAAGAGATGAACTTATTAGAATATGTGAGAATGAGAATAAAATTAATTATAAAAAATAGCATAAATAGAGTGATGACTAGTAAAAAAGGAGAAAAAGATTATGAAAGACATTATACTACAGAAGTTGAAAGATATAGAAAAAGAGCATCAAGTAAAAATACTGTATGCAGTTGAATCAGGAAGTAGGGGGTGGGGCTTTGAGTCCAAAGATAGTGACTATGATGTAAGATTTATTTATATTCATAAGCCAGAGTGGTATCTATCTATTAAAGATAAGAGAGACGTTATTGAATTACCAATAAACGACTTACTTGACATTAACGGATGGGATTTAACAAAGACGTTAGTGCTATTTAAAAAATCAAATCCTACATTACTTGAATGGCTTAGCTCACCTATTATTTATGGAGAGAAGACTAACTTAATAAATGAACTAAAAGAATTATTAAAAGATTATTTTTCTTCAAAGTCATGTATTTACCACTATCTACATATGGCAAAAGGAAACTATAGAGAATATCTAAAAGGTGAAGAAGTAAAAATTAAAAAATATTTCTATGTGCTTAGACCTATTATGGCATGTATGTGGACAGAAAAGTATGGAACACAACCACCAATGTTATTTGAAGAGCTAATGAGTGGGTTAATCTTAGACAGCCAACTGTTAGATGAAATTGATAAGCTATTAATTATTAAACGTAGTGGAATGGAAATGGATAAACAAAAGAGAGTAAATGTTATTAATGAGTTTTTAGAAGAAAAAATTGCATATTATAGTGAGTATGTTAAGATGTTAAATGTTCAAAGTAATAAAGATATTGATACATTAGATGAGTTATTTAGAAATACATTGCAAGAAGTGTGGAAGTAAAAATGGTATTTAGATAAAAGTAAAGTAATATTGTAGATCTAAAAAAACTTCAACCAACCATAGGATGAAGTTTTTTTATGCTCAGTTTATAACATGTAAACATTAAAATTCACTAATTTCCACAGATATAGGACATATTCTACCCCGCATATGATGTTAATAAGGGGGAGGATTGTATTGAATGAATATAAAAATGACAACATATGGCTATACAAAAGTAGTATCATTTTCATTGACAAATTACTACGAGATAATATGATAAGTAGGCAAGAATACAATACTACGAAAAAAAAATTAAAAGAAGTTTATAAAATATTACCTATCTCTTATCCTTGTGAAAATACATAATAGCCACATTATTAGAACCTAATAAGGAGAGGGGGTACTTAGTATTAAGAGAGCAGTAGCCTATTGTAGAGTAAGTACTGACCATGAAGATCAACTTAATTCATTAGAAAATCAAAAACAAATGTGGGAAGAGTACATAGAGAGACATGACGAATTGGAATTTTGTGGTATTTATGTAGACGAAGGACTTAGTGGAACTTCTACAAAAAATAGAGTTGGCTTTAATCAGATGATAAGAGATGCTTCTTTAGGCAACTTTGATTTAATCATGACAAAGGAAGTATCAAGATTTGCTCGAAATACTGTAGATACATTACAATACACAAGATTATTAAGAGATTATAATGTAAATGTGTATTTTAAAATAGATAACATCAATACAAGGGATAATGATGGAGAGCTTCGGCTATCGTTAATGGCAACTTTAGCACAAGAAGAATCAAGGAAAATTTCTGAACGTGTGAAATTAGGACATATGCAAGCTATGAAAAGTGGTGTTGTTTTTGGGTCAGATAGAATATTAGGGTATAATTTAGTGAATAAGAAATTAACCATTAATGAAGAAGAAGCAGATGTTGTAAGGAATATATTCAAGTGGTATCTAGTTGATGATGAATCATTGCATGGTATAGTAAGAAGACTTGCATCTATAGGTATTACTAAAGGTAAGGCAGGAGGAATAATTAATCATTCAACTATTAAGAGAATTTTACAAAATGAAAAATATGTAGGGGATTTAAAACAGAAAAAATATTATACGATCAATTATCTTACCCATGCTAGAAAGAAAAACGATGGCAAAGTGCAAGAATTTATTATTATTAGAGATAACCATCCATCCATTATTAACAGAGAAGATTTTAATAATGTGCAGATAAAATTAAAGAGCAACAAGAGTAAGTATAAAAAATTCAATATAGGATACAGTAAATCTCTATTCTCTGGTAAAATATTGTGCGGAAATTGTGGCAATAAATACAGAAAGCGTACATTGAAAAATACTGATGGTACAAACCGAGTCATATATAAATGTAATGCAAACTATAGCAAAGGTACAAAAGGATGTAAGAATGGCAGTTATATTAGAGAAGATGTCCTTATCAATATATTCATAGAATTACTTGTCAAAATTACAGAAGATAAAAATAGAAAAGTTTTTATAAAAAACATGATGACTGCACTTGGTGAAAGCTTAAACAATGAGGTGATTAATCAAGATATAGAAAACTTAGAAGAACAGATTAAAAAGATTCAGGATAAAAAAGGTAAGCTGTTAGATTTGTATATGGATGAAATGATTGATAAAAAAGGATACAATAAAAAAAATATTGAACTAACACATTCACAGAGCAGATTAAATTGCAAACTCAAGGAAATAGAAAATGAAAGTATTAAATTGACATGTAAGAAGGATAGATTAAAAAACTTATATGATATATTAACGAAAGAACTAGACTATAAATCAATTGATGAATTAGAGAATATAAAGGTCTTAGTAGATAACTATGTAGAAAAAATAGTTATACTAGGTAAAAATATTAAGTTTCATATGATAGATGGAGAATATGAAATAAGTACTTCAAAATATCCTATAGGGTAGAACAGATGAAATAATTCACCTAGGTGACTATTGGAATGAAGAAGGTATAAGAGAGAATAAAGACTTAATATTACAAGTTAATTCTGTTGTAGGAAAACTATTCAAAAGAGCATATCGTTATCTTGCTTCTGCAAAAAATCTATATGATGATATGGCAATAATTCATAGTGAAGCAGTTAATGAAGCTGGAGTAAATATAGAAGCCCATAAGATTATTGATAATATACTTAGTGAATATAACATTAGTAATACAGTAGGAAAAGTTAGAAAATTATTTGCAAGTGCTATAACTCCAGAAGGATTTATTAATCATCTGGATTCAGTAGTAGGTGGATATAAGAAAGTTTATACAATAAAAGGAGAACCAGGAACTAATAAGTCTAGATTACTTCATATTATAAAGGAAGAAGCAACAAGGAAAGGTTTTGACGTTGAAGCATTTTATTGCCCAATAGATCCAGAGAATAAACTAGAACATCTTGTTATTAAAGATTTAGGTGTAGCTTTTATAACATCTAATGATTTTCATAGCATAGATGTACTTGATTCACAAATTATTGATATGAATAAATATATTAATCAAACAATATTAAATCAGTATTTTGATGTATTGCAATATGATTTCAGAGTGTACAATGAATTACTAGATAGAGCAATTGCAACGATACATGATGCAAAAAAATCTCATGACTATATGGAAACTTTATATATACCTCATATGGATTTTGATAAAGTAAAACAAAGCGAAGATAAGATGATAGAGAGAATATTAAAATATGCAGAAGAACATAATGTTTAATAGTTAATTTAATATTAATAACAAGGATATATCTATTTAATAATCCAATTAATCACCTAGATTATTTTAAATATGATATATCCTTATTTATTATAACCTATACAATATCTATTATTTATTCCTTGAATTATTGATAATATATAATAATAAAAAAGAGCTAATGCACTATTAAGTGCAACAGCTGCTTTTATTAAAATCTATAATATCATAATGTTGGAGGGTAAATCCCCACCATATCTGAATTATGAACATAAATATAATCACTTGGATCAGGTTCAATAATAACTAGATGCACCATACCATTCCTATCAATGCCTTTTACATATACATTAACTCTACCGTAACCTGGAATATAAGTATTAATAATTTTACCTATATAGTCTCTAATAACTGGTGCAGGAATGTATTTGAGAGAAGGATCTTTTTTACTTCTGTCAACAGGTTTTTTCTTTTTCGGTGGCATAGGGCGACGACCTGGAAATATACTCCAAGGATCATAAGGTTGTGATGGTTGTTTGCTATCATATCTTGGTTGCCTTGGTTGTTTTTTCATTGATTTTTCTTCATAGGAAATATCTTGCCTTAGACCTGGAAATACATTCCAAGGATTATAAGGTTGTTCATCATAATAAGGTTGATTATTATTATCTGCTTTGTAGTATTTATCTTCTTCGGTCTTAATATAAGGACTCATATATTTCACCTCCTATTATATAGTATGGAAAGGCTTATAGAAATGGGATAAGTCACTTAAAAATATTTAATTCAATTACAAAATTTATAACGTAATATTGTTAAGTTAAATGGACAAACTATATGTACAATAATTTATAAAAAAAATTAGGAGTGATAATATGAAGAACAAACAAGAAAAAAACAAATCACATAACAATAAGTTAGAAGGAAAATATACAAAAGAAAGTAATGAAGCGAATATGAAGCCTCTTAACCCAGGAATGGTAAATCAGTATGATGAATTTGCAAAAGATCTTAGCCCAGATGATTTTGAATAAATAACATTATAAGAGCTGTCTATAAATACAATTTTCATAAAGTATTAGAAAGACAGCTCTTATACATTAAATTATTATTAGTGATTGATTATATTGTAGTAGTAGTTTTTGGTTGAAAACTTCCACAATCTGTACTTTCTTTTGTATGAGAAGTACTTGAAAGACTTGAAGTTACAACATTAATTCTATCTAGTGAACAATAATTATTATCTAGGTGAAATTTACAGTCACTTACAGTACATCCAATACTAGTATTAGCATTTCCTAATTCCATTATAAAATCTCCTCTCAGTTAATTATTAGAATGTGAGTTGTAAATTGACTCACAATAATATGATAACCATTTGATAATAGAACTATTCTACTAAAAAATACAAAATGTATAAACTACACATAGGTCAATATTGGAAGCAGAAATATGAATATATTTATTATTAATTTACATACTTAATAGTGAAGAGAAATTAATTATTTTAGGAAAGAAGTGATTATAAAATGCATTTGAGTAATGATACAAAAGTTACAAAAAGAGATAAATTAGAAGAAAATGATGATATGAGAAAAAAGGTTAATTATTATAAAAATAATGTAGATGCAACAACAAATAAAAATAATACTAATCGTACAGGCGAACAACAAAGATAAATACTATTAAGGCTGTAGGATAAACATTTTTATTATAAATAATTAAAATTGTTATCTTACAGCCTTAGTGTTAATTTAATTTATTTAAGAAAAATATAGATAGCGTACCTGGACCAGAATGAGCTCCAATAGCACATCCTACATCCCTAATTATAAATTCTTTAATATTGTATATTTCTTCTAATTTAGATTTTACTAATAAGGCTGTATCTAAATCATCTGCATGATTAATTGCAACAACTTGTTCATCCAAACGATCACCACGTTCGCCTACAATATCAATCATTCTATGAATTGATTTCTTTCTACCACGTACTTTTTCAATTGGAATAAGTTTTCCATCTTCTACATCGAGAATAGGTTTTATATTAAGTACAGAACCTACTACGGCAGCAGTTTTTGAAACGCGTCCACCTCTATGTAAATATTCAAGATCATTTACTGTAAAAATATGTTCCATATGCCCTTTATAATATAATATTTTATTAATAAGTTCATCTTTTGAATCTACATCTTTTGCTGCTAATGCCGTTAAATAAACAATAAGACCAAATCCAAGAGAAGCAGCCTTTGAATCTATAACAGTTAAATCAAAATCTGGATATTCTTCTTTAATATCTTGTTCTACTATTTTGGCTGTTTGATATGTACCAGATAATTCTGATGAGAAAGCTATGTATATACAAGGTTTATCAATATTAATATATTTTCTAAACATTGAATCTATATTTTCATATGTAGCCTGAGCTGTTTTTGCCGTACCACCTTGTTTCATAAATGAGAAAAGCTCACTAGGCATAATATCAACATGGTCTTTATATTCTTTATCGTTCATATATACAATAAGAGGTAATACATCTATATCATATTCCTCAATTATATTATTAGGTAAGTCACATGCGCTGTCTGTAATTAGTTTCACATTCATTAATATCACTCCTTAATTCTTAAAATAGTTAAATTAAAATAGAATATTATCGCATTTTTTTCTATAAAGATATTGTACACCAATTTTCACATTAATACTAATATAAATTATTATTTATTTACTACAAGTTATAAATTTTTAAGTATAATATAGCAATATAGGAAAGTTCAAAGTTTGATAGATGATACTTTTAAACCTTGAACTTTCCTATATAAGATATTTTATAGTATTATCAGCTACTTAATATCAGAAATAATAACTCTATAACCTTTATTTGAAAGTAAATCTTCTACTTCAGTAAAAGTTACGTTAAAAGCACTATTATCCATTAAATTAACAATTGTTTCTTTTGATTTATAAGCACTTAATTCATCACTGAGATTAGAAAACTCAACTAATTCATCGTTAAGTGTAATTTTATCTTCTTTGATAACAATGTTTATATATATGTTGCTTGATGATGATGTTTCTTTTGAAATAGGAGACTCAGTCTTGGTAGCGTTATTATTAAGATTTATCTTAAAATTAAACCAATCAAAACCAAAATTATCTGCTCCCAAAAAAACAAGTAAACCTAAAACAATTACTGTTACAAAAAACCTTTTTGCTTTATTATTTCTTCTTCTACGGTTCCTTACCATAAAGGTCATCCTTTCTTATGTCATATTTCATATGATTAAAATTAATTTATAATTTTATAAAACATATTTAGCTTTGAATATTTTATCTGTTCCATGTTTTTGTTCTATATCTTTTATAGCTTCCCAAACTAAAGTATAAGCATATCTATAAACATTATCCTCTTCACTAAGTGTTATTAGTATAAAAGTATAACCACCTTCTCTATTATCAATAACTTTTTCAATTATATCTTTTACTTGTTCTTTTTTATTATTTTTGGCATCATCTGTCAATATTTCTTCAAGAGAAATAAACGTTTTAGTATCTTCGCCATTTATAAATAGCTTGTTGCTACTTGATTTTAACTTAATATCAATAAAAAAATATTTTTTTGATATAGTTTCATATTTCGATAATTGCTTTAGAAGAGAGTCTTCATCTATTAATGAATTAATACTATCTTCATTAGTAATATTATCAAGTTTATATTGATTATCTTTGAACCATTTTGCAAGATTATTTGAGATGTTTTTAATTGTTTCTTTTTCATTAGCTGTATCAAATGAAAGTTCATCCATATTATTTTGTAGTTTATTAATCATTTGATTCAGATTTTGAATATTACTTTGTAATTGTTTAATATGCTCGTTTTTATCATTAATTGTCTCTTTTAATGTGGCGTTTATTTGATTTTTCTCTTGGATTTTATTATCCTTTTCTGAATTAGCTACGTTTACATTTAACATAAATGCGAATAATAATATTAAGACCACATCTAGCAATGGTGTTAAATCAAGAAATATTTTTTGCTTCATTACAATCACCTGTACGCGTATAGTTGTCAATTCTACTTATTAATAGATTAAAATTATCTTCATTAAAAGCTATTTTGGGTGATAATATCCCATCTATTGCTTTGAATATGATTGCACAAACTAATCCCCAGAAAGTTGACGTAAGTGCTGTAGTAAAATTAAACATAATCATATCATTTGAAAATGATGCAAGCCTAAGCAAAGATATAATAGTACCTAAAATACCCATAAGAGGGAATATATTAGTGATTGAAACAAAGATATGATAACATTTTGTTTCTCTTTCTTTTAGCTTGCGTAATAAATGCAAATCTAATTCAGAATTATTTGATTGTCCTATAGATTTTATTATTTGTTCAATAGGGATATAAATTGTTGGTTGTAATGATTGTTCTAATTTTACATTAGCTTCTTTTAGTTTGGGCAAAAAAAAGAAAAAGTTAACTACAGCTAGCAATATAATTAGACCATCATATCCAATAAGATTTTTTAAAATTATTGTGAAAAACTGCATAGGTACCCCCTAAAATATGTAGTATATAATCTTGACATATACAAATTATACCATAAAATGAGTGAACTACAAGAATAATTATATGTAGCCTATTACTATGTAGTAAAAGCAGATAAGAGATAATTTGATAAAAATAATAATAGATTCAATAATAATTACTAAAATAAAATATGGACAATATTAATAGAGTGTAGTAAAGTATCAATTGGAAGAAACTAATATCTAAAATATATTTTTAGTATATATAGATTTAAAGAAGAATATATAATAAAGGAGATGGTAGTATGGATTCAGGACCTGGGAGTAGTAATAATCATATAAAAAGTATTCTACCATCCCTAGACTAAGGAATTGTTGAAAATAAAATACAATACTTCTTTTATGTATGATGGTAGAAATCATAAAGGGAGGACTTAATTTGGATATAAGAAATTTGACACAATTAATCAATGAAAGAAAATTCTCAGATATTAAAAATAGTCTTATAGAGATTCAAGAAGCTGATATAGCTGAATTACTTGAAGAGTTAGATGTTAAAGAATCATTACTTATTTTTCGTTTGCTTCCAAAAGAAATTGCAGCAGAAGTATTTTCGTTTTTAGATGTAGAAAGGCAATCTGAAATATCATCATTAGTCAGTGATAATGAACTAGAAGACATAATAAATGAACTTAATTTTGATGATAAAATTGACTTAATAGAAGAAGTTCCAGCTAATATTGTAAAAAGAATATTACAATATTCTACAATTACAGAGCGTAAGTTAATTAACCAATTTTTGAACTATCCAGATGATTCAGCTGGAAGCCTTATGACAATTGAATTTGTAGGTCTAAAAAGAGGAATGACAGTTAATCAAGCAATGGATCGCATAAGAAAAATTGGTCTTGATAAAGAAACGATCTATACAAGTTATGTTACTGGTAACAAGAGGAGATTAGAAGGTATCGTATCATTAAAAGATTTGGTTTTAAGTGATACTGAGGCTATTATTTCAGATATAATGGAAACAGATGTAATATACGTTAATACTCATGATGATCAAGAATTTATTGCAGATGTTTTCAAGAAATATGATTTGCTTTCATTACCAGTAGTGGATAATGAAAATAGACTTGTTGGTATTATTACTATAGATGATGTTGTAGATGTAATTGAAGAAGAAACAACAGAGGATTTTCAACGTATGGCAGCTATTGAGCCTACAGAAGTAGAATATCTAGATGCCTCAACATATGTGTTGGCTAAGAAGCGATTAACTTGGCTTGTTATACTTATGTTTTCAGCTTATTTAACAGAGTTAGTAATGAATGCTAATAATAATCTTATTATGCAATTTGCACTTGCAATATATACTCCTATGCTTATGTCAACTGGTGGTAATGCTGGAGCACAATCAGCAACATTAGTAATAAGAAGTATAACTCTTGGGGAAATTAAATTCAAAGATATTTTTAGAGTATTATGGAAAGAAATTAGAGTTGGATTAATGGTTGGTACAACACTTGGGATGCTTAACTGTATTAGAATTTATTTAACTGATAAAGATATATTCAAAGCTATTATGGTTGGGTTAACACTAATATGTACAACTACATTTGCAGCTATTATAGGTGGTACTCTTCCAATTGTAGCTAAGAAACTGAAACTTGATCCAGCTATAATGGCAAGTCCATTAATTACTACAATAGTGGATGTTACAACACTACTAATATTTTTTAAAATTGCAACATTAATTTTGGCATAGAAATGATTGCAATAGTATAGTAAGTTATGATACAATTACTTGGATATAATGAAATTATATATTTAATAAGTGTATTGGGATTGTATCTAAATAGAACTTGCTTAAATTAATTAATAACATATTATGTTTATATACAAGGAGGAAAAATGATATGCTAGTAACAGGAAAAGAAATATTACAAAAGGCTCATGAAGAAGGTTATGCTGTAGGTGCATTTAATACAAGTAACCTAGAAATGACAAAAGCAGTTATTGAAGCTGCAGAAGAAGAAAAATCACCAGTAATTATTCAAACAAGCCAAAGTGCTATATCTTATGCAGGTAGTGAAGAAATAGCTATTATTGTAAGACAACTAGCTGAAAAAGCTACTGTTCCTGTAGCGCTACATCTTGATCATGGTACAGATTGGAATGTAGTTATGAAATGTTTAAGAGATGGTTGGACATCTGTAATGTTTGATGGTTCAAAATATGAATTTGAACAAAACATTGATATTACAAAGCAAGTTATTAGCATTGCTCATCCAATGGGTGTATCAGTTGAAGCTGAACTTGGTAAAATTGGTGGAGTAGAAGATCACGTTAAAGTTGATGCAAAAGATGCAACAATGACAGATCCTGACGAAGCTGTTGAATTTGTAGAAAAAACAGGCGTTGATTATTTAGCAATTGCTATCGGAACTGCACATGGTGTATATAAAGGAGATCCAGAACTTGATTTTGATAGATTAAAAGAAATTAAGTCAAGACTTAATATGCCAATCGTATTACATGGTGCATCTGGAGTAGCTGAGGAAGATATTAAAAAAGCTGTATCACTAGGAGTTAACAAAATTAATATTGATACAGATTTACGTGTAGCATTCCAAAAAGCAATGCACAAAATTGTTAAGGAACAACCAGATGTATATGATCCAAGAAAAATGTTAGCACCAACTTCAGAAGCAATCAAGGAAGTTGTTAAAACAAAAATAAGAATGTTTGGTAGTTACGACCGCGTATAATAATAAGGTTGATATATTATCTTATAAAAATTATTAAAATTTACCACAAAAAGGTGTTAATTCGCTTTTTTGTGGTATAATCTATATATCAGGTAGTTTTAAATAATCTTATATAAATATTATTTATCTTATATTAGCATATCCTAATCTGTTTCGTATGACTTATCAGTATTGATCCAAATATAAAATTGAAAAGTATTTGTATATAATATAATATGGGAAGAATTTACATAGCAGTTAGAGGAGTATAATTATACAAATGAAAGGGGTGCTCAGATGAGTACAGATTTCAACAAATTTACTTTAGCAGAATTAAGAGTTAAAGCTAAAGAAATTGGAATTAGAAGTATTACTACGTTTAAAAAAGCGGAACTGGTTAAAATACTTACTGAAGTTGAAGCAAAAAAACAAGAAAATCAAAATCAAAAAACTGCAGAACAACAAGTACAGTCAAAACATGAAAATAAAACACATAAAAAAGTAGAAGAAAAATCAATAGATAAAACAAAACAAATTATCAAGACTAATGAAAAAAAAGAGCAAGTAAAAAAGATATATAATAATCAAAAAAATACTGAAATCAAAAAAAATGAGACTTCAAAAGTTGATGAAAATAACGATAATAGAAAGCAATATAATAGAGAAATCAAGAAAACAGTTAAGCCAACTAAAACAGTTCCTTCTGATTTTCAAGATTTGAACAGTGGTGAAATTGCTTCTGGAGTTCTTGAAGTATTACCAGATGGGTTCGGTTTTATTAGATGTGCGAATTATTTACCTGGAGAAGATGATGTATATGTATCTCCATCACAAATTAGAAGATTTAATCTAAAAACTGGTGATTTAATTATTGGTAATATAAGAGTACCAAAAGAAAATGAAAAATTTAGAGCTTTATTGTATGTTCAATCTGTTAATGGGGATTCACCTACTAATGCGGCAAAACGACCTAATTTTGAAGATTTAACACCTATTTTCCCTAATGAAAGACTTAGGCTTGAGACAGTTCCATCTCAATATTCAACAAGACTTATAGATTTTGTTGCACCTATTGGAAAAGGGCAAAGAGGTATGATTGTGGCACCGCCAAAAGCTGGTAAAACAACGTTACTTAAAAAAATTGCAAATGCAATTACTACTAATAATAAAAATGCACATCTTATTGTTTTATTAATAGATGAAAGACCAGAAGAAGTTACAGATATAAGACGATCTATAAAAGGTGATAATGTTGAGGTAATTTATTCTACTTTTGATGAGTTACCAGACCATCATAAAAGAGTTTCTGAGATGGTATTAGCAAGAGCGAAAAGAATGGTAGAACAAAAGAAAGACTTATTTATTCTATTAGATAGTATAACTAGATTAGCAAGAGCGTATAATTTAACTATTCCACCTAGCGGAAGAACTTTATCTGGAGGGTTAGACCCTGCGGCATTACATATGCCTAAGAAATTCTTTGGAGCAGCGAGAAATATTGAAGAAGGTGGTAGCTTAACTATATTAGCTACTGCACTTGTAGAAACTGGAAGTAAGATGGATGAAGTAATATTTGAAGAATTCAAAGGAACAGGAAATATGGAGTTAGTTCTTGATAGGAAACTATCAGAAAAAAGAATATTCCCTGCTATTGATATCTCTAAATCTGGTACAAGAAGAGAAGATTTACTATATACAAAAGATGAGATGGATGCAGTCTATAAACTTAGAAAAGCAAGCAGTAATATGCGTTCAGATGAGGTTATAGAAAGTATTTTAAAAGTATTTATTAAATCCAAAAATAACATTGATTTCTTCAATACTATTAATAAGAATTTGCTTGAAAAATATAGATAGAATATATTGACTTTATTATAGTCAAATTAATAGTAAAAAGTGTTGCATGATGGTTTTATATATGGTATAATATAAAAGCTGTTTAGAAATATAAGTTCGACGTATGTCGGCATATAATATTAAATGTTAATATTTGAAAGAGGTGAAACAAATGAAGGAAGGAATTCATCCAAAATATCATGAAGCTACAGTAAAATGTAACTGTGGTAATGAATTTGTTACTGGTTCAACTGAAGACAACATTCATGTTGAGATTTGTTCAAAATGTCATCCATTTTACACTGGTACTCAAAAAGCAGTTTCTGCTCGTGGCCGTATTGATAAATTCAATCGTAAATATGGTATAAGTCAAGAAAATAACTAATTATAACTAAGTTGAGGATGAATTTCCTCAACTTTTTATTTTCTTATATTAACTAATTCAATTACTAGAACAATATATATTTCTATCTCAAGTAGATAAATAAATTAATACATGTTATAATTTAATAAGTCAAATTTGAGTATTTGAAAATATAATATAGAATATGGAAGTGATTACTTATGAAACCTGTTAACGTTGGTGGGCAGGCTGTAATAGAAGGTGTTATGATGAAAAATAAAAGCACCTATGCAGTAGCAGTAAGAAAGCCAGATAAAGAAATAATAATTGATAAAAAAGAATATAAGAGTTTTTCAGAAAAACTAAAGCTTTTCAAACTTCCAATTTTTCGTGGAATGTTAGCTTTTGTTGAATCTTTAGTAATAGGTACAAAAATACTTACTTACTCAGCTGAATTCTTTGAAGTAGAAGAAGAAAATAGTCAGCCAAGTAAATTCGATAAATTTCTTGAGAAGGTTTTTGGCGATAAGTTAGATAGTGTTCTAATCGGATTTTCCGTTGTATTAGCCATGGTATTAGCTATTGGTTTATTTGTAGTATTACCTTTAGGAATTTCTCAATTACTAAAAAACTTACTTCCTTATCCTAGCTTAATTAATTTAGTTGACGGTGTTGTAAGAGTTATTATTTTTCTAGTGTATCTTAAAATAATATCATTAATGAAAGATATACAAAGAGTATTTCAATATCATGGTGCAGAGCATAAATCAATTAATTGTTTAGAGCACGAGGAAGAATTAACTGTAGAGAATATTAAAAAACACTCTAGATTACATAAAAGATGTGGAACTAATTTCTTGCTTATTGTTGTACTTATGAGTATATTAGTATTAATGATTATTGATGTTAGAACATTTTGGTTAAGACTTGCAGTTAGGTTATTATGTTTACCACTAATTGCTGGATTATCTTATGAAGTAATTAAATGGTTAGGAAGATCTGATTCATGGATTGCTAGATTAGTAAGTAAACCAGGACTATGGCTACAGAATCTAACAACAAGAGAGCCAGATGATTCTCAAATAGAGGTTGCTATTGCAGCTTTGAAAGGGGTCTTGAATACAGATGAAGAAGACCATAAGGTATGTGCTGAGTAACGGAATAAAATATCTAGAAGAAAATCAAGTATCTGATGCTAAGATAGATGCTAATTTACTATTAGAATATGTTTTAGATGTTAATAAAGTATATATAATAATAAATGGTAATGAAGAATTAACAAAAGAGCAGATAGACAAATACATGGAGCTAATCAGACTAAGAGCTGATAAAAAACCACTTCAATATATTATTGGACATCAAGAGTTTATGGGGCTTGATTTTATAGTTAATAAAAATGTATTAATACCAAGACAAGATACAGAGGTTCTTGTTCTTGAAGCTATTAACTGTATAGAAGGTAATAATATAATTAATATTTTAGAAATTGGAACAGGAAGTGGCTGTATACCAATAAGTATATGCGAAAACTGCAAAGAGGTTATAGCTACTACTGTAGATATTTCTGATAAAGCAATAGAAATCGCTAAGAAAAATGCTATAGCTAATGAAGTTTCTGATAGAATAACTTTTATCCAAAGTAACTTATTAAGTAATGTAGATAAAGATATTGAATATGAACTTTTTATATCTAATCCTCCCTATATAAAAAAAGATGATATTAATGATTTAATGATTGAAGTAAAAGATCATGAACCTATTAATGCTTTAGACGGAGGAAAAGATGGGTTGTATTTTTATAGAGAGATATCAAAACAGGTGAAAGATTTTGCAACAAAAAAAAGCTATATTTTATATGAAGTAGGACATAATCAAAGTATAGAAGTTAAAAATATTCTAGAAGATTATGGTTATACAGATATTGAGATTATAAAAGATTTAGCTGGAATTAATAGAGTTGTTAAAGGTGTTTATAGACCTTTATAGATGATACAATCTACCCTATTATAAATAAATAACTATCAGATTTAGAGAGGTGTAATTATGTTTGGTAAATTAGACGGAATTGTAAGTAGATTTGAAGAAATATCAGAAATGATAAATGATCCAGAAATTATTAGTAAACAAGACAGATGGCGTAAACTTATGAAAGAGCATAGCGATTTATCTGCTATTGTTGAAAAGTATAAAGAGTACAAAGCTAATAAAGTTAATATTGAAGATAGTTTAGCTATTCTTGAAGAAGAAGATGACCCAGAAATGAAAGAAATGGCTAAGGAAGAATTAAATGAAAGTAAAGATAATCTAGTTAGAATAGAAGAAGAATTAAAAGTATTATTATTACCAAAAGACCCTAATGATGATAAAAATGTTTTTGTTGAAATTAGAGGTGGAGCAGGTGGTGATGAGGCTGCACTATTTGCTGCTTCATTATTTAGAATGTATTCAAGATATGCGGAAAGAAATAGATGGAAAGTAGAAACTATGAGTCTAAATGAAAGTGGCGTAGGTGGTTTTAAGGAAGCTGTTTTCATGATTCAAGGTCAAGGTGCTTATTCAAAATTAAAATACGAAAGTGGCGTTCATAGAGTGCAGAGAGTACCTGTCACAGAATCAGGAGGAAGAATACATACTTCTACTGTAACAGTTGCTGTCCTTCCAGAAGTTGAAGATGTTGACGTTCAGATTAACATGAATGATCTTAGAATTGATGTATATAGATCATCAGGTAATGGAGGTCAATGTGTTAATACAACAGACTCTGCTGTTCGTATTACTCATTTACCTACAGGGTTAGTTGTTACTTGTCAAGATGAAAAATCACAGTTGAAAAACAAAGATAAAGCACTTAAAGTACTAAGAGCTAGATTATATGAGATAGAACAAGAAAAGCAACAAAAAGAGGTTGCACAGAACAGAAAAAGTCAAGTAGGTACTGGAGATAGAAGTGAAAAAATCCGTACTTATAACTTCCCCCAAGGTAGAGTTACAGACCATAGAATAAAATTAACGTTGCATAGACTAGATGGAATTCTAGATGGAGATATTGAAGAAGTAGTTGATAGTCTAATAACAGCTGATCAAGCAGAAAAGTTGAAAAACATGCAAAGTGAATAATAATATTATAAAATAACTAAAGTTACCTAAATAACTTTGGTTATTTTTTTTGCTAGTAAGTATATTTTGTGCACTATTGCCAAAAAAAAATGCATAATTTAGTGATATTCAACATTATTACCATTGAATATTAGTCATAATAGGAGTAAAATCTATTCTAGTGCGATAAAAATTATACTTTAGGAGGCATTACAATGGATTTTGCAGCTATGATGGAACATGCAGAAGAGTATCATTTTTTATTACAACTAGCTATTTTATTAATAGCAGCCGCGACAGGTGGATGGTTAGCATCAAAGATATCTATGCCACCAGTTTTGGGACAAATCTTAGTTGGAATAATAATTGGACCTACTGTATTTAATTTAGTAGATGGAGATAATCATTTAATTCATCAAATATCACAAATTGGAGTAGTTTTTCTTATGTTTTTAGCTGGTCTAGAGACTGATTTAAAAGAGCTAAAGGCGTCAGGAAAAGGTGCTTCTATGATAGCTTTTGGTGGAGTTACTTTACCATTAGCACTAGGGACAATAATACCTTTGTTATTTTTTAAGAATTACTTACCAGATGGAGATTCACATCATCAATTAATGTTTGCTCTCTATATTGGTACAATACTTACAGCTACTTCTGTTAGTATCTCTGTTTCAGTACTAAGAGATCTTAAACAAATGGGAAGTAGACAAGGTATATCAATACTTGGAGGAGCTATTATCGATGACGTTCTTGGAA
Source organism: Vallitalea sp. (assembly GCA_025210515.1). Taxonomy (GTDB): domain Bacteria; phylum Bacillota; class Clostridia; order Lachnospirales; family Vallitaleaceae; genus Vallitalea. The sequence continues at coordinate 53,848 of JAOARM010000012.1, read as the reverse complement.
TTATCTTATTAGCTGTTGTATCTGGTATGGTTAACCCAGGAGCTAATACAAGTGTTTCACAGTTATTAATTAATATAGTTTCATTCTTCGTTCTTGCAATTGTTGCAGGTATAATTATATCTAAAGGAATAACAAAATTTGCTCAAGGTTCAGTATGGAGAGATCGAATAATTACATTTGCAATAATATTATGTTTTATATTTGCATATGTTGCTGAAATGTTTAGTGTTGCAGCTATTACAGGAGCTTATTTTGCAGGAGTAGCATTTGCTACAACTCCTTATAGACATAGAATTGTTAATAAAGTACAATCTTTTGCTTATGCATTATTCACACCAATATTTTTCGTAAGTATAGGACTTAGTGCTGTTATTACAAGCGACATTATTAATTACATAGGATATTCATTAGTAATTGTATTTTTAGCTGTTTTTGGTAAAATAGTTGGATGTGGTTTAGGAGCTAGATTATCAGGCTTTTCCCCAAAACATTCTCTTCAAGTAGGTATTGGAATGATTGCCAGAGCCGAAGTTGCATTGATTGTAGCTAATCAAGGGCTAAAAAGTGGAATAATAAAAGATGAGACATTTACAAGTGTAGTATTACTTGTTATTATTTCTACAATAGTTACACCACCTCTTTTGAAATTACTTTTTAAAGGAGAAAAACCAGTTGAAGTGTGTGGAGGAGAATAGTATAATTATAAATAGTATCCTAAACGCAAGCTATTAATAATTCTTAGTGATTACTCTACATATACATTATAATTTGATAATAAAAAAGAAAGAATTGTAATAAAATATTAAAATAAGTTTATCATTATTAAGCAGATATATAATATTCTTACTATGAGTAAATTATATATTGCTAAGAGAATATAAATAAAGGAGTGAAATTGGTGTACGTATTGTTTATAGTATTAAATGAACCTGAATATTTACCAGAAGTTTTATTCAAAATGAAACAATTAGGTATAAGAGGAGCAACGGTTATAGATAGTATGGGTGCTACTGCTATTAACAAAGATATATATAGTATACCTGTAATTGGTGGATTAATGAAAACAATTGATGGTGATACACAGTATAATAAAACTGTATTCTCTGTAATTGAAAGAGAAGAACAAGTAGATTGTGTTATGAACCATATTGAAAAAATTCTTGGTGGCGATATGAAACGACCAAATAAAGGAATTATGTTTGTACTACCAGTTACACATATGCGTGGTGGAGAGTTAGAACGTCATATTGAAAGTAGAGAAAATAAAAAACTTATGGCAAAAGAATTTGAAAGTGAGTATTATTAAAATTCCATAAGGATTAGAAACGAGGGTCATATATGCTAGATTGTAAATATATTCTTTTTATTGTAGTAAATGATATTAAGAAAACAAAAACCATTAAAAAGAAATTAGCTCAATTGGACATATCTAGATATACTGTAGTTGACACCTATGGAATTTCTGGAATTGAAGGATATGATATGAGCTTTTCTTCTTCCATGATGTTTGGCTCAATGAGTAATGTGGATAACAAGAAATATAATAAAACAGTTTTTGTTGCGTTACCATCAGAGGAAGTTGCTAATAAGGTTATGAATGAAATTGAAAAAGTATTAGATTTGGACAAAAATAAATTAGGAAAAGGTATTATGTTTACAGTTCCGATTTATAAAAGTCATGGAATTAGAGGATAGATTATAAGTGCAGAAAGGCTATTGCTTTTCTGTGCTTTTTTTAATTGTATTTTTTATTAATGGATTAATACATTAAAAATTATAGAATATAAAATTATATTTTTCTTAATAATATCTATATAGGTTATATTAGGTTAACACTTAATTTAGCTTAGATATAATTATAGAAAGGTGTGTTATATATGAAGGCAAAAGAGATAATGACTTCTGATATAGTTTCAGTTTGTGGAGATACGTCTATAAAAGAAGCAGCTGTCAAGATGAGAGATGCTGATATTGGTTCATTACCTGTAGAAGAAAATGAACATCTAGTAGGTATTGTAACAGATAGAGATATTGTTTTGAAAACTGTAGCTGAAGATTTAGATTCTAGTCAAGTTAAATGTAAAGAAGTAATGTCAAAAGATGTAATAACTGCAACTCCAGATATGAATGTTGAAGAAGTTGCACATCTAATGGCACATAATCAAGTGAAGAGAATACCAGTAGTACAAGATGAAGGTGTAGTAGGAATAATTTCTTTAAAAGATTTATCACATACAAGAGAAGATGAAGCTGGGGATGTATTAAATGATATTACTGAAGATAGTTCTAATACATTTAGCTAAGTAATAGTATTAATTATGTAAATACGTAATAAAGAATTTTATAATTGTAGGGTTATAAAATTCTTTTTATTACATATGCTTAATAATTAACTTTTTCCAGGTTAGATAATTCAGACAATTATCTAATGCCTTATATAATAAGGGGTTAAGGATATTTTATAGAGTTTGGGTTTATTAGTTAAGTTAGGTGGAAAAAAATTAAGCAATTGTTGTAATATTGGGGGTTGTGGAGTATAATTAGAAATAAGAGTGTTGGATTTATAATGGTTGAACCTTAACATAAGATGTATTGAAATTGTTCATAATGAGTCAACATGGGTAACAATGTATCTGTTGAACCTTAACATAAGATGTATTGAAATACAGCTTGTAGTTGCAATGAAAACCATAGTGGAAGGTTGAACCTTAACATAAGATGTATTGAAATCATTCTCTATCTTTTAAATGTGCTAATAGATATGTGGTTGAACCTTAACATAAGATGTATTGAAATAGTCGAAGACATTCCAACTGGTGGTAGCAAAATAAGTTGAACCTTAACATAAGATGTATTGAAATACTACAAATTTAACACTTCCTGTTCCCCATATTTCCATGTTGAACCTTAACATAAGATGTATTGAAATCTTGATTTAAAACTTTTAAATTATTGTACAACCTGTTGAACCTTAACATAAGATGTATTGAAATAAATCAAGTGAATCTCTGTTTAATTGCCATATTTCGTTGAACCTTAACATAAGATGTATTGAAATTTTGCCATACTTCGGGGTTAATATCATCGGCTTCTTGTTGAACCTTAACATAAGATGTATTGAAATACTTCCCTAATCATTCTTAGGGCATTATCTCTATTGTTGAACCTTAACATAAGATGTATTGAAATTAAATTAAACGGTTAAAATTAGATGTCACTTTATCATGTTGAACCTTAACATAGGATGTATTGAAATAGGAATTAATAATGCAGGACATGGAATTAAAATATAGGTTGAACCTTAACATAAGATGTAACATATTCTAAAGCTTCCACTCCAAGGGTATAGGGTAATATTCCGTCAGCTGGTTAAACGTCCTGTTTAAAACAGCTGACCTCGCCGTCCGTGGCTCGTGCTCCATATTACCCTATACCCTTTCCGTTGGGCTAGTTGATTGATTTAAGTATGATAATTATTGTAGATGCATACTGTAGTACGGGATATTATAGTGAAAGAACTAGTGATTAGTTTGGTTATGAGTATGAAGATTATTAATTTATGTTTTGAAGTTATATTGAATAATAAAAAATGTATAGTTGCGTGAACGACTAAGTAACAAAAGCTTGGAAAATCAATGAGCCTAGTAGATGTATAGGTATATAAAACATGTGATTTATTAAAGAATTAAATAGAAAATCTTAGTGAATGGAAAGATAAATACCGTTAAGAAATTTGAATGTCTGACCAACGGGAGTTTTCAAATTTTAGGTATTTATCTTGGAATGAGCTTAGTTTTTCTTTAATTCTTTAACATGAACAAGTTTTATATACCTATATATCTACGGACATTCAGACAAGAAACTTTATATATAATTAGATATAATATACAATAGAAACTTAATATACAAGAGAAATAAATACCTTGACACAACAATAAACATATGATAAAATTTTACAGAAGTAAATAAAAATAGCTAGATAATCGACAGTACGCAAGTCGACCTTTAATTTGGTACAGAGAGACCAGCAAGGGAGGAAATTATGATGCGAGACATCCATGCGTTCTTTTATTGTGTTAAAAAACATACATTAAGTTTAATAATGGCAATTAATAAGGCAGAAATAACTACTTATATTCTGTCCTCATTAGTAATTCAAAAAAATAAATATACAATATTCAAAGGGAATAAATATGATAATAATTCGTTATCATACTTATTCCCTTTTTTTATACTATAAGAAAGTTTCTCCAGATAGTTAATGAAGTAAAAGCTTTTCATTAACCTAAGGAAACTTTCTTATCGCAGAAATTTGCCATGCAAAACTAGGCATAATAGCTTTTCTTGATTAAATAATTATGCATATTAATAATATAAGGAGGTTAGTATTATATGAAAACACTAATTAAAAATGGTGTAGTGATTAACCCATCAACAAATACTTATGATAGATTAGACGTTCTAATAGAAAATAATAAGATAGTTAAAATTGAACAAAATATTAATATGAATGTTGATACAATACTAGATGCCAACGGCTGTTGGGTAACTCCAGGACTAATAGATGTACATGTTCATCTAAGAGAGCCAGGATATGAATATAAAGAAACGATAGAGACAGGAAGTAAAAGTGCAGCAAAAGGTGGATTTACAACAATATGTGCAATGCCTAATACAAATCCTGCCATAGATACAGCAGAGCTAGTTGATTATATAAAAGATAAAGCTAGAAAAGACGCAATAGTTAATGTTCTTCCAATAGGAGCTATTACACTAGAACAAAAAGGAAATGAGTTAGTTAATATCGAGAAAATGGCTAAAGCAGGAGTATGTGCACTAAGTGAAGACGGAAGGTCAGTAATGAATGCAAAATTATTAAATGATGCAATGGAAAGAGCAAGTAAATGTAGTATTCCTATATTATCTCACTGTGAAGATGAAAACTTAGCTCATAAAGGTATAATGAATGAAGGTGAGATGTCCAAGAGATTAGGAGTAGAAGGAATTCCTTCGGAATCAGAAGATATAATTGTATCAAGAGATATTATGCTTGCTAATAAGACAGGAGCAAGACTTCACTTGTGTCATATTAGTACACAAGGTAGTGTAGAATTACTGAAAGATGCTAAAAGGAAAGGATTAGATATAACAGCAGAAGTTTGCCCACATCATTTTACATTAACAGAGGAAGATGTGACATTAGATAATGGGAATACTAAGATGAATCCCCCACTTAGGAGTAAGAAAGACGTAGAATGCATTAAGGAAGCTCTACAAAATAACGTTATAGATATAATAGCTACAGACCACGCGCCACACCATATTGATGAAAAAAGTGGTGATTATGAAAAAATAGCAAATGGTATAGTTGGACTTGAAACAGCAGTTCCATTAGGTATAACAGAGTTGGTAGAAACAGATATATTAACGCCAATAGAACTAATAAAAAAGATGAGTTACAATCCAGCCAAGATGCTAGGAATAGATAAAGGAATATTAGAGGAGGGCAAAATTGCAGATATTACTATTATAAATCCTACAGAAGAATATATAATCAATACAAATGAGTTTCATTCAAAAAGTAATAATAGCCCATTTCATAATAGAAAAGTAAGAGGAAAGATTAAATGGACTATTGTAAATGGGAAAGTTCGTTATGAAGATAAAGAGATTTAATAATGTAAGCAGTAGATTGTACTAAGAAGTAACGGCTTACTAGAAAAGATATTAAAAATAACAAAATAAAAATATAGAACACTATAGGAGGAAATAATATGATAGATAAATTAATAACTAAAATGCAGGAAATGAATAACCCAACAGTAGTAGGACTTGACCCAAGACTAAATTTTGTGCCAGATTATATAAGGACAGCTTCATATGAAAAATATGGAAAAACATTAGAAGGTGTAGCAGATGCATTAGTTAACTTCAATAAAGAAATAATTGACAACATATATGATTTAGTTCCAGCTGTTAAGCCACAGATAGCTATGTACGAGCAGTATGGAGTTCAAGGACTTAGTGCTTATCTAGAAACAATTAATTACGCTAGAGAAAAAGGTTTAATAGTAATAGGAGATATTAAAAGAAGTGATATAGCATCAACAGCACAAGCGTATTCAGATGGACATATTGGTAGAGTTAAGATTGAAGATGAAGAAATAGAGATATACAAAGAAGATTTTATTACTCTTAATCCATATCTAGGTTATGATTCAATAGAGCCTTATATTGGTAACTGTAACACATATGACAGAGGATTATTTGTACTAGTAAAAACATCTAATCCTAACAGTGGAGAAATACAGGACTTAATAACTGGTGGAGATAAAATATATGAAAGAGTAGGAAGTTTAGTAGCAAAATGGGGTGAGCAATCCATGGGTAAGCTTGGATATAGTAGAGTTGGAGCAGTAGTGGGAGCGACTTATCCAGAACAAAGTAAAAAGCTTAGAAAAATTATGCCAAAGACATTTTTCTTAGTACCGGGTTACGGAGCACAAGGAGCTACAGCAGAAGATTTAGCAGGATGCTTTAACAGTGATGGATTAGGAGCAATAGTAAATTCTTCAAGAGGTATTATTGCGGCATATACTAAAGAAGAATATAAGATAAAGTTTAAACCAGAGGAATTCGGAAAAGCTTCTAGAGAAGCAGTTATTAATATGAGGGATGATTTGAATAGAGTACGATAGAGAAAGGGGTATATGTAATATGAAAGCAAGATTAATACTAGAGAATGGAACAGTTTTTCACGGTAGAGCTTTTGGCTATCTGAAAGAAACAGTTGGTGAAGTTGTATTTAATACAGGAATGACAGGATATCAAGAAGTACTTACTGATCCATCATACTATGGACAAATAGTAACGATGACATATCCTCTTATAGGTAATTATGGAATAAACCTTGATGATATGCAATCGAAAGAAGTTAAAGTTAGAGGATTTATTGTAAGAGAAAAATGTAATAATCCAAGTAATTGGAGATGCGAATTTGAATTAGATACGTATCTAAAAGAGAATAGAATTCTAGGGCTTGAAGGCATAGATACTAGAGCCTTAACTAAGATTATAAGAAATCATGGAACAATGAAAGGAATTATAACAGTTAGGGATTTAACTGATAGTCAAATTAAGCTTCAACTTGACAGCTTTAATAATACAACAGCAGTAAAAGAAGTGACTACTAAAGAGGTCAAAGTCATTGAGGGAGAAGGATTACATATAGCAATAATGGATTTTGGAATCAAAAATAATATAATTAACTCTTTTAGAGAAAGAGGTTGCAAGATGACTATATTCCCAGCCACTGCAAAAGCAGAAGAAATATTATCAGTTAACCCACACGGTATTTTCTTATCTAATGGGCCTGGAGATCCAAAAGACATTCAAGATTCAATAAATGAAATTAAAAAATTAATAGGGCAAAAGCCTATTACGGGAATATGTTTAGGACATCAATTAATAGCATTAGCACTTGGAGGAAATACAGAAAAACTAAAATTTGGACATAGAGGTGCAAATCACCCTGTCAAAGATATTGCAAAAAATAGAATTATGATTACATCTCAGAATCATGGATACGTTGTAACAAAAGAAGGATTACCAGAAAATGTAGATGTCACTCATATTAATATGAATGATGATACTATAGAAGGTATGAAGCACAAAGAAAATAAAATATATAGTATTCAATTTCATCCAGAGGCTTGTCCAGGGCCTTATGATACAGATGGAATATTTGATGAATTTGTAGAGGTTATGAATATAAAATAATATTACATATAGAGTTGTCAGCATACATTTGAATATATATAGATATAATACATAGGGAGGAATATTGAATGCCAAAAGATACAAGTATTAAAAAAGTTTTAGTTATTGGATCAGGACCTATAGTAATTGGACAAGCAGCAGAATTTGATTACTCTGGAACACAAGCTTGTCAAGCACTTAGAGAAGAAGGAATTGAGACTGTATTAATTAATAGTAATCCAGCAACTATAATGACAGATAAAGAAATTGCTGATAAAGTATATATAGAACCACTAACACTAAAATATATTGAAAAAGTTATTAAGATTGAAAGACCAGATAGCTTAATTGCAGGAATGGGTGGTCAAACTGGGCTTAACCTTGCAGTTGAGTTATTTGATACAGGAATATTAGATAAGTACAATGTTAGCGTAATAGGAACATCTATAGAAGCCATTAAAGAAGGAGAAGATAGAGAAGACTTCAAGAAACTAATGGAAAAAATAGGTCAACCAGTAATAGAAAGTAAAATTGTAACTACTATGGAAGAAGGAGTAGAATTTGCCGCTAAGATTGGTTATCCAGTAGTTGTAAGACCAGCTTATACTCTTGGAGGAAGTGGCGGAGGAATTGCCGAAGATAGAGAAGAACTAAAGCAAATATTAGCGACAGGATTACAACTAAGTAGAGTAGGACAAGTCCTTTTAGAGAAATCTATAAAAGGTTGGAAAGAAATAGAATACGAAGTAATGAGAGATTCATTTGGTAATTGTATAACTGTATGTAACATGGAAAATATTGACCCAGTTGGTGTTCATACAGGAGATAGTATAGTAGTAGCACCTTCACAAACATTATCAGATGTAGAATATCAGATGCTAAGAAAAGCATCAATTGATATCATTAATGCAATAGGTATTGAAGGAGGTTGTAATGTCCAACTAGCACTACATCCAGAAAGTTATGAATACGCTGTAATAGAAATTAATCCTAGAGTAAGTCGTTCATCAGCATTAGCTTCAAAAGCAACGGGATATCCAATTGCAAAAGTAGCAACAAAAATCGCACTTGGATATGGGCTTGATGAAATTAGTAATGCTGTAACGAAGAAGACAAAAGCTTGTTTTGAGCCTACTCTTGATTACTGCGTTATTAAAATACCTAAATGGCCTTTTGATAAATTTAGAAGAGCCAAAAAAACATTAGGTACTAAGATGATGGCAACTGGTGAGGTAATGGCAATAGGTAATAATTTTGAGTCAGCATTATTAAAAGCAGTACGTTCACTAGAAATAGGACAATACAGTCTATATCATAAAAAAGCAGTTACAAGAAGTCTAGATGAGTTAAAAAGAAGAGTTCAGATTCCAGATGATGAAAGATTATTCGACCTAGCTGAGTTGCTTAGAAGAAATTACAGAATAGATAAAGTGTGTAAAATTACAGGAATGGATGAGTTTTTTGTAAATAAGATAAAAGGTATTATTGATGAAGAAGAAATGCTTAGAACGAAATCAATTGATGAAATAGATAGAGAATGGATGCTACAGATTAAGAAAAAAGGTTTTTCAGATAAAGCCATAGCGGATTTTGTACAGTGTAAACCTATAGAAGTGTATAATCTTAGAAAGGCATATCATATAGAAGCAGTATTTAAGATGGTAGATACATGTGGAGGAGAGTTTGAAGCGCTTTCACCATATTATTACTCAACTTATGATGAATATGACGAAGTAGAAGTATCAGCTAAGAAAAAAGTATTGGTAATAGGTTCAGGGCCAATTAGAATAGGACAAGGAATAGAATTTGATTATTGTAGTGTACACAGCATATTAGCATTAAAAAAAGCAGGAATAGAGACTATCATTGCTAACAATAATCCAGAGACAGTTAGTACAGATTTTGATACAGCTGATAAACTATACTTTGAGCCACTTACAGAAGAGGATGTACTTAATATTATTGAAAAAGAAAAGCCAGATGGGGTAATACTACAGTTTGGTGGACAAACAGCTATTAAGTTAGCAGGATTTCTAAATGAAATGAATATCAATGTACTAGGTACGAAACCAGAGCAAATAGATGAAGCAGAAGATAGAGAGAAATTTGATGAGTTAATGGAAAGCTTAGGCATAGAAAGACCAAAAGGAAAAGCGGTATGGAACTTAGAGGAAGGTTTAGAAGAAGCTAATATTTTAGGATATCCTGTACTTGTTAGACCTTCATATGTTCTAGGTGGACAAGGAATGGAAATTACTTACGATGAAGTAGAGTTAAGAAGATATTTAATACAAGCTTTTGAAAGAGATAGCAAGAATCCAGTACTAATAGACCGTTATCTTATAGGAAAAGAGATAGAGGTAGATGCCATATGTGATGGTGAAGATATATTAATACCTGGAATTATGGAGCATCTTGAAAGAGCAGGAGTTCATTCAGGAGATAGTATATCAATATATCCTTCAAATAATATTTCCATGGAAATAAAAGAACAGATACTAAAACAAACAAAAGAAATTGCTATAGCACTAAAAGTAGTGGGAATGATTAATATTCAATATATAGAATATGAAAAGGAACTATATATTATAGAAGTTAATCCAAGGTCTTCAAGAACTGTTCCTTATATTAGTAAAGTTACAGGAGTTCCTATGATTGATTTAGCTACAAAAGCAATGCTAGGAAGTAAATTAAAAGACTTAGGTTATGGTACAGGATTATACAAAGAGTCAGAGAAGGTAGCAATAAAAGTACCAGTATTTTCAACTCAGAAGTTACCAGATGTAGAAGTAAGTCTAGGGCCAGAAATGAGATCAACAGGAGAAGTGCTTGGAGTAGGTAAGACATTTGAAGAAGCTTTGTACAAAGGATTTATAGGCTCAGGTATGAATATACCAAAAGAAAATGGAACTATATTAGCAACTATTAAACCTTATGACCAAGAGGAGTTTATTCCAATAGCTAAGAAATTCATAGATAAAGGATATAGATTTGTAGCTACTGAGGGTACAGCTAATATACTGAAAGAACACGGTATCAAAGTACAAGTTGTTAAAAAAATTAGTGAAGGAGTTCCAAATATACTTGATTTAATAAGGAGTGGTATGTTAGATTTAGTTATAAATACTCCTACAAAAGCTAATGATTCAACTAGAGATGGATTTAGAATAAGGAGAGCTGCAATTGAAGCTTCTGTACCAGTGCTTACTTCATTAGATACTGCTAGGGGATTAGTGGATATTATGAATGCAGATATAAAAGAAGAGGATACGGAAGTTTATAATCTTGGAGAGTAGTTTTTAAATAGAGATAGGGAATATTAGTTAGGTATATGAGATACATGGGGGTTTCCGCTCCGAGTGTATAGGGTAATATTCCGTCAGCTGGTTAAACGTCCTGTTTAAAACAGCTGACCTGGCCGTCCTGGCTCGTGCTACATATTACCCTATACACTCTACGCTAGTATCATGGTTACCTTGGGAGAATATTGGGTTAGATATATAATTAACTGTAATAGATAAAGATAAAAATTTTTATATAAAGTATATGGGCTTAACTAGTATTTTTAGAATAGGAGCATTGAAAGGAGATTATATGTGTCAAGATAATTCTAAGAGCAAACAGTCAGCATTAATAATTTCTAATGAAGAAATAGCTAATAACGTATATAAAATGATAATAAAACAAGAGCAAGTAGCTAATGAAGCTAAACCGGGGCAGTTTATTAATGTATATTGCAAGTCAGAAAGTAGAATATTGCCAAGACCTATAAGTTTATGTGAGGTTAATAGAGAAGAAGGATTAGTAACGATTGTATATTTGGTAGTAGGTAATGGGACAAAAGAGTTCTCAAGTTTACAAGCTGGAGATAGAGTGGATATATTAGGTTCACTTGGTAATGGATTTGATATAAAAGATTGTAAAGAGAGTATAATTGTTGGTGGAGGAGTAGGTACTCCACCTCTACTTGAACTTGTAAAAAATCTGCCAGGTAAGAAGAAAGTATTTCTTGGATTTAGGACTGGTTCATTCTTAGTGAAAGAATTTGAAAAATATGCAGAAGTTCATATCGCTACTGATGATGGTTCAGTAGGAGAAAAAGGTACAGTTACTGACTTAATGAAGAAAGTAGGAGTACAAGGAGATATAATTTATTCATGTGGTCCAAAACCAATGTTAGTAGCCGTAAAAAACATGGCAGAAGAATTAGATATTGATGCTCAGATATCATTAGAAGAGAGAATGGGTTGTGGAATAGGAGCTTGTGTTGGATGTATATGTAAAATAAAAGCAGATACAGAGATAGGATATACTTATAAAAAAGTCTGTAAAGATGGCCCAGTTTTTGATGCTAAGGAGGTAATATTTTAATGAATACTTCAGTTAATATTGCAGGAGTTAAATTTCATAATCCCGTTATGACAGCTTCTGGTACTTTTGGTTCAGGTAAAGAGTATGCATCATATATAGATATTAATAAGCTTGGCGGAGTTGTTGTAAAAGGGGTAGCAAGTAATGAGTGGCTTGGAAATCCAGCACCTAGAATAGCTGAAACATATGGAGGAATGCTTAATGCAGTAGGACTTCAGAATCCCGGAGTTGATATTTTCATTAAGGAAGATATTCCTTTTCTAAGACAATATAATACTAATATTATAGTTAATATAGCAGGAAAAACTGTTGATGAGTATGTAGAAGTAACTAGGAAATTACAAGATGCTGATATTGATATGATTGAACTTAACATATCATGCCCTAATGTGAAAGAGGGTGGTGTAGCTTTTGGTACAGATACTAAGATGGCAGAATATGTTACTAGTGAAGTTAAGAAGCATGCAAAACAACCACTAATTGTTAAATTAAGTCCTAATGTAACAGATATTACCGAAATAGCTAAGGCAGTTGAAGCAGGGGGAGCGGATGCTGTCTCATTAATTAATACATTACTTGGGATGAAGATAGATATATATAAAAGAAAGCCAGTGTTAGCTAATAGAGTAGGAGGATTTTCTGGGCCTGCAATAAAACCAGTTGCAATTAGAATGGTTAATCAAGTTTATAATAGTATTAAATTACCTATTATAGGACTTGGAGGGATTTGTAATGGAGAAGATGCAGTTGAGTTTCTTCTAGCAGGAGCAACAGGTGTTGCAGTAGGAACAGCAAATTTCATGAATCCAAGAGCTACAGTAGAAGTAGTTGAAGGAATAGAAGCTTATATGAAGGATATGGGAATTAAAGATATTAATGAGTTAATTGGGGCAGTACAGTAGAAAATAATTAAGTATAATAATATAATCATTCTAAATGGAGGGAATAATATGGAACAGTATAAAAAAGATTTTATTGAGTTTATGGTAGAATGTGGAGTATTAACTTTTGGTGATTTTACAACTAAGAGTGGTAGAAAAACGCCATTTTTTGTTAATACAGGGAATTATAGAACAGGAAGTCAGATAAGTAGATTAAGTGAATTCTATGCAAAAGCTATAGTAGATAATTTTGACAATGATTATGATGTATTATTTGGCCCTGCTTATAAAGGAATTCCATTATGTGTATCAACAGCAGTTGCACTTAGTAATAGTTATGATAAAGAAGTTGCATATTGTTCTAATAGAAAAGAAATAAAAGACCATGGAGACAAAGGTATTTTACTTGGTAGCAAGTTACAAGATGGAGACAAAGTAATTATCATAGAAGATGTTACAACAGCAGGAACATCTATATATGAAACTATGCCTATTCTTAAAGCAAACGCCAATGTAGATGTTAAAGGTTTAATTATATCAGTTGATAGAATGGAAAAAGGGCAAGGAGAAGAAAGTGCACTTAATGAATTAGCTGACAAGTTTAACATGAAAACTTGTGCTATCGTAACAATGGATGAAGTTGTAGAGCATTTATATAATAGAGAAATTAATGGACAAGTATTAATAGATGATGAAATGAAGAAAAGTATTGAGGCTTATTATAATATATATAGAGGCGAATAATTAATATCAGCCCAGTTATATGTTGCCAGTAGTTAATATAGAAAAACAATATACAAAATAACATAGACTCTATAACTTATTTCTTAAGTTCTTAATTGATTAAAAATGAAGTATATTAGTTATTAGAGTCTATTTTTAATTACAAATATCATAATATTTTAGTAGTTACTAAAACATCTAATCAACTTGGTTAAAATAATTAATTATTCCCTTTGCTATTGATACAGATAGCTTTTTTTTGAAATCATTATCCAAAAGTCTAGTTGCGTCTGATACATTAGTTGCATAGCCCATCTCAAATAGAATAGATGGCATAGTTGTTTTTCTTGTTACGTAAAATGATTCATTACGTGGTGTCATATGTATGTTGATATCTGTAATACCTGTATTATCAATAAAACTTTCACTAATTTCATTTGCAAATTTTTCTGTTGTGGAATTATATGATTCATCTTTTTCACAATAATATATATCATATCCATTTATTTCTGATGACTGTTCATAAACGTTAATATGTAATGAAATAAATACTTCTGAATTACTTTCTTCTGCTTGTTTAACTCTATTTTCTAATGAAACTTTATAAAATTTATTTTCTTGAACTTCATTATAATTTTCAGTTCTTGACATAATCACATTGTAATCATACATCTTTAATATTTCTGCAACTCTGTTACCTATATCAAGTACCACTTCACTTTCTACTAAATCAATGCCTAATTCTTCGGGAGACTGTGCACCGGGATCAGAAAATCCATGCCCAGGATCAATAAATACTGTACCAGTTGTAATAGAGATAACATTTTCTTTTTGTGGTAAAATAGATAAAGTTTTTTGTGATGCAGAAGTTGTCTGATTTGATGGAAATATCAATAGCATAATTGGTAAACAAATAAGAAGAAATACTGATAAGCCAAAGACTATAAGTATTCTTTTTTTCTTTTTATTGCTTTGATATATACTTATCCAATGACTAACCACTTTAACGCTTACGTTAAGTTCATTGGCAACTTCAGAAATATTTTTTTTATTATTTATAATTAATTTAACATTGGATATAATAGTTTTTTTCTCAATTTTATTTTTCATAAATTTTATCCTTAACGTTTATAGTATATAATTATTTTATAAATAGCTAATTAATTTAAAAAGTTATATGCAGCAATTCAAAATTATAATTTATTCTAACATAAAATATATTTTTTTAATATAATTATTATATATTTAACGATTTATTGTATTGGATTGATAATGTAACAGTATATTGAATTATACTATATACAAAACATACAGATTGTTATTAGTAAATCATTAATTATATATTAATACAACTTACTATAGTTGGTGATATTCGTTAAACATAGATTAGTAACATTTGATTAATATAAATAGGTATAATATAATTAGTAGATATAAATATCTATTTAAGTATATATTTTCTTACAGATAATTTTTAGATTTGGTATACGAGATTAAGCTCGTATAATTAACGCTTCTGTTACAGGATTATTATCTTAATAGTTGATTTAGCAGAAGTATTTTTAAAGTTAAGAAAGCTTTCTTATATTAAAAGTTTGCTACGAAAAACATTTACGTATCAGAATATCATATGGAGGAAGTATAATGTTTATATATAAAAGAAGTGAAGATAGCAAAATTCATAATATCGTCAAATACATTAAAATACTGTATATTCTTCAAGTTATATTGCTATTTATTATAATGATATATCGTCTAGTAGGTAAGTATGTCTTTCATAAATTAAAACTAAATATTAATACAGATTTTATTATTTTGATTTTAGTCATATTGATGATTGTTAATGGTTATTTAGTTATGAGAGATGTAATTCAATTAAAGAAATGGAAAGAAAGAATTAAATTAAGAGAAGAAGCCTATTCATATATTGAGAAACTTAATAGAGATTTAAGAATGCAAAGACACGATTTTTTAAATCATATTCAGATTATATATAGCTTGATGGAATTAGAAGAGTATAATGAATGTGTAGAGTACTTGAACAAAATATATGAACATATAGGAAAGCTAAATAAAAATATTAAAACTGATAAAGTAGCAATTAATGCACTATTACAAGCAAAATCAAATGAAGCTGACAAACTACATATACAATATCAAGTAATTATAACAACAAGATTAAGTAACTTAATAATACCTGAATGGGAGTTATGCAGATGTCTTGGGAATCTCATTGATAATGCTTTTAGAGCCACAATTGAATACAATGGCAATAGAAATGTTCGTATAATGATAGAGGAAGACTTAGTTAGTTATCAGTTAAGCGTGCATAATGTAGGTAACCCAATAAAGATAGAATATATGGATAAATTATTTGAAGAAGGTTTTACAACTAAGGAAAAGAATAACCAAGAGCATGGAATTGGATTATATATTGTTAAGGATATTTTAGATAAATATAACAGTAATATTGATATTAAGAGAATAGATGATAAAACAGTTTTTACTATAAGAATACCTAAGGAAAAAGTATAAGATAATTTAAGTGACATTTCAAACATAAAAATGTATAACTAAAACAAAATGTATTGAACAAATATAAATTAAGTGTATGATAAAGTTAAGCTTAATCAAGAAAAGGGAGGTGTATAGATGGATATCATTAATATCATTTCATTAAGCTTAATAATACTTGGTATTATACTATTAGGACTAGAAATTATTATACCTAATTTTGGTATAATAGGATGTATAGGTATAGTATCCATCTTAGCAGGAGTCATTATAACTTCTAAAAGTTTTATGGAAGGGGTTATATTATTTCTATTCATTTTAGTGATTGCAATTTTATTATTAATTATTATTTATAAAATAATGTTGAAAAAAGGCAATCCAATAATTCTAGAAGAAAGTCTTAAAATGGATGAACAAGAAAATGATTTATTATTTTTCTTAGACAAAGAGGGTGTTGCACTGACGCCACTTAGACCAAGTGGTAATGCTGATTTTGATGGTGTAAGATTAGACGTTATAACCAATGGTGACTTTATATCAAAAGGTTCAAAAGTTATTGTAAGTAATGTTAAGGGAAATAAAATAATTGTTAAGAAACTGGCATGAAATTAGTAATATTTGGGAGGAAATAATATGGGAAATATCACAAGTGTATTAATTGTAATAGGTATAATTGTATTAGTTATAGCATTATTTGTAAGTGTTATTCCAGTGCGGTTGTGGATAGCAGCTATTGCATCAAATGTAAAAATTGGTTTATTGACACTTATTGGTATGAAATTAAGAAGAGTAAGACCTACTAGAATTGTATTACCACTTATCCGGGCAACAAAAGCAGGGTTAACATTATCTGTTAATCAACTTGAATCACATTTTCTAGCTGGAGGAGATGTAGATAAGGTAGTGGATGCCTTAATTGCAGCACATAGAGCAGAATTAGAGCTAACTTTTGAAAGAGCTGCTGCCATTGATTTAGCAGGACGTAATGTATTAGAAGCTGTTAAAATGAGTGTAAAACCTAAAATTATTGAAACACCACTTGTTGTTGCAGTTGCAAAAGATGGTATAGAAGTGAAAGCAGTTGCAAGAGTAACAGTTAGAGCTAATCTTAATAGACTGGTAGGTGGAGCAGGAGAGGAAACTGTTATCGCTAGAGTTGGTGAAGGAATTGTTACTACTGTTGGTTCAGCAGATTCACATAAAGTAGTTCTTGAAAATCCAGATTTAATTTCAGAAAGAGTTTTAGGTAAGGGATTAGATTCAGGCACAGCTTTTGAAATTTTGTCTATTGATATAGCGGATATTGATTTAGGTAAAAATATTGGAGCCAGATTGCAGATTGAACAAGCAGAAGCAGATAAGCAAATAGCTCAAGCTAAAGCAGAAGAAAGAAGAGCAATAGCTATTGCTAAAGAGCAAGAAATGAAGGCAAAAGTAGAAGAAATGAGAGCAAAAGTTGTAAAAGCGGAAGCAGAAATACCTTTAGCTATATCAGATGCATTTAAAAAAGGTAATTTAGGTATTATGGATTATTATAATATTGAAAATGTTAAGGCAGATACATCTATGAGAAAATCAATTGGAGATGAACAATAAATGAAAGTAGATATATCAAAAAAAGAATTGAAAAAAGCCATTATAATGAATGAAATATTATCTAAACCAATAAGCTTGAGAAAAAAGGAGTCTAAGACTAGTGTTAAAAGTATTAATCGCAGACGATGACAGTAATATGAGATTCATACTAAAGAAAGCTCTTAATAAAATAGAAGATATTCAAATAGTAGCACAGGCATCAACTGGTCAAGAAGCTGTTTTGGCAGTTGATAACAATAAAATAGATGCAGCATTTTTAGATATTGATATGCCGGGACTTGATGGTATTGAAGCAGCTAAATTAATTCTTGACATTAACCCTAGATGTATGATTGTTTTTATAACAGCTCATGTAAATTACATGTCAGAGGCTTTTGAATTATATGCCTATGATTATATAGTAAAACCATTTAAGTTAGATAGATTACATAAGACAATTAACAAAATTAATCAATCATTATTAGGTACATCACAGATAAAATATGTAGATAGAGAATTAGAGAAAGAAGAAATATTACTTAAAATAAAAGATGGCATGGTATTAATTAAACCAGAAGAAATTATATTAATTGAAAGAGAAAATAGATCTACAGTTATTGTAACTGAAAAGGGTAAATATGTGATTAATAAAACACTTCTTGAAATGGAAAATATACTACCAAAGCAAGATTTTATACGAAGTCATAAATCTTATATAATTAGAATTGATAAAATATCAACAATATCAGTTTATGGAAGATGGACATATATTGTTAAATTTAAAGACTGTGATATAGATGCGCTATTGACAAAAGATAAGGCAAATGTACTAGAAGAAAGATTTGGTAACATCTAAAAAATATGGCAATTTTATTAAGAAATAAGGAGGGCTATCAGAATATGAAAAAGATAATAATATTTTTAGTTACACTATTAATTTTTATTTTAATAGTATTAGGAATTAATGTAGTTAATGATAAAGATGATTCGTTATCTCAACCAGAAATTGAAACTGTTTTAGAAGAAAAAGAATAATTAGGATATAAGACATGTTATCACAAGAAGAGAAGGATGCTAGAATACTTAATCAACCTTTTAAATACATCAATAATGAACTAGTTCAAAATACAAAAGTTATAGATATGAAGAATACTTATAATGATAATTCTATCAATAATAGAATGGAATAAAAAGGGCTGCCTCATAATGAGACAGCTCCATTTGTTTCTAAGCTAATTCAGCTAATCTTGTAACAGCAACGAAGATATCGGATATTTTATACCATGTTGGGTAATCAACAATACCTGTAACAGGAAGATAGAATACTTTCTGGAATGTTTCAACAGCATCTTTTGTTTTTTGTCCATATTGTCCATCAACTTTTAACTTAGGAATTGCTGGATAATTTTTTGAAATAGCATTCAGTTGTGATTGTATAGTTCTAACAGGTGCACCAGTAGAACCTACACTAAGGTTATAGCCTGGGAAGGATTCAGGTATACCCATTACTTCTTCTGCTGTATTAATATAAATATCTTCTCCATAGAAATATCTAAGTATTTCGATAGCGTTATTTCCTATATCTCCACGATATTTACTACCCCATTGGGTCATCTTTATAGTTATTGGGTTAAAAAATGAAATGCAATCATATATTATTAATAAAATAATATATGGTGATCATATGCAAAAAGGAGCTATATATATAAGAGTCAGTACACATGAGCAACTGGAATTTTCACCAGATGCACAAAAAAGTGCAATATATAAATATGCAGAGAAAAATAATATAGCCATTGATGCACAGCATATATTTATAGATGAAGGATTTTCAGGTAGAAAAGCAGAAAAAAGACCACAGTTTATGAAAATGATTAATTACGCTAAGAAGAAACCAAGACCTTTTGACTTTATATTAGTTCATAAATTTGATAGATTTTCAAGAAATAGAGAAGATAGTGTAGTATATAAATCTCTACTAAAAAAGCAATATGGAATAAAAGTAATAAGCATTACGGAACAAATAGAAGATGATAAGTTTTCTATAATTCTTGAAAGTATGTTAGAAGCAATGGCAGAATACTATAGCCTTAATTTAGCCGATGAAGTTAGAAAAGGAATGACAGAAAAAGCTAAAAGAGGAGGTTTTCAAGGAAGCCCTCCTTATGGATATAAAGTTGAATTAAAAGGTAAAGTGCCTACTATAGTTGAAAATGAAGCAGAAGTTATTAGGATTATATATGATAAATTTGTTAATGAATCTATGTCATATAGACAAATTGCCACTTACCTTAATGACTTATCATATCGTACTAAGAAAGGACACTTATTTGAATCAAGAGCTATTAAATATATTTTGAGAAATCCATTTTATTATGGAGATGTAAGATGGAATTGTAGAAATAATAATAAAGAGAACAATAAAGAAGATTGGATTATTGCAAAAGGAAATCATATTCCTATTATTGATAAAAAACTATGGGAGAGTGCAAAATCAAGAATTAATAAACTAGAAAAACTAACTATAGTAAATACAAAACATAATTCTGATTATAGGCATTGGTTAGCAGGTATATTGAAGTGCCCATTTTGTGGAGGGACTATGACATATACTAAAGTAAATCATAAATATGAATATTTTAGATGTAATAAATATCTAAAAGGCTCATGTACAAAATCTAATTATATAAAAGTTAAGACAATAGAAGATGCAATAATGAAAAAAATCAATGAAGATATGAATATAATAGAGTTAATTATAAGTAATAAGAAAAATAATAGTAACAGTGAGTTAGAATATCTATATAAAAAGCAAGCAATTATTGTAAATAAATATAACCTTGCTAGAGATGCTTACATAAATCAAATAGATACATTAGAAGAATATAGACAAAATAAAAAATTAATTCAACAACAAGAACATAAGTTAAATAGCCTTATAAAGTCAGCACAAGAAAATATAAATAATGATAAGCTATATAACCAACAATCTGAAATAACTGATATAAAGAGTCTAATAGAATATAACAAAAGGATAGCTATAATGTCATTTATTAAGAAAATCATAGTTAACTCATATGATAAAACAATTATTATAGAATATTATATTATGAAATAATAATGCTCTGGTGATGTAAATTATAATGCGTTATTATTTCTGTTTTTTTTAATTAATGTTATTATACTAAGTAATAGAGGGATAACAATAATAACAATAATACTTATATATCCAACATAATTAAGTATTGTTCTTAAAGCATCCATAGTTTTTGGAATAAGTCCACTTACATATGTTATTATAATGACAGTTATTACAATATAATTTCTATATATACTTGGGAATAGTTTATTAAGCAAATAAACAGGTATATAGAGTGATAAAACAATTGAGCTATATATAATAAATAGCCTAGTAATAACAAATATAGAATCAAATCTTTTTAAGAACTGTAAAAAATCAAATTCGATACGTCTTATAGTCGCAAATAATGCATCCTCATAGTTTATTATACTCTTAGTTCCCATTACAGAGATACATGATTCTACTATCATAACATATAGTATTCCTATCAATAAAATAGTTAACGCTATATACAACGAAATATGTTTATTATTTTTCTTAAAATCAAGAGGTATTACAGATAATATCTCTATACCAACAAATGGAAAAATTATGCTTGGCAATGTATCAATCATTGATTTTATATCCCCTGAAAAAAATGGTTTTATATTAGTTATGTCACCTTGAGTGAATATAATGACTGGGGTAAAAAATATAGTGATTAAAACAAATATACCAATTACTTGAAAAACCCTTCCTAATATATTAATTTCGTTAATTAGTGTATACAAGACTACTGATAGTAGTATAAGTGATAAAGCCCAAGAAGGAGTATTTATTAAAATTGTAAGTTTAATTGTTTCAGCAGATAATCTTGTTATAATCGAAGCAGTTGAAATAGAATATATACAAAATATAAATATAATAATATATGTTATTAATTTACCGGTGAGAATTTCACTGTATTCATATATTGTGTTATTGTTAAAAGTCTTTGCTAAGTATAGAAATAAAAAAGCAGAGAAAAGTAATATTAAATCCCCAATGACAATTGCAATCCAGCCACTAGTGCCAAGATTCATAGCTGTATTTTTTGGAAGAGATACAATACCATATCCAATTGTGTAACAAAATACAATAAATGATATTTGGCTATTACTTAATGATTTATTCAATCAGTTCACCTCTTAATGCCTAGTCTTATCTTTTGTTTTCAAATAAGAAGGTCTTTTATTAGATAAAGTAGAGTCGCTAAGAAATAAGTTTTTTATACTAGTAAAATTAAATGGTGACAAAGGTGAAACATAAGAAACTCCAAAGCTGTCTAT
The DNA here is from genome assembly GCA_025210515.1 of Vallitalea sp. Classification (GTDB taxonomy): domain Bacteria; phylum Bacillota; class Clostridia; order Lachnospirales; family Vallitaleaceae; genus Vallitalea. The sequence continues at coordinate 31,637 of JAOARM010000012.1, read as the reverse complement.
AGAGCAGATATTAATAGTAATTAATATAATACCCATAGTAAATCCAAATAATCCAAAAATACTAGTAATAATTATCATCAAAAATTTAATAACTCTCATAGTATTAGTAATAGTATAATCAGCTGTGGCAAATGAGCCCATTAAGGATAAAGACACAATTATAACTAATAAAGGGCTAATAAGACCTGCAGCAACTGAGGCTTGCCCTATAACGATAGTTCCTACTATTCCAATTGCGGGTCCTATTTGCTTTGGAAGTCTAATACTTGCTTCTCTAAGAATTTCTGCAACTAATTCCATTAGAAAAGCTTCTAGAAATGCATTAAAAGGAACAGTGGCTCTTGAGGTAGCTAAACTAATAATATATTGTGCAGGAAGTATATCTGGATGAAAACTAACAACTGCCACATATAGTGAAGTTAAAAATAATGAAATAAATATACATAATATTCTAATACATTTTGAAAATATACTAATAACTATATTATCATAATGATCATCACTAGCATCGATAAATTCAATAAATGTCTTAGGTAATACAAGAGCAAGATTACCACCTTCAACGAGAATGATAACTTTTCCATCTAATATATTTGCACAAGCAATATCAGAACGTTCCACTATACCAGTTTGAGGGAAAAAGTTATGTGGATTATTTAAAATATATTTTTGAATATAACCAGATTCTAATATACCGTCTATATCTATTTTAGATAATTTATCTTTTATAGATTGTACTATTGCATCATTGGCTATGTCTTTAATATAGATAACCGAAACTGTCGTTAAAGTACGTTTACCAATTTCAAATTCATCAATACGTAACTTAGGGTCTTTTAATCTATATCTTATTAATGAAATATTATTATCATAGTTTTCCGTGAAGGCATCACGAGCACCCTTAATAGTACTTTCAATACTAGGGTCTTGTATCTGACGTTTCTCAACTTTTAATGTATTAGCAATTAAGTATTTTTCATCTGTGGGAATAATAATAATAGATTGACCTTTTAATATATAATCTATTAACTTATTTTCGTCTGTATCTGTAATCATATCATCCATAAAAATAACGGAATGCATCAGCTTATCTATAGTTAAATTTTTAGTAGTGTTAAGAACTAAAGGTTTTATAATAGAAGAAGTAAGTGCAGCTCTATCAGTAAGTTGTTCTATAAATAAAACAATAATAGTAGTATCATTAACTTTAAGATATCTTGAACTAATGCCTGATTCTTTTAATCTTGTTTTATTGATATGTTTGTTATATTTATTAGTAATCATATTATAAACATCCTTATCATATTTAATTATGTTTTTTGTCTATAGAAAACCTTGTTTTTTTATTTTTCTTTAGTTTAGTAAGTATAAATAGTATAAGAGGTAAACCTATATTAATTCCTATACCAACATAGCCTATAATATTTAATATTGATTTAGTTTCAAGAAGGCTTGATGGAGCTAGACACACAATAATTGAAATTATAAATATTATTAATATAATAATATTTTTATTTTTATCACTAGCTTTATTTACTTTAATTAATTTTTCAGTAAAATATACTGTAATATAACATTCATATAATACAGTGAAATATAGAGCTAATAACCATACAATTAAAAAAATACCATCTATACGTTTAAGAAATTGTAGTTGAGGTAGCTCAATTCTTCTCATAGTTGCGAACAGAGTTTCTTCATATTTAATAATACTCTCCACACCCATTACAGAAATACAACACTCAATAATAAGAATATACATAAATCCAATAATTAATTGAATAATAATTATATTTTTAGATATCTCTTTTTTGTTATTATGCATTGGAATTATAGGAAATATTTCTAAACCAGTTAATGAGAATCCAATAACTGATAGTGTTCCAAAAAAATCAATTTCACTAAATGCAAAAATAGGTTTAATATTAGTAATCTTTCCTTGTGTAAAAATAATTGTAAAAATCATAATTCCAAATATAATAATAATCATTCCAAAAATCTCGGCAATACGACCTAAAGATTGAAAACTTTTCGTCATAGAATAGAATGATACAAATAATAATAAAACACACAAAGCCCATACAGGAGTATGAATTAACATAGTAAGTCTTATTGTTTCACAAGTTAATCTGGCAATCAAAGTACCAACTAAAAATGTATATATAGCAAAAATAATTATAATACAATAGGAAATGAAATTTCCTGTAAGTTTTGGAAGGTATTCATCCATTGTCTCATTAGTGAAGTAAGTTCCTACATATATAAACATTTGTGACAACACAATAGTAATAATAACGCCAACAATTACTACCATCCAGCCACCAGTACCTCCTTTTTCTGCAACATTTTTTGGAATGGATAAGACGGCATAACCCATAGTAATGCCAAACAATAAATAAGAGATTTGTTTACCAGTTAATGAAGAGTTCACCGCTTCACTCCTTTTCTTTGGCACTTTTTAGGTTTTGATTAACTACAGTTGTTTTTACATCAATATTAACTATAGCTGTTTGGAAAGCATCTTCCCAATTAATTTTATTATATTGGTTTAAATGTTGAGATTTGAAAATTTCTCCAAATGAAAATATATCGCATGTAAAATCTTTTTGAGCTCTTTTAATCATATTAAATATTTCATCAGTTACTTTTTTTGATATGTCATCTTCAAACTGTTTTATCATATCATCAGTAATAGGATCGATGTAGTACTGATAACGTAATTCCGCATCAAGATTTAATGATATATTAATTATAGGGGTATCATTTTCGTAATCTGTTTTGATTTTGCGTTTATCTATTGTAACTCGAAAAGAATATTTGTTTTTATTATTGATTGGATTTGGAATAAGCTCAATAAATTTAGTGTTATTTCCTACAACATATAATATTGCTTTAGTATCTTCAATATTGATAATATCAACAAGTTTAGAATCTTTAAAGACACATAGACCTAGGTATTTAATATCGTTTAATTCATTACCTATATATGGAATAAGATAACCTTCTGAACCAAAAGCAATAACAGAAAGTAAGTTACCTATATTAGGACATATAGCTTGACCTTCTTCTTTTAGATGAGTTAATATATCATCAATTAAAAATCCAACTGCAAGATCTTTTTGTGTATCCATTTCAAAAATATCTTTTGTTGCTTCTCGGCTTATGCAAGGAAGTAAAGTTTTTCTATAATCATATAAACTATCAACTCTGTTGAGATAGGATTCTATACCAAGTTTAGCATAATCTTCACCAAATACAACAACCCTAGTTGCGCCAAGAAATGTTGGAAATGGATTGTTAGAATTATAATTGACTCTTGCTTCTTCAAATGTCTTTCCATATGAAAGCAGTGTATAGACTCCTGTAGCTTCTGAACTTCCTTCTGTTCCTTTAGCTTTTGTAAGCTTAACGATTTCACCAGAGAACTCAACCATTTCATCAACATAATCTACACCAAGTGAAATAACTATACATTTCTCATTAATATCTCTTGAATCCCAACATCCTGTAGTAAGAATAATGGGTACTGACATTAATAAACATAATATTTTTTTCCACATATTATCACCTTTTTAGTATAAGATAATTCTGTAATGGGTAACTTGATTTTACAGATTTAATTATATCATTGATATTCAATATAAGCTTATTATCACCATTTTAGTAAATAATAAACATATTTTGTGTAAAGATTTACCACTATTACTATAAGGTCATCCAATTAGGGCATTGAACTTGAATTCCATCACAATATTGTGTGAAAATAGGCTGCCTAACACCTGGTCTAGAAATAAAATTAATGAATAACTGATCAACTATATTTGATATATTTTTGTAAATATTTCTACCAAAAATAAATTTATGGTCATATGCAGTTGATGATGTTATTGTAAAGTTTTTTCCTTTTGCTCTATACCATTCTGTGTAAACGCGATTAAGGGTAAATGATAGAATTGCTAGTATATTAGCTTGGATTGTGCTTTCAGGCCATGTAGAATATATTTCTGAAGATGCTACATTTTTAATATAGCTTTTAAAAGGAACAAAGTAGTTAGGTGCAGTAGTATCATCAGGTGTGCCATCATGTACTATTATTGCACTAGGTACAACAGGTCTGTCAAGTACAATTAAACTATTTTCAACATCTTCTTTAACTTCACTTTCAGGAATTTTAGGTGGATAATCGGCATATAGAGTATGAGGACCTATTGCTATTACTTCATCTTTTTGTTGAGTAAGTCTTATTCCAGATACTTCTACTGATGGAATCATAGATACATCTTGTATAGCCAATTGATTTCCTAGAATTTGAGTTCCAGCTATTTTTACAGTTTCAAAATCATTTGCTTCTATTTCTATATTATATTCTGAATAGGGTTTCGGACTATTTGGTTCAAGGCTATAATCAATAGGTGGAGCTTCCAACTCAATAGGTGCTGTTTGACCTAAGTCATTTGTTGTTAACACGTCAACTGATTCATTACCAGGAGTAGTTTTTTTTATCGTAACTTTTGCGTCTGCAACAGGTTTTGCACCTAGCTGAGTTACAGCGTTAAGAGTAAGCTTTCCTAGAGATTGAGTAGAAGTCTCAGCAGGATAAATTCGATTTGGTTTCATATGTCTCCTCACTATATAGTGGCGATTTTATTATTCATAAAAAAGCCTATTATTACTTTTATTATATGAAAACATAAGTACTATTGATAGAAATTTTCTTGAAATTATTTAAACTTGTACTTAGATAATATATGGGTAACAAAAAAAGAATACTACAGATGTAGTATTCTTATGTGGGGGAGAACATATTGTAAACAGGGACACTCAGTAACCTAATAATATACAACCAATTTATATAACTAGCCCTTATATAAAGACCAGAAGAAGGTTGATATTGATCCATATATAAAGGCTAATTTATTATTCATAAAAGAGCTATCATAAAATGAATCACTTTTGCATCCCTGTAATATTTAGTATATCCATATATATTTTTATCTATTCAATAAAATAATTTTTTTTATAACTTTATTAATTTTTATTTTAGAAGTGTATATAATTCATTCAATAGCATTTCGTTTTCCTCTGGTTTCATAAAACAAAATCTGAAAAATTTTGAATTAAGAAATGGAAAAGTGGAAGCATCTCTAATCATTAACTTTTTATTAATGAGATGTTCAAAAAGCTTATGAGAATCCATATCTTCTTTTAAGATTTTAATTAGTACAAAATTAGTAGTTGGAGTATAGATTTTAATATTATTCCATGTAACTAATGTGTTATATATTTTATCGCGTTCTGTAGAAATTAAATCTCTTGTTTCTTGTATATATTGTTCGTCATTAAACATTTCTTCACCTGCATAACTTGCTAATGAATTAATTGTCCATGGATTTTTAAGACTATTTATTTTTGATATAATTTCTTTGTTACCACAAATACCATAACCTAATCTAAGTCCTGGGGCAGCATAGAATTTAGAGATTCCTCTTATTATGAATAGATTGTTATAGTATTTTGTAAGTCCTACAGATGTTATTTTATCCATTTCTTTTGTGAATTCTACATATGTTTCATCGATCATTACATATATATCTTTTTCTTTACAGTGATCTAATATCTTCCTAATATCTTCTGAGTATATAGATGTAGAAGTAGGGTTGTTAGGATTGCATATAACTAATATATCTATATCATCAGTTAAGTTGTTTTTTAGATGCTCTATTTCCAGATTAAAGTCTAATTCTTCTTTTAGACGATAATAATGTGATGACCCACCTCCAAGAAAAATTTCACGTTCGTATTCAGAGTAAGTTGGGCCGATAATAAGAGCTTTTTTTGGGTTAATCATACTTATAAATAAAGAAATTAGTTCTGTTGAGCCATTACCAACAATAATACTATTGAAATCAGTTCCAGTATAATTACTTATTTGTTCTTTTAGTGCAGTATAATCTCTATCTGGATATGAGCCTATAACATCAACATGGTTAGATAATTTCGCAAGAAGTTTTTTTGAAACACCAAGTGGATTTACATTACCACTATAATTAATAATCTCTTCTTTCTTAATATTATAAATAGATTCTATTTTTTCTAAATCACTACCATGAAAATGATTTTTAGTATTTGACATTATATCACTTCCTCATAAATTATTTGTCTCAATCTTAATATACATTATACTAATTAACATAGAAAAAGCAAGGTTTTAAAAGGATATTAATAATATAGAGGATAGTGATATTATATAAAATAATTAACTATTAAAATTTATAATCAATTATTTTTGTAGGTATAATGAATTCTGGGGTACCCATATATCCTGGAGCAACAGCATATTCGTCAAAAACGATAATAAGATTTCCATTTTCATCAAAATAGAAATTCTGGTTTTTATCTATTGTTGAAAAACCTTCCCCATCTATTTCCATAATAAAAAATGATTCATCGTTTTCTTTTATTCTAATTTGCATTTGTTCTTTTATATAAGAACTTATTTTACTAATGTAATCGGAGTCATTAGAGAAAATATCTGATAGATTAACTATTTTATCAGTGATTTTATTTATATGATAATATTTAACTATTTCATGTCCACTTGCTTGAATTTCAGTTGCAAATATTTTGAGAGTAAACCATTTATTTGTATTATGAATTACTTCATATGAGAGGTCTAATGAACCTAAGTCACCTTTAGTATTCTCTTTAAAATTTTCTATTATGTCATTAGTATATTCTTCAACAGATTTATTAAGGTTAGATGCTACTTCTTCTTTGTTATCATTCATATCTGTTGTATTAATAGATGGAACTTCTACATTAATTGTATTATTTCCTTTAGTTTCATTAAAATTTCTTATTGTAACAACTTCAAAGTACTTTCCTATTAGTGGTATTTCACTCATTGCATTTGCAATAGATGAGGAAGTGTTAGGTAATATTATTGATGCAATAACAGCTACTGAAGCTACAATTTTAATAATTTTCTTTGGTAATTTAACTACTTTATTTTTATTTTCCATTTCTAAAGTCTCCTTTAATATATTTTCATCAATCAGACCTATCATTTCAAAAAGTTTCTCTTCTTTTTTCATAAGCTTATACCCTCTTCCTGAAAATATTCTTTTAATTTTAATCTAGTTCTATATAATATTGATTTTACGGTATTCTCGTTTAATCTTAATTTTTTAGAAATGATTTTAATGTTATAAGCATAGTAGTATCGCATTACAAATATAGTGCGTTTCTGTGGCTCAATAGAATGTAAAAAGCTATTTATTTGATTTCTAAGTTCAATGCTTTCATATTCTTTTTCTACACTATTATTTGATGGAATACATAGTTTTAGCTCATCTAGAATATATTCAATTTCTGTACCACCTCTTTTTTTAGCAGATTTTGCTCTGTATTTATCTAATGATACATTTCTAGTTATTTTTCCTAAATATCCTAATAGTGACTTTGGATTGTTAGGGGGTATACTATTCCAAACTTGTAAATAAGCATCATTTAAGCATTCTTCACTATCTTCATGATTATTCAAAATATTGATTGCTATCTTATTGCAATATTTCCCATATTTTTTATGTAGTTCAACTAAAGCATTTTCTGAACGATTAGTAAGTAATCTTATTATTTCGGAATCCGTCAACTTGGCTACCTCCTTCTTAAATTGAAAGCTTTCACTTATATAGACGTAGAATAATTATTTACGTTGCAGATTATTATTATAATATTTAAAAGCATGCAGAGAAAGGGGATAAGTAATAAAAAAGGGTTTATCTTGACACATAATGTCTACCAGAATATAATTAAGATAATATTATAATATGACTAGTCAATTAGCATGTTGTTATAAAGGTTGTTTATGAAAGAGGTATCAAATATGGGATTACTTTCTAAGTTAAAAAAAATATTTAATTGGAAAAGAGAAGTTCAAATAGATGAGAAAGATTATTTAGGTATAGATACTGATAATCTTTACAACAATATAGATAGTGCTTATCATTTATGCAAGAAATTTACAACAGCTGGAAATGAAAAAGAAAGAGTAATACATGAATATGAAAATATAACAAAAACATATACAGGTATTCAACAAATAGAAAAGATGAATTCTAAGAGTTTAAATGAGTTTGAGAATTTAGCTTATTCATATATAGGTACAATAGAAGATAAACAACAATATAGAAATCGGTTAAGTGTTACAAGTGATGAACTAGAATATCTTGGAGAATATAAAGAAGATATTTCACAGGTAATACAAGATATCAGAGTAGTTGAAGAAAAACAAAGAAATGTAAAGAGTGATATTAATTATATAGAAGGTGAAAAAGGAGAGTTATTATACAGACAAGAAAAACTTATAAAAACTCAGAGTGTCATTAAGGTTTTAATGATTATTCTACTTTCTATTTTTGCCATTTCCACATTGGCATTAACAATTATATATACTAATAATAATATTGATATATTTATTCCTTCAGTTATAATGATTGTTATAATAGGATTTTTTGGATTGTGGATTTATATTTTTAGAAGATATGTTGTTCACGAAATTAAGAAAAATATATTGTTAAGGCAAAGAGCAGTTGAATTGCTTAATAAAATAAAGTTAAAATATGTACATAATGAGCAATTTTTAACATATGAATACAAAAAATACAAAGTTAAAAGTAGTGAGATTTTAGAATATAAATGGGATCAATATAAACAGAATATAAACGATAGACATAGCATTCATAAAATATCTACTAACATTCTAGCTATTGAAAATGATATAGAAAGATTATTGAAGAATAATAATATATTGATACCTAATATGTTTTTTGAGAATATTGCTAAATATGTGGATAAGAGATCTAGAGATATTTATAGAAAAGAAGTAGATGAGAATAGAATAACAATTAAAAATCAGATAGATGAATATGAAAATGAAATTACATTAATACGTAAAATATTATTAGATATTAAAGAAAATGATACTACAGAGAGTAAAGAAATAACAAAAATAGTTAATAGCCTTGACAAAATATAGCTATTAATATACCATATATTATAATTATAAGTTAAATGCAGTGAGAAAGAGGAGTATGTTTGTACAGTTTTTAGAGAGGAAAATCCATGTGCTGGGAGATTTTCTATTCGTGGCAAACAGAAGGTAGCTTTTTAGCAGCTAATCTGAATAGAAATATTAAGTAGGATTAGACGGGTGACTTCGTTATTAGTTATTAGAGTTTTATATTGTTAGTTATGATGATATAAGAATTAAGGTGGTACCACGGCTTTGTCGTCCTTAGGTTAGGATGATGAGGTCTTTTTTGATTTAATGATGAAGCATAGGTGGTAGTTTCCGCTCCGAATGTATAGGGAATATTCCGTCAGCTAGTTAAACGTCCGTGTTTAAAACAGCTGACCTCGCCGTCCTGGCTCGTGCTACATATTACCCTATACATTCTCCGCTAGTAGCATGGTTAGGCTTAGGCATATTTAGTGATGAAGTGTTGTTTTTCATAGTTAGAATAGAGATTATTATAAGTATGTTAAAGTGACGAAAGATAGTCAGTGAAAAAATAGATAAAGGGGTGATGTTATGAAAATTATAGGTATTATTCTTGTGGTGGTTGGTGCTATTATTTTCTATGGTGCTAAATTAATGGTCAAGAAAAATCAAAAACAATTGAAATATAATCCTAATAAACAAGACCATGAAGAATTTTTGGCATTATTAAATAATGGTTCTATAGTCACTCAGATTATTGGAGGGCTTTTAGTTATTGTTGGAGCACTTCTTGTTATTTTATTTTAAATTAGCTTTCAGTAAATTATAACAATAAATAATTAATATTTTTTAGGAGGAAAAGATTATGGCAAATTTAGATAAGACTTATAATCCTTCCAATGTTGAAGGAAGGTTATATCAGAAATGGTTAGATAACAAATATTTTCATGCTGAGGTAGATAAGACTAAGAAGCCTTTTTCTATCGTGATTCCACCACCAAACATTACTGGTAGGTTACACATGGGACATGCACTTGATAATACTATGCAAGATATTCTTATTAGATTCAAAAGAATGCAGGGCTATAGTACATTATGGCAACCAGGAACAGACCATGCAAGTATTGCTACAGAAGTTAAGATTGTTAACAAGATGGCAGAAGAAGGACTAACTAAAGAGGATTTAGGAAGAGAGAAATTTCTTGAAAGAGCATGGGACTGGAAAGAAGAATATGGTGGAGTTATAGTTGATCAATTAAAGAAACTAGGTTCATCATGTGATTGGGATAGAGAGAGATTTACTCTTGATGAAGGGCTATCAAAAGCAGTAGAAGAAGTATTTATTAAATATTATGAAAAAGGTTATATATATAAAGGTGCTAGATTAGTTAACTGGTGTCCTGTATGTCAGACAACCATTTCAGAAGCTGAAGTTGAACATGAAGAGAAAAATGGACATTTCTGGCATATTAATTATCCTATAGTAGGAACAGATGAATTTATTGAAATTGCTACAACAAGACCTGAAACAATGCTTGGAGATACGGCTATTGCAGTTCATCCAGAAGATGAAAGATATGAACATCTAGTAGGTAAAAATGTAATTCTACCATTAGTTAACAAAGAGATTCCAATAGTTGCAGATAAGTATGTTGATAAAGAGTTTGGTACAGGTGCAGTTAAGATTACGCCAGCTCATGACCCTAATGATTTTGAAGTAGGAGTAAGACATAATCTTTCACGTATTAATGTTATGAATGATGATGGAACTATTAATGAAAAAGGTGGTAAATATCAAGGGCTTGATAGATACGAAGCTAGAAAGCAAATGGTAAAAGACCTAGAAGAACAAGGATTACTAGTTAAAGTAAAAGAGCATTCACATAATGTTGGTACACATGATAGATGTAAGTGTGTTATAGAACCATTACTTAAACAACAATGGTATGTGAAAATGGAAGAGTTAGCAAAACCTGCTATTAGAGCACTAAAAACAGGAGAATTAAAGTTTGTTCCAGAGCGCTATGGTAAAATATATCTTAATTGGTTAGAAAATATAAGAGACTGGTGTATTTCTAGACAGCTATGGTGGGGACATAGAATACCTGCTTATTACTGTGATGATTGCGGAGAAATTATTGTAAGTAAAGATAAGCCAACAAAATGTAGTAAATGCTCTAGTACTAATTTACATCAAGATGAAGATTCATTAGATACATGGTTTAGTTCAGCATTATGGCCTTTCTCAACACTAGGCTGGCCAGATAATACAGATGAGCTTAATTACTTCTTCCCAACTAATGTTCTTGTAACAGGTTATGATATTATATTCTTCTGGGTAGTAAGAATGGTATTTTCTTCTATAGAATTCATGGGTAAATTACCTTTTGATACTGTACTTATTCATGGACTAGTAAGAGATTCACAAGGTAGAAAAATGAGTAAGTCATTAGGTAATGGTATTAATCCATTAGAAGTTATTGAAAAATATGGTGCTGATGCATTAAGACTTACACTTATGACTGGTAATGCACCTGGTAATGATATGCGTTACTATGATGAAAGAGTAGAAGCAAGTAGAAACTTTGGTAATAAAATATGGAATGCTTCAAGATTTATATTAATGAATCTTGAAAATACTGAGGAGAGAGAAGTAGCTCTTGATGAGTTAACACCTGCTGATAGATGGATATTATCTAAAGTAAATACATTAGCAAAAGATGTAACAGATAATATGGATAAATATGAGCTTGGAATAGCAGTATCTAAATTATATGATTTTATATGGGAAGAATTTTGTGATTGGTATATAGAGATGGTTAAACCAAGACTATATAATGAAGAAGATGAGACAAAGGCGGCAGCACTTTGGACACTTAAAAATGTTCTTATTAATTCACTTAAATTGCTTCATCCATATATGCCTTTTATTACAGAAGAAATATTTTCATTCTTACAAGATAGAGAAGAGTCTATTATGGTTTCAAGCTGGCCAGAGTTCAAAGAAGAGTGGAATTTTCAAGCTGAAGAAACAGAAATAGAACTTATTAAGCAAGCTGTAAGAAGTATAAGAAATGTAAGAGCACAGATGAATGTACCACCATCAAAGAAAGCAAAAGTATTTGTAGTTTCAGATAAAGAAGAAGTAAGAAATACTTTTGAAAAAGGAAAAGTATTCTTTGCTACACTCGGTTATGCTAGTGAAGTTATTATTCAAGATAATGAAGATGGAATTGACAAAGATGCTGTATCAGCAGTGATAGAAGATGGTACAATATTTATGCCTTTTGCAGAATTAGTAGATATTGAAAAAGAAATAGAAAGATTACAAAACGAAGAGAAAAAACTTCAAGGAGAACTTGATAGAGTAAATAAGAAGTTAGCAAACGAAAGATTTATAAGTAAAGCACCAGAGAAAGTTGTAGCTGAAGAAAAAGCTAAGCTTGAGAAATACTCAAGTATGATGGAGCAGGTTAAAGAAAGACTTGCCAGTTTAGTTAAATAATATATAGGGGCTATCTCTCATGAGAAGCCCCTTCTTTTTATTTTAAATAGTATATATAATAAAATGTGTTATATACAAAACTAGTGTTATTTTGATATATTCTCAATAAAAGAATTATCAACAAAATCTTCATAAGTAGGTGGGTTATTTAATAGTTTCATTTTGTTCATATAATAAATCATGTTATCATAGTCAGCCCTGTTAAATGTAAGATTTTCATATGAAGTCCATTGTAACGATAAGTCTAGCTCCTCATTACTTACATTTAGATATTTTTTAACGATTTCTTTAATTTCTTTATCTTCTTCATCTTCTTGCTGTACTTTTTCACCTGCAATTAAATACTTATTTACTAATTCTTGTGCAGCGTCATGATTATTATTAATGAACTCATCTGATAATACTAAGGAGCAACACACTGAATTACTCCATAATTCAGATGACTTAAATAACACTTTACCGTTACCAGTAACTACTGAACGTGAACCAAAAGGCTCTGCAACGCAATACCCTGCTATCTCACCTGAAACCAACGCTTTTGGCATTTTGCCTGGTGGCATAGATATAATATTCATTTCATCAAGATTGAAACCAGCATTTGTAAGCATTTTATATGTAAGGATGTTATGTGCCGAATTAACATGTGGTATAGCAAATGACTTTCCAATAAGATCATCTACATAATTAATTTCATCAGATACAATAACTACATTTCCTTCTCTGTGACCAAGTGCCACTGTTTTAATATTTGCACCTTGTTCCTTTGCTTTCAGTGCTAATTCAACGAGAATAGAAGCACCTTGAACATCACCTGTATTTAATGCATCCAAGATATCCGCCCATGAGCTAAATTTAACTAACTCTAAGTCCACATTTTTAAAATCATCTTGGAACAATTCTTGCTCCACAAAAAGAGGAACGGCGTGAGTGATTGGTAAATATGCAATTTTTACTGTTTCCTTATCATTTTGGGTTACTCCACCTGTATGGCATGCCGCCAAGGTTGTTACTATCGCTAACATGGCTGTAACTAAGAGTATCCATCTTTTGTTTTTCATTATAAGAACCTCCAATACGAATGTTTATTGAATTTAACTATTCTAATAATCTGATAGAGTAAATTATCTACGCTTTGAATTTATCTGTTTGATGTTTTAAGTTTTTCACAATGTTATTTAATTCTTCCACATTAGATTCAATTTCTTTAAAAGCCAGTGCCTGTTCTTCGATACCAACATTTATTTGTTGTGAGGAACTTGCGTTATTTTGTGTTTGATTAGTCAAGCTATCCATAGCCTTTGTCATATCATTTGAAATAGTTGATTGTTGATTAGAAGATTGGGCAATGTTTTCAATTTTAAATGAGATGCCATTCACTAGATCTTGAATTTTATCAAATGCCTGACTTGTAGAATGAGCGTTATTGACACTTTTTTTGACTAAGTCACTCTCTTCCATAATTATGTTATTTGTATTATCAATTTTTTGTTGGATATCAGAAATTAGATTTGTTATATTATGAGCTGATGTTTTACTTTCTTCAGCAAGCTTACGAACTTCTTCTGCCACAACGGCAAATCCTTTGCCAGCTTCACCAGCCCTAGCTGCCTCAATTGCGGCATTGAGAGCAAGAAGATTAGTCTGGTCAGATATATTAGTCATCATTAAGACGATATTACTGATTTTATCAGAAGATATTTTCAAATCATTAATAACTTGTGACACATATAATGATGATTTTTTTACTTCGTCAATGGATTCAACCACACCTTCAATTAGTCTTGCACCTTCATTTGTTGCTTCTAGTACCTGTTTAGAATTTTCAAATGACTCATTAGATTCCATGCTGATTAAATCAGCATTACTTGCCATTTCTTCGATACTTGCTGTAGTTTCTTCAGAAATCCCTGCTACATCCTGAATATTGTCGCTTATACTATTTACTGAATCAAATATTTCATTCATTCTTAAATTAGCTTCTGTAACAGTTGTATTAAGCATCATGCTAAATTTTTCAAGAGTTTCTGAATCTGTAATAACTTCACTGACTGTCTCTCTTATCTTATTAATAAATATATTTAGTAAAATTGACATTTCTCCTAGTTCATCTTCTTTTGTTACTTCTATGGTCTTAGTAAGGTCTCCGTCACCTTGAGCTAAGTTATTAATCATTTTTGTAGTTATACGGAATCGTTTTCTTAAATTGGTTACTGTGGTGATTGTGATGAAAATGATAAATAATAAAGTGATACAAATTGTTGAAAAGAGTACTACGGTGATACTCTGAGATGTTGATGTAGAACTGTCAAAAAAATTATCGGCATCATTTTGAGCAATAGTTAATAATGTATCAATGCTCTCAGACATCAATGCAACATGTTCAGAACCTATACCTTTTGTTATTGCAAAGGCTTTTTCTGTATCCCCTCTTTTGGTATAGCGGATTGTATTGTCTCTTATATTTCTCCAATCTTTGAAAACATTAAAAGCTTTATCAACCAGATATTTTTCATCCATAAATTTATCGTAAACAATATTGAATTCATTTAATGCTTGTTGCTCATAGGTATCAACAGTAGCAACATGCTCATTAATTTGACTTATTGTTTTTGCTCTCGATAAATCTTTCATTTCTCTATGAATTTTAACCATATAGCTTTCAATTTTTAAAACAGATGTACTTACTGCATATGGGTGTTGGTACATTTTCTTATTCAGATCCTTCAAGGTCTTTAACCCATTCAAAGAAATGTAGCCACAGACACTTGTTAGGATTGCAATAATAACAAATGATATAGTTATTTTTGATGATAGCTTTTTAATTTTAAACAATCTCTTCACTCCAAACCATTAGTGTTTTATACTGTTTTTGTCAACATTTTATTAACTAGTTACATAATCAAAATAATATTTTATACATTTCTAAAATATCAATTATGATATTATTATAATCGTAAGAATTATCTTGGTCATTAAGTACAAAAGTATATTTTGATATATTGCATAGTATAGCAAAAAAAGTAGTTTTATGTCAAGCAAACAGGGTAAAGTGAGTGTTATTAAATATATAGTCAAATTAAGAAACTTGTTGTATGTTCCTTAAAATTAAAAGTATATTAAAATCCAGTATTTAATTAAAATATCACTTGAATATCCACATATATAGTTATATTATTATAAAGGAAGCTAGACAAAATATATAACTACAATAACGGAGGTATTTTTTTTGAACTATGAAGAATCTATAGACTATATTTTGAACATACCTAAATTTGGTGTCAAATCTGGTCTTGATAATATAAAAACACTTCTTAATTTACTTAATAATCCAGAAAAAGATTTGAAAATTATTCATGTAGCGGGGACTAACGGAAAAGGTTCAGTATGCACTATGCTTTCATATATATTATGTGAAAATGGATATAAAACAGGTTTGTTTACTTCGCCACATCTAATTAAATTCAATGAAAGATTTAAAATTAATAATATAGATATTGAAGATGAAGAACTTACTAATATATTTTCATTAGTAAAAGAAAAAATTGATTATATGGTTAATGGTGGTTACAATCATCCTACATTTTTTGAAGTAGCTGTGGCTATAGCATTTTTATATTATAAAAAAGAAAATGTAGATTACGTTATATTAGAGACAGGACTTGGTGGAAGGCTAGATTCAACTAATATTATAAGTAGCCCTATAGTTTCTGTAATTACCCCTATAGGATATGACCATACTCATATATTAGGAAATACTTTAGAAGAAATCGCAGGAGAAAAAGCTGGAATAATAAAAGAAGGTTGCGAAACGGTCTTATACTATGATAATGAAAAGGTTTTTGAAGTAATAAAAACTGAATGCGACAAAAAAAAATCAAAACTCTATAGTTATGATAAATATGAATATAAAATTTTGAATAAGAACAAGAAAACAATTGATTTTTCTATAAATAACAAGTATTATAAATATGATAGGATTTTTATAAATACAATAGCAAATTACCAAATTCTTAATGCCTCTATTGCACTTACTGTAATTGAAGTTATTAAAAATAAAGGTATAATTATAACGGATAAATCAATATTAACAGGGCTAAAAAACTTTAAATGGCCAGGTAGAATGGAATATTTGACAAATAATATTATAATAGATGGAGCTCATAATACACTAGGCATTAGAATGTTTGTAAAGGACATTAATAATTTAGTTGGAAATCAGGAAATAAATATTTTATTTGGAAGTTTAAAAGATAAGCCATATGATGAAATGATTAGAGAGCTAAAAAAATGTAATAATATAAATAAAGTATTTTTAACTGAGATTAATAGTGACAGAACAGCAAAATTAAATTTACTTGCAGATGAATGTAACAAAGCTGGATTTACAGATGTTAACGTATTTACTAATGTAGATAATGCTATTGACTGCGTAAACAAACTAAGTCTTCAAGGAAATATGTTTTGTTGTATTGGTTCACTTTATCTAGTTGGTTATATAAAAGATAGATTAACTTATATTAAACAAAAGGAGGAATAACATGATTAATTTTGATGAAGAAATTAAGAAGTTCAAACCATGTCTAGAAATCGATGAGGCAGAAGAATCTATATACGCATATGATTCAAAGGATATATCTGATATTCTGCAAGAAATGATTAGAGAAATTAAAAATGAAGATAATTAGAGTGGTGGGATAATATGAGTAAACTATGTCTAAAATGCGGAAAAGAATTGGATAATGAATACAAGTGTAAAAACTGTGGATTAAAAATGGATATATATGAAAAGATTCAAAATACATCTAAATTATTATATAATGAAGGTTTACAAAAAGCAAAACTTCGAGATCTTAGTGGTGCAATTAGTGTTCTTAACAGAAGCTTAAAACTAGACAAAAATAATATCGAAGCACGTAATTTATTAGGTCTTATATATTTTGAAATAGGAGAAGTTGTATCAGCTCTTCAACAATGGGTTATAAGTAAAAATATTAAAGGAAATGAAAATATAGCAGAATACTATATTGATAAAATACATCGTAATCAACATAAGTTAGATACACTTAATTCTGCTATAAAAAAATATAATCAAGCAATTTATCAAATTCAACAAAAAAGTGAAGATTTAGCTATTATTCAATTAAAGAAGGTTATTAGCCTTAATCCCAGATTTATAAAAGCATATTGCTTACTTGCTCTTTGTTACATACATGATAATAATATAGCAAAGGCTAAAAAATACTTACTAAAAGTGCTATCAATTGATAAAAATAATTATATTGCATTAAAATATTATGAAAGTATTACAGCGGAATCTCAAGATAATGAAGAAGACTTGCATAGAGTTGATAAAGTACAAGAGCCTGTATCTGTAAGAAACACACCCAAGAAAGAGTCTAGAGTTAATTCATCAATATTACAATTTGTATATATTATTTTTGGTATAGTTATTGGGCTTTTAGTTACTCTTTTCTTAATTGTACCAGGTAAAGTTAAAAGTAATACTGACGAAATTCATAAATTAAGAGATCAGCTGGTTGCTGAAGAAAGTACGTTCAATGAAGAAAAAAATACACTTGAGAAAGAAAATAAGCAATTAAAAACTAGTATAGAAGAAAAAAATATAATGATAAATGAATTTCAAAGCAAAACATCACATTATGAAGCTATGGATGAATTACAAAATGCAATTGTATTTTATCTAGATGATGAGGAAATATCAGCAGCTAATGGATTATCAATTATTAGAAGAGATGATTTAAAATCAGCAGCATCAAAGCAGTTATATGATAAATTAGTTAGTGAACTATATCCTAAACTATCTAGAAATGCATATAATAATGGATATAAGTTATATATCAAAGGTAAAAATTATAAAAATAATAAGTATTATGAAGAGGCTATAACAGAGCTTAATACAGCTAAGAAATTTGCTATAAGTACTGATTATCTTGATGATATACTTTATTATACAGCAAGAAGTTATCAAAAGTTAGGTCAAAAAGAAGAAGCTATAGCACTTTTTGAAGAATTAGTAGAAAAATATCCAAGATCCAAATTTAAAGATGATGCAGAAGATTTTATTGATTATTTAAAGAGAGATTAATAAATTATAAAGATAACATAAATAGGTGGAAAAATTTCTGCCTATTTTTTTATGAAAAAAAGGAAATTGGAAATTAATGGAGAAAATAAGAATATGGAAAAGATTTACAAAAGGAGGAAATTTTGTGAGTGTTCAATGTAAAATAATTAATAGAAACTTAGTAGTGAATGTATCAGAAGAACTAGATCACCATAATGCAAGTATTATTAGAGACAAAATAGATAAACTAATTATTAGTGAAAATATTAAGTGTGTTATTTTTGATTTTGAAGAAACTAATTTCATGGATAGTTCAGGTATAGGAGTTATTATGGGGAGATATAAAAATATTAAAAATATGGGTGGTACAGTTGTTATCACTAATGTCAATGAAAGAATGGATAGAATATTCAAATTATCTGGGTTATATAGGATAATTAATAAATATGATAATGTTGATACTGCTATTAAAAGTATAGCAAGTAATTAATGAATTATGAACTTATGATTAGGGGGATAACAATGAAATTCGAAAATGAAATGAATATAGAATTTAGTAGTAAATCACAAAATGAGTCATTTGCAAGAGTCGTAATTGCAGCATTTGTAGCACAACTTGATCCAACATTAGAAGAGTTATCTGATATAAAAACAGCAGTTTCAGAAGCAGTAACTAACGCTATTATTCACGGATATGAAGATTATACAGGTAAAGTTCATATGTATTGTAAACTACTTGATAATAAAGTATATATAGAAATAAAAGATTTTGGAAAAGGTATTGATGATGTAAGCAAGGCTAGAGAACCATTATTTACTTCAAAACCTGAATTAGAACGCTCTGGAATGGGATTCACAGTTATGGAAACTTTTATGGACGAAATAGAAGTAGAAACAAAACCAGGTGTGGGATCAAAAATAATTATGAGAAAGAAGCTAGTAAGTCTTGAAGAGCTTTAAGAAGGTGTTAAAATGGATAGAACACTACAATTAATAAAAGAATGTCAAGATGGTAATCATCTTGCAAGAGAAACAATTGTTGAAGAAAATATAGGACTTATATGGAGTATAGTAAAGAGATTTTCTAATAGAGGATATGAATTAGATGATTTATTTCAAATAGGTAGTATAGGATTATTAAAAGCTATTGATAAATTTGATTTATCTTACGAAGTCAAGTTTTCAACATATGCTGTTCCTATGATAATGGGTGAAATTAAAAGATTTATGAGAGATGACGGCATGATAAAAGTTAGTCGCTCACTAAAAGAAATAGCTAATAAAGTACGAATTAATAAAGATATGTTAAATAAAAAATTAGGTAGAGAACCAACTATTGATGAAATATCACATGAAATAGGTATATCAGTTGAAGAAATTGTTATGGCACTTGAATCCAACGCAGAAGTGGAATCATTATATAAAACTATTCATCAAGGAGATGGACATCCTATTTTTTTAATAGATAAGTTAGAAAAAAGTGCAGACGAAAATACAAGAATGCTTGATAAAATAGCACTTAGGCAAGTAATTAAACAATTATCACCGAAAGAAATGGAATTAATTGTATTAAGATATTACAAAGATAAAACCCAGACAGAAATAGCAAATAAGATAGGTATATCACAAGTTCAAGTTTCAAGATTAGAGAAAAAAATATTGAATCAGATAAGAGAAAAACTTTCATAAACAATTTATTAAATATAAAACTAAAAGCTAAAAATACATTTGTTTTGGCTTTTGGTTTTTTTTATGAAAATCTATATTATTTTCTAACTTCACTTAATACTAAAATAGTGACTTTTCTTGTAATTACCAGAATAGTTAAGGTTAATTTTTCAAAAAATATTATACAAGAAATATTAAAATTATATTAGAGGTGATTTAATGGAACAGAGAAAGAAATTTTTATTAATATTTACTATGTTTGTATTAGTCTTAGTATCTGTTATTACTTATTTTTATATGAATAAAGAAAGGGATGTAACATATCAAGGAACATTTGTAAATTGTACCTATAATAGAGGAATGATATAAAATGATTAATATATATATAAAAGCTAATAAAAAAGCTATCATTATAGGGAAAAAAGATGTTTTAATAAGTGATATTGCAGATGTTGAGGGTAAAAAAGATATTATAAACGAGATTAAAAATATAAAAGTATTAACAATCAATCATAATAGAAATAAGAAAAATAATTATTTATTATCTATTTTGCAAGTTATTGATAAAATACAAGACAAATATGAAGATATAGTTATTCATAATGTTGGAGAAGAAGATATTATAGTTTCTTATCAACCCCAATCAAAACAAACTAAAAGTAAAGATGTTATTAATATACTAAAAGTAATTTTTGTTTGCTTAATTTTATTTGCAGGTGGGGGAATAGCTATTATGACATTTCATACAGATGCGGCTGTTCCAGATGTATTTGTTAGATTATATAGTTTGTTTCTTGGAAAAGAAAATGAAAATCCAATACTGATAGAAATTCCATATTCAATTGGTTTAGCAGTAGGAATTATTGTTTTCTTTAATCATTTTTCTTCTAAAAGATTAACAGATGATCCTACTCCTATAGAAGTGGAAATGAGGTTATATGAAAGAGATGTGGAAGATTGCATTATAGAGACTCTTAGTAAAGAAGGGAAAAATTAATATGATTGGCTCATATATTTTATTAATTTTTATTGGGTTTTCTGGTGGAGTTATTGTAGCAGGTGGAGTATTTGCATTTATTGCAATTATTGGTGTTGTTCCTAGATTAGCACAAAAAACATGTACACAAAAATATATGACCATTTATGAAGATAGTATTATGATTGGTGGTATACTTGGAACAATCGTTATGATATCAGATATTAGTCTTAATATAGGTATAGTTGCTACAATTTTATATGGTTTTTTTGCTGGTATATTTGTTGGAAGTTTGGCTGTATCTCTAGCAGAAGTTCTAGATGTAATACCAATACTGACTAGGCGTTTGCATATTAAAATAGGTATGTCATTTTTTATTGTATCACTTGCATTAGGTAAATTAACAGGATCATTATTGTATTGGCTTATACCAGGTTTTTTTAATTATAAAAATTAGTATAGATTGAAGGAGATAATATGTCAGGAATAAATGAACAAAAAAAAGAATATCAGAAATTAGTAGATCAATCTTCGCCCAAACCAACTTTATTAAAAAATTGCATATGGGCTTTCATAGTTGGTGGTATTATTTGTTGTATAGGTGAAGGTATTAATGATATATTAATTGAAATAGTTGGATTAACAAAAGATGATGCTGCAACATTTAGAAGTATTATTCTAGTCTTTCTAGGAGCATTATTAACAGGACTTGATTTATATGACAGTATTGGTAAAAGAGCTGGTGCAGGATCTATAGTACCAATAACAGGATTTGCTAATTCTATTGTTTCACCAGCAATTGAATATAAAAGAGAAGGCTATGTATTTGGAGTAGGAGCGAAAATATTTACTATAGCAGGTCCAGTAGTAGTATATGGAGTTATATCTTCTGTGATTGTAGGATTAATACATTATATGATTGGAATAGGATAGATAAATTAAGTTATAAGTATATTGTTACTTTTACAGAAAGGATGAGATAATATGGAAAATCAACTAGGTGAACAAACGATAGCTTTTAATAATCCACCTATTATAGTTGGATATGGTAATGTTGTAGGGCCAAAAGAAGGAGAAGGATTATTAAAAGACTATTTTGATCAGATACTGGAAGATTCATTGTGGGGAGAAGAAAGCTGGGAGAAAGCAGAAAGTAAAATTTTAAAAACAGCTATTAATCTTGCAATAGATAATTCTAATATAACTAAAAATGATATACGATATATTTTTTCAGGTGATTTATTAAATCAGTGTACAGCAAGTAACTTTGCTATTAGAGATATGAATAAACCTTTTTTTGGATTATATGGAGCATGTTCTACTATGGGTGAATCACTTATATTAGCATCTATGACAGTAGAAGGAGGATTTGCTAACTATTGTGTGGCATCTACTTCAAGTCATTTTTGCGGAGCTGAAAAACAATTCAGATTTCCATTAGAATTAGGAAATCAACGTCCATTAACTGCAACGTGGACGGTAACAGGAAGTGGTGCAGTTGTAGTAGGTAATCAAGGAATAGGTCCGAAAGTAACACATGTGACACCAGGTAAAATTATAGATCTTGGGATAAAAGATGCAATGAATATGGGAGCGGCTATGGCACCAGCAGCAGCAGATACAATGGTAACACATTTCAAAGATACTGGAAGGAGTCCCTCTGATTATGATCTAATTGCTACAGGAGATTTAGGAACAATAGGAAAAGAATTAGTAATTGAATTAGTAAATAAAGAAGGTTACAACTTATCTAGCAATTATATTGATTGTGGAGTAGAAATATTTGATAATGAAAAACAAGATACTCATGCAGGCGGTAGTGGTTGTGGATGTTCAGCTGTTACTCTTACAGGATATATTCTAAAAGAAATGGCTAAAAAAACTTTTAATAGAGTATTATTTATTCCTACTGGTGCATTATTAAGTCCAATTAGTAGTTTCCAAGGAGAAACTATACCGGGAATTGCTCATGCAGTAGTAATTGAAAATAATTAATGAAAATATGAAAGAAGGGATTATATGCTTGACTATGTTAAAGTTTTTTTTACTGGTGGAGTAATATGTGTGATAGCACAGATTTTAATGGATAAAACTAAGTTAATGCCTGCTAGAATTTTAGTTATATATGTTACTGTAGGAACTTTTTTAACAGGCTTAGGATTATATGATTATGTAGTAGATTTCGGAGGTTCAGGTGCTACAGTTCCACTGATAGGTTTTGGTTATGCACTTGGTAAAGGTGTTATGGAAGAAGTAAGTAAATCAGGATTTATCGGAGTTTTTACAGGAGGATTAACAGCTACTTCGGGAGCTTTAGCAGCAGCTTTATTATTTGGTTATCTTGCGGCAATAATATTTAACCCAAAAGATACAAAATAAAAGATATGAAATGGGGCTGTCGCATAATATATTTTTTGGATGGCTATAAGTTTTGGAAGGTAGACTACCTTCCTTTGATATTGACGTTAAAAATATATTATGCGACAGCCCCTTTATTTTATAAATAATATTATAGCTTAATAAATATTATAATTCTTCATTAGGTTTAGCATAGAATAATAAGATAAAACAAAAACTTAATCATTCTTGATAAATAAATGGTGGTGGTGAATAATAGTCATCGTTTGTATAAGGTAAATTATTATTATCTTGTGTATTAGTTTCCTCTTCTTCATTAATATAATACATATCTTCATCAGTCAAGTTATTGTTTTTAAAAAATTCAAAAGGTAATTTAATATGTTTTTTTATTCTTTTTGATGTATGAACATTACAGTATTTATCTATTATATCAGGAAGTTCATATTGAGCATCCTCTATTCTAGGTGGGTTTTGTGTATCCCATGTTGATTTAATTAAAGGATTAGGTCTTGCAATAAAAACTCGTTCATACTTATTATCATCAGGGCAGTATTCATTTGCAAAAAGGTTAGAAGCATAGCACATAGTGTGTTTATGGTGAACATCACAAGTCTCTGTAGGCACTGTACCTTTCTCAAAGTATTCAGTAATTATTGTTGAACCTCTTGGGTCTTTATCACATAGACCTTTAACAGCTAGTTTACCAGATTCTTTACATATGGATGTGGTAACTATACCAGCAGGCTTGTTAAATTCTTTTCTAGGTAAGCCTTTATGAATTTCTTCCATAATCTTTCTCCATAGTATTTTATGATAACTTTTTTTATATACTTGGTCTTTTGGAGTATCATATCCTTGCCATATACTTGCTACATAATAAGGAGTATAGCCGCTAAATACAAGGTCTTTTTTTTCTGAGGAAGTTCCTGTTTTACCAGCAATAGGCATACTAACATTTCTAAATTTGACTATAGTTCCAGTACCTTTTTTAATAACATCTGTCATTGCATCTGTAAGTAAGAATGCAGTAGTCTCTTTCATTACTTGTCGAGGTTTTGCTTGTTTGTTTTCAAAAATAATATTACCATCGTGATCTAATACTTTTGTATAGAATATAGGTTCAACATATTTACCATTATTGGCTATTGCTCCATAAGCAGAAGATAATTCTAATAAACTTACTCCTTCTGTTAGACCTCCTAGTGCAAGTGATGGTGTTTTATCAGTGTAAGTTTTCCCTTTTATTACTTTGCTTTCAACTAAAGAGGTGAAGCCTAAGTTTAATAGATAGTCAAATGATTTATCAATACCAACATCCAATATTGTTTTTACTGCATGAACGTTCATGGACCAAGTAATACCTTCACGTACAGTAGATAATCCTTTATAGTTATACTTATATTTATCGCTATCATACCAATTATGAACGTCCCAAGGAGTAGAATCTTCATAAGGAGTATAAGTAAAAGGAACGTCATCTAGTACAGTAGCTAATGTATATTTACCAGTATCTATTGCTGGAAGATAAGCAGCTAATATTTTAAAAGTTGACCCAGGGTGACGTCTTGAACTTGTTGCTCTATTTAATAATTGATTACCAACTTTTTCGCCTCTTCCTCCAGCGATAGCTTTAACATGACCTGTGTGATAATCAATAATTACCATAGCTGATTGAGGCTGGGGAACTAATATAGGTGATTCACAAATAATTGAATCTCCTTCTTGAACCCATAATTTTTTTAGTTCATTAATATAGGCTTTAGCTTCTTCGTCTGTTTTAAACTCTTTTTCTTTATAGTAGTTTTTAATAGTATCATCTTTTTTTTGCACTGAAAGACTATATATTAATTTCACTAAGTAGTCTTCATTTCTAGGAGGATAATTTGATTCATCAAGAAACTCTTTATCAACAATATTTTGCATATATTTATCTTGAGTTATATATATATTAAGCCCACCACGATAGATTAAGTCGTAGGCTTGGTTATCTGTATAGCCTTTTTCTGTAACTAAATCATTTTTTACTCTCTTAATAACTTCATCTACAAAATATGAGTAGTTAGAATTAGTTTTAGTATTTTTTTCTGACACTACTTGTATTTTTGAATAAACATCTTCTTCTATTGCTTCATCATATTCTTCCTGTGTGATTGATTTTTGTTCTAACATTTTCTTTAAAACTATTATTTGTCTTGAACGATTATTATCAGGATTAGATATTGGATCATACCTAGTTGGATATTTAGTTATACCAGCAAGTACCGCTGATTCAGCAATAGTGAGTTTAGATACATCTTTGTTATAATATCTTAGGGAAGCTGATTGTACACCGTTAGTTCCTCTACCTAGTGCTACAGTATTTAGATAACTTTCTAAAATAGTTTGTTTATTTACTCGTTTTTCTAGTTCAATAGCAAGATACTGTTCTTGAATTTTTCGCTCAAATGTTTGTTCACTAGTTAAGACATTATTTTTAATAACTTGTTGAGTTATAGTACTAGCACCTTCTCCAGTTAAATTTTTTTCTTTTATATTTTTAATAATAGCTCTAAATATTCCTCTAAAATCAATTCCTTTGTGTGTATAGAAACGTTCATCTTCAATAGCTATAAATGCTTCACATAGATGTTTTGGAATCTTATCCATAGAAGCGTATATTCTGTTAGCATCTGTACCATGAATCTTAGCTATTTCTTTTTCTATCTGATCATATATAAATGTAGTATATCCTTTTGGCATAATATCTTTATTATAATCTATTTTAGGTGCAGAATCTATAACAGCTGTCGTTATCCCAAGTCCAGCACATATAAATATACCAAGAGATAATAATATGAGAAATAAAATAATTCTTGTAAATGACGTGCTTATTGATTTTTTTACTTTTTTTGTCTTAGAGTTTAGGTCTTTTTCTTTTTTCTTGGTGGATTCTTTACTGTAATTCATATAAAAGCTCCTTAATATAATGTGAAATCCATATAATGTATATTAAAAGGATTTCTTTTTTAGTAGCTTATTATTCATAATTACAGTAAATTATCATAATAAAAGAAGCTTTCTATTAGCAAATTTTATTTGCTAATGGAAAGCTTCTTATTATAATAAATCTTATCGTAATGATATTATATTAAGGTGTAGTATTAGGTGTTAATGGTGTAAATATAGGTGGTTCAGTAGGTGTAGTAGTCTCACCGTTATTTGGTTCAGTTGGTTCTATATAATCAGTTGGTAAATTAACATCAGGCTGTTGAATAATTGGTCCATGTATATTACAATATTCTCCAATTTTAGAAGGTTGTAATTCATACTTAATATCTTCTATATTTGGAGGCCTATGAGGATCAAAGTTTTCAGGAGTAAGTGGAACTGGACGCTGAATATACACTCTTTCTTCTTTGCTTTCTTCTGGACAATATTCTGTAGCAAATAAATCTGAGTCTTTGCATATTGTTAATTTATAATGTACATCACATTGTTCAGTTGGAACAGTTCCTTTTGCAAAATATTCAGTTCTTACTGTAGAACCTCTTTGGTCATGATCACATAATCCTTCTACAGCTAATTTTCCAGATTCTGTACATATCTTAGCAGTAACTATACCAGATGGTCTTGTGAATTCTTTTCTTGGTAAGTCTTTATGAACTTTCTCCATAATATCTCTCCATAACATTTTGTGGTATCCTCGTTTATATCGTTGCTTCTTAGGTGTATCATATCCTTCCCATACAACAGCAGAATAATATGGAGTATAACCTGCAAATACAATATCTCTCTCAGAAGTTGTTGTACCTGTTTTACCTGCGATTGGCATTCCACTAAATCTTGCCGTTGTACCCGTACCACCTGTTCTAAGAACATCTTCCATTGCATTAGTTAATAAAAATGCTGTTGTTTCTTTCATTACAGTACGAGTTACAGGTTCTTTTTTCAATAAAATATTACCTTCATGATCTAATACTTTTGTATAGAATGTTGGTTCAATATATACACCATTATTAGCGATAGCACCATAAGCAGCTGTTAACTCTAATACAGTAACCCCTTTAGTTATACCACCAAGAGCTAGAGCTAAACCTTTATCAGTATATTTTTGCCCATTGATTTCTTCATTATCATATAATGTAGAAAATCCTAGGTTAAGTAAATAATCATATCCTGTTTGAATACCAATATCGTTAAGGGTTTTTACAGCAAGTATGTTCATAGATTTTATAATTCCAAGTCTTACTGTGGATAAACCTTTATATTTAGGATAATAGTTCTTTGGCCAGTTACGTTTTTGATTAGGGAAAGTGGTAGGTACATCATCATGTACAGTGGCTAAAGTATATCCAGCTGTATCTATAGCAGGTAAATATGCTGCTAGTATTTTAAATGTTGAACCAGGTTGTCTTTCTGCTTCAGTAGCTCTATTAAATAATTGATTACCAACTTTTTTACCTCTACCACCAGCTATAGCTTTTACATATCCTGTATGATGATCTATAATTGCCATTGCAGATTGAGGTTGTGGAACAAAAATAGGTTTTTCTGCTACAATTTTATCTCCAGTACCTACTAACTCGCTTTTAAGTTGTTCAATATAATCAAGAGCTTCTTGATCTGTATCAAATTCGTTTTCTTTATAATAATGTTTTGTAGTACCTTGTTTATTAACTGATAAACTATATTGTAGTTTTACACCATAGTCTTCATTTTTTGGAGGAAAATTATCTTCGTTCATATAAGCTTCATCCATAATCTTTTGCATTTCTAAGTCTTGGTTTATGTAGATGCTAAGTCCTCCGCGATATATTAAGTTGTAAGCTTGACTTTCAGTATATCCTTTTTGTATCGTTAAATCATTTTTTACTCTTTGTATCACTTCATCAACATAATATGAATAATTAGAAGAATTATCGAATTTCTTACTAACTATTTGTATATTGTTATATACATCTTCGTTAATAGCTTCATTATATTGTGCTTCTGTTATTTTTTCTTGTTCAAGCATTTTCTTTAGTACAACAAGTTGTTTTTTCTTATTGTTTTCAGGATTAATAACTGGGTCATAAAAAGTAGGTCTTTGGGTAATACAAGCAATAACAGCTGATTCAGCTATAGTTAAGTCTTGTACATCTTTATTAAAATATTTATGGGCAGCAGCTTGAACACCTGTAGTTCCTCTACCTAGAGCAACTGTATTAAGATAGTTTTCAAGTATTGTAGACTTGTCTGATTTTTTCTCAAGTTGAATAGCTAGATATTGTTCTTGGATTTTTCTTTCAAAATCCTTTTTAGTTGATAACACATTATTTTTAATTAATTGTTGTGTTATTGTACTAGCACCTTCACTTAGACTTTTTTCTTTTATATTAGTAAAAATAGCTCTCATTATACCTTTTAAATCAATTCCGTTATGACTAAAGAATCGTTCATCTTCAGTTACAACAAAAGCATCTCTAAGATACTCAGGTATTTCATCAAGTTCAACAAAAATTCTATTAGCACCTTGTAATTGAACAATTTGTGAACCATGTTCATCATATACAAATGATGTATATCCTTTTGGCACAATATCTTCTACATTAATTTCGGGAGCAGCGTCGATAATGGATTTCACGAATCCTAAGCCAGCACAAACACCTACAATGACGAACAACAATAAACTAAAAGCCAATATTTTTACAAATGATGTGCTTATACTTTTAGTTGCTTTGCTTGATTTTGATTCAAGCTCTTTTTTCTTTTTATTATTAGATTCCTTACTAAAATTCATAGTTTGCCTCCTTCATACAGATGATATTATATCAAATATACTAAGATATAGAAAGTAAAAGATCGATTTTAAGGTAAATTTAATATTTATTAACACTTTATTCATATATCATATATACTCTATTTTCATTGTACAGACACTAATTAGAAACACAAATCATATACTTAAATAAGCGTTTCTACGAATAGAGGCAGAAAATATGAGAAGAAATATTAAAGGTAGAAAACCTAGAAAACGTAAAAATAAAAAAAAGCGTTTTATGGGATATTTCTTTATTTTATTATCTTTATTAGCATTATTGACATATTTCGTATATGAATACATAGATGAAAAAATATTACCTGTTGTAGTAGCTATGGCACAATTAAAGATTAAGACAATAGCTACCCAGTCAATTAATGATGCAGTAAAGAAAACTTTAGAAGAGAGACAAATTGATACTAATGAATTAGTATCTTATAATTATAATGATAATGGTGAAATAGTATCTTGTGGAATTGATACTATTACGATAAATGAAATATGTGCTGATATTATTAGTAAGATATCAGAAGAAGTAGATAGATATTCTGATGAAAAAATACCTGTTCCAGCAGGTCATCTTATTGGAAGTGATGTTCTTGCTAATAGTGGTCCTGATATTAATATTGAGATAATGCCTTATGGAACTGCAACTATTAATTATGATAGAGAATTTCGTTCTACAGGAATTAATCAAATTAATCATAGAGTTTGGTTAAATATTGAGACTACTATGCAAGTGGTTGTTCCTCTTGCTTCTGAGAAAGTAACAGTTACTCAGCAAGTAACTTTAGTAGATAGAATCATTAATGGTACAGTGCCTCCTAATTATGTTAATGTACCAGAAAGCAATGTACTAGATGTAGCTCCAGGAGAATATAATAAAGTGAATTAATATTGATTTTATAGTAAATATTAGATATAATATTATAGTGTTAGTAAATAGAACTACTATAGTTAATTAATGAATTTATTATATAAATTATAAGAAAGAGTGAGGTGGTTAGATGAAGTTTACTAAGATGCATGGTTGTGGGAATGATTATATTTATATTAATTGTTTTGAAGTAGAGATTAATAACCCAAGTGAACTATCAATTCAAATGAGTAATAGAAATTTTGGAGTAGGTTCTGATGGAATTGTGCTTATTCTTCCTTCAGAGAATGCGGATTTTAGAATGAGGATGTTTAATGCTGATGGTTCAGAAGCGGAAATGTGTGGTAATGCTATAAGATGTGTTGGAAAGTATGTTTATGATAATAAAATGACAGATAATACTACTGTTACAATAGATACTTTAGCGGGTATTAAAATACTTGATATGACCATTAAAGATAATAAAGTAACTTATGCAAGAGTAGATATGGGTGAACCTATTTTAAAAGCGGAAGATATTCCTGTGATTAGTGATAATTATCCTGTTAAAGAGAAGATTGATGTACTTGGTGAAAGTTATGAATTTACATGTGTATCAATGGGTAATCCACATGCTATTACTTTTGTTGATGATACAGAACATTTTCCTCTTGAAGAAGTAGGGTCAATTGTTGAGGTACATAGTAAATTCCCTAAGAAGATTAATGTTGAATTTGTACAAGTTATTGATGATGAGACACTTAAAATGAGAGTATGGGAAAGAGGTTCTGGTGAAACTCTTGCTTGTGGTACGGGAGCTTGTGCGACTTTGGTTGGTGCGGTTCTTAATAAGTTGGCTAAGAGAAAGGCGGTACTTAGATTACTTGGAGGAGATCTTGTTATTGAGTGGGATGAAGAGAGTAATCATGTTTATATGTCTGGGCCTGCGGTTACGGTGTTTGAAGGGGAATGGATGTTGTAGATTGTTTTGTTATATAGGTCAGGGTATAGGGTGTTAGAATAACTTGCCTTACCCTGAGAAGCGGACGGTCTGCGTTATTATAACACCCTAAACCCTTCTGTATGGGAGAGTTATTAGATTTGATTGCTTAAGAAAACTAAAGTTGTTAATCTTAGAAGAGTGATAGTTTATGTGTGAAGAGGTCAGGGTATAGGGTGTTAGAATAACTTGCCTTACCCTGAGAAGCGGTCGGTCTGCGTTATTATAACACCCTATACCCTTCTGTATGGGAGAGTTAATTAGATTTGATTGATTTAGAAAATTAAAAGTTGTTAATTTTAGAAGAGTGATAGTTTATGTGTGAAGAGGTCAGGGTATAGGGTATTAGAATAACTTGCCTTACCCTGAGAAGCGGACGGTTTGCGTTATTATAACACCCTATACC
>JAOARM010000002.1 GCA_025210515.1 Vallitalea sp. | reverse complement strand
CCCATCCATTCTCTATATAACTAAATTATCCACTAGCCCAGCGGAGAATGTATAGGGTGATATGGAGCACGAGCCACGGATGGCGAGGTCAGCTATTTTAAACACGGACGTTTAACTAGCTGACGGAATATTACCCTATACATTCGGAGCGGATACCCCATCTATATTATCTCATCAAGCACCTCTCCAATAATACTAATCCCCTCAACTATTTCCTCAGAAGATATTACAAGAGGCGGAACAAATCTAATAACATTAGTTCCTGACCCAACTAATAACAATCCTTTCTCTATACATTTAGCAATTATCTCCTTCACAGGAATACTACATTCAATCCCTAACATTAACCCATGACCTCGAACATCACTAACAAAATCATACTTATCTTTTATCTCATTTAATTTCTTCCTAAGATACTTCCCTTGCTCTCTAACATTATTCAATATATTACCTTTATTAAGTTCCTGCAATACAACTTTTGCAGCAGTACACACTAATGGATTACCGCCAAATGTAGTTGCATGATCTCCCGGACAGAACCCTTCTGCAACTTTTTCATTAGCAATTACAGCTCCGATAGGCACTCCTGCCCCAAGTCCCTTTGCTAGTGCTACTATATCAGGCTTAACATCATACAACATATAAGCAAACATCTCACCAGTTCTACCTACACCACATTGAACTTCATCAAATATTAGAACTAAATTATTATCATCACATATTTTCCTAACATCTTTTAGATACTGCTTATTAGCAGGCTTAATACCACCTTCACCTTGAATAGGCTCTAATAATACTGCACAAGTATTATCATTAATTGCATTCTTTAATGACTCAATATTATTAAAATCACAATAAGTAATTCCCGGCAATAGAGGATCAAGTCCTTTTTGATATTTTGTTTGTCCTGTAGCCGTTACAGCTCCATAAGTTCTACCATGAAATGAATTTTTCATAGTAATTATTTCAATCTTGTTCTTTCCTAAATATTTCTTAGCATATTTTCTTGCAAGCTTCATAGCTCCCTCTACCGCCTCAGCTCCACTATTTGAGAAAAAGACTTTATCAAGCTTACTACTTTCCACTAATAATTCAGCAGCCTCTATAGCTGGCTCATTCCAATATAGATTAGAACAATGAGTCAATTTACTTAATTGCATTGTTAACTCTTTTTCTAACTTATCATTTTTATACCCTAATGAATTAACAGCTATTCCTGCAACAAAATCTAAATATTTATTACCATTATTATCAAATACATAAACACCTTCACCTCTATCTATTACTAAGGG
Organism: Vallitalea sp.; assembly: GCA_025210515.1. Taxonomy (GTDB): domain Bacteria; phylum Bacillota; class Clostridia; order Lachnospirales; family Vallitaleaceae; genus Vallitalea. The sequence continues at coordinate 29,458 of JAOARM010000002.1, read as the reverse complement.
AAATTGCGCATAAGTATTCATAAACACTGTTTTTCCTTTATCTATTAATTTACTCATATAATCACTACTTTCTTATAATCATTTCAAATTTTTATTAGATAAATATTAGGAATTGTTTATTTAATTTAATTAATATTAATTACAACTTTAAAAAATTCCACTCTAGTTTTACTTTTGTCAAATATTAACTCGCTAAAGTTATCGCATAATAAAAACTCTAATTTTCTTTTGTACCTAAAAACATAGTACCTACTCCACTATTAGTAAATACTTCTAACAATAAACTATGTTCAACTCTACCATCTAGAATATGAACACTTTTAACTCCTTTTTTAATTCCCAATGCACAACACTCTGCCTTCGGAATCATTCCACCACTAATTATTTTATTCTCAATATACTCTTTTACTTCTTCTACATATATTTTTGAAATAAGAGTTGACTTGTCGTTAATATCTCTTAGTATTCCTTCTACATCAGTTAAGAAAATAAGTTTCTCTGCTTGAAGTGCTCCTGCAATAGCACTAGCTGCATAATCAGCATTGATGTTATATGTATCTCCATTATCATCTGTTCCAACAGGTGCAATAACTGGTATAAAATCATTTTCTAGTAACGTCTTAATAAGACCTGTATTAACTTCATTTACTTCTCCTACATAACCTACATCATAGCCATCTACTTCTTTTTTATGTACCTTTAGAGTTTTGGCGTCTTTTCCACTTATACCAACTGCATTTAAGTCATGATTTTGTATAAGCTGTACAATATCCTTGTTTACTTTTCCTGAAAGAACCATTTCAACTACTTCTGCTGTCTCTGAATCTGTTACTCTTAGCCCATTAATAAATTTACTCTCTTTTCCCATTTTATTAAGCATATGGCTTATTTCCTTACCACCACCATGAACAATAACAGGTTTGAATCCTACTAATTTCATTAAAACAATATCTTGTATTACAGAAGCTTTTATTTTCTCATCTACCATGGCACTTCCACCGTACTTAATTACTACTATTTTACCATTGAACTTTTTAATATACGGCAAAGCTTCAACTAAAACTTTTGCTTTCTCAATATATTTTTCCATATATATAATTCCTTTCAATTATTTCTATATTAGTATTTACGTTCTATATTCTCCATTAATCTTCACGTATTCGTAGCTAAGGTCACATCCCCATGCTTTTGCTTTAGAAACTCCATCACCTAGTTTAATACATACTGTAATATCTCTTTCACTTATTATTTTTGAAGCTATGTTCTCATCAAAATCAATAGGTATTCCATCTTTAACTAACTCTATCTCTCCTTTGTTACTTTTATAATTTAATGATACTTTATTAGGATCAAAATCTCCTGTAGAATATCCCATTGCACATAGCACTCGTCCCCAATTAGCATCTTCTCCAAAAAAAGCTGTTTTTACAAGATTAGAAGTTATTACAGATTTACTAATTAGCTTAGCATCTTCTTTTGTCTTCGCACCTTCTACAGATACCTCGATGAATTTTGTTATACCTTCTCCATCTCCAACAATTGCTTTTGCTAGATATTTATTAAGATAATCTAATGCTTCTTTAAAAATAATATAATCTTCATTAATTTCTTTTATCTCTTTATTGCCAGCTTCTCCATTAGCTAATAATAAAACCATATCGTTAGTACTTGTATCACCATCTACAGAAATCATATTATATGAATCTTGCACGCTATCCGATAAAGCTTTTTTTAATAAATCTTTGGATATATTAATATCTGTAGTTATAAAAGATAACATAGTTGCCATATTAGGGTGAATCATTCCTGAGCCTTTTGCCATACCACCAATTTTAACTTTCTTATTACCTATTTCAATTTCTATAGCAATTTCTTTGTTATATGTATCTGTCGTTCTAATTGCATTAGCAGCATTATTAGCTGAAATTTCATCATCACTTAATTCCTTAGAAAAATCTTTTATACCTTTACATATTTTTTCTATAGGTAATTCAAGACCTATTATTCCTGTGGAAGCGACTAATACTTCTTCTTCATTAATATTAAGTGCATCTCCCATTGTCTTAGCCATCTGTCTTGCATGAATCATTCCAATTTCGCCTGTACATGCATTTGCGTTACCACTATTAACTACTATTCCTTTTACTGTATTATTTTCATCAACTATTTTTTTATTCCATAACACAGGAGCGGCTTTTACTCTATTAGTTGTGAATGTAGCTGCAACATTTGCAGGAGTATTAGTATATATAAGTGCTAAATCCATATTTTTTCTTTTAACTCCACAATGTCCACCTGATGCTACATAACCTTTTGGAGATGTTATTCCACCTTTTATTTTAATCATATAATCATTCCTTTCACTACATTGGAAAGCCCGGTATCATATTAAGACCAGTGCTTTCTTCAAAACCAAACATAATATTCATATTCTGTACTGCTTGCCCTGCTGCACCTTTTATTAAATTATCAATAGCTCCTATTATAATTATTCTTCCTGTTCGTTTATCTATAGCAAAGTTAATATCGCAATAATTAGAGCCTTTTACCCACCTTGTCTCTGGATATATCCCTTCTGGAAGGAGTCTAATAAACTGTTCGTCTCTATAATATTTATTATATATTTCTTTTATATTGTTATATGTATATTTTCCATTAAGATTAGCATATGCTGTAATAAGAATTCCCCTATTCATAGGTACTAAATGAGGTGTAAAAGATATTGTAACTTTACTATTTGCTACGTTACTCAGTTCTTGTTCAATTTCTGGTGTATGTCTATGAGATGCTATTTTATATGCTTTGATTGACTCATTACATTCAGTATAATGTGTTCCTAAGTTAAGGGATCTTCCTGCTCCAGATACACCAGATTTAGCATCCACTATTATTGAGCTTATATCAATTATGTTTTCTTTCAGCAAAGGGGTTAAAGATAAGATACTACAAGTGGTATAACAACCAGGATTTCCTATTAGATTGGACCTCTTAATTTTATCTCTATTAAGCTCACATAGACCATAAACTGAGTTTTTTAATAAATTAGGATTACCATGAGCTACACTATACCAATCCTCATATGTGCTTACATCTTTTATACGAAAATCAGCACCTAAATCAATTACTTTAGTTTTTGACAAAATACTTTCTGATATTTTATTTGATGCAATACCATGTGGCAAAGCAATAAATAATACATCAGTATCATTAGCTAACTTATCTATCTCATCTTCAATACATTCTAATGAAGTAATATTCATAAAATTGCCATATACATTCTCATATTTATTATTTTTATATGTTTTAGATGTAATAACTTGTGGCTGACACTCTGGATGTTGCATTAATAATCGCATTAATTCTTGACCTGCATATCCTGTTGAACCAATAATTCCAGCTTTTATCATACTATCACCTCTGAACTTTTTTAATAATTATACATCTTATCTTATATTTATGCAACTGTTTTTATGAATATCTTTTATAATTACTTATATATTTACTAAGCTTACTAAAGATTTTATCAAGTTAATGTAGGTTAATATATTTATGAATATGCACTATTATTCACTTGTATAAAACAAATAATAATGATATAAACTATTATTATTAATGTATACTCAATAAATTTTAAAATTTTTATTAAATATAATATTAAAAAGCTTGCAAGATTAATACTTTTGATTGTAAAATAGAGTAGTATTTCTAAATATAGTAATTAGTAAATAATCTACTAGCTTTGTTGTAATATCTTATTTGCCAGGGGGGAAATGTATTATGAATGATTTTTTTATAACATTTACTTTTGATTATTTTACTTTTTTCATACTCAATCTAATCTTTTCAGGTATTATTATTACTTTAGAGAGGAAATCACCAACAACAACACTTGCATGGCTATTGTTCATGATTACCGTTCCTGGTGTTGGTTTTATTTTCTATCTTATATTTTCTCAAAATATTTCAAAACGGAAAATATTTAAGTATACTATTGAAGAAAGCAAAATATATCATTCACTACTTAATAAACAAAAAGAAGAGTTTGAAAATCACTCTTTTAAATTTAATGACGCATCTATGGAAAAACATACTGATATGATTCTTTTCCATAATAAATTAAGTGATTCTTTCTATTCACAAAATAATGAAATAGATATTATTACAGATGGTAAAAAGAAGTTCGAAAGTTTATTTGATGAATTAAAAAAAGCAAAAAAACATATTCACTTAGCTTACTATATTATAAAAAATGATGATATCAGTAATAAATTATTTGAGATACTGAAAGAAAAAGCAAAACAAGGTGTTCAAATTCGTTTATTAGGTGATTATGTAGGTTGTAGACATATGAAACGTTCAACTATAAATGAATTAAAAGAAGCAGGCTGTGAAGTAGCTTTATTTTTCCCATCGAAATTTAGACTAATTAACGCTAAAGCTAACTATAGAAATCATAGAAAAATAGTTATTATAGATGGAGACATAGGTTATGTAGGAGGATTTAATGTAGGTGATGAATATCTAGGTCTTGATAAGAAATTTGGATACTGGAGAGATACTCATCTGAAAATTGTTGGAGACGCAGTTATAGGATTACAATTAAGATTTTTACTAGATTGGCGAAATGCTTCAAAAAATACTTTTGAAGTATCACTAGAGTATTTCAAAGAATCTACTTCTACTGGCAATACTGGTGTTCAGATAGTTACTAGCGGTCCTGACTCAATTAACGAACAAATTAAGCAAGGTTTTATTAAAATGATTACTTCTGCAAAGAAAACAATATGTATTCAAACACCTTATTTTATACCTGATGAAAGTATAATGGAAGCTTTAAAAATTGCATCAGTATCTGGTGTAGATGTGAAGATTATGATACCTAATAAGCCAGATCATATGTTTGTATATTGGGCATCTTATTCTTATATTGGAGAACTATTAAAATATGGTGTTAGAGCATTTACTTATGAAAAAGGATTTCTTCATTCTAAGATGATTGCAATTGATGGCGAGCTTTGTTCTGTAGGTTCATGTAATTTTGATATTAGAAGTTTCAAATTGAACTTTGAAGCTAATGCATTTATATATGATCAAAAAGTTACAAAAAAATTAGAAGATATATTTGAAAAAGATTTAGAATTATGTAACGAAATAACTAGAGAAAAATATGCCGAAAGATTATTTATAATAAAGTTCAAAGAATCCATTTCAAGATTATTTTCTCCAATCTTATAACTGATAATTAAATATGTTAAACTAATATTCGTCGACAATCTAATAACCCACAAAAGTTATAATTGTAATATTTACAATTGCTTTTGTGGGTTTTATTGATATACATTTTTTTAATCAAACTTATGAAATAATACATTGTTAGTTATTGTTAAAAGTTTATAAGATATGAATAATTTCACTTTTTTATTGCATATTTATAAATTATAATGTATAATTATAACCATGATAAAATTACAAGAAAAATTAAGGAGGTAATATAGATGAGTAATAATGAGAAAAAAAAGGTTGTATTAGCATATTCAGGTGGACTTGACACTACTGTAATTATACATTGGTTAAAACAAAATTACGATTATGATGTGATTGCTGTATGTGTTGATGTAGGTCAAGGAAAGGAAATAGATGGTTTAGAAGAAAGAGCTTTAGCATCTGGCGCTAGCAAATTATATATAGAGCATGTTACTGAAGCATTTGTTGATGATTATGTTATACCAACTGTAAAATCAGGCGCAGTATATGAAGGTAAATACTTACTTGGAACATCAATGGCAAGACCAATAATATCACAGAAACTAGTTGAAATAGCATTACAAGAAGGCGCAGAAGCTATTTGTCATGGTGCTACTGGTAAAGGTAATGACCAAGTAAGATTTGAACTTACTATTAAAGCTCTTGCTCCTCACCTTAAGATTATAGCTCCTTGGAGAATATGGGATATTCAATCTCGTGAAGATGCACTTGATTACTGTGAAAAACATAACATTGAAATACCAATGAAAAAAGACAATAGTTATAGCAGAGATAGAAATATATGGCATATTAGTCATGAAGGATTAGATCTTGAGTTACCTGAGAATGAGCCTAATTATAATAATTTACTACAATTATCTGTAACACCAGAAGAAGCTCCAGCTAAGGCTACATATATTGATCTAGAATTTGAAAAAGGTATTCCAACAAAGTTAAATGGTGAGACAAAGTCTTGTACTGAAATACTTACTACACTTAATGAAATAGGTGGGAAAAATGGTATTGGTATAATAGATATAGTTGAAAATCGTATAGTAGGTATGAAATCAAGAGGTGTATATGAAACACCAGGTGGAACTATTCTATACTACGCTCATAAAGAACTTGAATATTTATGCCTTGATAAACAAACTTTAGCATATAAAGATACTTTATCAGTTAAATTCGCTGAATTAGTATATAGCGGTGAATGGTTCACTCCTCTTCGTGAAGCACTTTCTGCTTTTATAGATTCTACACAAGAAACTGTAACAGGTAAAGTTAAATTAAAACTTTACAAAGGTAATATAATATCCGCAGGTTCTAGTTCACCATATTCACTATATAACGAAAGTATTGCAAGCTTTACTACTGGTGAACTCTATAATCATAAAGATGCAGAAGGATTCATTAATTTATTTGGACTTCCACTTAAAGTTAGAGCAATGATGTTAAGTGGTCATAAGGAGTGATTATATGAAGCTTTGGGGTGGAAGATTTGAAAAATCAACAAATGTTATGGTAGATGATTTTAACTCATCTATTAGATTTGATCAACGACTATATAAGCAAGATATTACTGGAAGTATAGCTCATGTTAGTATGCTTGCAAAACAAAGTATCATTTCCACTAAAGATGCTGATATTATTAAAAAAGGTTTAGAAGAACTTCTATTAGATATTGAGAATAATAAAATTGAGTTTGATATAGAGGCTGAAGATATTCATATGAATATAGAAAAACTTCTAATTGATAAAGTAGGAGTTGTTGGAAAGAAGCTTCATACAGGAAGAAGTAGAAACGATCAAGTTGCTCTTGATATGAGAATGTACTTAAAAGAAGAAATTCAAGAAATTAAGTTAATGATTATTAAACTACTTAAAACTTTATTAACGATATCAAAAGATAATCTAGATACAATAATGCCAGGTTATACTCACCTACAAAAAGCTCAACCTATTACATTTGCTCATCATTTAATGGCATATTTTGAAATGTTTAAGCGTGATATAGATAGACTTGATGATACATACAAACGTATGAATTATCTTCCACTAGGTGCAGGTGCACTAGCTACAACTACATATCCTCTTGACAGGGAATATGTAGCTAACGTACTAGATTTTGATGGAGTATGTTTAAACAGTATTGACGCTGTATCTGATAGAGATTATTGTGTTGAACTTCTTAACACTATATCTATATTAATGATGCATCTTAGCCGTTTTTGTGAAGAAATTATACTTTGGTGCTCTAATGAGTTTCAGTTTATTGAACTAGATGATGCTTATAGTACTGGAAGTAGTATAATGCCACAAAAGAAGAATCCAGATATAGCAGAGTTAGTTCGTGGTAAAACAGGTAGAGTGTATGGTTCTCATATATCTTTACTTACAACAATGAAATCTTTACCTTTAGCATATAACAAAGATATGCAAGAAGATAAAGAAGTTACATTTGATGCTATTGATACAGTAAAAATGTGTTTACCTATTTTTACCAATATGTTAAAAACTATCAAAGTTAATTCTATAAATATGTACAAAGGTGCAAGTGGTGGATTTACTAACGCTACAGATGCTGCTGATTATCTAGTTAAGAAGGGAATCCCATTTCGCGATGCTCACGAGATTATCGGAAAGCTAGTTATTTATTGTATTAATAACAATAAAAATCTTGAAGGAATGTCACTTGAAGAATACAAAGCTGTCTCAACAGTTTTTGATACAGATATATATGATGCCATTTCTCTTGAAACTTGTGTAAATAAAAGAAATGTAATTGGTGGCCCTTCCAAAGAAATGATGTCAAAAGTTATAGCTATTAATGAAGACTATATTACCAATTTATAGTTTATAGTTAATATACAAAAATCCTTCTTTTTTAAGGGACTGTTTGATAGCATCTTTTTTATGTTATCCTATAGCCCCTTTTTTTCTGCTTAAATATCTTCTTGATTTAACTCCTTTAGAAATAGCAGAAGACAACCTGCTGTAGTTCGTTGTGCTAATGGTAAAGAGTATAGTGTCTTATGATAAAATCTATGTTTATCACTTAATATTTTCTTGAATTTATCATCTATTTTAATAGCTTCAGATGCATTATGTTCTATATATTCTTTAGGAGAATTTTTTATAATAGGTGGCTCATTAGCAATATATTCTTTCACTAAATCATGTGTATACTTAACGTAATTTTCATATTGTCTATGATTATCCAGTAGTCTAATTTTAACATGTTGGCTAATTGTTAAGTCTTGAATAATATGAACACATGCACCTAGATAGAACATTCCTTTATGTCTATCTCCTTTTTTATATAGTATAATAGCCTTATTATAATAATCTTGTGTTAATGCAAGAGAATGATTATTCCCAAACAATCCTCTTTTAATATTAGGATTATAAAAATGTGCGATACTTTTAAAATCTTGATCTGCCCATACAGAGCCTTTATTAATATCTTTTAGATATTTAACAAATAAATGATACTCTTCTATATATCCATATTTTCTTAGAAGCTTTACTGCATGTAAATTATTAAACAAATGAACTTCACATTCTGTACTAATAAATAGTTTTTTTATTGGGTTTATAATTTTTAATACCCTTCTTAATGTTTTCCCATAGTATTTTTCAAATATTTTATTCATAATCTTCCCTCAAATTCTAGTTAATATTGTGTCTATTATAATTATTATTTCCAAACAACCTAAATATTAATTACTATAAATTAATAATAGATGCTAATTACAATATTAATTAATTATAAGATAATAAAACTCCTAATATTATTCCTAATATTATAGACAAACTAATTGTTCTGCCTTTCCATTGATTCATTGATTTAACTATTATTTCACCAGTTGTTACATAAAGCATAACTCCACCAGCAATAGCTAATGATAGGGAAATATAATGACTAGAAATATTACTAAGAAAAACCCCAATTATAGAACCACATCCCATAAATAAGCTAACAATAGCTATTATTATTATTGCATATATAATATTTACTTTGCTTTTTTTTAGAGGCAATGCTATAATCATACCTTCTGGAATATTGTGTACAAGTATTGCAAATGCAAACTTTAATCCTTCTATTGATGATATTGAAAGCATTGAACCAATAGCTATTCCTTCTGGAATATTATGTATAGAAAAGGCAACTGATAAAAGTATAGCACTTTTTAAATACATGCTACTAAAATTTATATTCAAATATTTATTATCATCAATTAAATCTTCTATAATTATAACAAGAAAAATGCCTATACCTATTCCTAATAATCCTATTTTCAAACCACCAATTTCAAATGCTTTCGGTAATAACTCAAAGCAAACAATTGATAACATAAGCCCTGCTGTAAAAGCCAGCATAGCACCTTCAAATCTTTTGCCTCTCTCAGATAATTCATATATTATTAATATTCCAATACTTAGACCTACCATTCCTGTTCCAAAGCTAATAAAGAAAGATAAAATATTGTCCATACACTATCACCCCTTAAATCTATATATGATGATAGTGATTTAAGTATTACTTAATACTACTTATTTTTATTTATATACCAATCAATTATACTTACTATGAAGTAAATAATTACACTACATAACGCCACTATAATCAAAGTATTATTATCATTAACTGGACAAACTCCATCTGGCAATGTAATTCTATCATAATAAGTTTTTCCTAATGCTAGTACTGATATTACAATAGAAATATAAAATAGTATATTAGTCAATGTACTTAATCTTTTGTTTTTCATTATATAGCCTTCTTTCTTGAAAAAACAGACTCTATTTTAGCCTTTTTTATTACTTTAATAGAGTCTGTTTCTGAGATTCTATTTTACATACTTTAGTATAGAAACACCTAGTGGCGGTACTTTAATATCTATAGCATAGTTTTTACCATCCCACTGTATTGCTTTTGAAGAAATTGTATCGTTAATTACTCCACTTCCTCCATATTTATTATCATCACTATTAAGTATCTCTACATATTTTCCTTTATATGGTACACCTATTCTATGCATTGTTCTAGGTATAGGTGTGAAATTACAAATAAATATTAATGTATCTTCTATATTTTTCCCTTTTCTAATAAAAGTTATTATGCTTTCTTCACTATCAGAACAATTAATCCATTCAAATCCATTTGATGTAAAGTCATCATACCAAAAAGCAATTTCTGATTGATATAATTTATTCAGATCTCTAATATAATCTTGCATTTGTTTATGACTATCATATTCAAGAAGATGCCAATGCAAACTATTTTCTTCACTCCATTCATCAAACTGAGCAAGTTCATTACCCATGAATTGTAGTTTCTTACCTGGATGACCATACATAAATCCGTAAGCGGCTCTTAGATTAGCAAATTTTTGCCAATAATCACCAGGCATCTTTCCAATCATTGACCCTTTTCCATGAACAACTTCATCATGAGACAACACTAGAACGAAATTTTCTGTATAAGCATATACCATACTAAAAGTTAAGTCATTATGATGAAACTTTCTATGAATAGGGTCTTTTTGCATATATCTTAGAAAATCATTCATCCATCCCATATTCCATTTTAATCCAAAGCCTAATCCACCTGCAAAAGTTGGTCTTGATACTCCAGCCCAAGAAGTTGATTCTTCTGCTATCATCATTATTCCTGGATATTTTTCATATACAATAGAGTTAAGATGTTTTAAAAATTCTACAGCTTCAAAGTTTTCTCTACCACCATCACTGTTAGGTATCCATTCTCCATCTTCTTTACCATAATCAAGATATAACATAGAAGCTACTGCATCTACTCTAAGCCCATCAATATGAAATTCATTAAGCCAAAATAGTGCATTAGCAATAAGAAAATTATTTACTTCGTTTCTACCATAATTAAATATCATAGTTCCCCAATGAGGATGTTCTCCTTTTCTTGGATCATCATGCTCATATAGTGATGTACCATCAAATTTAATAAGTCCATGCTTATCTTTAGGAAAATGAGCTGGAACCCAGTCAAGAATCACTCCTATAGAATTCTTGTGACAATAATCTACAAAATACATAAAATCTTCAGGAGTTCCAAAACGACTAGTTATTGAATAATACCCTACTACTTGATATCCCCACGAGCCATCATATGGATGCTCTGATATAGGCAATAACTCTATATGTGTATATCCCATATATTTAACATAATCAACAAGCTCATGTGCAATCTCTCTATAATTCACAAAATCTTTGTCTTGTTTCTTTTTCCATGAACCAAGGTGAACTTCATATATAGATACAGGAGAATTCAAAATGTCTGTTTCTCTTCTATTTTCAAGCCATCTATCATCACACCATGAATAACTATCTAAATTAGTTATTATAGATGCAGTTTTTGGTCTTAGTTCTGAATAATTTCCATAAGGATCACTTTTTTCTAGCAAATCCCCCTCTTTTGTTTTTATCTCGAACTTATATTTTTCTCCAGCAACTAATGAAGGAATAAATAACTCATATATACCCGAACTTCCAAGTCCTTTCATCTGGTGAATTCTTCCATCCCAATGATTAAAATCACCTATAACACTTACTCTTGTAGCATTAGGAGCCCAAACAGCAAAGTTAACCCCTTTTACTCCTTCTTTTTCTGTAATATGTGCACCTAATTTCTTATATATTTCGTAATGAGTACCTTGACCATATAAATATAAATCTACATCTGTAATACTACCTTCAAACCTATATGAATCCTCTAACTCCCACTCATTACCTTCATAATCCTTCATATGAAATTTATAACGTATCTCTTCATTTATGACTTTAGTAAAAAAACCACTATCATGTATCTTTTCCATTTTAATCATTTTAGAATTAGTTAAATCTATTATGTTTACTTGTTTCGCATAAGGCCAATAAGCATTTATATAATACTTATTATTATACTTATGAAGTCCCAAAATATGATGTGGATCTCTGTGGTCTGAGTTAATTAAAATATTTAATTCTTCTTCATTTATATACTCCTTCATATACACCCACCCTATCATTTTCTATATTTTAACATATTTATAATTCTTTGTACAAGATGTTATGCACTATATATATTGTACTATTAATATTCAATTATATTCCTACTTTTTTATAAATTAACTAATATCTTATATGTTCATAATAATTTTTATATTTTTAGTGGGGGTCTCTATAATATAAAAATTACTTTTAAGATTATTGACAATTTGACTAGATTTAATCTAAAAAAAATAAAGCCAGCAAAGAAATTTCTATGCTGACTTTAATATTATTTTATCACTATTATTTTCCATAACCATTAATATATTCTAGTAAGTCATTATTCTTATCTAAGAATATCGTTGTATCTTTTAGATTTTTATATATATCCATTCTCTGAATGAACTTATAGAATTCTAAATCTTTTTTAAGAGATTCTTGATAAATCTTAACTGCTCCTGCATCTGCCTGAGCTTTAGTTATAGCTGCTTGTTCAATTGCATCTGCCAATATCTCTTTTCTCTTTCTATCTGTCTTAGCTTTTTCTTTTTGATAAGCTGAATCACCTTCTGCAATTAGCTTTTCGCTTTCTTTTTCAATTTGCTTGGACATTTTAGTCTCAATACTAGAAATATTACTTCCTGGGAATGTTTTTCTATTAATACCTACGTCTGTAACATAAATACCAAATTCAGAAATTAACTCTTTGTTTACTTCTTCAAGTTTTTCTGTAATAAGTTTTTCGAGCATATCCTTTTCAAAAAACTCATTAAAATTAAGCGTATTAGCTGAATGTATAACTACAGGATATAATCTTTGATCCATTACACTATTAGCTCGTCTTTCTTCTACCACTGCTAAATTAAATCTAACAGAATCAACAATTCTATATTGAGCATACATTTGAATATCTAAACTTCTTTTATCTTTTGTATTAATAGTTTCTTTCTTAGACATATATGTTAAATATTTTGAATCATATTTCTGTACTTTTTCAACAAAAGGAATTTTGAAGTGAAGACCTTTATCTCCAATTATAATAATATCTTCTCTATCTTTTATTTTAAGATTCGCTTGTACTTTTTCGATATCTTTAGTATTAACAATTACTTTAGTTATTTTACCAAAAGCTTTTACTACACCTACTTCATCTTCACTAATAATATAAGTTCCAGATGCAAAAAATCCAACAATTAATACTAGTATTATACCTAAAACTATTCTACTTTTCTTCATGCTAGCACCCCCTAATTAGTTCTACTACTTATCTGTTGTTTAATAAAATTATCATTGTCTAAGTTATAGAATTTGTATATATCTGAATCCTTAGTAATATCAACAACAATATTATTGTTAGTAATAAACTGTCTCATAGCATCAATATAATATTTTTCTTTTACTATATTTGGATTAGCCAAATACTCAGTATATAACGCTTCATATTGAGCAACAGCAGCTTTTGCATTAGCTAATACCTCTGCTTTATATCCAAAAGCTTCTTCTTCTAATTTCTGAGCTTCTGCTTGTGCTTGAGGAATAATTGTATTGTTATATTTTTCTGCTTCTTCCAATTTTCCTTTCATATATTGAGTAGCATTTTCTTTTTGTCTATATGCTTCTTCTACAGCAGGTAATAATTCAACATTTTGAGTTTTTACAGTAGTTATATTTATTCCTGCTTCATAATTATCTAATTTTTGCTGTAATTCTGGTGAGATTACTGAATCTATAACCTCTTTGTTTGTTCTAGCATCATCTAAAGAAAATGATTGATAAGTATTTCTTATAACGTCTTCTAATGCAAGTCTTAAAGTACCTTCTACATCATCAACTTTAAATAAATAATCACTTGGATCTTTAATTTTATATTGGATAATTAAATTAAGGATTGCTAATGAAGCATTATTATTAGATCCATCAACAATTACTTGTGCTTCATCTTTTGCGTCAGTATACTCAGGATTTGTATTTTTTGTGCCTGATAAAGCTGTCCTAAAACCATATTCCATTTCATATACTTTTTCAGTAGATACCTTTCTAACTGTATCAGCTACTGGTATTTTAAAATGTAATCCAGCTTCTGTTTCCACATGGTTTATCTGTCCAAATCTAAGCACTACTGCGTTTTCCCTACTATCTAACACATAAAAACTATTTAAACCAAATAATGCTAATACTACAATTAAAACAATTGCAGAGATAGATTTTTTTGCATTTTTCTTGAATTTGTTTAAATTAATATCAATAACTTTCTCATTATCATTGTTACTATTAAATTCGTTATTCATGTTGCTCCCTCCTTAAGTAGAAATTGAATATAATTATATCATACCTTTTGAATATATTCATGAACAAATTGTTAAATTTCAATAGCCTATATCCTAAATTACTATGTAAAATAAGATATAGGCTTAGTTTTATAAGTTATTTAACTTCATTATACGAAATTCTTTTCCATATATTTCTTTAATTAAAAGCTACTTAATGCTATGTATAAACAAACCACTTCTTAACTTAGGCTCAAACCATGTTGATTTTGGAGGCATTAGTTTATTTGCATCAGCAATATCCATAAGTTCTTTAACTTCTGTAGGATACATAGAAAAAGCGATTTTCATATCGGTATTAACTCGTCTTTCTAGTTCTTCTAATCCTCGAATACCACCAACAAAATCAATCCTTTTATCAACTCTTGGATCTGTGATATTTAATATTGGTTCTAATATATAATTTTGAAGTATAGCTACATCAAGGCTTAGTACTTCATCGTCCGTATTAATTATACTCTCTTTAGCTGTAAGCTTATACCAATTTCCATCTACATACATACCAAATTCTGACTTATTACTTGGTTTATAAGGCAATTGCCCTATTTTTATTACGTCAAAATTTATAGATATCTTAGATATTAATTCATTAACATTATTATTATTAAGGTCTTTTACCACTCTATTATAATCCATAATATTTAATTGATTATCAGGAAAAATAACAGATAAGAAATAGTTAAATTCCTCTTTTCCTTGATAAGTAGGATTCTCTTTTCGTCTTTTTAATGCAACTTTAACTGCGGATGCTGCTCGGTGATGTCCATCAGCAATATATAAACTATCTACACTCTCAAAGCAATTAATTATATTTTCAATAATATCTTCTTTATCTAGTACCCAAACTCTATGACCTATATTATCATCACTGACAAAATCATAAATCGGCTTATTATCAATAATATACTCATTAATAATTGCATTAATATCTTCTCTAGCTCTATATGTAAGGAAAATTGGTCCTGTATTTGCATCTAAATAATCAACATGATTAATTCTATCTTGTTCTTTAGATTCTCTTGTTAATTCATGTTTTTTGATTTTGTTATCTAGATATTCATCTACAGACGTACAAGAAACAATACCCATTTGTTTATTTCCATTCATCTCAAGTTCATATAAATATAGATAGGGCTTATTATCTATTACAAAATATTCTTTATCAATAAATTCATTAAACTTATATTTTGCGTGTTCATAAACTCTTTTGTCATAAGATGAAATTTCAGTATTAAGCTCCACTTCTGCTCTATCAATTCTTAAAAAAGAATACGGTTTATCTTTAACTTCTTTCGTTGCTTCTTCTCTATTATAAACATCATAGGGTAAAGCAGCTATTTTACTAGCATATCCACTAGCAGGCCTAATTCCACAAAAAGGTTTTATTATAGCCATAATTTCACTCCTTATAACTTAGTAAAAATTAATTTAGGCAAAATAATTATATTAGTTAAAATAATCTTAACATGTTAGATTAAATGTATTATTATTTAATAACCCTTACTTTTACGATACCTTCTATAGATTTTAATTTATTTACAATCTCTTCTGTAATTTCGCTTTCTACATCAATTAATGTATATGCCCAATCTTTCTTGCTCTTATTAATCATATCTGCAATATTTAAGTTTTTATTGGCTAATGTTGATGTAATATTACTGACCATATGTGGTATATTTTTATGATTAACAGCAATTCTTCCTACAGAATTACATATTCCCATATCACACTCTGGATAATTTACTGAATTAGTAATATTACCATTTTCCATATAGTCTTTTAACTGCTTAACAGCCATAACTGCACAATTCACTTCTGATTCTGGAGTTGAAGCTCCAAGATGAGGAATACATACTGTATTAGGCATATTAAGCACTTTTTCATAAGGGAAATCTGTTATATACCTTGCAATTTTACCACATTTCAGCCCTTCTAACAAATCATTATCATCGCATAAACCAGCTCTTGAAAAGTTTAATATTCTTACGCCATTTTTCATAATATTAATTTTATCTTTATTAATCATGGCTTTTGTTGCTTCCATCAATGGAACATGTATAGTTATATAATCTGCTTTTTTAAATAACTCATCAATATTATCTGCTTTTTTAACTGATCGACTTAATCCCCATGCAGATTCTACAGAAATAAAAGGATCATATCCAAGAACATCCATACCGAGAGATTTAGCTGTATTAGCAACTAATACCCCTATAGCTCCAAGTCCAATTACTCCTAAAGTTTTTCCACATAATTCTGGTCCTGCGAAATTAGATTTACCTGCTTCAACAAGCTTAGGTATTTCATCACCTTTACCATCTAATGTTTTAGCCCATTCAATTGCACCAACAACATCTCTTGAAGCTAAGAAAAGCCCTGCCATTACAAGCTCCTTAACACCATTTGCATTAGCTCCAGGAGTATTAAAAACTACTATACCTTTTTCTGAACATTTATCGATAGGAATATTGTTAACTCCAGCCCCCGCACGTCCAATAGCTTGTATACTATCTTCTAAATTCATATCGTGCATTTTACAACTTCTTACTAATATTCCTTGTACATCATCTTCATCAACTATTTGAAAATTATCGTTAAATAGATTAAGTCCTTTTTCATCTATTTTATTCAATGTCTTAATCTTAAACATGAAAAAATCTCCTTTCTAATTATTTCCATTTTCCTCTTCAAATTTTTTCATATAATTAACTAGTGTTTTAACACCTTCAATTGGCATTGCGTTATATATACTAGCTCTCATTCCACCAACAGTTCTATGACCTTTTAAGTTAACCATATTAAGATCAGCTGCTTCTGTAATAAACTTCTCATTTAATTCCTCTGTAGGTAATACAAAAGGTATATTCATAAGTGAACGATCTTTAATTGCAACAGTTCCGTTAAACAACTTACTATTGTCAAGATAATCATATATTAGCATTGCTTTTTCTTTATTTTTTTGTTCTACAGCTTTTATTCCACCTTGGTCTTTAATCCATTTAAACACTAATGAAGCAATATATATGCTATATGTTGGAGGTGTATTGAACATAGACCCTTTATCTGAATGAGTCTTATAATTAAGCATTGTAGGAGTTATATCCATAGCATTACCTATTAAATCTTCTCTAATAATAACGATTGTAACACCTGATGGTCCCATGTTTTTCTGTGCACCAGCAAAAATCACTCCAAATTTACTCACATCAATTTCTTCTGATAATATATTAGAAGACATATCTGCCACTAATGGAACATTTCCTGTATCTGGTAACTCATTA
Organism: Vallitalea sp.; assembly: GCA_025210515.1. GTDB lineage: Bacteria > Bacillota > Clostridia > Lachnospirales > Vallitaleaceae > Vallitalea. The sequence goes on along the minus strand of JAOARM010000002.1, from coordinate 11,598 downwards.
TATTTAGTTCCATAAATAGTATTATTGGTTGTAATATAAAAATAATCTGCATCTTTTGTAAAATCATCTTTGTCAAGTTTAGGAATATATGTGTATGTTTTATCTTCTGACGAAGCTAATACACTAACTTCTCCATACTTTTTAGCTTCAGCTATAGCTTTTTTTGACCAAGCTCCTGTGTTAACATAATCAGCTTTCTTAGATTTACCAAATAGATTAAGTGGAATCATTGCGAATTGAGTTGATGCTCCACCTTGTAAAAATAATACTTTGTAATTATCTGGTATGTTCATTATATCTCTAAGTGTATTCTCTGCTGAATCAATTATCTCTTGGTATACCTTTGATCTATGACTCATTTCCATTACAGACATTCCAGTATTATTATAATTTGTCATCTCTTTTGCTGCCTGCTCTAATACTTCTAATGGCAACATTGATGGCCCTGCTGAAAAATTATAAACTCTTTCCATTATAAATCACTCCAAACTTATATATTATTCTATAAAAATAATTTAGATTATGAATCTTCTACGCAATATTTTGAAAATTGCTATTATCATATTATGTAACACCCTATTTAATTATAATATTTCTCTTTTACTTTATGTATTCATTGTATGGGTATTACTCAATTTAAAATTAATTATGCATTTTAGCATATTAACTTACTAAATATAATATAGCATAATTGATTACACGTCAACTATAAAATGTATAAACAAGTCATATATCTCATAAATATACACTAGTCCAGTTGATAAATATCCAGTCTAAACATATATGTTCAATAATCTAGTAAAATTATCATATACATCTCAAGGGAAAATTTGCTTTTATATATAAACTAATATACTGATAATAATATACGCCAGCAATAAAAGCTGACGTATATAAACACTATATTAACCTATTCAACAATAACCTCTTCAATTGGTCTTCCTGGTGCAACCATTGGAAATACTTTATCATCTTTATCTATTACACAATTTATAATAACTGGTCTTGTCTCGTCAATGGCTTTTCTTAGAACGTCTTCAACTTGTTCTTTATCAGTAACATTAAATCCTACAGCACCCATAGATTCAGCTAATTTAACGTAATCAAGGTCTTGATTTAATGTTGTAAATGAATATCTTTCATCATAGAAAAGAGTTTGCCATTGTCTAACCATTCCTAGAACTCCATTATTAATAACAAGTATGATAATTTTAATATTATGTCTTACTGCTGTTAATAATTCATTAAAATTCATTCTAAAGCTTCCATCACCAGCAACATTCACAACTATTTTATCTGGATTACCAACTTTTGCTCCTATACAAGCTCCAAACCCATATCCCATAGTTCCAAGTCCACCAGATGTTAAGAACTTTCTAGGAGTACTAAATTTATAATATTGACCAGCCCACATTTGATGCTGTCCAACTTCTGTTGTAATAATAGCTTCTCCATTAGTGATCTCATCTAATTTTTCAATTGCATATTGGGCACTTAAACAATTATCTGGATATTTCAATGGATACTTCTCTTTTAAATCATATATTTCTTCTAACCACTCTGGGTGTTTTTGTTCTTCTAATCTTGTATTAAGTTCATGAAGAACTTCTTTAATATCACCTATTACGCTGTGATGAGTTAAGATGTTTTTATTAACTTCTGCTGGGTCAACATCAAGTTGAAGAACTGTTGCTCCATTTGCAAATTTATCCGCTTTTCCAATAACCCTATCACTGAACCTTGCTCCAACTACTATTAATAGGTCACAATTAGTTACTCCTAAATTACTAGCTTTTGAACCATGCATACCTATCATACCAGTATATAATTGGTCATTACCAGGGAATCCACCAATACCCATCAAACTACATGTAACAGGAGCTTGAACTTTCTTGGCAAATTTAGTAAGTTCTTCTGATGCTTCAGAAATTACCACCCCTCCACCTGCATATATATAAGGTTTCTTAGCATTATTAATTAACTCAATAGCCTCTTTTATTGATTCTTCTGTAATATGTTTACTACATCTAGCTACTTCTTTTGGCTTAACACATTCATATTCTGCTTTATTAGAAGTTACATCTTTTGGTATATCAATCAATACTGGTCCTGGTCTACCTTCTTTTGCAATATAAAAAGCTTCTCTAATAATATCAGCTAAATCATCAACATCTTTTACAATATAATTATGCTTAGTAATAGGCATAGTAACACCAGTAATATCAACTTCTTGAAAACTATCTCTTCCAAGTAATGATACTGGAACATTACCAGTAATAGCAACCATTGGCACTGAATCCATATATGCTGTTGCAATACCTGTTACTAAATTTGTTGCTCCGGGACCAGATGTAGCAATTACTACACCAACTTTTCCAGTAGAACGTGCATATCCATCTGCTGCATGTGATGCTCCTTGTTCATGTGAAGTAAGAATATGCTTAATATCATCACTATTTTTGTATATTTCATCATATATGTTAAGAACAGCACCACCTGGGTAACCAAATACTGCATCTACGTTCTGTTCTTTTAAACATTCAATAACAATCTGAGCTCCTGTTAATTTCATAATATCAGCTCCTTCCTTTCTTTATCTATTCTAATACTGCTCCAGTACTTGCTGAAGTAACAAGTTTTGCATATCTTGCCAAATAACCTTTCTTTATCTTAGGTTCTTTTGGTACAAACACTTTTCTTCTTGCTTCTAATTCTTCATCAGATACTTGTAAATTAATTAACCCTTGTTCTATATCAATCTCAATAATATCATTTTCATTAATAAGTCCTATATTTCCACCATTTGCTGCTTCAGGAGAAACATGACCAATGGCAGCTCCTCTAGTTGCACCGCTAAATCGACCATCTGTAATAAGAGCAACTTCCTTATCTAAGCCCATACCTGCTAAGGCTGAGGTTGGAGAAAGCATCTCTCTCATACCAGGCCCTCCCTTTGGACCTTCATAACGAATAACTACAACATCACCTTTATTAATATCACCAGAATAGATAGCTTTTATTGCATCATCTTCTGAATCAAATACTCTAGCACAGCCTTTATGTTGTAACATTTGTTTTGCTACTGCCGATTTTTTCACAACGCAACCGTCTGGTGCAATATTACCACGAAGTACAGCAATTCCACCTGTCTTACTATAAGGTTCATCAATAGGACGAATAACATTCTTATCTCTGTTAATTGCTTTTTCAATATTTTCACCAACTGTAAGTCCTGTTACAGTAACTAAATCAGTATTTAACAAATCTTTTTTAGCTAATTCTTTCATAACAGCTTGAACTCCACCTGCATTATATAAATCTTGTATATGATATGGACCTGCTGGACTTAGCTTACATAAGTTAGGTGTCTTACTACTTATTTCATTAGCTATCTCAAGATTAAGTTCCACCTCTGCTTCATGTGCTATAGCTGGTAAATGAAGCATACTATTAGTACTACAACCAAGTGCCATATCAACAGTTAAAGCATTAATAAACGCTTTCTCATTCATAATATCTCTAGGTCTAATATCTTTTTCTAACATATTCATAACAGCCATACCTGCATATTTTGCAAGTCGTATTCTTTCTGAATATATGGCAGGAATAGTTCCATTTCCAGGAAGCCCAAGCCCTAATACTTCCGTTAAACAATTCATACTATTTGCAGTAAACATTCCAGAACATGATCCACAACTTGGACATGCATTATTTTCACATTCTTTTACATCTTCTTCTGTCATAGCACCAGCTTTAAAAGAACCAACAGCTTCAAATACACTATTAAGATCTAGATCTCTACCATTTTTGTTAATAGAAATCATAGGCCCTCCACTAACAACAACAGTTGGCAAATTAAGTCTAGCTGCTGCCATTAACATTCCCGGAACTATTTTATCACAGTTAGGTACCATTACAAGTGCATCAAAACCATGTGCCATAGTCATAGCTTCAATAGAATCGGCAATTAATTCTCTTGTTACAAGTGAATAATGCATACCTACATGACCCATTGCAATACCATCACAAACTCCTATTGCTGGGAATGTAATAGGAGTTCCGCCAGCCATGAGTACACCAGTCTTAACTGCCTCAACAATAGTATCAAGATGTACATGTCCCGGAACAATATCATTCTGAGAATTAACAATACCAATTAATGGTCTTTTGATTTCTTCATCAGTATAACCCATAGCTTTAAACAAAGAGCGATGAGGTGCTCTTTCTATACCCTTTTTAACACTATCACTTCTCATAACAATCATCCTTACTTATCAATTTTATTTCCCAAAAGGAACAAACATAAACTTTCAATTTCTAAACTATATTAAGTCAACCACTCAACTAGCGGAGATTGTATAGGGGAATATGGAGCACGAGCCAGGACGGCGAGGTCAGCTATTTTAAACAGGACGTTTAACTAGCTGACGGAATATTCCCCTATACAATCAAAACGGAAGCTTTTCATCTAGACTCCATAAGTCAACCACTCAACTAGCGGAGATTGTATAGGGGAATATGGAGCACGAGCCATGGACGGCGAGGTCAGCTATTTTAAACAGGACGTTTAACTAGCTGACGGAATATTCCCCTATACAATCGGAGCGGAAGCAATTATAACTTATCAACAATCAAACTTCCCATCTCTTTAGTTCCCACTAATTTCATACCTTCACTCATAATATCACCTGTACGATAACCCTCTTCTAATACTTCTTCAACAGCTTTTTCAATAGCATTAGCCTCTTCTTCAAGATCAAAAGAATATCTTAACATCATAGCTATAGATAATATAGTAGCTATTGGATTAGCTTTATCCATTCCTGCAATATCTGGTGCTGAACCATGAATAGGCTCATACATACCAAGCTTAGAACTACCAAGACTTGCTGAAGGTAACATACCAATTGAACCTGTTATCATACTTGCTTCATCAGATAAAATATCTCCAAACATATTACCAGTAAGAATAACATCAAATTGCTTTGGATTAATTACTAATTGCATTGCACCATTATCAACATATAAATGCTCAACTTCAACCTCTTTATATTCTTTAGCTACTTCTTCAACAACTGCTCTCCATAGTCTTGAATTTTCAAGTACATTTGCCTTATCTATACTTGTAACCTTTTTATTTCTTTTCATAGCAATATCAAATGCCACTTTTGCTATTCTTTTTACCTCTTCTACGCTATACATCATTGTATCATATGCTTCTTCACCATTAGCTCCCTTATCTCTACCTCTTTCACCAAAGTAGATACCACCAGTTAACTCTCTTACAACTACTAAATCAAGTCCATCTTCTCCAATTATTTCATCTTTTAATGGACACGCATCTCTAAGTTGCTTGAACATAGTTGCTGGTCTAATATTTGCAAATAATCCTAAAGCACTTCTAAGTCCTAATAATGCTTTCTCTGGTCTCTCTTCTCCTGATAAATGATCCCATTTTGGTCCACCAACAGCACCTAGAAGAACTGAATCACTTTCTTTACATACTTTAATAGTTTCTTGTGGTAGAGGCTCACCTACTTTATCGATTGCTACTCCTCCTGCTAAAACTTCTGTATATTCAAAACTATGTCCATATTTCTTAGCAACTTTATCTAATACTAATTTACCTTGTTCAACAATATCTGGACCGATTCCATCACCTGGAATTACTGCTAATCTATAATTCATAAACACTTTCCTTCCTTAAACAATATTTCAATTCAATAATTAAATTATATCTACCAATCAAATTTTCTAGTATACTCATTAATCTAGAACCAAACACATAAAATATTCATCTGCATAAGTCCCATCTTGTTAGATTATATATTATATAATTACTATTTATTTTTCTTAATATAATTAATTAACCCATCTGCTTTAATAATTTCTTGCATAAATCCTGGGAAAGCTTCACCTTGATATTTTTCATTTTTTGTTACATTAACAATTACACCTGTATCAAAATCTACTTCAACTTCATCTCCTGCTTCAATTCCCTTAACAGCTTCTTCACACTCTAATATCGGAAGACCTATATTAATAGAATTTCTATAAAAAATTCTTGCAAATGTACTTGCAATTACACATGATATTCCTGCTGCTTTAATAGATATTGGAGCATGTTCTCTTGAAGAACCACACCCAAAGTTTTTATTAGCAACCATTATATCTCCATCTTTAACATTATTAACAAAATCTGCATCAATATCTTCCATACAATGAGCCGCTAATTCTTTCTCATCTGTTGTATTAAGATATCTTGCTGGAATAATTACATCTGTATCTACATTATCACCATATTTAAAAACTTTTCCTTTAGCTTTCATCTTATCACCTCAACTGTTATATTTTTTATAATTCCTCTGGTCCTGCAATTCTTCCAAGTATAGCTGATGCAGCTGCAACTACCGGACTTGCCAAATATACTTCTGATTCAACATGACCCATTCTTCCTACAAAGTTTCTATTAGTTGTAGCAACGGCTCTTTCACCTTTAGCAAGTATTCCCATATGTCCACCAAGACATGGACCACATGTAGGTGTACTAACTATCGCTCCAGCTTCAATAAACGTTCTAAGTAAACCTTCTTCCATAGCTTGTAAATATATTTTTTGAGTTGCAGGAAAAACTATAGTTCTAATTCCTTTAGCCACTTTTTTTCCTTTTAATAGCTGTGCGGCAGCTCTTAAATCTTCGATTCTACCATTAGTACATGAACCAATAACAACTTGGTCAATCTTAACTTCTCCAACTTCATCTATAGTTCTAGTATTATCTGGAAGATGTGGGAAAGCAACAGTTGGTCTTAATTCATCTAATTTTATTTCATATACTTCATCATACTCAGCATCTTCGTCAGCTTCATATACTGTATATTCTTTTGTTGAATGATCTTTAACATACTCAAGAGTTTTATCATCTACTGGGAATATTCCATTTTTCCCACCTGCTTCAATTGCCATATTAGCCATTGAAAATCTATCGTCCATAGATAAATGTGAAAGACCATCTCCTGTAAATTCCATTGACTTATAAAGTGCACCATCTACACCAATTAAACCAATAATATGAAGTATTATATCTTTTCCACTCACCCATTTTGCAGGTTTTCCTGTTAACACAAACTTTAACGCTGAAGGTACTTTAAACCAACATTTACCAGTTGCCATACCTGCCGCCATATCAGTACTTCCAATCCCTGTTGAAAAAGCACCTAAAGCTCCATAAGTACATGTATGTGAATCTGCACCAATTACTACATGACCTGGTACAACTAATCCTTTTTCTGGTATTAATGCATGTTCAATACCCATTTCTCCAACTTCAAAGTAATTCTCTACTTCTTTATCAAGTGCAAATTCTCTTACACATTTACATTGTTCTGCCGCTTTAATATCTTTATTAGGTGTAAAATGATCAGGTACAATAGCTACCTTACTCTTATCAAAAACTTTATCTACTCCGATTTTCTTAAATTCATTTATAGCAACTGGTGTTGTAATATCATTACCAAGCACCAAATCTAAATCTGCCTGTATTAATTGCCCAGCTTTAACTTCTTCAAGTCCTGCATGAGCTGCTAGAATCTTTTGAGTCATTGTCATTCCCATATTTTATTCCTCCTTATATTAATTACCATATCATATCTGTATTTATTCTATATATAAGCCTTAATTTTCTTTTCAAGCTCTCTGAGTAATTTTACTTCTATAGAATCAATTAAAGCGATTAAACTTGCATCAATAATATCTGTTGAAACTCCTACAGTAGTCCATTCATTCACACCGTCAGTAGAACTAATTAGAACTCTAACTTTAGCAGCTGTAGCTTCTTTTGTATCAAGAACTCTTACTTTGTAATCTGTGAGATACACACTTTTTAATTCTGGATAAAACATCTCAAGTGCTTCTCTCAATGCTTTGTCAAGAGCATTTACAGGGCCATCCCCTTCTGCAGCTGTCATTTTGATATTACCATCAACATTAACTTTTACCATTGCATAAGCACTTAATTCATCACTAATATTAGGTTTTTCACCAATTATTTTAAAATTTTCTAGTTCAAAAAAAGGCTTATACTTACCTAGATTCTTTCTAATTATTAATTCAAATGTACTTTCAGCACCTTCAAATTGATATCCTTCGTGTTCTAACTGTTTTAATCTATCCATTATTAACATAGTTTCTTCAGAATCTTTTTTCATATTAGGTGCTATTTTTTGGATTTTTTTAAGAATAGTACTTCTACCAGCAACTTCAGACATTAGAAATCTTCTTTCATTTCCTACTAATTCTGGATTAATATGTTCAAAAGATTTAGATGCCTTGTTAACACCGTCTATATGCATACCACCTTTATGAGTAAATGCACCTCTACCCACATATGGAACTTTCTCATCTAATGATACATTAGCAATCTCAGCTACTCTTCTAGCGATTTCCGTTAATAACTCTAAGTTATCACCACTAATACATTCATAATCTTGTTTAATCTGTAGATTACCAATTATCGTTGCTAGATTAGCATTACCACATCTTTCACCAAATCCAATATAAGTACCTTGTACCTGTACGGCACCTGCTGTAACTGCCATTATTGAATTAGCAACCGCCATTCCTCCATCATCATGACAATGAATTCCTACTGGTATATTGAATTTATCAGTTACTACTTTAGTTATTTTATATATTTCATTAGGCATGCACCCACCATTAGTATCACATAATGCTAGTGAATCAGCTCCACCATCTACAGCAGCTTGTAAGCTTTTAAGAGCATACTCTTTATTAGCTTTATATCCATCAAAGAAATGCTCTGCATCAAATACAACTTCTTTCTTATTATCTTTAAAAAATCTCATAGTTTCTTTTATCATATTAAGATTTTCTTCTAGTGTTGTATTAATTATATCTGTAACATGAAAATCCCAACTTTTACCAAAGATAGCTACGACAGGTGTCTTTGCTAAAAGCAGTGATTTAACATTAGCATCATCTTCCACGTTAATGTTTCTACGCCTTGTACTCCCAAAGGCAGTTAATTTAGCGCTTTTTAATTCCAATTCTTTTATACGTTCAAAAAATTCTAAATCTTTTGGGTTTGATCCTGGATTGCCTGCTTCTATATAAGAAACTCCTAATTCATCAAGAGCTTTTACAATCTTAATCTTATCTTCAACTGAAAAAGAAATACCTTCAGCTTGAGCACCATCTCTAAGAGTAGAATCATATATCTTAATTCTCTTTGTCACCGATACATCCCTCCTATCTTATTTGTTAAATTATATAAAACACTACTATTTCTATAAAAAACTTTCCATTTAATGTATAATTATAGGAATTTATATATCATTTTAGATTATAATTTTATTATAAAAGGGCTGAAAAATATATTATTCAACAGCCCTATTAATATTTTTATTATTAATTATTTCATCCAACTCATCATTTTTCTAAGTTCTTTTCCAACTTTTTCTATTTGATGATCTGTTTCCATTCTTCTTCTTGCTCTAAAACCTGGTCTATTAGCTTTATTTTCTAATATCCAATTTCTTGCAAATGTTCCGTCTTGTATTTCACTAAGTACTTTTTTCATTTCTTTTTTACTGTCTTCGTTAATTATTCTTTTACCTACTGAATAATCTCCATATTCAGCTGTATCACTAACTGAATATCTCATATAAGATAGTCCACCTTGATTAATTAAATCAACGATAAGCTTCATTTCATGTAAACATTCAAAATATGCACTTTCTGGTTGATAGCCTGCTTCTACAAGTGTTTCAAATCCTGCTTTAATAAGTTCTGATACACCACCACAAAGCACTGCTTGCTCACCAAATAAATCTGTTTCTGTTTCTTCTTTGAAAGTTGTTTCTAATATTCCTGCTCTTGCTCCACCGATTCCAGCAGCATAAGCAAGTGCTAAGTCTTGAGCATTACCTGCGTCTTGATATACAGCTATAAGACATGGAACACCTTTACCTTCTTCAAACTGACTTCTTACTGTATGTCCTGGGCCTTTTGGTGCTACCATAAATACGTTAACATCTGCTGGAGGAACAATCTGTCCATAATGAATATTGAATCCATGAGCAAATACTAATGAATTTCCAGATTCTAAGTTTGGTTCTATGCTTTCTCTATATAAATCTGCTTGTTTTTCATCATTAACTAAAATCATAATAATATCAGCTTGTTTTGTGGCTTCAGCAGCTACCGCAACTTTAAGCCCAGCATCTTCTGCAAGCTTCCATGATTTACTTCCTTCATATAGTCCTACTATTACATTTACACCAGATTCATGTAAATTAAGTGCATGTGCATGCCCTTGACTTCCATAACCAATTACTGCTACAGTTTTTCCTTCTAATAATGATAAATTACAATCACTTTCATAAAACATTTTTGCCATTTTCATATCCTCCTATTTTCTACTATTACTTTTATTTTAATTAAATCTCTTTATAAGTTTTATATGAGATATTTTCTAATTAACATATTTTTTGTTATCTATTTCTATTCACTTAAATTTAAATATTGCTTTATTTCTTGGTCACCTCTTTCAAGTGCAGTAAGACCTGTTCTGGAGATTTCTTTAACTCCATATGGTTCTACTAAATCAAGAAAAGCTTTTACTTTTGTCTGGTCACCTGTTATCTCAACCGTCAATGATTCACTTGAGACGTCAATAATATTTGCTCTAAAAATATCAACTATTTCAATAATAGATGCTCTATTATTATCTTTTGTTGATACTTTTACTAATGCTAATTCTCTACACACAGAGGATTCAGATTCAAGTTCTTTTATATATATAACATCAACTAACTTATTAAGCTGTTTTGTTATTTGCTGAATTATTAAGTCATCTCCTCTAGCTACAATAGTCATTCTAGAATACTCTGGATTTTCTGTAACGCCAACAGATAAACTATCAATATTATACCCTCTTCTACTGAACAATCCTGCGACTCGACTTAATACCCCCGAATGATTTGTTACTAAAACCGATAATACATGTCTACTCATAATAATCCTCCTTCCAAATTAATAAAAGTATAATTGTCTTATTTAATTAAATATTAGATTAGTGTGCTAAATAGCTAAAATAAGTGAAAGCCAAATATAATCATATTTCATAATATTTTATATCAACATGGCATTATATATATAAAAACGCCCCTACAGAATAATACTGTAGGGACGAGGAAACCACGCGATACCACCCTAATTGCCTTTTAACAAAGACCTCTCAATAAGGTTCTAACAAACCCTAGCCTATAACGGGACTCCCCGGTAACCACCTACTGTATTCAATGGTACTGCTCAAGAGTGATCTGTATTATTGCTATAGTACTGATTCTCACCAACCATCAGCTCTCTAAAACTATTTTTGCAAATCGCACGTCTCTTTCACTGCATTTATCAGACAATTTGTTTTTAATTGATAGTATTATAACAAAATTACAGTGCACGTGTCAAGAGTTTTTTCAATATTTATTTCAAATTACTATCAAATCCTTATCAATCACAATCTCAAGTCTTCACCATACAACATATTATTATCAATTATAATTAATACTCTAAACACTG
>JAOARM010000011.1 GCA_025210515.1 Vallitalea sp. | reverse complement strand
TGCAGTTTCTCCTAGTTTTCTCAACTTCAATGCGGCATCGTGTGCATCATCTCTCCCGCCTTGATCTGTTGCATTATAATAATCATCTGTTGCCTGTCTTATTTTCTCTTGTATCCAATCAGGATATTTTTCATCTCCTGTTTGCCAGTGTCCTGTGTAGTCACAGTATACTAGAGGATTATTAGAGCAATATGTGTAGCGGTTTAGACTTAGTGGGTCACTTGTTTTTCCGTAGTATGTGTCTTGTTGCATGAATCTTGCTAGGGTTGGGTCATACATTCTTGAGTTTAGGTAGTATAGCCCTGTTTCTTCGTCGTATTGATATCCTGCGTATCTAAATGGGTTGTTTTTGTTTCCTGTTTTTTGTTTTATGTTTCCAAATGAATCGTAGTAGTATGTTGCTTCTATTTGTCCTTGTGCGTTCGCTAACGCTGTTACATCTGCGTGTCCGTTATTACATATAGTACATTGTTGTTGGTGTTTCTTCTTCTGTTATTGTTCTTCCTATTAGATGAGTACCATATATGTTTCTTGCTTTCCTTTGTCATCTGCTTCATATACTACCTTGTCTTGTTCGTATAGGTGTCTTGTTATTTCTTCTTCTAGTTTCTTTTCTACTCTTAATCCTTCACCGTTATACCTATATGCTATGACTTTGTCTCCTGTTGTTATTTTTGTCATTTGATTGAATCCGTCATAGGTGTAGGCTATTGCTGTTTCGTATAGTTCTTTGGCATGTTCTGTGTATCCACCTGTTTGTCCTGGTATTATTATTCCAAAGTTTGTGATTGGTTCTTTTAGTATGTTTATTTCTTTTATTTTTTCTTCTGTTTTGAATATCATGTTCCATTTGACGGTTAATCTTTATTAGTCTATTTAGGTCATTATAGGTGTAAAGAATCTTAGTGCTTTTTGCTCGTTACTATTTTTATTATTCTATTTACTACTTCGTCGTAAATATTCTTGGTCGTATTTGAGTCAGTAAAAAATTCCATTATACATATTTCCCATTTCTTCATTCCATTTTTTTAAAAAACCATGGATCAACTGCTTTTGTCAATTCCATGGTTTTTGTGTTGAATTATGATATTAGTATTATTTATACTACCTTTGTCTGTTACGTCCTCAACTGCACACTTATTAAACTATTATAATATTTACATGTTATATTCAATTATTATTTGTGAAAAATAAAGTTATATAATAGTATATAATAATACTTGGAATAAATATAATTATGATATATATGTTGTTTGATGATATTCCAATAGATAATATTATTAATATCATAATAATGCTTTGTATAACAAAAAACGTATTAGCTTTGCTTCTTTTCTTATCTTTAGAATTATTTAAATCAACGATTGATTGCAATGAAAACTTTTTTTTACATTTTGTACATTGATATACAAAATTCCCTTGATATATATCTATTTGTGAAGAAAAGTTCATACTCTCTATTACACTTTTCCCTTTACCTTTAAATTTTTTTACTGTTATTCTTGATAACTTACTACTTCCACAATAAGGACAAGTCTTTTTTCTAAATAACAAGGTAAATATCTCTTTCTCGCTAAAACTATAATTAGTTCTATTCATTTATATTCCCTCTTTTCGCTATGATACTAATTAATTTATTAATAAATTTAATTAAAATCAAACACATTAATAAAAATAATATTTTCATATAAAAAGGTGATTCAATAATAAATGATGCACCAATACCAAATATAAAACAAAGTAAAAAATAATATTTTAGTACTTTTAGTATACATAAATTTATTTTATTATTCATTTTTCCATTTCCTCTCTACCATGAAATTTCAATTTTTCCACCTAATCCAAATAATGCAGCTAAGTTAACACCAATATTAATTTTTCGTTTTTTAGTTTTCTCATTATATTTATACATTATTTCACCACCTCCACCAAATGCACCAGCATAACCATTTCCTTTTGCAGTTATTTTGACACCAAAAATATTTATGCTCCCTTTTATTTGTCCACTTGCTCCTGCTGCAATTGCATTACCTGATAATCCATATCCAGATTTACCAAACTTCAAGGCTCCACTTGCATCTCCAGTTAATACTTCTGCCTCAGCACCAAGATTTGCATATAAATTTTTCCATCCAATATTAGATGATTTTAGCTCTAAATCCACTGCTGATATCCCTATTCCTGCTTTAAGATTAACATCCTTTTTAGTTAGAGTTTTGCTAATAGATGCTTCCCCACTAACTAAATATACATTAGCATTTTTTTTATATCCTAAATTTGCTACATAATAATTATCATCTCTATAACCAAATCCATCACTATGTAGAGCATCCTTATTATTAGTATAATTATTATTATTACTATTGTTTAAATCTTTCTCTTTATCTTTTTTTTCTAAAACATCCTTATCATTTTCAATCTTATTCGTTTCCTTCTTGCTAACTGTACCACTACTACTTGTACTACTATTATTTTTAGAATTTGTATTTGCATCACCACTACAACTTGTACTTAAAGCCCTTGTTTTCTCCCATGACTCCTTAGAAAAATACTGATTATTACTTATTTTCTTTTTAGCTTCTTGGTGAAAGGAAGAGTTATTGGTTATTTTTGTATCTTCACTTTTAAATGCTAATGCAGTTTCTCCTAGTTTTCTCAACTTCAATGCGGCATCGTGTGCATCATCTCTCCCGCCTTGATCTGTTGCATTATAATAATCATCTGTTGCCTGTCTTATTTTCTCTTGTATCCAATCAGGATATTTTTCATCTCCTGT
>JAOARM010000010.1 GCA_025210515.1 Vallitalea sp. | reverse complement strand
TTTTGTTTCTTGTCTTTCTGGATGTAATCTTTTCTCTTTTGTTGTGTTGTAATTTCTTTGCTTGCATTCAGTACATTCTAAAGTTATTTTGACACGCACAACTTCCACCTCCACTTGTCTATAAGTTTAGAGAAATGCACACTGTTTTTCGGCACAAAAAAAAGAGCCCTACAGATGTGCTTTTTATAATATATCACATTGTGGGTTCTTATGTCAAGGTTTTTAGTCAATTGAATTCTAATTGTATTGTCACATAAAGCATTTACTTCTTCTTATCCAAGAAAAATGATTGTTCTTTAAAAGAATTACTCATGTTTTTATAATAATTGGCAGCTGTAGTTTTACTTTTTTTAAAAGTTTTAACTTGTCGCCTTTTTGATGCAAAATGTTCTTCTATCTTAATCTTATTTTTTTCTTCTAAGATCTGTATGTTGATACCAATATTAGAAACTGTTGTTATTTTATCTTTCAGCTGTTTTATTTCTTCCTTATATAAAACAACTTTTCCTTCTAGCTCTTTTTCAATTCTATTAAAAGTAGTTTGAAATCCTGAATCAAGAAATTCTATTTGATCAATATATTTTTGTTTTTCTTCAATTATATCATCAAACTCTTCTAAGTCTAATTCACTATTTTTAATAAGCTCTTCTTGTTTCTTAGTTACTACATACATATTGTTCAATATACTCTCTTTACTATCTAAAGAATCTAATAATATATTAAGATAGGTATTTATATTTGACATATTACTACCTCATTTCTTATAGAGAACTGTGTCAATTTTATATTGTATAAAAAGTACTCATGTACTCTGATTTTATAGCTTTATGTCTATATTAGAACCTATGTGTGAATTGATTGTTGTTTCTAAAGCTGTTGACTCCATTAACTTTGTCATGGCCTGTCCTTGTTGCTTCACCATATCCATACCAATTTTTGCTACTGATACCGAAGCTTGTGCCATTATATTACTTTGAGATAACGCAGTTGACATTGCGGCTATATCCATAATAATCACTTCCTTTTTTTAGTAGGTCAGGTATTTCATTTTTTAGGAGCTTTTACTAGTTTCATGACTTCTTTCCAGGTATCTCGGAGTTCTCTTAGATAACCTAGTACTTCATTAAGAATTTCTATATCTTTATTCATATTAGCTTCTATGAGTCTTTCGTTAACGTAATCATACATTCTTTTGAAAGATTCATATACAGAGTATTTATCATCTAGTGTGATAATAAATTCTTCAATTATATCTTCTACACGAGTAATGTAGTTATGTGCCTTTTGCATTTCACTATTTTCTATAGATATTATAGCTTGGTTGCAAAATTTAATTGCACCGTTGTAGAGCATTAGGGTTAGTTCTTGGGGAGATGCAGTTAGTATTGTGTTGTTTTGATATTTATTGTAAGCATTTGATGCCATTATTGACCTCCTCCCAACATAGAAACTAATGAAGCACTCTGACTGTTCATCATCTGCATTGCCTTTTCCATTGCAGAAAATTGTTTGTAATATCTTTTTTCTACCATAGCCAAACGTTCTTCTAGTTTATAAATACTATCTTTATATTCTTCTACCTTTTTATCCATACTTTTATCATTAAAAAATGTCAATGCACTACTTAATGATGTAGATTTCATTTTATCTTGCATAGTTGAATATAATTTATCCCCTATAGCATTTAATAATTCTGCAACTTTTTCTGGATCAGCTTCAATAGCTTCTTTTAATTTATTTGTTTTTACAGAGTATAAGGAATCATCTTCATCACCATTGATATGTAACACTCCTTTTTCCGTATAATCACCCGTTACTATACCTAAATCAGATAAATAGTGATAATCAAACTCGGAAGTATTAACTCCTGAACTTGATCCTACAATACCTCTAATAGAACTTAAAAGTGGTGATAGTGTGGAATCTCTTCTAAGTAGTGATTTTTTAATCTTCTCTTCCCACAATTCAACGTCATCATCTGACATAGCTTTCTTCTCCTCAGCAGTTAAAGGATCATATCCACGAGCTGAATCTGCACCAATTTTTTCATTAATTTCTGTTATTAAAAGATTATATTTAGAAATGAATTCTTTTACTTTATCGTAAATCGCTTCGGTATCTTGAGTAACATTGATCGTAACATCTGATGCTTTTGCACTAAAAGTAAGGCTAAGTCCATTTATAGATACCTTATTGCTATCTGATTCAAGATTATTAACACCATTATATGTATACTTTGCGTTTGTACCTTTACTTCCAATGGAAGTAGTACCATCTACATCTTTAGCATCAGCAGCTAAGATTTTTCCATTTAAATCAACTTTAAATCCTAAATTTTCAAAAAAACTTTTTTCATCTGTTGTATCAATATCACTAAATATAATATCCGATTTTGCACCTGTTACTGTGGAATTAATAAAAATCCTTTGATTAGTATTGTCATAGTTAGCTCTGATGTTTAAACCTGCTTTGTTTATTTCATCTACAAAATCTTTAATAGTGCTTTTTTCTCCTAACGTAATTTCACTCACTTTAGCACCATCAGATATACTAAATATAACACTTTTACCATCTTGCACTTTTGTATCAGTATCCATTATTTTTTGGCTATTCAAATATGCACCCGTTGCAAGTTGAGTTACACTAATATTGTGTACACCATTTATTGTATTACTCCCTGCCTCTACAGATACTGCATTTATATTTGAAGAAATTGCATTCTTTTTACTAAATGTTCCCTTTGATTTCAAATCAAATACTTGCTTTGAATAGAATTCATATAATTTAGAATTCATTTCTTTCCATATATCTTTTTTCCATTCTAACTTTATCTTTTCCTTTGATACTTTATCTACTTTCATTCGTTCAGCTTTCATTAACTCTTTAATGATATTATCAGTATCTAACCCTGAAGCTAGTCCTGAAAATTTTATTCCTGCCATATATTCCCTCCTTATCTCTTTTCATCAACAAAAATTCCTGACATTTCCCATAGTTTTGCTACCATATCTAATATTTTTTCTGAAGGTATTTCTCTAACTATACTATCATCCTCTGTATTAATTACTTTCACCATAATTTGTTTTGTTTTATCATGAATTGAAAATTCAAGTCTTCTATCAAATGTTTTGAAATGCTTGTTTGCTTTTTCAATTGCATCTATGACTTCATGTTCTCTGTTTTGTTTATGTATTTCCACGTCTATACTTTGTTCAACTACTATTTCTTTAGGTTGTTTTACATTTTTTTTTACAGCTGAAGTAGTTTCCTTTCTACCCATCTCAACTTGAGAATTAGAACTATAAATATCAGTATTGTTTGTTTCAATCCTCATTATAATACCTCCTTGTTAAAATTTTCATCTGTATATTATATCGTAATACTGAGTATAGAACTTAATATAAGAATGCAATTAATATAAAATTCTTTTACAACGTTAAATCCTTTGCATACTTATATATTATACATTTTTATCATAGTTTTTTCACTCTCTGTTATAAACTTTGAATTCAAAAACTCCACTTTATTTTCTTTTAAAATATTTAACATTTCTCTATATTCTTTTTTACATACCCAATTATTAAAAATATTTATTTTATGGCACATAGATATGTAGAAAGACCACTCCGAATATTTAACTCTATCTGTTATTTGAGGCACACATTGGGATAAATATTTAACTCTATCTTTTTGCATATTAATATACTCTCTAAGTAATTCTGGTGACCAAATATTATTTTCTAAAAGGTTACTGTTATTTTCTCCATGTCTCATACATGTATACATAGGCACGCCTTTTGCAACAACAGTATTCGCTTCCGCAAATAATTTATAAACAACATGAATATCATCAACTAAAGATTTTTCTATGTAGTTAATCCCTCTAAATAGTTTTTTACAAAACAGCTTACAAGCATTGGAAGAATTGTATTTTTCTCTTTTAAGTAGTTCATCAAGACCCGTTACCTTATCTAACAAGATCAGTTCATCATATTTATATTTTGGTACTACATTCTCCCCATAACCGTACCAACTCCCACATATTGAAATATCTGCTCCATGTGTTATTGTTAATCCATATAAGAATTCCAACATTTTACAATGTATGACATCATCATCATCAACAAATGTTATATAATCACCATCTGACACTTTTATACCAATATTTCTTGCAAATGATGCTCCTTTATTTTGTAATCTATTGATAAATCTAATTTTATTCTCTTTCTGTGCGTATTCACTACATATCTTAGTAGTTTCATCTGTTGATCCATCATTAATAATAATTAACTCATACTCATTAAAAGATTGAGCAAGTACACTATCAATAGCTTTGATTACGGTTTTTGCCCTATTATATGTTGGCATTATTATACTTATTTTAACTTTACTCTTTTCCAATAATAGCCACTCCTTCTTATAAAAAATACCTTAAATCCAATATTTTTTTAGTGGGGTATTTCGTCTTGAGATTAGCAAACTTTTTCCAAGCTGTAACTATTACAATAATTTCTGCATCTCTACATGCTTCATCCATATTTTGAATATATTCTACAAAATCAAAGTTATAGAATTGTTTAAATCTAGTAGTAGCAACAGGATCATACGCAGAAATATTACTATAACCTCTAAAATTTAAATAATCAATTATCTTGGAAGCAGCACTTTCTCTAACATCATCTGATTCTGGTTTAAAAGAAAGTCCTAAAATAGCAATTTTATTGTTTTTCTTGACACATGTCATTATTTTTTTTGCAGCATGCTTAGACATATCCTCATTCATATTTATAACACTTTTTAGAATTTCAGGCTCATAACCTAAATTCCTCATATGATAAAGCAATGCCTTTGTATCTTTAGGAAGACAATAGCCTCCATATCCACACCCTGGGTAAACATATGACTTCATGTTACAGCTATCCCAACGCTTATCCATATGCAAAACTTTGAATGAATCCTTAATATTTATATTGCCTATTAAATCGGCAGCAATAGACATCTCATTAGAAAAACTGATCATTGTAGCAAGTAAAGAATTAGAAAGATATTTAATAAATTCAGCTGTGTTCAATTCTACAGCAAAAAATGGGGCTTCAAAGTTTTTATATAATTGACGTAACAAAGTTTCTGTTCCTTTATCTTCTACTCCACAAACAATACGGTCAGGACTAATAAAATCATCCCAACACTTTCCTTCTCTTAAAAACTCTGGATTATTAGCAATTGTAAAATTTGTTGTTATTGAAGTTTTCTTTTCATTAATATATGGTATAAATTTTTTCTTAGTAGTAGAAGGAGGAACAGTTGATTTAATAACTATTACACGATTCTTTTTTTCTTCATATTCAACAAGAATTTCATCCAACACATCATATATATAACTTAAATCAGCACTTCCATTATTAGAAAAAGGGGTTCCTACACATATAAAAATCAAATCACTTTTTTCAACACATTCTCTTACATTATTTGCTATGAGAAAATTATTATTCAAATGTTTTTTAAGAACCTCTTCCAGCTTTGGTTCCATAAAAGGAATTACTCCATTTTTTATGTTTAAAATCCGTTTTTCATCTACATCATAACCATAGACCAAATTCCCCATTTCCGCAAAGCCAAGTCCAGTAGTAATACCAACAAATCCTAATCCAAAAACCGTTATAACATACTTCATGTAATCTTCCTTTACAATAATTTTTAATGTTTTAGTTTTCTTTCCTTTTGCACAGCAGGTGGTATAATTTTGCCATATCTCGTATTACAATAATTACATGCCGTTAAATATTTAGTATTATAAGTAATCTCTTTAATTTTATTTTTAAGTTCTTGTTCTGACAAACTATAATCTAATATATTAACATATTCTCCATCTTTTTTTTCTAATATTTTAAAATATGTCGCGTAAGCTGCACGTTGACATAAATAGTAGTCTCCATTCAACAAATATGTAGCTTTTACCCAATTATAACACTTCTTAAATATCTGCATATTTTCGTTTTTACTACGGTTTCTTTCTACTTGAACTCTACCAAAATCAACCCATGTATTATAGTTATATGAATTTATATCCCATAATACGTTGTATTTTTTGCATAGATCAATCAGCTCATATTTGTTATTTGATAACTGTCCATAATCACTAATTGTTAAGCTAATACCCAAGTCGCTAAAACATTTTAAAATACTAATATCTGGGATTATAGTACCATTTGT
Organism: Vallitalea sp.; assembly: GCA_025210515.1. Lineage (GTDB taxonomy): Bacteria > Bacillota > Clostridia > Lachnospirales > Vallitaleaceae > Vallitalea. Next base: position 225,432 of record JAOARM010000010.1, on the reverse strand, counting down.
CACTACTCGTATAGTTAAAATATTATTATATTGGGAAACTTCTTTACAAATTAATAATAAATCTGGATATAATAAAGGTTCGCCACCTGTTATAATGACTCTTTTTGCTCCATCTATTACACTCAAAAATCTTTTTATAGTGTTAATGATAGTATTTTTATTATAATGAATTGGATAATCATTATAAGGAGTTAAAGATGAACACTTTTCACAGTTTAGTGTACATTTTTCTGTTATAGGTATATTAACAGCACTTATTATTAAGTTATTATCTTCATCTTTAATTTTAGATATTAACTCTTTCATATTTTGTTGACTAACTGGATTTTTAATACACCTTGTTTTATAAAAGTATAATAGTGGAAATATTGAATGAATATTATTAATGCCACTATATTCAATTTCTTTTCTTATAGCTATTTCATTATAATCATTTAAAGTACAAATAATAATTCTTACATTAACAAATTGTTTTATGACATTGTCTAATGATAATACTTTTAATCCTTCAATTAATTTACTTTGTTTTAGGGTATCATTGTCACAAAAGCATTCAACTTTAATCCCCATTAATTCAAGTACTCTTTTAGCTAATATTCCAATATCTGCTCCTCCAAATAGTACTATTTTTTCCTTACTATGTTTAATCAGCGTCATTTCATTCATCATTGATTCTTCAAATTCTTGTAAATTGCCCAAAGTTTAAATCAATCTCCTTTTTTTTGATATTATTGAAAATTATTTATTAATACTTTCAAGATTTATTACTTTTGTTTCTCTAATACCTTACTAACTAATTCTAATAAATCATTATCTTGATAATAAAGGGTTAAGGCTGAAAACAGCAAATATATAGCAACATCCTTATCATCTATAACCCAGCTAATAAAAGATCTAAAGTATAAAATATCTCTATCAAAGATTATTTCGGAATTTATTTTCAATAAAGAATCAAATGCTGCTTCTATATTGTTATTCTGTAATGCATGTGTAATTTCATCTTTCACTTGTGAAATCACTGTATTATCTCTATTATATTTACTATTCTTTAATGCTTTATGTAAAATTATAAAATCGTTTTTTTTGTTATTTTTACAAATATCTTGACATACACTATTTGCATTTTCTATATCATTATTAACTATGGAACAAAACAAATTTACATCTTCCAATATAATATCAACATTAAACTGATATGTATTGCTTAATTTAATAAACCATTGCGGTATAATTATTTTAAAATACTTATTACATTCTTCGCCTCCCCATTGATACTTGTTTTCTCTATCAAATAAAGAAGAAAAATATAATAATGCACAATCATTACTATTTGAGTTTTTTTGCATTTCATTAGCCATAAATTGTCTGTAAAGAAAAAAATTATAAAGTTCTAATTGACTATATGTATCTTGAGAATCATAAATATTCTTCAATACCTGATTCAATAGGTCTTTAAAATAATTTGCTGAATCTATATCTAGAAGACGAAAATAACTCATTAATACTTTACTTGTAACAATACCTTGCAAAAATTTAAGTCTAGTTTGGTAATTACTATTTGCAGCATTTAATACTATTCTTAGACAATCAATCATTGAATAATAGTGAACAGTTCTGATAAAAGAATGATTTTCATCTGTTAATTTACCTTCTTCTTGTAAGAGTGAATAACTTTCATTATACAGAAAATCATAACTTTTATAACGTTCAACAAATAAATTACTGTGATAACCAGAACTTTGTCTGATTCTATAAAAGTGTAATGACTCGTTCAAACAAACTAAAGATTTAGCCTTTCTTAATGCTCTCAAACAAAGTAAAGTATCCCCCCCATTTATCATATAAGAAGGTCTGTTAAAAAAATACTCTAAATTCCGTAAGTAAAATTGTCTTTCAAAAAGCTTTCCCCAAGTGGGTCTAAAACTACCGTAATATTCTTCCAAATTATTCCATATTTTAGAAATATCATTCGTCACAATTGCAGGAGGAATTCTTGAAATAGTTTTGTTAGGCTCATTGTCCATAAACATAGTTGTACCACTAGCGATTATGTCTGCATCATTTTCTATTGCAGCTTCAACCATTTTTTTCAAAAAATCCTCCCTCAAATAATCATCAGAATCTAATTCAGTGATGTATCTACCCTTTGCTTCCCATACTAAATCTTTATAAGTTAGTAATTGTATGTCTTTACAGTTTTGTATTCTATTATTTTTCTTGTTTTGAAATAGAACAATTCTGTCATCAAGAACTGCATACTTTTTAAGTATCACCCCTGTTTTATCAGTACTACCATTATCTAGAATAATCCATTCAAAATCTCTAAACGTTTGATTCAATACACTTGTAATACATTTTTCAATATATTTTTCAACATTATAGGCAGATGTAATTATTGTTACATGAGTTGCATTTTTCATAATATTATCCTTTCTATATGCATAACATAAATATCGCTATAATTGTTTGTGATTTAATCTTTTCTTGCAAGTTTTATCAGATTGTTTATCGAATTAACATTTTGAAAATTTTCTGGGATAATATCTTCTCCATTTATTTCAATATCATAAGTATCTTCCAAAGATGCTACTAAATACATTATACCTAATGAATCAAGAATTTCTTCCTCTAATAATTGAGTAGTATAATCTATATCTACATAAGGATTTATTTCATTAATAATCTTAATAATATTATCCATATTTTAATTACTCCTATTAACTCTTCCTTTTTATTGTATTAATTTATTTCTTTTGTTTCATGCATAAAGCGTGAAATGTAACTTTATTACTTTTTATATATTTATTTTTTAGATATACTCTATCTATTTTACCATTTGCATTCATAGGTAAATTATCCATTATTATAATAATTGAAGGTAACATATATTTTGGTATTAACTTTGTCAATTGCTCATATATTTGTTTTTCATTTTGTTCTTCTACCATACAAAATAATATAATCTTTTTATTTTGTTCATCATACAAAGCACAACATTGTTTCATACCAATAATTGAAAAACAAACATTTTCTATTTCACCTAATTCAATTCTATGACCCATGTGTTTAATTTGAAAATCTTTACGGCATAAATAAACCAATTCACCGTATTTATTATACTTGACTAAATCACCTGTTTTATAGATTTTTTCATAATAACTTTTATTTAACGGATTCTGTACAAAACTTTCATTTGTCTTATTAGCATCATTATAATATCCCAAAGATAAGCTACTTCCTCTTACACATAACTCTCCAATTTCATCTTCACCCACTAGCTCATTCTTTTGATTTATTACTAAAATTTCTGTGTTTCCACATGGATAACCAATAGGTAAAGAATCACTATCATCAAATTCTCTATCAACTATAAAATATGAACAAGCGTATGTTATTTCTGTTGGTCCATAAAAATTGACAAATAAAGTATTAGGATTTTTCTTCCTCCAAATATTTAACTGTTTATTAGGCATTACTTCTCCACAGAATAAAACTCTTTCCAAACTTAGTTTTACATCTTGTAGAGCTCCTGAGTTTGCAACTGTAATTAGTGCAGAGGGCACCCAAAAAATTGTATTAATCTTATTTTTATTTACATACTTTAAAAGTTTTCTAGGAAACAAAAATAATTCTTTTGGAATTATTACTGTTGTACTAGCATTCTTCAAAGTACAATATATATCTGAAAGTGAATTATCAAAATAAAATGAAGATTGATTACCCAAAATATCTAGCTCAGTTATATTTAGAGCTTTTGTTACCCATTCTACGTAATCAATCACAGATCTATGACTTATTATAACCCCTTTAGGTGTACCTGTCGAACCAGATGTAAACAGTACATAAAGAGGATCTGTATCAAGCATTGTAGACTGAATAGAACTTATTTTTTTATCATTAATCGTAACAGAGCTACAATCTTCTACAAGAATAATATCTATGTCTAAATTCAATTGTTTTAATTTATTTATATTTTGTTGATCTGTAATAATAACATCTGGTTTTAAAGTACTAAAAATCTTTTTCACACGTTCAATAGGTGACTTTATATCAATTGGGGTATAGAAATTCCCACTATATACTACACCCATAAAAGACAAAATACTCTCAACGTTTTTTCCTAAATATATAGCTATAGGAATATTTTTCTTTCCGTTATTAATTTCTATTAGTCTTGTTGCGATTTTTTTTGCACCAACATTTAAGTCATTAAATGTAATATTCCTATTAGAATCCGAAAAAGCGACCTTATTTGGAGCTTTAAGAACTGAATTCCTTAAGTATTCTAAAACACTAACATTCATAATAAACCATCTTCTTTCCTCTCTATTGATTATTGTAAAAAAAACGAATTATTTCATCACAAGCCATCAATCTTCCATCATAACAAGCTGCCTCATCAATTGTTGTAGTATCCAAAAAATATTCTGCTTCTAGTAAAAAGCTTAAGTCAAGTAAATTATATCCTTTATCATTAACAATATTTTTTATAAAATTACTATTCTCACAGTATGACTTGATAAATTTTTCACCAAAATATGCTTTACCTTGATAATAATTAATTGGTAATACTATTGGAAAAACGTCTATTTGTTCTTCTCTTAACATATTAAGAGTCTTAATAAAATAAACTAACTCTTCATTTTTAATATTATGATTGTACATATAATTCATTTTAATATATGACCTATTAATGGCTTCACTAAGTTTATCTGAATTATAAGCTTTTGTTGTAATAATTTTATTATCAAAGTTATTGTACCTCTTCTTGGCTATCTGCAAATATTCCTTTAACTGAAAGTTTTTTTCATTAGAATAATATAATATTCTTTCAAGCAAATCCACATGTTGTGTGTTAGGTAAAAAATGTTGTTTTCCATTAAACATACTTAAATCAATGGACATAACTACATATTTAGGTTTAGTAAACATCTTTAGCTGAACTGATAATATATTATAAAAAGCTCTCATGCCCATTGCATTCATGGATAATAGCTTTACCTTATACTCTGAAAATCTTTTTTTTAACATTGTCCCTAGACTGTCTCTGATTTTATCAAAGAGAGAAAAATACATCAAACCACAATCACCTACAATAAACATATCTTTTCTTTGATCATCGGTAAATTGTTCCATAAACCAGTCATACAATTTTGTACCAAAATTAATAAGATTTTTGTGTTCAATAAATCCAAAATTAAGTAATTGTTGAATTATGTCTTGACTGTTTTCAGGAGAAACTAATATTATTATGTCTTCTTTTTGCTCAATAATATCATCCAACGGTAGAATTAAAAATTGATTAACTCTTCCTCCATATAATTGTTTATTATTATCAGTAAACACTATTTTGTTTAGGCCAAATTCCTGTAGTATTAATGAAAGTAATGTACCCCTTACACCCGCTCCAAAAATAACAATTTTATTATTTCTTAATTTTGATAAATTATTAGATATAAGTCGAATATAATTATCATATATTACTTGAGATGTATTAGTTATTGGTTTTGCATAATTTGTTGACTCATTCATGTTACTGTACCTTCTCTTTATTTATCTTAACTATATCATTAAAATAATTAGTTATTTCATTACAAATTTGAATTCTTCCAAAGTAATTTGCAGTTTCATCAACAGTACTAATATCTGAAAATTCAGAATCAGTTAGAATATAACTTAGATCCATAATATCAACATTCTTTTGTTGGAGCATATTTTTTAAAGATGTGCAGTTAGCTCCATAAGCCTCATAAAATTTCTGTCCAAAATATTGTTCCCCACGCATGTAATTGACAGGAGGAATAAATAAAATCGGAAGTATATTTTGCTCTTTTACTAAATCCAATATTTTCATCAAATATCGTACACCTTCGTTGTCAGATTTTAACTTATACATGTAATTCATTTTCATATACAACGCATTTAATAAATCTGATTGATTATCTTTTGTTGATGTTTTGGATGAAAATTCGATATGAAAGCTTTTTGATCTCTCTTCTGTTAACTTTACATAATCATCCATTTCTTCACTATTAAACTTTGATGCTTCTGCTATTCTTTTTATTAATTCTGCATGTTGTGTACGTGGAAGACAATGGTGTTTTCCGGTAAATGTGTCAAAATTAACAGGTAATATTAAATATTTAGGCTTAATATCCATATATATTTGCGCACAAAGTATATTATAGAAAGCTCTCATTCCCATTCCGTGCATAGCTAAAACCTTACTTGTGAAATCACTTAGTTTATCTTCTAACATTTTTCCTAAATTTGATTTTTGACTATCTAATAAAGAAATATGTGTTAATCCACAATCTCCCATAACAAGAATATCAATTATTTCTTTTCTATTGAATTGTTTCATATAAATATCATATAAATTAGTATCTAATAATAAAAAATTTTCATCTTCAATAAATCCTAACATAATTAGCTGTTTTTTTATATCCACACCATTTTCAACAGTAATAAATATCAATATGTCTTCTTTATTTTCAAGGGCTTTTTCAATAGAAACAATAGGATACGTATTGATATATCCGCCCCATTTTTCTTCGTTATTATCTGTAAAAATAAAATTTTCAATACCATGACTGTGCATCATAATTGAAAATAATGTTCCTCTTATTCCTGCACCAAATATAACAACTTTTTTATTTTTAATTTTTCCCATATTTAATTTTATAGCATTACTGAAACAATCGTAAACATTTTTTGATACCGCAGTCACAGGCCAAGCATAATTACTTTCTTTCAACAAAATTCATCTCCCCTCTAATATATCGACTTCATAGTACTGAGAAGTACTTATTTATTTCAGACTTATTAATCTGGTCAATATATTCTCACTATAATTATCTATTAAATCTTTTTCTACCTTAACACTATTATATGGAAGATAGCATTTATTACATTTGTTATTTTTTTTGTGCCCTTGTGTCAAATCTTGTTTCAAAAAATCTATTCTAGTTTTACTATTCCAGGCTTCTATAAGAGTAGTATTGTGAATATTTCCCATTACAATTGGAGGCTCTAACTGAGCACATGGATTAATCATTCCTTTAGGTGTAATACATAAGGTATAATAGATAGGATTACAACACTTTAAGTCACCAAAAGTAACACCATATTTATTAATATATTTATCATTACTTTTCCTTATATCAGTATAATCTACGCCAATAAATAAAGGTACAATTTTTTCTATATATAGTCTGTCACTTACTCCATCAAACATCTGGTAAAAAGTTTCTTCTTCTCCATGCCTTAATGCAACATCCGCAATTTTAATATTTACATTTGTATTCTTTTTTCTTTTATAAAATGTTTTTATCCCATTATAAAATTTATCAAAATCTATTGCTACATCACATGTTCTTTGATACATTTCAGAGTTTAATCCTTGTAAAGAAATAATCACTTTATCAATCCCAGAATCTGCTAAATCATAAGCAAATTTCTTATCCGAAAGGAATGACGCATTGGTATGAATTTCTGTCTTACCTAATAATCCACTTTTTTTTATATATTTTATCATATCTGGCAAAAGCTTATTACACATAGGTTCGCCTTGCCCCGATAATGCTATTCTTTTTACTTGTTTTGGAAATTGTTTTATTTGTTCAACTGTTTTGATAAAAGTATCCCATTTCATTAAACCTTCTTTTTTTGCATATGTTTCATTTGCAACTTCAGGATGAGCTCTAAAACAATAGTTACATTTAAAGTTACAAACTTCACTTGTGTCAATTATTACTGTAAATGGGGTATCTAAAGGAAGAACATCTCCTAGTGTTTCTCTTTGAGTATTATAAAAAGGTTTTATTTTGTCTCTCTTCATATTTCTTCTCCTAACATAACATGTTCAAGGTATTTAAATAATAAAAATCATATTATTTTTTTCATATTAATTTACATAGCACTCTTTTCCATAATATCTCTATTATAATCAACTCCAGACTTTCCAGTTAGCCCTATTGGTACTCCATAATCTTTCTAATAAACCTTTATCCCTTTGTGTATCCATGCATTGCCAAAAACCATAATGTTTGTAAGCATTAAGTTTACATTGTATTGCTAAGTTTTTTAATGGCTCTTTTTCAAAAACTGTATTGTCATCTACTATATAATCAAATACTTGAGGCTCTACTACCATAAACCCTCCATTAATCCATCCACCATCTTCTTTTGCCTTTTCTACAAAAGTTTTTACATTATTTGTTGACTCATCAATATCAAGTACCCCAAAACGCCCTCCTGGTTGAACTGCAGTGATTGTAATGTATGCATTGGATTTGATATGGTATTTTTCAAGCTCATTAATATCTATATCGGATACACCATCTCCATATGTAAGCATAAATCGTTCATTTCCTATATATTTTTTTATTCTCTTTATTCTCCCACCAGTCATAGTATGAAGCCCTGTATCTACCAATGTAACCCTCCACGGTTCTGATACATTATTATGTATAGTCATCTTATTTTCATTTTTAAAATCAAATGTTACATCAGAAGTATGTAAATAATAATCTGCAAAGAATTCTTTAATTATATAACCCTTATACCCTAGACAAACTATAAAATCATTATATCCGTAATGGCTATAACTTTTCATTATATGCCATAAAATGGGTCTATCACCTATTTCAATCATTGGTTTTGGCTTTAGATGACTTTCTTCACTTATTCTTGTCCCAAATCCTCCTGCTAAAATTACAACCTTCACGCTCTACCACACATCCTCTATCGTAATCTAATTAAGTTTTATTTTATATATTTTATGCCTTGTTTACTTTTTATAAACTAATTAGCTTTATTTACATATATATCACCAATTTTAATGCTTATCCTAATAATTATAGGCTTCTTACATAAATTTGTTGCTCATCGTGTAAATAGCCAAAATTATAAAGCAGATTAAAGTTTTTATAATAAACTAAAAGCCCATCTTTTAGTTTTCTATAGATTCATTTATGATATAAGTAAACTTCTGTGCACCTTGTTTATTTAAGTGAGAGGCATCATAAAAATCATTATCAAAACAATTTATATTATATCCATTAATAAAAGTAAAATCAAATTCTGTTTTAAAATTACCAATTATACCCTCAAATTGTTCTATGCAATTTTGAGGAAAATGATTTTTATAAAAATCCGTTACAGGATTTGTTATAATAGTTACTTTTATATTCTTATCTTTTAGATAACATAACATTTCTCTAAAAATTTCTATATTTTCTTGAATTGTATGTGGATAGTTATGATTCCATCTTTGTGCCATATAAATTTCCCTTTGTTTTTCCTCTTCACTTAAGTTAGTAGAATTAAATGTTTTCTTCAACATATGATCCCATGACATATTAAACATATCTTTACTACATTTGTATATCTTAATAAAATAATCTGCTTTAAATAAATCATCACATTTTTTGAGCAATGAATCATATTCATTAATTTCCTTAAACTGATTAGCATAATTATGTAACATTCTCAGAATAGGATAGTATATTTTAGGTTTTTCTTTCGTTTGTAGATTTTGTGTTAAAGATAAATCATATCTAAAGCTATAATTACTTAAACCTATTATTACTTGTTTTAAGTTGGGAGTACCTACCTCGTCTACGACATGTTTTAACATAGCATAATCATAAAATAAGTCTTGTGAACTCATAGCTAAATTAGCAAATGATTTTTTTAATTCTTTTTCATCTATACCCACATCAAAATAAGATAACCCTGTTATAATTCCTTCAATATTTTCTCTATTTTCAATTAATGCTGTATAATTTCTGTATAATTCTAGATCAAAAAAATTACTCATTAACTTTTGAAAATCTATCAACTTATTTTTATCATTATCTACATATATTTTACATATTCTACCTGCTCCATGGTTTTTCTTATAATTAATATTATATTCTGGTCTAATAATTTCTTTTAATAAATTATTATATTCTTCAATATTACTTTCAATTGTTATTTTTTTCTCTACTTTTTTTGTACAAAAGAGTAGTTTCCTATCAGGCTGACCAGGATCATCATTAGACTCTTCTTCAATCACTTCTATATGTTCATAGGCTTTATTTAATTCCTCTATTTGTTCCATTTGTTGTTCCCCAGTTCCATTTGTTTCAAAAATTAGATTATTAGAGACTAATGAAACATAGCTAATGACTTCCTTCCAATTCTTTATCCACATACATACTGATAAAAGAAAACAAATATCAATCTTTCCATTTTCTGATAATATATAGCTATTTAGTAAGTTGAAATCTTCTTTCTCTAAATCAAACCTATAGAACGACAGATTATTTGTTCTATTTATTGTCTTAATAGCATTAGCTGCATTAATAAGACGATAATCATAATCTATGCCTATTCCCATTTTGATTTTATCACTAATAGCATGTAACATTCCCCCTGCATTACATCCTATATCTAATACTGTTTTATTAGAAAAATCATATGGAACTTTTTGCAATCTTATACTACACTCTCTTTGCCCTCTAAAATAATATCCTTTTAATTTCAATGAATGATAAGCACTTTCATATAATGAACCATCATAGGTTTGCCCTGAAGTTTTTGCATAATTTAATAGTCCTAAAACTTTGTTTATTTCTGGATCATTATTATTATACTTTCCTTTAATAACTAGATTAGCAATCTGTTTTAATTCATATCCTGTATATTTAACCCATATACTATTGTATGCCTTATGTAACTCTTTTCCATTGTAAATAGGTTTATCTCCTTTAAACCCTTTAGGATATCCTTTTATGTCATATCCTTCAATAAATGAATCTGGCTTTTCCTCATATAATTGTAAATATTCAAAATCTATTGCCTTTAATCCATCTTTTATTGAAAAAACAAACTGCCCTGGATGCATATCAGGATTATAAAACCCAGCATCATATAACTGCTTATAATAATAAGCTATATCTACAATATGTGTAGTAAGTACCCTTTTTCTCATATCCTCACTATCATTCAAAATATCTTCATAATAAGGAATAATAATATAATTTTTACCATTTTCTAACAATTGTGGAATATATGATATTTTTTTACTTAACTCACCACATGCAAATTTTTCTCTTTCATAAAATTTTTCATTACCTGGTTTCCAAGTTTTTTTAACTGCTAATCCATCTCGGTATTGTATAAGTTCTGTTTTCGCTCTAAGTCTAAAACCGTTAAACTGTTTTACTACATGATACTGAGTAGCATAATTCATCTCTAGTTCTCTTATTGTTTTATATATGTCACTTAAATTTACATTTAATATTTTTGTTGCTATTTCTTCTGCTTCTAATTCATTTTTACTTAAATATAAAAATTCTTTACTATTATTAATATCAAATTCTTTTTCCAGATTGTTATGTAAAATTTCAATTAAATCAAATCTTTCACCAATAATGCTTGAATATTCTTTATTTTCTTTAATTTTCAACTCTATAGGCTCAATATCGTATAAAATTATATATCTTTTTGACTCATCTTCAAGAGAATTAATGTCTTTTAATATAGTATAACCAACTTGTGGAAACCAATTAATAATAAAATCTAAAATATCATCATTTAATTTCTTGTTTATAATAAATATTCCTAACTTCCCATTTAATTTAACATTACTATCAATACTTTCTATTTCTTTTAATCTCCTATATGCTTCTTCTTTCATACTTATATCTTTTGTCATATTTATAATATGTTTATAGCACCTATAGCTTTCTTTATATTTCTTCTTCAACTCTAATATATAAGCCTTATTATATAATAAATCTACATTTTTAGGAGACAATCTTAATCCTTCTATTATAATGGTATATGCTTCATCAATATACCCTTCCATAATAGCTATAATCCCTTTCATGGAATAAATATCAATATCATTATTTATTATTTTCTCATATTCATCAATCATTACTTTCGCATCATCTATTAATCCTTGCTCTATTAATGATTGTATTTTTTCTTTGAATTCTTGTTTTTGTATTTTATATTTTTCTAGCTCATTTTTATCCAATAGTTTTCTTAACTCTTGAAATACTTCATTCATTTTATGTTTTTCAAGTAGTTTCACTAATTCTTTTATTCCTGTATGTGTAAAGTTATCTGGATGGAATATTGATTCCATATATTTCATTACTGCCTCATTTATTTTTTTTTGCTTAACCAGAATCCTAGCTATTTCAATATTTGGAATAAAGCTTCCCATTCCTTTTTGAGAAATACTATTATCAACTTCTCCTACTTTAATAGCTCTCTCAAAGTTTTTTATAGCCCTATTATATTTTTTCTTTTTTTCAAACATTTTTCCATAATAATAGTAATATTCTGGATATTTAGTGATGTATTGGTCTTTGCTTAGTGCATCTAAATAATTATTTAATTGCTTATAACTTTTCTCTTGGTATAAACATTTTGCAAGACTTAATACCAAATCATCATGATATGATTTTTTTGCATTCTGTGAATATTTATGAGATTGAAGAAATGCATCTATAGCTTTACCATAGTTAGCTTCTCCCATATAAGTTACGCCAAGATTATACCACTGAAAACCATCTTTAGGATTTTTTTCTAACTCATTTTTTATAATATTAATATTTCTTCGCGTTTTATTCTTAACTAATACATTTTCATGGAGATATCCGTAATGAATAATTTTACACGTTGTTGTTTCAAAAGTGTTTTGTTTTTTTAATTCTTCTCCATTTAGTCTTACTTGTTCATGTATTGCTCCAATGTATCTTAGATCATTATTTTTAAGTAATCTAGGCATAACTGCAGAATATAATATATTATCTATTGATAAAAAATTATACATAGGTATATTATAGCCATCTACGTCTTCCTCTTCTAATTGTTTCAACAACTTTTCTTTATCAAAACTTATTTTTTCATCCGCATCTAAGATTAATATCCAATCTCCTTTAGCATCTATGATTGATTTATTCCTTGCTTCTGCAAAATCATTGTTCCAATCGTGCTTTATTAGCTTAACTTTATCTATATAATTATTTTCTATAATATTAATTGTATTATCAGTTGAACCTGTATCTACAATGATCACTTCATCTACTAATGGTAATGCACTATTTAAACACTGCTCTATATATTTTTCTTCATCTTTGACAATCATACACAAACTTATTTTCAATATCTTTACCTCCTCTGTAAAACTAAACCATATTTTCCTATATTTTATATATATCGACATATTTTACATAAATCTTAGGGCAAAAAAATAATAAAGAGCCAGAAAACCCTGACTCTTTATTAATAATTAACGTAGTATTTGTTTTAACTATATATTTACAATTTAATTATCTCAACAACTGTAGGACACCTTGAGGAGATTGATTTGCTTGAGCAAGCATTGATTGTGCTGCTTGCTGTAATATGTTTTGTTTTGTAAAGTTCATCATTTCTTTTGCCATATCTACGTCTCTAATTCTACTTTCTGCAGATTGTAGATTTTCAGATGAGTTGTCTAAGTTTTTGATTGTATGTTCTAATCTATTTTGGTATGCTCCTAGTTTTGCTCTCTGGTCAGATACAGCATTAATAGCAGTATTAATAGTTTCTATAGCATTATTTGCAGCTGTTTGACTACCAATAGTAACTTTAGCAGCATCAACTGTTAAGTTACTAGCTTGCATACCATTAATTGTTAATGTAATGGACTGCCCTTTGTCAGCTCCTATATGAAATTTAAATGTTGAGTTTGTTTCACTTAAAAGTCCTTTTCCATTAAACTTAGAATCTTTTGCTATTCTATCAATCTCATTTTGTAATTGTACAACTTCTTTTTGAAGTGCTGCTCTATCTGTTCCATTATCGTTTGTATCATTTGAAGATTGCACTGCTAATTCTCTCATTCTTTGAAGAATTGCATGTGTTTCTTGTAATGCTCCTTCTGCTGTTTGAATTAAAGAAATTCCATCCTGAGCGTTTCTAGATGCTTGGTTTAATCCTCTTACTTGAGCTCTCATTTTTTCTGAGATTGCAAGACCTGCAGCATCATCACCAGCTCTATTAATTCTTAGTCCTGATGATAATTTTTCCATTGCTTTTGTTTGACTTCCACTTGTAACTCCCATTTGACGATGTGTATTCATTGCCATCATATTGTGATTAATAATCATATTCAGTTCCTCCTTGAATTCTTATTTGGCTTCCATTCCAAATTTAATTATATTAATTTATTATCTTAATAATTGCAATACTCCTTGAGGAGATTGATTTGCTTGAGCAAGCATTGATTGTGCTGCTTGTTGTAATATATTTTGTTTTGTAAAGTTCATCATTTCTTTTGCCATATCTACATCTCTAATTCTACTTTCTGCTGATTGAAGATTTTCAGATGAATTATCTAAGTTCTTAATTGTATGTTCTAATCTATTTTGATATGCCCCTAGTTTTGCTCTCTCTGTAGATACTGAATTGATAGCAGTATTTACAGTATCGATTGCATCATTTGCATTTGACTGATCACTAATGTCAACACCATTTACTGACAATGCATTAGTTAACATTGAACCTATTTTCAATGTTATACTTTGATCTTTATCTGCTCCAATTTGGAATTTGTATCCAGTTGTTGCAACAGCAGCATCACCATTTAATAATGACTTACCGTTAAACTTAGTGTCATTTCCAATTCTATCAATCTCAGTTAGTAATTGATCAACCTCAGCCTGAAGTGCCGCTCTATCTGTAGTATCATCATTAGTATCATTTGCTGATTGAACTGCTAATTCTCTCATTCTTTGAAGAATTGCATGTGTTTCTTGTAACGCTCCTTCTGCTGTTTGAATTAAAGAAATTCCGTCTTGAGCGTTTCTAGATGCTTGGTTTAATCCTCTTACTTGTGATCTCATTTTTTCTGAGATTGCAAGACCTGCAGCATCATCACCAGCTCTATTGATTCTTAGTCCTGAGGATAATTTTTCCATTGCTTTTGTTTGACTACCGCTTGTAACTCCCATTTGACGATGTGTATTCATCGCCATCATATTGTGATTGATAATCATATTTGGTTCCTCCTTGAATTTTAGATGACCTTCCTTTGTCATCTTTATTTTATATAAAGCCATCGGGCCCATATTAATGGCTAAATACCCAACTAAAAATTTATTGGAACACTTTACCAATAACTCTATTATCTTCTATATTCATTTCTTTACAAAATATATATCGGTTATGTTAAACAATAACTTTAGTTTTATTTTTATAAATTTATATTTATATACATTTTCAATTGAATAGTTTTAGTTAGTGAATAAATCCTTTAACTTACTAGCTACATCATCACTAGTATTATTAGCCTTCTTATTTTCCTCTTGAATCTGCAAGTATATTTCTTTCCTATGAATTGAAATATTTTTCGGTGCATTAATTCCTACTCTAACTTGATCTTTAGATATATCAAGAATAACTAATTCAATATTATCACCTATTATTATACCTTGTCCTTTTTTTCTTGATAATGCGAGCATATTATTCACCCGCCTTTTGTTGTTTAACTTGTTTTAAGTAATCATATAAATTATGCTTAACTTCATAATCTTCATTTAGTATTACTTGAATTCCTTTATTAGTCTTAGTATTTACTATAATAGGAGCTTTTAAGTTAGTTGTCATATTCTCAATATTTTCAGGTACTACAACTATTGTATACATTAACAAATTCTCTTGATTAAGTTCTCCTATTTTAAGTATCATATTATCATCAACTTCTGGACAATAATCAGTAAATATCATTGTTGTTTGTATCATTGGTAAAGCCACTTCTTTATCTTCTACAGATTGTAACCAACAAAAAAATTCATTATCATATATAATTGCAAATCTATGGTAGTTAGAGAACCCAAAAATTCCTTCTTCAAATGTTACGATAGTATTATCATCAACTTCTATTTCACCAAAATATCTTGATTGTATTAACATTTATTCACTCCTTATCTCTGTATAATATGTTTATAGACGCACTAATAAATGCGTCTATGAATATTTCATTATTATTTATCTTATAAAATCCAACAAAGTAGCCTGAACAATCTTTCCAGATGCCATCAAAGCTCCATTATAAACCATTTCCTGCGCTTTCATCTTAACCATAACTTCTGCAATATCAATGTTTTCATTTTCTGCTAATAATTCAGTAAAATTAAGTTTATCATCTTCTAATCTATTAATAGTCAAATCTAATCTATTAATTCTAGTTCCAAGGTCAGCTTCATGATGAAGTAAATTGTTTTTATGTTTATCTATCTTTCCTATAAGACTAGAAAATTTGTCTCCTAAACTATCTTTTAGAAGATCGTCATGCTTAGAACCATCATTTTTTACTTTAGATACTTCTTTAATTATTTCTTCTAAATCTCTTACTAGATCAATTGTAATTAAATCTTTTCCTAATGTATTAACATTAATGTTTTGATTATAACTTATTTGATAATTAATACTATCTCTCTTATTATCATAAGTAGTACCATTTGAATCCTCGCATTTATAGTAGTGAATAGGATTTAAGTCTCCTTTTTTAAATCCTTCTTTATTATACTTAAAATCAAATCCGTCTTTTACTTTATCTCTATCTGCAGAATTGAATATAAGTTCTCCTGTATCTTCTAATAGGTATACTTTTCCAACTTCCGGTTCATATGCACCATCATCAGTAGATTGTTTTTTATCTACATCAAAAGGGTTTCCACCAGAGTTAAATGTAATATCTTCTATTTTTACTTGTGAGTATCCTAATCTAATTCTATCTACTTCTATTATTTTAGGATTAGCATCTGATCCTTTATCAATAATTTTCTTGACTTTTTCCATATCATCTGTGCTAAATTTTTGAGTAATCTTATATTTTTCATTATTTCCTTCTGTATAAGTTAAAGGTTTATCAGTTTTATAACCTGTAAAAACATGTCTACCTGCATAGTCTACATTTCCTTCATTAGTTAATTGTTCTTTTAATTGTTCTAATGAAGATATCATACTTTTCCTCTGTTCAACATTAAATGTATCTGAAGAACCTTGTACACATAATCCTCTTACTTTTTTTACAATCTCAAGAACATTAGTTATTGAATTACTAGTTATATTCATCCATGATACTGCATCTTTAGCATTTGATTTATATTGTTCAACTTCTCTTACGTTTGAACGAAATTTTAATGCTCTTACAGCAACAATAGGATCATCAGATGGCTTTTGAATCTTCTTTCCTGTAGCTAATTGTTGTTCATACGTACTTAGAGCAAATTTATTTCTATTAAGACTTAATAATATATTATTTGTTACCATACCATTTGTTATTCTCATATATATAATAACTCCTTCCTTATACCAAATAAACTATTAAATAATAAAACCTAGCTAGCTCCTAATCTATTAATAGTTACTTCATATATTTCATCAAATACACTAATCATTTTGGCTGACATGTTATAAGCTTGTTGATACTTAATTATATTGGTAGTTTCTTCGTTTAAGTCAACACCAGAATATGATAGTCTTTGATTCTTAATCATATTGTTTAAACTCATTTGCCCTCTTTCAAAACTTTCCGCTTGTTTCTTATCTATTCCAAGTTCACCAACTAACGCTTGAATATAGTTATCTGGCTCACCTTTGTCAAACATATCTGTATCATGTTTTAGAGCTAACATTTTCAGTATAAGTTCATTGTCACTTTGTCCGTTTTGATAATCAGTTGTTGTTAGCAATTTATTTACATCATTTTTAATCTCAGGTGAAAATTGAAAATTATCAATAGTCATCTTATCATAATCTACATCTCCAGTAGTATATCCTTTATACGTAAATAACGGTACTCCATTATTGCCATCTTTATCTTTTCCAGTTTGATGAATTTCATTAAATTCTTTAGCAATAGTTCTAACAAAATGGTTAAGTTTTTCCATGTAATAAGGAATTCCTTTATACATTAGGTTATCCCCCATGCTTATATTCTGAGCTCCAACTTTAGCATCTTCTGTTAAAGTAAATGTCAATGTAGGATCTAAACTATTACCATTATATACACAATCAGTGTATTCATACTCTTTACCATCAATTTCAACAACACCGGTTTTAGGCAAATCTGTTCTCATAGGATTCTTAACTTGAATTGTTTTGCTATCAGTAGTTAAACTCTCTATTTTACCTTTAAAATTATTACCATTATTACCGTCTCTCATATCTATATAGCCTTTTAATTCTCCTTCAAGCTTACTATCCGTCATATTGAATATTTGTCCATTTTTCCAGTATATATCAAATAATCCATTTTCATCTTCTGGATTATTAAGGTTCTTTCTAGGTCTAGTTTCTAATAAATTAACTTTACTACCTTCTACTAATCTCTGTCCGTTAGCAAACACTTGAAATGTTTTTTTACCTTGACTGTCTGTACGTTCTTCTACTTCAACATTAATTATTTTTGATAATTCATCTACTATATTAGCTCTTTTGTCTCTTAAATCATTAGCTTGATTTCCTGATAACTCTAAATTTGAAATTTGATCGTTTAATACAGCTAATTGATTAGCACTATAATTAATCTGATCTATTTTTGTCTTAATTGAGAAATTAGCTTCTCTTTGATAAGAACGTAATTGCTTTGCAACATCATTAAAATATTTTCCAAAGCTAGTAGACATATCTGTAAAACTAGTTCTATATGCAAAATTACTTGGGTCTTTTGACAATTTCTGCAAAGAATTAAACACATCAGCAAATTGCTTAGTAATCCCTGTATCTTTTAATTCATTTAACAATGTCTCCATATAACTTGTTTGAGTATTTTTAACTGAATATTCTCCATAATGACAAGAACTGTTCCAAAATTTAACATCCAAATATCTATTTCTATATTGAGACACTTCTAATATTTCTGATCCTGTTCCCATCATACCAATACCATTGTTAGGTAATGGTCTACATGCTGATTGTATTCCATATTGTCTACTATAACCAGGTGTTTCTGCATTAGATATATTATGGTTGACAATATCTAGTGATGTTCTAGCTGTAAACAATCCTTGTGTAGCAACATTTAAGCCAAAAAATGATGATTGCACTTTTATCTCCCCTTTTCCCTAATATATTAACTATCTTCCGACTAAACCTAATCTAGTAACTATTTGCTCTAACATCTGATCAATTACTGTTACTACTCTAGCAGAAGCATTATATGCATGTTGATATTTCATCATATTTCCTAGTTCTTCGTCAGATGAAACACCCATTAAAGAACTTCTTTGATTATCAATTTGTGTAACAAGCATCTGCTGATTTGCCATATGGGCTCTAGTAACTTTTCCTACACTACCAACTTCGCCAACAAAACCAACATAATATTCATCTATGTTTAATGAAGCTGTGCTACCAGGACTTTCTGGAATATCCGCATTTTTCCACGCTTTTATTATATCTTGTACAATCTGATTATCTCCTACTTCTCCTTTAACTTTAGTTATACATATCTTGTCATAATCTTTAATTATATCTGGATTAATCTCTAGATTACCTGCTGTATACAGTGAATTGTAATTACTGGCATCTTCTACATTATAATTTCCAGCTGCATCATACCTATCCATCTGTTTTCTTTTAAATAATTCAATATGTGTAGAACCATCTAGTCCGTATGGTGATGGAGATAATTTTGATCTAGGAGATAAAATATCATTTACTTTAGTAACAATAGTATGAACTAACATATCAAATCTAGCTTGGGTTTTCATAATAAAAGATGGTTCTATATCTTTCTTATATTTAGCAGCATCTTCTGTATCTTTCCAAGTAGCTGCTCTAGTACCTCTTGATAATAAAATCCCCTTCAGAGAACCTCTATCATTTTCTTTTTCTGGTTTAATTTCTGATTTTAAGTTGAAGACTTCTTTTCCTGTTGACTTCCATATAGGCGAAACTAATGGGCTTCTAGGTTCTGCTTGAGTTAGCTCCATTTTGTTTACATCTCCTATAGTAACAAAATCAATTCCTTCAGCTCTAACAAAAACATTTCCAAGTTTGTCTTCTCTATATGATATATCTACAAGTTTTGCTAATTTATCAAGAGCATTATTCCTTGCATCTCTATAGTCATTAGCATTATCACCATTTATTTCATATTTTACTATTTTATTATTTAATTGCTTAATTTGTTCTCCAAGAGAATTAATCTCATTAACTTTATCTTCTACTTGCTTATTGAGATTTGTTTGATATTGTCCAAGTTGTTTCATAATTAAGTTAGCTTTGTTAACAAATAATACTGCATTTTGAACAAAAGTACCTCTAGCTTCTAATCCGTCAGGATGATTTGAAAGTTCATTAAGAGATTCCCAGAATTTCTTGAGTATCTTACCCATATTCTCTCCTTCTGTCTCTCCTAATATTGTTTCAACTTCTTTCACTGCATCTGCTCCTGAATTATAGAATCCATATCTACTTGACTCGTTTCTAAATGCTCCATCTAAAAACATATCTCTAACTTGACGTATAGATTGTATATCAGTTCCAAGTCCTACCATTAAGTTATTGTTTCCATTACGACCAATTTTCACGTAGGTAGTATCTTTCATTAATACTTGTTGTCTAACGTACCCCGGTGTATTAACGTTAGATATATTATGAGCAGTTGTCTGTAGTGCATTTTGATTAGCAGAAAGTCCAGAAACAGCTCTTGCCAAACTACTTATTGAAGACATATTGACACCTCTTTCACAATTATTCCGTTAAGTATTAAGAGTTAGAAGTAATATACTAATGTTTATATACTTATAACTCTTAATACTCAACATCTATTTATATTTATTGTTCTTATTGTTTCGCATCAAATAAACTATTATTAATTGTAGAATCATTGATATTACCTTTTGATTCATAATTACTATTAGGTACAGAATTAGTGCTTTGTATTGCATTCATTGTAAAATCAATATAATCAAGGGATTCTTGTAATAATATTTTATTCTTATCATTAATTTCTCTTAACTTATTAACAACTTCTTTAATATCATCTCTAAGTTTAATTAATTCATCATGTTGTTCTTGTTGCTTTGTTAATAATAGTGCCAAATTAGTTATAGTCAACTCATTACAATCTTTGTTCGTAACAAGTGCTATATCATTAATTATTTCTTCTCTCTTTTTCTCTAACTTAACAACGTGAGTGGCTGTTTCTTGTTCATCTTTTGTGATTTCACTAAGAGAAGCTACATCACCTTTTATAATTATATCTGTTTTACTTTGTCCTATAGAAAGCAATTTAATATAACAATCTTTTTCTTCTTCTAATACGACAATTAACTCTTCTATTAAACTAGCCAACAAATATCAATCCTTTCATCCACGTTCATCAAAATACCTATCTACAATCTTATCAGCAACTTCTTTTGCAGTTACGTTATATGTTCCTGATTGTAATCTTTTCTTGATATTATTTACTTTTTCATATCTTATATCCGGTGCATTATTAACTGCTTTTTTGGCAACTTGTAAATCTTTTCCCATATCTGATAGTGCTAAAGAATCTTTGTCTTTTTTAACTTTTGCCATCTTAGATATTCTATTAGCTGAGTTTACTTTGTAAGCTTGATTAACATTTTTAATCCCATCTATTCTCATAATTCTCACCTACCTATAGTTTTAATATACTCTTTATTGTTGTTTACTATAATACATATTATTAAATATAAAAAGTATATGTTTGTTTCATTTATTTTATCGGCAATAGAAGTAATATTATTTAGATATTAAATAAAAAAAGCAAAGAATATCTCTTTGCTTAATTTACTCACATACTTTTTATAAATACTTATTTCCTATCTAAATACCACATTTTATTTTCTTCTCTTCGTTTTGATAATTCTTCTACAAAAGTTTGTTTTTTAAGGGCATCATCAAGATTATTATGTAAGTCATGTTTACACACATCACAGAAACGACCTGTTCTTATAGAACTACCACATATTTCACATTCAATACCTATTTGTGAATCTTTTGAGAAAATAAGTCTTTCTTCTCTTATCCATTGATGTATTAACTTAATAGGAACTTCACATTCTTCTGAAATCTGGACAATAGTTGCACTAGGATTATCTCGTATATACTTTTTTGTCACTTGAAATTGATCCTCTAGATGACTTTTACACGTTGGACACATTGGTATTCCATTAATGTAATTATATATTTTCCCACATTTCACACAATTTCTTATATCCATGCAATCACTTCTCCTTTAATTATAATTATATTATTTTGCTAAAAACCTTTCCCTATTGCTAATGTAATGAAATATATTTCTTTTGCACCACATGATAGTAATTCTTTTGCACAGCTATTAATAGTACTTCCTGTAGTATATATATCGTCACATAATAAAATAGTCTTATCCTTTATTAACTTCTCATCAGTTACTTTAAAGATATTTTTCACATTAGAAATACGTTCTTTATCGGTTAAATTTTTCTGTGCTTTAGTATTGATTTTTTTGATTATACTATTATGACTGCAAGTAATATTCATATATTTACCTATATAAGTTGCAATAATTCCAGCTTGATTATACCCTCTCTTCTTTTCTTTTTTTCTGTATAATGGCACTGGTATAATTAAGTCAATTTTAGCATCAAAAATTTCTCTACTATATAATGTTACTACTTCTTTAGACAAAATTCTACCATAATTTTTATTATTATTATACTTAAATCTATGTAAAGCATCTTTGATAGCACCTTCATAAAGCCATACTGCCCAACCATTTTTATAATAGTGATTTGCCTTAATACAGTCAAAGCAATACGTCACTTCTTCTGAAAAAACAGGTTTACTGCATTTTTGACATCGTGGTTGCTGGATATATGGTAACTCTTCTATGCAGATTTCACATATTTTTTCTTCTTGATTAATCGGTATAAGCTCCATACATATAGGGCACCTTTTTGGATATACAATATCTAATAACATTTTAGTTAGCTTATTCAGTTTCATATTGGTTCTCCTGTAATTAAAGCTTTATTAAGCAATGTCTCGTTATTATATTGTCTCTACTTCACTCATAGTATCAAATAGCTCTTGTATTCTTAATTTTAAAGTTGAGTAGCGATCTACTTCTTTGTCATTATCAATCATCTGATATATAGTTCTATCAAGCCCTACTATAACAACATATTTCTTAGCTCTAGTTACTGCTGTATATAGTAGATTCCTAACAAGTAGCATTGAGGGCCCATTAAGCAATGGGATTACCACTACTGGATATTCACTTCCTTGAGATTTATGTATAGTTACTGCATAAGCTAATTCAAGCTCTTCTAAATTAGCATATTCATATTCTACTACTTTATCATCTTCAAATTTTACCTTTACTTTATTTGAATAATTATTTATCTCAATTATCTTTCCTATATCACCATTAAAAACTCCTACACCTTCATCAATTGTAAAATTATAGCTATTTTTTATTTGCCATGCTAAGTTATAATTGTTTTTAACTTGCATAACTTTGTCGCCTTCTCTAAATATTATTTTCCTAAATTCTTTCTCGTTTTTATTGCTACTTGGTGGATTTAAGTTTTTTTGTAGCTCTTTATTTAGATTATCAATACCTAGCAACCCTTTTCTCATTGGCGCTAATACTTGTATACCATCAAATGATGTACATTTTGCAAATTTGGGTAGCCTTGTCTTAGTTAGAGTTTTAATTTCATCTAATATTCCATTAGCAGTAGCTCTTTTAATATAGAAAAAATCACTTGATTTATTAGTTAAATCAAAATGTTCTCCAGAGTTAATTTTATGTGCATTCATTACTATTGCACTTTCTCTGGCTTGTCTAAATATTCTTTCTAGCTTTATTACTTTTATTTTATTACTTTCAATAATATCTTTTAAAACATTTCCAGGACCTACTGATGGTAATTGATCTTTATCACCAACTATTATAAGTCTAGTTCCTGGTATAATTGCTTTTAATAAACTATTCATCAACATTATATCTACCATTGATGCTTCATCAATAATTAGTACATCACATTCTAATGGATTTTCTTCATTTTTCTCGAAACGCCCGTTATCATCATTTTTAATAAATGATATTTCTAATAGACGGTGAATAGTCTGAGCTTGCCGACCAGTTGCCTCAGTCATTCTCTTAGTTGCTCTACCAGTTGGAGCAGCTAGCATAACGTCTAATCCTTGGCGTTCTAATAAGTCAATTATAGAATTAATAGTTGTTGTTTTCCCTGTTCCAGGTCCACCTGTAACAACTAAAACACCATTAACAATACCTTCTTTTATAGCTTGCTTTTGATATTCATCAAAACTAATTCTAGAACTTTCTTCTATTTCTTTTATTTCTTTATCTATATTTTCTGGATAGTCATAATTATAACCTGATAAATCATATAATTTTCTTGAAACATTTAGCTCTACATGATAAAAAGACATGGAATAAGTAATAATCTCCCCATCTAATTCTTTACTTATTATTTGTCTATCAATCTGCAATTCTATTATTGCGTTTTCAATTAATTCGTAAGGAACATCTAACATTTCCTGTGCTTTATCAATAATATCATTTTTAGGCAAATAAGTATGTCCATCTATTGAAGCTTTATTAAGAATGAATTTAATTCCTGCTTTTATTCTATGTGCAGAGTCCTTATCTATTCCCATCTTCATTGCTATATCATCTGACATCTTAAAACCAATTCCATATATATCTTCAGCAAGTTTATATGGATTATTAGAGACAATATCCATAGTTCTTTCTTTATACATATTAAATATTTTTATGGCATAAGTAAGTGTTATTCCGTACTCTTGAAGAAATATAATTGTTTTTCTCATTTCTCTTTGTTCATAAAAAATCATAGCTACTTCTTGCGCTTTTTTCTCACTAATACCTTTGACTATTGCAAGTGTCTCTGGCTCTTCTTCAATAATACGAAATGAGTCATCGCCAAATTTCTTAACTATTCTCTTAGCAAGAGCTGGACCGATTCCTTTTATTGCTCCTGACGAAAGATATCTTAGTACAGAATGTCTATCTCTTGGAATGAAGCTTTGATAACTTTCTATCTGAAATTGCTTTCCATAAGTATGATGAGAAACATATGTACCTACAGCTCTTATTTCTTCACCTTCTGAAAGCCCAAGCATAGTACCTACACAAGTTATATCATCTTCTTCCATACCAACTACACATACGCAATATCCATTATTTTCATTTCTATATATTATCTCTTCTACTATTCCTTCAATTACCAACTGATTTTCCATATCTTATCACCTTTTTACAGAATATACGTTCTTTCATTTTAACATATAAGTATTGTAAATACAAATATTTACAGTATAACAACACAAGGCAAAATAATGAAAATATATTTTCCTGTATGAATAAACTGTAGTAAAAATCATATAGTATGTTGAAAAGGAATTAATATAAAATGAAGTATCAGATAGTACGGCTAAGTCACTATTTAAACAGGATGTTTAGTTAGATGGCGGAGTATTTACCAAATATTTAATTTTATCCATTCCTTCTACTTCATCAATACCATCAACTATTATATGTGCCTTATCCCCCTTAATTATTTCTAATGACATAACCCCCAATATAGTTTTTGCATTTACTTTCTTATTACCTATAACTATTGTAATAGATGATTGAATTTTGCTTGCTTCATTAACGAAATAAGCAGTTGATATTGCATGAAAATCATATGTAAATATTACTTCTTTACTAATCATACTATCCCTACTTTAACCTTATTTTCATTATTAAACACTCAATTCTTCACCTGTATGTTAGATTATCTATATAAACTAAAACGTCCTTAATGATTAAATTTATCCTTATTATTCATATGTGATAACTTCTCAATATATGAATATTATATTTTTGCATTTTAAAAGGCATAAACCTTATAAGATTTATGCCTACTAATTTCTAGGAATATAAAATCTCTATTAAATATTTGCTGATTCTTTTAATAATTGTGCTTTATCTGTTCTTTCCCATGGAAGGTCAATATCAGTTCTTCCAAAATGTCCATAAGCTGCTGTTTGCTTATAAATAGGTCTTCTAAGCTCTAAGTCATTAATAATAGCTGCTGGTCTAAGGTCGAAATGTTTTTCTACAAGCTTAGTAATTTCTTCGTCAGAAATTTTACCAGTATTATGAGTATTAACTAATACAGAAACAGGTTCTGCCACACCAATGGCATATGCTAACTCTATTTCACACTTAGCAGCAAGTCCTGCAGCAACTATATTTTTAGCTACATATCTAGCAGCATAAGCTCCTGAACGGTCTACTTTAGTTGGGTCTTTACCAGAAAAAGCTCCTCCACCGTGACTTGCGTAACCACCGTATGTATCTACAATGATTTTTCTACCTGTTAATCCTGCGTCACCTTGTGGTCCACCAATTACAAATCTTCCAGTTGGATTAATCAAGTATTTTGTATTATTATCTAGTAATTCACTTGGAATAACTGCATTAATAACGTGCTCTCTAATATCTTTTTTAATTGTATCAAGCTCTACATCACCATCATGTTGAGTAGATATAACAATAGTATCAATTCTAACTGGTTTATCGTTTTCATATTCTACAGTTACTTGTGATTTACCGTCTGGTCTTAAATATGTTAATGTACCATTTTTTCTAACTTCTGTTAATCTTTTTGTTAATCTATGTGCTAGTGAAATAGGCATTGGCATTAGTTCTTCTGTTTCATCACAAGCAAATCCAAACATCATGCCTTGATCCCCTGCACCAGTTGCTTCTAACTCTTTTTCTGCCATTTTACCTTCTTTTGACTCTAATGCTTCATCAACTCCCATAGCAATATCAGTAGATTGCTCATCTAGAGAAGTAAGTACTGAACAAGTATCACAGTCAAATCCATACTTAGCTCTATCATATCCGATTTCTCTAATTGTTTCTCTAACTAATTTTGGAATATCAATATAACAATTTGTTGTTATCTCTCCCATTACAAGCACTAGACCTGTAGTTACTGCTGTTTCACAAGCTACTCTTGCATTTGGGTCTTTTGCTAATATTGAATCTAATACTGTGTCAGAAATCTGATCACATATTTTATCTGGATGTCCTTCTGTAACTGATTCTGAAGTAAATAATCTTGTTGACATTTTTTTCTCCTTTCGTGTCTTAAGTAGAATTACTCATAATGATTGTATACTTCTACTTTCTTATCATTTTCTTATATTTTAATTAAATTTATATAACTAGAATCTTTACACCATACGAAATAAGAATAAGTAAAAAGCCTGCCATGGCAGCACCAAGTATTACTGCAAATAATGATTTTTTGTAATCTAGCTTTAACAAAGAAGCAATTGTTGATCCTGTCCATACACCGGTACCAGGTATTGGTATAGCTACAAATAAAAATATACTTACGTATTTATAATTATCTTTTACTTTTTCACATTTTTTTAATGCTCTATTTTCATACCAGTATGCTAACTTATCCAAAAATTTTATTTTCTTTAGTATTTCTATAATATGAGGCATTAACCATAATACAAATGGGGCTGGTATCATAGCACCTAACAATGTCCAGCAATATACTTCCCATGGATTATAGTTAAGATATGCACCTATTGGTATTGATCCTCTTTGTTCAATAAGTGGTGTTGCTGAAACAATTATCAATTTTATAATCGATAAGGGGTCCATTATTAATAACCTCCTTGAAATATTCATTATTATATTATTATTATATTTAAGAGAATTTAATGTTTAGTAAATTCATTTGATAAGATAATAAAACCTTCTTGCTACATCAAGAAGGTTTTTAGTCTAATCAACCTCATCGACGTTAGCAGAACCACCTTACATATAGCAGGCTGGCGTAGGGTCATTGAGCTAACTCTCTACCCTAACTCTTGATAAGTGTATATTAATATAAAATTTTATAGCATAAAAATTCTATACATATATTAGCATATAAGTTATATCAATGCAATATTTTTTTACTTATTTGATTAATATACTATGAGCAACTTTTCTTTCTATCTTATTTGAAGGGCTATTAACAACTTTTCCTTCAAATACCATCGTACTTGATGCTCCACCATCTAGATATATTGCTTCTTTGCATTTTTCTTCAATCATTATATCACCAGCTTCTTTACCACTTATTCCATAACTATATCCTAGTTGTCTACCATCTATTACTTTTATAATCACTTTATTATCATATGTTATTCCTATTATTGTTCTAGGATTAGGAATATTTGTATTACCAATGAACACTTCATTATTTTTTGCTATATTATGTCCATTTTTTACTAGCCATCCTCCAGATTGGAATGCTTCTTTTATAACTCCAATATCAGGTATATATTTTATTTCAATATTAACATTGTCCCCAATATCTAATATATTATATTTATCTGGTTCATTAGTTACTCTACTAATAACATAACCATTTTCTGGTATATCCACTGGTTCTTCTGATACTATTTTATTAATAACATTATTATCTTCTATAATATAGTTTATACTTTTTCTAGTTATTCTTGTTGTATTTCCATATATACTTTTATATAGTACCCATGTTTCTTCTGGAGCTTCATCATTCATAACTGCCACTTTAATAATGTTGTTAGAAGCTAATATTGATACTTCTGTGTTAACATCACCAATATAAGGTGTATTATCATCTAATATTGCAAAAATTGGCGTCTTACTATATGCTTTAGTTATTAATTGTTTATTACTAACTAATAAACCAATATGATGACCATAAGTACTATAGAACATTCCGTTAACGCCAGCAATAGCTTTATTTTTCTTAACCATTTTACTTGTTTCTTCAAATCCATATATTTTTCCGAAAGATAATGCATTAACAATAGATAATTGCCTATTATCCATATCAATAACCAATGTGTGAACTTGTTGATTTCTATTATTAATCTTTATCTGCTCTTTATAATAATCAACAGGTTGTTGAAAAGATATTATATTCATTATTATATTAATTATTACTAGTAATTTTATTATAAATAACATTATCTCACCTAACTTTCAAAGAAAACAAATGGAGCTAAAGAAAGATAGACTAGGTTTATCTAGTCTATCTTTCAAAAACCGCAAGCCTATCTACTTCATACCTTGCTTAGACAATTGTTTGTACATCATTTCGCCTATTCCAATACCTTGTCCTTCAGAAATTTCTTTTGAATGTTCTTCATATAACATATCTTCAAAAAGTTTTTCTCCTTGAGACTTAGGTATAAGTCCTCCATTATGTACAGTGTTTCTCATCTCTTTGAACAATTGATTTACAAAATATTGCTCAAACTGATTACAAGCTTTTTTTAATTCTCTTTCATCTTTATTATTCATAGCTTTATGTAGAGTTGTTTCGAAAGATTTTTCTTCTATCTTATTTTTCTTAGAATTTAATAAGTTATTATAATTACTATTGATGCTAGAAACATTCATATTATAAGCCCTTCCCTTCCACTAAAATCACAACTTATCTTTTTAGATTATTAGCTTGAGATAACATATCATCGGAAGTCTGAATTGCTTTTGAACTGACTTCATAAGCTCTTTGTGCAACAATTAAATTAACCATTTCTTCTACAACTTGTACATTAGATCCTTCTAGCGTACCTTGAACTATTTTGCTTTTTACTATTTCATCATCATCGTCTTCTGAAATAGCTTCTCCTGAAGATGTTGTCGCTCTTAGTAAATTGCTTCCTAAAGCTTCTAGTCCATTAACATTTCTAAATTGAACAACTTTAAGTCTAGGCTCTAATTGTACTGGTTGGTTATCATTTTGCATATAACTAAATGACCCATCTCCATTGATCTTCAACTTCTTGATATCAACATTAGAATCAAAATATATAGGCTCATCATTAGTATCTAATACTTGATAACCTTCTGATGTTATTAGCATTTGTCTATCTTCTACTAATGCTATTTTGAAGCTACCATCTTTTGTATATACTTGTCCATCACCTTGACCTTTTATAGCAAAGAAACCTGCTCCAGTTATTGCAAAATCTAAAGGATTATCAGTTTTTTGCAATGTACCTATTGTATAGCTTCTAACTGTACCAACAGGCTTAACACCATGTCCTACTTGTAAACTTACAGGCTTACCATTTCCTTCTTTATCTATCCCTGCTTTTGCCATAGTTTCATATAATAGAGACTTGAATTCAAGCCTTTCTTTTTTGTATCCTGTAGTATTAACATTAGCAAGATTATTAGATATGGTATCAACACTCATCTGCTGAGTTTTCATACCAGATGCAGCCGTATACAATGATCGCATCATATTGCTTTCATTCCCTTCGTTAAATATATTTTGTCAAATTACGTTATATTCTTCCTACTTCATTAACTGCTTTTCCAAGTGTTTCATCTTGTGTATGAATTACTTTTTGGTTAGCTTCATAAGTTCTCATTACATTTATCATCTCTACCATCTCTTTAACAGTATTAACGTTAGAACTTTCTAAATGTCCTTGAAGTATTTTACTAGAAAAATCTTGTTCTATTGTATCTTCTGTTTTTACATATAGATTATCCCCTATTTTTCTTAGAGTCTCTGGATTCTCAAAATCTGTCAGAGAAATTTTATCAATGATCTTATCATCGTCAAAAATTCTACCATCTTCTGATATTCTAATGTTATTACTACCATTAGGTATTACTATTTTACCTTTCTCTCCTAATACATAATTGCCTTCTCTTGTTAAAAGAGTTCCATCAGAAGATAAGGTAAATGAACCATCTCTTGTATATTTAACAGACATATTACCTTCTTTATCTTCTACTCCAATAGCAACCATACCTTCACCAAGTATAGCGATATTATAAGGATCTCCTGTAATCGTTGCACCACCTTGAGAGTGATCTGTATATACATTTCCAACTTTGCATCCAAGAGTCATTTTCCCAATAACTTCATTACCACTTACATTAGGGTCATTTACTTTAGTAATTAGCATTTCATCGAAAGATTCTACAATTACACCATCTTTTTTGAATCCTGTAGTATTAACATTAGCAAGATTGTTAGATATAACATCCATCTTATGTTGTTGTGCTATCATTCCATTTGAAGCCGTATACAAACCTTTTACCATAATATCTCCACCTCCTAAATAGCTATAATTTAATATCTAATTTGCTTGATTTGCTTGATATTCTACATATTTTCCTGTACCTATTGCTACACAAGTTAATGCATCATCAGCTGTAATTACATTAATACCTGTTTTATTTTCAATTAATTGATCAAGCCCTTGTAATAAACTTCCTCCACCTGTTAATACTATACCTCTATCAGAAATATCTGCTGATAACTCTGGTGGTGTTTTTTCAAGAACGCTATGAACAGCTTCTACTATGTTAGAAGTTGCTTCTCTAAGTGCTTCTTCTGTTTCAACAGATGAAACAGTAATAGTTTTTGGTAATCCAGTAATTAGATTTCTTCCTCTAACATCCATTGTTAGAACTTCTGGTCTTTTATAAGCTGTACCAATCTTAATCTTTATTTCTTCTGCTGTTCTTTCACCAATTAAAAGGTTATGTTTCTTTCTCATATATCTAACAATAGCTTCATCGAAGTTATCCCCTGCTACTTTAATAGAAGTACTTACTACTGTTCCTCCTAATGAAATAACAGCAATATCAGCAGTCCCACCACCAATATCTACCACCATACTACCGCATGCTTTACTTATATCAATACCCGCTCCAATTGCAGCAGCTATAGGTTCTTCTATAATCTCAACCTTTCTAGCTCCTGCTTGATAAGTAGCATCTTCTACGGCTCTTTTTTCTACTTCTGTAACGCCACTAGGAACACATACAGTTATTCTTGGCTTTCTTATTCTTTTTCCAACAGCTTTTGATATGAAATATTTTATCATTTTTTCTGTAACTGTATAATCTGAAATAACACCTTGTCTAAGTGGACGAATAGCAACTATATTTCCTGGTGTTCTACCAAGCATTCTTCTTGCATCACTTCCTACTGCAAGTATTTTATTAGTATGTGTATCTATAGCAACAACAGAAGGTTCTCTAAGTACTACACCTTTCCCTTTGATATATACAAGTACATTTGCCGTTCCTAAATCAATTCCAATATCTGTTCCAAACATTATTAATCCCCTTTCTAGTCTATGGTTATATTTTTTATTATTGTATTCAACAAAGTCACACAATTTATGTCTATTATTCAACTTACAAGTCAGTATTTATGCTAATGAATTCCAAACTTTATATGAGTTTCTCTAATAGGATAAAATAGACTTCTAGATATTTACATATTATAAGATTTGAAATAACTTTCTATATATTAATGTAATAATTATATGTCAATAACTACTACCATCATATACTATTATTACCATATATAATATTATATACAAATATGGCTAATTTTCAAAGGAAAATTTAATATTTTTTCAATATTTATCGAAAAAAAAGGACTCTTCTCATATTTGAGATTTGTCCTTTATTATTTGGTATAGCTATTTTGTTACTAAATCATATTAATATAATGTCGGTCTTGTACTAGTCATATTAATATATTTTGCTCGTGTAGCTAATCCACCTCTAATATGCCTTTCAGATTTATTGATGTCAAGGACTTTCCTAGCTTCTATAGCTAAGCCCGGATTTATCTTACTTAGTCTTTCTGTTACATCTTTATGCACTGTAGACTTACTTATACCAAATTTTTTGGCAGTTTGTCTTACTGTAGCATTTGAATTAATAATATAATTTGCTACCTCTATAGCCCTTTCCTCTATATATTGCTTCAAGACTAATCCCCCTCGAATCATTGCTTAGTTAAATATATGGGATTAGTCTTTGAAATATACATATTATTTTTTCTTTTTAATAGTTAGAAATAGTCCTATTGCAATCATTGAAAAACCTAATGGATAAAAAGGTGCTGGTCTTTTTTGACCTGTCTTTGGCAACTCAAAACCACCAAGAGCTATTTCATCATCTTCAATCTCAATTTCCATTATAAATTCTTCGCCATCTTCATTAATTACTTTAACTTTAAAAGTGTCCTTACCTTTGTATCCTTCTTCTGGTGTATAGATCATATTTCCTTCTTCATCAATTTCCACCTTACCGTGTTTAGGTTGTTCAACTACCTCTTTTGGTATTACTTTATCTTTTGGAATTACTTTTGTAGTATTATCTATTTCTTTTTCTTTGTCTTTAACAACATCTTTTTCTTTTGGTTTGTTATCTTTCTCTTCTTTCACTTCTTGATCTTTGTCTTCTTTAACTTTGTCTTTTTCCTTATCCTTCTCTTTATCTTTTTCCTTATCATTTTCTTCTGTTATTTCATCTTTTGTCACATATACTGTATGATTATCTTCCTTAGTTGAAGTTTCATTACTACTTACTGTTGCTACATTAACAACTTTTCCATTATTCTCGTCATCTTTTGTTATAGTATATGTTCCTGTATAAGTTCTTGTCTCGTTAACATCTAGTGATTGCACCTTACTATCAATGTTTAACATATTATCGGAAACTACTACATTTGTTAATCTCACATCACCAGTATTAGTAACAGAAATAGAGTAGCTAACACTATCTCCTACTTTGGCTGTTGATTTATCTCCTGTCTTACTAATGCTTATATTAGGCTCTTCCTTTGGTTCTGTAGGCTTATTAGGTGTAACTGATGCTTTTTTATTAATAACAACTTTACTTTCTTTTGAAGGGGTTTCATCAGATATAGCTGTTACTATATTCTCTATTTTACCTTTTTTGTAATCTTCTTTTGTTGCTGTATATGTACCTTTTAATATTACTTCTTCATCTACTGCTAGTTTCTTAATATTTCCAGTATTAGTTTCATTAATACCAAGCATTACGTCTGTCACTTTCACATTATTGAGTGCTATTGAGCCTTTATTTTTAATTTTAATAGTATATGTTATTTTATCACCTGTAGCGAAAGTAGATTTGTCTGCTTCTTTAGTTAATTCTAGATACGCCAATTGTACTACTGCCTCTGCTTCTCTAGTTTTTGTATAACTACTCTTACCATATACTTTATTTACAATAGGCTTAGTAATACCAAGTTTGTTAATATCTTGTTCACTAACTTTGTATTGATAAGTTATTTTCTTACTTTCTTTTGACTTTAAATCTACAGGACTAGGTTTTTTTATTAATATGTCTCTTGGTTTTTCATTATTATATGATGTTATTAACTCATCTTTTACTATAACTACATTTCTTAGAGTTGTTTTATCTGTATTAGTAAATGTAACTTCATACAAAATAGTATCCGAAACATTAGCTACAAGCTTTCCATCTACAATTAAAGGAGCTTTTCCATTAATACTTTTAACTTCTTTTGTTAATACAATTCCTTTAAAATATATGTCTGTTGAAGCATCTCTTGTAGTACGGATTTTATCATTAGTAGCTGTTGCTGTATTTTTAATAACATCTTTGTCAGTTTTTTTAACTACATACTCACCTTCTACCCAAGCGCTTTCACCTGATTTTAATGTAATTTTTTGTTTACTGTCTGATATTTTAGTCCATTTATCAGTATCAGAAACTTTGTTTATAATAATTTTATTATCTTCTACAACTAAATCACTTAGTTCTACACTACCCACATTAGTAACTGTAAGTCTATAGCTTAACACATCTGAATGCTCAACTCCCATTGTAGAAGAATCAGTAACTGTTATTATACTTCCATCTTTTTTCTTAATACTAACAACTTCTTTATTAAGTGTTAAATCAACGATTTGGATAGTTTCTGTAGCTTTTTTATATGGCTCATTATGATTAGTTTTGTCTTTTAATTCATTAGCCCATACGCTTACTGTATTAACTAATGGCTTCATGTTCAGATCTGATTCTTTTATTACATATTTACACTCAATATTATAGTTCTCTCCTGGTAAAAGTTTTTTTATCTTTAACTTATTAGGAGTTGTGTTTTTATCATATATTATATTATCTGTTTTTTGCATTGATGCTAATTCAAAATATGCAGTATTTCTTTCGTCTTGTAATGTTATATTGGTTAAAGGTATTTGACAATCATTTTCTACAGTAACACTATATATAATTGTTTCTCCTTTATTAAGGCTAATTTTTGGATTACCAATAGGTATTTTGTTAGTTTCTCCTACTTGTTGATAGTGAGTAGCAGTTTTTGTAAGCTTTAGGCTTGGTTCTGTTACACTATCAGATTTAACAAGTCCTAAATCTAATTTTAAGTTCTGTTCCTTATTTTTGCCATCAATAGATACAACTTCTGTATGTATACTTTCACTGCATTCTGTTATATCTTTTGCTTTTCCATCTGAATCTATATTATCTTCACCACTATTAAGTATAGTTGGTTTATAATAATTAGGTAATTCAAAACTTACAAAATACTGTGCAGTATCAAGAGAAGGGAAAAGATAATAACCTGGATTACCGTTAAAATCATTACCTGTTAATGTAGTATCTACTTTTTTCCAAATTGTTTCATTACTTCTCTTCTTATAAAGATGTACTTTTATTCCGTTTAGACCAGCATTTTCATTATCATACCCATCATTCTGCTTTCCATCACCGTTTTTATCAAACCATACAAAATCGCCAATAGCGCCATATGGGTTCTTGACAACTTTCATTCCTACTTTTGCTGGTTCATTCCACACTAGAGAATAGTCCTTATTATTAAAAACATAAGTTCCGTAGGTTGCTACTGTATTCCAAGTAATAGAATCGTCTGTAGGCGTTCCAAGTGGTGCTCTCATTCTCCAATCAATTCTAACTTCACTATCTGGTTTTAAGTAATATTTCTCTCCACCTTCATCATAAAACCAAATATCAAACTTAAGTGATTTTACGTCGGTCAAATCTTTTGGAGGCACTTGTGACCATTGTGGCTGTTGAGTTCCTATATCAACACCTTCGCTATTTTTACGAATAGGATCATAAGCTTTACTGTAATAAATATCAACACGTGCCATTTTCTCATTACCAAATGTATCTGTTACTGCATCAATTTTACCAGATAGTAGTGTCTTAATTAAATAAGGTGTCCACTTAGATTCTCTTTGATTTAGATTAAGGATTCTTGTATCGTTTATCCTTGGAAGAATATCTATTAATTCTATTTTCTTCATTAAAGTACTTCCAACATTTTTAACTCTCAAACTATAATCTGCCGCTCCACCTGGAGTACTTCTACCTTGTACTAAATCCCCTTTATCGTCTCGATATCTAAATCCATTTTCAGGATTATCCTCATTATCTCTATAATCTAGTTCTCCTCTTACCCATTTAGTAGCATCTAGAGCAGCAGTTTTTCTTATCTTTATTTGTTTCCCATCACCTTCAATATATTTATCATCTGTATCGTTATCATTATTAATATCTAATTTAGTATCACTTTCATTAATAATATTATTTTTCCATACATAAGCGCCCTCGCTCATAAGGTATATTTCATTAGTATAAGTTCCTACAATTGCATAGTTTGCAACTTTCGTATCATATTTAATTTCAATACTTTCTCCAATAGCTATATCTTTATTAAAAGTCCATACAAGAGTCGTTTTACCTTCTTCTGGAATATTTTTATGTTCTTCAAATTGTACGTCTGCTCCCCATTTATTCTCCCATGATACAAAATTCACTCCATATGGTAATACATCAATAATCACTGGTTTTATTAGAGGACTTGTTGCCCATCTATCTTTATTAGTTAGATTAATAGAAAATCCAATTATATCTTGCTTAATATAATCATCTTGTGTATTTTTATATATCGTTTTATTATAAGGAGATATCCATGCAGTTTTTACCCTTATTGTAAACTTAATGTTATCTACAATAGAAAAATTATTGTTGTTTTCAAATGATAGATATTCACCTATAGCTTCAAAGCCATAAGTAACTTCTTGCATATCAACAACAACTGTATTAACTTTTCCATATATCTTTATTTTATCTGTATATGCAAATCCAGTAGGAATATCTTGTTTATATTCAATTTTAAATGCTATTATATTATTTACGTTATCTAATTGATCTTTGGTAATTTCTGAACTAACATCTGTATATAACGTCTGAGAGTATTTCTTCCATGTACTAGAATTATCAGAGGTCTTATACCAAAGTTCATATTCAACTTTATTATTAGCTATTCCTGTCTTAATTTTATCAAAGTCTATATACTGTGGATAATTTTCTCCTATTAGATTAACTTTTTCTAGTTTATGATTTCTATGTTTTTTATTTTGGAAATCTAATGTATATACTATTTCATCTCCTTTATCAAAATGCTTATAAACACCACTTCCACTGTCTTCACTATAATTTTCTATTCCAACAATAACCTTAGGTACAGGAGGGGATGTTTTTACGAATTCTGTTGTAGCTTTACTGAAAGAATTTTTGAAATTATAAACCGTATTATTATTATCATCAATAACACCTACTACTGTAGCTTCATTTACTAGTTTTGTACCTTCTACAATCCCAGTTGAATTTCCGTAACGCTTAATAGGGTATTTAACTTTTAATGTAACTTTTGGCCAAGTGTTTTTATCTATAGGATTAATATTATTAAAAGTCCATGTAGGATTAGTATCAGTACTTGAGCTATCTTTTACAGGAATTGATGATTGTATTATAGCTCCAGTTGGCAAATTATCTGTTATCGTTACACTTTTTAGAGGTAGATTAGTTTTAGGATCATCTCCTATACTATCTAGCTTAATGATATATTCAACCTCACTAGTTTCCGTACTTATACTATGTGGTATTGCTACTTTTAATGTAGCATCTTTACTTAATACCCATTTAACATCATCTTCAATAAATTTCGTTGTTATATTATCTGTACTAGGATTAAATATTACTGAACTGTTTTCCTCATATTGAAATACTGCACTTGCTGTTACTATATTAGTTCTAGTAGAATTATTTTCTACTCCTTCAGGCGAAGTTCTTTTAATTTTATAAGATAATATTATATCTTTACTATAATTAGTTGCTGCATCTATTACACTTTCAGCCCAATCAATATATCGTTTGCCGTGTCTAGGTACTACCAAACCACCATCAGCATCTTCTACAGTTGCATCATCTGGTATTTCATAACTTAATGTAACATTTTTAATTCCACGATCTCCATTTGTAAATCCTACTGTATAATTAACATTTACTTTTGTCTCGGAAGGATTAAGGGGAATTTTTTTAATTTCTTCTCCAGAAGTATATACTCCCCATGTTTTTTTAGATAATTCAAATTTAGTAGTGGCTTGTGCCTGTCCACCATTAACAAATGTATATAGATTGTTTCCTTTTATTATTTGTCCATTTTCGCCAAAGTCTGATGGGTATCCAGTTATTTTAACTGTATTAGTTCTTGAATCTTTGTCATAGACACCTTCTACTCCACTAACTCTTCCTTTTATGGGAAATTTTATAGATATATCTATTTTCTTAGTCTTATTATAATCTATGTGAGAATAATTCCACTGAAGTTTCTTAGTTTTTCCATCTAGTATTTCTGTACCACCTGATGAATTTTCTACTATTACATCTTCTGGTAATATATCTGTTATTGTGACATCTTTCAAATCACAATTTCCATTACTTACTACAATAGAATAATTAGCAATTACATACGTAACATTTTTATCTTTTGAAATAGTTAAAGTATCTTTTGGCGTAGTTTTACTTATCTTCCATTTTGCAGGTGCTATATAAGTTATATCTTCTGCTTGTGCATAGAACTCAATAGAATTTCCACTACTACTTCCCAGATTAGCTTTTGCTAATGCATTTTTATCAAATTTTAATTTTTTTCCATTAGGATATAGATTTTTTGGTCCTGGTATTTTGAAATATATAAGAATATCTCCACTTTGTCCGGGACGCATATATCCTTCTTTGTTATTATCTTTATCTCTACTTTCAAGGTTAAAAGTAATAATTCTATTAGTTGAATCAGTACTATATTCTACTGATCCATTAACTTTTATTTTATTAAGTACGGCTCCATAAGGTAATGTATATATAATCTTAGTATTATAAAAATTCTTATCACCGCTTGTACCATAGTTAAGTTTTACTTCAACTTCTTCTGAAGCTCTAATACTACTTTTATTGATTGTTTGCAAAACTGTAAAACCATTATCTGTTTTGGCATATACCAAATTGTTAAAATTATTTAATGGTAATATTAACTGTACAATAAATGAAGTTATTAACAATATAGAGAAAAACTTTTTATTTAATTGTATATGTTTATAATTACTGTTATTCATTTGTAATCCCTCCGCTCAAATTTTGCTCATATTAGTATCTATTAGATCACGAAAAAGTGCCATGCTAAATAATAATTATATAGCATGGCACTTAACCACCACTTAACAATATATAGATTTTTTGTAATTTGAACAGTTTAATTAAGTATTTTTCTTATAAAAGCACTGATTTACTCTAATTCCTTTATCTTAAATTTATAATTACGAAGCTCGAAAATATCTTTTGCTCCTGTTGTTAAATATACTTCATTATATTTTGTTATAAATATAGCTTCTACATTGTCAATATCTTCAACGAAACTATAACCTTCTTTTAATCCCTGTGAAAAAGCCACTGTTGATAGACCATCCCCATCAACTGAATGATCTGAAATGATAGTCACACTTACTAAGTCATTTTCAATTGGATAGCCTGTAAATGGATTTAGTATATGATGATATTTAACTCCGTCTTCTTCTAAATACCTTTCGTATATGCCTGATGTAACAACTGACTTTTCACCTATTGTTACAATCCCTAATTCCTTACCTCTATTGTCTAATGGATTTTGAATACCTATTTTCCACGAATCTCCGTTAGGTTTTTTTCCAACTGTTAATATATTACCTCCTAGATTAATAACAGCATGTCCCATATTATTATCTTTTAAATATGAGGAAACTTTATCTGCCACATACCCTTTAGCTATTCCTCCTAAATCAATCTTAGTATCTTCCACTATGCCTATACTTTGATTTTTTTTAATTAAGTTAATTCTATTATAATTAATTCTATTTAATGCCTCCATAATTTCCTCATTATTAGGAACATGAGCATTTTCTGAACCTATTCCCCATAAATCAACTAGAGGAGCAATAGTAATATCAAACTTACCCTGTGATAATGTTGAATAGTATAGTCCTTTTTCTATAATATTATATGTATCACTAGATATTTTCACTTCATCACTCTTACTGTTATTAATCATACTAATTTCACTATCTGGAATATTTTTACTTACTTTATCTTCTATATCCGAAATTATTTTAAATATTTCCTGAAACTCTTCATCACTTACATCTCTTCCATATATAGTAATCTTAACTAAAGTTCCTAATAAATAAGTATGGTCAGTAACTTTAATATTTGCATATCTACTACTACATCCACATAATAAAATAGCTACTAAGCCTATTATAATTAAAACTCTTTTTTTCATATAATTATCCTTTCATTTGCATCTCTATGACCTTTATATTATTTCTAATATATTATAACTAGTTCACATAATTATATCAACACTTATAATCCAACAATTTTCACGAACATTTTTATTTAATCCTTTTTTATTGTTCATTTTTTTGATATAATATTGTAGGTGCTAAAATTAGTCATTACTAAAGCATGACGTTTTTGGCTAATCACAATGTATTAAATTATAATTGTAAAATATAAAGGAGAGTTGGCCATGTATGATATTATAATAGTAGGTGCTGGAGCAGCAGGAGTTTTTTGTGCCTATGAGCTTCTAAAAAACAATCCAAACCAAAAAGTACTAATGCTTGAAAAAGGATTTCCTCTAGATAAGAGAACATGTCCTAAGAAAACAAAAGGTATAAAAGAATGTAGATGTAAAACTTGTTCTATAATGGAAGGTTTTTATGGTGCAGGTGGTTTTTCCGATGGAAAATACAACATTACTAATAATTTCGGTGGTGACTTATTCGAATATATTGGTTATGATAAAGCATTAGAGTTAATGTGGGAAGTAGATAAAATTAACATATCAATGGGTGGAGAATCAGCTAAATTATATTCAACAGGAAATAGTGATCTAAAACGAAAAGCCTTAAAACATGACTTACATTTACTTGATGCACAAGTTAGACATCTAGGCACTGACAGGAACTTAGTAATTGCATCTAATATGTATGATTTTATTAAAGATAAAATGGATATAGAATTTTTAACAGAAGTTACAGATATTCATAAATCTGAAGAAATATTTACAGTAGATACAGCTAAAACAAGTTATCAATCTAAGAAATTAATAGTAGCAACTGGAAGAACAGGCTCTAAGTGGATAGGAAACTTATGTAATAAATTTGGAATCAATACTAAAAATAATCGAGTTGATATTGGTGTTAGAGTTGAACTTCCAGCACTAATTTTCAAACATATTACTGATGAAGTATACGAAAGCAAAATTGTATATAAGACTCAGAAATATAATGATATGGTAAGAACATTTTGTATGAATCCATATGGAGAAGTTGTAACAGAAAATTATGGAGATATTGTAACTGTTAATGGTCATAGTTATGCTGATCCTAAGTTACATACAGATAATACTAATTTCGCATTACTTGTTACTAATAGATTTACTGAACCATTTAAAAATAGTAATGAATACGGAGAATCTATAGCAAAACTTAGTAATATGCTAGGTGGAGGCGTACTAATGCAACGTTTTGGCGATTTAGTAAAAGGACGTCGTAGTAGTGCAAGACGTATGAAAAAATGTTTTACTCAGCCTACAATGGAAGCAACACCTGGTGACTTGAGTCTAGTAATTCCTAAGCGCCAGCTAGACGATATTATAGAAATGATATATGCACTGGATAAAATAGCTCCTGGAACAGCTAATGAAGATACTTTATTATATGGTGTAGAAGTAAAATTCTATAATTCCAAAATCGAAGTAGATTCTAACTTAGAAACTTGTGTAAAAGGTTTATATGTATTAGGAGATTGTTCTGGTGTTACACATTCATTATCTCAAGCAGCTGCGAGCGGTATATATGTTGCAAGAATTTTAAATCAATAAAATTAATAGAATGGGCTATATTGTAGCCCATTCTAATATATAAACTTATTATTATTCTATCATATCACTAGGATTAACTGGATCATTATCTTTCATAACTTTGAAATATAAATGTGGTTCTAACAATACATGATATTCACTTGGAGATTCTATATAACCTAGTAATTGACCTTTTTTAACTAAATCTCCTTCTTTGACTAACAGTTCTTTTTTAAGCTGTCCATAAATAGTTTTATATCCACTACCATGATATACTGTAACTGTCATCCCTGTTTCTTGAGAATATTCAAATCCTTCAACAATACCTTCTGTAGCTACTTTTACTTCTGTTCCAACATCAGATTTTATATATAATGAAGTATTAACTTTATATTGATCAAGTGTTTTAAAGTAAACTGGTGTTTCACTGCTATAAGGTATTAAAATGTCACCATTAACTGGCCAAATCATTTTTTCTTGCTCATTAAAAGTTATATTAGGCTTAACTACTGGAGTAATTTCTAAAACTACATCTTCCGTTTTCTCTGGTTTTTTCTCTTTTACGGGTTCTTTTACCACTTCTTCTTCATCTTCTCCTACTACTTCTTCTGTACCTATAGTAATAGGATTAGATACTGTACTAGTTTCAACTGCTTCTTCATCATCAATATCTACATTTTCTTCATTATCTACAAGATTACTTGTAACATCTGTAGTCTCGCTATTTATTCCTTCGCCATTCAAACTCGCAATTTCTTGGTTTTCTGTTTTTGGTCTAGTCCATACTAAAATTGCAATTAAAAAGATTGTTAAGCAGCATGTAAATAATGCAAAATAAAACTGCTTTCTTTTTATGTATGCAATTATATTTTTTAGTTTCATAATATCACCTCATATTCTTAGTATCCTCGGCAATAAATTTATATTAATTATTGCGTCTAGATTGTTACAACTATATTATTGCCAGAGACTGGATATTATATTCATAAAAAATATATTACATTTATTAATTTGTAGTAACTTCTATATTAGTATAATAATAATTAAGAATTTCTTTATAATTATATCCTTTCTGTGCTAAGAAATCAGCTCCATACTGACTCATTCCAACACCATGCCCATACCCCTTACATAAAATTTCTATTTTTCCATCTGCATTTTGTATAGTAAAATTGCTTGATTCAAGCCCTAGATAATTTCTAATCTTTTCTCCTTCTAATATTTTATTTCCAACTTGTATTTTTGCTATATATCCTTCTGGAGTCCTGTTAATTATCTGAATTTCACTGACTAATTCTTTTGAGTATGTTTGAAAATCTTGTTCATTTTCTTTGATTTTTTCTATAAATTCTTCTTTAGTAAATACTCTTTTATGTAAATATTCTGGTGAGTTAATATCTTCACTACTTTCAACACTTACTAGATAAGGAATATCCTCTCCCCACACTTCTTTTGCCGATTGAGTCTTTCCTGCACTTGTTGAATGAAAAACAGCTTCAATTAACTCTCCTTTATATGCGATAACTTCATTCTTAGTTTCTTGTACTGCTTTTTTTATCTTATTATAGTTTTTTGCAAAATTATTAGTTCCCCATCTAGTTTCCATCTCTTGCTTTGTAATAAATGCTTGTTCATTGGAAGTAAATATAAACTTCTCTTCACTCTTCAATTTTTTTAATGTATATGTTCTTGCAGCTACCGCCTGTGCTTTTAATGCTTCATCATAAAAATTAACTGGCATTTCAGCCGCCACGACACCAATAAGATAGTCTTCTAACTTAATAACTTGTTCCTCGTCATTAACCATTACTCTAACACTCTGACTCTGCTGAACTTGTGTATCAACTTCTTTCTTGTAGTTTTTGGGAATTCCTTTTATCAACGTCGTAATAAATATTGGAATAAAACAAATTATTATTATAATTAACAATATAGATATGACTTTTTCCCTCACTTACACTCATCCTTCCCAAAATAGTTATAGCTTATAATTATGTAATTAGCTATATGCTAGTTGTCCACTTAATACAATATGTATATGTAAGTGAGTGTTATAATATGAAGATTACCATTAAAACAAAGCTAAATAAAAACTCAGAAATAGAAGATTTACTAACTCTTTTAATGATATTAACCACTTATGAATAAGTTAAGGGTCAAAAAC
Source organism: Vallitalea sp. (assembly GCA_025210515.1). Classification (GTDB taxonomy): domain Bacteria; phylum Bacillota; class Clostridia; order Lachnospirales; family Vallitaleaceae; genus Vallitalea. The sequence goes on along the minus strand of JAOARM010000010.1, from coordinate 181,101 downwards.
GATGAATTTTTGACCCTTACTTATATTTTTATAAAAAACTCTTAGTATATATTGCTAACATAAATTATGTACTTGTTCTTTAATATATTGATTATATATTTCAGCTACAGTTTTCATTACGTTAGGTGATATTTCCTTAACATTACAAGTTTCAGCATTTTGTCTTATTTGCTCTGGAGTTTTTCCTCCTGGAATAACACAACTAATACCATCATTCATTAGAATCCATTTAAGAGCAAATTGTGCTAATGTCATTCCTTCTGGCTTTATTTTTTTAAGGATTTCAACTGCTTCAAGACCAGTTTCATAGTTAACACCTGAGAATGTTTCTCCTAGTCCAAAAGACTCACCATTTTTATTATAGAAACGATGATCATTTTTTTCAAAAACTGTATCTTTATTCATTTTACCTGTTAGTAATCCACTTGCTAGTGGAACTCTTGCAATAACTCCAATATTATTTTCTTTTGCTTTTCCCAAAAATTCTTCTGCTGGTTTATGTCTAAACATATTGAAAACAATTTGTACAGTTGAAACATCTTCATATTCAATTGCTTTTAACGCTTCTTCAATCTTTTTAACACTTACTCCATAATTAGCAATTAATCCTTCCTTCTTCATTTCACTCAATCCATGAAATAATTCTTCATTATAATATACTTCTGTTGGTGGGCAATGAAGTTGAAGTAAATCTAAACACTCTACTTTTAAATTTTGTAAACTTCGTTCTACATGACTTCTTATATTATTAATAGTATATTGCTCGGCTGTATGTGGATTTAGTCTTCTTCCTGCTTTAGTTGCTATATAGATTTTATCTTTACTATTCTTTGATAATTTTCCAATCAATCTTTCACTTCTACCATCTCCATATATATCTGCTGTGTCAAAGAAATTTATACCATTATCAACTGCTTCTTCAAGTGCTTTCATGCTTATATTGTCGTCTACTTTTCCCCAACTTCCTCCAATAGCCCATCCACCGAAGGATACTTCTGATATATTATATCCAGTTTTACCTAATATTCTGTACTTCATACTTTCACTCCTTTTGTCGTATTGAATAGATAATAATCAACTAATCATTTTTATAAGTGCTTATTACTTGCCCATAATACATAACATGATAATCTTTATCACAGTACTTTTTATGAATAAAATCTGCTCCTATTAAGGAAGGTTCCATTGATTGTTGATATACCTTTTTACATACAAAATGAAGATCACATTCTTTAATCAAAGGAACATTACTTTCATCAACATAAAATGGTGTTAGATTACACTCGTTAAATTTATCAAAATCTCTTCCAGATTTTGTACCACAAAAGCTTAGCTCCTTTTTCATTACTCCTTCTTTTGGTACGCTTACAACAAATTCATCTGTATTTTCCATCATTTCATAAGTATGCCTTGAATATCTTACAGCCACAAGCAAACAATTTTCATTCCATATTCTTCCGCTTAAAGCCCAACCTATAGTCATAGTATTAATTTTCTCACCGTCTTTAACAGTAAGAAATACACCCTGTGGGAGTTGTTGTGTTAACTTATTAAGATTATCATTAAAATCTACTTTTTCCATAAAAATTTACCTCCTATTATTTATCTATGATATTAAATCTGATATTCTCTTCTTCAATAAATTCACCTATACGTAACTTTCCCTCCTTCTAAATTTACAGTTTTTAAATGGTACTAACTTATGACTTTATCATGTCAAATATTATAATATATTTGTTATAAAGTTAAAATTTAATCATACTACTTAGTAGTATAAATCTTAAAGTCGACTTTAAGTCAAGTGTTATTTTATTTCTTTTTGAAATTAAAGTTATACTATATTTTATAACTCTTTTATTTCAATAAAAAATAAGTCATATTTCAAAACTATATTTTTCATAGTTTTAAAATATAACTTAAAATTTCTTAGAGTTTTTTTATTTCTTTTTACAACAACTACCACAATTATCAATTTTCCTATCAATTTTTGCTATGATTTCTAGTAGTTCATCAATCTGTGACCATATTTTTTTCTTATGATTTTGTAATATTACCTTTCTCTTCTCAACAGTATGTTCTCCTTCTAGACTTAAATCTACAATGCTCTTTATATCATTAATAGACATATCAGTTCCCCTTAGACATCTAATTAAATCGATCCAGAATATATTATCATCATTGAATTCTCTGATGCCTTTATTATTTCGCTTTATATGAGGTAGAACACCTTCTTTTTCATAATATCTTATTGTAGGTGCTGTAAGACCTGTTTTCGCAGATACTTCTCCAATTGAATAGCTCATGTAGTTTCCCCCTTTGATCATCTTGAGTTATTATTGAAACCCATATTTTTCGTAATTATTTCTATAATTCCGTAGGTGACACGTTATTTTATACATACTATTTTTTCTTGCTATTTCATACGTCTTGTTAATATTATCATATGGACTACTACGAATCAATTAAAAGTCTACTTAGTTTTTAGAAAATTGCTTAAATTCATTAAAGAAGGGTATGTGGTGTTATAATAACGCAGACCGTCCGCTTCTCAGGGAAAGGCAAGTTATTATAACACCACATACCCTGACCTCATAATAACCTGCCTTTTCCCCAAATAACCCTATTTATTTTTGTAAACCTAACGCTCTATTATAACAGGCGTCTTCTCAAGCCCCCATATCTCACTTGCATACTGCTCAATAGTCCTATCAGCAGAAAACTTCCCACTATTTGCAGTATTTAACATACTCATCCGAGCCCACTCTTTCTGATTCCTATAAGCCAAATCAATCTTTTCCTGTGCTTCTTTATAACTCTCAAAATCCTTTAAAATAAAATATGGATCTGGTCTATAATCATTAAGAAGAGAATCATATAACTCTCTAAATAAATCTGGGTCATCTGGACAATAAAAACCATTAATAAACTGAGTTACTACTTTTCTAATATCTGCATTATTATTATATAACTCCCAAGGGTCATAACAATTCTCATGTTGAAGTCTAATAACTTCTTTTGACGATAAACCAAATATAAAGCAATTATCCTGCCCTACTTCTTCAACAATCTCAATATTAGCTCCATCCATAGTACCTATAGTAACTGCTCCATTTAACATAAACTTCATATTACCTGTTCCAGAAGCTTCTTTACTAGCAGTAGATATTTGCTCACTTACATCTGCTGCTGCAAACATAATTTCCCCATTAGAAACATTATAATTTTCTATAAATACAACTTTTATTTTATCATTAATATTTTTATCGTTATTAATCACATTTGCCACACTATTAATAAACTTAATAATCAGCTTTGCTCTTCTATAACCTGGTGCCGCTTTTGCTCCAAATATAAAAGTTCTAGGCATTATATCTAACTCTGGATTCTCTAATAATTTATTATATAAATAAGTTACATGCAAAATATTCATTAACTGTCTTTTATATTCATGAAGCCGTTTAATCTGTATATCAAATATAGATCTTGGATCAACATCAATATTATTATGCTCTTTAATATATTGTGCCAATCTTACTTTATTATCGTATTTAATCTTCATAAATTCTCTCTGATCTTGTTCATAATCAATAAATTTTTCAAGATTTTTCAACTTAGGTAAATCTGTTATCCAACTATCTCCAATTCTATTAGTAATGAACTTAGCAAGCTCTTTATTGGCGTGAAGTAAAAACCTTCTTTGTGTAATTCCATTAGTTTTATTGTTAAATTTCCCCGGAAATATCTCATAGAAGTTTTTTAACTCCTCTGTCTTTAGAATTTCTGTGTGCAATCTAGCAACTCCATTAACTGAATAACTACCAACAATACTCATCCACGCCATTTTAATTAATCCATCCATTATAATAGACATATCATGGACTTTATCATTACTTAAATTAAATTCATCAGTTAATCTTCTACAAAAGCGTCTATTAATTTCTTCAATTATCATATATATTCTTGGTAATAATCTACTAAGTAATTCTATAGGCCATTTTTCTAGAGCTTCACTCATAATAGTATGATTAGTGTATGCACATGTTTTTGTTGTTATTTCCCATGCATCTTCCCATTCAAGTCCTTCCTCATCTAATAATATTCTCATTAATTCTGGTATGACTAGAGATGGATGAGTATCATTAATATGAAAAACAACTTTACTAGGTAAATCATGTATATTACTATGTTTTTGTTTGAATTTTTTAACTACTTGTTGTACTGTTGCAGATACAAAAAAGTATTGTTGTTTCAATCTAAGCTCCTTGCCTTGATAATGGTTATCATTAGGATATAAAACTTCAACAATTGTTTTAGCTAGATTTCTCTGTTCAACTGCTTTATTATATTCACCTCTATCAAAACATTCTAAGTCAAAATTGACTATAGCTTCTGCGTCCCATAATCTTAAAGTATTAACGGTATTATTGTTATATCCAACTATTGGTATATCATAAGGAACTGCTTTAATTGATTGATAATTTTCTTGAATAAATCTATCTCTTCCCTCATCATCTTTAACAACCCTTACATTTCCAAGAAATTTAATCTCTACACCGTACTCATCTCTTCTAACTTCAAATGGATTTCCGTTTTTTAACCATTCATCTGGTTTTTCTACTTGATATCCATCTACAATATTTTGTTCAAAAATACCATATCTATATCGTATCCCACAACCATACGCAGGATATTCAAGAGTTGATAGAGAATCTAAAAAACATGCAGCAAGCCTTCCAAGACCACCATTTCCAAGCCCTGCATCAGGTTCTTGATCTTCTATAACATTAAGATCAAGCCCTAGTTCATCACATACTTGCTGAACTACGTCATATACTTTCATATTCAGTATGTTATTTCCTAGTGCTCTTCCCATAAGAAATTCCATTGATAGATAATAAACTATTTTAGGGTCTTTATCTTCATAAGTCTTATGTGTTTCAATCCATTGGTCAACAATTATATCTCTTACCGCAAAAGCAACTGCTTGAAATATCTGCTCTTTTGAAGCTTGATCTATTGTTTTTCTAAATTGATTTTTTATATTCTCCAGTATGGCTTCCTTTAATTCCTCAACAGTAACATCCAATCTATTCATACTCATTCTCATCCCTTTCCATTACGATTATTTTTCTCAATGGATTCATGTATGCTATGTTACATATTATGCCTAAATTTAATTTTTTTTACTAATAATTTAATAAAAAAATTAAAAAAAGATGATAGTTCTATTCTGTTAATCAAAATAGAATTATCATCTTCAATAATAATTTTATATATTACTTATCTATTTATTTAATGTTTTGTACCCCTAAATAAATTGGTTCGCTATTTATTTTCCATTCTTTTGAGTAAGCATCTTCATTCTTACATATATTAAGCTCTTCTGCTAATGTTTCTGATAAGATTTCTTCTTTATTGTTATTAATAATACCAATTAATTTCTCATTATCATCAACATATATCTTAATATGGTCAGTAACTTCAAAATCAGCTTCTTTTCTCATAGTTTGAATTTTACTTATTATTTCTCTAACTAATCCTTCTTCAATAAGTTCATTAGATAAATTAGTATCAATAACAACTGTTACATCTTTGTCAGTATTAGATTCATATCCTGATTTTTTAGTTGATTGAATTAATAAGTCTTCTTCTGCAAGTTCAACAATTGTGCCATCTATATCAAATTTTAACATTTCATTAGTTTTTAATTCATCCATCATCATATTACCATCACCATCTTGAAGTAATGTTCTAATCTGATTTAATAATTTTCCGTATTTTGGTCCAACTGTCTTAAGTTGAGGCTTGAAGTTATAAGTTGTAAATTCTCTAACATCATCAGTAAATAATACCTCTTTTATATTAAGCTCTTCTGAAACTATTTCTTTATATAATTCTGGTAAATCAAATGATGATTTTACATACATCTTACCTATAGGTTGTCTGTTTTTAATATTAGCACTATTTCTACAAGCTCTACCACTTACAACGATTTTCAATACTAATTCCATATTTTTCTCAAGCTCTAAGTCAATGATTTCTTCATTAGCAACTGGGAAATCACATAGATGTACACTTTCTGGAGCTTCGTTATTGAAATTGTATTCAAGATTTCTATATATCTCATCTGCCATAAATGGTATAAATGGAGCTGTAACTTTTGCTAAAGTAGTAAGAGCAGTGTGTAATGTCATATATGCATTAACTTTATCCTGTGGCATATCTTTTTGCCAGAATCTCTCTCTACTTCTTCTTACATACCAGTTACTTAGGTCATCAACAAATTCTGCAATAGCTCTTGTTGATTCTGTAATTAAGTAGTTATCAAGATTATTATCTACTGTTTTAATTAATGTATTAAGCTTAGATAATAACCATTTATCCATTAATGATAATTTATCATAATCAAGTTCATATTTTGTTGGGTCAAACTGATCAATATTAGCATATAACACATAGAATGCATAAGTATTCCAGAATGTTCCCATGAACTTTCTTTGTCCTTCAACAACTGCGTTATCGTAGAACTTATTAGGAAGCCAAGGAGCACTGTTATTATAGAAATACCATCTAACTGCATCTGCACCGTGTTTTTCAAGTGCTTCAAAAGGATCAACTGCATTTCCTTTTGATTTAGACATTTTCTGTCCATTTTCATCTTGAACAAGTCCAAGTACAACAACATTCTTAAATGCTGGCTTATCAAATAATACTGTTGATATAGCTAATAGTGAGTAGAACCAACCTCTAGTTTGGTCAACTGCTTCACTAATAAAATCAGCTGGGAAGTTATCTTCAAATATTTCTTTATTTTCAAAAGGATAGTGCCATTGTGCATAAGGCATAGCTCCTGAATCAAACCAACAGTCAATAACAGGGGTTACCCTCTTCATCTTCTTACTACATTCTGGACAGTTAATTAAAACATCATCAATATATGGACGATGAAGTTCTATATCATCTGGACAATTGTCACTCATTTTTTTAAGTTCTTCTATGCTTCCAATTGCGTGACGGTGACCGCATTCACATTCCCAGATATTAAGTGGTGTACCCCAATATCTATCACGGCTTAATCCCCAATCCATAACATTTTCTAACCAGTTTCCAAATCTCTTAGTACCTATAGATTCTGGTAACCATTTAATTTGTTCGTTATTTTTAATTAGTCTATCTCTAACTTCTGTCATTTTGATAAACCATGTATCTCTTGCATAATATAGAAGCGGTGTATCACATCTCCAACAATATGGATAAGAATGCTCATAATCAAGAGCATGGAATAATAAACCTTTTTCTTCTAAATGCTTAATAATCATTGGATCAGCTTTCTTAACAAATATTCCCTTCCACTCAGTTACTGCCTCAACAAACTCTCCTTGTTCATCTACAAGCTGAACGAATGGTAAATCATATTTTCTTCCTACTTGTGCATCGTCTTCACCAAAAGCTGGTGCTGTATGAACTACACCTGTACCATCTGATAATGTAACAAAATCTGCACAAGCAACATAATATGCTTTTTTATCCGGAGTAACAAAGTCAAATAATGGAACATACTCTGTATATTCTAAATCTTTTCCTGTACAACTTCCAATTACTTCATATTCTTCACCTAATACTCTATCAGCTAATGCTTCTGCAAGAATATATACTTCATTATTAACTTTTGCTCTAATATATGTTTCTTTTGGATTAACAGATAAAGCAACGTTAGAAGGTAATGTCCAAGGTGTAGTAGTCCACGCTAATATATACACATTATCTTCATTTTTTACTTTGAATTTAGCAATTACTGATTTTTCTTTTACATCTTTGTAGCCTTGTGCAACTTCATGACTAGAAAGAGGTGTTCCACAACGTGGACAATATGGAACGATTTTATGACCTTTATATAATAAATCTTTTTCCCATATTTGCTTAAGAATCCACCAAACAGATTCAATGTATTCATTATGGTATGTTACATATGGATCTTCCATATCAGCCCAGAATCCAACTGTACCACTGAAATCTTCCCACATACCTTTATATTTCCATACACTCTCTTTACATTTTTCAATAAATGGTTCAAGACCATATTCTTCAATTTGTTCTTTTCCATCAAGACCAAGTAATTTCTCTACTTCTAATTCAACAGGTAGACCATGAGTATCCCAGCCTGCTTTTCTAAGAACTTTATATCCTTTCATAGTTCTATATCTAGGAATTAAATCTTTTATAACTCTAGTTAGAACATGTCCAATATGAGGCTTTCCATTAGCCGTTGGTGGTCCATCATAGAAAGTGTAAGTAGGTCCATCCTTTCTTAATTCAATACTTTTCTTAAAAATATCATTTTCATTCCAAAAATTAAGTATTTCTTTTTCACGATCTCTAAAATTCAGATCAGTCGATACTTTCTTATACACCTTGATACCTCCTAATTTATATTATCTCTTATATAAGATATTCTTTTCAATTAGTTGTCCATGTTATGTAAACACGAACTAATATTTTAGTCAAAGCCCTACACCAATTGATGAAGGGCTTTAAATACATACAACTATATATTACACCATTATAACCTTTATCAATGACTTTGTAAAGTATGGAAATGAAAAGCTTTAATGCCTATAATGTACTAATTGTTTTTGTAATTACTATTTATTTTGTTTACGATATATATTCCACCTGAAGCAAATAAAAGTCCAACTATTATATACTTATTAAATGTTTCTTCTCTTATAAATAAAACTGATAATATTGCTCCTAATATAGGAATAAGAAATTTATATATAGTAACCTCTGTAGCTTTAAATTTCCTAAGTAAGTAATACCATATACAAAATGCAATTGCAGATAAAAATGCTGAATAGACATATAGCGAGAATGCTTTACTATTAAACTCTATAACCTGTCCACCATTTCCTATAAGACCTACTATTAATAATATAATAGAACCCATTAGCATTTGACCACCTGTTACAATAAAAGGATTTCTGCCTTTCATAATATTCTTTGCAAGTATTGTACCTATAGCACTAACTAAACCAGCACATATTAAAAATCCTTCACCCATTAATGATATATTGAAAAAATCACTTGTAGAACCAATATTATCCATATTAATCACAATAATTCCTATAAAACCAGATAACAAACCAATAATTTTATTAAAAGTAATTTTATCATCTGTGTATACAATATGTGCAAGTATAACTACAAAAAAAGTACCACTAGAAGATAATACAGCAGCCTTTACTCCAGAAGTATTAGCTAACCCATTATAGAAAAAGAAATACTGAAGTGTAGTCTGAAATAATCCTAACAACAAATATAGTTTAAAATCTTTTAGTGAAAACTTTGGTAGTTTCTTGTATATAATCATATAAATAACAAAAATAATAATAGCCGCAAGCAAAAATCTATACCCTGCAAGTTGTACTTTTGAATAAATATCATTAGAGTTCATATTAAGTAATTCATAAGTTATTTTTAATACTGGAAAAGCACTTGCCCATAAAAAACAAGAAATAAGTGCTAATATAGGTAAAGTTTTTTTATTCATTATATTACGTCATTCCTTCCATTTTTCTTATATGTATTTTATAAAATATTATTAAACATATTCCCTCATAATAACTAATAATACATTAGCTAGTTTATCCAAAAAACCTTGAATGTTATGCTATAATAGTATAAACTATAGAAAAATGTAATGCAAATATTTTATAGGTTATTTAACATACTTTATATAAGAAAGAAGGAATAAAAATGGCAAATGTTGATTTAACATTGCTAACAGATTTTTATCAATTAACTATGATGCAGGGTTATCATAACTTAGATTCATATAATCAAATAGCTGTTTTTGATTTATTCTATCGCTCTAACCCTCATGGTAGTAGCTTCGCAATTGCCGCTGGACTTGACCAAGCAATTGACTATATAAATAATCTTAATTTCTCTGATGAAGACATAAGTTATCTAAGAGATCAAAATGTTTTTTCAGATGAGTTTTTAGATTATCTTGGAACTTTTAGATTCACTGGTGATATCTACGCAGTACCAGAAGGAACTGTTGTGTTTCCTAATGAACCTTTACTTAAAATCGTTGCACCATTATGTGAAGCTCAACTTATTGAAACCGCTTTATTAACACTTATTAATCACCAAAGTCTAATTGCTACAAAAGCAGCACGTGTTAAATGGGCGGCAGGTGATGATGTTGTTCTAGAATTTGGACTTAGAAGAGCCCAAGGCGCTGATGCAGGAATTTATGGAGCTAGAGCCGCAGTAATTGGTGGTTGTAGTGCCACTTCTAACGTATTAGCGGGTAAAATGTTTGATATTCCAGCTAAAGGAACTCATGCACATAGTTGGGTAATGAGCTTTCCAGATGAGCTAACAGCATTCAGAAAATATGCACATCTATATCCTACTACTTGTTTATTATTAGTTGATACATATGATACTCTAAAATCAGGTGTTCCTAATGCAATTACAGTGTTTAGGGAACTTAGAGAACAGGGTGTCAAATTAGGATTTTATGGAATTAGACTAGATAGTGGTGATTTATCTTATCTATCTAAAAAAGCAAGAAAAATGTTAGATGATGCAGGTTTTGAAGATGCAATAATTAGTGCATCTAGTGATTTAGACGAATATCTAATTAGGGATTTAAAATTACAAGGAGCTAAGATTACTTTATGGGGAGTTGGTACTAATCTCATAACTTCAAAAGGTTGTCCTTCTTTTGGCGGTGTATATAAATTATCTGCTAAATATGAAGAAGGGACTTATATTCCTAAAATGAAAATATCAGAAAACCCAGGTAAAATTACTAACCCAGGTAATAAAAAAATATTTAGAATCTATGATAAAAACACAGGAAAAATTAAAGCTGATTTAATAGCTCTTAATCATGAAACTATTGATTCATCAAAACCTCTAGTTCTATTTGACCCAAAAGCTACTTGGAAGAAAATGGAACTAAAACCTAACTCTTACTATACAAAAGACCTTCTTGTACCAATATTTCAACAAGGAAAATGTGTATATAAGTCACCAAGCACTTTTGATATTAAAAAATATTGCGAACAAGAATTATCAACTTTATGGGATGAATCAAGAAGACTCATTAATCCTCAGACAGTATATGTTGATTTATCGCAAGAACTATATGATCTAAAACAAACTATGATAAAAGAATTCAAACAAGACAGATAGATATTTAATTATGTACATTAGGTTAGGTATGAAAATAACTAATAAATCCCTTCATATCTAACCTATTTCTTTACTTTTATTCTAACAATACGCATCCAATATATATTACTAGTACCATCTTTTCAACATTATTTATAATTACTGTACATCTTGTCAATAATTAGATTATTCCAATAGTTATACTTATGGTTAAATGCACTCTTTTTAGTTCATACTATAACTAACTTTTATATACATATGAATATTTATTATATGAAGGTCACATTTTCTATATTATTCATATATACTATAAAACAAATAAATACTTGGGGTGATGTTATTGAAAGACACAAATACAGAAAATATAAATGAAAGAATATCTGGTGTACTTCTACACCCTACTTCTTTACCAAGCCCATATGGAATAGGAGATTTAGGTTATTTAGCTTATCATTTCATTGATTTTCTCATAGAAAGCAAACAATCATTATGGCAAATACTTCCTATTGGTCCTACAGGTTTTGGCGATTCACCTTATCAATCCTTTTCATCATTTGCAGGGCAACCTCTTATTATAAGCCCAGATAAATTAATTGAAGAAAATCTATTAGATTATGAAGATATTAATAACTCTCACTCATTTCATTCTCATAAAATTGATTACGGATTAGTTATTAACTATAAATTTTCTCTACTAAAAAAAGCATATAGCAACTTTAATAAGTCAAGCAATAATATATTAATTAAAGAATATGAATTATTTTGTAATAACAATAAACAATGGCTAGATGATTATGCTCTCTTCATGGCATGCAAAGATTATTTTGGTGGTAAAGTATGGAGTGAGTGGGACACAACTATTGCTAACCCAACACAGGAATCAAAAGATTTGTGGAGGGAAAAACTATATACAGAAGTTAATTATTATAAATTCATTCAGTATATTTTCTATAAGCAATGGACTGATCTGAAAAATTATGCTAACAAAAATGGTATTAAAATTATAGGTGATATACCAATATTTGTATCATATGATAGCAGTGATGTATGGGCTAATAGAGAACTATTTTCACTTGATTCTAATGGCTATCCAACAGATGTAGCAGGTGTCCCTCCTGATTACTTTAGTGAATCTGGTCAGTTATGGGGTAATCCATTATATAATTGGGCTATACACAAAAAAACTAATTATAAGTGGTGGATAAGCAGGTTATCACATAATCTTCAATTAGTTGATATTATTAGGATTGATCATTTTCGTGGATTTGAAAGTTATTGGTCTATTCCATATGGTAACAAAACAGCTATTAATGGCACTTGGAAAAAAGGGCCTTCAAATGATTTGTTTGATGCTATTTGTCATTCTCTAGGTAATGATTTACCTATTATTGCAGAAGATTTAGGCATTATAACAGATGAAGTAAAAAAATTGAGAGATGATTATAATTTACCTGGAATGAAAATATTACAATTTGCTTTTGAAGATATGAAAGACAATGATTTTCTTCCTCATAATTATACATTTAACACTATATGCTATAGTGGCACTCATGACAATGATACAACAGTTGGATGGTATCAAAAAGTAGACGAAAATAAGAAAGACAAAGTCAGAAGATATATGAATACTGATGCTAATAATATAAGCTGGGATTTTATTAGAACTTGTTTTAGCTCAGTTTCACAGATGGCAATAGTACCTTTACAAGATATTTTATCTCTTGATACTAATGCAAGGATGAATTTACCTGGTACATCTATGGGTAATTGGCAATGGAGATACACAGAAGATATGCTAAATAATAATATTATCCACAGATTAAAGCAAATTACTATACTATTTGGGAGAAACCAGTCCATGTTGAAGTAAATTATATAATAAATATGGCGAAAAAATATTATTAATGATATAATAATGATTAACATATATAAGCATATAGTCTATATTCGTAACTAACTTGTGACATAGTTATCAAAGCACTCATATAGTCTTAAGCTTATAATGTATAGAAAACTATAGTGGATAAGGTGATTAAATGAGATCAGTAATAATTGTTATATTTATTGGTATATATATTATTATTACATTACCCATACTTATAATATGTTTTGCAGTAGGGTTATTTTCAAAAACAAAGCAATATGAAATTAGTAAAACTTTAGTTACAGGTTTAACAAAAGGTATTATGTTTTTAACTGGTAGTAAAATAACTATTACAGGTTTACAAAACATACCAGATGAAACAGTTTTATTTGTTGGTAATCATAGAAGTATATTTGATATAGTTTTATTAATTAATACTATTAATAGACCTTTTGGCTTTATAGGAAAAAAAGAAGTTACAAAAGTACCATATCTTAATTTACTTATGATTGTAATTGGTAGCTTACCTATTGATAGAGAGAACCCAAGAAAGGCATTGAAAACCATTCTTGAAGGTATTGAATTATTAAAATCAGGTCATCCTTTAGTTATATTCCCAGAAGGAACTAGAAATAAAATATCTGAAGAACCGCTACCTTTTAAGCAAGGAAGTCTTAAACTTGCACAAAAAGCTAATGTACCAGTTATTCCTTTTAGTATTCAAGGAACTGATGATATTTTTGAAAACAATGACCATCTATCAATTAAGAAAAGTAATGTTAAACTTAACTTTGGTGAACCTATTATACTAAGTGAACTATCTGAAGAAAATCGAAAAAAAAGTGCTTCTTATATTAGAGAAATAACTATTGGACTTCTTAATAGTTAATAATTCTAATATTCAATAAAACTTATTGAGGAAATTTGTTCTATTACAAATTTCCTCTTTGATTTTTAATTGATTTAATGATAAAATATAAAGAACGTATTTAATAAGATTCATATAAGGAGGTACACCTATGAATTGGTGGCAGATTCTATTACTAGTTTTAGGAATTATCGCAGTTATTCTTGTAATCCTATATTTTGTAGGTAGAAAACTTCAAGGAAAAGCTGATGAACAGCAAACAATGATTAATCAAAACAAAATGACAACTTCTATACTTGTTATAGATAAAAAGAAACAGAAAGTCAAAGATTCAAACTTACCAAAAATTGTACAAGACCAGATTCCTAAATATATGCGTATGAGAAAGTTACCTTTGGTTAAAGCAAAAATCGGCCCTAAAATTACTACTTTAATGTGTGATGAAAAAGTATTTAAAGTATTACCTGTTAAGAAAATGGTAAAAGTAGATTTAGCTGGAATGTATATTGTTGGAATTAAAGGATATAAAAAATAAAGCAAAAAAGTGAAGCCAAGACATTAATTTGTCTTGGCTTTTATACTTGCACCTACAAAGTCTCTAAATAATGGATGTACTCTGTTAGGTCTTGATTTGAATTCTGGATGGAACTGAACTCCAATAAACCATGGATGATCTTTAATCTCAACCATTTCTACTAGTCTATCGTCAGGTGAAACACCAACTATGCTAAGCCCAGCTTTCGTTATTTCATCTCTATATTCGTTATTAAACTCATATCTATGTCTATGTCTCTCATATATTAACTCTGTATTATATGCTTCATATGCAAGTGAATTATCAACTACTTTACATGGATAAGCTCCAAGTCTCATAGTACCGCCTAATTCATCTATATCTTTTTGCTCAGGCATTAAATCAATAACAGGATATTTAGTATCAGGATTAAGTTCTGAACTATGAGCACCTTCATATCCTAATACGTTTCTTGCATACTCAATTACTGCACACTGCATTCCTAAACAGATACCTAAGAATGGTATTTTATTTTCTCTAGCGTATTGAACAGCTATAATCTTACCTTCAATACCTCTATCTCCAAAACCACCTGGTACTAATATACCATCAGCATCTTTAAGATACTTAGTAACATTTTCACTATCTACTTCTTCTGAATTAATCCATAATACTTCTAGCTTAGTTTTATGATGAATTCCAGCATGTTTTAATGACTCTACTATAGATATATAAGCATCATGTAATTCAACATATTTACCTACTAATGCTATTTTCACTAAGTTATCCATAGATTTTTCTCTATTTATTATGTCTGTCCACTCAGTCAAATCTGGTTCAAGACAATTCAAGCTAAGTTTCTCACAAACAATATTAGCTAGTCCTTCTTTTTCTAACATTAATGGTACTTCATATAAAGTATCAGCATCTAAATTTTGAATAATGCATTCTTTGTTAACATTACAAAATAGAGCCATTTTTTGTTTCATTTCATCTGATAACTCATGCTCTGTTCTACATACTAGTATATCTGGTAATATACCTATTGAACGTAATTCTTTTACAGAGTGTTGAGTTGGTTTTGTCTTCATCTCTCCAGCTTTAGCGAGGTAAGGAATTAGTGTTACATGAATGTATAATACATTTTCTTTTCCTACTTCAGCAGATACTTGTCTTATAGCTTCTAAGAATGGTAAACTTTCAATATCACCAACTGTTCCACCAATCTCTGTAATAACAATGTCTGACCCAGCACTTTTACCAACTCTATATACTCTTTCTTTGATAGCATTAGTAATATGTGGAATAACTTGTACAGTGGCTCCTAGAAATTCGCCTTTTCTTTCTTTATTAAGTACAGACCAATAGATTTTACCTGTAGTAATATTACTATATTGACTTAAATTTTCATCAATAAATCTTTCATAATGTCCAAGATCTAAGTCTGTTTCAGCACCATCTTCAGTGACAAATACCTCTCCATGTTGATACGGACTCATTGTACCGGGGTCAATATTAATGTAAGGATCAAATTTTTGAATCGTTACTTTTTTACCTCTAGCTTTTAATAATCTTCCAAGTGAAGCTGCGGTTATACCCTTTCCAAGTCCGGAAACAACACCTCCTGTTACAAAAATGTATTTCGTTTGCATCCTAATTTCACCTCATAGTATTATTTTATTTTCTTACTAGTTTATAGTTTAATAGATATCAGTTATTATGCCATATTATTTCATAACCTATTAACAGACATAGCAACATCATTATTCTACTATTTCAAATGTAATCTTAAATAATTGCTCTATAAAAAGTAGTTTAAACATTTTCGTCCTTACTACTTTTCATAATTCTCTTATCAAAATATATCTTATACTAATTCTAATATAACTAAATATACTTTAATAAGATTTCTATATACTTGTCAATTATTGCACTACATTATTTTCTAATTTTATACAACTTCTTTATTTTATTATTAGTTACTCAATTAGTCAATAGACAAATTTAATTTTTGTTCATTTTACTTAAAATTACCTCTAAAGCCTTTTCTAATTGTATATCTTTTTTTCCAACTTGTTCAACTAATTTTTTATTAAGAGCTTTAAGTGTTGGATAGTCAGCTACTCCATATGCTCTAAGTTTATTTTCTTTCTGAAATTTAGTTATAGCTTTTTCTGTTTTTTCATCATATACATAATCTGGAGTATCTATATCATATCCCAAAAACTTCAATATATTCTCAACAGGCATAACTTCTTCTAACTTATCATTAAGAAATAATCTTTCACCACTTATTATAAGATTAGGAACAATTACTTCATAATCTGGAGCTACACCGATTTTATTAATTTTATTACCATCTCTAGATAAGAATTCCTCTGTTGTTAATTTTAATCCATAATTATCAGATAAAGAATATATGTATTGTGCAACTCCTTTTCCATAAGTGTTTTCTCCAACTGTTACACCTGCACCAGATTCTTTAACAGCAGCAGCAATAAATTCTGACGCTGAAGCAGTATTCTCATTAGTAAGAACAACTAATTCAAATGGTGCTTCTTCTAAGTCAGTTGTAAATGTTGTCTTTCTTCCTTCTTTGTTAACAAAATGAAGAATATTTCCTTTAGGAATAAGTAAATCACATAAAGCAACTCCTGTATCTACAAAACCACCTAAATTGTCTCTTAAATCTAGAATTAAATATTTCACTCCACTATCTTTAGCTTTTAGAAGGTGAGGTACAATATCTATTGCTACATTAGCATTAATAGAATTAATCTTGATATATGTAATTTGTTTTGCTCTTGCTTTATCTAACTTAGGAAACAGCTCATTTACTTCCCTAGTCTCAACTGCTGTTTGTTTTATTACCGACCTTACTAATTCTACAGTATATTTAGTTTCTCCTCTTTTAAATGTTATAGAGACCTTTGTTCCTTCTTCTCCCCTAATTTTATTTGCTGTCTCATTAGGAGTTAAATTCTCAGTACTTTCACCATTAACTGCAATAATAATGTCTTCTGCTTTTACTCCTGCTTTAATTGCAGGTGATTTTGGAAGGGGTTTTGATACCTTAACCCAATTTCCTGATTGCACAATTTCAATACCTACTCCTACAAACTCTCCTGATACAGTTTCCATTAATTTATCTGCTTGTTTTTTTGTATAAAAAGTTGAATAATCATCTAACTCATTAAACATACCATCAATTGCTGCTTTGAATAATTGTTCTTCTGTTACTTCGTCACCTACATATCTATTCATTATAAGATTCATTAATGCTTTGAACTCTTCACCTTTTGCTTCAACAACCTTTTCATCTGCTTGTACATTAACGGGTGTTACTAATATTGATATAACTAATACTGTCATTAATATTTTCTTCATATATTTTTTCATGTTTTATCTTCATCCTTTCGACTATCTGCTATATGGCAAGCAACTTTTACCCACATGCTTACACAAGAACTATAATGATACACTAGCCTAGCGTAGATTATATAGGGTAATATATTATTTTATGGTGTTACTATCAATAATTACTGTCTATAATATGTAGATATTTCTTCTCTTAGATAATCAATTAAATGATTAATTGTAGCAGCAGCTTCTACTTTTGATAACCATTTAGTTGGTGATATTTTCCCTTGTTTATCTGCCTTAATTATACCTAACTTATAACCAGCTTGTATTTCTTTTCTTGCCCAACTAGCAATTTCTTTGTCATCTGTAAAATGTGTTGCAGGACTTTCTGAGACTCCTATGCTCTGTAGTCCAATTACTCTTATATAGATAACAAATGCTTCTTGTCTAAGAATAGGCTTTGATATATTGAAAGTTTTACCTGTCCCTTTAATAAGTTTTGCATCATATGCTGCCATTATATAAGGATATAATGGATTATCTGGTAATACATCACCAAAAACAACTTTCATATTGTCCTTATTTCTATTAGTTACTATGTAATCAGAAGTATCAATATTCATAGCAATACATAAGCTTTTGATAAATTCTCCTCTAGGCATTGCTTCAACCATCATATTTCTATGTGGTATTTCTGTAAATATTTCCATACTATATAACTTCTTAATATCTTCTTCTGCATCATGTCCTAACATGAAATCTAATCCCGCAGGAATAGGTAGCTTCTCAATTTGATTTGCTGTTGTTAACAATATACTATTATTCAATTGGCTATTAGATAAGTTAGGATGATTAGTAGTTACTCGATATTTTAATGAAGCTTCTCTTTCTAGTCTCTGATTATATGTACCGTCAAAACTTATAGGAAAAGGCGAAGTTTTATCATAATACATTGTTTTCTTAGCTTCAAGAGAAGGATATAATAATATTTGCATTTGTGAATCTTTATCTTGAATATCCATCGTTATTTGTCCAGTTTCTACTTTTGACCAAGGTTGGTCATACCCAACTATTGAACCATTAGTGACTATTTGTAAGTTTCTATTATCACTTGTTATATAATGTGCGTTATAAGATATTGTATTACTATAATAACTTACTCCAGGAGTGATATCTTTTACTCCACTAAATGAAAATGTAGAAATATCCTCATCTAAATTATATGTTACTCCATCTATTTCGATTTTATCTTTCCAGTCTATTACTTCTGAATCAGTTACAATTTGTTTTCTATACTCTCTATCTTTATGATCAAAAGAAGTTTTAAATTGAATGCTTCTATCGAGAGTTGCATTTTTATCAACATTACTTGCTTTAATATCATACTTCTCTGTATATGTACCATTTTGCTGAGTTTTCAGTATATCATCGTTTTTAGTTACCTTAATTGTACCTTGAAATGTAACTGGTTCACCAGATATAAAAACTATTTCCTTGTATTGCATAGTTTTAGTTTTCTGTTCCTTTACTGGCACATATTTTTCAATAGTTTTTGGCAAATTAGTTCCTTCTGAAATACCTCCAAAATAACCCATGTCTCCTGCATCTGCATAGGCATATATGCTAAGCAAACCAAAAGTGAACATCATAACAATCATCTTTACAAGTGTTTTCTTCATGTATTATTCAATCCTTCCTTTTGTAGTCATCAATATGTTCTATTTCTCAACAAGAATAATATATCCATTAACTTCTCTTGATTTATTTAAAGCTAATTTATTAATTAAGTATTCATTAGTAAGAACTTTTATTACATCACCTTTTTCAAGCTCATCATAAGAAATGACTTCATTGTTTTTAATAATGATACTATTATTTTGTAATTTAATATCAGCATAACTATTACTATAACTCAAATCACGCCAAGTATTTGTATTTTTATTAAGTACAATTGTATCTTTTATCTTAATGTTATCATTAGCTATCTCATATATCTCACCTTTTACTCCATCAATACAATAAGGATTTTCCACAACATATTTTGCTTTCGTTCCATCTGATATAATAGTATATACATTGTCAACTTTTGTTTTCTCAGAGTAATCAATAAAGTCTTTTTGTGAAACTATACCATTTTCATCAATAATTATTGTTTCATAATCAATAGTAAATAGTCTTGGAATAGGTGAATATATCCATTTCATATCTCTAAGCAATGCAAAAGATTGAACTTCCATTTGTTCATTTTCATCAATATTCTTGATTCTTCCTCTAAATATAGATGTAGCTGCATTACTTGGCTCAGGAGTAATGTTGACCACTGCTGCTCTATTATAACCGTTTAGTATAACTTGAGCGTAGTCTGGAGATACAATGTTATTATCTTCTACTAGCTTTCCGTTTTTTACAACGATTGTTCCATCGTCAGTGTTTATATTATTAGGTCTTTGTAATATTTTAAATATGTTATTGCCGTTAGAATAAATTATATTATCTTGAGAAAGCACAGAATCTCTACCATCTCTAAAAGTTACTTTTACAACTTTCTCTTTATCATAATATTTTTCCATAGCAACATATACTTGCATTCCATCATATGTTAAATTATTCATAGCATAATCAAGAGATATTTGCTTAGAGTTATTATAGTATTTAATGTTTTTATTAGAAACATCTAATACTTTTGCTCTAGAATAATCTCTCCACCCAGCTTTAGTTAATTCATAAGAATTAAGTATAGTAAGAGTTCTTTGAGCATTGTTAAGTTTACCAAGTGATCCTCTATATATGTTAGTTACTTCATTTCCGTACTCATCAATCAGAATTTCTTTTATAGTTTCAGTTATTGTACCAGGTTCAAAAACTGCTTGATTCACAAGCATTTTTATAACTTGTCCTTCTTTTAATTCGTTCTGCCATACTACTTTATCCGCTCTCTTAACTGGAACATTAGAATTAATATTATATATTCTTGAACTGCCATCACTTAGTTCAACTCTTAATCTAAGTCCATTAATTCCATTATTTACTACTTGCTTAATAATTCCATATTTAACAATATAATTAGTTTTAGCACTAATGCTATACACATATTCATTATCGACATCTAACCTAATATGTACAATATCTCCAGCTTCAATATCTTCTATCTTTGAATCTCTTGGGTCAAAACGATAATCTGGAAATACTTCATCAATATAGCCTATCTCATCTTCATTATCATAATAATGTTGTTTCTCGGCTTTTACATTCTTCTTAATATATTTCTTAGTTATTTCTTTTCCATCCCAAGTGATTATTGTTATATATCCAAGTAGAGGTACATTTTCTTTAACTATACCACTTATTTCATTATACATAATTTCGTTTCCAATATAATCTATCTGTGTTACTAAGTTATTATTAATTGTAAGTATAACTTTTTTACTAATAGGTGCATCATCTTTCTTAATCATAAGGTCATTAATCAATATTGTTTCTTTGACTTTATCATATAAACTACCTATCATTTGATATGTAAAACTTACTGCCTTATCATTTTTGATAGTTATTTTACCATTATCAAGTTCTTTCAATGGTTGTAGAGTTCCTTCCAACTTATAAGATTTATCAAGTCCTTTGCTATATACATATAACATCTCATTAGTCTCGTTATCAACAAGGTATTCTATGTACTCTCCTTCTCGTAGAGTAAGCAAACCTCCAACTGAGCCATTTACTAATACTGGAACATCTTTAGTAAATATTTTATCTATTGAATTACGATTATATTCAAAGTTAACTTCATTAACTAATCCGTTCTCATCTCTTATTAAAATTCTTCTATTAGCTTTACTGTTAGAAGCTCCCATAATATTACTATCTTCTATATGTGAAACAATACCATTTGATTTTGTTATATTCATTGTAGTATATATTATATTATCCAAATTCTTAAATATCTGAGCCATCATTGCTCTAGTTACATTTCCTTTTGGATTAAATTTCTTATTACTTCCTACTATAATTTGATTCTTGATAATAGATTCTACATAAGGAATATAATCCCCATTAATCTCTTCCCAATCACTATAATTAAATATTTCTTGTTGTTTATATACTGGAGCTAGAAGATTTGGTTGTTGTCTATTAATAGCCTTCACCAACCAAACTGCTAATTGCTCTCTTGTAACATATCCTCTTCTAATAAAGTTTTCATTAGGATCAAGCCCTTCTTGTTCTTCAACAAATGCACTATCTAAATCATCCTCAGTAATTAAGTTAAGATTATTAGCGATTTGTAAATATCCCTTTGACCATAGTCTCAAAACATGTTCTGGTGAATCTGGATTTTTCTCTATGTTAGCAGCGGCCTTTTGTACATCTTCTTCTAGTCCTAAAGCTCTTAAAATAAAAGCTAATGCTTCTTCATTAGTGATAGCCACATTAGGTCTGTATTTCTTTGCATTATCTTCATTGTAACCTTTAACTATTTCTAATGCGCCAAATCTAGTGATTGGCTCAATAGCCCAAAATGAAGAACTAACATCTGAAAATCTAATATTCTCTATAATGGCTTTTGCATTAGGACTGGCGACATACACGTTTTCAACCTTTTCAGTTAAAACTGTCGGATCTATCTCTGCATATGTTGATGTAGTTCCTATTGTTAGTGTAATCATTAATATGTACAATATAACTCTCTTAATTCTCATTTTACTCAATCCTCCGTTGTAATATAATCAGTATTTATATGTTTTTTCTTATGTAAAAATCATCCATAAAACTTAATCACACTTTATGTAATGATTATCTAATTGTTATAGGTAATTAAATACATTTTGTACAGGTCTATCCAATATATTATATCATACTATTTTATTAAAATGGGAGTAAAATTAAGTTGTTATTATATTGTAATAAAAACTCAATTTTGCATAAAAAAAATATGGATTTTATCAATCCATATTGGTTTATATTTTTCATTCATTAAATACTTAATTAAAAATATCCGCTAAGGGTTAGATACTTTTAATTATCATGCATCTTATATTACTTTCTTAATTGTTCTGGAACTTTAGGTTGATTAAGGAAAAATAAGCATGCTGTTTTAACTGATAATGAAGCAACCATCATACCAGCTAAAGCAACTCCTGCTAGTAATTTATTACTTATTCTTTTATTAATACTTGCTAACATATTCTAACCCCTCTTTCTTCATTGGTTTATTTATTACCGGAAGCAACGTTACTGTTTGTATAAATACAGCTATTGATGCTACCAAGCAATATGGTTTTAAATAGTCGTTTATAGTACATATAGCCAATATTATAATAGCCTGAATGAAAACAGTTATCACACTTCGTTTTTTATAGCTTATTTTTTCTAGACTATTTAGAGGTTTATTTATAGTATCAACCGGTGCATATGCTATTACAATAATGCAGGATTCAATCAGCACAAGGTTTCTTACAATATGTACTTTGTCATAGTTAGATAATAATTGTGCCATTAATATACCTATAAAACAACTTAAAACAAAATAACTGAAACACTTTAGATGAGTGTCTGCATGATATCCTCCTGCTTGTATTCTAAGTGAACAGAAAAATATCATGAATATAATTGCTTTTACTAAGCAATTAAAAATGATACCTATTCCTATAACTGCTAGTAGAATTAAAAAAGATGATATGACTATCTCAAATCCGTATGTATAAATCTGTATATCATCCTCTTTAATTATTTTTTTGTCTAATAATTTGTTAGATATTCTGTCTGAAAATTCATATATCACCAATATCCCCCTCTTCGCTCTAAATATAATTTTACATAAAAAAAATGTTTTTTCAACCCTTTTATGACTTTCGGTCATTAACTCATGATATTTGGTAACAACTCTTTATTTTTCAACACAATTCTTCAAATTTTTTATTAATAAAATAAAAAAATAACTTTTATATAATTCATATTGTATTTAATATGATAATAAAAGCTATAATAATCTTTGATAAATATTTAATTAACTACTTTACCATTATATAAAATAATACTTACGTTAAAATAATCTTTAATGGCATCTATCTCCATAATACCATAATATTTTTCTACTACTTGCTGAACATTTTTCAATCCTATTCCATGCATATCTTTATTATCTTTTGTTGAACATAGGCTTGTATTACCGCTTAACGTACTATTAACTGAATTAATAATTATATATTGATTTCTAGTATTGATATCCAAACTTATATTTCTATGACACTCTTCTATTTTGAGATTGGCTTCTATAGCATTGTCAAGAAGGTTCCCTAATACTATACACAAATCTACATCATCTATAGTTAAATTATCAATATTTCCTATATTAATAGAGCAATTGATATTGTGCTTGTTTGCTAAAGCATACTTTCTATTTAACAACGCCGATATAGCTGGATATTTCGTAATAATTATCTTATCAACTTCATCGATTTCAGTTAATATTCTATTAAGGTATTCTTCTAACTTAGTGTACTCTTTATACATTATAAGTCCTTTTATATTACCTAAATGGTTTGACATATCATGCCTTAATCCTTTTAATTTCATTGTAGCATTATTAATATCATCAAAATACTTTGATTGCATATCATATTGTTGAACTCTTAACTTCATCTTCCAATATTTTTGAGATTCTATTACTATAGTTTCATATATCAATAATGATAGCATATTGATTATCCCAAGTCCTAATGTGATATATCCAGCTCTAATCATAGAGTCTTCCACTATATTATTATTAATAGAACTAGAAATTACACATATCATTATAGCTATGTTAGAAACGAAAAGCGCAATTATATAATAACTTAGAGATTTACTAATTTTAAAAATCCCATCTCTTTTATACCTACTAATCCATATTCCTATTATTAAAAAAATAATTAATTTAGCGAGAACCATCGCCATTAATTTGTATAAGGTTTTTTCTACAAACATTGTTGTAGATACTTTAAAAATAAAACTAAGCAATGTTATTGTAATGCCTTCTACTGCTACCATCAATAAAAGTATTCCTATATATCCTGACAATAACTTTAATATAGTTTCATCATACATTATATAAAAAACTATAAAAATAAGTATTATCATTATTAAAAAAGTTGACCAATCTTCTTCTTCATTTATACATACATCAAAAGTAAAAATTATTAACACTATTATAAAACCATAAACATAATATAGAAGTTTACCATTATACCTTTTCCTAAAAGTACTATTCCCGAATCTTACAAAAATACTAGCTTCTATTATATCAATGAACAATTCAAATATATACCACAACATAACTTACACCCTCATTCTACTAAGAAAAGCTTCTTTTACTTCTTTAACATTTCTCCTACTTACTGGTATCCTCTTACCTTCTTTTAATATAACTTCTTTTGAAGTAATCAGTTCAATATTGTCAATGTTAACTATATAACCTTGATGAACTCTTATAAATTTCTCCATATTAAGTAACAATATAAGTTCATTCATAGTTCCATAAAACTCTATTTCTCCATTTTCTGTCACTATCAGCACTTTATTTTTATATTTTTCGAAGTATTGAATACTCTCATAAGAGACTATAATATCTTGTTTATTTTTTTTGACATGTAAAAAATCCCTAGAATTAGTTGCAGTTATATCAATAATTTCTATGGCTTCATTGAAAGCTTTATAAAACAATTGTTTATCTAACGGTTTTAGTAAATATCTAAAAGTTTTCACTTCAAATACATTAAACACATAATCTTTAAATCCTGTAATAAATATTATTAGTGCTTGTTCATTAAAATGTCTTATTCTCTTAGCAACTTCAATACCGTTAATTTGTTCCATTTCCATATCTAATAATATAATATGATACTGTATAATGTTAGAGCTAGATAATATCTGTTCACCACTTGAAAATTTATTTAGTTTTATTTTTAAATTTTTTTCTTTTTTTATTTCATTTATTAGTTTTTCTACAAATTCCACTTGTATAATTTCATCGTCACAAATAGCTATATTATACACCATATAAATCCCCCCCACTTTATATACTATAATAAAAGTTATTTTTTTTTCAATGTTTCATAATCTGATTATACCTAATGTTACAAAATTTTGTCAATAACAACATTACATTTTACAAGCTTCATAATTATTAGTTTTTACTACTTATATTTATCTAATACAATAAAAAAAGACTAATGTAGGTAATTATCATACCCATTAGTCTTCTTCCAATTAATCTACTTTAATAACATCTTCAAGGTTATGTAATGTATGTTGTAGATATTCTATAAATTCATCTTTTATTTCATCTCTTCTAAGTGCTGATTCAACTGTAGCTTGTAGAAATCCCATTTTATTACCTACATCATATCTTTTTCCTATAAAATCATAAGCATAGATAGCTTCATCTTTTGCTAATCTTTTAAGTGAATCAGTTAATTGTATTTCTCCACCAGCACCTTCACCTTGTGTTTCTAAATATTGGAAAACACTAGGGGTTATTATGTATCTTCCAAGTATAGCTACATTAGATGGAGCATCTTCACTTTTAGGTTTTTCTACTAAGTCTTTTATCTTATATACCCTATCTTCTATAAACTTACCATCAATAATTCCATATTTATGAACATCTTCTTGTGGTACTTCTTGGACTCCTAGTATAGATGTTCTATATTCACTATAAACATCTATCATTTGTTGTAAACATGGTTTTTTAGATACAATTATATCATCACCAAGTAGCACTGCAAAAGGTTCATTACCAATAAAATGTTTTGCCATTAATATAGCATGCCCAAGTCCTCTTGGTTCTTTTTGTCTTATATAATGAATATTAGCAATTTCTGAAACAGATTTTGCAATCTCAAGCAAATCATCTTTTCCTTTTTTTTCAAGCTCTAGCTCTAACTCAATAGACTTATCGAAATGATCTTCTATAGAACGTTTATTCCTTCCAGTTACTATAATAATATCTTCTATTCCAGAATTAACAGCTTCTTCTACAATGTATTGTATTGTTGGTTTATCAACTATAGGTAGCATTTCTTTTGGCTGAGCTTTAGTAGCTGGTAAAAATCTAGTTCCTAACCCAGCAGCTGGAATAATTGCTTTTCTTATTTTCATTATTTCCTCTCCTTTGTATGACAAATTATTTTAATTGTTCATTAATCAAATCAATATCTTCAGCTTCTGAAAGTAATAATTTATTAGATTTCGGATTTTTAACTGTAATCGTAAAAGTATTCACTCCCATTGACATATGATTAATGCTAAGATTATATTCTACATTAATTTCCATGTAATCTTCTAATTTATCTACGTCAATTTTCTTTGTTAAAGTACTTATTTCAAAAACACCATATGGCGTTTCATAATGAGTAATATGTGTTTTATTCTTCTCAAAAACCATATGAGTATTTACTCCACCAAATCTTAATATTGATATCTGATTTTCTTGTAATTTAATAGTAGTTTTCGTTTCTTGTTTTTCTTCAATAGTTGAATCAATATAAGTAATATATATTTTCCCGTTTTTTTCAACGTATTTTCCAGTAGTTACTAATTCTATTTCATCAGCTTCAAACATTTCTGTCTGAATACCTTTAATCATAACTATTACATCTTTTGTCATTTGTCTCACCTCGTTAGTTATTAATTATTTTGGAATGCAAATTCAATTAATTTATCTACTAATTCAGGTATAGATATTCCTTTATCTTCCCATAGCATAGGAAACATACTTATACTTGTAAATCCTGGTAATGTATTAATTTCATTGAATACAACTTCATTTGTATCTTTTTCAACAAAAAAGTCTACTCTAGATAAACCTCTACCATCAACAGCTTTGAATATCTCTTCTGAATAATTTTTTATTTGTTTTATTATATCTTTAGGCAAATCGGCTCCTATAATAGTTCTCGAACTTTCGTCATTATATTTTGCATCATAATCGTAAAATTCTGCTGCTGAGATTATCTCACCAACACTTGATGATCTAGGATGATGATTTCCTAGTATGGCACACTCTATTTCTCTACCTTCAATAGTTTCTTCTACTAACAATTTTGAATCATGTTTTATTGCAAGCTCAAGTCCATCGAATAGTTCTCCTCTACTATGAGCTTTCGTAATACCTTTTGATGAACCTGCATTAGATGGTTTCACAAAAACTGGATATTCAAGTTCCTTCTCAATTTTTGCTACTACATCTTTGATATTGTTCATTTCATTTATATATACTGGTACAAATTTAGCTTGCCTAATACCTAATGCTTCTACTATTATTTTAGTATATAATTTATCCATAGAAACACTGGACGCTAATATACCACATCCCACATATGGAATATTGGCAAGTTCTAGTAATCCTTGTATACTTCCATCTTCACCATATAATCCATGAAGTGCTGGAAATACTACATCAATACCTATTTTCTTAATTTTACTACCTTCAAAAACTAATAAAGACTTAACTGTCGCGTCAGGACTAATAATAGCATCCGTAGATTTATCTTCCCAGTTTCCTTTTTCAATATCTTCAATATCTCCTTTGTATAATTTCCAATTTCCATCTTTAGTTATACCAACTGGATATATAGTATATTTATCAACATTAATATTTTTCATTATAGTAGTTGCTGATATACAAGATATTTCATGTTCTGATGATTGTCCACCAAATAATACTACAATATTTTTTTTACTCACTATGTTCCCTCCTGTATTTATAATATTTTCCGTTATTTATCTATGTATATGTAATATGACATAATTGCATGTAATATTAAGTTATTAACCAATTAAATATGCAATTATCTTAAATATATTCATCTCATTTGTTAAATATGATATAATACTTATCTGTTCTATTTTATATCTTATAGTATTTTTATTCAATAGTAATTTATAATTTCACATAAGAAAAGTGACTATATAAAAACTTCTTACTAACATAAAAAGAGACCCATAGGTCTCTACTTACTTGTTACAAAAACTTTATTATTATTATCTTTATGCTTATTTTTATTAAAATCAAGCCACTCAAATATTTTAAATTTTATTTTTATAGGCATATCTTTTTTTTCTTCACTCATTACAATAGAATTGTATTCATCATCTGTTAAAATAGTTTTAAGAGTTTCTTTTGACTCTTCTGGTACTACTCCATGGGTAGCATCAACAAAACATAGGGGAGGAAACATAACACACCACCAATTTTTGCCTTTTGCTTCTCCTATTTCAATTAATAAAGCTTCATACTCCCCTGGAGGTAAAATAATATCTCCATAAGTTTTTAATGGAAACTGCTCTTGCTTTAACTTAATAGCTATTTTGTAATCTTTATTATTATCACTAATTACTTTCTCAGCTATTTCTTTCATATTGTCCATATTATTATATATTAGTGTTCTTGTTTCATTTATGCTTTCTGACTTACTTAGCACATTATTCATTTTGTCAAGTATAGCATCTCTTACTTGCAACTTTAATTGTTGATCTTCATCACTATCACTATTAGCTATAACATGGAACCTTATTAAGCTATCTGAAAGCCCATCTAAAATAGCAGCTTTTGTTGCATTCTTCTCATAATCATATACTACAGCAACTACCATTAATATAACTAGTAGAATTGAACCTATATAAATTCTTAGTACCCTTTTACTACTAAATACTTTCATTAATCTCACCTTCATTATTACTTCCCCTTCCCCCATTAAACAATTTTCTTTTGACATTTTTTGATTTTTCATCCTAACTTGTTAACTATTAATATTATTACCAGCAACAAAATAATTTATACATTTCTTTTCAATCTAACCTCTATTTGGAAAGTCCTACTCGTCGTATGTTAACTCTGCAATTAACTTCTGTAGAAGCAGCTCGATAGAAGTTCTGCCAATCATCTTTAGTTAATTTCCAAACTTTTCTATTACTAGTTTTTAATTTATTAAATGCACCAACAATATCTAATCCATATCCTTCTTGTGTAATATCTAATAACTCCTCTATTTCTTTTTCCATTTGCTCAGCGATTCTATCTTCTATTTCCTTAATATATTCATTATCAAACAACTTGTTTTTATCATTTAATATGAATTCTGCAATATCTCCTTCTGTCTTAACAGCAATTTTGATACTTAATAAATCATCAACAATATCAAATCTCATTTTGGTGTGTAATTCACTTATTTCATATGGAACTAATATACCGTCCATATTAACTAAAACTACTGAGTTTTTCCCTTTTCCAAGAACCCAACTAAAAGGAGTAATATATTTATCTTCAAGCCATCCATTTAATTTATAGTCTTTAATTATAGCTAATCCATCAACAATTACTTCATTTTCTTTAAAAACTATGTTAGGCATTACACCATTACCTTTTGATGAATACATTTCTGATATAAAATCTCCTAGTTCAATAGTATCTGCACTTATAGTTTCTAAACTATTGTTAATAAATACTTGTGATAGATAAATTCCTGTTGTTTCTTCTCCATTAGGTACTGACTCTAATAATTCTCTAGCAGAATCTTTCGTAGCAAGTAATAAGAGTGATTTGGCATATTCTGGATTTCTATCAAAATGATCAAGCACTTTTCTAAGGTTATAAGAATCTTCTAGAAAGCTTGAACCAAATATAACTACTTTTGTATGATCAAAATTAATTCTTAGATTAGATTTTTTTCCAAAGTTTTTATTTGCTTCGACAAGTGTTTTATCTTTTGTAACTTTAATGAATTTGGTGGCTTCTCCACCACTTTGTGCCGTAATTACAGGTAAATTAGGAATTGTATAAGTAACCTCTAACATATCACCAATATCATCAAGCCCAAGACTAATAACATATGCTCTTTCATTTAATTCAACTTTATCCCAGCATCCTGATAAAAGTAAACTACATATACAAAATGTAATAATTATAATTATGGTATTATTTTTCTTCACCTTGTCCCATTCCTTTCATTTTAGCAGCAATTAATAAAATTAAAGGAATCACTACCAAAAATAAAATGCTAACATATCTAGTTATAATCATTAACCATTCATAGGTTTCCACAATATTATTAGGTGTTAGTGCAATTAAATATACAATAGGTAATAACGGTAATATTAAAAAATTCTGTTCTTTTATTTGCGCTATTTTCTTAATTATTAATCCTGAGAAATATAGATATCCATTTATTAATAAAAATACAATCATTATCCAAAAACTCATCATAAGAGCATCTTGTCTTTGTATTAATGCTCCCGGTAAATGAATCATTTGCATAATCGTCATAACTGGCCATATCTGTCTAGATGTCTCCAAAGGACCAAATGCTCCAATAGTTAATATACATATAATAGTATTTAAAATTCCTACAAAAACTACACTTCTAAGCCCTACTTTCGTTAATTTATTAGGTTTTGCAACGAAAGGTGTAGCTAATAATAATAATTCCATTCCAGAATAAGCAAAAGACATAATAAAACTTCCGTATAATAATGTTTTTGGCTTTGTAACTAATATAGGAGATATGTTATATAATTTTACATCTGGTATAATGAATAAGAATATAAAAATTATAGGAACAAGTATAAAAAATATTAGAAATTCTGCAAGTCTAGCTCTTGCTTCATATCCTTTTCTAGTAATGTATGTTACAACAAAAAGCATTGTAATCATAATAATTTCAATAGGAGTGTTTCTAAGCAATGTTTGTTTAATTAGCTCTCCAAAAACTCTCATTTCTAATCCTGCAAATATAATAAGTTTCAAGCAAAATATAACTCCTATTATTATTGCTATAGGTTTATTGAATATAACTTCTGTATACTCAATAATATTTTGGTTAGGAAACATTTTTGCTAGTGTTGTTATTATAAGAATATATATAACTGAAATAATGCCTCCTCCAATTACTATAATCCACCCATCTCCCCCGGCTAGTTCAGATGCGATTCTTGGTAATATTAAACTGGTATTACTAAACAGATTAAGTATCATTAATATCTCAATCTGTCTAATTGAAATTTTATTGTTTTGTGAAAACATTTTTTTCTCCTTTTTCATCTATATCTAATCGTACTTTATCATCTCTACTAGCAAAAATAGGTCTCATCTTATTCATAAACGTAGGCATTCTAATAAGAGAATCTTTCAAATCATTATATTCATTCATATCACCCGCTATATATGGTGATAAATATGGTATGTTAATACTTTTTAGCGATACAAGATGTGTCAAAATAATTAATATACCTAACCAAAAGCCAAAGAATCCTAACATGGCTGATAAGAATATCATAAAATATTTTATTATCCTAAAGGCAGAAGTTAGGGAATAACTAGGTATTGCAAAAGAAGATATAGCCGTTAAAGCCACTATAATAACAATAATAGGGCTGACTAGATTGGCTTGAACAACAGCTTGACCTACAATTAAACCTCCTACAATCCCGATAGTATTTCCTATAGGTGCAGGTAATCTTACTCCTGCTTCTCTTAGTAATTCAAATGCTATCTCCATTATCAAAACCTCAATTAATGCAGGAAAAGGGACACCCTCTCTAGCCGCCGCAATAGAAAAAGCAAGTTGCGTAGGTATCATAGAAGGATGAAATGTAGTAAGTGCAATATAAAAACCAGGTAGTGAAAAAGATAAAAACGCTGCACAATATCTTAGCACTCTAATAAAACTCATAATATACCATCTCTGATAATAATCTTCTGCTGATTGAAAGAAACAATTAATAGTAGTAGGTAATATAAGAGCAAATGGAGTATTATCTACGATAATTACTACTCTTCCTTCTAATATAGCAGAAGCCGCCTTATCTGGTCTTTGTGTTACTTGAGTTTGTGGAAAAGGTGAATACCACTCAGTTTCTATTAACTGCTCTAACGTTCCACTTTCTAATACACTATCAATATTAAAATATCCAAGTCTTTCTTCAATCTCAGTAAGTATTTGTGGTCTTACAATATCATCAAGATACATAAGTCCTACATCTGTTCTACTTCTTGTTCCTATTTGTATCTGCTTAACTTTTAATTTTGTATCACGAATACGTCTTCTTATAAGTACAGTATTAATTCTAAATGCTTCCGAAAATCCTTCTTTGGAACCTCTAATTACACTTTCTGTATCTGGAGGCTGGACTCCCCTATTAGGAAATCCCTTAGTAGCAACAACTAATGCTTTATCATATCCCTCAATAAATATAATAGTATCTCCAGATAAAACTGCTAATGCCGCATCATCCATATGTGTTACTTCTTTTAAATCGGCTGTGGCAAGTCCACCTTCTTTAATGAAAGTAAAGCTATCTTCATCTTTCTCTGTAAAAGCTTTCGGAACGTCTCTCACTTGAATAATAAGTTGTTCTAGTATTGATTCTTCTATAACCCTTCTATCAATCATTACATCAATATATGCAATATATGCCCATATATCTTTATCTTTTCCTATAGGAAATTTTCTCTTAACTACATCTCCACAATCTTGAAATAATTGTTCAAACTCTTCTATATTACTATCTAATGATTTTGATAAAGGTATAATAACCTTATTAGTTTTTTTATCATGTTTTGATGATACTTTTTCTAGTCTCACATTATCCCATCCTATGTTATATTATTATCTATTACCAATTGATATAGACTTAAACAATTTTTCCTACTATAAAAAGAACTATAGCAACAGAAACGTATACGATTCCTATTACTTTTGCAATTATATATTCTTTCTTTCTTTTTTTCCTGTCTAGCACTTTCAAATCCCATGTAAATAATATAAGAGCAATAATTATTAACATAACAACAAAATTATTAGAAAAAACACTTCCAAATTTATTTAATATATTCATTACCTTTATGCCTTTCTTTTTTTACATTTTTTGTAATTTAAGTGATTTTTATTCATCGTAGTTTAGAAATATGTATATATCATATTCGCTATTTTTATCATTCATTGTAAATATAACAAAGAGGAGCTATTTTATTTTTAAAATAACTCCTCTTTTTATCCTTATGTTTAATTTAAATACCTAAAATAATTAACTTAATTAGCTAAAGTTTGTATCTCTGATGAAGTTAAAGCTGATTTAATTATTTTAACATCATCAACAACACCATTATAGTTTTCTGTTCCATTACTATTAGCTCCTACATATGTTCCTGTAGTTGGTGCATTAGGAGTAAGTTTGTTATTAGTTATAGTTCTACTAACACCATCTATATATAACTCCCATGTTCCACTTCTTCTAACAATAATAATGTTACTCCATTGTCCTACTGTTAATCCTTCATTAGACATTGCAATATCTATACCACCATTTAATATCCCAATTTTGTTATTAATACTTATTATTCCATAACCATTATTACTAGTATCTCCATTATGAATTAATATCTGTGTACCTGCTACACTTGTTGGTTTTACCCATAATGATATTGATACATTATCAACTAAATTGGTTGCCAATGCAGAAGACATATAGTCTCCATTTCCATCAAGATTAAGTGCATGTGTTCCTACTTTACTTGATGTTGTATAAGAAGCATCTCCATGTAATGTTCCGTTTATTCCATCTTGTCCATTATCATTACTATTATTATCATAAGTCCAATGAACTAGTTGTAAACTATTAACTGTTATAGCTTCTTCATATATTTTTACCTCGTCAATACTTCCACTAAAGTTTTCTGTTCCACTATTATTTGCTCCTACACATGTTCCTGTAGTAGGTACATTAGGTGCTAAAGTATTATTTGTTAATGTTTTACTTACTCCATTAACATATAATTCCCATGTTCCATTTCTTCTTATGGCATCAATTTTACTCCACACGTCTACTGTTAAATTTGCATTAGACGTTGCAATATCTTTTCCACCGATTAATATTCCAAGATTATTATTAACATTAATTATTCCATAACCAGAGTTTGTAGTATTACCATTATAAGCTAATATTTGTACACCAGATACGCTCGTTGGTTTCACCCATAATGATATTGATACATTATCTGTTTCGTCAGTAATTAGTGATGAAGACATATAATCTCCATTTCCATCAAGATTAAGTGCATAACTTCCTACTTTACTTATAGATGTATAAGTAGCATCTCCATGTAATGTACCGTTATTAGCATTATTACTACTATCAGTAGAATTATTTTCATATTCCCAATGTGCTTTTAGTGATGACTGAGGCTGACTTTGTCTACTATCTAAGATTTTCAGTGCATCAAGAGTAATAAATCCATTCATATTATTAGTAGTAATATCTGTAATACTTGGCTTTAGTTCTATAGTATAATAACCATATACTAAATTAATTTTAGAAAATGTTTTTTGATTACCAACTTGAACTCCCAAAGATGCAGAACTACCATCTTCTAATCTACGTTGATTAGCAATAGCATACTTAATATTACTATTATTAGTATCTAAATCTATCTGTTCCCCAGTTGTATCCATTCCTTTATATATATTGACCTCAATATTAGTAACTCCTCCTTCAACCTCATTATACATTTCTATTCCTGTACCTTTAAATGTATATGTTATAATTGACTGATTTACAGTTGTGCTTCCTTGATTAATAACTCCATAATTATGATGGCGTGTATCACTGTAACAAGGTTTTGATGGATTTGCACTACTTCCTGTATCAAAACTTCCATATACAATATTGCTATCTGCATCATCAATTAATGTCACTGGAATTGGATTAGGTGTTAAATTAACACTTACTGTCTTTGTTGAACTTATATCTCCAGCTATTACATTAAATGAGCCTGAGACTTGATTGAATCCTTTTGAAATAGCTGTATAATTATATGCTCCTACTTGTAAGTTATATTCACCAAATGCA
This sequence comes from Vallitalea sp., assembly GCA_025210515.1. GTDB lineage: Bacteria > Bacillota > Clostridia > Lachnospirales > Vallitaleaceae > Vallitalea. Next base: position 145,425 of record JAOARM010000010.1, on the reverse strand, counting down.
TCTTTTGTTTCACCTGAAATTGTTACATCTAAATCAGATGCACTATCTCCTTGATTAGTATTAAAGTTTATTGTAGCTGCACTACTTAATGTAGCGTTTATAGTTTTACTTCCACTACTTAAATCGCTATCTGTAATAGAGAAAGGTACCGAAGCAGTAGTATATCCATCTGCACCTATGAAAGCTGTATAATTACCTTTTGAAAGTACAGCTGTATTACTATTTACATCAATCATATTATTATCGGCAGTTTGTATTTTAACTCTTGTACTAGCACCATTTGTATTTGTAAATGAAACTGTACAAGGTTTTATCGATTGATATTTGTTATAGAAGTAATTTTGTATTGATGTTATTTCTGATTGAGTTAATCCTTTGTTATATGCCATAATTTCTGCAATATTAGCATTTGTCACTTGTATATGCAGTCCTGAATCTCTTATAGGCCTATTTTCGCTAATGGAAAATGAACTAAAATTACCAACACCTGCTTGTCTAGTATATAATTTCACTCCATTTTTATATACTGATGTTACTCCATTTGTAGTTGAAAATGCCCATATTGCCCACTCTCCAGAAATTACTCCTTGTGTAGGTGTTACTGCATCTTTATCACTATCCACAAATAAATTTAAGCCATTATCTGTTTTCGCTTGTGCTAAGTATATAAATGTATTGTTTTGTTTATCTCCTGATAAGCTTGTTGTAAGACTATCATCCCAACCATCAAAATTAAGTGCAGGTCTTAGACTAATTACTTTTTCTCTAATCTGTGGTTTTTTTCTAGTATTAGTATCTCCATTTGCATCAGAATCAGAAGTACAAATTGCAATAGGAACTTTTAAGTTATTACTTCCTTTCTTATCATTCCAACTTGATACTCTTTTATTTCCTTTATAAGTAGCACTATCACCATCAACCCACATTACAAGCCCTGTTTCTAAAGGCTTTGTTGTATTTACTTCTGCTGGCAATATAGGAGTAGCTAAACTATCTTCAATAATTGAAACATTACTGATAATCATTGATGAATTATTAAGTGTTACAGGTACTATTCTTATATGTCTAGCTTCTATAGTATCAAATGTGGTTTCCTTAATGGAGTTAGTATTCCCACTTACTATTGCAACATCTTTGAATACTATTCCATCTATAGATGCTTGAATTATATAGTCTGTTGCATATTTATCTCCATCAAATGATATTGTTGCTTTATTGATATAATATGGTTTGAACATATCAATTTCTAATATACCTTTTGCATTATTTGTAGCTGCTCTAGCAACTGAAGTAGTATTACCATCTAGAGCGTTTTGAGCTTGATAATCAGCAGTTGTGTTATCTAGAGTAAGATTTGCAAATAACCATTTTGCATTAGAGTTATATGCTACATCTCCTGCTACTTTTGTTCTTGCAGGAACATATGGTTTTGATGTAACCCCGGCATTATCAATTATTGCCTGTGCTTCTGCTGGCCAACTTCCTGTTATAAAATGATTATTTTTTACTAGAGCTCTTATTCCTTTTATATTACTAGGTGTCCAGTTTGAGTAATTATTATATACATAATAGTCATGAATTGATGGTGTCCAAGAACAATGCCAGCTTATTCCATGTGATGGTGCTATGTGCTGATCTATTACATTATTATACGCTGTTGCATATGCTGTTCCTTCATCGTAATAAATGATACCATTATAATTATTACCATTTTTATAGTAATTTCCATATATTTCTGTATTAGGTTGCTGTCCTAATGAATATGTTGCTCCAGTATCGCCCATATATTCTGAATACTCTTCAAATCTATTATATCTGATAATAGTGTTACGACTAGTTATTGAATCCATTTCTCCACTAATACCACTGGCATTTCCTTGCCAACCATTCCAACCGTAATTAATACAACCATAAGCGCTATGTAAAATATCATTATGTTCAATAGTCAAACTGTCAGTATAATATGCAGCTATTGAGGGCGCTGAATAATACTCTCTTCCTAGTCCATTAAGTGTGTTGTTTCTAATTAATACATCTTTAACTACTTGTTCGTCATCTTTATCAATAAAGTTATGAAGCCATGTACCGAGTAATATACCAGTTTCTGAAATATCATATATATTATTTCCTGTTATATTAACATCATTAACTCCATTATATAATCTAAGTGCTGTTCCACCTGTGTGTCTTATAACATTATTTCTAAAATCTAAGTTCTCTGCAAAAGAAACATCAATTGTAGATTCTGCTTGTTGAGCACCATTTGCAATATCAGTTCCGTTAGTTCCATCAGTATGAGAACCCTGTCCACTAGCCGTTACATAAAAATTAGCTTGAACTAGTCCAGTACCTCTTGTGAATGGTATTAACCATGCACTATATTCAAATGTAATTCCTTCCAATGAAACATTAGATACCTTACTAGAAAGTGAACTTCCTTCAATATTAACTAAAGTTTCTATTCCTGTTGGAACATAAACATTAGCTGTTGACATATCTTCTCCTGATTTTGGATAATAGTAAACAACTTTTGCTGTTTTATCATAATACCATTCACCTGGATAATCTAATAACCCTATTGAATTTTCTACGTAAAAAGGATTAGTTGTATTTGGCTGTCCACCATGATAATCCATAGTATGATACCAATTCATTCTTTCAGAAGCAACTTCAAAAGTTAATGTGCCATTTCCATTATCAATAATTCCATCTGCTGCTATTCTATGTTGTCTCCAGTTTTTTCTATATACAAGCTCAAAGTCATCCCCATTACGTAAGTCATTCCCGAACAACGACTTATTCACAATATATCCAGCTTTCTTTCCATCTTTCATATAATAGCTATTTGCAGTATATTTATATACATCATGAAGTTTACTAAAATGACCATTTGCTCTTAGATCAACACCATTTACAGAATTTGCACGTGTTGCACGAGTATCATTAATATACAGTTCTCTAAAGTTACTAATTCCACTAACGTTTGCTTTATAAACACTATGACCGTTTAAATTAGTTTGTGTCCAACCAGTAATTTTCTTTCCTCCAGATATAATTGGAGTTTCATTGTTATATGCTTTATAAATAATTTTGTAACCATTAGTACCAGAATCTTGTTCTGATAATGTAAAAGTTTCAGTCAGACTGTATTCTCCACCTCTTAGATATATTATTATATCTTGAGACATACTACTATTAACACCTCTAACTATATCTCTTGCTTTTTTCAATGTTTTAAAAGGAGATGATATAGTACCATCATTAGAATCATTTCCATTTGGTGATACATAGTACTCTGTAGCACTATTCGCGAATACAGGTACATAATAATTAATGTTAAATAAGGATACTGTTAATATACCAATCATTAGTAAAACAAATAAATTTCTTTCTAATTTGTTGATGACTTTTTTCATGAACATCTTCCTCCTTTAAGTAATTTTGCACAAATTATTTATTTTTTTCCTCCTTTTATATAATAATACACTAATAGAATTCTTTTTAGAAGGTAATATTTTGGTATTAATAAGTATTTTTGGGGGTTGATTAGGTAATATTTTGGTTTCTTATATTTAAAAAAAAATGAAAAGAGAATATTTTTTCTCAATTCATTTTTATATAATTTGTTTTTTATTTATTTTTTTTATCAAATATCTCTATAACGGCTTTTTCTTGATTAACAATATGTTGAAGAGCAATTTTTCTTGCCTCATCTGCATCTCTTGCTTCAACATGTTTAACTATTTGGTCGTGCTCTTTAACAAGCATATCAAAATCATTAAGTTTTCTAATGTATTCAACTCTATATCTATATATCTGTTCTCTCAAATTATTAATAATCTGAATGAGTTTTTCATTTTCTGTAGAATTAAATATTATGTCATGGAACTCTACATCTTTCTTGATAATATCGTCAATATCTTTGTAATTACATGCTATTTGAAACTCTTCTGTAGTTCTCTTTAACTTAGTTAAGTCTTCGTCTGTTATTTTGTTACAAGCAATTTTAACAGCTAATTCTTCAAGAGCCGCTCTTACTTCCAAAACGTCTTTAATATCTTTGTGAGTTATTCTTGCAACTTCTGCACCTTTTCTAGGTATCATGACTACAAGACCTTCAAGCTCTAATTTTCGTATTGCTTCACGAATTGGCGTCCTACTTACTCCCATTCTTTCAGCAAGCTGTTTTTCCATTAATCTTTCTCCTGCTATAAGTTCCCCTTTTAAAATAGCCTCTCTTAATGTATTGAACACGACATCTCTTAGTGGCAGGTATTCATTTAAATTAACTTTTAATTTATCTTCCATTACTAACATCCCTTCTCCCGAAAGCACTAAGCTGTCAAACTTCTACTGTTTACTTTCATTGTTATAATATAATTCCATGAAAATAAATAGTTGTTCTACTATTTCATGGGATTCTTATGTTAACTAAATCACGCCATAATATATATTATTATATAAAATTAATATTAATTGTTTATTATATCACCTATTAAATATTGTAGTTGTATATACGAATTTGGCTATATTGTTAACTTTTATTTTATGTGCAACATTATATGCCTTCTTCTTATCATTAAAAATACCAAAAACCGATGGGCCACTTCCACTCATAATAGATCCTACTGCACCATTATCTAACATATATTGTTTTATCTCATTAATAATAGGATATTTTTTGACAGTTACTGTCTCAAGTACATTACACATATTATCGCATATTTGTTCTATATCTCCATTATTAATTCCTTCAATAATTTTCTCAGTATTTGGACGTTCTTTAATATTATCCAGATCTAAATTTCCATATACAAATGCTGTAGAAACGTTAATATTAGGCTTAGCCACAACCACATATGCTTTAGGAAAATTATTAAGCATAGTTAATTCTTCGCCAATACCTTCTGAAAGTGCCGTTCCTCTTAATAAACAATATGGTATGTCTGCTCCATATTTCACTCCTATACTCATCATTTCGTCCATAGATAAGTTTAGATTAAATAGTTTATTCATACCAACTATAGCTGCTGCTGCATCACTACTTCCACCAGCTAGTCCAGCTGCAACTGGAATTACTTTATATAAATCTACAAAAACCCCTGTCTTAATAGAATATTTATTTTTGATTTCTTGTATTACCTTATATACTAAGTTTTTTTCATTAACTGGCAAGAAAGATAGATTGGTTTTAATCTTAATTTCATCGTTTCTTATTTTTTTTAAGTTGATTTTATCAAACAAGTTAATTGTTTGCATAATCATCTTAACATTATGATAACCATCATCTCTTTTGCTCACTACATCTAATGAAATATTAATTTTAGCTCTTGCCTTAATATTAATTCTGTACATAATTATATATCCTTAAAATTTATTATTGTATTGTGCATACTTAATATTATATACAATGTATAATTATAAATCAAGTAAAAGAAAATAGGCAAAAAAAGAACGCCTAAGCGTCCTATACTTCAAGATTATTAATATTCTTGACTATAATTAATTTATCTCCGTTCTTAACTTCATTAGTTTCAAGGTTATTAATATTTTTTATATCATCCATTTTAGTATAATATGTCTTAGCTATATCCCATAATGATTCGTTATCTTTTACTATATAACCTACTACACTAGGAATATCTTGAATCTTTTTCAAATCAATTTCTTCTTGAGTTATTCCACTTATTATATTGATTTGTTGTTTATCAAATATAATAGTATCCAAATTAACTCCACATTTAACTTCTACTTCTTTATCTCCTAGCATACTACAATTTATATAAGTTATTGATGGACGAATTGACATATTACTCTCATTATTAATTCCTTCAGTATCAATAACTTGGCTAAATGGAATAATTGCTTCATGAACATTAATTGGTAGATTATCATCAGCTGCCACATACATTATTTTGCAAAATACTACACCCTCTACTTCAACTTTATCTTCTTGGATATCAATATTATCTATATTAACATCTCCTGTAGCATAATATATTTGTAATATATTTGGCTCGTTATCATTTGTTTCAATTGTTTCTTTTATTTTACATTGACTTTGATTTTTACATAGTAGACTTTCATATTCTACTGATTCTTTTTCTAGATTGATTTCATTAGATAATGAATATAAATCTGTTAATATATTATTTTTTTCTTCTGAGTATACTTTTATGTCAAGTTGAGTTACTATATCTACTGATAATACTCTTTCTTCACCATCTAAATCTGGTCTAATCTGTATTTTATCATCTACAATTTTAATATCAATATCAGAATACATATCTTCATTAATACCGTCACAATCAACGACTCCATTAAAAGTCAATTCATGCTCAACAAATTCAAGAGAATTTTCTCCCGATTCACCTAAATATAACGTTGCTAAAGCTACAGTCCCTTTAATATTAATCTTATCATCTAACAATCTAAATTCTTTATTTTTGATGGATCTATCATACCACAGTATTTCCATAACGTTAGGCTTACTACTTGGTATTGCAAGCTCATCTTTTATCTTATAAGTTTCTTTTTTAGATGAATGCATCTTACATATAGTAATGTCATCCCATCTTCCTTGTACATCTTCTATACCACATACATCCATTGGAACATACATTTCTTTCTTCTCATCAACCATAACTTTTACTTGTAATATAGCTTTTACGTTAACTTTTCTTGTATTGATTGGAGTAATCTTCATCTCTTCTATGATATATTCAGTCTTAATATTATCTCCTTTAGAAACATCATCCATATTGATTGTTTCATCCATAGAAACTTGACATGTCATATTATGTACTGGCTTTGAATCATTAAGTGGTACATATAGTACTTTACAATTAAATTCGCCCTTCACAATCACCTTTGAATCATAGATATCTGCACCTGTAATGTTAACTACTGAATTGCTCTGTAAAATTTTATCAATATCAGGTTTTATGTCAGGCACGTTAATATCTTCATCTATTGTCATTTGAAGAACTCTACTACCTTTTGGTTTTATTAATGCAATATTTCTTTGTTCCAGTTCTAAACTCAAAAAAATCCCTCCTAAACCTTTGTCTATATTATTATATTAAGGTTAGGAAGGATTTTATGACTTAATTATGAAATTTCCTGTTGTTAAAATCATATTAGTATAGTTTTAGATATTGGTGTAATTGATTAATTTGATTTTCTGTATAATATGTTTAATTATTTATTTATGTTATTCCTGACATAAAGACAGTTCAACGTTATTTGTTAGTATATCCGTATAGCTATATGATACGGTTCTATAGGTATTTTGGAGTTCATTTTGTACTTTCACTACAAAAATGCTTGGATAAGTACTTTCTAATACACCTTGTTTAATGACAATTCTTTTACGTCCCTTATTAGCCTTAACTAAAACTTTACTACCGACGTAAGTATCTACACGTCTTCTTACTTCAGTAATATCTTCTTTTGCAATCATTATTAACCACCTCATCTTTAACAACTACTTCTAGTATATCACAATACTAAAATATAGTCAATAAATTTTTAAATTATATCAAATTTCATTACAGTTGTCAATAGAACAGACTAATTTTTTTTAAATAATTATGTTTGTTACGTTAATATAATAATAGTATTATCCATTTTTTTCATTTTTATGCAATAATATATCCCTCTTATAAAGACTACAAAAGGGGCTATAAAAGCCCCAATATTTATTTCATTATATTTTTATCTACTTATAGTAAACTGGTTTTTCCAAATCTTCTGTTTTAATAACAGCGTATGGATAAGAAAGACTCATAGTAACTGTGTCGTCTTTTGATGGACCTATTAACTCAGTTAATATAACAACATGCTTATCTGTCTCATATACTTCTTGTACTTGGATGCTATATCCACCTGTAGGTTGTTCTCCATACCCAATAGCCACATATAGATACTGACCATCACTATAACTGAATTTAAAAGGTTCCATTTTAGATTCTTCTATCTTCTGTTTAATTATTTCTGGTATATCTTGTTCATCTATTACCGTAAATTCTAAATCTCTTATTTTATCTTCTTCATATTGTTTAGTTTTATTACATGATGTAAACATAACTGCAATAATAATGCACAAGATAATCACTATTTTCTTCATAACTTCACCATAAAATAACTATTTTTATAATTTTATTATTTATATTTAGAAATTATACCTTAAACAATAAGATGTATTGTAAAGTTATGATTAATATAATAAGCAATGTACTATTTATTTAATTATTTGTTCAATCATATTCATAACACTTTTTGAAAAATGTTGTAAATGAATTTCTGCTTTATTAAGAGAATTATCTTTTACTCCGAAGTAAAATTTTACTTTTGGCTCTGTTCCAGATGGTCTTACGCAGAACCATGACTCATCTTCTAATGTGTAATATAACACATTGGATTTAGGTAAATTCGTATCTTCAAGATAATCTATAGCTTCTACAACTTGTATACCATCTACTTCTTTTGGTGAATTAGTTCTAAGTGTAGATAATATATGCTTTATCTTATTAACTCCTTCTATTCCTTTTAACGTTATAGATTCAAGAGATTCTTTATAATATCCATATTTCTCATATGCCATTATAAGAGCATCATATAATGTCATATCTTTTGATTTGTAATAAGCACCTAATTCACACACCATCATAGTTGCAACTACTGCATCTTTATCTCTTGCATGTGTACCAATTAAGCATCCATAACTCTCTTCAAATCCGAATAAATATTCATAACTATTATCACTTTCAAATTCCTTAATTTTTTCTCCTATATATTTGAAACCTGTTAATACTTCAAATAATTTTACATTATAATATTCTGCTATTGTCTTAACCATGTTTGTACTTACTATTGTATCAATAACAGATCCATTAGCAGGTAATTCATTATTAGCTTTCTTCTGAGTTAATATATAGTCAAGTAGCAATACTCCTATCATATTACCTGTTAAAGGGATATATTCATTTTCTTTATCTTTTACAAGCACTCCTAGTCTATCTGCATCAGGATCAGTTGCTAATATAACATCTGCTTTCTTTTCTTTTCCAAGTTCTATTGCTAATTTGAAGGCTTTAATATCTTCTGGATTGGGATAGTCTACTGTACTAAACTTACTATCTGGTTTTTCCTGCTTGTCAACTACATAAACATTTTCAAAACCTATTTCATCTAATATTCTTCTTACAGGTATATTTCCTGTTCCATGAAGTGGAGTATATACAATAGTAAATTCCTTAGCTTGCTTTTTAATAACTTCTTTATTAATTATTTGTTTTTTTAGTTCGTTAATATACTTATCATCTATTTCTTTCCCTATTACATTATATAAGCCTTTTTCAATAGCTTCTTTCTTGTCCATTGATTTAACTTGATTGTAATCTACTACTTTACTTACTTCGTTAATTATCTCAACGTCTTTTGGTGACGTAATTTGTGCGCCATCTTCCCAATAAACTTTATAACCATTATATTCTGCTGGATTATGACTTGCAGTAAGAACAATTCCTGCTATTGCTGATAATTCTCTTACAGCAAATGAAAGTTCTGGTGTAGGTCGTAAACTTTCGAATACATAAGCTTTAATTGAATTAGCATTTAATACAAGAGCAGCTTCATCAGCAAATTCTGGTGACATATATCTTGAATCATAAGCGATTGCAACACCTTTTTCTAAAGCTTCTTTCCCTTCTCTTAATATATAATTAGCTAATCCTTGGGTAGCTTTTCTAACAGTATATATATTCATTCTATTTGATCCAGCACCTATTATACCTCTAAGTCCTCCTGTCCCAAATTCAAGGTCTTTATAAAATCTTTCTTCGATTTCTTTCTCATTATGTCTAATACTTTCAAGTTCTTTTTGGGTTTCCTCATCAAAGTAGTCATTTTCTAACCAACTATTATATTTCTTCAAATACTCCACTTAGTTACCTCCAATTTATTATAATATTATTACTTTAATAATCTAATATGCATTAAGAAATCTAATTCTTAAAACATGCTATATACCTTTTTTAAGTCTATTTATAAATATAAATAATTATGACTCATAAAGCATGTAAAAATAATTATATATTATACTTTAATTACCATATACATCTTTTCCTGGTGTATTTTGTTGATTATTTTGGCTATCCTGGTTATTTGGGTTGTACTGGCTGTCTTGATTGTTCTGATTGTCTTGATTACCTTGTGTGTTTTGATTTGTTTGGTTTCCATTGTTAAAATCACTTCCATTACTTCCTTCATTTTGCATAGAATCATTCTTTTCTATTTTTATTAAGCTTGGAAATGTTAAATAAGCATCTTGTCCATTATCTTCTATAGAAACTGGATGCATTTTTGTATAATATCCTTCTTTTCTTAAAGAAATAGTATGATTACCTGCATCAATAGGTGTTGTAGTTGGGATTACACCTATATAACTCCCATCAATGTATATATCAACGCCCTCTGGTCTATTAATATGAACAAACGTTGGTTTTTTCTCAAGATTAACTACGAATTCTACATAAGGTTTATCTACAACTAATTGTTTTTCCCAATCTACATAATTATCTTTAACTATTTTTATATTGTATGTTCCATATTCTAGACTAATAGGCTTAGAGAAATCTTCATATATCTCTCCACCAATAGAAAATTTTATACCTTCTTGATTAACTTTAAATTCAACAAGCCCGGCTCTAGGTGAAGCATCTACTACATCAATCATTACTTCTTGATCTCTAGCTACCATAACTTCCATTTCATAAGGTGTCATGCCTTCCTTAGAAACTACTATATTATGAACACCTACTGGAACCATTACCCTTGTTACTTCTTCTACGTCAACTGTTTTTCTGACTCCAATTTCTAACAATCCACCTACAAAATTACTATGGTTTTTAAGAGTAATATATCCATGACCATTCTCTATAACTATAGTCCATGCTTTATCTTTATAACCTTTTATTGTAACTTCATCTTCTATTGTAAGGTCACTAATATCAAAACTATTTCCGTTAAATATAGTAACTAATTCATTAGTATAACTAAACTTATCATTACCAATAGTTATAGTATGATTTTCACTATCTACTTTCACACCTTTTATGTTTTTTCTTTCCCATGTTTTAGCAGTTTTATGGATAAATTGTGGTCTCATTTTCTTTATATCATATTTTGTTTCGACTATATCACCTTGGTTTAATTGAACAAAAGTTAGCAGTGATCCGTATTCATCTTTTATATCAACTGCACTATCAATTGAAAGAGATATAACATTTTCATTTTCTACATTAATCATAGTCAACTTTTTATTAGAGATATCTACATTTTTAACAATAGCTATTGCTCTTTTATATTCTATTGTTTTATCATCATTTACTTCATTAGTTACAGATGTATTTCCATTAGGTATTACGGGTTTTTTCTTAGTTTTTTTACCTGAACAGGCAATTGCTAATATAACAACAAGTGCAATAACTAAACCTAATACTCCAATTATAGACATCTTAGTTACTATATCCATTTTCTTCTTTTTCTTATTCATTGTCTTCCACCTCATTTAATATGTAAGATTTTCATTTTTGATGAAATTCTCTAAAATAATAGTTTTTCAGCTTCTTTATTTAACCTTATTAACTGCTTTGTCATATATAGTTTTGGTATATGTTTTACATTATAATCAGTAAGTCTTTCTTTTGCAAGTCTATCAATATAATAGGGTATTTGAAGAATTATTTCAAGTTTTGAAGTAGCTGTATCTATATTGCCTTTTTCTATATCTAATTTTGCAGAATCTAATAATATGTTACAATATTTTTCAAGATGTGTAATATTTAGAGGATTAAGTTCAATAACTTTTTTTGCTGATATTAGTGCTTTATTGAGTTCATTCCTCTCATAATCAATATCTCTCTTAATGATATAAGCATTTAGAAAAAATTCATTTTGTTTAATTATACTATTTGCTAATTTGTAAGCTTTTTCAGTATCTATTTCCATATATTTCTTTGCCAACTTTTCTTTTGCAATAGTATTGTATTTATATAATTGTAGTGATGTTTCATAATTATTACTATAATCAAGATAAGTACTAATTCCCATATAAATATACATAGACATGCATAGAATAATGCCTATACAAACAGGTATTTTACGTATCTTTTTATATACTAGTTTATTTTCGTCAATATATACGATAATAAGTAAGAAAAACAAAATCACAGGAAACTCCCAGTCAAAGTCAATTGCACCATGACCAAATATCACTATTATTGCTAATTTCTCATGAAACTTCAGTTTTTTATTTAATATATTATAAATAAAATAAATAGCCATTAATATAAAACCAATAACACCTATATCCATTACAATCTGCAATACATTACTATGAATATACTTAACATAGTAAGTAGAACCTGTTTGGTATATCCTCTGAATATAGTAATATCCTAAATGACCTGTCCCAAATGGATAATCTTTCATTATTGATAAACTATCTTTATAATATAGTAATCTTGTTAGCCATTCACTTGCATGAATAGATGTTTTCTCTATTCTATCAAACATATGAGATATATTGGCTAATTTCATAATTGTATTACCAATAATGCTTCCTATAACACAAGAAGGTAGTAAGTATTTCACTTTGCTTTTATCGTATATAATAAGAGTAATTGCTACAACTATACTAATAATATACATACTTCTACTAAAAGTCAGAAATATTCCAACCCACATAGTTATTATTCCTATAAAATTATAAACATTAATTTTGTTTCTAGTTGTAATGAAAATAATGCATATTACCAAAAATAATGCACATGTATTAGGATATTGAAATACAGAACCTAATCTTCCTTTCTGAATTAATTCTTGTCCCAGACTAGGTATGAAAAAACTAGCTATACCTAATAGTGAAACAATTATCCCACTACTGGATATTGCATTAATATATAATTCTTTATTATAATTTAATTGCATAAGGACTATATAAAAAATATATATAGTAAATATTTTTAGAAACCCAATAAATGCCATTCCTTTATCTATACCATGAAATATTGTTATAAAATATAATGCTAGTAAAAGCAAAATACACCCATGATTTACACTTATTTCTATTGATATATTATTATTTAATATAATGTTCATAAGTAGCACTATAAGAAGTATTACTGCTGCAAAATATATACTATAATAGAAGTATAAACCTTGAAACAAAGGTGTAATAATAATAAAACTGACAAATATATTTTTAACTAATTTCTTATTCATGATTATTCTCCATTTACTAAATAATATATACACTATTGAGATATAATGTATATATTACTACAAAATCATCTACATAACACACATAAGTGTATACTTATATTTTATATATATTTTGTAAAAAAACAATACTTGTCTATAAAACAATGAAAAGAACTGTCTCATAATTCATTTTTAATATCAATATATAGAAAGATAGACTAGTTTTAGCAATAAGCAACCATTACAACATGGCGCATACCTTTAAACAGGTGTTTAAAGGTATTCCTAGCTAAATCTAGTCTATCTTTTTATATTATTTTTTCTTTTTTCTTATCTTCAAACCTAGCCCACTACACATGGCTCCAAGAAAATATAATAATTCATTAGCCATGTTTTGCCCTGTACGAGGCAGTTCTTTAGCCAAACCTTGTGGCACTTCTTCATCAATTATAATTAACTCATCTATCTTACCACCTTCTATTACATCTGGTTGTTGAAGTTCCCTTTCATTTCCTTCTGCAGGAGCACCTTGTGGTATTTCTTCATCTTCTATTTCTCGATCTTCTATCTCTTCTTTAGATTCTTCTTTGATTTCTTTTTCTTCTTTAATTTTTTTGAACACAGCTGTTATTGAAGCATTATGTGACATCTTAATAATGTTACTAGATACTAGTAAATCCGTATCTCCTATCCATTTATCAAATTTCCAGCCTTCATTTGGGTTTACAGTTAACGAAACATTAGTATTTCTATTATATGTTCCTCTATTGGGACTTACACTGCCTCCTCCTTCTACTTCAATAGATAACTTATATTTAGTTATAGTAGGCGTATAAGTTGGTGGTATATATGGTATATATTCCTTAAAGTTTGCATATAGTTTCAAATTAGATTTTGCTTCAAATTCAATAGGATTAGAATTAGAATACCTATCATACTCTTTGGTAACTTCATTATATGTTAACCATTCAACAAAATTATTATTTCCTCTTGTATTTGCCGTTATTATAACTTTTTCACCAGCTATATATTGATTGTTTTCTTTGTTTATTGTTATATTACCTCTTGTGCTGTCTTCTGGTAGAACTTCTGCTGAAATTGTATATATTCTATCTGAATTTATTTTTACATAGTAATTAGCATCTATAGCTTCTGTAATTATATATGAAAACGGGAATGTTTGTTCATTGTCAATTGTTATCTCTTTTATTTTTTCTTTTACTTCTTTTCCATCTTTGTCATTTGACATTTTATATATAATGATACTTTTTAGTAGTCCTTCATTAGGGATAGGTGATAATGAAAAATCGCATTTATCTCCTTCTTTATACTGTGTTATACTTGTAAGATTAATTGCTTCTGCATCATAATCATATGTTACACCATAATCATTTTTGCGTTCAAAAACAGGTTTTGGCAATACATTATATATATCTACTGATTCTCCTACTAATACATATCTAGGATTATCTTTAATAGGATTTCCTTGTTGATATCCTAATTTTTTCCACTTAACAAATTTATAATCTTTAGTTGGTACAGCTTCAATCCATATTTTCTTATTATCTTCAATTTTCTTTGTTTCTTTTCCTTTATTCATAGTTAGAAATGGTTCTGACTCATTATCATATCTAAAGTTAACTTTACCGATTGCTTCTGGATTTTTTGATATTCTGACTTTACCATCTTCTCCCACTACATATATTTTGGGATGAAATTGAATATTGTAAGTTCCTATATGAAAGTTAGCTGTATAAGTAATGTTATCTGTTACTACAATATCTAATGTTGTTAACTTCCCTTTATCGCCTAAATCAATAATATTATTAGAAGAATCTTTTGCTGTCCAACTATCAAATGTATAACCTTTATTATTACTTGCAACTAATTTTAATTGAGTATTAATATCTGATTTAGCTGGTGAATCTATAGTATTACCACTCATATTTTTAATGTATGCCATCCCACCCATAGTAGATTGAACAGTTGTTGTGAATTGTTTTATAGCATAAGTTACACTTACTGTTACATTAGCTGTAAAATTATTAATTATTAACTTATTATCATTAATGCTATAGCTATCTTTATCTATCCCTGCTACATTCCAGATTAATGAAGACTCATCATAGTTAGAACTTGATGGCTGTGCAGTAAATGTAATAGGTATTTTATTTGCTATATATACATTCTCTTTATTAAGTGCGTCTTTAACCACTTGTGGAGCTTCTACTTGCCCTTCCATAGTTATTACTCCATTTATTGCATTTGTATCAATTGTATAATAATTAGGAATGCCTGTTAAATTAACATTCACTAAGGCAGTATCTATAATATGAGCATATGTTGATGCATATCTATCCACCATATGAAATTGGTATTCCAAAGTCGTAGGATTAACATAATATTTTTCTTCAAGTGCTGGAATTTTGATTAGATATTCTCTTTCTTTTCCATTTTCATCAATATTATATAAATCTTTATATTTCTTATCACTATTTACATATACATCAACTTCATTAAGCCCATTAAATCTATTATCTCCATCAGTGCAAAACAACTTGAATTTTATATTAATTAATTCACCTGGAGTTGCATCTATATTAAGCGGTCCTGATATATAAGATTTCGTTTTATTGTCATAAAATTTCATATTTCCTTCTAGCTTATCATCTTTATTTTCTCCACTATTTCCGTAAAATGTCCCATCAATAGCATAATAAGGCATACCATATATTTCATCTTTTTTATCGTAGTATATATGAATTGTTTTACTTTCGTTAAAAATTAGTGTTGCTTTATTGTAATCTACTTCATCTGCACCTTCGATTCGATTGAACTGGCATCCGTGTTTAGAGTAAGCATTAATCTTAATCTCTGAGTCGAATACATACCTACCACTTTCATCCTTAATTCCATTTTCTTCAATGACAGCAAAATTATTAATATCTGTATCTATTTCATTTCCATCTTTATCGATTAAATGTGCTTCTATTTTAAATATCTTTTCATCTACTACTGTTATATTACATGTAGTCATAACACTACTATTTTCCTTGCTTCTACCTGTTATTATGGCATTTCCTGCTTTTACAGCAATAACCACACCATTTTCATCAACATTTGCTACATCTTTGTTGTTGGTACTCCATATTATCTCTTGATTGGTAGCATTTGATGGTAATATAGTTGCATTTATTTGTACTTGTTTTTTTGGTTTTAAATTCATGTCTTCTTTATCTAACGTAATACTTGTTACAGGTATTATTTTTTCATTTATAGTAACACTTGCATAAGCAGGTTCTAGATCTTCTAGTCCCCAACCAATATATTTACCTGTTACATCTACATTATATACAAAAGGAAATTTATCAACTATACAACTAGTAGTGTATGTCCTATTATTAGGAATAAAGACTCCTATACCAAGTTTAATATCGTCTTGGGTAAATCCAACATTATCAGTAATACATATATTTTTATATTGATATCCATTTTCTTTAGCAATAGTTATGGTGAATGTAACTTCTTCTCCTTTTACTACTTCATAAGACGATGGGGTCACGTCTAAGATTACTGTAGGAGAACTACACCTAGTTTCCATGATATTTTCAGTACTTTCTAATTCTTCTACTTGTTTCTCTTTTTCTATTACTGGCTTATCTTTTTCTACTACTGGCTTTTCTTCCTCTACTACTGGCTTCTCTTCTTCTATTACTGGCTTATCTTCTTCTACTACTGGCTTATCTTCTTCTACTACTGGCTTATCTTCTTCTACTACTGGCTTCTCTTCTTCCACTACTAGTTTCTCTTCTACTGTTCCCGATTCTTGCACAGGTGTTATTTGCTGATTTTGGTCTATTGCTATATTTTCTTTTGCTAACACCATAATCATATTACCCGAAAGATATACACAAGTAAATATAACTATCATAACTGTTCTAAATAATTTTTTACTACTAATAGTAATCACCTCATATTAATTTTATTTCTTACTTTATTCTAGAGGTAAGTGCTCTTTTTTCAGCCTCGCTTTTTTTGGAACGTGGTTAACCTTAACAATCACTTAATCGTAGAATTATGTCGAAATAAAAAAACTGCTGTTTAATTCAATTGAATTAACAGCAGTCGAACTATCATAGCAAAATGCCTTAGACTTCAAACTTTGCGTCCTTATTTTTCAATAAGTTTGCCATAATTTATATTTTCCAATTATATACAGATAAATTCTATCACCATAGCTTATATAAGTCAATATCATTTTGCATAATTTATAATTTAATTATTACTTAATACATTGTATTTTTATAATTTAACGCATTTAATTGTTTTATATTACATTATCAATTATAATATATTAATTAACAACAAAAAGATTATATATATTTAAAATAATATAAACATATATAATCCATATTGTTTTTATTATGTAGACAAATTATTTTTCAGTTCCATAATAAACCTTTCTTTTTTCTCTTTCTGAGCTATTAATTTGTTAAGTTTTATTAAGCTTTGTTTTGGTTTCCAAGCTCTATTTAGATTAAAATAATAATTACTTATTTTCCAAAATTTTTCTGGATACATTAATAAATACAATAATATATTTAATTCATCTTCACTTAGTGTATATATACTATTATATTTTTCAATAGTATTAAGCCCCATCTTAGCATCCCAATCGTTTTTTTCTAATACTTTTCTTAGTAACCTATATAAATCAATGACTGGTAAATCAATATTACAATACTCAAAATTCATTGTATGAAGTTTCCTATTACTTACTATAATATTATGATGTATATATTGACCATGAGTAATGACATTCTCCTTGAGGTACTTATCTACTAAATTATAATAATTGGATTCTTCTATAAGTGAAAGAGCTTCTATTGCCTTATCATGATAATAATTAAAACTGCTTAAAAAGCAAATATCAAATTCTGACCATTTGCCAAGCTTCCTTATTTTATTTCTTATTCTTACTAACTCAACATTATGTTTACTTAACTTGGTTGCTAATGTGCCTAATTTTATATAGTTTTGGTATCTATTATTATTAACAAAATTAGTTCCACATTTATGTAATAACGCTAAATTCTTAACAGAATTATATATTTCACTTTCATCATTAAAAAATATTTCTCTTCCGTTAACCCAGTTTTTCATTATATATATAGTATCTTCATCTTCAACATAAGGTATTTTTTCGTTAGATAAACATATCCTATCAATATTAGGAAAACCTTTATTATATAAATGTTCTTCTATTTCATACATAAATTTAATTTTTTCTCTATGCATTCTAATTTCTTTAAATAATTTTAATCCCTTATCAGTATCTAATATGAATGCTCCTCTTCCCTTATATCCATTTTTCACTTTTACATCAAACTGTTCAAATATGTTATTATACTCCTCAAGCATCGAATCACCCCAAACTTAGCAATATCTGTATTTATTTTATATAGCTAAATATATAATAATTAATAGATTAATCCAATAAACAATACATACTTATTCTATATATTCTTTATTATCTATGGAGTAATCATATATATATAAAATTGACTACTTTTAAATATATGTACTTACACATATATTTATGAGGACACCAAATTAATTATTTTAATAGAAAAAAAATACGAATAGAAAAAACCACAATATATAGTATTATGACTATAATAATCATATACATATTGTGGTTTATACTATTTATATAAGAGTTATATTTTTATAATCTTTTTTATTATAAATCCTTGCTTCTAGTTTTCACTATATCATTTGCTATTTGCAATAAAGTTTCTTTCTGATTTTTGTCAGGGTCTATAATTACTACATCTAATAATTCATTTAGGATATAGCCTATTTGTTTTCCTTCTTTTATACCATTTTCAATAAGGTCTTTTCCATTGACTTTAAGTTCCTTAATAGAAACACATTGAGACAAAGCTTTTATTTCATCATATTGATTCCTTATACTATCTAGCATTTGTAATCTACTATCCATCTTATTAATATTTTGAGCCATTATATCAGCTCTTTGTACTGATAAATAATCAAGAAATAAATCATCACCTATTTTTTTAATTGCTTTACGAATTGTTTTAGGTGAATTATTAATCCTATAATCATGTACTTTTATAAGCCTTACAACTTTATTAATTGTTTTATTATCAAATTTTAATCTTTTTAAGATATTGCTTGCCATCATTGCACTTAATTCTATATGTCCATAGAAATGATCAATTCCTTCTTCATCAGTAGTTTTTGTTTCAGGTTTTCCAATATCGTGAAGTAGCATTGTCCATCTTAGAGCTCTATCTGGTTTTATGGCTTCAACACTCTTTATTAAATGCTCGTGAATATCATAGCTGTGATATGGGTGATTCTGAGAATTTCCTATACATGTAATAAATTCGGGTAAAATATATTCCATTAATTCACATTCATATATTTTCATAAACTTACCAGGTTCTTGTGAGATTAATGTTTTACTCAGTTCAATCTGTATTCTTTCCATACTAACATTTTGAATTAGTGCCGAACATTCTTTAATTGCATTATTAGTTTCATCATCTATGTCATAACCTAATTGAGCAGAAAAACGTATAGCTCTTAACATTCTAAGTGCATCTTCATTAAATCTCTCCCATGGCTTTCCAACGCATTTAATAACTCTTTTTTTCAAATCTTCAAGACCATTAAATGCATCTATTAATCCATCTTTATCATTATATGCCATTGCATTAATTGTAAAATCTCTTCTTTTTAGATCTTCAATTAAATTCCTTGTAAATTCTACAGTTCTAGGTCTTCTATTATCTTCATATTCGCCGTCTATTCTATATGTTGTTACTTCTATAGGCTCTTTATCAACAAGTATAGTAACTGTACCATGTTTTAAACCTGTGTCAATAGTTTTAGTAAATATTTTCTTTACTTGTTGAGGTAATGCAGATGTTGTAATATCCCAATCATTAGGTGTTTTTCCAATTAAACTATCTCTAACACATCCACCAACTACATAAGCTTCATAACCATTCTCACTAAGCTTATCTATAATATATTTTGCATAATTAGGTATTTTTATCTTAATATCACTCATTAATAATCCGTCCTTCTTAGTTACATTAACCTATTCTAACTCTTTTCATAATCTCATCTATAGTATATCCGTAAGTTTCTAGTATCTTAATAATATCTTCTTCAATATTAGGTATATAAGTTTTAACCAATTGTGTTTCTCCTTTTAATTCATACTCTAAAAGAGATGCAGGCATCATAAATGTGTCACCTATTTTAAAATCATATTCTGTATTATTATATATAGCTTTTCCACTACCTGCTACACACATATAAATACAGAACTTATTTTTTGTATTACTAGTCATTGTACCTTTTAATATAACCTTTTCGAGAGAGAAATATTTATTAGCTACATAATAGATTATCTCATTGTCTCCATTTTTTATACTAAGTCCTTTGGCAACATCTTTGCAATGTTTACCTTGAAAATCAATGACATCAAGTGATTTCTCAATATGGAGTTCTCTCATATTACCATCAAGTCCGACTCTATTCCAGTCATATACTCTATACGTTGTGTCTGAGTTTTGCTGTACTTCTGCTAGTAGTATTCCGTCTTCTATAGCATGTACAAAACCTGCTGGAATATTAATAACATCTCCTACCTTTACTTCAATCTCATTCAATACTTCTTCAAGATTTCCTTCATCTAACGCTTTTACAAAATTTTCTTTGCTAACATTATCTTTTAGCCCTGCTATAAGCTTAGCACCTGGCTTAGCATCTAGTATGTACCATGCCTCACTTTTACCAAGCTCACCATTTTCTACTTTCATAGCATATTCATCTTCTGGGTGTACTTGTACCGAAAGCTTATCTTTAGCATCTATAAATTTAATTAATAATGGGAACTTATCTTTATTAGCCATCTCATATCCTAATATTTCTTTTGAGTAGTCTTTTAATATATTTTTTAATGTTTTACCTTTAAACACTCCGTTACTTATAACAGAATCGCCATTATCATGACATGCTACTTCCCAACTTTCTCCTGTATGTTCATAAGGAATATTTTTATTCATTTTATCTTTTAATAAAGTTCCTCCCCATACTCTTTCTTTATAATCAGGTTCAAAAAATAATGGATATAACATTAGTATTCCCCTTTCATAGCTAGTTGTCTTTATAATTTTCAATATTTGATTTTGATTATATCAAAGCTTATATGTTTTGTATACATATATCTATGAAAAAAATTTCGTTACTTTAAATCGTATTTATAGTGAAAAAAGGAGTTGATACTCATAATGAATAAATCATATGAGCTCAATGCAGAAGATGAGTAATACATTAAATGCTCCTCTTATAAATGAACATTTTAAATGTCAAATATAAGAGGAGCATATTAAAATCTAATATTATGCATTTAGCATAACTTTTTCATCATTAAATGTAATAGTAATAAGCTTAATAAGTATTAGGCTGACTATAAAAGCAGATCCTACAGTTACTAAAAATTGATTCATAGAAAGTTCAAATGTTAAGATAGCTTTTAATGCTGATACACTACCGTAAACAGGAATAGCATAGTGATATAACTGAGTAGCTCCTCCACTGAACATTGTTGAAAATGCTGCTATCATAACAATCATATATATTGGTGCTACATATGTTCCTGCTTCTTTTACAGTTCTTGCTCTAACTGATAATAAGCAAATAAGACCTACATATATTCCAACTAATGTTACCATTATAATTAATAATTGTATTAATTGTGCAGGAGTAAATTTCAGTGCTTCTAGATTCATACTTTCGCTACCTGTTAATATTGATGATGAAAATGGCATAGAAGCTATTATAGCACCGAATGATACAATTGCACTTAAAATAGCAACAATCCCAAGACCAATTACTTTTCCAAGAGCTATTGTTTCTCGCTTAGCTGGAGTAAGTAATAGTGTAGCCATTGTACCTCTTTCTTTTTCACCTGCTATAGTATCTATTCCTATACCCATAGCTCCAGAGAACAATATAATTGCTATTAACATAGGTAATATCATTGACATACCTTGTCCAGATGCCTTTTTCTCATCTACAACTATACTTTCATCTTTATTTCTATCAATATCAAATGCTACAACATTATTAAGATTACCATATCTCTTCGTTAATATATCTGCTTGGTATTTATCTAATACGTTATCAACAACTCTTGATCTAGCCTTTCTTGAATAATCTTCTGAAGGATTATAGAAAGTTTTTATCTGTGGTGGCATAGTTTGCTTGTCATATTCTATAACTTTATTACTAAATCCTTCTTCAAACTGAACTATTAAATCAACGTTACCCTCTCTAATATCTTCTTTTATAGAAAAAATATCTTCTGTCATATCAATATATGTAACATTAAGCAGTTCACTTTCTTGGATATATGATTTTACTTCATCTGGAGCATTTTGAACATAGACTATTGAAGCATGTTCTTCTATATCTTCTATCATATTATTCATCATTGATCCCATTATTGTATATACTACAAATATCCCTATTGCTGGTATTATAAATGCGGAGAATACAAGTCTTTTGTCGGTAAATACTCTTTTTAATTCTTTTAATAATATATTTTTTAACATAATGAATTTCCGTCCTTTCCACAAACAACATAATTTAATTATTTCATTATCAATACAATTCACATTATCTTAAATCATATTTAATTTACAGTAGCATTTTTGTATAATTCAAAGAAAGCGTCTTCTAAATCTTCTGTATGCGTTTCATCTAACACATAATCAATCGTACCTTCTATTACTTTTTTTCCTTCTATAATAATTGCTATTCTATCACATAACTTTGTAGCTACTGTCATAATATGAGTTGATATAATAACAAGTTTTCCACTCTCTTTTAATTGTAATAGATAGTCTACAACCGCCCTTGCCGTTATAATATCAAGCCCATTAGTTGGCTCATCAAAAATGACAATTTCTGGATCATGAATAACACTTACTGCTATAGATAATTTTTGTTTCATTCCTGTTGATAATTCACTTATTTTTTTATCAGCGAACTTGTTTATTCCAAAGTAATCAAATAGTTCTTTTTTTCTCTTATCAATTTTTTCTTTACTCATACCATGTAATTTACCAAAAAACTCCATTGTATAGTTTGGCGTAAAATGTACATCTAGTTTTAATTCATTAGTTAAAAAACCTATTCTTTTTCTAACTTCTGTACTATCTTTTACAACGTCATATCCACTAACTGTTATTTTTCCTTTAGTTGGCTTTAATAGAGTTACAATACTTCTTAGAGTTGTGGTTTTCCCTGCTCCATTAGGACCTAATAAACCAAATATCTCTCCCTCTTTTGCTGAGAACGTTACATTATTTACAGCCACTTTAGTATTTGACTTAGTTTTTAGCTCTGTTTTTTGTTTTTTATTTAACTTATAAATTTTTGTTAAATTATTTACTTCTATCATAACAAACCTCCGTTTAATTATTATTAACATATATACTGTATATCTTGTATATGCACAGTATATATAGAAAACCCAGTTTTGTCAATACCTTTTTAAAACTTATTATGAATTAATATATATAACTATTAATATACTTATAACATATTATCTTGGAAATTAGTTGTTAGCCATTGTACAATCATACAATTATTGCAAAAAAATTTAGATTTATAAATTATGCAAACTTTATTAATTATTATGATATAATTATTATATCAGTTTTTTTATATTATATAAGTGAATTTTTATAAGTAAGTATTGTACTATAAATACATATATAATGATTGGGGGGCTACATATGGTTGAAGTGATAGAAGTCAATTCTATAAAAGCATTAAAAGATTTTGTAAAATTTCCATTGAAGCTATATAAAGATTGTAATAACTATATTCCTTCCTTAACACTTGATGAGCTTAACACTTTAAGAAGAGATAAAAATCCAGCTTTTGAGTTTTGCGAAGCAAAATACTGGTTAGCATATCAAGATGGTGAAATTGTTGGCAGAATAGCAGCTATTATTAACTATAAAGCAATTGATATATGGAATGAAAAATCAGGGCGTTTTGGTTATATAGATTTTATTGAGGATTTTCAAGTATGTTCATCTCTAATAATAACTGCCGAACAATGGCTAATCTCAAAAGGAATGAATAAAATACAAGGTCCACTAGGATTTAGTGACTTTGATCTGGAAGGTACGTTAATAAAAGGTTTTGAATATAGAGGGACAATGACAACTATATATAATTATCCATATTATCCTAAATATCTTGAACAATTAGGATATATTAAAGATGTAGATTGGTTAGAATACGAAATTATTATGCCAGATAAAGTCCCTGAGGAAGTTCTTCGTGTAGCGGAAAGATCTATGACACAAAACAAACTAAAATTATTTACATCAAACAAGAAAAAAGATGTTGCTAAATACGCTCCTCAGTTATTTAAGTTAATTAATATTGCATATAAAGATTTATATGAATTTACTCCATTATCTGATGAACAGATAAAACTATACACAAAACAATATATCAACTTAGTTAATACAGATTATGTAAAATTTATATTAGATGAGAATGATGAACTGGTAGCATATGTATTTGGATTTCCATCAATAGCAAAAGCTCTAAAAAAATCTAGAGGATCATTATTTCCGTTAGGATTTATATATATTAATAAGGCGTTTAAGAAAAATAATAGATTGGAAATTGCTCATATTGCCATTCATCCAAAATATCAGATGAAAGGTGTTAACGCAATTTTATTCAAAGAACTTATTGAGTCATGCAATAAAAGAGGGATAAAATATGCTGATCTTAATCCCCAATTAGAAACCAATAAAAAGGTTCGTATTCAGTGGAGAAGATTTAAGAATAGACAACATAAAGTTCGTACTTGCTTTTATAAAAGCTTGTCTTAAACAGAATTAAACTCAATATGTAGTACGAATATGTTAGTAAGAGTTTTCTATAAAATAATGTAAATGTAGAATAACACATTTTTTAACATAATAACTAATAGTAAAATGTATTATTCTACAGCTTTTTTATTTCTTAGATATCATTATATCAAGTATCATCTTATCAGTTTCTTCCATGCCTTTTGAACCAATACATGTTAGGTTCTTAATACATGTTTCTATATTTTCGTCAATTATTCCTTCATCTTTTGTGATTTCTATGTTTCCAAGAGATAACATAGTAGCATTAAATGCTGATTCTACAACTGTAGCTACTTTTAATGCACAACCTGTCTTAGCTCCATCACATATCATTCCGCTAACATCGCCAATCATATTTTTGATAGTTGCATTTATATTGCCAATATCACCATCTAATAAATATGTCATACCACATCCAGCACCTATACCTGCTACAATAACACCGCATAAAGCTGATAATTTTCCTAAATGTTTCTTAATATGTATTGCAACTAAATTACTAAGAATTAATGCTCTAGCTAGTTCTTCCTGAGACTTACATAACCACTCGCTTATGGCAACGACTGGCAAAGTTACTGTAATACCCTGATTGCCACTTCCAGAGTTAGTCATTACAGGCAGCAAACACCCATCCATTCTCGCGTCAGAAGCTGCTGCTGTTAATCTAATTGCATAGTTTTTCATATCATCTGCAATCAATTTTCTTTCAATGTTTTTCTCAAGAGTTTTACCCACTTTTAGCCCATACTCTTTATTAAGTCCTTCTAGTGCAATTTTTTTATTCATGATTGCACCTTCTAGAATAAATTTAATCTTTTCATAAGGCGTAGTACTAGCGAAATTATATATATTCTCTATACAAGTAGATATATCTTTACAAGTAGATTTTTGTCCAGTTATATTTGAATTTTTATCTAATATTACTTGTTCATTACGAGATATAAATATAATATTCGTGTGATTTCCTTGGATAATTACATGTGACTTATTATGTTTACTATATAATTTCGCACTTATATATAGTTTATATCTACAATTAGCCACTTTAATATCAATCATATTTTGCTCTAATAATTGGTTAGCTTCGTTTACATATTCATCATTGACTTTTGATAATACTTCAAGTCCTAATTCAGATTCTCCAGCAACAGCACCAAGGGCAGCAGCTATACGAATGCCTATTTGTTTTGTCCCAGGTATACCAACACCCATAGCATTCTTAATTATATTTGGACTTAATGATAACTCTATTTTATCTATTTTTTCATTAAGCACTTCTCTTGCTTTTGCAACACAAAGTGCAATAGCAATAGGCTCTGTGCAACCAGTAGCTGGTTTTACTTCTTGATTAATTAACTCTATAAACGAATTAACATCACACATATATTCAACCTCACTTTTATAATAGGTTATATTATTTTATCTCTGCGATAACTTCAATTTCTATTAAGGCATCTTTTGGTAATCTTGCTACTTCAACACAACTTCTAGCTGGAAATTCACCATCAAAAAATTCTTTGTATACTTCATTCATCTTAGTGAAATTATTCATATCACTTAAAAATACTGTAGTCTTAATCACATTATTCATTGTAGATCCTGCTTCTTTAACTATTGCTTCAACATTTTTTAATGAGTATTTTGTTTGTTCTTCTATTGTATCTGGCATCTCACCTGTTTCAATATTAATTGGTAATTGGCCAGAAGTATATACTAAATTCCCTATAATTATTCCTTGTGAATAAGGTCCTATTGCTCCTGGCGCATTATTAGTCGCTACAACTTTTTTTGCCATTTAATCATCTCCTTAATTATTTTCTCTAAAACTATTTTACAACATTTGCATGATTAATGATAGCTGTTATGATTAATTATATAGTAAGCTAATAAAATTTTTAATATCATAATTTAATTCTATACTTTTTGTAGGTTATTTTTATTATTATTAATTTTGGTAATTAATAGTTCTCCACCTTTTCCAGCTAATATGAATATAATACCCATCATAGCATATTTATATCTAAAACTAATTTCTATTAACAAATGAATACCCGAATAAATAGTTACAATGTAATATAATAACTTTACATAACTATTTTGATCTTTTTCTTTATAATAATTTATTAATCCATATAATACTAAACAAATAATAATTATATAAAACATCTTCTCAAACTCTTGAATCTGCCTAAAAATAGAGTCAAAACTATATCCCCATCTAATTATACCTTTATTTAATAAGTGTGGAAAAGTAAATACTCCGGCTTCATAATCTCCCCACATATATCTAACTTTATTAAATAGTAATTTACACATTCTATGTGGTGGTATTTTTAACCTTTCTACAATAATATCTTTTTCTTTTTGTTTTAGTTCATCTATTGAGACACTGTTGTATATAATCTGTGCATCTTCAAATGAAAATCTACCTGAAGTTTTTTCATTAAGACCTGTAACAAATTTCCAGTAAGGATTATTATTTTTTAGTCCTGTTTCAGTAATATTTACAACAATTAAAATGCTACATACACTATAAAAAATAATGAAATAGGAAGCTAATAAAAAGCCTAATTTTATTATACTTCTATATGCAGCCGCTTTTTTATCATCATATTTGAATATGCTAAATAAACATAATATACAAATCGCCATAACAAAAACTATTCCAATAGGTCTCAAAAGATTTCCTAGTGCAAGACAAATACCTGAAATAATCCATTTTCTATATGGCTTATTCTCTTCTTTTTTCACAATAAAGTATAATGCTAAATAATAAAATACAGTTGCTATATGTTGGTTAGTAAGTACTGGAGCAAATATAAATAATGGAATATATACAGAATGTATAAGTCCTGCAATTTTACCAGCATATTCACCAAATAGTATTTCCCCTATTTTATATACTAATAACGTTGTAAAGGCTATACATAAGCAATTAATTGCTTTTAGTATCATTATATTCTCGCCAAATAATTTAATAAGAAAACCTTGATATATAACAAATCCACTTTGATATTCCCATCTTGCAAAGTAATCCCAATTCTTAAAAGAATAATTGCCAACTGCAGCTAATTTACTTGCATTTAATAAAACACTGAAATCAGAAATGGGTGGTGTTTTAATAATAAAAATCATAAGCAACTTATTAAATAATGCAAATAGAAATAATAACCACTCAAAATATTTTGATCTACTCTTAACAGTAATAAAATATAAAATACCAAAAGCTATACTTACTGGAATAATATATAGTATATTTATCTTTGCCACATACACAAAATAAATATTTACTATTAAAACTAATGTAAAAAACATAATCATATATATATCAAATAATTTTTCTAATCTCTTCATTGTTTAAACTTTAACCTCTTCCTCACCAATTACAAACACTATCATATATATTTTCTTATATTAACGAGCGATGAGGATGAAGTTTATATATTATTTCTTAATATACATACATGGAACAACTCCCATATTATCTTTAGCTTCTTTGTGATAAATGAAACCATCCGTCTCAACCACTCTAATAATTCTAGGATTTGTATAAGGTGTTCTTAACCAATATGCTTCTTTCTTTTTCTTGTGGAAGTTATAATTCTCATAATCTTTCACACTTAATAAAAATACTTTTTCATCATCTATTTTTCCATAAGCTACATCATAATTTTGCTCTATATAACCAGGAATACAATACCAATAATGAGCTTGGTAACCTGACTGGATTAAATTCTTATGAACTGGAGATAGTACTGTCTTCATCGGCATTTCTATCACTTTCTGTTTATCTACATTACTAAATCCATATAAAAATCCATTTTCCTTATCGCTATTTAACCAATTTCTTATATCAGATTCTAACCAAACATTAGAATTACTATCTTCAAACTGTCTTCTTTCAATAACTTCCTTAGATGCAATAAAATAATAATCATCTGTTTCTTCTAGTATTTCCCATTCTATATCTTGATTATTATATATACCAAAAACAATAGTATCAATATTATTATTTCCTTTTATAAAGATAGTTATTATAAAAATCACCATAACCAAACTACTAATACCTAACAGCACCTTTAGTTCTTTGTTCTGAACAAAATATAATATATCCATAAAGACCATAACAATCATAATATCAAACAATAGATTAAATAAAAACATATGCTTCATTATGTCAGCTTCCCCATTTCCTATAACAGGAAAAATAAATTGACTTCCAGCACACAAAATAAGCATACTTCTATATCCTATTGTCATACTTAATCTGTCTCTATTATTTTGTTTTTTAATATCTTTTATAATTAGATAACTAGTTATTATATATAGAAAAACTAAAATAATAATTATTAGTAATGCGTTATCATATGTTGATTTTCTTATACTTTCCCAATAGCTTAATCTGTTATCTAATTTAACAACCTCTTCATCATCTTCAATTCTATAATTCCCAAGGTATGGAGGTCTTATTATCGTGCTTGATTTGGCACACTTATCAATCTTCTCAATAAGCCTATCAAAATGTGTTAAATAATAAATAGTAATATTAACTGGAGATGCTTTATCAAATACTTCTTTTTCAAACTCTTCTCCATACATATCATAACCTTGGTGATCCATATAACTATGAGTATTTTTCAAAACTTCATATTTTTCGTCTATACCTAAGTCCCTTAAATCCTGCTTAGGTGATGGTGAATCTTTCAAAACTCCATAAAATAATGCATGATAACCATTTACTTTGCTCATCCATTCAGGTATTGAAGCAAGATAATAAACTGAAGTAATAAGCATACATACAATCCCAATGCTTACTATAATTCTAGTCTTAACTCCCTTTTTATACCAAAGCATAATAATAGAAAATATTATCATTAAAAATCCCAGTGGTATATTTGCTACTTTTGCACCTATAAACATACAACCTGAAATAATACTTAGTACATATATGAAGTAATTGTCCTTCTCATGATTAATAATATATAGAACGCATGAAAAATATAGTAAAAATGATACAAACATAAGGGGTTCCCCAAATAGTGAATTAAAATATACTAAATAACCTTTATCCATAAAAACAAATAATAAAAACATTGATATAATAATTTTATAATAAACGTTACTGACTTTAATACTTTTAATAAAAATAACCATTGCTAATGCAAATAGCCCTATGTATAGAATAGATAAAGTTCTTATATCAAAATTAGTTATTGAGCCTGTTTTAATATACTTAAATATACCGTTTAATATCTGTGCAACTTTAATAATTGCAAAATGAGTTGACTTATACTGTGCTATACTTTCAATACCTGGATTAAATACAAACTTCATATGCTCTGTTAAACTATCAAAATTTCTAACATAGTCAAATTTTTGTTGCATATAGAAATGCTTAATATTATCATTAGTTTTTAATCCTATTGGTTGAACAATTCTTGCAAAGTCTGAATTATTAGCCACACCCACTATAGTTGGATAATTAATCATTAAATAACCACTAATAAATAAAAGTACAAATAAAATTATATAGATTAATCTTTTCTTCACTTTAAAGTCCCCCATGATATGATTATTATTGATTTGCTACATTATAATTTTCTGATTCATGTGATATTAATTCATCTATTTCTTGTTCTTTAACTTTAGCTTTAAACAAATTACTTATTATTAAAGCAGTAAGAGCTATGAAGCATAGCAGATTAAAAAATGCTAGATATCTAAAAGTTGATTGAAGTAAATCAAACCAAAGAGGTTTTATTTTTTGCATATCAGCCTTGGTACAGTGTAACAATATTAGTTGATTCAATGCGATAATTACACTTTGTAAAATATAGACTATGGATAAAGAATTTATCTTATTAATATTTTCAAATAGAGCTAATAATCCAAGCGCAACACCAAAAAATTGATAGCGTTCATGCATACCTGACATAAACATAAATACTCCTGTGCAATATAACCAGCTTAATGTAAAAATCCAATCTCCTATAGAATTTCTTTTGACAAAAATCAGATACGCTATTAGTATCATAAAAACACATGTCAAACTAACACCCATCTGATGAAATGTTATAGGTAATCCTAATACTTTTTCATTGTAAGGTATAATATTACCACCTAATAGTGTATGTATATTAGCGGCATTCAAAGCTGCCCTGGGGTATTTATTCATATCAGTTAAATATAATTCTATAAGACTAAAGCCTTTAAACGGTAGGACTATCACTAATGTAGTAACACAAAATATAATGACACTTATAATTTGCTCTTTTATATCTTTGTATATAATAAATAAAAGTCCAATTAGCGGAACAAAAAGTAATGATGTGGGCTTAAATAAAATAGCTAATGTACATATAATCATAGCACCTTTTAAATTTTTATTGGAAATTAACATTAAGACACCAATTAATAGTGTTGTAAGAATTGAATCAGTTTGTCCCCATGCAGACGAATTTATTATAACGGCAGGATGGATTAAATAAAATAAAGCTGCTAACAAAGATATTACATCTTTATTTGTTCTACGATATATTATTTTATATATTAGATAAGCACTAATAAAATCAGCAATAATACTTGGTATTTTTAAGAATAAAATTTTTACTCCAATAATATTTAGAGTTTCTATATTTTCATATATCCATACAAAAGGTGATAAAATAATAGGATATAAGGGTGGATAATCAATGTAGATTTTCTGCTCATAAATATTAAATCCATACTGTAAAAAGCTAGAAGCCCAATTTTTATATAATATTAAATCGCTCTTAAACCCCTTATCAACTATTGCAACGTATACTTTTAATATTAATATTATAAGCGAAAAACTTATTACTAATAAACGTGTGTACTTCTTCCTATTCATAGCTACTTCCTCTCTTTCTAAATGTAATAAACCTTTGTCCTAAGTAGTTAATTGCCATTGCAAAAAAAGTTGCACTTATTTTAGAGAATAATAAACTGTCTGTTACTGTTACCATTGTATTTAATACTAATGTGGAAATTGTTAATGATATAACATTAATACTTAAAAATGATATGAATTCAACTATATTTATAGTTTTATTGCTTTTAAATGTAAGTTTCCTATTCATAAAATAGCTATTAATCATTCCTACAGAGTATGAAAAAATCTGTGAAATAGTTATATGAATATAAAACCATTTAGTTAGAATGAAAAACAAACAAAAATCAATTGCAGTATTAATAAGTCCTACAAAATTATAAGTTATTAGCATTGTTATTTCTTTTTTCATCTTATTAATCTGCATAATCTAAATTCTCCTCATCAACAATATATAGTAATTTTTGTAAATAAATTAAACTAAGTTTTCCTTCCATATAAGCCTCCTTGTAAATAATAAAATGTTAAATTACATAAGAAAAGCGACTAAGTCGCGTCGATTAGTAGAAAGTTTCTGCCCTTAGTCGTTAGGAAATACCTTAACGCATATGAATGACAGAAAGTCTCCTAGATGTATAGTATTTATCCTTATTCTACCAAACTATTCTTATTATGGCAATAAATTAAAATTTATTCCAAACACACAATGACCTAACTAATAATCATTTTAATATAAATTATATTAATATCTATAATCAAAAAATTTTATAACAAAATTACCGATAATATATATTATACCGAACCTACATCCCACTTTATCTTGATATTAACAATAATATAGATTAGAATATTAAAGTAATTACTAAGGAATTGAAAGGTTGGGGAATTAATTGAGAACATTTCATACTAATTATATTATAAAGGTTATGTATAAATTTTTATTAGTATTAATAGGGGTCTGTGTCTTTTATATCTTATTACAAGGTATTAATGGTACTGATCTTAGTCCATATACTAAAACCCCTTTAAATTCTAGAATATTAATAATAGGCTCATTCATCTATATGGGACTTCTCTTTTTCGTTAGCTATATAGTAAAGTTTTTAAATAAAAAGATTTGTTTAATTATATCAAGTATTCTTTTGATTGCCATTTTCATAGGATTAATTGTGGGAGGGCATATTTTTAGAATTGAGTATTCTTATGATATTCATTATCTTCATACAACTGCTTCAGAGATTGCATCTGGAAAAAAAATAATTTCAACATTATGGTATTTTAATAGATATCCCCACCAATGGCATGCTGCTCTATTTTTATCTGTATTTTATAGTATAGGTAATTTCTTTGGATTAAGAGATTCTTATCAATTAGTTTATTTTATAAGTTATATTTTTGTATGGTTTTCTGCTCTCTTTTCATGGCTTAGCATACGAAAAGTATTAGGTGAGCAATATGCCGTTCTTTTCCTCTTTGCATTTCTTGTGAATCCAATTTTCTATATGTATGCATCATACTGCTATACAGATGTTCTTTGTATGCCATTTATGTATAGTATGATTTATATTGCAATTACTAGCAACAAAACATTCTCAAACGAAGATAACGTAATAAGAAAAAATTATATTAGTACATATAGATCAAAAAGAAGTTATTTGTTTCTTGTATTATCTGGATTTTTAGCTGGTTTTGGTTTTTTTATCAGAGCAACGAATATTATTCCTGCTATAGCTATTTTAATTCTTTTATTACTAAATAAAGATAGTGAGAAGAAATTGAAGAAGATAGTATCTTTTATTTTTGGAATATGTATTATATGGGGATTACTTAGCAGCATTAGCCATTCGACTGATCCAGGATTAAATAAAGATGCTGCATATCCAATAGAACACTGGATTGCTATGGGTACAGATGATACTAATAATGGAAGATATTCTGTTGAATCTGAGAAGTTTACCCACTCATTTGAGAAATATGATGCCAAAGTTTTAAATACTAGGCATAGAATACGGGACCATATTAATGATATTGGATTTAAAGGCATGACAAAACTTATTTCTAGAAAAATGATTATCTTATGGACAGATGGTACCAATGATATGAGAGCCTATTTTCAAAAAAAGAATTATCGTGGAAATATGGTTGAGTATGTAATAGGCGATAAACAAATCATACTACGTTACTTTTATCAATTTGCTAGATTAGTATTATTAATGGCAATGCTTATAGCATTGTTCTATGAACTAAAGAAGACGGAACTAGATGAGGAAGCGACCTTATGGATTAGTTTTTTTGGCGTTTGCCTTTTTTATTCGTTTTGGGAAGTTATGAGCAGATATTCCATGTCGTTCATTCCTATGTTGATTATGTTGGAAGTAATAGGTATTGGGAGAGTTTTTAGGTATAAATCATTTATTAGTAATGATTAAATACATATTTATAATATTAGTTTAGTTACCAGCTATATCTACAATTTAGTAGAAAAGTTGGTAACTAAATATTTTTATTTTTAACTGTCAAACATAAAATAATAAAATAATTTAATATTTATATTTTTATATACTTTAGGCAAAAACTTCTTTTTTTAAGATATCAGCTTTATCAGTTTTTTCCCATGGTAAATCAATATCCCTTCTGCCAAAATGACCATAAGCTGAGGTTTGTTTATATATTGGTCGGTGTAATTCTAATTCTTTTATAATAGCACCTGGTCGTAAATCAAAATGCTTCTTAATAATCTTTGTTATTTCATCATCTGAAATTTTGCCTGTATTATATGTATCTACTAATATTGAAACAGGTTCAGCCACTCCGATTGCATATGCTATTTCAACTTGACACTTAGATGCTATTTGGGAAGCAACAACATTTTTGGCAACATATCTAGCACTATATGCACCAGAACGATCAACTTTTGTCGGGTCTTTTCCAGAAAATGCACCTCCGCCATGGCTTCCATATCCTCCATATGTATCAACTATTATTTTTCTACCTGTAAGACCTGAATCTCCTTGAGGTCCCCCAATTACAAATCTACCTGTTGGATTTATTAGATATTTAGTTTTTTCATCTAATAATTCAGGCGGAATTACTGTATCAATAACATATTTTCTTAAATCTTTTTCAATCTTATCCTTACTTACATTTTCATTATGTTGAGCAGATAATACAATCGTATCAACTCTAATAGGTTTCCCATCAAAATATTCGACTGTTACTTGAGATTTACCATCTGGTCTTAAATATTCCAAAATATTATTCTTTCTAACTGTTGTTAACATCTGCGTTAATTTATGTGCTAAATATATTGGCATTGGAACTAACTCTTCTGTTTCATTACATGCATATCCAAACATCATCCCTTGATCACCTGCACCAATACTACTAGTCTTTATCGCATTATCCTTAGAATTTAACGCTTTATTAACACCTACTGAAATATCTTTTGATTGCTCATTTAAGATAATTATTACTTCACATGTTTTATAATTAAACCCTTCATCTTTCCT
This sequence comes from Vallitalea sp., assembly GCA_025210515.1. GTDB lineage: Bacteria > Bacillota > Clostridia > Lachnospirales > Vallitaleaceae > Vallitalea. The sequence continues at coordinate 109,813 of JAOARM010000010.1, read as the reverse complement.
GTTATATCCAATTTGTTTAATAGTTTTCCTTACTATTTTCTCGATATTAATATGACAATTAGTTGTTATTTCTCCCGTCACAAGTACAAAATTAGTAGTGACAGCTACTTCACACGCTACTCTAGCGTTTGAATCTTTAATTAATATGGCATCTAGAATTGCATCTGATATTTGGTCACATATCTTATCTGGATGTCCTTCTGTTACTGATTCTGATGTAAACAATCGTTTCATAAATATTTTCCTTTCATTAATATTAATTAACTAAAATTATATGGGGGACACTCTATAGCTTTTTAGTTAATTAACATGTTTTTTTTAATTATAGATACATCTTCTTTTAGTTCTTCAATTGTATCTAAATGCTTAGTTAAATCAATAATTATCATTTGAAAGTTTCTCTCTCTTTCTTCTTGACGCACATCTCTTTTTTCTTGTGTTTTTAATATATAAAAAATAAGCACTACAGCTACTACTGCCCATATACCTTGAGTAGCTGCTATATTTAAAATAGTTTCTTCCATATTACACCTCCTTTCATAAGATTACAAAATAACCATTAATTGAATTCTAGAAAATTCCTCAATATATTTAGTCCTTTGACTTTATGTTTATACACCGCTTGTCTTGATATACCTAACATTCTAGATATTTCATTCACCGTAAATTCATAATAATATTCTAAATAAATTATTTCTTTCTGTCTTTGTGTTAGTAATTCACACCCTTTCTTCATTATTTCTTTATCAATAATTTGCTTATCAATACTATCTTGATAATGATTTATACTATAGCTCATTTCTACTAGTTCACAGCACTGATATATATATTTATATTTTTTTTTGAAGCTTCTATAATAGCCGTTTTTAAGACTAGTATGTATATATTTTATAATTTTTGCTTCCTCTTTTATATATGGCATTGACTTGGCTGTTTCTAATAAACATATTACTAAATCATTGTAGGTGTCTTTCTTATCTAATTGATTGCTTAATTTACATATTAAAGGATGAAATTTTTCTATCAATTCTTTTTTAGATAATTTGTCATCATTTTTTATGTTTTGTATTAAAATGTTCAAATCACTCATATAATCAACCTTTTTGTATTTATTTGTCCCCTTATTAATATAAAGATATAAATATAAATAAAATGTAAACCTTTATTTTTAAAAAAAATTTTTCAAATTATTGGTTTACATTTTTTGATTATTATTATCTTTATTTTATGTAACACATTAATCACGAAGAAAGGATTGAATAACTTGAAAAATATTAAAAGTTGCTTAAATGGAGAATGCAATCAATGTAAGGAGATGATGAAGAATAGAACAAGGATACCAATGTATCCACCCAGAAATGCTAAGGAAAATGATTTAATGAAAATCACAAAAATCTTCTTGATTGTTTCAAAAGATTGTAACCTTAGATGTAAATATTGTTTCGTAGATAAAGAACCTGTAAATATGTCTTATAAAACAGCTCTTGATGCTACAGAGTTTATTGTGAAAAATGCCAGAGAGTATAACGATATTCCATCTATTAACTTTTTTGGTGGTGAACCACTACTTAAATGGGATGATATTATTGTTCCTCTCACAAAACATATAAGAAATACATATGGTAATAAATTTGACTTATCAATGACTAGTAATGGTTTACTCCTTGATGAAAGTAAACTTGAATTTATGAAAGAAAATAATATTGGTCTTTTATTTAGCATGGATGGAGATAAAATCACTCAAGATCTTAACAGACCAACTACAAATGGTCATTCTAGTTTTGATATTTTAGTAAAAAAAATACCTCTTATATTAAAATACTATCCTAATATGACTTTTCGCTCTACTACAGATCATGATAATGTTTCTGAGTTTTTTAATAATCATAAATTCGCTGTAGAAAATGGTTTTAAAAGTATTTTTAACATAGTTAACGTTTTTAGCTCTTGGACTGATAATGATAAAGAGGAGTTAGAGAAACAAATAGATTTGATTGGTGATTACTATGTTGAATTAATTAGACAAGGTAAACAAATAGATTTTTCTCCATTTCAAAGTATGTTTGCAAAATCAAAACAAATAAACAAGGCTATTAAAAATAATGAATATAGAACTTTTGGAAAAGATATTCTGGGATTTGGTCGTTGTGGAATAGGTGCTAGCCGCTTTGCAAGTGTAGGCACTGATGGAGCTTTATATAGTTGTCAAGAGATGGTTGAAAACAGAGAAACAGGTCATATGTTTGTAATTGGAGATATATATAAAGGTGAAGATAATAAGAAAAGATTAGAGATAATTAATAGATATGATCCTATGAAAGTCGTTAGTAGTGAAGGGATACAAGCTTGTAAATCATGTAAGCTTAATAATGTTTGTGAAGGTGCTTGTTTAATTAATAATTACTTTGTAAATGGTGATTTCAACGTAATGCCTTCAATACTATGTTTTTATTATCAAACCCTATTAAACAAAGCTGAAAAAATATCAAAACAGTTACAAAGAGAATTGAATGTTTTTAAGAGAAAACAGATGATTTAGTCATTATCATTAGACCTATATAACTAGTCTAATGTTAATAATAAATAACTTTATATTATACGAGGAGGAATATACATGGGAGTTTGTAATACTAGCTGTCAATCTAGTGAAGCTTGCGATTTTGATTGTCAAATAACTTGCCAAAATGGTGAGTCTTATTGTCAAACTTATTGTGAATTTGAATATCAAGAAGGATGTGGGGCATGTGAGTCAAGGTGTCAAGATTTGTGTCAATATAATTGTGTGATACAATGTGAATTCGACTGTCAAAGTTCTTGTGAAAAAGGTTGTCAATCAGCTTGTGAAAATAGTTGTCAGAGTTCTTGTGAAAGCTATTGTCAATCTAGTTGTGAACAACACTGTCAAGATTCTTGCGAAGACTATTGTCAATCTAGTTGTGAACATAATTGTCAGGATGCGTGTCAAAAAAACTGTACTGATTTATGTGAAGGTAGTTGCCAAGCAGCCGAGAGCTGTGATTTTAACTGTCAAATTAACTGTGAACAATGCGAAAGCGACTGTCAAACATATTGTGAATTTGAATACCAAAGTGGATGCGAAAGTTGTCAAACCAACTGCCAAGACCTTTGTGAACATAATTGTGTTCTTCAATGTGAGTTCGATTGTCAAAGTTCTTGTGAAAAAGGTTGTGAATCAGTTTGTGAAAATAGTTGTCAAGAAAGTTGTGAGACATCTTGTCAATCTAGTTGTGAACAAAGCTGTCAAGAAAACTGTACTGACCTATGTCAAGGTAGTTGCCAGGCAGCCGAAAGTTGTGATTTTAATTGTCAAGTTAACTGCGAACAATGTGAAAGCGACTGTCAAACATATTGTGAATTTGAATACCAAAATGGATGCGAAAGTTGTCAAACTAACTGTCAAGATCTTTGTGAGCATAATTGTGTCCTTCAATGTGAGTTCGATTGTCAAAGTTCTTGTGAATCTAATTGTGAGTCATCCAATGAGAATGGTCAAGGTGGCGGTGCTGAACAGGAAAATTCTAATAATAATTCTTTCTCCACTGCACAAGAAATACATGAGCATTATTCTAATGTGGAACATTATGAGTGTTATGTAAATAAAGTAGGAGATGAAGATTATTACAAAGTTAAATTTGACCAAGACGGTAAAGTAAATTTTTACATACGTCCAGAAGATTCTAAATTAGATATAAGTTTATATGTATATGATGAAAATAAGGTTCTTATAAGTTCAAAAAATGATACTGGACAAGGAGGTCATGAATTAATATTACAAATACCAGTAAAATTAAATAAATATTACTACATTAAAGTAGTCCATATCAATGGTACAGTAAGTGATGTTAATAAAAAATATATTTTAAGATGTAAAAATTACCCTAATGAAAAATCTTTGACTAATGGAATTGATCGCTTAGGTGGTATTGATTACATTGGTGATAAAGATCTCTATGAAGTAAATATTACTAAGACAGGCTTAGTTGAATTTCTTGTTAAACCATCTAAAGAATCATTAGAAATGAATTTAGATTTAATAGATTCTGATAAAGATACTGTTATAAGTTCAAAAGATAATGTTGATGATGGTAATAATCCAATTAGTATTGTTAAGAACTTAACCAAAGGTACATATTATTTAAGCGTTTCTGATGCTGGAATTCATAATAATGTTGGTAAACTTTACTATATTTCATATGACTATGCTGATATAAATGTTACAGGTATTACTATATCCCCTTCAAATGTCACGCTTGATAGTGGCGGTTCAACAAAACTCAGTATTCATATTACACCAGATAATGCAACTAATAAAAAAATAGTATGGAGTAGTAGCGATAATAAGATAGCTACAATTGAATCAGATGGTATCGTATGTGCCAAAGGAAAGGGTATATGTACTATAACAGCAACTACGGAAGATGGTAATTACTCAGATTCAGTGATGGTAACTGTAAACTCAAATGAAAACATTAATGCCACAGGTAAAATAACTAATGATACTACTATTTATTACGGTCCTGATACAAGTATTTATCCTTCTATTGATACCATTAATAATCAAGTTGTTTCAATCCTCTGGAAAGAAAATTCGTGGTATTATATTGAATGTAATGTAAATGGAAGTTCTCAAAAACAAAGAGGTTATATTCAAGCTTCTTTTGTCTCAGATACTTCCCCCATTATTATTACAAAAAATCATATATCATCTATAGGATTTTGTACACATTCAACTAATGCTTATAGTGGACCTAACACAATTTATAAACAAAGTGGCTCTGTCAGCTATTGTGAAGTAGTTAAAATATTCAATTTAACAGAAGGTTTATTTACTTTTATAGAGTACCATATAGGTGGTAACAAAAAGAAAAGAGCTTATATCCTTACTAATCTTATTAATACCTCCACTAAGATAACAAGGATAAAAAAACAACAGATGTATCTTAATTTAATGGGAGTTAAAGATGATAAAACCAGATCAATAGACACTATAGAGGTTGCAATTCCTATGGATGAATGTGGTACAAGATTAAGATATTTTCACCCGGATATAGATGGTGAAAAACTAATTACTCAATCATCTTTTGATACTTTAGTATCCCTAAAGAAAAGAATTTTTAAGGATAATATTTCAGCTTCAAGAATTACTTCACTTTTCGGAGAGTATTATGTTCCTAACAAAACTCGCCAAAAGGTAAAAGATGCTGCCAATAATACATCTATAGTAGATGATGCATATTTTAAAGCATTACACGAAGGAATCGATATGGTATCAGATATTGGCTGTAAATTTTATGCATTTGGTAATGGAAAAGTTATTTATAACGGCATTACAGATACTAACTCTCATGGTGATGGCTTTCATCTAATTGCAATAGAATATGATACTCTACCAAACTATGCAGTTATGTATGCTCACGCTAAAGAACTAAATCCAGATTTAAGAAAGAAATTAAAACAGGGTGAAGAATTAAGAGTAACTGCTAATACATGGCTAGGTAAACAAGGGGAAAAAGCCCCCTTCCCAATGAATGAACATCTTCATTTAGAAATTAGAAAAATAGAAAAGAAAAAAAACATGGCACCATCTACAAAGAATTATACATTAGACAATAAAGAGATTGATGTTTATAATTTAATTGAAAGATTGTAAAAATAATTATTCCTATTTATTAAGAACGAGTACATCTTATTTTAGATGTACTCATTCTTAATCTAAGGTATTAATTCATAAGATGTTACTTCTTCCAAACAATTGTTATGAAAATTATATATTGAAATAACTCGATCAATCCAATCCCAATAATGTATTTTACTTTTAAAGAAAACAACCTCATAATTATTATCACTATTAATATCCAATATATCTATTATGCGAAGAGGTTCATCAAAATAATCTGCTTTACTGATGCCTAAGTTATTAAATATTTTTCTTTGCAATCTAAAAATAGCAACTTCATCTTTTTTCTGGAATAGATAAATTCCTGCACTTGACTCATGTATTACTCCAATATTTTCACATTCTAACAACTTTTCTATTTCCCTCTCTGTTTTTGGAAAAAGATCATTCTCGTCTAACTGCTGATATACTTCATGAATTAAATGGGGTATGTCATCTTTTATTATTAGATGTATTTTATACATTCCTATTCCTTCAAGGGTCTTTAACTGGTTTATAGGTGACTCATAACCAATATCGTAAGATGTATATATACTATGTGTTTTTTCATCTAATTTTCCATAATTTGTTGCACATATTATCTTGTCCAATACTCCATCTCCATCTAAGTCTATTTCTGTTATATTATCTATTATAACAGGTGTATTTTGCAATCCATTCTCTTTCAGCATTTTACGAATTATCTCTTTTTCACTATCATCGGGTTTATCTCTTTTTTTACCACTTCTTGCTTTTGGATTTATTGGATTAGATAATATTATATAATCTTCCATCCATGGAAATTTATGATATAAATAACTACCACTCTCTAGTGATAGCTCAAATTTATCATAATCAGTATTATAATCAAACGATAATGAATTCAAATCTGTATACATAGCCCCATCTTTATACAGCCTATACTCATCTATCGTATCAATTACCTTATTTGAAAAATCTTTTGATGGAATAAATATATTATTAATATATTTTCCAACGACACCCCCATTTATAATAATAAGATTTTCTTTCTCTAATAAATTTACATTCTTCTTTTCCTTACTTAATATAATTTCGTTATTTTTATTAGATTCTACAACTTCAACGCTATTATTAGTATTTAATTCATTTTCTGCATCTCCATGGCAACCGCAAACCATGAAAATAGTAATTAATACTACCTTAATTAACATATTTTTCTTCATAATATAATTTCTCCTCCTAGAAATGATGAGTACCTATCATAATTATTAAAATTCATACAATCAATTATTCTTATCAATTAAATCTATGAAATTAATTATATACTATTTAATTAATAATTCTTATAAAACTTGTAGATATCTACTTTATTTCATTTAAATTTTTAATTTTTATTGAATATGTATAGCCACTATCATATCTTCCTATAAAAAATATAAAATAATCATCTTCTGCTCTGATTTCTGTTAAATAACTATTTCCAATTATATGATTTATATTTTGTTCATATGTTTTGCTAGATAATATTGAATAAATATAAATTGTTTTTAAATCTTTATCATAATAAGCTATATATTTACTATTATTTGCCCAACTTATTTTTCCATCTATAAAATTTTCTTGAAAACTTTGTATTATTTTTTGTTCATTAAAATTATAAACATAATACTCGGGGAAATAATTTTCACAATTTTCTATTAATATGTTTTCATAATCCAGGCTTGCTGAGTGTAGATTGTAATCATTTATTAGTAAGTTAACATATTGAGTATTATCATTATATTTATATATTTCTCTATATATTTCTCTTGGTTCTATTACCATATTGTTTTTATCTAATATTATTCCCCAAGAATCAAAATACAAGTTATCATTCTTATCCCATAAAACATCAAACCCATAGTAATCGATTAATTTATACTCATTCCATATATGTTGCCATTTTTTAGATTTTATATCATATATATAAATATATTCATTACGATTTATTGTAAATACATAAGCAATTTTATCTTTTAAATAATTAATGCTATAATTTTCCATAAAACACTCATTACTATCATTACCTTGTTTTAGTATAGAAAAATCCATAATATCTTTGCTATTCAATTTTATAAATATATTCTCCTGTAATTAAGACATTTTCATTATCTAACCATTTAATAGAATTATTATCAAATTCCAAGTAATCTGTATTACTCAGAAATATTTCTCTATTATTCAAGTAAATTTTATAGATTATGTTTTCTTCTTCATCTATTTCTTCGATAGCAGCTAATATATAATTTTTATGATCAGGAGAATAATATTTTATTTTATAGCATTCTTCTTTTCGCAAAAGCTCTATGCTAATATCTAAATCTTCCGCAATATCTAAATCTACTTTCTCTTTATTTTCAAGCAAACTACATCCTTCATCATCACTTATTATGCTTTGTTCTAATTTACATTTAGAAATAGGATTATCGTCCTTAATTATATTTTCTTTATGTTTTTGTGTGCTATTTATTTCATCTTGGTGACTACAACTACATATAAATATTGTATACACCATTAGCATGGTAAATAAAATTACTTTTTTCATTTTTATATACCCCTATTTCTTAATACTTTTAAATAAAATAAGTTGTTATTTCGAAAATATTGTTACTACAAAAACACTTTATGCTCTCTATCAATATTCACATAAAATAATTAATATTTTTTAAAATTATATCATATTTATTTAGTTTTGTTAATTAAATAACTAAAATATTTGCTGATTTTATATATTAATGTAAAAGAGGTTAAAAGCATGCAGAAAAACAAGCAACAGCTTATTTTTTCCACAACATACTTTTAACCTCCGTTATAACTAAACAAAACATAGCAATATATAAATCTTTATGATATTTTTAAAATTTATTATCCTAATAAGCCTTACCCCAATAAACCATCTTCTTAGCAGGTTTTCCACAACAGACACATACATCTGCAATATCTTCTTGCTCAAAAGGCATACATCTTGAGGTTGCTCCTGTATCTTCTTTTATTTTATCTTCACAAGCTCTATCTCCACACCACATAGCTTTGACAAAACCTGGAGTCTCTTGTACCGTTTTTGCAAATTCGTCCATGCTAGTTGCTGTATAAGTATGTTCATCTCTGTGAATTCTAGCTTTTTCAAGCATGCTCTTTTGAACGTCTTCAAGAAGTTCTACTATTTTATCTTCAAGTTCATCTAATGTTACAAAATATTTTTCTCTTGTATCTCTTCTAACGATAACAGCTTGATTTTTCTCGATATCTTTTGGTCCAAGTTCTACTCTTAGTGGAACACCTTTCATCTCATGTTCACTAAATTTCCAACCTGGGCTCTTATCTGAATCATCAAGTTTTACTCTTGCTACTTTGCTAAGAGCTTCTTTTACTTCATTAGCTTTTTCAAGTACACCTTCTTTTTTCTGCATAATAGGAACAATCATTACTTGTGTTGGTGCAACTGCTGGTGGTAATACAAGACCATTATCATCACCATGAACCATAATGATGGCACCAATAAGTCGAGTTGTCATACCCCATGATGTTTGATGTACATAAGATAATTTATTATCTTTATCTGTATACGTAATATCAAATGCTTTTGCAAATCCATCTCCAAAGTTGTGAGATGTTCCTGATTGCAATGCTTTTCCATCATGCATAAGACTCTCAATTGTATACGTTGCTTTTGCACCTGCGAATTTTTCTTTTTCTGTCTTTTGTCCTTTTATCATTGGGATAGCAAGAACATTTTCACAGAACTTAGCATATAGATTTAACATTTTAATTGTTTCTTCTTCCGCTTCTTCAGCTGTTGCATGAGCTGTATGACCTTCTTGCCATAAGAACTCTAATGAACGAAGAAATGGTCTTGTTGTCTTTTCCCATCTTACAACAGAACACCATTGATTATATAACTTAGGTAAATCTCTATATGATTGTATTTCATTAGAATAATGCTCACAGAATAATGTTTCTGATGTTGGACGTACACATAATTTTTCTGTTAATTTTTCAGTTCCACCATGAGTTACCCATGCTACCTCTGGAGCAAAACCTTCTACATGATCCTTTTCTCTTTGAAGTAAACTTTCTGGTATAAACATTGGCATATATACATTCTCATGTCCTGTTTCTTTAAATCTGTCATCTAATTGTCTTTGAAGTAATTCCCAGATAGCGTAACCATAAGGTTTAATCACCATACATCCTCTAACACTTGAATAATCTACTAGCTCCGCCTTTTTAACAACATCTGTGTACCACTGTGCAAAATCTTCATTCATAGAAGTAATTGCTTCAACTAATTTTCCTTTTTTAGCCATTCTATTCACTCTCCTTTAATATACCTAACTTATTTTTATATTATTATGTTGACTTACGCGCCAAAATAAAAATAAAAAAACTCCATCCCCATAAGGGACGAAGTATATCCGCGTTACCACCCTAGTTAATAATTAATTTTATCCATTAATTATTATCTCTAATCCTATTAACGGTAGGAATCCGCTGTACTTTCATACAGAACTCCAAGATAGGTTCAATATAAGTCTCATAGAAGTCTTCCACCATTAACTTCCTCTCTAGTATGATACTGTATACCTACTATTTCTCTTCATCATCAATTATCTATATATTTTGTAAATATCTTATTTATATTACTATGATTCTAATGTAGATTTATTTATTTGTCAAGCTAAAGATTTTAATGTATTATTTTTTTCCATATTAATATTATATCAAATATATAGCTCACTATCCCTTAATAATACTCTTTAATTCTTTTCCTCTGAGATCTTCTAATTTATAATATTCCCCATTTATTTCATCTGAGATTTTTTTCCCTAATCCTAATTGAATAAAACCACTTTCTGTATCTATAACCATAGTTTGAATTCCTTCTTCTCTAATCATCCCAGCTATATGTAATGCATCATCTATAGGTCTGCCTCCATTTAATGATACATTAGCTTTACCATCTGTTACTAATACAATTAAAGGGTCCGTATCTTTTTCTTTTACTTTATATGCTTTTAATAATTCATAAGCTTTATATAGCCCATAAGCTAATGGAGTCTTCCCTCCAGTTGGTATATTGTTAAGCCTTTTTTGTGCCATATCTACACTTTTTGTTATAGGAAGTAATACTTCAGCTTTATTTTTCCTAAAAGCAATCATACCTACTTTATCTCTCTTTTGATATGCATCATTTAGAATTGAAATTATTGCTGTTTTTACAGACCGCATTCTTTGTTTTGCTCCCATAGAACCACTTGCATCTACTACAAATAATATTGTACTTCCTGTTCTTCTTTCTCTTATTTTTTCTCTGATATCTGCTTTATCAATAACTATAGATACGTTATTATTATTTCTTAATTTTTGATAAGGTAGTGCGGCTTTTAATGTTGCATCAAATGCAATAGAATTGATTTTTTCTTTTGGAATAGAATACTTAACATATCTACCCTTTAGAGAATTATTTTTTATTTTTATTCTTTTCCCAGTTCCTTTAATTTCTTTAGCTTTATTTCTAGATTTTATTTCCAAGGGAATAATTTTATCATTATTTAATGCTTGTTCTATTTTGTCTTTTGAATTATATTTATTATTTGACTCATCTTTATTATTGTTGATATTATCATCTATTGGTTCATCAAAAATGAAATCACCATTTTCTTTATTTATAGTATCGTTAGTATTATTATTTTGACTATTATTATTATCTATATTATCTTCATTCATATTTTCTTCTGTTTTATTATCATTATTCCTTGGTTCTTTTTTGCTGTTATTAATATTAGATATTTCTTTTATTCTATGTGGCAAACAATAGCTTGCGGCTTCTTCAATATCATAACTTATTACATTTGTTCTCATATTATATGCTGCTATAGCCTTTGCAGTTTCTACTATTGCTATCTCAGCTCTATGACCTAGACAATTCCCCTGTTGTGACAAATCTACGGCAAAGTACATTAGTTCTTCATCTATCACTACATCTTTAATAATTTCCTTTGCCTTATCTATTCTTTCACGTATTTTATTATTTTCATTTTGCCATTTTTCTATAAAATCAATAGGATTATTTTCATATTCTAGTCTTCTCTTTATTATGTTAGTACGCTCTTTAATATCCCTAGAACCCCTGCTCTCCACATATATGCCAAATCTATCAATAAATTGAGGACGTAAATATCCTTCTTCTGGATTCATTGTTCCTATTAATGTAAACTTAGATTTATGACTATAACATAATCCTTCTCGTTGGATTATATTAACACCTGAAGATGATATTTCAAGTAAGCAGTTGACAATATGTTCACTAAGAAGATTAACTTCATCAACATATAAAATATTTTCATTTGCCTTATATAGAACACCATAATCTATAGTCTTTTCCCCTCTAGAGATTGCTGTTTCAATGTCTATAGTGCCAATAAGCCTATCTTCTGTAATATTAAGCGGAAGATTAACAACATCTTCTCTAATAACATGAGCTAGACCTCTTACCAAAGTAGATTTGGCTGTACCTTTTTCACCACTTATTAATACACCACCAATAGAGGGATTAATTCCATTAAGTATCAGAGCTTTTTTAACTTTTTCCTGTCCAGCGATTGCCGCGAAAGGAAATATCATATTTGATTTATTCATTTCAAACACCTATCCAATTATTTGTTTTACCTTCTCAAAATCTAATATTCCTTCTTCAAATGGTCTTCTTCTCATTCTATGTGGTAACACTAGCTCCGCTGCTTCTAACAAATCCTCTTTTATAACTTCAGTTCTTCCATTAAATGCCGCATTTGTAACTGCCGTTTTAATCATAGTAATATCTGCTCTATGTCCATCAACCTCTAGTTCTATTGACAATTTAGCTACTGCTTCCAATATTTCATCAGTGTATTTTACAGAGCTTAATAACTTTTTAGATTTAATAATTCTTTCAATTAATCTATTATTCTCATCAATATACCTATCAGCAAATTCCTCCTCATTATCTTCGTAATCTAATCTTCTCTTAATAACGTCAACTCTACTCCCTGATTCCTTCTCTCCCATAACTTCTACAACAAGCCCGAACCTATCAAGAAGCTGTGGTCTAAGGTCTCCTTCTTCTGGATTCATAGTACCAACCAATACAAATCTAGCTGGATGAGTATAAGAGATTCCCTCTCTTTCAATAGTATTAACTCCCATAGCCGCACAATCAAGTAAAATATCAACAACATGGTCATCTAATAGATTAACTTCGTCAATATATAGTATGTTTCTATTAGCCTGAGCTAATATACCAGCTTCTAATTTCTTCTTCCCCATCTTAATAATGTGCTCAATATCGAGAGTACCAACAACTCTATCCTCAGTTGCACTAACAGGCAAATCTATAACTCTCATTTTACCTTTATGTATATCAAAATCTCCAGATTTAATCAAATTTGCACAATCATCACAGCACTTACTTATTTCATCTGGGTCACAATGAAATTTGCAACCACTAATCTCGTTTCGTTCTGGAAGCAAATCTGCCAAAGCTCTTACAGCAGTAGATTTGGCTGTTCCCTTCTCTCCTCTAATCAATACTCCTCCAATAGAAGGATTGATTATATTAAGTAAAAGAGCCTTTTTCATTTTGTTTTGTCCCACAATTGCGGTAAATGGATATTGTCTTTTCCCTGTTCCCATATTTAAAACTCCTTATTATTTCATCTTTATAAAAGTTATTATTTAGGTTTATCTTTTCTATCTATGAACTAGCACCATATTAAAGAGATTCTAATTATACATCCTCTTCTATATCACCCTCTAATTCTAAATAAATATCTAACAACTTTTCTTTCTGTTCATCAGAAGCGTTCCAATAACCTCTTTTATCATACTCAATCATCTGTTCTACAATAGAAAAATATGCCCATCTATTATTATCCTTAAGTCTTTTTCTCATTTCTTCATCATCGATATATTTACTATGCAAATCATCATATATCCACTCTTCTACTTTATTAGTAGTAGCAGCTAATCCCATAATATTTTCAAATTTATCAGCTATGTTCTGAACACCATGATATTTATGTTCTAACATACCATCTATCCATTTTGGATTTAGCACTCTTGTTCTAATTCCTCTATTAATAGATTTTTCCACACTTTCTGTTTCAACTTTTTCGCCTGTTGTATCAGTTATATATATCTCTGCTTTTGAACCTTTTGCCATTTCAACTGATTTAGCAAGTCCTCCAAAAAACTCATAATAGTGATCAAGGTCAGTTACTTCATACTCATGATTACTTCTTATTTGTGATACGATATCAACAGAGCTCAGGTTGTTATTAAGCAATTTTTCTGCTTCTTTTCCTCTATGATTTTTACTATATACATGTCTTATGCTTTTAACAAAAGTGTCCCCTATCTGGGATTCATCTTCCCAATTTTTAGTTTCAAACAGTTTAGTAACTCCTGTTCCGTATTCTCCTTCTGCTGGTCCAAATATTCTAGACTTACATAATTCTATAGCTTCTTCTTTCTCATAACCATCACTTAATAATTTTTTATACAGTTTTTTACTATTAGCTTTAAAGTAATTAGTATCATTACTTTCATCTAACTCATATATAGTTTCAAATAATTCATTCAAATCATTAATAATATTTGAGAACATATCTCTAAAGAAACCACACATATTTATTACTACATCAATTCTTGGTCTTTTTAATTCTTCCTTAGGTATTATCTCATATTTTGGTTCCCACATACTTATTGATTTTCCTAGCCTTATACCAAGATAAGCCATTATCTGTCCAACTGTTTCTCCCTGTGTTCTTGAAGTTTCAAGCCCCCATAAGACTACCGCTATACTTTTTGGATATTCTCCATGTTCCTTTAGATATTGGTCTATAGTATTTTCAGCGATTTTTCTACCTCTCTCATAGGCGGTTACACTTGGAACAAATCTTGGATCGAATTGATATAAATTATATCCTGATGGCATTACTTCTGGATTTCTAATAGTATCACCTGCTAATTTTGCTTTTAAATATTCTCCGTTTAATAGTTTCAGAAGCCCTTTACTTTCATTATTATTGTTACACTTACTTATTATATCTTCTGCATATTTCATTGTATTATCTATTTCTACTCTTAGATTATCTTTAATATTAAGACTAGAATTAATTTCGCCCTCTTCTTTCCAATATGTATCAATTAACAATTTTACTTCTCTATCTATTTCTTTTAATAATTTCACTTCATTATTTTCAAGAATTTCATCATAATCATATCCTTGATTAATTGCTAATATTCTTCTTAGAGATTTTATATTACCTCTATCATATCTTAGAACAAATTCCACATATCTATAGACTTCTTCATTATCAAAAGGCTTACCAAATACATGTAGCCCTTTTGGAATAAGAGAACGATTCATTCTGTATAATTCACTCTCTATTTCATCTAGATTTTTTGGTAGATTATTTTCCTCTGCCTTTTTCATTATGTTATTATAGACATCTTCACTTCTTACTGGAGATATTCGTAGAGCTTCATGATATTCATCAATCATAGCTGATAATTTTGCGTATTCTCCGTATAATTCACCTTCTATAAATGTTGGTGGCTGATAACCTATTAACGCCGCATGAGAACGTCTCTTTGCAATCATTGCTTCTGCTGGGTTACCGCAATAATACATGTATAGATGAGGAAGGTCACTGACTAACATATCTGGTAGACATTTACTTGACATACCACACTCTTTGCCTTTTAGAAATTCTAGTGTTCCATGTGTTCCAACGTGAATTATTACATCCGCTTTGAACTCCTCTTTTAACCACTGATAAAAGGCTATATATTGATGAGGTGGTAATAATGTTTTATCGTGATATACTTTTTCTGGATCTTCATGTATACCTCTTGTTGGTTGTAGCCCAATGAAGATATTCCCATTAATTATTCCAGGTATCAAAAAGTTTTCACCATCACTCATTACATCTCCTGGTGCTTCGCCCCATTGCTCTAACATTTCATCTCTATACCATTTATCTTCCATATCCTTATTGTACTCTTTGGTTCTATATTTTATAAAATTATCTTGAGATTCTTCGTCAGACCATCTGCCAGAATTGACTATTTTACCTGCTGTGAAACTTTCCATTAACTGGTGAGCACTTAGAGTATCTACATTATAACCATTGCTATTTAGTTCTTTTAGCATATTTTCTACTGAATTAAATGTATCAAGAAATGCTCCTCCAAATAGATTATCTTCACCTGGTGGGTAATTGTAACATATAATAGCCACCTTTTTGCTTAAGTTCATCTTACTTTGTAATTGAAGCCAATTTTTTACTCTAGAAACCAGTTTCAAGACTCTATCATCTATTAGACTTAGTTCCCTTATTTCTATATCAAATTCACTGTTATATTTAGGTGCTGCCATAGCTCCAATGGGATAAGTCTCTATTGCTCCATCTAATTCTGGAAGCATAACTGATAATAAAAACTCTGATGAATTAATACCTTCAACACTATCAAGCCATTCACGTTCTCTTCTTTTAGACATAAAAAACGGGTGAAATATAGGTACATTAACATCTTCCAAAACACTAACTGCATAATCTGCATTTCCACCCATAGGTCCAGCCCCTAGCCTAAAGGACATAAAGTTAATAATAAGATTAACTTTTCTACCTGTAGCATTTAGTAGCCACTCTTTTAGTAAGTCTTGATTATCTGTCTTTGTCTTGGAAAAGGCAATTGGTAGTACATTAGCAAATGCTCTAATTTTATCAGCTATTTCTGCAACACAAGTTGAAGTATCATTTGGATAAGTATGTCCATAGAATAGTAATGCTACTGTAGGTTTATTACTATCAAAATCATAAATATCTCCATATTCTTTATAATCATCAAAATACATCTTAGTTCTAGGGTCACACAAGCCAATGTCAGGTAACTTATCTGATTCTTGTGGTTTGGGAATTGCTTTTACTTTCCCATAATCTCTTAATAATAAATACATCATATTCATTAGCTGTATATTAGTGGCGTTTTGAAAATATTTACCTATTTGAACAAAATTTCTCATATCCTTTGGCTTTCCAACGGGAATTAGTTTTCCCATCTTTTCCGCCATATTAGCCATCTTTTGCATTTTAGCCATATCCATAGGTTTCTTAGGGCTCTTATTATTTTTTTTATTCATACCCATATCACTAGAAGTTAACTCTCCAAGTTTTAGATAGTTTCTTCCTGCTCCACCTATTGGTATAATATTTCCCTTACACTTTTCTAATCCTCTCATTACAGCAGATATAACTTTTTTGGGACTTCCCATTAAGTCTACAAAAGTAACATCAGAATTACTAATATCATTTTCCATACTCTCAAGCTTACTATCTTCTAATGTCCTTGATGCATAGAACAGACGTAACTCCAATACATTATTATACTTACTATTAATTTCTTCTTGTACTTTAATTAATCCTGTTATTACTGATGTAGAAACAGAAATCACAGTTACCTTCACACTAATTCCTTCTCTCCATTAATTTTGATTTGCTATCTTGCTAACCTAGGAAAAAATATAGGTTTACCACTTTCTTTATCTTTTGTTATATCACCATTAATATTAAAGACGTCTTTCAAGTTCTTCTCACTTATTATCTCCCACGGCTCTCCTTTTAGATAAACATCTTTATCTTTAATAACAATTAATTCATCAGAATATTTTGCTGCAAGATTAATATCATGCAATACCATAAGTATAGTAATATTATTTTGCTTATTAAGGTTATTAACTAGTTCTAGAACTTCTAACTGATGATTTATATCTAAGAAGGTAGTAGGTTCATCTAACAATAATATTTCTGGTTTCTGAGCAATTGCCATTGCAATCCAAGCTCTCTGTTTCTCCCCACCAGATAAGTTACACATTTTATCGTTAGCAAGTTCTTTCATGTTAGTGGTTTCTAGTGCCCAATCAACTATATCCTTATCTTGTTCGTTATCTCCCTTCCACCACTCTTTGTAAGCATAGCGACCATATATTACTAGATTTCTTACTGTAACATCTGTATTACTACCATGTATCTGAGATAAAACAGCCATTTTTCTAGCAACTTGTTTATTCTTGATATGTGAAATATTCTCTCCATCTAGGAAAATTTTACCTTTACTTGGCTTAATATTTCTTGATAATGTTCTTAGTAATGTTGTCTTACCAGAACCATTAGGACCTATTATTGAATAGATTTTACCTTTTTCAATATCTAGGTTCAAGTCTTTTAGAACTTGCTTATGTTTATATCCAACTGATATATTCTCAGCTCTTAGTATCTCTTGCATATAATCAACTCTCATATATATGTATTTTTAATCTTTTCTTAATAAATATAGAAAAAACGGCACTCCTAAGATTGCCATAACAATTCCAACTGGTATTTCCACAGGGCTAAGTACCGTTCGAGCAAAAGTATCACTGAACATAACTACTGCCGCCCCAAGTAAAGTTGAACCAGGGATTAAGTATTTATAATCATTTCCCACCATAAGCCTTACACAATGAGGAATAATAAGACCAACAAATCCTAATAATCCAACTACTGATACTGCACTTGCAGCCAACATTGCCGCAACTGCCGTCAAGCCAAAACGAACTAACTCAACATTAAGTCCTATCCCTCTTGCAATATCATCACCTAGAATAAGTATATTAAGCTTCTCAGACATAAAAGATAATATAATTAATCCTATAATTGTATATGGTAATATTGTCCACAATTCAGGCCAACTTCTAGCAGATAATCCACCGTTCATGAACATTAATGCACCATGTACTCTATCACTGAAAAATACCATCAATGCAGAAATACCTGCACCTAGTAATGTTGATACAGCAACACCTGCTAATATAACTCTTATAGGTTGTATACCGCCTTTCCACGATAATATATATATTAATATCGCCGCACCCATTGCACCTACAAATGCAAATGGTGGAACTAGCATCTGATATTTTGGAAATAATATCAATATAATTATCCCTGCAAGTCCAGCTCCTGATGATATACCAATAATGCCTGGATCAGCCAAGGGGTTTCTCATAACCCCTTGTAATATACACCCAGACAAAGCTAGATTAATCCCCACTAATCCTGCTACTATAGTTCTTGGCAATCTTATATTCCATATTACCAATCTTTCTGGAGAACCATCATTGTTAATAATTACTTCTAATATTCTTCTCATTGAAACATTCATGCTTCCTTTAGCATTACTTAATAAAAAAGCTATAATCAATAAAATTCCAAATACTATAATAAATGTTATTTTATTACTGTCTTTTGAAATTTTTTTATTCATCTAAACCACCGAATACTTGAGGATATACTCCTTTTGCCATATATTCAATAGCATCAACGAAGTTACAACCTGCATTGTATAAGAAATATTTTTGTGGTAGGTAAACAATATTACCTTCTTTTACAGCTCTTAGCTCTTTCCATACTGGGTCTTTTCCTAATTTTTCACTTATAACTTTTTTTGCATCTTCATCAGAACTTAACATACTTGTAACTAAGATTACATCTGGGTCTTTTTCAATAATATATTCCATACTAAAAGGTGTTGTTTCTCCACCCATTCCTTCTGGTGTACAACCTTTTGCAATATTCTCAAGTTTTAATATATCTGCTACATTTCCAGCTATACTTTTTGGTAATTTTACTGACACATCTTTTGATGTAGCATATAGTATTACTACTTTTTTAGATTCCTCTGGTAATTTATCAACTAATGCTTTCTTTTCTTTTTCCATATTAGCGATAACTTCTTCTGCTTTGCTTGATTCATCAATGATTCGTCCTATTGCTCTAATATTGTCCTTAACGTCTTCATATGTTTTCATATGTAATGCCAATGCTTTTATATTACTTTGTTCTAGAACTTTAACAACTCCATTTTGTAAACCGAACTGTGCTATTACTAATTCTGGTTGTAATGCAACTATTTTTTCAATATCAGGATTATATACTTTACCTATTACTGGTAAGTCTTTTACATCTTCTTGATCTACAGGAGTACCACCACCAATTTCAGATGTACATATTGATTTTCCACCTAGATCACATAATACTCCTAGAAAAGTACCTGATATTGCTGCTATTTTTTCTGGTTTCTTTTCTAGCGTAACTTCATTACCATATATATCAGTAATAGTAACTGGATATCCTTCACCTTCTGATACAGTAAGTGTGGCACTGCCCATAGATGGCATTTTACCTTTACCCATACCTTCTGGCATTTTTTTATCAGTTTCTTTTGACATATTATCCTTGTCTTCATTCATCTTGGCATTGTCTTTTTCTTGTGAACTATCTTTTCCCATTCCTTCTAACTTAACATTGGCTTCTATCTCTTTCGTTTTGTTATCACTGCTACATCCAGTGAAACTCAATAAGATTATACAACCAATCAAAGTAAGTAAAGTTACTAGTTTTTTATTCATTCTTCTTCCTCCGTAAATTTTAATTTTATTTGTTTAGGCATTTTATTAGAACTTTCTTATAGCATAAAAAAATGCCCTTTAACTTTTGCAAGCTAAAAAGCATGAAAATAATCAATATAATTAGACATTGTTATGTACTATCAACAACATTTATATTAATATTCCACACCCTCCGTCACTCGCAGAGTTTTCACTTTGAATAAGTAAAAGTGTTTTAGAGATAGGCAGGTTTTCTGACTAAGTTTTCACATTACAGTGGCGTGACCGTTCAGGTTTTGCACCTGATTCCCTATTATGCAACATAAGTTGCCACCTACTCCAATTATTCAATTTTTTTTAGTTTAAAACATAAATTATGTTATGTCAATACAATATCAAATATATCCACAGCAAATACACTGTTTGCTTCTAATACTCAAAAAAACTACTTTGCGTTTTATCTGACAATAATTACGCCCTTATAATCTCAGCTATCTTCAATATCAAATAATAAATTAACACTATAATCCATACCATTGCAATTGGTATTATAATTGATAATAACAATGAATTCACAGAAATAGTAATAGTTCCTAATATAGGAATTTGCTTAATATCAATTTTAGAAAGATAAGCAAGTATCCCCATGAAAAGCCCTATTGAAGCAGAATATATAATAGTATTAATAATAAGTCTATCTTTGTTCATTCTATAGATAACTATAATAACTATTAAGACAAATACAAGTACACCTATATACCTCACTATCATCATGCTTTCAAGAGAAGCGTCAATTCCTATGAACTCTAATGCATTTTGTAATTTATCATTAAATTCTAGAGTAAGTCCCATCATATAGAAACAAGTATATGCAATAACATTCGGTAATAAAATAATAATTGACGTTAATAATATTATTATATCTTTACTTTGACTTCTAATACCATATACAATAGCTACTAATCCAACAACGGCTCCTATAAATAATATAATCCTATAAGTATTTTTAAATGCTTTAACACCTTCACTCCTAAAATTACTTTTATAATTAACTTTAATAAATACTTGTAATAGAAAAGTTATTAATATAGTTGATATTATATTTCCTATAGAAGCAAAATTAATATTAAGATCTTCAACAATTTCTCCTGCTGTAATTAATGATATAATTAACTGTAATACTCCAAATGATAAAGAAGTAATTATATATATTTTTATATTAGTTATATTAATATCTCCTCTATTATTAATATGCTTGTTAGATATCCAAAAAGCTATAATTGGTATAATTAGAAATATTAATAATCCTAACTTCACTGACCCTAGAGTATTAAATAATGATAAGTTAAATATAGCAAAAGTTATTTTTATAATACTACTTGCTGTTACACCTTTGTTACCTCCTAAAGTTCCTGACATAATTTCATTAAATCTTTCATAGGAAGTAAAATTAACTACAATTGAAAGAACAAAAGAAATTCCTAATATTATCAAAAATGCTATTAAAGCCGACCTAAGTCCTTCTATTAAAACACTATCTGCCTTTTCATTACTCACAATATACCACCTCTCTAAAATACTATTAATTAACTCTAATTCGTAAAATCATAAGAAAAAAGCTACAAATACTATTAAACAAAATGTCTAAAGTTTTATAGCTAATACATCTAATCAATTTTCAAGTATATAATTTTAGTACTCATTATTAACTGGTTCATCTGGAATAATAAGTGCACATATAATATATGCCCATAGTCCAGCTCCACCAAATAAAATTCCTATTGCAAATATAAGTCTAATAATGGTTGGGTCTACGTCTAGATATTCGGCAATGCCTGCACATATACCACTTATTTTTTTGTTACTCCTAGATTTATAAAGCTTTTTCATTATTATCACCTACCTATTTATAGTATATAAAACTTCTATTATGAACTATATAATTAAGTCTCTTAATTTACTTATGTCTCCATCCTCAATTTTATATTTTGATGTAACGTCATCTATATTACTTTGTGATAAATTAGTATGAATATATAGTGAATCTATACCCATATCATTAGCACCTTTTAAATCAATTATATCATTGCCAATAAATATAGTGTCTTGAGGATTTAATTGGTTTTTATCTAAAAAATATTTATAAATATTAGTGTCTGGTTTTTTAATTCCAACATCTGAAGAAATACATATACTATCAAAATAATTTTTTATTCCTAGGTACTTCATCTCTGAGTTAGCAAATGATTTTTGTGCATTAGATAATAAGTATATTTTTTTGTCATTAGCTTTTAGCTCTTCTAACATTTCCTTAACGCCATCATATAGTTTAATATATTCTGTTGATAATAAACGAAAAGTTTTTGTTGCATTTTTTGGCTTTTTCTTAGGCTTAACATATTTATCTTTAAACAGCTTATAAAATACATCTTCAATTTCAAAATCTGGACATTCTGTTTTATCATTTCTGTTAATTAGTTTATTAACAATTTTATTATATTCTTCTTTTAATTCTTCTTTTTCATAATGAGCTCCATAATAACCAAAGTAAATGGCGAATTTTTCCCATAATTCGTCTTTTTCTTCGTTGATTTTAATATCTATTAAAGTACCATACAAATTAAAAACATAATTCTTATACATGAAACGCCCTCCATTTTGCTTTCAAGTAGTTATTTTCCCAACTCTATTATTTTATATCATTTTTCGAGATTAATCAAATCAATATTTCTCGTTTGTTGTCTTTTATTAGCCCATCTGTTAATAAATATTTTAACAATTCCACCTAAAGGTATTGATAAAATCATACCTACTAATCCAAAAAATTTACCAAATACAAACATTGCTAGAAGAATAAATACTGGATGCATGCCGATGCTTTTTCCTTGTACTTTTGGACTTACAAATATATAATATACCTGTTGTATAGCTACAATATAAATTCCTACAAAAAGTGCTTGCTGCCACCCTTGTTTTACTAGCGCAATAATGATTGCTGGAATAATACCTATCCATGTTCCAAGATAAGGAATGATATTGGTATATCCTGCGAAAGTTCCTACTATAAAAGCATAATTAAAATTAATAATAACCAAAGACATAACTGTAACAAAACTTAGTAACGTGAGATCAATAATTTTTCCTCTTATAAAACTCTGAAAAACTACATTAATTTCTTGCATAATTTCTTTTAGGTTACTTTTCTTTTTATCATTCAACGTAAGCCTTAGAGCATTCTCTAATAACCCACTAAAATATTCTCTATTCATAATAAAGTTAAAGGCAAAAACAAATCCAAAACTTATATCAATAATATATCTTCCAACTGTTGTCATTCTAGTAGCTATAGTTCCTACAATATTATCAATTTCATCTACTATAGTAACAGCAAAGTTATTTAGCATTCCAGTAATATTAGTAGATATCCCCATCTTAGTTAAAGTATCTTCAAATCCCACTAACTCATTTGAATAGTTAGTAAATCTTACAGTTATTTCTTCTAGAAATGTACTGAATTCAAATTTTTCAAAGCTACCATTAATCATAACAAAAATACTATTAATTAGTAATGATATAAGTGTAATAATAAAAACGATTGTAAATAATAAACTAATTGCTCTAACTATTGTTTTCCTCTGTTTTGGATGAGTTCTAGCCCATTTTTTACTAATTCTTATTTTACTTAATATTCTCTCGAAATATTTTACTAACGGATTTAACAGATACGCTATAACTAAACCCCATAGAAATGGTGATAATACTTTTACAGTGAATGAGAAAGCCGATGATGCACCTGATATAACATCCCCTATATTAGTAATTACTAAATAAATAACATATATAATAACAAATCCCAAAGTTACATATTTTATTCTTTTCATATATCCATGGTCTAATTTAATTTTCATTAACATGTTCCTCTCTAGGTTATATTATTCGCTCTATTCAAATTTATATCCTGCCCTTACAACAGTATGTATATACTTTGCTTTATCACTTAATTTCTTTCTTATTTTTTTAATATGTGTATCTACAACTCTATAGTCTCCAAAATAATCATATCCCCAAACAGTATCCAAAATCTGCTCTCTAGTAAGAACTCTTCCCTCATTCTCTACTAAATACAATAATAATTCATATTCTTTTGGTGCAAATTCAACTTTTTCATTATCTATCATTACAGAGTATGCATCTTTATCAATACTAATACCACATTTACCAATAATGCTTTTAACATTGTCATTAGTAGTCATAATTCTCTGTAATAGTCTATTGCTCTTTGCTAATAGCACCTTAATATTTGGTGGCTTAATAACATATTCATCTACACCTAATTCATATCCCAAAAGCTGATCTTCATCGTCTTCTCTTGAAGTAATCATAATGATAGCTACATCAGATTTAGTTCTTATTCTTCGACAAACAGACCATCCATCTAATTTCGGTAGAACTATATCAAGCAACACTAAATCTACTTTATTGTCTGCAAATACCTCTAATGCTTCTTGTCCGTCTACGGCTTCTAATACATCGAACCCATCACTTCTAAAAGCTTTGCATATCATATCTCTCATTATGGTTTCATCTTCAATTACTAAAACTGTCTTTTTCATGGCTACACCTCTTTCTTTACAATTGGAATATACATTATTCTTTCATAAATGCAAAAGGCAAATAGTCGACATGCGTTGTATTCATCATAGTATTTATATATATAAATCATATTATATCATATTAATAACAACTTATCTATTTCTTCAACATGTTTTATTGCTATATCACTATTTTTATAACCTTTTATAAATAATTATGTATTTTTCTATATATAAATATATACTATCTCCTAGTATATTACAATACGTTTGTTATGTTTTAATATATTAATTAGAAATACTTTAATACGAACAAAAAGGGCTTTACTATTATATTTATTAAATAAAATAGTTAGCCCTTTTTTAACCTTTATTTATAATATTATTATATGTATTTTGCAACAATTATCTTTCTTCTCTAAAATACGCTTCTCCTAAACTTCCTGGAGGTGAATATTCCTTTGATTTTCTTGTGGTACTTATAACTAAAACGATAATTGTAGCAACATATGGTAACATATCTAGTAAGTTCTGAGATATGTTCAAATACTGAATTCTAAAACCAATAATATTAAGCCCTCCAAAAAAATAAGCTCCTAGTAGTGCTTTTAATGGATTCCAGTTACAAAATATAACAAGTGCAATAGCAATCCATCCTCTTCCTGCTGTTATGTTATCTTGCCACTGTGGAACATCAACTACTGAAAGATATGCCCCTCCTAGACCACATAGAGCACCACCAACTAATATATGTATATACTTATACTTTACTATAGATATACCTGCTGCATCTGCAGCTTTTGTATTTTCACCAACAGCTCTAAGATTAAGTCCAAATCTTGTTTTATATAAATATATACCAAGTAGAACTGCAGAAATATAACCAATATATACAAATGCATCTTGGTTAAAAAATACTTCACCTATAACTGGAATATCTCCCAATATAGGAATTTTTATAGCTTTAAATGTCTGAATAATATTTTCTGGCATTTTCTCACCAATAAAGTTATTACCAATAAAACTTGAGAATCCTGTACCAAAAATAGTAAGTGCTAATCCAGTTACTACTTGGTTAGTCCTTAGTGTAACTGTTAAAAATGCATATATACTTGCTCCTAGTGCTCCTGCTATAGCCGCACTTATAAGTGCTAATAATGGATTATGAGAATAAAAACCAACACCAAATCCTGCTACGGCACCAAGAAGCATCATACCCTCTACCCCTAGATTTAGTTTTCCAGATTTTTCTGTAATAAGCTCTCCTAGAGTTGCAAATAGCAAAGGAGTTCCCGCAGCAATAGCCGCTGTTAAAAAAGATATCATTTTAACACTCCTCCTTTACTAAAGATTTTTTTAATACTATTTTATAGTTAATAAATAGCTCGCTACCAAGCACGAAGAATAATATCATACTTTGTAAAACATCTGAAACTGAATGTGGAATCTGATAAGCTGTCTGTATATAAGAACCACCTTTTATCATAGTTGCAAACAAAAGAGACACAGGAATAATAGTTGATGTTTTTAAACCTGATAGCCATGTTGTAATAATTGCTGTATAACCATAACCTGAAGAAACATCCATAGATAACGTTCTATTAACACCTGAAGCTTGAATCATACCAACTAATCCACAGATACCTCCACTTATAAACAATGACATAACTATTATTTTCTTAACATTCATACCTGCATACTTTGCAGTGTCGACACTTTCACCTACAACTGAAATTTCATAACCTTTTTTGGAATGATTAAGAAAAATATATAGAACTATTGCTAAAACTATTGCAATTATCCACCCAATATGTATTCCAAAGACCTTTGGAAGTAATGCACTTTTTTCAAATGGAGCAATTTCGGGAAATCCTAGTGAATTAGGATCTTTCCATGGTCCAAACTGCAAATATGTTATCCACTTTATAGCTATATAATTAAGCATTAGCGTAATGATTGTTTCATTAGTGTCAAAGTTCACTTTTAATAAAGCTGGAATTAAAGCCCATAGTCCTCCACCTATAATACCTGCAATTATCATTAATATAATAACTATAGGCTTTGGTAAATGAGAAAAATTAAGAGCTACAAAGCTAGCTGTAAAAGCTCCCATAAGAATCTGTCCTTCTGCTCCAATATTCCAAAACTTCATCTTGAACGCAACCATTATACCAAGAGAGGTTATAATTAGAGGAATAGCTATTGTTAGAGTATCTTTACGTCTATAAGCAGAGCCTAACGCTCCAGAAATCATTGTACTGTATACTTTGAAAGGATTATGTCCTAATATTAATATAAAAATGGATGCTGTGACTAACGCCAATAATATGGCTATAATTCTAATAGACATTTTTTTGCGCTTTGAGATATTAACTCTTTTTACTAATTTAAACACTTAAGACACTCCTTTCTTATTTTCTTGTCCCGCCATTAATAATCCTACTTCTTCTTTAGTAGTTTCAGTTGCATCTAATATACCTGTTACTTTACCATCACATAAAACCATAATTCTATCACATAATTCTAATAATACATCAAGGTCTTCTCCTACAAAAATAATTCCAACACCTTTTTTCTTTTCTTCATTAATTAAATCATATATTGTATGAGATGCACCTATATCAAGTCCTCTAACTGGGTATGCAGTAATTAGCACATGAGGGCTTAAATCAATTTCTCTACCAAGAAGCACTTTTTGAATATTTCCACCTGACAATTGCTTAATTGGATGATGAATTCCTGGTGTTTTAATATCTAGTTTTTCAATTAATTCTTCACATTTATTTTCAAGAGGTTTTCTCTTGACTAATAGACCTTCTTGATTTTTATAGCTTTTAAGTAATAGATTATCTACCATATCCATAGAAGCTACTAAGCCCATTCCCAGTCTATCTTCTGGGATAAAACTCATACTAATACCTCTTTTGATAATATCACTAGGTGTTTTACCAACCAGATTTTCATCTAAATACTTAATTTCTCCTGCTTCTACAGAATATAGACCTGCTATAGCCTCACATAATTCTTTTTGTCCACTGCCAGCTACTCCTGCTACTCCTAATATTTCACCTTTTTTCAAGTTAAAAGAAATATTGTCAATCTTAACAACCTTATCTTTATCTTTTGCCACTAGATTATTAATTTCAAGTAGTGTCTCACTAGGATTAGTTATTACTCTCTCAATAGCTAAGTCAACAGAGCGCCCAACCATTAAATCAGTTAGTTCTTTTGCTGTTGTTTCAGATGTAGTAACTGTCTCTACTGTCTGACCTTTTCTAAGAACTGTTACTCTATCAGAGATTTCCATTACTTCATTAAGCTTATGAGTTATTATTATAACCGCACAGCCTTGTTCTTTCATATTTCTAATAATATTAAATAACTTCTTAGTTTCTTGAGGTGTTAAAACAGCAGTTGGCTCATCTAATATTAAAATATCAGCACCTCTATAGAGTACTTTAAGTATTTCAACTGTTTGTTTTTCACCTATAGACATATTATAGATTTTTTTATCTGGATTAATATCTAGATGAAATTTTTCTGATATTTTACTAATTTCTTTTGATAGCTTTTTTTGATTTATAAAAAACTTACCTTTTTGTCCTAATGTTATATTTTCTTTCGCAGTGATAACATCCACTAATTTATAATGTTGATGAATCATTCCAATACCTAGCTTTATAGACTCTTTAGGCGAATTAATCTTAACTTCATTTCCATGTATAAAAATAGAACCGCTGTCAGGAGAATATATTCCTGACAGCATGTTCATTAGGGTACTTTTACCCGCACCGTTTTCACCTAGAAGAGCATGTACTTCACCTTTTTTAACATTTAAGTTAACATTATAATTAGCTTTTACTTCACCAAAGCTCTTAGAAATATTTTTCATTTCTACGAAAGTTTGATTATTCATAACATGCTCCTTATATATTTATATATTTTTTTATTCTTGAATTTTACCAATTACACCTTTAACAAACCAATTAATACTTAACATCTCAGCATCTGTTAAAGCTTCTCCTTCTTTAACTGCTAATTCACCTTCTTGATTATAGATAGGTCCTTCAAATACGTGTAATGAACCATCTTTAATTTTATCTGTTGCATCTTCTACTAAAGATTTCGCATCTTCTGGAGCTACATCTGTTAAAGGCACTAATCCAACGATACCTTCATTAAGTCCGCCCCAGTAACTTGTTGATTCAAAAGTTCCATCAATAACAGATTGAACTGAGTCAATATAATATGGGCCCCAATTCCATATAGCAGATGTCATATTAGCTTTTTGTGCTACTTTTTGCATATCTGTATTATATCCTATTGAATATTTACCTCTTTCTTCTGCTGCTTGTTGTGGTCCTGCTGTATCTTGATGTTGTGCAATTACGTCACAACCTTTATCTAATAATGCAATAGCTGCTTCTTTTTCTTTTGCTGGATCATACCAAGTTGAAGTCCATACAACTTCTACTTCTACATCTGGATTAACAGATTGAGCACCTAATGTAAATGCGTTAATACCTCTAACTACTTCTGGGATTGAAAAGGCAGCAACGTATCCTATCTTATTACTTTCTGTTTTTAATCCTGCTACAATACCTGATAAATATCTAGATTGATATATTCTTCCAAAGTAATTTGACATATTGTCAGCTTTTTCAAATCCTGAACAGTGGAAAAACTTAACATCTGGATATTCTTCTGCAAGAGCTTTTACATATTTCATATAACCAAAGCTAGTTGCAAAGATTACATTAGCACCTTGGTCTATCATATCTCTCATAACTTGTTCACATTCTTGAGTTTCTTTTACTGACTCATTAAATAATGTTTTTACTCCTAATTGTTCTTCTATGTATAATCTACCTTCGTTGTGTGCATAAGTCCATCCACCATCACCAACTGGTCCAACAAATACAAATCCAACTGTAATATCATCTTTATTTACTTTTGTAGTTTCAGAATCTTTTGTCCCGTCTTCTTCTGAATCTTTTGCGTCTTCTGCTGTTACGCCATCGTTAGTAGAGTTATTGTCTGTTGTTTTCACTTCATCCTTCTTACATCCTGTAACCATCATTGACATAACTAATACAAGTGCCAATAATACTGTTATTACTTTTTTCATTATATAGATCCTCCATTTTTTAATTTATAATTGTTGTAATTATATTGTAGTTATATACTTAAATACAATTACTAATTATTACTGTATTAACATGCTGAGAATTTAACATTTCCATCTTCAAATCTATCTATTATTGCAAGAGATTGAACGTTAATTCCTTTATCTCTTAATTTTTTACCTCCATCTTGAAAACCTTTTTCTATAACAATGCCAATTCCACATACATTAGCTTTTGATTGATTAACGATATCTATTAAACCATTTGCCGCTTTTCCGTTAGCTAAAAAATCATCAAGAATTAAAACATTATCTTTATCATTTATATATTTCTTGGATACTCTTATTTTATAAGTTTTATCTTTTGTAAAAGAATATACACTACTCTCATAAGTATCTTTATCTAGATTTCTTGATTCTGTTTTCTTAGCAAATACAACAGGAACTTTGAAGTACTGTGCAGCTATAGTTGCAATAGCTATACCAGAAGCTTCAATAGTTAAGATTTTTGTGATATTATGTTCTTTAAATCTTTCATTGAACTCTTTACCTATTTCATTCATTAATTCTACGTCAATCTGATGATTAAGAAACGAATCAACTTTCAATATATCTGTTCCTTCAACTCTACCATCTGTTAAAATTCTATCTTGTAAGTACTTCATTATTTTCTCTCCTATACATGTTATATATTACCTTATATGATTCTAGCCCAATATAAATTTTTCATAGTATGTATTCATGTTTCATATAATCAAAAAAACCTTGCCTATACAGGCAAGGTAAGAATATCTATATACTAAGTTAATATATAATATTAATACATATAAAATAGAATAAGTTAGTAATCCTATTAATATATATTAAAATTATATATTACGAAAAATGTAATATATAAATAATCTCGTAGCCTGTAACTGTTTATGGCAGTTTGTAGAAACATCTGGTCCATATTACCAGATTTATACGGGATAACAATATTTGATTAATCTAATGTAATTATGCAATTATATTACATTATATAACAAGAAAAAGCAAGTGGTATTTTATATTAAGTAATGAATTTAATCTAATGATTTATTGGTAATAGATTAGATAATATAGCAATTAACAGTGAATATGAAATTGTTTTTTTACTTGTATTACCAATATGATAAAGTCCCTTGCTATCATATTCTTGTAATTTAATTACTGTAAAAATCCCCATAATACAATTAAATTCTTTGCTTTTTTTAAAAAGCTTAGTATTGTTTAGATATTCCATTACTTCTTTTATCTCTACAATTATTAATTCTTGTTGTTCTTCCATTACGGTACTCATAACACCAATAAGAGCATATATAATATCTTTAATCTTCATTCTGTGTTGTTTCATAACTTTGTATATGTAAATACAATTTTCAATTGCTTTATCTTTGTTATCATTTTCCATCAGAGTGACTACATGAGACAATAATTGTAATGAATTACCTCTTTTAAAACAATCTTTTGCTAATGCTCTATAATAATATTCTACATCATCCATCAAAGCATTAGTATCTTTACTTAGTTCTGATAACAATATAGAAAAAGTAAAATCATCTTCTCCAGTTATAAAAGAATGGCGATCTTGCATATTATAAAAAGTATTTCTTGATTTTTCTAATCTATCTTTTATATTATCTTCATCTAATAAAATACATGCAATAAATAGACTATAATCTTTATATAACTCGTATTGTTCTATAATTTTTATAATGTGTAATAACCTGTTAATCTCTGTAAATGGATATTCGTATTTTATATTTAGTATAGTTCCCATAACATATGGCATCTCTCCAGCATTACTAGAATAACCAATCTTTTTGTTAATACGCTCCCCTATTTCCTCAAATAATTCCACTTGAAAAGGTTTATTAGATATATTATATAATAGAGCAATTATTTTAATTAATTCATTTGATAGAGGAATCTGTATTTGTTTTTTTATATCATAATAAGTGTTTAGGTAACTATCAATTGATTCCTTGTTTTTTTCATTCATATATCTATCTCCTTCAAAAACTTACAACTTACACTCTCTTAATAAATACTACTTTAAGATAATTTCCTTCTCTATAATTAGGATGAACTCTATAATCAGAAGGTAATGAGAATTCTTCTAATATTTTATATTCATTATTAGTTTCTACAAATGCTTTATCAATATAGCTTTTAAATGTTTCCATATTAAAAGAACTGCAATTAGTTGAAGCAACTATTATACCTTTTTCACTAGTGATTTCAATAATCTGCTTCAATAGATCGGTATAATCTTTTGATGCACTGAAAGTATATTTTTTTGATTTGGCAAAGCTAGGAGGATCAACTATTACCATATCAAATTTTAAATTCTTTTTCATTGCATATTTGAAATATTTAAAGACATCTTCTACTATAATTTCCTGTTCTTCACAAACTATATTATTAATATTAAAATGTTCTATTGTCTTTTTCCTGCTTCTCTTAGCTAAATCAACACTTGTTGTTTTCTTAGCACCACCTAATGCACTAAATACAGAAAAGGCACCAGTATATGAAAAAGTATTTAATACCGTTTTATTTTTAGAATAATTATTTTTAATAGTATTTCTTACATCTCTTTGATCCATAAAAAAGCCGACCATAGCTCCTTCATTAAGATATACAGCAAAATTAACTCCATTTTCTTTAACGATAATCGGAAATTCAGCTTTAATTCCTTTAACAAAACAATCTTCTTCTATATATTTTCCACCTATATTAAACCTCTTCTTTTGATAAATCGCTTTATAATCCACTAAACTTTCTAATGCATTAATTATATAATCACTAAACTTGAATATTCCTTGACTATACCAATTAATTAAATAATATCCATCATAATAATCAATTGTTAATCCTCCAATATTATCTCCTTCACCATTAAAAACTCTAAATGCATTAGTATCTTTATTATCATACATTTTTTTTCTCAGATTTATAGCTTGTTGTATCTTATTTTTAAAATAGTTATAATCTATTGTCTCATTCTCATTATAACTTAGTATCCATCCATTTCCTTTATTTTGTTTACCATAATAGCCTTTTGCAATAAATTTATTATTTTCATCCATGAGTTTTATTATATCTCCTTCTTGAATGAGATAATTATTATTTATTAAGGCATCTTTTTGTATTAGTGGATATCCTTTTATTAATTTTTCTTTATATTTTTTCTTAACTTTTATTTTAATTTCTTTCATTATTAAGTTCATCCTTACTAGTTGTTTATTGATATTTATTATAACATTTTGAGACTATTATATACAACTATATTACAATCAAATTATCATTTTATAGGTTATTCACAGGTAATATGTATTTTAATACTTATTTCCACAAAAACTATTATTTTATCATTAATATATATGTCATAGACTTTATAACTATGGTATAATGTAATTAATATTACTAGATATATATTACTACTTGTTGTTTGGAGGTCTGCAATGAACATTTCCAATATGATTAATAGAAAACTTGTAAAACAACTTATTGTTTTTTTTACTATAATTTTAACTACATTTATTTCAACTTATTTCCTTATGATGGGCAATATAAAATCCAAGCAAAATGAATTACTAAAAATGTTATCATCTTCAATAAAAATATCTATTGAAGAAAATTATAGATTAGCTAAACAAGAAGAAGAAACAGAAGAAGAAAGTTTATATTACAAACTACTTAGTATTAATGAAGATTTCACTAATATTCCATTATCTGATATCACTCAAGATCTATTGGTTAACTACAGAAACAAATATGCTCTTTCTGACTTAACTATATTAAGCAAAGATAAAAACGACGACCAAATATATATTGTATACTCAACATTTCCTGAGGAAGTCGGTGTAAGTACTGAACGTTGGGGATTTTGGAATACTGCTTTTAAACAAATGTATAAGTTGGGGACTGTTAAGTTACCAAAAGGTAAAACAATTAATAACTTTTGGGTAGGTCCAAAAGCATATTCATATATTCATTCTAAAGCAACAGGTTATAAAACTTATTATAAGTATGCCTATTATTATAATGATAAACAAAAATATATAATTAATGCTACTGTTTCAGAAGCATCCTACTCTAAATCAAGTACTATGAACTTAAATCATTTACTAGATGACTATAGTGAACAAATTAAAAGTATCGAAAAAGTAGGCGTTGTTAGTCAAAAAAGTTTACTGGAGTATTATAATAAAATTTCTGGTGACCCAATAGAACCGATTATAACATATGGTAATCTCCATTGGGAAGATTTTCTATCATTTGATTTATCTCCATCTCAATTTGATGACATTAAAGATATCAAATATTTTGATATAAAATACAAAGGAGAACCATACAAACTTAGTATAGTTCCATTAATAGATGATAAATATATATGTACTATACTTAATACATCCTTCTTTGAATATTTTTCACCAACTTTTATTATACACCTTATCGTTATAAGTATTATAATCAGCGCTGCTCTTTCCTATTTTCTAAGATATGAGCTTAAAACTTATGACATACTATTAAGAAATAAACAGCAACGAATTAAAGCCATTGAGAAATTTAAAGATGCAATTACTAATGTTCCTGATTTCATATTCAGATGTACTAAAAATAATGATGGTAATATTATAGTGACATTTAATGAAGGGCGCTTAATAGAACCTGATAAATATGTAGGAATGGAAACAAATCCTAGAGCTCTTGATACTTTATATGACAAGCCATTTGTAAAAGCTGTTACACCTTACTTGCATAAAGCTTTTAACAATGAAAAAGTTAGCTTTGAATATGATCATGATAATATTTGTTACGAAGTAATAGTGATACCAGACATTGAAAAATATAATAATAATGAAGCTACTGAAATTATATGTTTTATTAACGATGTAACTAAATATGTAAGAGATATAGAAAAAAATTCCTATATGGCTTATCATGATGAAGTTACAGGGTTAAATAATCGTCATAAATTTAATCTTGATTACGATGAATTTAAGAGATATGATAAATTTGCTTTATTATATACAGATTTAGATGAATTTAAGTCAATCAATGACATGTATGGACATAATGCTGGTGATTACGTTCTACAACAAGTCTCTAAGAGATTAAATTCATCTAATAATACTAGAGTATATAGAATAGGCGGCGATGAATTTCTTATCATACTACCTTTTCAGCAACTAAAAGATTGTTCAAAAATTACTAAAAATATAATTCACTCTGTAAGCAAACCTATTAAACTATCTACAGGTGAACAAGTTAAGGTTGGTATTAGCATTGGAATATCAGTATATCCAGCTGACGGCGTTGACAAAGAGCAACTCATTAACTATGCTGACCAAGCTATGTACCATGCAAAACAAGAAGGAAAAAATACATTTTTCTACTATAATTAAAGATCTATAACCCTTTTCCAGAATCAGTTACTTCTATTAATTCAGATGGGAATGCTTCAAATATGGTTTGATTTAATAAATATTCATTTTCAAATCTAATTACCCATGCGTGAATAATAGCTAGTGGAACGGAGAAGGGTACTTTTCTGTCAGCATAGCTCTCTAAATTATCTAGAAAGAATACTTTTTCATCTTTAGTGATATCTTTTGAAAAATATCCAAATAAATGAAGTAACATATTAACATTTCTCATTGGGCTAGGGCGATTAGCCAATGCTTTATTAAGGTAACACTCATAAGCATCAAATATCTCAGTAATATCTAAATTACTATTATTTGCTGTCAGTTTACCCAATATTTTCAAATTACCTGGACTATGTGCCATTAGCAAATACTTGTTTTTACTCTGAAATTTTATTAGCTCATTTATACTTTTACTATCTTTTATAGATTTAAAATCTGCTAGGGTAAAAATTCTAGTGAAGAAATGCTCTCTAATATTATAATTAGTGAGTCTTCCTTCATCTTCTATAGGAGTATCTGGGTATTTTTCTATAAATGATTCAGCAAATAATCCACTAGTCTTTTTGGATAATGCACAAGATTTTCCACAGCTTTTATATGTTTTAACATCTTTAATACCACATGATGGAGAACGGCTTTTAAGAATAGCTCCATGTATTTCTTGGCTTGATAAATCTTCTAGAAACTCATGACTAAATTCTTTCATTTTATCAGTTATATCTTCTCCACTTTTAGAAAATACGAGTTTAGAATCTTCACCAGCTACAATTATTCTTAATGCTTGTCTAGGTATTGGTAATCCTATATCTGATTCTGGACATACTGTTATATACTTTACGTAAGGCATTAATCTTCTTATTACTTCACTTTTTATCATGGTTTTGTCATATCGACATGGTTCATGTTCTATACACTTACTTAATAAAATTGTAGGTTTTTCAAAAATTCTTGCCAAAAATATTACCTCCATAACTATAATAATTAAACATATAATTTAACTGTTTTTATATAGGATATGTTAACGCCTAGTTTTTATACACCTTACTTATTATATCTTATATTTGTCCTCATGACTAATTTTATCCATATTTTTCTTGAGTTTAATCATTCTATTATACTCATACTTCTTATAGCTTTTTCCTAATTCTTTATTTAATGAAAACATCATAATTATTAACAATACTGAAAATGGTAATGCAGTTATTATTACAGCTGATTGAATTGTTTTAAGTGCTGCTTCTCCTCCAAGAAGTAAAACTGAAAGAGCTATAAGACCTTCCATAAGTGCCCAAAATACCCTCTGTGTCTTAGGAGAATCTTCCTTCCCACCACTTGTTAAATTATCAACTACAAGAGATCCAGAATCACTACTAGTAACAAAAAATAATGCAATAGCAACTATGGCAACACAAGATAATATATTACGTATAATAGGTGAATCTACAAGATATTTTATCATTTCAAAAATAGATGTTGCCATGTTATTATTAATTGCTTCCGCTACTACCCCGTTATATATTTCATTCAATCTTATTCCTGTTGCACCTAATATTGTCATAACAAAAGTTATAATGATTGTTGGTATAACAACTGTACCAATAGCAATTTCCCTAATTGTTCTACCTTTTGAAATACGTGCGATAAATATTCCAACAAATGGAGTCCAAGAAATCCACCATGCCCAATAGAAAATGGTCCATGCACCTTGCCATTTGATAGATTCTACATCTGTTGCTACATATAGCCCTACATTAAAAAATTCTTTTATATATAATCCAAAACTAGAAAAGTATGTAGAAAAAATAAATCCTGTTGATCCAATTAATAAGATAGCTCCTAAGAATATTCCACTTATAATGGCATTTGCTTGACTTAATAATTTAATTCCTTTAGATATACCGCTAACTACTGATAAAGTAGCTACGAATGTTATAGCAACTATTAAAATGATTTGTACTCTAGAATTCATAGGAATACCGAATACATAGTTAAGACCTGAATTAATCTGTTGTGCTCCTAGACCTAATGAAGTAGCAAGACCAAATAATACTGAAAGAACTGCTATTGTATCAATAATATCTCCTATAATACCAAAAATCTTATCTTTTATTAAAGGATAGAATAAACTTCTAAATGAGAATGGTAGATTTTTATTATAAGCAAAGTAACCAAGACCTATTGCAACTAATGCATATATTGCCCACGCATGTGCTCCCCAATGCATATACATAATTTTAAAGTTGTCAAACTTAGAACCTGTACTTAATTCTGTTGGTATATTCATATGATAAATAGGCTCAGCCACTCCATAGAAAAATATACCGATTCCTATACCTGCACTAAATAACATCGCATACCAAGAAAAATTACTGAATTCTGGCCTAGCTTTAAATCCACCTAATCGTATTTTACCAAATTTCGAAAGCCCAGTAATTATCAAAAATACAAAAGATAAATTAATAGTTAATACAAATAACCAGTTAAAATTTTTATTTAGAGAATCATTAATTTTACCAAAACTACTTGCTGATTGTTCTGGTCTTGTTATAGTAAATATTATAAAGCCCATCACCATAATTGCTGAAACAAGCGATACAAATACATTCATATCAAAACCAAATTTAGTAAAATTTTTGTCATATAACTTCTTCTTCAAACTATTTTTTCCCATATTTTCCTCCTTAGTTTTTATAAATCTTAGATTGCCCTTATATAATCATCCTTATAATTTGGCAAATACAATAACAAAAAAAGCACTCCAACTCTTATATAACCGATAAGAGTTAGAGTGCTTATATTTCGCATATATATACTCATATTACACCACTTTATTTAAAAGTAGTATAGATCATTGCCTACAATTATGCAGACCCTAATCAAGCCCCAGTTCATACCAAATAATATTTTCAGAAACATTTTCACTATAAACGATATATTTAACTACATACTACTAATTATTTTTATGTCAAAACTTATATTATAAACACTAAATATATCACAAAATATGAATGTGCTTATTAATATTCTTTCATTTAACAACTTGAAATAATATGCATCATGCATCTAGTATATCAGATACTAATATTTCTTACTTCTATATTTCTTCTATAATTATAACATAAATATGGAAGATTGTAAAATCGCTCATTCATTTTACTAATTTCTCTAATAATAATATACTTAATTAAGCACTTTTTCAAAACCTATATGTTCGTGTTCTTCTATATTAACCTGACCTTGTTCAATAGAGAATTTAATTCTTTCTTTACATATTGGAATATCTACTTCGTCTTTTATCCATATATTTATATCTAATATTACCATATATTTTCTTTCTTTTATTTTATCAATTTTGATATTATTAAATGTTCTTGTAGTATTTAATATTTCTTCTCCATAGTATTCTATTATCGCCTTATCAATATAAGGCTCAAGCATATTTGCTATAATTTCTTTATATGTATTCTCTTGTTTTAATTTTTCTTCTTGTCTAAGTTTTTCTTCTTCTTCCTTTTTTTGTTTCTCAATTTTTTCCTTTTGAATTATCTCCTTTTGCTTTTGTAATTGCTTTTCTTTATTAATGTCATATATTTCATTCAATTCATTAATCCACTTATCTATTTTATCTGTAGTTCCAATCCAAACAGGTGTATGAACAGAAACTATATTATATAATTCTTCTGATTGAAAATTGTACATTCTTATGCACCCTGCACTTGCATAAGTTCCAATACTTTCTGGTCTACCGCAACCATGAATACCATAAGTATAGTGATTCTTAACACTTAATCCCATCCAACGTGAACCTAATGGATTAGTAGCTACTCCACCAGGTATGTGTTTCCATCCTGCATTAATCATTTTATTAGAAATTTCAAACTTACCTTCTGGTGTAAATGATGGGTATCTTCCAGTAGCTATAGGATATATTTTCAACCTATTTTTTCCTTTGTATAGTTGCAGTATATTGGTGGTTTTATTAATAATAATCCAATAATCTTCAGTAGCACCTATTTTCACATTATAATCTATAAAATCATACTTAATCTTACTGTAATGAATATAGTCATTTAATCTTATATATGTAAGTTTATCAACAACTCCAATTTCTTTCATACTATGGTCTTTTTGAAACTTAATAATAGCTTTTTGTGTTTCCTCAGTGTATATTGAAGATTCATCGTCCACATCATAATTAAGCCATTTTAGAACAATATGCAGTGATTTAACAATTTCTCCTTTTGAACCTATTTTTAATTCTTTTCCATATTTATTAAATATTTTAAGGTTTTTAATCTCTCTATTTAACATTTCATTGCATACTATAGGTTCTTTTTTTATTACTTCTGTAGATGTGGATTCACTTACTATACCTTCATTATCTTTGTTGTTATTTTTTTCTATTTCATTTTCCAATCCAGTAGCATGTATATAGGTTATCTGACAACAATTGATAACCATAACATTTAATGTTATTAATAAACTTAGTAATATTAGTTTCTTCATATTAAAAACACCCCTTAACAATATTATTCATAATTGTCCAATTTATGAATCAAAATATTGAAGAAGTGTATATGCAATTATAACTATTTATTTATCTATATCATATCTTAATGAATGTTTTTCTATTTCTATTTCTATATCACTTAGTAATTTCTGTACGCTCTTAATCTGAGGTATTATTTCTCTAAGTTTAATTATTTCATTTTTGTCAACAATGCCATCTGCAAGAACTTCAAATAATTCTGTTTTGAACTTTTCTAATACTCTGTTAGCATTAATTAATCCATAACCAGATTCAAATAAAGTCTTTGGAGCACTATATGGATGATCTTCTTTTCCTATCAAACAACACGTAGAACAATGCTTTCTTCGAAGAACTGGATTCTCATACACTTTACTCATAGAAAATACTACTTCTGGATTTGGTGCATTTTCTCCTGTTTCATATCTGCCTAGAGTAGCTCCACTAATATGTAACCTGTCGGCTGCTTCTTCTCTGTTAAGGGGGGTTTCACTGTTTTCATTATATTTCTCTCTTGCTTCTCTATAAATATTATCTTTTTTCATATATAATTCTCCTTACAATTGTATATATAGCTATTTAAAATAAACAATATATATTATTATAGCATTAATATTTTATAGGGTAAACATATTAAAGGTTAACAGTGAGAGTTATTAGATATTTATTTTACTACTATCTTTTTCTCGCCTTTATAACAAAAGTGACAGGAAGCATTTTTGCCTTTTTTGCAAAAGTACTGTTATTTGATTTTAGAATTTCATCATCAGACTGTTCAACCATTTGCTCGATAACAAATCCTGCTTTAGCTAGAGCATTTACGTAAGTTGATAGTTTGCGATCTGATAATGATAAAACACCTTCATCAATAGATACTGAATACCAAGATTCATCAAAGTAATTTTTCTTAAATACAAGCATATCATTTTCAGATGCAACACATTTATGTATAGGATGAGACCAACTAAAAATGAACACACCATCTTTTTTAAGGTAAGAGGCAATTCTGGAAAAAGTACCATCAAGGTCAGTTGTCCATCCTATTCCATATATAGAATATACAAAATCAAAATAATCCTCTGGTATTCCACATTCTTCTTCCATAGGTGAACATATCAATTTTGCAGAAATATTATGTATTGCCAGATGATATTTGGTTTTCTCAATCTGTTCAATTGATATGTCTATGCCCCATAATTCTGATGCTTTACGTTCTCCAATATACTGTAAGGAATGACCCGCTCCACATCCTATCTCTAATACTTTTTTCCCTTTTACATCGCCAAATAGTTTACAGTTTTCTTCTGAAACATACGCACCATATAACGGAAGAGCAGTTGTTCCTATTACGTCATTCCCCTTCATATTCCAAAATAGTTCGTTTGTCTTATGAATAGTAGTCTTGTCCATATCTACTGAAATGGCGTAACCAACCTCTCCTGATCCAATTATATTGGTTCTTTGATTTGAGTCTTTCTCCACAGCAATACCCTCCATTAGAACTAATTTGAAGGTTAGGCTTGGAAAGGGGTTAAGAGTGATGCCCTTATCCCTAGCCAAAGATGGTGCTATACCATGCATTTGCCTAAAAGCTCTAGAAAATGCTGCATGAGACTTATATCCATATCGCTGTGCGATATCAATTATTTTTTCTCCATTTTGAATATCTTTAGCTGCTACAGTTAATCGCCTACGGCGAATATATTCAGATAATGGCATTTGAGTAAGGAATGAAAAAATCCTACGAAATTCCCACTCAGAGCAATTCATAAATTGTGCGACTAAGGAATAATCAATCTTGTTGGAAAGATTATCCTCAATATATTCCATAGCTTGATTCATGCAATTCTGCCAATCCATAACTTCACCTCCTGCAAGTATTATATCAAAAAGTTAATATATATTCTTTGCAATAGGTGTATTAAAATGCAAAGTATAGTTGATGCTCTTAATCTTTTTTTATCTATAATTTGTCTTATAAATTGAATTTATGAAGCAGTTATTCTTGTATTGATAATTTATACCTCAACTCCATTTTCTGTTAGCAATTCTGCATTGTTAATTTTTTTAAAAAACAATACTTATTAATAAAATATCTAAAAATAATAGCACCCGATTCACAATTGGATGCTACTTTTTTATTACTACAAAGTATAGTGATATACTTATAATTATTAACTATTAGATATATTGAATTAATCTAACTAAAAAATACATTCCTATAGTGATAACTAGTGTAATCAATCCTGAACAAATTACTAAGAACGCCTTTTGATATGGTCGTTTTCCAATCTCACACCTCTTTTCAATTTGATCAAGTTTTTTTCCCTCGGTAAAAGCTATGATTTCTCTGTATGTTTGAATGTCATGAGTTTTCTTTTGCTTTTCAATGCGTTTTGCATAATACATTGTAATGCCAAATAGCACTAACCAAATTGCAATTCCAATAAAATCTAAATAAAGAAATAGTGGAACAACCAATACTACTGTTGTCATAAGTAGTACAGTAAAAATCGCGCCGTCACGATCAAAGCTTTTAATATCCTCTGTTTTAATTTGCTCTGTTTTAATTTCTTCTTTCATTTTCTCCAAATCTCCTTTAACTAGAATATCAAGAGAAACATCAAAAAGAGTGCTTAATAGTACCAAGCTATTTATATCAGGATAGTTCTTACCGTTTTCCCAGTTTGAAATTGTCTGCCGTGTTACAAATACTTTTTCAGCCAAATCCTCCTGCGATAATTTTAAATCGTGTCTATATTTTTTTATTTGTTTGCTAATGTCCATTTTGATATTCCTCCTGCTAAAATTCTATCATTAGGAGCGTATTCATGCTATCAAATCTATTTTACATAACTACTTTTTGATATGTAAAATAGATTTTACATGCCATTTTATTGCACTTTAAGTGTATATTAAACACATTCTTATTTATCTTATTTAAACCTTATTTACTATTTTAGTATAACATATTTTATAAACAAACTATTGCTTGCAATAAAGTATTTTCACCAATAAAAATAGCCTTAGACAAGTCATATCAATACCTAAGACTATAAATGGCACCTATTTATGATACGGTTCACCGTACCGTACTAAACTGCGGTTTTTTCTCACTTATTGGAAAGTACTATCAAACCATTCTTCATAAAATCTTGAGTTAACTATTAAATCATCTGTTCTAGCAAATATACTTTCTCTTTCATGAATCGTATCTGTATCTTTATATTGCATATAAAGTACGAGTTTAATTGTTAAATCATTAAAACAGTAATCAAATCTATTCATGTGAGTAGATTTTCCATTCAGAGAATCTTCTACAACTTTCCTAACATCATCCTCTGTGTAAATTGAATAGGCTTCCAAGTTTCCATAATCCATATGACTCTTGAATAATGTTTTTGCTATTTCATCTACACTAAGGTAGTCTAAGATATTTAACTCCTGTTGTTTTTCTAAATCAATATTCAGATAAGTACTATCATTATAATATGAGTTGAACTCACCTTCCTTTAATTCTTTAGACATATCATTATAGTATCCATTAATACATAGATTTAATGACAACACTTTTTCATTTGCTATTTCAGTATAAATGTTGATATTAAACTCACCTTCAACATCTAACGCCTCAACTCTACTTATAAGTTGCTGTCTATATTTTGAGATTAACTCTTCGACATATATTTCAAATTTACTTTCATAATATGTTATTTTCGAATCATTGACATATATAGAAAGCTCAACCTCATCAATAGGTTGTGGCGAACCATCTAATATGTCAATTCCCTTTTTGTAATTAATAATATTGGTCTGTAATGTATCTTGTACAGGTCTAACATTATGATATGAACTAAACTCAGTAGATTTTAAATAGATTTTATTGTCAACTTCATCATAACTATAATTATTCAATATATTATTTCTCCAAGCAGAACCGCCATATTGACTAATTGAAATAAAGCCCTTATCAATACTCACATCCACGATTGGAGGACCAAAAATTCCTGTGTATGAATCAATCAACCCAAGAACTTCTCCATACTTAATATAACTATTACCA
The DNA here is from genome assembly GCA_025210515.1 of Vallitalea sp. GTDB lineage: Bacteria > Bacillota > Clostridia > Lachnospirales > Vallitaleaceae > Vallitalea. Next base: position 65,881 of record JAOARM010000010.1, on the reverse strand, counting down.
TTCCCAAACAAGATTAAAGAAACTCTACTATGATAATCCGACAATCCCTCTTCATAGGAATCAAAAACTACTGATGTAATAAATATATCTTCGAAACTATCGTTGTTTATATCACCTCTTGTATATAAAAGAGGGCTACAATTATACTCACTATGCTCTACAACTAAATCATTGATTTCTTTAAAATCCATATCAATTAAGTTGCTTTTATTCATGCTTATAAAAATACTCCTTACTTCACTATTTACGTCGTTTGAGACTAAAGCATATCGAAACTCATCAATAATCACTTCTACATAGTACTTATGAGAATCACTATATCCTGTCCATATCTCATTTACCTGGAGCGTATTATCTAGTTTAAGAAGTTCAGAAAGTGTCATTTCTTTTTTATAACCCGAATCGGATAAAGTCTCTATAACTTGCGATGAGTTAACTTTCACATAACTAGGGCAACTACCATGATTGCTGTTCAAGTAATACAAACTTGACTTATAGTTAAAGCTAATCATTGGATACTCACCAGTAAACTTAAAGAAACTGGACTTGAAGACACTTGTGTTCTCATCTCTTTCTGACAAAGCCTCTTCATATGTTGAATTAAAAAGAGTCTGTAAATCATCACTACTTAGGATATTTGAATTAACTAACTGACTTAGTTTCATTTGTGTATTAGATTCACTATCCCCTTCTCTATCTTCATGATTATCTTCAACATCATTTTCATTTACAATGTATTCATTTTCTCTTATCAAATCTGTTTCTTTAATCTCAACCTCATTTGTTGATATTATCTCATTTTGATTGGTTGTTTTATCTAGTTCTTCCTTCTGACTACAGGAAGTTAATAGAAGTAACAGTGTCAATATAATAAATAAGTATCTCTTTATCATCATCTCATCCTCATAACTTTATGTTGAAAAACCGCAGTTACTTATGATACGGTTCACCATTATTTATCCTAAAACTCCTATATATCTGCTCCAATAAAATTACTCTCATTAATTGATGAGGGAATGTCATCTTGGAAAAACTTAATTGATAATTGGAACGTTTCATTACTTTTTCTGACAATCCTATTGAGCCACCTATTATGAATGTAATATGGCTTTTACCTTCTATTCCAAGTTGATTTATTTTGCTGGCTAATTGTTCAGATGTTAGATTCTTTCCTTCTATCTCTAACGTTATAACATAAGAACTTTCTTTGACATATTTTAATATCTTATCTCCTTCTTTATCTTTAACAATTATTTCCTGGGAAACAGACATTTTCTCTGGCGCTTTCTCGTCCATTACTTCAATGATTTCTAATTTACAATACTTACTTAATCTTTTACTGTATTCATCAATAGCCATTTTAAGGTATTTTTCTTTTATTTTACCAACGGTTATAAGTGTAATTCTCATATTAAAAACCCTTTCTATAAAAACATCAACAACTTTATAATTTATTATTATATTAAAAAAAATGGACTTGAAACAAGTCCATTATATAATATCCCCTCTGCATTATATCTCTATAAATAAACAATAATAAATTAATTATATGTTTATTACTTTATTAAACAACTTTAAATATTGATTTATCTGCTTTATCTAATACTCTATAAACGTTAGCTCCAATACCTCTAAGCTTGTTTTCTAGATGTTCATAACCACGATCTATATATTCAACACCCGTTATAGTTGTCTCACCTTTTGCTGCTAAAGCAGCTAGTACAATTCCTGCACCTGCACGTAAATCTGGTGCTGAAACTTCTGCTCCTGTCAACTGAGCAACACCTTCAATAACGGCTGTATTTCCTTCAACTTTAATATTTGCACCCATTCTATTTAGTTCATTGGTATATGAGAATCTATTTTCAAATATACTTTCAGTCATAATACTTGTCCCACTAGTTTTAGACAATATGGCAGTCATCTGTGGTTGCATATCTGTAGGAAATCCTGGGTATGGCAAAGTCTTAACATGAATATTTTTTAGTGGTTCGTTGGCAATTACTCGTATAGCTTCATCATACTCTTCAATAACAACTCCCATTTCAGATAGTTTTGCAGATATAGCTTCCATATGTTTTGGTATAATATTAGTTACCGTAACATCTCCACCAGTAATAGCTCCTGCAACCATATATGTTCCAGCTTCAATCTGGTCAGGAATAATCATATATTCTGCTCCATGAAGTTCTTTTACTCCATTTATCTTAATTACATCAGTTCCTGCACCTTTAATATCAGCACCCATACTATTTAAGAAATTTGCTACATCAACGATATGTGGCTCTTTCGCAGCATTCTCAATAGTTGTTGTACCACTAGCAAGTACTGCCGCCAACATAATATTAATAGTTGCTCCTACACTTACTACATCTAAGAATATATTAGTTCCTATAAGCTGTGAAGCTTTTGCAACAATCATCCCGTGCATTACATCAACATTAGCTCCTAAAGCTTCAAAACCTTTTATATGTTGATCTATTGGTCTGCTACCTATGTTACATCCACCTGGTAATGCAACTTCTGCTTCTTTATATTTACCAAGTAAAGCTCCTAATAAATAATAAGAAGCTCTTATTTTCTTAATATAATCATAATCAATTTTTAGATTATGAATGTTACGACTATCAATTTTTACTTTATGTTCATCTATATATTGTATTAATACGCCTAGTTGTTCCATTGATTGTAATAATATCTTTATGTCGTTTACACATGGTACATTTTCAATTACACACACATCATTGGATAATATAGCAGCTGGTAATATTGCAAGTGCCGCGTTCTTAGCTCCACTGATAGAAACTTCCCCATTTAATCTCACATTACCCTTTATCACTAATTGTTCCATGTTACACCTCTCTTAAATATACTTTTACAAAGGCAATATAACTTCTAATAATAATAAATCTGCATATAATAGATTATCTGTATTGTACTATTTATATGCATTTGTATATATACACCAAGCCTTATTATATCACACTTTACTATATTTGTAAAAAATTCTTTATACCCAGTTTTAATACATAATTAGACCCTAATAATTGTTATTATTAAGGATATTTTAGGCTAATACTACTAGAATTTATCTAAAAAGCTATTTGTATAATATACTTCTTTGTTATTATATGCGTTAATATAATGTACTTCTCCACTACCTAAACTTATTCTATAACAAGGTTCTGCTTCTATGATATCTTTATCACTCATATCGTATTCTTCAACATGATACCCAATATCAATCCCCATTATTTTTATAAGTTCATTATTATCCTTTTGCCTCATATTATACATAAATTTGTACAAAACTTCATCAACAGAAACAATTCTTTTCTTCTCTCCTAGAAATTTAACAGGCTCGTATCTATAACTATCTGCAATAATAACACCATTACCATTAATTCTAATACGAACATAGTTACTAAATATTATCTCTTTCTTCATAATATCGTTATATTCTAGATTGTAATAATTATTGTTATCATCTAATTGACTACTTGTTAATTTCATGTTTCCCTTTTTCATAGTCAACTTATTCATTAATTGTTTACCAAATTTCACTACCTCGGCTTTACTTTGATAATTCAATTCTGTTTCAGATGAATTATTAGTATAGGAGATAACCCCTTCTTTTCCGCCTTTAAATATAATTATTTGTTCATCTTCTTTCTGAAATATTTCTTGATATGCTTGTAGCTTATATGTATATGAATCTTCAAAAAATTCTCTAGCTAATTTTTCTTTTTCTAGTTCTTGATGCTTAACCAACATTTTTTTTCTTGGCTCATACTTTGGCAACAAACAATAGATATATATATTATTTTTAGCCAGTATTTCATTTAATTGTATCTCTTTCTCAGTAGATATTGTATACTGTTTACGACTTATATACTCATAAGCACCATATAATACTATATTAGCAATTAAAAATATAATAATAAAAATATTAAGTACTCTACCAAAATTCATATCAACACCCATTTTCTTCATTATTATGTATTTAGTTATAAATGAAATAATTATTACCAACAATTAATTCTGATTAACAAATATCTTATTATTAATCATCCACTTTAAAGTCAAGTCTTCATCTCTTGAAGGAAGATAATATATTAATTCCATTTGCTGCAAATCATTCTTCTCTTCTTGGTATGTTTCCAAAAATTTATCTAGTACTGTATTATAACTGATATTTGATTTTTCACCTTGGATTGTATATTCATCTGATTCTAATTCTAATAATAGACGTTTGTAAGTTTTAACCTGCCCATCTACTACAGTTATTTCCATTGGATATTTCATATGATATTTTTCCAAATAATCATCAGAGATAATCATCTTAATATCTCTACACTTATAGTTATAATTAAATTTTACTTCGTTTCCATTTACTTTATAATTAGCTAGATAATACTCTTGGTCAACAATCTTATTATCTTTTTCTAAAAATTTATTAGCAACATAATAAGAATCTATTATTGTTAAGTCCTTTTTGTTGTTAATATTATCATTAACATATTCAATAACTCCATCTGTATTGTAATTAAGAAATACACTTTCATCACTATATGTCCAATGGTCATCTTGCTTTTCTATCTTCCATTTATAACTATTAGCAAAAAAACCATTAACATAATTCTCAAGTTTACTACTATCTATCTCACCATCATTGTAAAAAGGTTTAATCTTCTTAGTTTTTACAACCGCTGAGTTAATCATCTCAGTTCTAGGCCCTGGCAATAATATATTATTTTTGAACCATTCTATTTTAAGGTTTTTAGAAGATACATAAGTTGGGAATCCTTCTTTCTTATCTTCAAGCTGTTTTATAACTTTTTCTAAACTTTTATTTATTTCATTATATTTATTCTTCATCCTAAATGCTTTTATTTGACTATAATCTTTATTAATGAAGTACACATATGTATATTCCTCTTGATTAAAATTTGGTTGAATAATAATTTCATTAAACTCACTTATACTTCGTGTAAAAGCTAAATCCTTAATATTAAGATCTTCTAACAACTGACTAGAAGTAATTTCAAAATTATACTTTAGTAAAATATGTCTTTTCTCCCATAGTATATCTAAACTAATCGATTCTTGCACTAACTCTCCATTTTGTATAATGGATTTAAGGATATCTATGCTTTTCCTAGATATATCATCAAAATCCAACTTATTCTTCTGTATAACAGAATAATTTTTTTCTGCACTTAATAAATATATTGCAATAGTCTCTGGTTGTACAAAATAGCTTCGTTCACTTAGTACATCATTTTCCTCTATCCCATTAGAATTAATTATATCATAAAAAAGGTTAAGGTCTGACAAATCATCAAACCATAACCTTGTTGTCTGATATAAGCTAAATATTATTAATGAAAATAAAACAATTAATTTGAGACTATTCTTCTTCATGATATCACCATTTATTTTTGCTTAATTAATGTGTTCTGTTCTTGTGAATCTTCAATAATCTGCAATAAATCAAAAGTTTCCTCTGGTTGTGTTAATTTCTTCTGTTCTTCAGGTATAAACTCAACCTCAATATTTTCTAGCTTTTCTTTAGTTTGTTCTTCTTTTCTATTAATAACATATCTTCTACATTCTACTTCGCTATCTTTCATAACTGCTATAATTATATTATTAACTCCAACTGTATTTAATTCAATAGATTCATTAAATATCATAGATGGACCTACTGTTAGATATTCTGATTGATAAGTAATATTAAGTTCATTATCTTCTGTATAGTTATATACTAGTATACCAACAATAATTCCTTCATCACCTGTCCCTGATATGTTTTTAACTGATGAAAAAGTTGGTACAACATCAATTATTTCATTACTAGTATGAACTTTGTAACCTTCACCATCTACTAATTTCTTATCAAAACCTTCATTAAGATATAGATATGTAAACTCATTAATATCTTCTCTATATATTTCCACATCTTCGTTTTGGTTAGATACATTATCGATATTCAAATCAATATACACAGGTTCTATTGACTTTTCTTTCTTAAGAAAATCTTGTTGTTCTAAGTTAAAATACTCAAAAAAGCTCTGCTGAGCTATATCTTCTTTATCTTCTGCAGGGCTAGCACATGCTATCATAGGTATAAACAAAATAAATAATATACTTACAAAAAATATTTTAATTGATTTTTTCCACATATGCTCACACCTTTCTAGATAAATTATTATTAATCAGTATATAACTAGGTTAATATTACTATATATATTAACTTAATTAATGATATTATACATGAAAAATATTACAATTTCATTACAACACCTTAACTTTTACATAACATATTAAGCAACTTTGTGTGGAAAATATAAGCTAAAGCAAGTTCCGCTTCCTACTTCACTCTTAACCTTAATATGTCCACCATGATAATCCATTATTTCTTTTGCAATCGCAAGACCAAGTCCTGTTCCACCCATAGCTCTTGATCGTGCCTTATCCACTCGATAGAAACGTTCAAATATTCTTCCTAAATCTTCATCTGGTATTCCCATTCCAGTATCTTGTATTGAAACAACTACATATCTATCTTTATCAATTAAATCTATCGTTATATTAGCATCTTCAAAGCTATATTTAACTGCATTAGATATGATATTCTTAATAACTTGTTCAACTCTATTAGGATCACCAGTTATTTTATAATCTATCTCGGGGCTATTATATACCATAGTTTGATTCTTCTTTTTAGCGTGTATCTGAAATTTACTAATACTTCCTTCTAAAATTTTAGATAAACTTATGCTTTGCATCTTGAACTTTGTTTGTTTATTATCAAGTCTTGACAGTTCAAGAAGGTCTTTAACAAGCTCTGTCATTCTATCTCCTTCATGATTAATTACATTGAGGAAATTAGTAGCTATCTCTGGATCTTCCATTGCACCATCAAGTAAAGTTTCTGCGTAACTTTTAATTGTAGTTAGCGGTGTTCTGAGTTCATGAGATACGTTAGCTACAAATTCTTTTTGCATCTCTTCTAACTTTTTGTGTTCTGTAATATCTTGTAACACACAAATATTTCCTAATATGTTATCTTTTTGATCTAAATATGGAGCGAAACATAGATTAACATATTTATTATCTATCTGAATAATGTATTGTCTTATTTCAGTATTAATATTTCTTAGAATTTCATCGTATGTAACTTCAAGATAATCTCCCATAATTTCTCCGAATGAAAATTTATCTATTAAATCTATAAAATCTTTTGATGCTGGATTACTATGTATTAAAACACCGAAGGCATCAAACACTAAGATACCATCTGTCATATGTGCAAATACTGTTTCTAATTTATTCTTCTCACTTGATATCTCAATCAAGTTATTATTTAGTGTTTTTGCCATAATATTAAAATTCTTAGTAAGCTCTCCAATTTCATCATTAGATAATACTTCTATCTCATTATCCAAATCTCCTTGAGACATGGCTCTTGCTTTATCAGATAGTGCAATGATAGGTTTGGTTAAAAAATTAGAAAACATTACACCAAATACAACTGATAGAAATATAGCTAATACTATAGCAAGTATAATAATCTTAACTGTACTAATTAAGTTTTGTTTAACTTGCTCTGAGGGCTCTAACATATATATAACACCTATTATTTTATTTCCTAATTTTATAGGCTCTGCATAACCTCTATATTCCTTTTCATCTAAGTATACTTTATCAGTCTTATTAATAGGTGAATCATTAAGTGCAGCCATAACCATAGTATTAAAATAGCTACTAGTTCCCGTATATTTTTCAGGAAAAGTTACTATTCCATTAGTATTTAATAAATATATCTTTCTATCACTATCTTGATAACTATTAATATAGTCTTGACATTTTATTATTATTTCTTCTTCTGTAGCGGCATCGCTTATTCCTCTGTTTTTCATATCTGAAATAGCGCCTTTTAGATTTTCTTCTATATCTTTATATGCATTATTTCTTATTTTGGTTACAATTAGCGTTCCACTGGCAATCATTACTATTAAAACTAGTAATACATAGATAGAAACCATTCTCCACTTAATACTTCTTGTCATATATAACACCAGCCTATTAATTTATTAATTAAGCATTATTTCCCTTTGAAATAATAGCCTATACCTCTTTTTGTAAGAATAAATCTTGGTTTACTAGGAGTATCTTCGATTTTTTCTCTTAATCTTCTTATTGTTACGTCTACAGTTCTCACATCTCCGTAATATTCATATCCCCAGACTTTTTCTAACAATTGTTCTCTAGTAAAAATCTGTTCTTTACATGTTGCCATAAATTTAAGTAATTCATATTCTCGAACTGTTAATGCAACAGGTTCATTATCGATTAATACTTCGTAACGATCAATATTAATGCTCATGTTATCAAATGTCATTATATGTACATCTTGGTTATCTTTATTATCTAATACAGTACGTCTAAGATTAGCTTTTACTCTAGCCATAAGTTCTCTTACACTAAAAGGTTTTGTAACAAAATCATCTGCACCCAGTTCAAGACCTAGTACCTTATCTACTTCTTCTGCTCGAGCTGTTAACATAATAATAGGCGTATCATAATTATTTCTTATTACTTTACACACTTGAAGTCCATCTACTTTTGGCATCATTATATCCAGTAATACTAAGTCTGGTTTTTCTTTCTCAAATAACTCTAAGCCTTCTTCTCCGTTATAAGCAGTTATTACACTATATCCCTCTCTCTGTAAATTGAATTTCAAAATATCCACAATTGCTTTTTCGTCATCAACAACAAGTATCTTAGACATAAGTATTCTCCTCTCTATAATTAATATTTATTTAATTAGTAATTAAATGTATTAATTAATCCACAAAATAGTGATAATACTATCTATTATAATCATAATTATCTTCTGTAATATCATATCAAAAAGAAATCTCAAAGTAAAGTGTATATCTGTTGACACTAAAAAAATAAAATTTGATGTAGATTCTTTGAAATCTGACGTACGTTCTATAAAGGCAACTCTTGAACAACATATTTTATTGCTTAGAGCTCTTGAGCAGGCAGCTGAAGTTAACAAAGCTGAATAGAATAATATGCAAAATGACATTGCTGAACTCAAAGGGGATGTATCAGCAATCCGAAAAGATATTAGTATATTACAGCAAATTACAGCTAGTAACTGGTCTGATATTATAGAAATGAAAAAAGCAAATTAAATTTTACATATATTATAAGAACTCACCTGTCGGTGAGTTCTATTTTTATATTATATAAAGTTCTTATCTATCTTTAATTCAAATATTTTATTGGATTAGCAGCTACCCCATTAAATCTTATTTCAAAGTGAACATGAGGTCCTGTACTTCTTCCTGTACTACCAACTTTAGCTATTTCTTGGTATTGAGATACGTTCTGACCTTTTTTAACTAACACTTTACTACAATGTGCATATCTAGTCAATACACCATTGCCATGATCAATATCTACACAGTAACCGTATACTCTACTTTTCCATCCTGCATGAACAACCCTTCCACCATCAGAAGCTCTAATAGGCGTACCTGTTGAAATAGCAAGGTCAAGTCCATGATGGAAACTTCCATGCCTATATCCAAATGGCGAAGTTATTCTAGCCCCTACTACTGGATATATGAAATTTCCTGTTGAACCTTTTGATGGAAATGGTTTAATTCCAACTTCAATAACTTTATCCTTTGGTTCTTGTAGAACTTGTTCTCCAACTACTTTCCTTGATTGTTCATATCCATTTACCTTAGTCACAATTGCTGTAACTTCCATAACACCATCAGCACCATACTCAAGTACCTTATTAGAACCTTTGTATTTTTTATTATTTTCTACTTTTTTAGTTTCACGTTTGATTGGCTTAGTATATACAATTTTTTCTTCATATGAAACTGACAATTCAGGCTCAGGTACTGTAACTGTAATATTCTGTCCTATATTAAGGTACTTTTGTTTTTCAATATCTGGATTAAGTTTAATGAGATCATTTAGTTTCATATCATTTTTATGTGCAATGATTGATAGACAATCTCCTTTTACTACTTTGTATACTTTTTCTTCTTCATTTTCTTTAGTAATAAGTTCAGTTGCATTAGTAACAGATGCTATAGAAGATTTGCTAACATACTTTTTCTCTACTTGAACATTCTCTGCGAAAGATACCCCAACTGTTTCTACTGGTGTTTCTTTCTTATCTTCATCTGTAGCCTCATCAGCCTGTGCTGTTAAAGTAGATGTTTTAAACGCTCTTTCGTTACTTTCATTCTTAACAATAACTGGTATACTAGTAGCTTCTGTATAAGGAACTCTTTCAAGTTCTATATCAAATCCTTCGCTTACATACATACTCTGAGCTCTTCTTAGAACTTCTTTAACTTGTTCTTCATCTCTTAGTACTACCTCAAAATCATCACCGATTTTTAGAACAAATCCTTTTACCATAAAAGAATCTTTATCTTCTAATAAAGCATTAGTTAAGTTTTCAACTAATACATCCTCATCAGTTATTTTACTTGGCTCAGAATACTCTAAATAATATTGTAGGTTCTTAGTTATCTTAACTCTTTCGCCGTTCTCATCTTTCATTTTAGACTTTGCTAATGTGAAAGCTCTTTCTGCTGTTTCTTTATCATATACTATTCCTACGCTCTTATATTCATAAACAATGTTGTATGAATTAGTTGCCATAGTTGCTTTTGTTTGAATCTTATTAGATGGCACAAGTACATTTCCTATCATAAAAAATATAAATAGGGAACATAATATTAAGATGATTTCTTTTCTATATTTTAATAAATTTATTTCTCTATATTTGGGTACTCCATTCATATCTCTATTTCCTCTCAGTAATACTTTTTAAATCTTCTCGTAATATTTTCGTAATAATTCAATTTAATTTTACCAAATAAATGAATAAATGTAAAGTCTTTTAGCAAATTTTAATAATTGCACCTCTTCTTATTACTAATTCTAAGCCTATTTTGTATTTTTCCCATTAATGCATAGTTTTTATACATACAGTGTTTTTCCATATATGCGCCTTAATGGAAGAATTTACGCGTTGATATTTTGCTCTGTGTTATATACAATTGTGATTGTAAGGGTTGACATAATAAGTCGACATAAATGCACTATGCATACTGATTGCTTGTTGTCATGCAATCAACAAAACTTAAAAATTATTTAATAAGGAGGACAATATTTTGAAAAAAGCAATGAGAAAACTCGTGGCGTTTGCCCTAGCTGCAATCGTTCTATTTAGCAATGCACCTAATGCGTTCGCTAACACAGTTACTAATGAAGACAAAGTTAACAAGTTAGTTCAGTTAAACGTTCTTCAAGGAGAAGGAAACGGTGTTGATAGTACTAAGACAATGACTAGATACCGTTCAATCGTTATGATGTTAAGACTTAAAGGTCTAGAAGCTGACATGATGGCTTATGATTATGTAGACAAAGATACTTTTGCTGATGCTGATGGACAAAATGGATACCAACAAAGATTAATGGCTTACATTAAAAACAATCCACAATTAGGGGTTATCGGTTATCCAGATGGAACTTTCAGACCTTACCAAGAAATCACTACTAAAGAGTATGTAAAAGTTCTTGTAGATGCACTTGGTTATGATTATACTTGGGATACAGTTGCTGACGTTGCTGTAATGATTGGACTTGCTGATTCTACTGCTGACGTTAACACTACTGATACTTTCAAAGTAGCTAACTTTGCTGATTATACTTATGATGGATTAACTATGAAAGCTAAAGGTGACGATGTTAGCTTTGGTGAGAAATTAGGATATCCTATTGTTGTTACTAAATTTACTATATCATCAATAAAACCTATTAATTTAGTTCAAACTGAAATTAAATTCAACTCAGAAGTTGATTCAACTACATCTGAAAAATTAGCTAACTACTCTATAAAAGATAAAAACAATAATAATGTTGCTATAACTGATGCTTCATTATTAAATGATGAAAAGACTATTATATTAACACATGCTAAAATCAACCAACAAGAGAACGCTATTATTACTGTTAAGAATGTTAAAAATCTTAATACTACTAAAACTATAGCTGATACTACTAGCGATGAACTTCAATATTTAGACATTACACTTCCAAGTGCTATAAAAGCTGAGGTAATCGGTAACGATACTATTAAAGTTACTTTTTCTGAGCCAATTTCAGCTGGAACATTAGTAAAATCTAATTTTGATGTGAACGGTGGTAAATTATATATTAAATCTGTTACTCCACTTAATAACAATACTGAAGCTAATGTTGAGCTATACTCTGATTTATCAGACGGTCAAGTATCAATATATGTTTCTAATAAAGTTGAAGATGAAGCTTCATTTGGAGTTATTCCAACAACTTTAACTGCTACAGTTTCTGAAGATACCAATGCTCCAAAAGTTATTGGGTACAAAGATGCTTCTCCAAACGGTGTTACATTAATATTCAATGAAGAAATCGAATTAAAAGCTGGTGCGAAAGCTAACTTCTATCATACTAACTCAAATAACTTAGTTGATAACGATGTTACTTCTAATGATATTAATGGTAATGAATTAAAATTATCATTTACTGATGCAAATTTACCACAAGGAATAGCTTATGTCTATATTCTTAAAGGTTCAATTAATGACTTATGGGATAATGCAAATTCACAAGTTATGATTAAAGTTGATGTTGAACTTGACGTTACATCTCCAGAAGTTGATGGAGATATTGAAATAGTTTCAGAAGAAAAAATCGTTATTGACTTTACAGAAGCATTAGTTGATGCATCTAAATCAAACTTTACTATCTTAGATGAAAATGGAAAAGAAGTAAAAGATATCATCGATAGTGTTACTTTAAATACTGACAAAATAACAATAAACTTTGATAGTAAACTTAATGGAACTTATACTATTGTTATTGAAGACTTAAAAGATTTAGCTTCAAATATTATCACTACATCAAGTATCCAATTTGTTGTTGATGATTTAACTAAACCAGTTTCAACAAAGTGGTCAGCTAAATTATATAATGCTGGAGCTTCTGATCAAATGGTAAAAATAGACTTTAATGAAAAAATGGCTACATCAGGAAAATATTCTGTATTAGATATTGAAAAATATACGGTTGATGGAAATCAATTAGCTGATATTGATGATGTAACATTTACTCTTGTTGATAATGGAACTGCAATCGAAATAAATATACCTAATGCTGCTAATAATGGCGTAGATTTAACTTCTGGTAACGATAAAATAGTTACTGCCAGAATTGCAGATGCATCTGGTAATTACACTGCTACTTTAACAAATACTTTTAATTTAGATTCACAAGGTAATGTAAATATTGAATCTGTAGTTGCAAAAGATACATTAACAGTTGAAGTTACATTTGGAGATGAATTAGTAGAATTTGATGCTACTGACCTAGTTATTACTACTAATAATTCTGATGCAGCATCTGCTGATTCTAACAAATTGGATATTGGAAAAGTTACTACTGCATTAAATGCTGATAATAAAACAGTTGCTACATTTACTCTTGTAGAAGCAGATAAACTTTCACATGATTTATCAACTGACGTATATGCTTATGTTGTTAACACCCAATCCAATAATAAATATACAGAAACTTTGTCTATGGATCATAATAAGATGGCTACAGACAAGATTGCTCCTGAATTAGAAAAAATTGATGTTTCTGGAAATATGGTTAATGACGTACAATCATCAGTTGTAACTAATCCAACTGGCGTATCTGCAGGAGATTATGACGTTGTAACTCTTACATTTACCGAAGATATTAAAGCTTCATCATTATCAATTCTTACATTTGAAGTTGAAGATTATGATGTACTTGCATTTAATGTAACAAGTAATGTAATTCAGTTAGTTCTTAATACTGATGCTAATGCTACAGCTCCTGAAACAGGAATTAAAGTAACTCAAAAAGCTCCTATTCATGACCTTAAAGGAAATGCTGTAGATAGCTTAACTGTAAAAGTAGAAAAAGCTAATTAATAAATTAAACTATGTATTCTAAAAAGCTATCCCTATTCATGGGATAGCTTTAATTTTTTAATCCGTATATTCAATCGTCTCAATATATTTTTTATCTGCATTATCTGTTACCGTTCCACCGTAATCCACTAATTTATTAAAAATTATTTCATATGTAACATCTTCGTCTATCTTATTAAACCTTAATATTATTGTTGTAGGGTTAATATAATTAGTACCAATAGGGACTTGTATATGTTCAAATCCATTATCCATATATCTAAGGTTATAATTATTATTTAGTACATTAGGCACATCTAATGAAATCTCTTTATTAAATATAAGTTTAACACTATTGTCACCTATATATACTGCTTCTTTAATAGAAACATCAGGAGAAATTTCTTGCCCATAATCAAATTCATATCTTTTATCTTTTGATTGCTTATTACCCATTTCATCTTTTATATCTTTACTAATCTCTAGTTCAAAATCAGATAACTTTGGCAATAGTTTATCTTTTGGCAAATATATTTTTAGCGTAAAAGGATTCTTTGATTTATCATATAATACAGCATACGGATGTGTACTATAAGAATTACGTGTCATACTGTTTATTTTATAATTATTAATATCTGAAGCAGACTCAATATCTAATGGTTGATCAACTTCTAATAAAATTAAATCAGAATCTATCACATTAATATCAGATACCCTTACACTATCTGTTGAATCAAATTCAGTTTCAAAACTATATTTCTTTTCTGTTATATTAAATTGTCTTGTTATATCGTTAATATTATTAATTATAATATCATATTCTTTATCTTCCTTAAATTGAGTTTTAAGTACTAATCTAATTACGTTTCCATATGAATTAAGCCCATTCACTATATATACTTTCTCTATTGCCATAGGCTTTTTATTGTAGTCAGTTATATAATAACTAAATACTTGCTTAGCTATAACTGGATTTATTTTCTTGTTAAATATAATTTCAACTATACTATCACTTATCGTTTCGATCTTTTTAACTATTAACGGCTCGTTTTCCTTAGTAACTCCTTCAAATTTAATTGATTCTCCTAATCCCTTATTAAGAGTAACTCCATATTTACTTGTTAACTCACCACTAATAATTAACTCATAATGCTCTTTCTCAAAAATATAATCTTTAAAATATAATGATATACCATTATCACAGTTAGGAAGTTGTCCTATTATCATATTACTACTTTTACCACTTACAATAGTTTCTTGTTCTTTAGTCAAAGTATAATATGCCGTATTTAATACATTCTCGTTAACTGGATGAGTAAAATAAACATTAATTATGTTATTACTAATAGGTTCTAACTTACTTATCTTCATATAGTTAGATTTAATCTCTGGATTTCTATAGCCTATAAAATTATATAATAACTGATGAGAAGTGTTTCCATCATCGTCAACTACATATTCAATGTATAATATATAATCTTTGTCAGATATTTGCTCTTCATCTAATTTCACTATATAGGAATTATTTAATCCTCTCTCAACACTTTTAACATCAAGTTTATTTTCATCATTATCAGCTTCGTGAATAATAATATTATCTATACTCAAATTAATATGTTCATTAAAAAATAATTCAATTAGTGAACTATTAACTGTATATACTTTTTCAAGTTTTGTTTTCACATCATCTTTTGCTAAACCATATTGAATAGCTTTACTTTTTGTAATTTTCCCATTATCTATAAATCTCTGTATTAATCTTATACCTGTTTTCTTGTCTTTAAGTTGTAATGATCTATATACTGTATCTATTACATCTTTTCGTAAATAATTAAGATTATCTTGTGTTCTAGATGCATAGCTACTATCATCAACTAATTTAACGCTATATGCAAATTGATAAACACTATTCCAATTAAAATCTTCAGTAGCACTATATCCCATTGATACAAGAAGTATTTTAAGAAAAGATTTTTCACTAATGCTTTCATTTGGTTTAAATGTATTATTAGATAATCCATTAATTATTCCTTGTTTAACACAATAACCTACGTTAGCAGCATACCATTGATTAGTATCTACATCTTTGAAATTCGTATTACTAAAAATATCCTTGTTATTATTAATATATTTCGTCTTGCCTAATATTCTTGTAACTAAAGTTACCCCTTGGGCTCTTGTAAGTTGCTCATCTAAATGATACCCCTTGCCATCACCTAATAGTATTTCTAATTCGTTAATAATCATAGCTTTGTAGTTTAAGTCCATATTATTATCATTAGTTGCTGCAAAAGTTATATTTGTGTTTATTGATAGTACTACTATTATAAATAACACAATTATTTTTTTTAAAATATTCATATTTAACTCCATCCTTTATTGATATAATATGAATATTATACCATTTATTTGAAGGCTGAACAATAAATAAAAACAGGTTATATAATAAATATTTGAGCATGAATGAATCATGTACAACAATAATTTTAATAATTAAAGTGTACTTAATTAAAAATCTCTAAAAAGATTCACCGCAGAATCATACACTGTACCAATTGATCATTATTAATCTAAAATCTACTCAAACAGAAGAATGGAGTGGAATTCAGAGAATTCCACCCCATCTATTTACAAATATCTTTATTTATTAATATTTAATTATGCTCAATTGTAACAGTTAATACCTTCTCTAATGATTTGCTATCTTTTGTAAAAGTCATTGTCACTTTTGCTATTACATCATCACCAGAATCATTATCTTTTACAAGAGTAATAGCCTTAGTAGATGAATTATAACTTAAATAGCTACCTGTGTCTTCTGTAATCTCATATGTTACAGTAATTGAAGCCTCAACAGAACTTGAAGGATTTATTATTGTATTTGTAACAGTAGTATTTGTTGCCACATCATTAGCAATTTGAGAATCATCATATTTAGCAGCCTCAGCAGCTAACTCTAATAATGGTGTCAAATTAGTTGTATCAATATCAAATTCACTACCATCACCTTTAGTAGCACCATTGGCAACAACAGCATCTACTTTAGCTTTAACATCATTAACTTCAATATCAGTTGGTTTAGCTGGTAAATTAGCAATTGCGGCATTAGCAGCCGTTACAGCTTCATCAACATATTTTGTTAACTTAGTAGTATCAATATCATACTTATCATCATTACCAGAAGTAGCTCCTTTATCAGTAGCTTCCTTTACTTCTACTACAACTGCATTAATATCGCTATCACTTGGTGTAGTTGATAACTCAGCAATTGCTTTATTGGCTTCATTAATTTCTTTTATTGGCTCATATACTTCATCATCAATACCTTCTAAAGCATTTCCATTGCCATCTTTAATTGGGTATTTTTGAGTTACTTGAGTACCATGCTCTATGAATCCTGCTCCTGGAGCTGTATCTTTATCTTTATCAAGAACAAATAGAGTCACTAACTTATTAGCTACTGTAACTTCTTTAACTACGAAATCTTCTACTTCAAATGTTAATAATGATAATGTATTTCCATTGATAGGTTCTTCAAAAGTAAGTTTCACAACACCATCAACAGCATTGGAACCTGAATCTTGTTTCACACTATTATCTACTGTAATATCAACAACCTTTTTAGTGTTTTTATCATTATCATTATCATGATCAACCTTAGCTAATGCTGGAGCAATTCTATCTTTAACAATTTGCTTATCCAAGTCACTATTATTAGCTATTGATTCATCAAGTTCATTATGTGAAATGCTATCAACAACATATGCATATACTAAACCTGATTTTTCAGCAACATGATTAAGTTTAGCGTCTGAAGTTAATGTGTAAACAATTACTGTATTACCATCATCATCTAAATCATTATTAACTTCAGCAATATCTAAAGCATTTGTTTCTGCTAATTGTTTACTATCTTTGTTAGTAGTAATTACGATATCATCATCATCAAATTCTTCAAATTTACCATCGAATGTGATTTTCACTTTATCAGTTGCAGTTGCAACCACAGACTTAATGTAAACTTTACCTGATTCAGCTAATGTTCTAGTATTTATATAATCTGCTGTATAATTACCAGCTGCATCAGCAACTCTAGCAATTGTTAATATCTCATTTTGACTGAAATCTGTACCTTTTTGTTCGTCTTGAGTTTTTGCTGGTATTTCTATTTCTACAGCTTTACCACCATCAACTGATATAATTGTAGCTTCTAGTTCTAAATCTACTAATCTAGTACTACCAATTTTATATTTATCTAAATCTAATACTGAATATTTACCTTCAGTTGCCATAACTTCACCAAAAGTCACTCTAACCATTTGACCTGCAACTCCTGCTTTATATATCTTAGCAGTCCAATCTTTAGCTTCTGGTTTAGTTTTATCTGTAGCTGTGAAACTTAATGTAGTATCATCAATTTCATTATTAGAAGTATCTTTAATATCTTCAATAACTAATGCATGATCACCACTTAATTTTTTAGAAAACTCTATAATTACATATGCTGATTTTTTACTTGTAGAAGGAGTATACTCTACATCGTCAATAATATTTTTAACAACTTTTCCATCAGCATCTAATACTTGATAATTATCTTCATCTTCTGCTAATTTTTCATTAAGATCTTCAGTAAAGTAAACTATAACTTTATCTTCAGCCTTAACTTCTACTTCACCTTCAACTTCTGGAGCTGTAACATCAACGTCAACTTCAATTTTAATCATTTGTTGAGTATTTAAGTTATCCCATAAATCGTTAACAGCTTTTTCTGCTACATATACATATGCAACACCACCAGTTGGAAGAGGGTTGTTAACAAATTTTAATCTTAATTTGTTACCATTTACATCTTTTTCAACATCAATATTATCATCTATTGGGTTTTTCTCATTTGTATGATAGAAATTTTTCAACTCTTTAGCTTTAACTTCAATATCTTCATTAAATATTAATGTAACACCATTTGGTGTAGCTTTTTCAAAACCTACTACTTCTGGAGCATCTTTATCTTCAGAAACTTCAATAGTGAATGAGGATTTTAAGACACCAAATTCAGCGAAGTCTTTAGCCTTACCATTAACTTCAATAGTTACATCTCCAGCTTTTAAATCAGAGTATAACTCAACTAAAGCTTCTGTATTATTCTTTTGAACTTTTACATTCTTAACATATAGTTTACCACCATTAACACTAAATGCTTTCTTGTCTAATTCTTTATCTGAATCAGTGTCTGCACCTGATGTTCCATTTGGATATTCATCTTCATCACTCATAATTGGTTCAGAGAAAACAATTTTAATAGTATCATTTCCAACAACTTCAGCAGAAACAGCTGATGGAATAGTAGTATCTAACAATTCTATATCTTTTACTGTTATTTCTTCTAATTTATTTTCATTAGTATCCTTTACATTTTTAACACTAACGCTAACTTTGTCTTGTTGTTCTAATCTTTTTTCTAATGTTAACACAACTGTTTTTCCATCTTCTAATAATGTTGCATTAGCAACTGCTTGCTTATTAGAACCTTTTTTAACTGTATAAAGTGTAGTATCTTCTGCAGTATCTTTATCTACATCAGTAGCATACTCAACTTTTATTTGAACTAAGTTAAGAGCTTCAACATTAGTAACAGTTAATTCTTCAACAACTTTAGTGTAAACACCAGCTGCTACAGCTGCTTCTTCAGTTACTTTTTTAGCAGCTACTAAATCAGTTACTAAATCAGTTTCGCTATCTTTAGCTTTCCAGTTTAATGCAGCATACATAACACCTACTAAATCATCTCTTAATAAAGCTTTTTTAGTTGTGTATGAATCTTTAATAATTGCTCCAGCTTCTTCTGTAGAAGCTAATCCAGCTTTTACTAATAACATTGGATCTCCATAAGCATCTCCATCTTTGTTAAATCCTAATGCATTATAGAACCATGTATATAACTCTCTGCTTGTTACAGGATTTTTTGAACCAAATTTATTATCGCCAATACCTTTAGTGTAACCTTGTTCCCAAGCATATTGAGCCATTTTCATAGCTTCTTCACCTTCAACATCAGTGAAGTAGTATTCATCAGTATTAGTAGCTTTAATTTCTGTTAAATCCCAGTTTAACTCTCTACCAATAATTACGAATGCTTGGATTCTATTTGTTGCATCTTCTAATGCAGGCTTGAATTCAGTAGTACTTACACCATTGAATAAGCCCATTGTGTTTAACTTTGTAGCTTCGTCAAGATTTTTTGTAGCTTCAGCTGCAAATGACACTGTGAATGTTGAAATTAATAATGCCATTGATAATACTAAAGCTAAAACTTTTTTTAAGTTTTTCATTTAATCTTTCTCCTCCTTTTAATTATTGCTTTTATTGTGAAAGGTATATTTCCTTCCATAGCACATGGTAAATTATAGCACTTCATAATTAACCAGTCAATATATTATCTATATATGTAATATTTCTGTAATAGAGTTATTACTTACTAGATATGTTATATTATGGATAATAATGATGCTGAATATATTATATACATAATTAGCTATAAATACAAGCATTTTACTAGTTTGTAATATTACCGTAATATATAGAGTTTTATATGTCAATTAGTGTAATAATTTGTAATCAGATTTATCCATAAATAAAACTCTAACCTTACTAATCTTACTAGAGGTTAAACCTTAATACAACTTTTACTACTATAATATATATAATATTTCTATATGCAACTGATAAACCTTTCCATACCCTCAATACCCTCTTCATCCATCTTATAAACCCCTGCACATTCTAGTACTTGAGCAAATATCTCTCCCACTTCTTTCCTAATAATATCTTTTGCTTTATCTATATCTATAGGTAATATATATTTATCTCTTAATTGCTCTATCCACTCAGAATGTTTCTCAAGTTCATCATATTTATTAATATCCCTAATGTTACCCGTTAATATCTCTTCTATTAATGTAAGTTCTTTTTTTAATCTAGCAGGTAGCACTGCAAGACCCATCACTTCTATTAACCCTATATTCTCTTTCTTAATATGATGAAGATGTTTATGAGGATGGAATATTCCATCTGGATGTTTTTCATTCCTTCTATTATTTCTAAGAACTAAATCAATCTCATATTCTCCTATTGTGTTCATTCTTGCTATTGGTGTTATTGTATTATGAGGTATCTTCTTACCATCTTCTTCTGTATATGCTAGTATTTCAAGATCTTCGTCTGAGTAATTTCTCCAATTTTTAAGAATATCATTAGCTATATTAATTAATTCTTCTTTATTATGTGATGATAATCTAATAACGGATAAAGGCCATTTAACTATTCCGATATTTACTTCATTATAGTTATCTTTGTTAAACTGTTTTATGATAGGTGCTTTTTCCATAGGGAACGTATGATGTCCTCCTTGAAAATGGTCGTGACTTAGTATAGAACCACCTACTATTGGTAAGTCTGCATTAGAACCTATAAAATAATGAGGAAACTGCTCAACAAATGATAATAGTCTTGTAAATGTATCTTCTGATATTTTCATTGGTATATGTTTTTCATTAAATATTATAGAGTGTTCATTATAATATACATATGGTGAATATTGTAAATACCAATTTTCTTCATTAAGTGTTACAGGTATTACTCTATGATTATTTCTAGCTGGATGATTGAGTCTTCCTGGGTAGCCTACATTTTCAATGCATAAGAAACATTTTGGATAGTTAGCACTAGACATACTTCTTGCTTTTTCTATTTCTTTTGGGTCTTTTTCTGGTTTTGATAAGTTAATTGTTATTTCTAACTCTCCTACTTTAGTTTCTGCAAGCCAGTATTCATTTTTGGCTATTCTATCTGTTCTTATATAGTTAGAATTTCTTGATAATGTATAATAATAATCTGTTGCTCTTTCTATTCCATCTTCTCTAGCTATTTTGTAAAATCTATTAATAAGTTCAGATGGTCTTGGCATAAGTGTAGCCATTATTCTAGAGTCTAACATGTCTCTATCAGTTATTGAATCTTCTATTATATTGTTATATATACAGTATTGTAATATCTCTTCTAATATAGGAACTGGTGTTTCTGGGATTTCTATATGTATTTCTTTATCTAAAGGCTCAGATATTTCTAATATATCCATAATCTGATTCCTTACCATTTCTACGTCCCATTTCTCTATCATACAATTGTTAAGTCCGAATTGAATTAGTTTTTCTATATTGATTAATATATTTTCCATAGATTATCTCTCCTATGTTTTTAATAATATTTATAAGTTCTTTGATTTTTAATCTAATCTGCCTGCTCCGTTTCCGACATTAGCTACATAAAACTCTGGTTTAAGTCCTGTTCTAGCTTCATAGTTTTTTCCTACTTCTTGTATAAATGTATCAACATACTGTTCATTTACAATACTTACGATACATCCACCGAATCCTGCTCCCGTCATTCTAGCTCCTATAGTTCCGTCTATCTTCCATGCTTCCTCTACCATAGTATCTAGTTCTACTCCAGTTACTTCATATAAATCTCTAAGAGATTTATGAGATGCATCCATTAGCTTTCCAAATGTAATGATATCTCCTGCATTAAGTGATTCTACCGCTTTTTTCACTCTGACATTTTCATTAACTGCATGCTGTGCTCTATTTCTTTCTATCTCTTTATCTATTAAGTATTTATTTTTTTCAAATGTTTCTGTGTCTATATCGCATAGATTATTAATATCTAGTTCTTTTTGAAGGCATTGTAGTGCATATTCGCACTCTGCTCGTCTTTCGTTATATTTAGAATCGGCTAATCCTCTTCTTTTTTTTGTATTGCCTATTACTATTTTGTAACCATTTAATTGTAATGAAGCATATTTGTATTCTAATGTACCACAATCTAATAAAATAGCATTATTTAGTTTTCCCATGCCGACTGCAAATTGATCCATAATACCGCAGTTAACTCCTATGAATTCATTCTCTGCTTTCTGGCTCATTTTCACCATTTCTACCATATCTTCTTTACAATCATATAGCTCATTGATTACAACAGCTGTAAGAACCTCAAGTGAAGCTGATGATGATAGTCCAGAGCCATTAGGAATATTACCATAATATAAAATGTCAAATCCACCAACCTTATGCCCTTTATATATAAACTCCTTAATAACACCTTTTGGATAATTCGTCCAGTTATGTTCTTCTATATATATAATATCCTGAACATCAAGCTCTACTTTAAGATTAAAATTAAGCGTTGCAAATCTTATCTTATTATCTTCTCTTTTTCTCACTACTGCATATGTACCAAAATCAAGTGCACATGGGAAAACATATCCTCCATTATAATCAATATGTTCTCCAATTAAATTCACCCTTCCAGGAGCAAAAAACGTCTGAACTGTACTAGCCTCTCCTCCATACATTTCTACAAACTTATCAATCATTTGTTCTTGCATTATTATTACCTTCCTTTCTTCGATATTTATTTCAAACTATCTTTATAATAATTAAGTAGCCCAGTAGGTGAATATATAACGTAAGCTGTTTTGTATATATCTTCACCTACGGAAGTCATCTACAAGCTTTTGCAACACTCTCTCTTTTCACCAACTTGGTCTCAATAACAATCTTTTTATTCCCACTACTCTTATCTTCAATCAACTCACATATTCTTTTACCAGATATTTGCCCCAAACCTGTCATATTCTGATCAACCGTCGTAAGTCTAGGTTCAGTAATCTGACTAATAATCGTGTTATCAAAACCGATAATTGAAAATTCATCTGGTACAGATATATTAAGAGATTTCGCAGCATTCAGTGCTCCTACTGCCATCCAGTCATTACAAGCAAACAAACAAGTAAATCTTTTGTTTTCTCTAAGGATCTTTTCTACCAATGCCTTTGACTGCTCTACTGTCTGAGGTCCGTTACCATCTTCAACCACTATTATGTTTTCTTCTTCAAATTCTAGATGATTATCCTTGCAAAACTGTTTGTACATACTTTCTTTCACATCATAGGAATAACTAAATTGTCCTCTTAAGAAAGCTATCTCTCTGTGTCCTAACTCATAGAGGTATTTCAGTGCTTCTAATGTTCCCACTTCTCCATCATTAAGAACATAATTACATTGAATTCCTCTATTGTATCCGTTAATGATAATAACAGGTATTTGCTTGCTAAGGGTTTGGTAATAGCCTGATTTGATATTTTTAGTTCTTGGGTTAATGGTAATGATTCCATCAACACTTCTGTCTTTTAAATTATCAATCATACGCTGCTCTTGCTTAGGGTCTCCTTCTGTATTACATAAGAAGGTTGTATATCCTCTCTCTTTCATAACACTATCAATACCTTTTACAACTTCAGAAAAGAAAAGGTTTTCTATGCTAGGCGTAAGTATACCTATTGTTTGTGTCTTATTATGAATGAGCCCCCTAGCTAGTAAATTAGGCTTAAACTCTAGTTCTCCTATGGCTTTTTCTACTTTAATTCTTGTGGCTTCTTTCACAGGATAGTTTTTATTAAGTACTCTTGATACAGTTGTCATAGATACCCCTGCTAGTTTAGCAACATCACTTATTGTAGCTCTTTTTAACAGACTCAATTTTCTTTCACCTCCTATAGAAAAGGTTTTCTAAATTCATTATATGATTTTTATCTATAATATTCAAGTAGAAATTTTCAATAAAAGGGGTTACTTTTTTAATAATTTTATTTTAGATAACCATTTTTCTTAGCCCATTTTTCTTTTGCATCCTTCATTTCTAAGTACCCTTTAGGAACTTCCCCATAAATCTTATTAATATAATATTCTGCTCTCATCAAATCATTATAAGTAACCAATGGGTAATCATCTCTAATGTACTCACCATCTTTTGTTATACAATAATACAGGTCTCCATTACTTTTAACCCACTCATCTTTTGTATTCAAAATACTATTTAAAAGTTTTTCTGCTAGATGAAAGTATTCTGTATTGTCATATAATAAATGGTAACGATATAAGACTGTCATTTCTGATAGCATATGATTTAATGAACAATGAGGTACTTGGTCATTTCCATTGTAATCCATATAATCTGGAACAAAAATATTCTCATTAATATAGAAACTGTTATTTTCAACAAAATCAACATAAAACTCAAAATATTTATCTATTACATTTTCAACTTCATCATCTGGATATTTTTCTTGCATATGCAAGAAGCTACTTACCGTATCTGTATTAAATCTAGTATCATAAAAATCTTCTACAATACCATACTCCTGAAATATCCATCCTGATCTTGGTTTTGTTGGAATATAGTTCTTATCATTATAAGCTTCTGCATATTTGTACATTAAACTTATTCCATAAGTAGTATAGATACTACCTTCATCCAAAACCCAATAACAAGCTCTCATATGTAATGCACTAGGAGTACGAAAAAAATCATTTTCTGCAAAAGGTTCATAGAGTGCAGGATTTTCATAATACACCCCATCAGTCCATAGGTATTTTTTATCAGCTAGATCCATTACCAACAAAGTATCTATATTGAATTTGATATGTTTATTAGTAACTAACTTTTTGTTAGATACCATTCCTTCTACCTTAGTAGAATAATGTTCTTTTACAGGAAGAGTATAGTGATAACTAGTTTCTTTTTTGTTCATTGTTAATTCGATATCTTTTTCAATTTTGCTAACTGATTTTACAGTTCTGCCAAGATCTGTTTCATGGAAGACTCGTCCTAATCGTATATGGTTATTATCTCCATCTAGGTAATTCACTACATTTGGAAGAGATGTGCTATTAGCAATTTTCTTGTCTTTGTACTGTAAAACATCCTTTGTATAATATCCTTCCAAAAGATTTAATTCTTTACTATTACCCGCTTTTAATTCAAATGTAAGTTCCCTACTATTACTATCATTAGGTATGTATTCAATATAGTATGCAACCCCACTATCCAAAACATCATGTAACGTAATAATTAACTTTCCATAATCTTTTGCTAAGTCCACATAGTATATATGTTCATTCATATATTTATGTTCTTTAAGTTCCGTTTTTGATATTGTAGGATTAATTTCTTTGTTGGAGCTTCCATTAATAAAAAGTGTATAATCCTTCGTACCATCTTCATCCAAATCAAGCATAAGTTGAACAGAAGTTGAAGATACTTCAGATATAATTCTACTCATTAACAGTGTTTGTTCATCTATTTTATTATTAGTAGACATTTCATTATTAGTAGGTATCTGGTCGTTGGTAGCTATTATCTTATTGTTTTGTATATTGTTAATCAAGTAAAAAGCAATTGTTATTATAATTATTAAAATTATTCCAAATAATTTGCCATTAGATCTTTTTCTCATTTGTGAACTTCCCCCTTAGTATTTATTGATTTTTACCTTAATCAAGTGATTCCTTCAATGATTCAATAACTTTATGGTATATTTTACCATTAGTACAACTTTATTTCAATTCTTTTCCTACGAACGGAAGCTTATCAGTCGTAAGGAAATTAACTTGACGCATATGAAAATCGTTCTATTTCATTTGTTAAATTAGAGAAATTTCCTATAAGGAATGAAAACATTACATGGCGTACATAGCAAATTCAAGTAACCTATTGACATTTAACTTTTCAAAAGGGATAATTATACTATATATGTAGAATTTAACGATTAATTAATTGATCTTATGTAGTAAATATAATTTAATACTTGAATAATATATAATAGGACGAAGTCTACTATGTAAATAATTTAATTATACAGTTTTACGTTAAATAAGGAAACCATATTGGAGGTAAGAAAGTGAAACGAATTGTATTGACAGGTGGAGGAACTGCCGGGCATGTAACCCCTAACCTAGCGTTAGTCCCTCACTTACAGAAACATGGTTATGATATTCATTATATAGGTTCTTATAATGGTATTGAAAAAAGCTTAGTAGAAGCTAAAGATATTCCTTATCATGGAATTTCATCCGGAAAGCTAAGACGTTATATTGACATAAAAAACTTATCAGATCCTCTTAGAGTAGTTAAAGGGGTAGGGCAGGCAACTAGATTAATAAGAAAACTAAAGCCCGATATTATTTTTTCAAAAGGTGGCTTTGTTACTGTTCCAGTTATTATGGGTGCTAAGTTTAATAGAGTTCCTTCTATTATCCACGAATCTGATATGACACCTGGGCTAGCTAATAAAATAAGTATTCCTTTTGCTTCAAAAGTATGTACAACATTTGCAGAAACTCTTGAACATCTTCCTAAGGATAAAGCTATTCTTACAGGCACACCTATAAGAGAAGAGATTTTGAGTGGTGACAGAAATAGAGGTTTATCTCTATGTAATTTTAATAATTCTAAGCCTATTCTTCTTATGACAGGTGGTAGTCTTGGAGCTGTAAGAGTTAATGAAGCTATTAGAGAAGCTCTATCAGATATTTTGAGAAAGTATCAGTTAGTTCATTTGTGTGGTAAAGGTAATCTAAATAAAGACTTAGAAAATATTAAAGGATATAAGCAATTTGAATATGTTAGTGAAGAGATGGCAGATATTCTTGCTATTAGTGATGTTGTTATCTCTAGGTCAGGTGCTAATACTATATCTGAGCTTCTTGCTCTGAAAAAACCTAATGTACTTATTCCTCTTCCAGCTAATGCCAGTAGAGGTGACCAGATTCTAAATGCATCTTCTTTTGAAAAACACGGATATAGCTATATACTTCAAGAGGAGGATATGAACTGTAGAAGTATATTACATGCTATTGACACTGCATATAGTAATAGAAATGATTATATTACTCATATGAATCATAGTAAATCTAGTAATGGGATAGAAAATATAATTAATATTATTAACAATACTGCAAAATAACGGCGGTTTTATCCACCGTTATTTTCTATATATGAACATTTTACTATTATCAGTATAGATTACTACAAAAAAATGACTAACGGATATTTTCATAATCTGTTAGTCATCTTCACTATAACTTACTTGCTATCTCACTAGCCATTTCTTGTAACTGTTCTTTTTCAAATTTAACAGTTTCCCAATTAATATTAACTTTATCATCGCTGTATCTTGGAATAAGATGCATATGATAATGGAATACTGTTTGACCAGCTGCTGCACCATTATTTTGTAATACATTTAATCCGTCGCAATCATAAGTATTTTTTAATACTTTAGCAATATGTGTCGCAAGAGCAAATAATCTTGAAGCTGATTCAGTGTCCAACTCATATATATTTTCTATATGTTCTTTTGGAATTATTAATGTATGCCCCTTAGATGCTGGAAATGGATCTAATACCACTTTAAATTCACTGTTTTCAAAAATAGTTGCAGATTCCATTGAGTTATTGGCTACATTACAGAACAAACAATTTTGTTTAACCATATTTTCTCCTTCCGATATTTCCCATTGCAATTGAGTTATTTTTTCCTAGTCTGTATAGACTATACTAAACTATATCTGTATATTTTTCAAGGATAATTTAACAATTATTATTCCATTATTTTACTATTATGCTTAAGTGTGTTTATATATTTATTTAATTACTATTAATTTATTGGTAATAATTGTTTAAATTATTTGATATAACTAAAGTATTATCATATATAGAACAATTAAACTATTAACCTTAGTATTAATTAGTCAGTATTTGTTGTATTATTATGCTTCTTTTGATACAATAGTAGTAATTAGGGGTGAGTATAATGAATTCTGGACAAAATAATATGATAAATGATTTTTCTGTATTGCTTGATGATTGGTTAGTATTATATCAACAAACAAGAAAACCAGAAATAATAGCAAGAATGTGTCACGAGATTAAAAATCCAATTGGTTTAATTAGAAGTACTCTTCAGCTTATTGAATCTCAGACACCAGAAGTTAGAGATAATAAGCACTGGAGTTCTCTATATGAAGAACTTGATTATGTTGGTTTATTACTAGATGATTTTAATTCTTATAATAAGTCAATTAATATACATAAAAAAAGCATGGATATTTCATCAATTCTTGATTCATTAACTGAATGCTTTTATTCTGTAGCATATGAGAAAAATATTAATTTATATGTAACTAAAACCAAACATCTTCCATCAATACTTGGAGATGAAACACGTCTAAAAGAAGTATTTTTTAACTTAATTAAAAACGCACTAGAAGCAACTGATACTGATGGCACTATTGCTATAGATATAAAACATCTTAATGATTTTATTATAATAACCATTAATGATACAGGTATAGGAATCAGTGAAGAACATCTAAAAGATATATTTGAACCTTTTATTACCTATAAAGAAAACGGTACAGGACTAGGACTTCCTATAGTCAAAACAATTATCGAACAACATAATGGTACTATTAACGTAACAAGTAAAGTTAATGAAGGTACGTCATTTATCATTAGCCTCCCAACAGATACCAATTAAACTTTGCAAATATAACAATCTAAATAATATTATATTTTCATCTTGTATTAGCTTGGTTAGTTTCACTTTTGTTACTATATCATTAGTGTTAGCATATATATGATTAATTGCTTCTACATAATTGCTTTCTTTTGCAAACATCTTCTTTAACTTATTTTTTTTATGGACATTTGATTGTTTACTTCTATAACATTCCCCACTTAACTTATTATATATACTAATTAATTCTCTAATCTGATATAATCTTGTTTTCATAATATCTTGTACTATGTTTCTATTTTCATGAGAAATTAACTTATTATGAATTGACTTATATATATTATATAGATGCAATCCTTCATCAATCAGATTTTCATAGAGCAATAATAGTTGCTCTTTTTCTATTAATTCATTTGCTATTTGATTAGATTCCATATATCATCTTCCTTTTTGGGATAATAATATCCTTATCTATATATACTCACAGTAATCCAAAAATATTAATATCTTTACTTTACACAGTAAAATTTTACCACTTACATATACGAATATATAATGATTATTTTTTCCATAATATTATTGGAAGGAAGTGACAGTATGAGAAAAATAATGACCAAAGGAAGAGTTGTACTTATAATAACATTTATATTTATTATTTCATCATTATTGTTTAGAGTAGATATATTTGCTTCTAGAACTAATATATTCAAATGGACTAATATAAAACAGATTGAGATTACAACTAATAACCTAAATGTACGCACAGGTCCTAGTACTTCATATAAGAAAATAGGAACAGTGTCTAGTGGTGACGTATTAGATGTTCTCGGTATGATTGGTAGTTGGTATGTTATTCACATGGAAAATGGCTCAATAGGAGTTATATCTAGTACTTATACAAAAGCATCTTCTTATTATAATCCTGCTTATACCAGCGAAAAAGAAGATAAATATAGTAATAATTTATCTGCTGAAGAAACTCTTATGATTAACTTAATTAACTCTGAACGCAAAAAAGCTGGGCTACCAGATTATAAAATTGATATGGAACTTATGAAAGTAGCAAGAATTAAGTCAAGAGATATCTCTAACAATAAATACTTTAGTCATAATTCTCCAATCTATGGATCTCCTTTTAAAATGCTAAAAGATTTTTCAATTGATTATAATATGGCAGGAGAAAACATAGCAGGTAATAGCACTATAGAAAGCGCAATGAACTCTTTAATGAATAGCCCCTCTCATAATATAAATATATTAAGTACAGATTATAATTATATAGGAATTGGTATAACCAATGATCCAAGATACGGCAAAGTATTCACACAACTTTTTGTACAAAAATAAGAGAAAAATATTGCTTGTGAATTCTTTTATTATAAATATCTATAACTTAAACAAATGATCAAATTCATATAATAGAGTAAAATTACCTTTTGCTTTTAATTGCCCTGTTAAAAAGGCTCTCTGTGCAGTTAGTTTTCCACTAAGTATTCTATCAAATATATGTGATTCAACATTGATTATCACATCAGCATTGTTATCTGTTCCAGTGTATCCATTTATTTTCCCATCAATAATTTTGATAATAATATCTTCCTTCTCTTTATCAGTAATAATAATATTATATGTACAATTATTAATATCTTCTTTGTAATTAAAAGCTTTTATTAACGTATGAATGTACTCATTGTTAGAAAACTTCTCATCTGATGTAAGCTTTTGATTAAAGAACGCTGTTAATTCTTGTATATCTTGTTTTTGTTTTATAATATGAGGATCTTCTTTTTGATAAACTGATTGATTATTATATAATAAATTATCGTTAATTAATTCATTAACAATATTCATATCGTTATTAACATTCTTCTGCTCTAATGTCATATTATTATTAATAACTGTACCAATTGTTCCTGTTGGAAGAACCTGTCTTTTTTGATTAATTATTCTATAGAAATCTTCTGTCTTCTTATCTATTATTGATATAACATTTCTATTGGTTTCTAAATCTACAGAACTCTCAATTCTTCCAGATAGAGTCACTCCTTCAATGCCACCAAGCATTTCCCATGATTTTAATAAATATGAAGCTGCATCTCTATCGCCTGTTGTTTTTGTTAATACTACTGACATTAAATACTTATCGTTGAATATTTGTTGATTATCAGAAAGATAACAGCTATCTAGGAAAGCCTGCATCTTGCCCCCAATTCCTATCCATTCAACAGTTGTTGCTAGAACAACTCCATCTGCTTTTTTAAGTGCTTCAATAAATTCCTCTAATATATTATTATATGTAAGATGAAATGTTGTAACATTAACTTCTAGCTCGTTTAATACTGTATTTATTTGCTCAACTGCTAATAGAGATAAATCATTGGCTAATCCATTACCACCATATACTATTAGTATATCCATACAATCTTCTCCTTCGTCAAATTCTTTGGTTATTCTACAATTATTATAACATAAAAAGTTGTGTACCTTAATTAAAAATTAGTTCCATCTTATAATTAATTACGAACTCAAAAAGAAACTACAGTCTATTCCCATATTATATAGGGTGCTGTAGACTGTAGTTGTTTCTTATGTGAACTAAAATTTCATTAGCCAATATTATATTTATTTAGAATATATAATTTATTGCTCTATAAGAATAATAATCTTTCATATCTATAATGTCCCAAGTAGTGTTAAAAAATCTTTTTTTAATTCTCATATTGATTATATCTTTATTATGCATATCAATTGCTAAATTACTTTCAACTTTTAATTTTACGTAAAAGTTATTCTTAGTTTTGGTTTTCTTTAGAATAATTGTTCCACCAATTCGCTCTATTATCTCAAAATATCCTTGTTCGTATATTTCTCTTTTGGAGATTTCTTGATAATTATGCTTTCTTTTTTTATAACAGTTCATATCTATAATCATTGGATTAAAACTTAATACTGGTGCATCTGTATATTTCTGCATCTTACGAATAATATAAAATACTCTTAACATATCATCAAGATTAGATGTCCAATCTTTTTTATAAGATTTAGATAGATTTATTCCATGATATGAATTTATGAATTCTAGTAATTTACCCATCTCTATCAATACTACTCTTAACTCTTTTTCCGATAATTTCAAACTATAGCTTGGCATATACACAAGGAGAAATCTATTATAGAAATCATCTTCTAGAGTTGATATCAATTGTTTGTTGTATAACATCTTACAATATCTTGAAAATATGCTTAAAGCATTTTTTCTACTATCTTCAATATTAGCTACTTGTGTTAAAACATGATTATAATAATCGTTAATTACTTCAATTACTTCTTTGTCATCGTATAATATATTAGTATCTTGTTGCAACATTTCTTTACTAAAAAACATTCAATCACCACCACAATAAGTTTCTTATATATTTACTTATTTTTCACTTAGATGTGATGTTTTATTCATAAGTTCATCTGTTTCCTTCAACTAAATAAACGTTATAATAATTATAGTTTATATTTGTTCTACTGTATTTCTTTGCGGTATTCTGGTCATAACATAGGCAACAATTGCTCCACCAATAAATCCTCCCAGATGTACTAAATTTCTTATCTGAGGATTAATTGAGCCAACAGCTATTCCAATTATAAACATTATTAATAGAGTTGAAGACGTTAGTCCTCCTATCTCTTTTCTATATACAATAGAGTATATTATTATTGCTCCTATAATGCCATATATAGCTCCTGATGCTCCAGCTGATATTATTACTCTATTATTCACATAATCGATAACAATACTAAGTATTCCTCCAAAAAATCCAGATAATATATATAGTAATATAAAGGACCAGGATTTCATATGTTTCTCCAGTCTAGTTCCAAATATATAGAGTCCAAATATATTATAAATAAGATGAAAGATTCCAATATGAATAAACATTGAAGTAAATAATCTATAGTATTCATGTTTTATAAAAAATGAGAAAGAGTCTATAGCACCATATTTTACTAATATTTCTATATTTGTCGTTCCTCCAGCTAACTCCATTAATATCCATATAACAATGTTAATAGTTATTAGTGAATAAGTAACATAGGGTTTATTATTATTTTCTAACATCTTTTCTGGTATATATGATTCATCATTAGATTTCAGTAATTTTCTAATGTCTTTTTCAAGTCCTATAACACTACTTACTTGTTCACTAGGAATAATTAATCTTTCTTCATTAATATTAACAATCCAATTGATGTCAATAATATCATCATCAAAGTCTGGTGTATAATTCACATCGCTGTATATATCTTCTACGTTATCCGTTAATAATAAATTTAATAATATAATTTTATTAGCATTAACTCTGGAGAATTGCTTCCACGTTATAGTTTTGTATTCTTTAAATTTATCTTTATTGAATGTATATGAATCATCTAGTGATATTATATTTATTAGGTATAGACTGTTGTTACTAAATGTTGCATACATCTTAACTTTTTCACTATCTGTTGGAATCCCTTGATATTCATAGTTCTCTAAAAGTCTACATAAATTATTATATGTTGTTGTTTTCATACGCCCACCTTTTAGCTATTATTTTATTTTTCTTTTATTTAATAAAAACTGCGTCGCTAGTTAAATTATTTCTTAATATATATTTATTATTATTGTATCCTTTAGTTGCAATAAGTCAACCATTATTTGTTAAATTATATCATTCTATAGAAGCCGGCGTAGATTTTAATCATGGTTTGCATATGTTTCACCTTGTTTTTTATAAAAAGAAAAAGCACCAGTCTAGATGACTAGTGCTTTCAATCTAATTAATAAGAGCTTTAGCTTACGCTTCTTCTCCACAAAGTCTTAATAATTTTTCCCATCTTCTATCGATTTCTGCTTGGATTTCAGCAACAACTTCTTCATTCTTAGCAACATGCTTGAATCTTCCTTGAGCTTCTAACCAATCACTGATAGGACGTTTTTTCTTAGGTTTGTATGATAACTTATACTCACCATTAACAACTTCAAATAATGGCCAGAAACAAGTATCTACAGCAATTTCACATAATTCCATTAATCTATCAGTCTCATATCTCCAACCACGTGGACATGGAGCTAATACGTTAAGGAATGCTGGTCCTTCTGTATAGATAGCTTTTTCTGCTTTTTCATATAAATCTTTGAAGTTTTTCATTGGAGCTGATTGTGCTACATATGGTAAACCATGTCCTACCATAACTGTAGTTAAATCTTTTCTGTATTGTTGCTTACCAGGTACTGCTGAACCTGCTGGTGAAGTAGTTGTATCAGCATATTTTGGTGTAGCTGATGATCTTTGAATACCAGTGTTCATGTAAGCTCCGTTGTCATAACATACATAAACCATGTCATGACCTCTTTCCATAGCTCCTGATAATGATTGAAGTCCGATATCATATGTTCCACCGTCTCCACCAAATGCTATGAATTTATAAGTATCATCTATTTTTCCTTGTCTTTTCATAGATGTGTATGCAGCTTCTGCACCTGAAACTGTTGCTCCAGCATTTTCAAAAGCTGAATGGATAAATGAATCTTTCCATGCTGTATAAGGATATAAGAAAGTTGAAACTTCTAAACATCCTGTTGCAGCACCGATTACTGCGTGATCTTCTTCTTTTAATGCTCTAAGTACAGTACGTACTACTACAGGAGCACCACATCCAGCACACATTCTATGTCCACCAGTTAATCTTTCTGGTTTTGTAGTTGTTTCTTTTAAATTATATGCCATTTTCTTTTCACCTCCATTTAATTAAGCTTCAACTACGCCTAAGTAACGATAAGTATCGTCTACTTTGTTAGCTTCTACAATTTTTTCTAAATCAGCGTATACTTTTTCTATATCATTAGTTTTAACGTCACGTCCACCTAAACCGTAAATATAATTTACTGCTAAAGGTTTTACACCTTCAACATATAAAGCACTAACTGTTTCTGTAAATAATGGAGCACCTTTTGCATTAAATCCATCACATTTATCAAGAACTGCTACAGCTTTTACATTTGCAAGAGCTTTTGCTAATTCTTCAGCTGGGAATGGACGGAATACTCTCATTTTAATTAAACCAACTTTTTCGCCTTTTGCTCTAAGAGCATCCACAACGAATTTTGATGTTCCTGCAGTTGAACCAATCACGATAATAGCTCTTTCTGCATCTTCCATTTTATATTCTTCAAATAGACCGTATTCTCTTCCAGACATTTTCTTAAAGTCTTTTGCAACTTCTAAAATAACGTCCTTAGCATTTCTCATACTTTCAGATTGTTGACGCTTATGCTCAAAGTAATGAGTAGTAATTGCAAGTGGACCTACAGCTATTTGCTCTTTACTATTTAATAAGTAATTACTTGGTTCATATGTACCAACAAATTCTTTAACTTTTTCATCTTCAATTAATTCAATATTCTCAACTGCATGAGAAGTAATGAATCCATCATAACAGTTCATTACTGGAAGCTGAACGTCCTTGTGCTCACCAATTCTTACTGCCATAATTGCATTATCATATGCTTCTTGATTGTTTTCACCATATATTTGAATCCATCCTGAATCTCTTGCACCCATTGAATCAGAATGATCATTATGTATGTTGATTGGACCTGATAAAGCACGGTTAACAACTGATAATACCATTGGTAATTTACATGATGCAGCGATGTATAACATCTCCCACATTAATGCTAAACCATTAGCTGATGTTGCTGTCATTGTTCTTGCACCTGCAGTACCTGCTCCAATACAAGCTGACATAGCTGAATGTTCTGATTCTACAGGAACGAACTCTGTATCTACTTGGCCATTAGCAACAAATGCTGAGAAGTATTGAGGTACTTCTGTTGATGGAGTAATAGGGAATGCTGCTACTACATCAGGATTAATTTGTCTCATTGCAACGGCTACAGCCTCGTTACCTGATAATTTATCACGAATTGCCATATCTTCATTTCCCTCCTATCTATTCTTCACCTTCTGGAACGAAATCAAATGCATTGAATGGACAGGCTTTAACACATACGCCACAACCTTTACAATGATCGTAATCTATTCCAGTCATTTTTTTATCTTTAATTACTATTGAACTATCTGGACATACTGGGAAACATAATAAACATTGCTTACATTTATCTGTATTCCATACAGGCTTCATAGCTCTCCAGTCACCAGTTTTAAAGTAATGTGCGTTTCCTGATTCAGTTACTAATCCACCTGGAGTTGTTTCTTGCCAAGGCGTATAAGCTGGTACTATATCATGTTCAAATTTCTTACTCATGCACCTTTCACCTCCGTAAGTGATTTCTTTAATGCTTCCATATTAGGAGCAATTACATGTGGTTTATTTGAGAATTTGTGGTGGAATGATTTTTCCATTGAAGTAATTAATGTTTCTTCATCCATAATGTTTGCTACTTTAACTACAGCTGCAAGCATAGGTGTATTAGGGAAATATCTTCCAAGAGTTGCCATAGAAATTTCTCTAGCATCAATTGTATAGATTCCACCTTTATAACCTTTTAACTTATCTTTTACTTCTTCTGGAGTTTTTGATGTATTAATAATAATACCACCAGTTTCTTTTAAGCCTGCAGTTACATCAACTACGTCGATTAATGTTTCGTCTACTACTACTACAAAATCTGGCTCATAGATGTTTGAATGAATTGGACATCTTTCATCACTTATACGGTTGTATGCAGTGATTGGAGCTCCCATACGTTCTGGACCATACTCTGGGAAGCCTTGGATGAATTTTCCTGTGTCGAACGCAGCCTCAGCTAACAATAATGATGCTGTTTTAGCACCTTGTCCGCCACGGCCATGCCAACGTATTTCTAACATGTTACCCATTGACAGTTCCCTCCTTATATATTATTATAATTTTTCTAACAATTTTCAACATTGTTAGTGTAACACTATTACATACCTAATGTCAATAGAAAGTATATTGTATGCACAGTTAATTTTTTAACAATTCCATCTATTAATAATCCACTTTTCCTCTAGCTACTATATCTCTATTTATAGAGTTTTAAAACCATCAAATTAAACATCCCAATATTTTCTATAAATATACTTAACTAACTATATTTATTATAGTTGAAAAGATTGTATATTTTATAACGATGTTTTATGATTATCTGTCCAAATATTCGTATGCGGATACTCTTATTGCATCTCTTGTGTTAATAAATTTCAATCTAAAGGGTGGTTTAGATGCATTTATTTCTACTACAATAGTTGGCTTCGTTATAAGTTTTGTAAATCCATTTTTTTCGTCGCTATACATATATGGAAATGATGTGTTACTATTGTCTAGATAAGTAACTTTGTACTGTATCTGATTTTTCCAGTAACTACTAGGTGAAGACGTCAAATCTTCTTCTAACTTCAAGCTTTTTCTAATTACGTATTTTATAACTTTATTACCTTCTTGTTGATTATATATAGTTGTTCCTTTAGAGTACAATTCTTCGTCATAAAATAATCCAGCAGACGAAGAGCACTCGTCTGCTACATTTTTTAATTTTTCCAGCTGTCTAATATAATTATTATTATCCACTTGATAAGTTAAAAATATTGAAAATAGTATTAACATAGCAAGAGTAAATATAAATGGTTTCATGGCATAATCGCCTCACTTGATGTATATCCTTCTATAGTATATACTGTTTTGTTTTCTTGATCATTTATTCCCCATATTTTAGGAACTGCTATAATTTTCCTAATAGGGACTTCTACTTTATAATATATCAATTCCCTTCTTGAAAAATTATTAGTTCTATACTTTGGTGTTTTTGTAGCTTCAATGTTAATATTCTCCTTACTAATATTAAAAGTTTTAGTAATATTTGCTTCTAATTCGTTTATTATTTCTTTAGAA
Organism: Vallitalea sp.; assembly: GCA_025210515.1. Lineage (GTDB taxonomy): Bacteria > Bacillota > Clostridia > Lachnospirales > Vallitaleaceae > Vallitalea. The sequence continues at coordinate 27,520 of JAOARM010000010.1, read as the reverse complement.
AAATACCCTTGTTGTTTAGCCTTTTCTTTCGCTGCATAAACATAGGATTGTATCTCAGCTTTTTGATGATGATTATATTCTTCAAGAGCATATTGTAGTGGAAAAGGTAACAATATTAATAATACTGCAATTAATACTATAAAATCCTTCATTTTTATTGTATCCCCTTTTGAAATTATTGTGACTTTATCAATTAATATTAAAATATTATATAGTGCTAAGGATAATTTTTTTGGTATTTTAAACTTTCTTGCATTACGCTTTTTGTCTTGGATAATAAGCTATCTTTTGAACCTTCCATTGTTCCAAGTATTAGCATACCTGCTATAAATATCCCAAGTCCTATCTTGGCACACATAATAATAAAATCTTTCATTGTCTTTTCCCTTCTAAATGTAATGTTATTTAGTATCATTGTGAGCTATTAGTTATTTTTTATTGTATTAGTAAATGTTATTTTATCTAATTCATTTACTGCTTTGTTCTTAATTGTTTCCGCCTTCTTATCTAAGGAATTAGCACCTCCAAAAATCAGAACAAATCCAATAAATATTCCTAGTGCAATCTTTGCACACATTACTAAAAAATCTTTCATGTCATATGCCTCCTTATATGTAATTATATTAAGTATTAATTATTTAACCAAAAAATATTGAATTTTCAATTCTAGGAATCCATATAGTAATCATAATAAAATTAAGAAATATAACAAATACAGGAATAATTATTGGTAGATAAATAAGATCAGAAATTTTATTTTGTTTTCTATGTTTTCTTGTTATATGCCTCTCCCTATTTCTATTCTTTATAATATCTATCTGCTGTACTAATTCTAAAGGCTTTAACTTATCAAGTTTCAAAAGAATTATTCCTATTTCATTACCCATCTTAGTATTAATTTCTTGTGTAAATTTATCATAAGCTTCATCTTCTCTTCCTAAGTTATAAAACATCAAAAAGTTAATTAATGCTTTTTTAGTTAGTCTTGAGAATTTAATTAGCTGATTTATAGTATAATCTGCACTATATGGTTGTTCTTTCTGGGTAATAGCAATATTTTTTAGTTGAATAAGTATTCTATATATTTCTATATCTTTTTTTTGATTATGAATGTTTTTTATCATTTTCATAAAGATTATAAACGGGCTTTCTTTTTTTCCTATGGTTAATACAGGGGTAGTAATAAAATATATACTTATAAGTATTCCTATAGCTACTTTTAACTTATCACTTTGAAATAACGTAATGCTTATAAATATGGAAAACACAATAAAAACAATTAATCTTATTCTAATATACTTATGAAAAGTAATATTAAATCCCGCTTCAGCAAAAACATTATTTATTGCGTTTTTTTCTTTATTATTTATTGGTAATCTTTTATTTGGTTTCCGAAATGTATATTTATATTTTGTTTTTTTATTTATGTTCTTAAAAACTGACCAAGAAGTTGTAAATAATATCATAATTAAACAATAATAAATTATTAGTATATTTTTATGCATAAAAAACCTCCAGACTATATGTCAAATTTTTGTTTTTTTAATAATAATAGTACGCTACTATTAAATATAGTCATAATAATAATAAGCATAAAATAATTAAATCCTGTTTTTGTATTCAGTTGATAATTAATAAATTCTCTGACTGAAATGTTAAAAACAAAATTAGCCAGTATTATAGAAGCGATGTATAATGCTGGAGTCAAGAACTTCACAATACTTACACTCTCAAGGTTTATTCTCTTTTCTCTTTCTTTATCTGATATTGCTTGTTTAATCTCTCTTTGTATATCTTCAAGCCCTGGTGTAATGACTACATTATCAGTAATACTTATATATATATTATTGGCTAGTAATATAATCCATTCAGTTCCTACAGCATATACAAAGTTATCAATTATATCATCTAACTCTTCTATTTTCCTATACTCTTTTAACTTAAGAGACATAATAAATAGTTGTTTCTTCATCATAGGTGCTTCTTTTATTTTAATAACAGTTTCATCAATAGCATCATAGATATTATGATTGTTTAATTTATATTGATTCAATAATTCATTAATAATTATATCTGCCTCATAACTACCTTCAACTCTAATTTGTTTTAATTGTAATCTTAACCATATATAAGGAACAAGGGCGATTATTGATGCAAAGAGAATACAACGAATAACTCCAGTTCTCTGAACAACAACTAAAAATGTAAGAAAGAATAATACGATACTTATTAAATAAAAAGCAGATACGTTTTTATCATCGTCTTTTCCATATACAACAAGCAATAACCGTTTTATATGCTTGTATAAAGCCGAATATGTAACTTCTTTTTCTTGCCTAAAAGTTTTCTTTGGCTTAGCAACTTTTATAAAATAAAATATATGATTAGAAAACATCATCCATATGCCAATAATCACTAAGCAATAGCATATTATTTTAATGATTGCTATAATAGAGTTTATCATTGATTCACCCCTTTTACTCTTTCATATGTTGGTTCATATATACTATAATCATCATAGGGAAATAATTGCTCAAGTTTTTTTAACTCTTTCTTAAATTTTATTAAAGCTCTATTATCTTCTTCATGTCCTATGTCTTCTTTATCTTGTCCAATATCATACTTGAATTTCCAAGAGTCTTTGTCATAATCATATTGGCATATTTGGTGTATAGTAATGGTATGTAGTTGTCTATCAAACCTAATTTCATATATACCTTTTAATCTTTTCTTATCTTTATTGGCTAATTGAATAAAATGGAAAACATAATGAAACGATTTAGATACTTTAAAAATAGTATTATACAAATCTCCACCATAGAATTTAACAATTTCATCTGCTATATCATAGCAAATATCTATTGGCTCAGTTGTATGGTAAGTAGTTTTACATCTTCTAGTGCCTTTATTGGCTGCTCTCATGGAAACATTTAAGGCTCTACCATCTCTAGCTTCTGCTGCTATTATATAATCAGCATCTGAACGAAGAATAGGTTTAATTATATTACCAAGTTCGTCATCATCAGCTACTAATTGAATAATAGGTGCAAAAGGTTGAAGTTTATGCGAAGGAATCTCTGCCCCAGTCTCAATCATAAGTCCTTCAAGACTTGTATTCTCATACATTTGCCACGTTTCAAGAAAAGTTGTTTTACCTGTTCTTACGGCTCCAGTAAATAACACATTATATCCAATATCAACCATGTTCTTAAACATAGTGATAGCTTCATATGGAATAGTTTTTCTTTTTGCTTGTTCTTCAAAAGTTAGTTTAGGTATTATATATTTTCTAAATATTATTACCTCGAGATTTTCTTTAACTATCTTTTCACCGTATATTGTAATTCTTGTTCCATCATGCATAGATACCTCTGCATGTCTACCATCATAATGAATATTTTTTTCGTTTAACAATAATGCTTTTATTAGTTGCCTTCTTCTTTCGTCAGAGATAGTCTGCTGTTGTAATTTCATTTTCCCGTTTTCCATAAAATATATTCTATTTCCTATTATTTTGGCAGATTGAGAAAGTTCATATTCCTTACTATTTTTCCATTCTGCAATTCCACCTAACCCCCAGCACTCTTGATAAATTGCATCTATTAAATCTATATACCAATTAGGATACCATTCACCTAATTTATTATTTTTCTTGAGATAATCTTCAATGTTATCTTTGAAGTATTTTACTTCAATCTCTTTTCCAAGAATTGCATTTTTTTGTCTATTTAATGTGCTTGTTTCTAATCCTTCTCTATCCCATTCAGAATGAAAGTATAGAAATATTGTATCGCAAAGCATCTGAAATCTTGTTAATTCATCACGAGTAATATTAATAACTTCTTCTCTTTTTTCACCTGTTACTGAGTATATATACTCTTGTAAATTAAACTCTTTAATCATCGCTTTATCAAAATAAGTTTCCTTATATGTACCTAACTCACTCATACAAATCACCTCTATACTCGAAATAATTTTTTCTTAGTAGTTTCTTTTTTACTAAGTTTTATTTGATTAATTATTATATCTACTAATTTGTTAATATCACGATTAAATAATTTATCTTTATAATGAAGTAGAGATTTTTTATCATTTTCAGCTTGTAATGCATAACGAGAAAAATCTATCTTAGATAGATATGGGTGACTATATAATTTAGCAATATCGAATGTAGTTAACAACGCTCCATTTGCCATATGTTTGTTAACAATAATTTGAAAATCATCTAAAGATAACCTTTCTAAAATAGGCTTTTTTTCTTTATATCTTCTTAGACTATTAGCCTGCTGGGTAGTAACCAAATATCTATGATTAGTTGATGTTAGAGCGGCAATAGACATTGCTCTATCTATACAGCTTCCTGCATCTACCACCACTAAATCGCACGCTACTGATAAAATGTTTAATAAATATGATATATGTTCTGGTTGATATTCTTTTCTATATAGTATTGATTTCGTTCCTTCTATTACAAATAGATTATCTTTTATATTCTCTGAAATATCAAATATTTCATCTACAGTAGCTAAATTAGATATAAGTTTTATTTTTATTGTATCTATATTATTTCTAAAAGATATGTCGAAATAATCTGTACCCGATTCTCCATCTAGAAAAACTAAGCATACTCTTGCATATGATTTATCTACAATTTCTTCAGCTATACTTTGAGCAACTTGAGTTGTACCAACTTTGCTATCTGCACCAAAAAAAGTAATAATATTCTTATTTACCGTGAATTTATAATGTTTAATAACTTCTGAGCAAACACACTCAACAACATTATCATCTGTCATATATGGTTGAAGCAATTTTATATTATAGGACTCTAATATACTTTTTGTTGAGAACTTAAAATTTTTCTCTGATATTTTATAAAAAATATATTCTGATAATATATTTTCTCTATATTGTAATAACTCATTTATATTAATTAGTTCATCATCAATTATAGCTATTTGCTGATTCATTTCTTCTAGAGTGGTATTAATTAACACTTCGTCAAAATATGTAACATTATATAGCTTTCTTCTTAGATTTTCATTGTTAGAAATTAGATTAATATTATATCTTTTTGTTATCATAAACTGTCCCCCATATAAGTTATTTTTATGAATGATGCTAATTAATCTCAAGTATTATTTACTGATACATTATAATAAATAGTTTATTATCATCAACTGATTCTCTTAATGAATTCACTATTTCCAGATTGGCAATGATTTCTATTTCACTTATTTTACTTGAACCATCATAGCGTTCATTATCACTTAACGTTACTACTTCCCGATTAGCACTATCCTTAGCATATGCAACTGTGGCACTTGTGATGGGTTCTTTTTCTAAAGCTTGTGTGTTGTTTAATATTATTTCTACTTCAGCCCCATTATGATTCTCAATTCCTTGTCCTACTTCATAGAAATATATAGTATCCCCTCTCCTAATGGAACTGGGAAAAGCTCTAATCCATTCTGTAGGAATCTGAAATATATATTCATTATTATCTAAAACTAACTTATGATTTTCAAAGTATTTTTCTACTAATTGAACTCCTTTTGGAATATATGATTTAGCTGCTTTTCCAATAATTTTATTTTCATCAAGTATTGCTCCTTTTACAATCTGACTACCCTCTCTTTTTTGATATGTTATCATTTCAATTGTTATAATATCATTTCTATTCACATCTTTAGTTAATACAACAATGTTTTCATATAATAAATGTTCTCTTCCATACATCTCCCAATAAAATATTGTCCCAATTGCACATATAATTAGAATTACACCAAAAAAACCTTTCAATAAATTTTTCATAAGTTACCTCCATATTAATGTCGTTTTAAAAAGCTACGTTTATTTTTATTATTATTAAACCCTTTCGGCAATAATTCTCTATAAATATTAGAAAAGCATATATCAAACGTATTTTTAAGCTTTGATTCTTCATATGGATATTCTTTATTATATATTGCTTTATATATTAGTTCTAACGGCATATGTGGTATAGTTATATCCGGTTTTATTCCTAAATACTTATTAAGTGTTTTTTTGTTAATACCTTTATTATCCTTATTCAACACAAATCTTACTTTCTTACTTGATTCATTATACTTATATATTTTTTCGTACAATGAATAATTAGCCATTAGATCAGGAGGCATAGCATCATAAATTACATACAGCAAATCAAATTCATCTAATATATTTTCAACATTGAAATAGTTACTACCTATGTCAACTATTGATATTAAAGACTCTTTGGCTGAATAAATTAGTTTCATAGTTTTATTATCATCCCAAGAAGCAATTTTTCTTCTAGTTGGATCAATGACTAAATATAGAATATCTTCAATTTTAGTTATTTTTTCTCTATGTATGGGATTTTCATTATCTATTTCATTTATTATGGAGTAATACTCCTTATTGTAATTAGAAATACCAACCATATCATAAATATATGGTTCTTCGTATGGCAACTCAATCAATGAGGTTATTATATTTTTTTCAGATAATGCTATAGCTAGATTGGTGGCAAAAAATGTGGCTCCTGCTCTTTTAGTAAGAGATATTACTCCAATAGTTTTCTGTTTAATTACTGAATATGTTGTATTATTAACCTTTTTAGAAGTATCTCTAATTTCTAGTAGTTCTTCTTTAATATCTTTCGCTGACTGAAATCTATTTTCTGGATTATTATGAGTACACTTAATAATAATATTCTCTAATTTATTAGAATAATTATTATTCAATTCTCTAATTGGTACTAATTTATATGGAGGTGAAGATAGATTTTTTCCTGTAACCAGATAATATAACGTCACTCCTAAACTATATATATCAGTTCTTGTATCACTCTGGCAATCGCTAACATATTGCTCTGGTGCACAGTAGCCTTTTGTTCCAATTAGTACAGTATCAGTATCATCATTATGTTTAAATTGCCTTGCTATACCAAAATCAACAAATTTAATAATATTATCATCTAACATTATAATGTTCTCTGGTTTCATATCACGATAAATTATAGGATATGGTTTTCTCGAATGTAAGTATTCAAGTACATCACACATCTGAATAGCAATATTAATAATCATATCTTCACTAATATTTTTATTTATATTTTTATATACTGCAAGGTTAACTCCTTCTATATATTCTTCTATTATATATAGATATTCTCTATCTTCTTCTATATCAACTATATGTGGAATTAATGGATGGTTAAGATCTTTTAATATGCTTGGCTCAATCAATAAATTAATAGCGTTGTTTTTCTTATTAACTCTTTTTATTGCTAATTTATTTCCAAGTTTAATATTTTTAGCAAGAAAAACTTGACTCATGCCACCTTTTCCTATTTGCTTAATAATTCGGTATTTACCAAAGTAAATACTCCCTATCATAATGATACCTCCATTAATATCCAATTAATTTATGTTTAGATAGATTAATTACTGTTTATAATCAACATTTGTATATATCATCTATATATTCAGTTGTCTATTCAGATAATTATTTATTTTTTAGTTATTTTTAATTATTATAATTTTATTATCATTCATATAATCATATAGGTATTATATACTATATCTTAAAATAATGCAATATATAATTGTTGTATTTTTTGTAATAATGTCAGTTATTGTATTATAATAAGTTATTATTTGTATATTAGTATAATTCTATATTATTAAATATTATATTGATAATTTATGTCAAATATATTAAAATAACAGGTAATTAACTATGATACTCAAAAAGATGGAGGAGTTATATGAAAAAAACAATAATATTAATAATAGCCATAATGTTAACAAACAACATTCTATCAGCAAATGCAACAGAAAGAAGTATATTTTCTGATATTTCCAACAATCATTGGGCAATAGATAGCATTAATAAATTAGTATCCAAAAGAATTATTAGCGGTTATGGAGATGGTACTTTTAAGCCTAACGATAACATTAATGTTGATGCTTTTATTAAACTATGTGTCACAGCTCTAGGACATACTAACATTAAAAATGGTTCTTCTTATTGGGCTGAGAATTATATTAATAAAGCATTAGAACTAGGGTTAGTTGAAGATGGGCAATTTGATAAATATAATAAAATTATTACTAGAGAAGAAATAGCATCAATTGTTATGAAAGCTTTTGGTTATAAAGAAGAAAGAGATAATATTACTAAAGATTTTAACTTTGTAAAAAATAGTATTAAAGATTATTACAATATAGATGGTAGATATCTTCAAGATGTTGTTGAATGTTATTACTATGGTTTAATTACTGGAAAAGACAAAGGTTTTGATCCAAAAGGTAATGCTACTAGAGTTGAAGCCGTAACCGTAATATCAAGACTATTAGATTCATCTTATCGTAAGCCTATGTATATTCCACCTACAGTATCAGATAATGATATTAAAAAAGATGATGCAGGGTTTTACTTTGACTTATATAACAACGATGAAAAATTAGCTCGTATTTATGAATGCCCTAACGGTGAAAATGATGCTATTAAATTAATGTATGGACTTAATAAGGCATATAAAGATATTGATGCAGATATTAAAGTGTCTGAAATCGGTACTAAAGAGCATTATATAGGTGTTAAATATGATTGTTTAAATAAGAGTAGTGATAATGATAAAAATATTAGTGAAGCTATTTTTAATATTAGACATAGTAAGCATGACGCAGATAGTTCATATAGTATAAGTCTTGATTATAACGATACATATTCTTATAGTGATCGTTATGATAAGTATCGAGGTATGTTTGATACAATTCTTATGTATTTATATAATGATAAGTTTCCACAAGCCAAAGAAACTGTTTTAAGAATATTAAATGATGCACAACATATGAACATAGAAATAGAAAAATATACTATTGATATGGGCGATAGAGAAATGTATATAGCTCTTAATAAAAAGAAAAATGTAATTATTAATATAAGTATTAAAGGTGGTAATATACTTACCAACGATAAAGTCCTTAATGAAACAAAAGTTGAAGAAAAAGACGGTGAAGAGCCTTGCTCTCCTTGTATGATGAAAAAGTATAATGTACCAGTTATTGAAAATGTACCAAAAGATGATAAAGGAATCTACTTTGATGTATATAGATATGCTGATTATAAAATGGGTGATGGTAAAGACTTCAAAGGTCGTGTTTATACTAATGCTAATGGCGATGAAGATGCTATTAAATTAATGTATGCTATGGATAAAGTTTATCAAGATAATGAAGGGTATGTTTATGTTTCTCAGTTAGGACATGAAGAAAACCCAATTGGTATTTCTTATAAATGTTTAAATGATATTAATAGTACAGTTGACGGAACAACAACGCCTATTGTTACTATTATCCAAAATACAGAGGTTAGTTTTTCTATAAGAAATGCTAATCACAATACGGGTAGTTCATATTCTATATCGTTATATAATGATGTACACAACCTGTCCTACATGGAACGTTATAAAAAGTATGAAACCATGTTTAACACAATGCTTATGTATCTATATGAAGATAAATTTGAATGGGCTAAATCAAGAATTATTGAAGCATTAGAAATAGGTGCAGATATGAAAGAACACCAATATAAATATACTTTAAAAATGAATGATAGAGAAATGTTTATTACTATTAATCAAAATCATAGTGTGCATTTTGATATTTCATCTAAAGGTGGAAAAATAGATCATGCATATCCACAAATAGAGAAAAAGCCAAGTAGAGTTAGAGAATAGGAGTTGATAAAATGAATAAAAAGAAGATAACAAGCATTTTAGTAATTATATGTGTTTTAATAACAAATATAAACATTACTTCTAATGCTACTATTTATTATAAAAATGATAAATATAAATATGAAGGAATATCGGGAGATATACTATTTGATACATTAATATTACCTGCTGAATATGAAAACAAACCTACAATACAAGTACCAATTAGAGGTAAGATGGTTACATTAAGATTTAATACTGAATTATGGGTTGATTATAACATTGGTGTATATGGAGATTATCGTTATGTACCAAGTAATGATTTTAAAAACTATACAGAAAATCCTGATCCAGCAGTAACAACTCCATACTATACTAAAAACGGAGTAAAAGGTGAATATCGTTATCATGGTTATTCGTTAGATGGTATTAAATATACTAATGACTGTTTTCCTGTAGACCAAGCCTATACACGTAAGCCCGAAACTAAAACATGGCAATATCATTATTGGGAAAATCCTATTATGTCTAAAAGAGAAGATGATAAAATAAGTAGATTTAATGATGAAGCTATAGGTGGAGATATACATACTCAAGAATGGATTAATGGAACTTTCCCCTTTAAAATTCTAAACGGAAATAAAAAAGAAATAAGTATGCAGCCATATGACTACGCAAACGTACTAACACCATCCTCATTAGTTAGTCACGGTGAATGTCGTATGTGGCATAAAAACAATAGTGGATATTGGTATCAAACTTTTTCATTAAAAGAAAGAGAAGGTAAAAAACAAACACCAATTGAATTAGATGTTAACATACTTAACAAAGGACATTATAATATATATCCATCCCAAGAATATATTACTGTAGCTGTCGACATAACTATTACTTTAAAAGATGAATTTTGTTTTGATGATGATAAAACACATGATGGCAATGATATAATCCAACAACAAATATATTACAATAGAGAAGATATTAACCAATATTATCTAAAAATAAATGATGAGGAATTCAGATGGAAGGGGGATAAAGAAACTAATATATGCCATCAAAAAATAATGTTAAAGATACCAAGAAATAAAATTAAAGATAGTAATTTTATAGTTAATGGACTCGCACATATTGAATATGGAAAATCATCTAATATTAAATCGGGTAATGCAGAAGATGATGATAGCGATACAGTTAATAAAGTAATTAACAATGATACGGAGCATAAATACGTACCAACTTTTTCAAGTAGTAATCTAAAATCAGTATTTAGCGTAACAAATGCAATAGATCAAAAAATAACACCATTAACACCATCACTATTTGACTACCAGGATTTATCTGTAGGTGATAGAGATAAATATACTTTTGAAATTACTGGAACAGATTTATTAGATGATAATGTAACAATAACTAAAATATATAACACTTCATCAATGGATAGTGATACTATTAATCAAATATTATATAATATGTCAAAAGGCAAAACGTTTTATAAAATAATAATAAAACAGACAATAAGCAAGACTATTGCTAGTGAAAATACTAGTTCTTCAGATGACAAAGAAAATGACGAAGAGAATGACGAAGAGAAAGAGCCTGCTACTACTGAAATAACAGATACATATCAACAAATGATTCTTATATGGAGAACTAAAGAAGTAATAAAGATAGATGTTGAATTACCTGATAAAGTTTTTGATATCCATACTTATAATGCTACTATAAATGGTATGAAACAAAAAGATATAGATAGGCTTCATGTAACTATAGACGGAATACCTATCCATGTATCTGTAGATGATTTTTTCAATAATAGATTTAGCTTTGGAGCAATAGAAAATCTTAATAACTCTGAACTTCACCTTGTAGAAATATCTGCAACTAGTGAAGATGATTTAAGAAGTTCTGTTCAAAGGTGGGTAACAGTATATAACACTAAACCTAAAGCACAATTAAAGCTTACAGGTACTCTAAAAGAGAATCGTAAATTTGAAACAACTAATACATCAAATAACATTAATGTTCCATACTTAACAAGTCATTACCCAACAAGCTACTCATACGAAATTACAGCTTTAAATAATAGTGATATAACTAAATTAAACTATGAAAAACATGGAGAAGATTATATATTCCAATCATCCAAAAAAGGTACATATCAAATAAAATGTACAGCCACTAACGATACTGGAAGAAGTAGCACATATACATTACCATTAGTTGTTTTAGAAGATTATAAGCCTGCAATGAATTTTAATATATGGAATAACTATTTGGCTAGAAATGAAAAGCTATTAATGGAATATGGAGTCGAATCGATAGATGAAGATACAATCACAAATAAAACAATAACTATCTATAAAGACAAAGATAAAGACGGTACATACGAAACAAAAATACTTACAAAACCGCTAACAGATGATTTCACTTATACACCTAAAGAATTAGGCTACTATAGAGCTATTATATCAGCAGATGAATCATATGGACAACAAACAGTTACCAAATGGTTAGATAATACAAGAAATAGAAGTAACACTATAACAAGAGATTTCTTTGTAGAAAACCTAAGACCACTTGCGGAAGTTCATCTTGACATACCTTATAACTTTCCAAAAGTTGATGTAATAATAGCACTAGATAAAAATTTATCTAATAATAAGAAATCAAAAATAAAAAGTCAAAAAGTACAATATGACAATTATTTACGTTCTTTTGGTATTAATCCAGTAATATCTATGTGGGATATGAAAGTTTACGAACATACAACTCCTGTATCTACTAGCAGAAATACAGGTGCATCATACCCAAGAAGTAGTATATCTCATACAAGTGGAGAATACTTTGGAACACTTACACTATATAATACAGTTAATAATTATTACTATCGTGATTTTGGTGGATATGTTAGTAGACGCGAATGTCATACCGAAGAAGAATGCTGTCACCCTAAATATGGATGTCATAGTGGTGGATGTGACTGTGGAGTTTCGGGACATGAACAGGGTGGTGACTGTGGTGATAGTACCTATACTACAAACGAAGTTTGTGAGATAGTTCAAGTTTACGAATCAGATGTAAGAAAAGTTAATGACTATACAGGATATTACTCAGGAACACTATACAAATATGTAAGACAAAAAGAGCCAGTAAACATATTTAGACCAGACTCACAAAAATATATACTATATATATCAGAAGATGGAATAAATACTACATTATCTAGTGATCATAAAGGAAGATTAGTTACAAAAGAGTTTAACGATATAATTAAAGCTCATGATCTAACTATTGGATTAATAGGAAATGACATAATAAAAACACAGAGTCACCATTACGATAATTATTATCCTAACAATGATATGCTAGGTAATATAGACAAATTCTTAAAAAATATAGCAGATGCTAATCCATTTTCATCAGACTACCTTGTACAATTAGGAGATCAAATTAACATAGAATCAATAGAACTAGAATCAGAAGGTGATGGGCTTAAAGAAAACGGCTTTAAATATGTACATAAACCTAATATCTATGACAATCCTATAGGTACATTTAGTTTTGCACAATCAGAGTTCATAGATGATAAAAACTGGACAAGTCATAAACCAACTATACTAAATAAAACTGGAAAACTAGAAATATATCACAAAGTAAAAGACAGTATAAAAGATTATGAAGATGAAGAACTATACTCTAATATATACAAAACAAGTATTAACATACACAGAAGACCTATATGTGACTTTGATCTTGATTGGACATATGATCAAAATAGTAAGGTATATAAAACAATATGGATAGACAAGAGTTATGACCTAGACCATGAATTTAATCACAAAGATAAAGGTATTATAGATAGGAAAATAATATACTGGGATAATGCTTACCCAAGTGAAAAATATTATAAGATTCCTGATAACTTACAACCAGGTGCAACATATACAGTAAGTTATAGTGTAAAAGACTTAGAGAAAACTTGGAGCGACCAGTGTATCAAGCAATACACACTACCTACAATACCACCACCACAAATATTACAAACAAAACTTAAAACAGAACTATCAAAGTTTAGTTTAAACAGTATACCCGCAAGTGAAAATCTTATATCATATGATACTATAACAAGATTTCCATATAATCATTACTTAGAGATGGCTTTATATAAACAAGGTACTAAAGTAAGTAATAACTTAGAAGTACATAATACAGGCTCACAAGCAACTATAAAGGGGCAAGACTATACTTGGATAGATTCTACTTATAATATTCCACCTACCCTAAAAAGTGGTAATTATAAATTTAGACTATATGCAGTATCAGAAGGTAATAGAAGTAATAAGGCATACAAAGAATTTGATGTAACTATAGATACACCAATTAACTTAAAAGGCACTATACCTAAAAACAAGATAACTTATGACAGAGAAACAACAATATCTGCAACAACAAGTAAGTATGCTAATTCAGTAAGTGTCACACTATATAAAGGGACTTCATATGAAAGAACTAGAAATCTTACACTATTAAAACAAGAAAATGAATTAAAATACTGGGTACTTAATTACAAAGAAGAAAGAATTGCAATTTCTGATGGAAATTATAATGCACAATTTAAAGCAACTCTACCAAGTAGTGAATTTGAAACTGAAAACCATACCTATGAATTCACCCATAATACACCCCCAACCATAAATATACAATCTACAGAACCAGAATATATATATGAAGGAGATAATGTATTTGCTGATATACAAGTACATGATATAGACCTAGATATACTTACAATAAAAGTAGAACTAGCAAAAGATAAAACAATATTAAACACACAAACAATAATTTCTAATCCCAAAGGAAATACATATGAAAAAATAAAAGCCCATTTAACAAACAATATTCCAACAGGTAACTATAAAATAACAGTAACAGTAGATGATAACAATGGAGGAATAGCGAAAGCTAACAAGATCTTTATAGTATACGAACTAAATATAACAGGACATGCAAACCATACCCCCAAGTGGGATGAAAACAGGAAAAAATACAATCAGTCCAAAACTAATACAGATAACTCACCAAGAGACTATAACACTTACTGGGCAGGAGAAAGATTTATAGTAAGTGCAGATACAACAATTATCAATCCCCAAAGTACAGTAGAAGCAAAAGAAGTAGAAGTGAAAATATTACAAGAGCCATACAGTATCAATTTAATCACCAAAAACAAAACAAATTGGAATGGAGAACTATGGGAAAACTCTATGATTCACAGATGGGGAAGAAAAAACCCCGAAAACTTATCATTACAATTTACTGTAGTATATAGCAATGGTACAGTTAAAAAAGATACTGTAGTAATTACTATTGATGATAGAGAAGATTATTGGAGATATCATAGGAAATTTTAGAAAGTCATAATCTACAATTTCATAGTTGATAACGACAGGAAGAATTTCTGTTTTAAATTTTTGATATTTAGGAGAACGGGAATCATCAAAAGCCCACTGCTTTAGAGGAATATATTTTGCGATAAAAAGAATTAACCAACAAAATTGCTTATACCGGTATTGAATAATGTTGAGTAAATAGAGTATAATGTTATCCATAACAATGACCAACTTTCCTAGTATTTTTGTTGTGTAGTAACTCCAATTATACTCGAAAAAGGGAGGTCATTGTTTTTTTTATTAAAAAAATGATGTAAACCTTCAAATATAAGATTATATTTAAAGATAGTAGTGTCAAACTTGACACTATTGCTATTTAATTTTTTTAATAAAAAACAATACCTTGTTGAAAATAGAACATTTTACTTATTAGTTTCTGAATTTATAACTCCAGTCAATAAATTCTTAATAACATTACTTTTAGTTTCAAACTTAGATGCCTTCCAAACAAAAAGAAATTTCTTATCAAAAGTAACAGAGTATTTATAACTTAATCCTTCTACCTCATTAAGCATATTAGAAAAATACTGATAATTAGTTAAAATTTTTAGATTACCATGGACTTCTATAGTTATTTGGTTTCTATCAGAATTAATAATCTTTGAGGTTGCTCTTATAGGAAATATTACCAGCATTCCTCCATTTGATTGATTCCTATTTTTTAAGTTATAGAGTATTTTTGGTTGTATATCCTCGCTATAAATATAAAGTGAATTTAATAAATCTATATTACAATCATCATCAAAATAATTATTTATTTTGTCTATTGAATTGTTATTATTATAACAATAGCTCAATCTATTAATTAAATCAGATGCTTTAACAGTTACTATTTTTTCCACACTATTATCATCACGTAATTTTAATTCTTCAACAAATAACTGAATATCAAGTTTATATTTTTTCCAAAATATAAATATTGTTAGAATAACAACTATCAATATACCCAAAATAATTTTTTTTTTCAAAACTAACCCTCCTTATTTAATTATTTTACTAGAAATTTTATAAGTCTACTTACACGTTAATATCACTAAATGTAAACTAGAAAACTAATTCAATTAATAGTAATTTTATAGTTTTTCATGACTAGATCGTAGTTATTATATGAACACTTATTGTTGCTCACCAATATCATTCGTTACAACATTAATACTATTTATTGCATATGTATTGATTTAAGTATATACTAATAATTTTAAATTGTAAATAATGGCGTAATATTTGGTCGTCAACTCGTGACATTCGGTATCTTTTGTAAAAAGTTATTATTTTATTAAATAATACATTTGTCCAAATACTAAAGCCCCTACCTATTAAATAAATAGGTCAAGGGCTTTAATATGATATCCTAAAGTATTAGATTCCAATAAATTCTTTTTACGGCTTTATTCAATATCACCAGAATAACTTGATATCAAAATCTCCATAAAGCTTTTTAAATATCACTGTATACAAAGATACTTCATTTGAAAGAACTAGAAGTCATACACTATTAAACAAGAAAATATATTAATCTTCTGGTAATAATTTCCTTGATGACCCAATTCTACTAGCCCCAGCTTCAATAATAGCTACAGCTTCTTCATAACTTCTTACTCCTCCAGATGCTTTTACACCCATATCAGCACCTACAGTTTCTCTCATTAATCTAATATCTTCAACTGTTGCGCCACCAGAATTAAACCCTGTAGAAGTTTTTACAAAATCAGCTCCTGCATTTTTACATATTTGGCATGCTTTCACAATTTCATCATTGTCTAACAAACAGTTTTCTAATATCACTTTAGACAAAGCATTATTTTCCTTGCATTTATCAACTACTGCTTTAATATCACTTTCCACTAAATCATAATTTTTTTCTTTCATTGCACCTATATTAAGTACCATGTCAATTTCCATAGCTCCATTTTTAATAGCATCTTCTGTTTCAAAAACTTTTACATTTGTTGTAGTAGCTCCCAGCGGAAACCCAACAACTGTACATACTTTTACATCAGTACCTTTTAAATTCTCTGCCACCATCTTAACATGAGTCGGATTAACACAAACTGATGCAAAATTATATTTTATTGCATCCTCACATAATTTTTTAATATCATCTCTTCTTGATTCTGGTTTTAATAATGTGTAATCAATTATAGATTGTACGTTCAATATCTTATCCTCCTATATATTTATTGAGTAATCTCTGTGTTTCATATAACCAATAATTAAAATTATATTATCCACTTATGAAATTCATTCAATTTATTTATGAAGACTTACTTTTTTTAATCTAAGTTTTCACCTTCTATTATATTATCTATCTTACTATATTAACTCAATCTTATTCACTTAACAACTCTTTTGTTCTTTTCAAAACTTCTTCATTATTAATATTACCTCTTACTAACGTATACCTATTTTTATTAATTATTATTCCAAAATAATTTATAAGAATATACAAAAAAACAAGAATGCTAATATACCTCTTTAACATTCTTGCTCATATAACTTATAATTGAATTTAATTTACATATATATTTTGATCTCTATTTGGTCCAACACCAATCATAGTTACCTTAGCGCCACATAATTCTTCTACACGTGAAACATATGCTTTTGCTGTTTCTGGCAACTCATCATATGAACGAATATGGCTTATTTCTCCCCAACCTTCCATTTCTTCATATACTGGTTCACATTTAGCTAATTCTTCTAAGCTAGCTGGGAATTCAGGTAGTATCTCTTCACCCTTTTTATAAGCAACGCAAATTTTAACTTTATCAATGTTAGCTAATACATCAATTTTATTAAGCGCAATACTTGTTAGTCCACTTGTTCTAACAGCAAATTTACCAATAACTGCGTCAAACCATCCACATCTTCTTGGTCTTCCTGTAGTCGTTCCAAACTCATGTCCTATATCTCTAATCTTATCTCCTGTTTCATCAAATAACTCTGTAGGGAAAGGTCCTTTTCCTACTCTTGTTACATAGCCTTTCATAACACCAATACACTCATCTATCATTGTAGGGCCAACACCTGCACCTACACAAACTCCCCCAGTTATTGGATGAGATGATGTTACATAAGGATATGTTCCAAGATCTATATCAAGCAATGTACCTTGTGCTCCTTCAAAAAGCACCTTTTTGTTTGATACAATGGCTTCATGAGCTAATACTGTTGTATCTGCAAAATACTTTTTCAGTTCTTCTAGATATTCGCTGTACTCTTTTATAATTTCATCTGCATCAAATTGCACGTCTTGTTCATATACATTTTTTATAATAGAATTTTTTATTTTTACATTTTCTCTAACTTTTGATTCAAAAACTTCAAAATTAAGATAGTCACACACTCTAATACCAGAACGTTCAGCTTTATCCATATAACATGGGCCTATTCCTTTTTTAGTTGTTCCAATATCACTATTACCTCTATATTCTTCTTTAATACCATCAAGAACTTTATGATAAGGCATAACTAAATGAGCTCTTAAACTAATCTTAAGACTATCAGTAGCGATACCTTTATTATGTAGATTAGTTATTTCTTCTAATATACCTTTTGGATCAATAACAACACCATTTCCTACTATACATGATGTTCCTGGATAGAGAATACCTGATGGTACTAAATGAAATTTATATACTTCATCATTAACAGTTACTGTATGTCCTGCATTATTGCCACCTTGTGATCTAATAACCACATCTGCTTCTTCTGATAATATATCAATTATTTTCGCTTTACCTTCGTCGCCCCATTGAGCTCCTATAATTACTTTTGTTGACATATTCATTACCCCTTCCTGAAAGGAATTTATATAGACATATGAATTATATTCCCCAACTTATCACTTTATATGAAATATTATATTTTTATATGGGTTATAAACATAATCCTATAAAATTTTATCAGATTTAGATGTAAAAATCAATAGCAATTCGAACATTTTCTATTTTTACACCAAAAATATTCGAATCAAAGCCTCAAAGATGCGACTTATAATGTTTAATGTCTATATGTGAATTCCAATTATTAGGCAAATGCTTTTACAATTATGAAAGTACTTCTATTTGATATGCTAAATGAAAATTTATTCTTTAATATAACAGCACAAAAAAGACACTATGTGTATTTTTATAGTATCTCCTAAATGGAGATTTATTAATAATACTTAAATAGTGTCTTTCGTAATTATTATACTAAATTATTATTAGTTCTTATTATTGACCATAATAAGCATTGGCACCATGTTTACGAAGAAAATGCTTATCTAAAAGTTCTTGTTTCATGCTCTCTTTTTCACTTATATCTTTAAGAACAATTGTTGCATAAGCCATATGTGCTACTTCTTCAAGTACAACAGCGTGATAAACTGCATCTGCTGGGCTTTTGCCCCAAGTAAATGGTCCATGTTCATGTACCAATACTGCTGGAACCTGCGAAAAATCTATTTCTTTTTCGTTAAAAGTCTCAACAATAACTTTTCCAGTTTCTTTTTCATATTCCCCTTGAATCTCACTATTTTTCATAGGTCTTGTACAAGGAATATCCCCATAGAAATAATCCCCATGAGTTGTACCAAAAGCTTGTATTCTTCTACCTGCTTGAGCAAAACTAGTAGCCCATCTTGAATGAGTATGAACAATTCCCCCGATATTTGGTGATGCTTTGTATAACTCCAAATGAGTTGCCGTATCTGAAGAAGGCTTGTACTTACCTTCTACAACTTTACCATCCATATCAATAACAACCATATCTTCAGCTGTCATTTCTTCATATTCCACACCACTTGGCTTTATAACAACTAAACCTTTTTCTCTGTCAATGCCACTAACATTACCCCATGTATAGGTAACTAACCCTTTTTTAGGAAGTTCCATATTCGCTTTAAATACCTGTTCTTTTAACTTTTCTAGCATATTTTCTCCTTCCTATTTAACTTCTGATTTTATTTTCTTTAATCGCTTCATAACATCATTAGCTCCACGACCAAAGTAGTCATGTAATAGTTCATATTCTTGATATAATTTCTCATATATTTCTACGTTTTCAGGAATTGGCTTGAAAACCTCTTCTTTTAGCTTTGCCATATTCTTTGCTGCATCTACGATATTATCATATCCACCAACTTCTGCTCCTGCCGCAACTGACGCAAACATAGCAGCTCCAAGAGCTGGAGTTTGAGCAGAAGCTGAAATTCTAATAGGTTTATTAGTAATATCTGCAAAGATTTGCATTAACATTTTATTTTTCTCTGGAAGACCACCACAAGCATATAATTCATTAACTGGCACTCCGGACTGCTCAAAAGTATCAATTATTTTTCTTTTTCCAAAAGCTGTTGCTTCAATTAAAGCTCTATATAATTCTTCTGGTTTTGTTAATAGTGTCATACCAAGGAAGACACCAGTAAGATTTGTATCAACAAGTACTGACCTATTTCCATTCCACCAATCAAGAGCGATAATACCACTTTCACCTGGTCTAAGTTCTCTAGCTTTTTCTTCAAGATATACGTGTATATTTTTTCCTTGTTCTCTTGCTTCTACTTGATATTTTTCTGGAATACAGTAAGTTGTAAACCATTCGAAAATATCTCCAACAGCAGATTGTCCCGCTTCATATGCAAAGTACCCAGGTATAGCACCGTCTTCAACAACACCACACATACCATTAACTAACTTTTCTTCGGAGCCAAGCAATATATCACAAGCACTTGTTCCCATAATCATTAGCATTTTACCTGGTTGTGTTACATCAACCGCAGGTGCTGCTACGTGAGCATCTACATTACCAACACATACTGAAATACCAGCATTCAACCCCATTTGCTCTGCTAATTTTTGTTGTAATTCACCAGCTTTTGATCCAATTGGAAGAATATCTCCAATAAACTTCTCTTCAACAAGATTCTCTAATTTTGGATGTAGACTTTTGAAAAATTCAGGCTCTGGAAATCCTTCTTGTTTGTGCCAAATAGCTTTATAACCAGCTGTACAGCTATTACGAACCATATTTCCTGTCATCTGCATAGTGATCCAATCAGTTGCTTCCATAAAGCTATATGCAGCATCATAGATTTCAGGAGCTTCATCAACTATCTGCCAAATCTTAGGAATTAACCATTCTGATGAAATCTTATTCCCATATCTTGCAAGAAAAGTTTCTCCACGTTCTCTTGCAATAGCATTTAATTTATCAGCTTCATCTTGAGCAGCATGATGCTTCCATAATTTTGTCCATGCATGAGGATTATCTCGGTATTCATCAAGTTGACACAGAACTTTTCCATCCTTATTAACAGGCATCATAGTACAAGATGTAAAGTCCACACCTATACCTATTACATCATCTTTATTAATTCCAGCTATCTCCATTGCTTTTGGAACACTAGAAACAAGTACATCCACATAATCATCTGGATTTTGTAACGCCCAATCTTGTTCTAATTTTATATCTTTGTGAGGTAATTTCTCATCAATAACATGATCTCTATAAGGAGTCACATGTGATGCAACCTCGTTACCATTACTAACATCAATTATCACCGCACGTCCTGATTGTGTTCCATAATCTATACCTATAGTATATTTACCCATTTCTATTTTCCTCCTTCTAAAACACATTTAATTCATAATAACATTTTATACAACTAAATAGAAATTGTAAATTATTAGATTGAAATCAATAATTATCTAGATTTTAGATTCCAAACTAAATCTTGTAGTTTTAGTTCTTGTCTAAAAGTACTCAAATTTGTATTATTATTAATTATAACAGTTTCAATATCCATAAATTCTGCAAAATCTATTAATTGCTCTGTATTAACATCCATTGAATATACTGTGTGATGTGCTCCTCCAGCTAATATCCATGCTTTTGCTCCTTCTTCAAGAGATGGCTGTGGTACCCACATAGCTTGTGCCACTGGTAGCTTTGGCATCTCATTTGGTGCTTTTACAGCATCTACTTCATTAATGATTAATCGCATTCTTCCACCCAAATCAACTAAAGATGCATTAAGAGCTTTCCCTGTTTTACATTCAAAAGTGAATCTTGCAGGAGCAGCTTTTCCACCTATACCTAGAGGATTTACTTTAATATCCACAACTCCATCAGCAATTGTTGGACAAATTTCTAGCATATGCGCTCCTAAAACCATTGGATTAGATGGATCCATATGATAAGTGTAATCTTCCATAAAAGAAGTTCCAAGCCCTGTATTATTTCCCATAATCTTAGTTAATCGTACCAATGCAGCTGTTTTCCAGTCACCTTCACCAGCAAATCCATATCCTTTTTCCATTAATCTCTGTACTGCAAGACCAGGTAATTGTTCTAATCCATGAAGATCTTCAAAAGTTGTAGTAAACGCTCCAAAACCACCTTCTACTAAAAATCTTTCCATACCAATTTCTATTTTAGCTTGATATTTAATAGATTTTACATTATCTTGAGATTCATCTACTATATTGTAACTCTTTTTATACTCTTCATATAAAGCATCCACTTCTTCATCAGTTACTGCATTAACATATTGAGCTAAATCACCAACAGCATAACCATTGATTTCCCATCCAAATTTAATCTCAGCTTCTACTTTATCTCCTTCAGTTACTGCAACATAACGCATATTATCACCAAATCGAGCAACTTTTAGGCATTTTGATTCAGCAATAGCTACACAAACATTCATGAAGTTATTAAGTTGTTCACTAACTGCTGCTGCTTCCCAATAACCAACAATAACTTTACGTGGTTGTCTTAGTCTAGTGTTAATAAATCCGAATTCTCTTCCACCATGAGCAGATTGATTAAGATTCATAAAGTCCATATCAATTTCGCTCCAAGGAATATCACGGTTAAATTGAGTATGAAGATGAACAAAAGGTTTGCTTAGTATACTTAATCCTTTAATCCACATTTTTGCTGGAGAAAAAGTATGCATCCAACCAATAATACCTGCACAATTAGGATCATTGTTAGCTTCTTTCATAAGTGACGTGATTTCTTCAGATGTAGTTAGTAGCGCCTTAAACTCAACTTTGTAATCTAGGGCTCCCTTTTCATTAAGTCCTTCTACAATTCCTTGTGAATCTTTTTTTACCTCTTCCAAAGTTTTAGGTCCATATAAATGCTGACTTCCTGTTACAAACCAAAACACATAATTTTTACTTAGTTTCATCATATGCCTCCTTATGATATTAATATATATTTTAATTAGTTCTAAAAACTTATTTTTTTTCTGCTTTCATATCTCTATAAGCAGCTGGCGAATAGCCATAGTGCTTCTTAAATACTTTATTAAAATGACTTGTGCTATAATAGCCCACCTGTTCTGCCACAACTTGAATTTTAATAGAATTATCTAAAGACAATGTTTCTTTTGCTTTAGACATTCTTGTTTTTGTTAAATATTTCAGTAATGTTGTACCTGTTTTTTCATGAAAAAGTGAACATAGATAATTTGGAGTGATATTAAAATAATTAGCGATCTCCTTAACTCCAATATCCAACATATAATTTTGCTTAATATAATGTTTAATCTGATCAATAGTTCCTCTTTTTTCGCTTTTTGAACTTTTTTTAGTAAGTATTTTCTCTCCAATTTCTCTTAATTCTTTTATTATACCAGTATTATTATTCGCACTAACCTTATGATATTTCTCAAATAACTCTTCATCAAAATCCATCACTTTAGTTAGATAACCCATACCATTATAAATTATTTTCCGATCTATATCGTTACTAGCTAATAGTTTTTCTAATTCATCAACAATATTGTTATAATCCAAATACATGCTACGATTATAGCAATCAGCAAGCTCTCCTAAATATTTTCCGAGTTTATTTAGTGCATCATTATTGGCTAGCTTATTAAAATAGTTAATGTTTATAATTCCAAACATATTAGTTATCACCGATAAATGTCCATACTTAACTACTGAATTGACTTGTTCTTTTAACTCTTCCAGAGAGGAATCTGGCGTAAGATCAATAACGCTAAAACTTACATCACTGGCTTCATCCATAATCTCTTTTGCTATAATATTAATTTTTTCTTCTAGTAACTCTTCAATCTGATGTTTTTCTTCAATTTTAGAATATTTACATATCATAGCAATACGGGAATTGTGAAGATTGATAATAGCCATATTATTATTCATTCCAATTATTTCATTCACAGCTAAATCCATATGTTTATAAAAAACTTTATTAAAATTAGATCTATTTCCATTTACTAGAACTACATACCCAATGAAATAGCTACTAATATATCGGTTAAACAATTCCATCTTAATCTTATCACTATCTCTATTAAATAGTTTAGTTATTAAGTTAGTATAATTCATATTTAAAACATGTAAATTATCTTCATACTGCCCGATGGTGTTCTTTAAAACATTTTCTAATTCAATAAGTGATACAGGCTTTAATAAATAATCTGATACACCAAGATGAACTGCTTCTTGAGCATAACTAAATTCAGAATATCCTGATAGAATTATCCATTTTGTATTTGGCGCATATGCTTTAGCTTGCTTAATACTCTCTAAACCATTAAGTTTTGGCATCTGAATATCAACAAAAACAATCCTAGGCGCTAGCTCTTTGACCATCTCAACTAATTCTTCACCATTAGATGCTTCGTGAATATCATATTTGTTGTAATTCAACTCTTCCAACATACTAATAAGTGTGATTCGTGATAGTTTTTCGTCATCTGCAATAATAATCATAAACCTTCCACTTCCTCTATCGGAATTATCATACTAATATCAGTTCCTTCATTTTCAATACTTTCTATAATCATTTTTCCATTTGGGAAAAACAATCCTAAACGTTCTTCCGTATTTTTAGTTCCAATTCCATATTCTGTGAATTTTTCACTATCAAAACCAATACCACTGTCTGAAACATGAATTAATATGATTTGCTTTTCTTCATCAATAATTAGTTCACAAGTAATTTCTAATTCACATATTTTATCAGCTGGTGCAATTCCATGTAATATAGCATTCTCAACAATGGGCTGTAATAATAATTTGGGAACATGTACCATTTTTAATCTATCGTCTAGATAAAAATAAAGTTGTAATTTTTCTTGAAGTCTTAGTTGTTGAAGATTACAATACTTTTCAAGAAATAAAAACTCTTCTTCTAGTGTTGCCCAATTTTTTTCATCTAATGTATATCTTAACATTCCTGTTAGTGATAATATTGCTTGTTCTAAATTTTGACGTTCTCCCATTCTGTTAAGAGCAATAAAACCATTTAATGTATTGTATAGAAAATGTGGATGCATTTGAGCTTGAAGAGCATAATATTCAGCATTACGCTGATTCAGTTTAGCTAAATATTCGCTTTGTATCAGCGAATCCAGATTTTCAATCATTTCATCAAGAGCCTGACCTAACTGTCCAATCTCATCATTTTTATTCAAATTAACTCTAGAAGATAAATCACCTTTTTGGACATCTGCCATAACTTCTATTATCTTTTTGAAAGGTTTTACTATTGTAAAAACTAACATATCAAAAAAGATATATGTAATAATCAGACCACCAAGAACTAATAAAATCCCAATTCTATACATCCAATTAATTTTATCTTGCATTTCTTTATTGGATAACAATGTAACAATTTTCCAGTTTGCTTTTCCTATTGATTTGGTAATGACAGAATAAGAGTCTTTTTCACCTACAATAATGTCACCACTAATATCCTTTAATTCATCTTCCACTTTGCTATCAATTATTTTGCTTGAATAAATAATATTATTATCTCCATCCATAATTAAATTAATAGCATAAACACCTAAATCAACATCTTTAAATATTTTTTCAAATATAGAAAAATTAGCATTAGCCATTATAATAGCTAATGGCTTGTGCGAAGTAGGATCTTTAATCAATCTAGACACGGAAAAAACTTTACTAGAATTATTATTATTCAAATATTCTTGATAGTGGGGACTAATAAATACAGCATTGCCATCTGCTTCAAATGATTTCTGATACCAACTTTGTTTTTTAAAAGGATATTGGCTTTTAACACTAGTCGAATAATTAGGCGTTAAATAGTAACTATCATCCATTGCAACCAGAATTGTCCCACTTATATCTTTCCTCGTATTTGTTAAATAATTAGGAAGAAGATCTTCAAGGGACCGATCAGCTAAAAGCTTGGTATAATCATCTGCAAAGTCATAAAGATCATCTGCCTTTAGATTTAGAGCATGTACAATGTCATCATCAAGATAAGGACTTATTGTTAACCTTTCAAGGTCATCTAAATAAGTTTCAATATTAATTGCGAAAGAATTAAGAGTTGTCATAGTTAAACCTTCAAATTCCTGTCTATTCTTTTCCTTATAAACATACGAAATAAGAACCACGATTAATGTTATCGTTGTCACAGTAACAATCAGATGAAATAATGAAAGTTTAACTCTTAATAAACTAAATATCTTCATAACAAATCTCCTAATTAGATATTTATATTTTAATATAGAAACTATGAAATAACAATAAAAATATCCCTTACATACTTCTATCTATACAGGATATTTGAGCTGTTTCTTCAATCAGTTCTGCAAGATATTCTGTATCACGTACCTTACTACCAACAGCAACAATTCCATGTCCTTTAAGTAAAAATGCTTTTAATATTGTGTTATTAGTATAATGACATAGTATCTTATGGATTTCTTCTTCTGTAATAACAGGTTTTATAATGTCAATAACAGGTATCTGGTTAACGAGCTTGAGCTTTGCATGCTGTGTTATAGTATCTAGCACTTTTTCACGTAAAGACCAAGCAATGGACCAAGGCGCATGGCAATGTACTATTGAATTGATTTCATCATTAAGTTTATATATTTCCCTATGCAAATAAGCTTCTCTAGAAGGTTTTCCATCTCCTTCAATAACTTGTCCATCTAAAGTAGTCAATATAATGTTATCCATAGTACAGTCTGTAAAAGAAATTCCACTTGGTTTAATCAACATTATGTCCTCACCAGGTACTCTAATACTAATATTTCCACCTGTACCTGTTTGAATTTTACTATTATATGCTCTATTAGCAGCAGCTATAAATTCCTTTTTCAATTCATCAATAATTATTCTATCCATTTTTCTCCTTTCTAGTTAAGCTAATTCCATAATTATACATATATCTTATTTTCTACATGAACTTTCATAAACTTTTCTAAAAATAGTCTCATATGATTCGATATTAAGACTTGATCTACCAACAAATACACCATCAATATGTGGTTCATTCATTAACTGCTCTGCATTTTCTGGTGTAACACTACCTCCATAAACAATTTTGAATTCAT